>JBFARE010000056.1:0-50224 GCA_040674215.1 Nocardia sp. NPDC050193 | reverse complement strand
GCCGCAGGCGCGAGTCTCGGGCGCTGAACGGCGGGACCGAGGGGGCCTCGACCCCGCGGCGCCGAAGGCGCCGCCGATAAACACAGAGAGGGTGGGCGTGCGGGTTTTTCTGGTGGATGATCACGCCGTTTTCCGTTCCGGAGTGCGGGCCGAGTTGAGCCGGGAGACGGATATGGAGGTGGTCGGGGAGGCCGGCGGGGTGGCCGAGGCGGTGGCGGGGATCAACACCGCGAAACCCGATGTGGTGCTGCTGGACGTGCATATGCCGGAGGGGGGCGGGGTGGCGGTGTTGCACGGTATCGACAGCGGTCCGGTGTGTCTGGCGTTGAGTGTGTCCGATGCGGCCGAGGATGTGATCGCGGTGATCCGGGCCGGTGCCCGCGGTTATGTGACCAAGACGATTTCCGGTGCCGAACTGGCCGACGGGATTCGCCGGGTGGCCGGCGGTGATGCGGTGTTCAGTCCGCGGCTGGCCGGTTTCGTCCTGGATTCGTTCACGGGGAAGTCTCCGGTGCCCGAGCCGCCGCTGGACCCGGAGCTGGATTCGCTGACCCCGCGTGAGCTGGAGGTGTTGCGTCTGCTGGCGCGCGGTTACACCTATCGGGAGATCGCCGAGAAGTTGTTCATCTCGGTGAAGACGGTGGAGACCCACGCGTCGAACGTGCTGCGTAAAACGCAGCAGTCCAATCGGAACGCGCTCACCCGGTGGGCGCATCGGCGGCGTATCGACTGAGCGGCGGCGTCAGGGGCGGGTGGGGTCGTGCAGACCGCGTACCGAGCGGGTGACGGTGAATTTCCGGTTGCGGCCCATCACTTCGGTACGTCCCACCATGCGTTCGACCACCGTGCGATGGTTGAGGTGGTTGTTGTAGACCGTCCACAGCTCGCCGCCGGGGCGCAGTACCCGGCCGGTCTGGGCGAACATCTTGATGGCCGATCCGGTGTGCACGGCGGCGCCGACATGGAACGGCGGATTGCATACGACCAGGTCGGCGCTGTTGTCGGGGGCACCGGACATGGCGTCGTCGCGGACCACCCGGACCCGGTCGGTGAGCTGGTTGGCGGCGGCGGTGGCGGCGGCCGAGGCCACGGCGGCGGCGGACTGGTCGGTGCCGACCACCGCGAGCCCGGGCCGCGACCTGGCCAGTGCCACGGCCAGTATTCCGGTACCGCAGCCGAGGTCGACGGCGTCGCGGGCGTCGGGTTTCATCGCGCGTAGATGTTCGAGCAGGAACCGGGTGCCGATATCGAGGCGGGCACCGGAGAATGCGGCGCCGTGCGCGACGACGTCGATGCCGATCTCGCCGATGTGCTCGTGCACCGGGAAACGGGGCGTGCCCACCGGTTTCGGGCCGCGGACCAGCAGGGTGCGCGATTTCTGCCGGCCGCGGCTGGCCCGCACTTCGGAAAACGATTCGGCCAGTATCTCGTTCATGGCCTTGGTCAGGTATTTGTCGCGGCCGCCGGCGAAGACGCGGACCGCGGGATGGGCGTAACGGGCTATGGCCTCGGCGATTTCGGCCAGCCCGGCCAGGACGCGCGGTAGCCGTAGGAGGACGACGGTCGCACCGCGGAGCAGGCTCTCGTCCAGCGGATGGGAGGTGTAGCGGTCGGCGAGACCGAGGGTCCGCGCGTTGCCGGCGAGGGCGAGTTCGCCGGTGAGCAGGTCCTGGTGGACCCGGATTCCGTGCAGGTCGTGGGCGGCGGCGGCGCCGAGGGTGAGGGCGCCGTAACCGTCACCGATCACCGCGACCGTTTCCCGGGCGGCGGCGGCTTCGGTGAGCGCTTCCGCGGCCACGTCGAGAATCAGTCGGTCGGCGGCATCGACGGCGTACAGGTTGGCGGCCTCCACATCCGGATAGCGGCGCAACCGTTCCAGTAGGTCCTCCACATCTCGCACAGGTCAAGTGTGCTAGATCGTTGCCGCGGCCCGCCGGCCGCCCCGTCGATGGCCGGCGTGCCCCCCGCGGCCCGGCCGGGGCGCCCGCCGGCCATGGCACACCGGAAAAGGGCATGTTCCCGCAGGACAGCGGCTACGCCGGTTAGCATCGGCCGCATGCGTACCGGGCGTGTTCTGGTAGTGGTGGCAATGCTGGCTCTTCTCGCGGGATGTGCCCATTCCGGGTCCACACCACCGGTTAGCTCTCCGGAGCTGGTACCGGCGGTGCCGAGCTCGGAGGTGGACACCCCCGGGCTGCCGGCGCCACCCGCGCCGGTGCCGGGTGAGCCGGTGCCCGCGCCCGACGACACGGTCCCCAAACAGGCCGAGGCCTCGCCGGGGGCCGCACTGACCGTGACCGATATCCGGCTGAGCAGGCATGCGGGGTTCGATCGGGTGGAATACGACCTCGGCGGGGAGGGGACTCCGGGTTGGAGTGTGTGGTACACCGGCCGGGCGATCCAGGACGGCAGCGGCCGGGAACTGGAGGTGGCGGGCGAATCGGTGCTCGAGGTGCGGATCACCGGATCGGCCTATCCCTTCGACAGCCGGGTGACGCCCTACTCCGGTCCCGACCCGGCCACCGATCCGGCGGTTCCGGGGATCACCGGGGTGTACCGGACCACGGTTTTCGAAGGGGTCACGCAATCGTTCGTCGGGGTTGCCGGCGACCGGCCGGGTTTCACGGTGTCCGCCGCCACCATGCCGAATCGCCTGGTCATCGATATTGCCACCGGGTAGCGTGTGACGCGCCCGGGCGTCGGTTGGTGATCAATGACGAGGCTGGGCGGTCGAAATACGACCCGACGCAGTACGGTTGACAGCACCGGCGGCTCAGATGTCCGGCGCGCCGGGGCGAAAATACGGGGTCGTGGGCATCCGAGGGGAGTTCAACACCTATGCGACGACTCGAACGAGCCGGTCTCGCCACCGCTGTGACCGCGCTCATCGCGGGTGGTTTCATCGCTGCCTGCTCGAACACCGTGACCGGTACCGCCCAGGTGAACCAGTCCGAATTGCAGTTGTACACCTCCGAGGTCAAATCGTCGTCGGCCGCGGCCTCCTCGTCGCGCGCCGCTGCTGCGGCGGCCGCCGCCACCGAGGTGTGCGAGGCACTGCGCGACAACAACAATCCTGCGGTCGACGCGTTCAACGCCTATATCGACGCCAGTGACGCCAAGGCACCCGATCTGGAGCCCAAGAAGCAGGCCGCGATCACCGCATTGCGCGATACCGCCAACAAGATCGATCAGAACCTGAACCCCGATGTGCCCAACGATGTCTCCACGCCGATGCGCACCTACCGCGACAATCTGAAATCATTGGCCGACCTGCTGGAACGCAATGCCTCGGTGGACGAGGTGAACGGGCAGATCGATACGTTCAACGCGGACAAGGATGCGGCGTTCGACGCCTGCAACGGGTACTGAGCGCGGCGGTCCCCGAATCTCCGTAGCGTGGATGCCTCGTCCTCCAGGGCCGGGAGGAAGTCAATCGTAGAGCCCTTCCACATACCACCGGTCGTTCTCGGCGAACAGCAGCAGACTGTGCGGACCGGGTAGTTCGACTTGCGCGCGGGCGCTGGGTGCCGATCCGGGCGACCACCACAGTTCGTCCAGCAGCCAGGGGCCGGCCCAGGCGGTGAGCCGCCAACTGGATCGTCCCCAACGCAGCCGCGCCGGTGGTCCGCTGAAAGCGCCGCGCTCGGTGATCCGCACCGGTGCGCCGTCGGCGGATTCCAGGGTGACCGGCGGACGGTCGAGCATGATCACGGCGGGGGCGGGTTCGGGGATACGGCCCGGCCATGGCGGTGCCGGATCGGTATGCGGGGCGCGTTCGTCACCGAACGCGACCATGGTGACGCGTTCGGCCGGGCCGCGCCCGCCGCTGAGTACACCCACCTGCACCGCGTCGCCACCGAGCAGGCCCTGGACGCGCACCAGGGCGCGCAGCGCGCGTTCGTCGCCCGATCCGGTATCGCCCCACAGCCCCAGTTGCAGGGCGCCGGCCGGCACCACCTCCACCGGCACCAGGTGCAACAGGGTGATCGGACCGGTGGGACGGCCGTCCGGGGGCCGGGTCAGCCAGCCGTCCAGCTGCCAGCGCACCCGGTCGGCGACGCCGTCGGCGGTCAGCGGTTCGGCGCAGCGCCAGACCCGGGACAGGTTCTCGCCCGTCTCGGTTTCGGCGCGGATCTCGAGCCGGGTGCAGGCCAGTGCGGCGGCCGACAGCGCCGCGGTGAGGCGGGTGGCCAGCAGCCGGCCGGCGAACGCGGCCCGGTCGACCCGGTCGATGGGTGGATCGCAGGGAAGCCGGACCTCCAGATCCGGTGCGGGCCGGCGCGGTGCCGGCGGCCGTTCCGGTAGGGCGCGGGCGGCGCGGTGCGCGAGGATCGCGTCCGTGCCGAACCGGGAGGTCACCTGGGCCGGTGTCAGCTCGGCGAAATCCCCGATCCGGCGCAGACCCAGCCGGTGCAGCAGATCTATGAGCGCGGCCCGTTCCGCGGCCGCCGGGCCCGGTTCGGCCGCCAGCTCCGCGATCGGCAGCGGGGCCAGGAACCGGGCGTCGCCCCCCGGGGCCACGATGGTCCCGTGCCGGGCGGCGACGATTGCGGTGGGCAGTTCGTCGGCGATACCCACCCGCGCCTCCACTCCGGCGGTGGCCAGCGTGGTGAGTACCCGGCGGGTCGCGGCCTCGGCGGAACCGAAGTAGCGGATGACACCGCGGGCGGACAGGGCCAGTAGGCCGGGGCGCAGCACTTCCACGCCGGAGGCGAGGGTGTCCACGGTCGCGGCGACCGGTTCGAACAGCCGGGCATCGCGATCCGGGTCCTGTTGCGTCACCACGAGTTCCGGGCAGCGGCCCTGGGCTTCGCGTTTGCGCATACCGCGGCGCACCCCCGCCTCGCGGGCGGCGGCCGAGCAGGTGACCACCCGGTTCGCGTGGAGTACGGCCACCGGTTGTTCCGGCGGCAACCCAGCGCTCGCCGCCGCCGCGACCGCCGGCCAGTCCGGGCACCACACCGCCATGACCCGGGGACCGCCGCGGGCGGTGCCCGGCGCGGACCGGTCAGGAGGCAACCGACCGCTCCTGCTGTTCCGGTGCGCGGCCCTCGCCGGCCTCCGTGACGGCCGGCGCGATCCACTCCACCCGGCCGGCGAGTGGGCGGGCGGCCAACCGGCCCCGGTGCGGTACACCGCCTTTGGCGCGGATCTCGACGTCGAGGCTGATGGAACGGATTCGCCCGCTGCCCGTCCCGAGCCCGGTGTAGCCGGATACCTTCGCTTCCAGGTTCAGGTCCGGCGCCGGCCAGGAGCCGCCGGTGACGATCAGGGTGGCGTCCTTTCCGCGGGCTTTCGCGGTGAGCACCCGGGCGCGGGCCGGGGGAACCGCGGCGCCGCCGAGGCCGAGCACCACCAGTTCCATACCGTCGAGCAACACCGCCGCCACCTCCGCCGGGTCCCGGCCGGCGTCGGCGACCACCGCGATCCGATCCAGCCGGGCACCCATCTCCGCGGCGGCGAGCAGGCCGAGCCCGGGCAGCCCGACGGTGGCCGCGTGCCCGCCCGGTCCGGTGACGGCGGCGAGTAATCCGGCCAGCAATGATCCGGCGCCGGTGTAGGCCACCACGCTGCCCTTGACCAGGCCGCCTTCGGGCAGCAGGGGAGCCAGGGCCGGAGGCACGGGCAGGATCTCCCGCCGCAGGCCCGTCGCCGGCGCCACCGGTGCGGACCGGCCGTTCTCGCCGCGTGGCGCGGCCGGGGGGCCGGGTACGCAGCCGCCACTCGCCGCCCGGGCGCGCCGCAACCGGGCCAGCTGCCGCAGTTGGGCGCCGCTCGCCTTCGGTGGCCGTGCCGTCATACTTTCACCCACTTCCGCGACGGACGCCGGACGAACGGCCGGTCGCACCGAAGTGGCCGGCACCGATCCAGCTAACTCCTGGTTCGAACATACATTCGACAGCCTATCGGCTGAAACCCGCCCCCGGAAGTACCTCCCGCACGGCAGCGGGCCGCGGTGGTGAACGAGGTCACGTGTGGCGCGCTCCGGTTCCGAATCCGGCCAGCTACCACCGAATTCGGCTAGTCTCACACCCATGATCGATCGCCCCCGTCCCATCGTCGGCCCCGACTATCTGGTGGCCGGCCGATACCGCCTGCAGTCCAAGCTGGGCGGTGGCGGTATGGGGGCCGTATGGGAGGCCCGCGACCGGCTGCTGGACCGCGACGTCGCCATCAAGCAGGTGCTGTCCACCGCCGGTATGGACGAGGCCCAGGCCCGGCGGGTCCGTGATCAGATCGTGCACGAGGGCCGGGTCGCGGCGAAGCTGTCCCATGAGCACGCCATCGCCGTCTACGACGTGGTGATCGAGGCCGGTGAACCCTGGCTTGTGATGGAGCATCTGCCCTCGCGCAGTGTGGCCCGCGCGCTCGCCCTGGTCAACGCCCTCCCGGTGATCGAGGTCGCCCAGATCGGCGCCCAGGTCGCCGACGCGCTGGCCGCCGCGCACCATGTCGGGATCGTGCACCGCGATATCAAACCGGGCAATATCCTCGTCGCCGATCGCGGCCCCGGGGTCGGGATGGCGAAGCTGAGCGATTTCGGTATCTCCCGCAATATCACCGAGGCCGCCGACGAACCGGACGGGATGATCACCGGTACGCCCGCCTATCTGCCGCCGGAGGTCGCGCGCGGCGCCCAGCCCACCGCGGCCAGCGATGTGTTCTCCCTCGGTGCCACCCTCTACACCGCCATCGAAGGGCAGCCGCCGTTCGGGATGGACGACGACACCGGCGCCATCGTGGAGCGTGCCGCCATGGCGCAGATCATTCCGCCGAGTCGCAGCGGCGTGCTCACCCGGGCGCTGCTGCACATGATGGAACCGGCCCCGCAGCGCCGTCCCACCATGGCCGAGGCGCGGGACGAGATCCTCGCCGCTGCTTTCGGTCCCGGCGCCGCGAGCAATATCCTCGGCGCCCCGGTGCGGACCGAGGACGGCACCATCCCCGCGTGGGCGGCCCGCAATTCCGCCGCCGGTCTGCGCAGCCCCCGCTCCGGCCCCCTGCCCCGGCGCGCGCAGCCGCAGCCGCCCCGCCCCGCCGCCGTCGCGACGCCCGTCCCGCGGCCCGGTCCGCGGCAGGTCGGCCCGACCGTGGCCGTCACCATCGGACTGCTGATCGGGCTACTCATCATCATCGTGATCCTTGTGATGGTCATGTAGCGCGCCGTCACGTGGCCGGGCCCGATCCGCCGCTACCGGATTCGCCGAGCAGCAGTGTCAGCATCTCCCGGAAATCGTCCGCGCGCTCGGGCCCGAGGGTCCGCGCCCAATCCCGCTCCACCGCGCCCATGCTGTCGCGCAGTACAGCCAACGCCGCCCGGCCTCGGTCGGTGAGGCGGACCAGTTTGGCCCGCCGGTCGGAGGGGTCCGCGTCGCGAACGAGATAGCCGCCACGTTCCAGCGTGCCCACGACCTGTGCGGTGGCCTGTCTGGTGACCCCGATCCGCGGCGCCAGTTCCGAAACCCGCTGCCCGCCCCCGAGCAGCGGGGGAAAGAACTGGAGAGCGTGTCGCGGATGGAGGTCGGGCATACCCGCGGCGGCGAACGCTGTGGCCAGTCGGACACTGGTGGCGCGGGTCAGCCGGTACAGCAGCACGGCCGACGACGACGCCGCGGCGGGGGACTCGGTCATGGTGACGATTCTCGCCGAGCCGGTCGCTCACCGATTCCGCCACCGGTGACCCCGGTACGGGGCGGGTCAGCAGAGCCCGGTCGTCTCGCCGGTGTCCGGCCGGTAGGTGAGCTTCGGATAGTAGAGGCCGAGTACCGGTTCCGGGTCGTGCGGGTCGGCGCTCTGAACCGAAGCGGAGAAGTCCGCGGCGGGCAGCATGTTCCGCATGATCAGCAGTGTTTCGCCGGAATTCGCGGGTAGCCAGGCGATACCGCAACTCGGGTCCGGTCGATGTTCGGGAGCGGATACGACAATGGTGAACTCACCGTTCTCGTCGACCGGGATCTCATCGTCGACCAGACAACTCAGCGTGCTGGTCGACGGGCCGTCGCCGCTGCACATCGACCAGTACCGCAGCTGACCGGGCGCCATCCGCGCCGCACCGGGGAAGGTGTCGGGGGTTCCGGGCAGCCGGCCGCGGACCACCGCGGTACGACCGGAATCGAGCAGGGTGGCGAGGTACTTGTTGTCGGGGTTGGGGAACAGTCCGCCGCCAACACGTCCGGCCCATTGCGGTACGTGCGGCAGCGGTGTGGCCTGCCCGCGACCCGGCCGTGAGCGGCCCTTGGGGAAGATGCCGTGCGGGTCGAACTCGCTGGTGCTCGTCGCGCAGTCGGCGAGTTCGACGGCACCGCCGCCGGCTGTGTGCATCGTGCTCCGCGGTAGCCCGGTTCCGCCCATCGAGTCGCGCCCGGCGTCGGGCCGGTAGACCCGGTAGATCATCGGGATCACGCCGTCGGTGGCCCGGGCGTAGAGGGTATTGGGTTCGGGATTCTCCGGCCGGTCTCCGACGACCACCCGGATCGTGTAGGAGCGGCTTTCGTGCTGCCGGTCGGCGCCGGTCGGGAAGGGGTTCACCGAACCGGGGTCTGGAGTGATCGCCGTATCGGTCAGTACGCCCGTGGCCGATCCGGACGAATACGAGACGAACGACATGTACCGCGCGTGCGGGAACTCACCGCGCAGGGTCACGCTCGTCCCGGGGGCCGCGGGCACCAACATCATCCAGTAATTGGCGAAGGTGTCCGGGTAGGCGACGTTGAATGTGTCCGCGCCGATCCGCGGGCTCCATCCGCAGGTGACCTCCGGTGGTGCCGCGGTGGCGGGCGGGGCCGGGGCGGGGAACGCGGCGGCGCCGCCGGCGGCCACGGTCAGCGCAAGCGCCCGGGCGGTGCGCCGATGTAGGAGAGCCCTGGTGAACATGTCGTCTCGTTTCCGTGTTCTGCCGATATCGAGTGATGTGTGCCGCCCGCACGGCGCCACCGATTATAGGCAAGGGTCTTGCTCAATTGGGTTCGACACCTGGTGAGCGGCCCGTATCCCTATCCGGCGAGGTCGTGCGCGGCATCGGGCCGTCGGCCGGTATTCCGGTCCCTGGTCCATTCGGGCCCGACCGGCGGTAAGGTCCGGTTTGTCTGTCTTGTCGTCTCGCCCGGGAACTCCACCGGGGGTCGTGATCGTTGGACGGACAGTTGGATATCGAGTAATAGCTCGAGCCGACGGTCGTGCTCCGGTATGGCCAACGAACTCCGAGAAAGGGATTTGCGGTGCGCGCCACAAGCAATCCGGTATTCAAGAATTTGCCGCGGCAGGAAACCGGCTACGCGAGCTTCGGCTCGGCTGCCGCCGGCGCGGGGCAGCTGGGCTACCAGTACGGCAACCAGCAGCAGTACCCGCAGCAGTATCAGCAGCCCTACCCGCAGGCGCCGACCCGGTCGCTGACCATCGACGACGTGGTCACCAAGACCGGTATCACGCTGGGTGTCCTCGCGCTGTCCGCGCTGGTCACCTACCTGCTGACCAGTGCCAACAACGGCCTCGCGCCGCTGTTCGTCATCGGCGGCGGCATCATCGGCCTGGTTCTGGTGCTGGTCGCCACCTTCGGCAACAAGGCCGACAACCCGGCGCTGGTGCTCTCCTACGCGGTCGCCGAGGGCGTCTTCGTCGGCGCCCTGTCGTTCATGTTCACCGATATCAGCTTCGGCGGCGCGGGCGGCGCGGGCATGATCGGTCAGGCCATCCTGGGTACCTTCGGCGTGTTCGCCGGCATGCTCGTCGTCTACAAGACCGGCGCCATCCGGGTCACCCCGCGCTTCACCCGCATGCTGATCGGCGCCATGATCGGCATCCTGGTCCTGGTGGTCGGCAACCTGATCGCGAGCTTCTTCACCGACGGTGGTTTCGGCCTGCGTGACGGCGGCCCGATCGCCATCATCTTCAGCCTGGTCGTCATCGCCATTGCGGCGTTCAGCTTCCTGCTGGACTTCGACGCCGCCGACCAGCTCATTCGCGCCCAGGCCCCGCCGAAGGCCGCCTGGGGCGTGGCTCTGGGCCTCACGGTCACCCTGGTTTGGCTCTACGTGGAGATCCTGCGCCTGCTGAGCTACTTCCAGAGCGACTAGTAGCGACCGCCGGTGCGTGAAAACGGCTCCCACTCCGGTGGGGGCCGTTTCGCGTCCGGGCGCCGATCCGATGGTGGCCCGGCGCCGGACTCCGGCGAGAATTCCTCCGTGGTCAGGGCCCGGGCCGTTCGTGGACGGTGAGCAGGAGGTGGTCGAAGCGGGTGCGGGTCGGAGTTTCGGCGCCGCCGAACTCGCCCACCGCGGCGACCAGTTTCGCGGCCAGATCGCGGAGTTTGGTGTTGGTCTCCTGCGACCGCCAGATCAGCACCCGGAAGGCCTGTTCGGCCGAAATCCCGTAGATCATCATCACCGCGCCCTTGGCCTGCTCGATCAGCTCCCGTGCCGCGACCATCCCGGGTATCGCGGCGTCGAGGGCTTCCTGGCGTTCTTCGCCGAGGGCGTCGGTGATGTCGATGTAATAGCCGGTGGTGCCGGTCACCGCGCCGGTGTCGTCGAGCATCTGATCCCCCACGACCAGTACGTGGTGCACTTGGTCGGCGGTATCGACGATGCGGTGGCGGCTGCTGAACGGCGCCCCGGCGCTCACCACCATCGCCAATGTGTCGGCGACCCCGCCGCGGTCCTCGGGATGCTTGTGCGCCAGTAGCAACTCGGTAGTCGGCTCCACCTCACCGGGGGAATAACCGTGCAGGGCCGCGACCTCGTCGGACCACTCCCAGCGCTGCTCGGCCAGCCAGAACCGGAAACTCCCGGTTCGCCGCGGCATCGGAACCATCGGTGCCGGGCCCTGTGAAACACTTTCCTTCCGCACTCGCTCATTCTCCTGTATAGCCGCGCGGAATGAGAACACGATCCATGAGCTGACCGCCGACAACACCCGCCTGCTGCCATTTCTGTACAGAACGCGAACCGAGCCGCAGACGGACCCACCGCGTATCCGCCCGTTCCCGGCGGTCACCCGGCCGGAGGCGGCTCCACGACGATCTGCTGGGCGCCGATAACGGAGAGAAGCTGGAGTTTCTCATAGCTCTCGCTACCGGGGACGGCGGTGTAGACCAGGAGCAGATGGGACTGTTCGGGGTCGAGAAGTGTCTGGCAGGTCAGTTCCAGGGTGCCGACCTCCGGGTGCGCGTAACGTTTGACACCGTTGTAGTGGATGCCGATTTCGTGCTGGTCCCAGACGGTGCGGAATTCTTCGCTGCGGGCGAGCAGTAGGTCCATGAGGTGAGCGGCCCGTGATCCCGGCCCCCGCAGCGTGACCATCTTGCGTAGTCCGGCAGCGAAGACGCGGGAGTGCAGCGCGTGGTCGTCCGGGTGGTACAGGGCCCGGGTCGCCGGGTCGGTGAACCACCGGTAGCCGATGCTGCGGGCCGGGCCGGTATATCGGGTGGTGTCGCCGGTGAGCGCGACAGCGAGCGGGGTCTGCCGGAGGGTCTCGCCGAGCTCGGTGACGATCTCGGCGGGCGTATCGGGAAGCCGGTCGAAGCTGCGGAGCAGGCCGGGACTGATGTGTTCGCTGGTGGCGCCCCGCGCGGGCGGGTTGTGCCCGGCGAGCGGAACAGATGGTCGCGTTCGTCGAGGGACAGATACAGGCCCTGTGCGATCGAGGCGATCATCTGCTCGGACGGGTGCGGTCCGCGGGCCCGCTCGAGCCGGCTGTAGTAGTCGGTGGAGATGTGGCACAGCGTGGCGACTTCCTCGCGGCGCAGACCGGCGGTCCTGCGCCGTTGCCCGCGTGGCAGCCCGACATCTTCGGGTTGCAGTGACTCCCGACGGCGGCGGAGGAACTCGGCGAGCCCCGCTCGATCGATCACGATTGTTCCTCCTCCGGTCCGGTGCTGTTCAGTCTGCCCTCGGTGCCGAATCACTACCTGGGATCGTCGATCCCCCCTTCGCGTAGCGCGTCACGGCCTCGTCTGCCTGGGATCGAGAGGCCGTGGATACCACCGTGGTCCGCGCGCAACCTGAGTTCATATCCACCACCGAAGTCAGGAGCAGCCCATGGCACGTACACGACCGGATATCACCGTTGCCGATCTCTCCGGGCGGCTCGCTGTCGTCACCGGGGCCAGTGACGGGGTCGGGCTGGCCCTGACGACCCGCCTCGCCGCCGCGGGCGCCGAGGTCGTCATGCCCGTCCGCAACCGGTGTAAAGGCGAAGCGGCCATCGCCGAGATCGAGCGGCGGCATCCGGAAGCGGTCGTATCCCTGCGGGACCTCGACCTGTCGTCGTTGGACTCGGTGGCCGCGCTGGGCGACACTCTGCGCCGCGAGAACCGTCCGATCCACATCCTGGTCAACAACGCCGGGGTGATGACCCCACCGGACCGGCAGACCACCACCGACGGCTTCGAGCTGCAGTTCGGCAGCAACCACCTGGGGCATTTCGCCCTGGTCGCCCACCTGCTGCCCCTGCTGCGCGCGGGCAGTGCGCGCGTGACCTCGCAGATCAGTATCGCCGCGGACGAGAACGCCATCAACTGGGACGACCTGAACTGGGAACGGTCCTACAACGGCCGCCGCGCGTACAGCCAGTCCAAGATCGCTTTCGGCCTGTTCGGTCTCGAACTGGATCGGCGGAGCCGGGCCGCGGGCTGGGGGATCACCAGCAATCTCGCCCACCCCGGCGTCGTCCCCACCAGCCTCCTGGCCGCGCGTCCCGAGGTCGGCCGGACACAGGACAACGTCGCGGTTCGCGCCATCCGTGCGCTGTCCCGCCGCGGCGTCCTCGTCGGGACGGTCGAGACCGCCCTGCTCCCAGCCCTGCTGGCCGCGACCGCACCGGACGCGCGCGGCGGCCGCCTGTACGGTCCCAGCGGTTTCCGGCACCTGTCGGGGCCACCCGCCGAACAGGCCCTCTATTCCCGGCTGCGCGGCGCGGACGACGCGGAACACATCTGGCAGATCTCCGAGCAGCTCACCCGTACATCTTTTCCGGTCGTCGAGCCTGCCCGGCCCACGCCGGGGACGACCGATTCCGGCAGGCCTCGGATGCGGTGATCGGCGGGCGCCCGCGCGGTGCGCCTATCGGCGCACTGTCTTTCCGCTGTTCGGTCGGCGCACGAGATAACCGGCGAAGTGCGGCCCGGTGAGGTGCGCCGAACTCAGTGCGGCAGCTCCGCTCTGGCGTAGACGAGGGCGTAGACGATCAATGCGGCGCCGAGCGCGGCGAACAGGACCCGGACGGTGACGGGCCCGAAGCGGGCCAGCACACGTACCACCCACCGATAGATCCGCTGGGCCCGCCGTGTGCGCCGTAATGCCAGCGCGAGCACCAGCAGTGGTGGCAGCAGGGCCAGGGCGCAGTAGACGACCACGATGGCCGGCCAGCCCGATGGTGGCGGCCGGTGTGAGGACAGCATCGCCAGCGCGGTCAGATAGGGGATGGCGGTCGGGGCCTGAGCGAAGCCGATCGCCATTCCGGCCAGCGCGAGCATGGCCGGGCGCCGGCGCAGCGTCACCGTCCACGCCGGTGGGTCGGCGGTGCCGGTGGTGCGTACGCAGGCCAGGGCGAGCAGCACGGTCCCGGCGGCGAGTTCACCCCAGAAGCGGAGGGCAGGGGTGAGCCGGAAGTCGAGGAGTTCGGTGAGCCAGTTCAGTCCCAGGACCGTGGCCAGGCCGAAGGTGGTGGTGAGAACGAACACACCGCCGAGGAAGGCCAGTCCGCCCGGTAGTGGCGAGCGCCGGGCGAGCCGGCTGTCGATGATGACGGCGGTGGTGACTCCGATCAGCAGCACGTCGAGAGAGTCCAGGAACGCCAGCCCCGCCATCGCCAGCAGAAGAGTCGTCATGTCCCGACCGAACATACGGCACCACATCGCAAGCGCGGAGTCCCGAGATCGTGCGGGAACGGCGATCGGCGCCGACGATCGTGTGAGCGCCCATCGTGATCAGGTGATACGCCGGGGGCCGATTTCCGCGCCGCCCCAGCGGACAGGCGGAGCGCGGCACCGGTGCCGGTCGGATCCGGGTTCTTCCCGGTACGGCACAGTTTCCGGAACCCGCTCAGGACCCGCCGGGTGTGAGGTCGGTACAGGTGGCGGCGTCCGGTAGCTCCCGGGCGAGGAACACCGTCTGGGCCATCATCCGGTAGCCCGCCATCCCTTCGCGCAGGATCTCGATCGACTCCTCCGGGTGCACCGAATCGATCACCGCGTTCGGGCCGACGGCGTTGAACTGGTGGCTCACACCGCGGGGGATCTGCATATCCACGAATGAGCACGGCGGCACGATCAGGTTGTAGCGGGTGCGGTGCACGCCGGGCGGGGTGTCGGGCAGGTCGTCGGTGAAACACTCCGGCCGGAAAGGCGTCACTCCGGGGATATCGGTGACGACGAAGGGGGACAGCGCGCCGACTCGGATATGAGTGCCGGGGCCGGTCATCATGCGGACGAAACGCAGCCCGGTGTGCAGGTGCATCCGCGAGCAGATGCCGCGTTCGGCGGCGTCGTAGAAATCCATGAGATAGCGGTCGGCGAAGAAACCTTCGAAAGGGGTTTCCAGCAGGTAGACATCGCCTTCTTCGAAGGTCTGCGCGCGTACGATGCCCTGGGCGTCGGGAGTGCTCGCCGCCCGGGTGGCCTTCGCGGTGCGGACTATCCGCGCGAACGCGTCCACCACAACCCCGGCCACTTCGGGCGCGAAACGCGCCACCGGTGTCACGACATTGTGGCCCGCGTCCTCGAATTCGGCGAGATCGTGGATTTCGTTCTCGTCGTCGGCATGGTTCTTGATGCGCGGCTCGGTCATCGGGCTGACTCCTCGGTACCGGACGTGCGGCCGGCGGTCACGGCCCCACTTCGAACGAACGAAGCCATAATTCCAGCGACAGCACCAGCCACAGTTTGCCGCCCTGCCGGGGAAGCAGCGCCCCCTCGCCGCGTAACCAGGCGCGCACGGTGTCCTGCCGGAAAAGTCCGCGGGCGCGCGCGGCGGAGCCGAGCAGCAGGTCGTGGACCGGATCGCGGAGCGGGCCGTCCAGCCACTGCTGCACCGGTACCCGCATACCGCTTTTGGGTCGGTCGACGATGGTGGGTGGTAGCAGATCGCGCACGGCCTCCTTGAGGATCCATTTCTCGCTGCTGCCCGCCAGTTTCGCGGTGGGCGGGACGGCGAAGGAGTGGTCGACGACGGCGCGGTCGAACAGTGGGGCGCGGCCTTCGATTCCGCTGGCGGCGGTGAGGCGTTCCACCTTGGTCAGGATGTGGTGGGCGCCCTTGGTGCGTAGGTTGGTGTGCAGTAATCGGTTGAGCAGGCCGGTCATCCGGTCCCCGCGCAGGTAGGGCGCGACGTGATCGGCCGGGGACGGCGCCGCGGCCAGCGCGGCGAGTGTCTCCGGGGTCAGCAGGGTGGGCAGATCGCCGTAGCATTTGCGGTAGCTGGCCAGGTACGCGTGGGCGCGGGCGTCGGGATCGGGGTCCTCACGGGACAACTCGAAGATCAACATCGCCAGGTTCTTGGGGCCGCCGAACACCGGGTCGCCGCCTTCTCCGTTCAGCGCGACGCGGATTCCGTCGGCGGCGACGGCTTCGGCGAGCATCAGGTTCGGCACGGTGAGCGGATCACCGACCGGGCAGTCGAGCAGGCCCACCGTATCCGCCAGCCGGGCGGCGATCGTCTCGCCGGGCACCGTGAGCACCCGGTGCTCGGTACCGCAGTGCGCCGCCACGAGTCCGGAGTAGCCGAGTTCGTCCGGGGCGGCGGCGCCGAAACTGATCGAATAGGTGTGGACGGGCCGGTCGTGCGATTTCGCGGCGAGCGCGGTGACCAGGCTGCTGTCGATCCCGCCGGACAGCAATACGCCGACGGGTTCCCCGGGTGTAAGCCGCCGGGTGACGGCGTCTTCGAGCAGGACACGGAGCGCCGCAATGTGTTCGTCGACGGAGCGCTCGTCCGCGGTCTCGCGCGGTTCCCAGAACGTGTGCTCGGCGGAGGTACCGTCCGGGCGCAGCCGCACACAGCGGCCCGGGAGGACCTCGTGGATATCGCGCAGGAGGGTTTCGCGTCCGGGCAGGTAGGCGAAGGTCAGGAAGGACCGCACCGCGGGCAGGTGCAGACCGGTGCGTAGCGCGGGCCAGCGGCTCAGCGCCCGCAAGGAGGTCGAGGCGGCCCAGCCCGCCGCCGACCGGGCGTGGAAGAGGGTGCGGGTGCCCAGATGGTCGCGCGCGAGCACCAGATCGGGCCCGTCGGCGATGGCGAGGGCGAACATCCCCTCGGCGGCGGCGAGGCCCGCGGTGCCGAAACGGGCGTAGCAGCGCAGGAGCAGTTCACCGTCGGTCCCGCCGGGCGGTGGAGCTTCGGTGCCGAGGCGGGCGCGTAGCCGGTCGGCGTTGAACAGCGTGACCTCGCCGACCGCGCTCAGCTCGCCGGCGACGAAGGGGCCGTGCGCGGTGCCCGGCCCGTCGAGCAGGCCCAGGGCGTGCCCACCGTGGGCCGTGACCGGTTCACCACCGACGGCCCGCAGATGGGCGGACGGATCGTCGCCGGTCAGGAACGCACACCATCGAGACATTCAGCATTCACCCGAAATCGTCGTCGTCACCGTATCCGTCGCCCCAGTCGCCGTAGTCGCCGTCGCTCTCACCGCCGCCGCTACCGGATTGCGCCGCCTGGTTGCGCAGTTCCTCTTCCTCCTCCGGGGCCAGCGATATCGGGGGCATCACCAGCGCCCCCAGCAGAGCGCCACCGGCGACGCCGGCGAGGATCGTGCCGAGCCTGCCGCCGAAGGACGAGCGGTTCACCGTCAGCACGCTGTCGCTCCACAGGGTGCGGCCGTAGCCGGATTCGCGTCCGTAACGGACCGAGCCGTCGTGCAGGGTCCGTTTGACGATCCGTCGGCCCAGCGGCTCGTCGACCCCGGACCCACCCCGGTCGTCCTGCCAGGTGACAGTGGCGCCCGGGCCGCGGCGCCGCCACTCCTGCCTCCCGTCGGCGTAGCGCCGGTGCACGGTGTCGTCGGCGAGCAGCTCATCGGTATAGGCGAGCTGCTGGTATCGGGACACAGTGGCCTCCTCTCGTGCGGCGGATGCTCAGGCGGCGGGCCAGGTCAGGAACCCGCTGCGGCGGGCGCGCCGCAGCTGGGTCAACGGCGGTGGCGGGGTGCGTACTCCCCGGACCAGGCGATGCACCGAGCGCAGCAGGACGGCGGGATGGACCGCCTCGACTTCGACGATCCGGCCGCGCCGCAGCCAGGCTTGTTCCCGCTCGTCCAGGAAGCCCGGGCCCGGCGCGTCGCCCGGCCGATCCTCGGCGAGCAGCCGGGCCGGCGGTGCTACGCCGGTCACTTCCGGCGGTGTGATCCCCTCCGGACCTCGTCGCACCGATCCGCGGCCATCGAATGCCGGGCCCGGCGCATCCGGCGCCGAGGATGCCTCCGATGGTCGTCCCGAATCGACGGTGGGGCCGTCGATGTGGAACAGGTGCAACCCCATGGCCTGCCGGGGCCGCAGGCCCAGCGGCACCAGGCGCAGACCCGGGGGTATCCCGGTGAGTTCGGCCGGCCGGGCGGGAAACGCGAGGCCCGCCGCGCTCGCTTCGTGCAATACGTAGACCTCACCCGCGCCGCGGGCGAGCATCGCCGTCACACCGGGGTGTAGCGGCAGTTCGGCCGGGCCGAGCACCGGTGTCGCCGATTCCATCGGGAGACCGTTGGCGCGCAGCATATGCGCGACGGTGTGCGATTCGCAGATCAGCAGGCGCGGCAGGCCGTAGTCGAACAGGTCGGGTTCGGGGGTGTGTGCTCCCGGAAGTGCGGTCCGGAGAGGTGCCGGCGGGAGGAGGCCGGGAATCTCGCCGTGCCGGGCGAGGGCGGCCTGAAAGGTGGTGAAGGACAGCGGTGCCGGAACGGTGAACGCGATCCGGCGCGGCAGCCGGGGCGCCGGGATGAGCAGCCGGCAGAGTTCGTAGTAGAGCTGGCGTTCGGTGAACCGGATCCCGCTCGGCGCGGCGGTCCGGGCCGCCGCGACCGGTAACAGCCGATCGAATACCCGCTGCGTCCACCGGGCCGGTGTCAACTGTTCGGCCACGTCAGGAAGCCTATCTCCCGGGCGCGCTGCCGGTCCGGGTCGGCGGCCTCCTGGACTCGTTCGACACCACGCTCCACCACGCCCAGCAGCGCCGCGGGCGGCAGCGCCGCGACCGGTGACCACCAGCCGTCGGCCAGCCAGTCCCGTTCGGCCGCTGATCCGGCGGCCCACTCCGGTACGGGCGGCGCCGCCGGGTCCGGCAGCTCCCGTAACCGCACCGCCGAGCGGGCCGTGAGCGCCGACCTCGCGGACAGCCCGATCAGGATTGCCCGGGAGCCCAACGCGTCCCGGGCGCGCGCTCCGAATACGACGCCGGGCAGACCGGCGTCGTGCAGGACGAGGACCGGCACCTCCGGCGGCAGCCGGTCCACTCGATCCGCCAGTGCCAGCTGCCATACCTCGGCGGCATTGTTCGCGGCGAGACAGGCGAGCACCGAACGATCTGCGCACAGTAGGGCCACCCGCGGTTGCCGCACCGCGGGCAGCGGAATGTTCTCGGTCACCATTCCGGAGGGTGGCCCGCCGTAGATCTGCGTCCAGCGGTCGAACACCCCGGTGCGGAATTCTCGCGGTGTCACCGGTATCCGCACCGTCGTCCGCTGCCGGAACCACGGTTTGGTCAAGGCCAGCAGCAGCGGGACAACGACCAGCAAGAGCAGCCCGGCGCCGATGCCCGGTAACACCGGAACGACACCGCTGACCACACAGATGAACCCGCCCACCACGATGATCCCGCACGCCCAGCCGAGCGCGGCGTGGTAACCGCGGTCGATATCCGGCAGATCCCGCCGTGTGGCCGCGTACCACAGCTGGGTGGGGGTGTAGCGCAGGCCGCGCCCGTCGCTGAGCTTTTCGGCCAGGCGACGCATCCGCAGGTCGTGCATCCGCGCCGGGCTCTCCTTCGGCTCCAGCGCGAACTCGCGCCGACACGCCGGACACCGCCGTCCGGTGCGCTCGCGGCGCAGCAGACTTTTCGCGCAGTGCGGGCAGATCACCTGTCCAATAGTCGTCGATCGGCCGGGATAGCGCGAGGGGTATATATTTTCGAATCCGAGACGACCTGGACGTTCACCGCCGCCGGCGCACCGGATTCATTTACCGTCAACGCGGACGTCCGGCGCTGGTCGCCTGTTCTCACGCGGCCGGGGCAATCCCAACCCGTTCGCACAGATCCTTCACGTCTGCGCGCATACCCGACGGTGGATTCGCCATCAGCGTGTGCAGCATCTGACGGGCGTAGCCGTTGTACCGGATGGTTTCCGGCGCAGTGCGTGCCGATTTGTCCAGTAGGGCGAGCGCCGCGACGGATTCCTCCCGCTGAAAATGGGCTCGGGCGACCTCGATGAAGTGTCTGCTGCGCCGGGGAATGGAGGCAATCAGGTCGGCGTCGAACGAACGCGCAGACCGCAGCGCCTCGCCCGGCCTGCGCAATTCGACCCCCAGAGTTGTCGCGTGTGCAGCCATCACCTGCATGGAGAACGAGGTCTGCACATGCCGATACCGAGGACCGAGTGTCCGCGCCGTCTGATCTGCTCTTTCCCAATTCGCCCAGGCGTCCCAGTACCGACCACGGCGGGCGTGCACACAGGCCATCTCGGCATACAGCGCGCCGTGGACTCCGCGCCAATCATCCGGAGTTCCGGCACGATCGAGGTACGGGTCCAACTGCTCGGCGGCGGCGCGGGCCAGCGCGATCGCCTCCTCCCAGCGGCCCGAGTCACGCAACGGCTGGGTCATCGCCCATGCTCCGCACGCAATCACGCAGGGGTCCTCCGCTGCGTAGCCCTCGGACAAAGCGCGGTCGGCCACCATCCAGACCAGTTCTGAGGCCGGTTGATACGCCGCATAGAAATCGGCCAGTTGATAGACGCCGGCAAGTACGCGCCGGGCCTGCCTGCGGTCGTCTCCCTCCGCCCGGGCGGCATTCTGGGCATCTTTGATCAAGCTGGGCAGGAGTGCGCCGAGTCGGGTTCGATGGTCCGGGCTGGAGTGCCGGACGATCCAAGCCTGCCGCAGTCGTTCTTCGAGGTGGCGAATGTTCGACGGAGAGGTCGGCAGGGCCAGGCGGTAGTCGGTCAGTGCCGCTTGGACATCGGATAGGGCGCTGTGCTGTTCACCGGCGAATACCGAGACCGGGACCGCATGCCCATTGCCGGTCAGCTCGGCGAGATCGTTCAGCTCCAGCACATGTGCGATCCGAACCTCGAGCCGTACGACGAGGAACCGGGCTCCTCCGGCCCTAGGCTTCTTGTATCCCGCACCCGACAGGCAGGAGACCGAGGTGGCCTCGACGACACCGGCCGAGACGACCGTGGCCGAGGTGCTGGCCGAGCTGGCCGACCTCGCGGACCCGAAGATCCGCGCGGTGAACGAGAAGCACGGCGACGACCACGGCGTGAACCTCACCCGGCTGCGTGCGGTCGCGAAACGGCTGAAGACCCAGCAGGACCTCGCGCATGGACTGTGGGAGTCCGGTGACACCTCGGCGCGCCTGCTGGCGCTGCTGATCTGCCGCCCGAAAGCCTTCGCGCGCGATGAGCTGGACGCCATGCTGCGGGACGCGCGAACCCCCAAGGTGCATGACTGGCTCGTGACCTATGTGGTGAAGAAGAACCCGCACGCCGAAGAACTCCGCGTGATCTGGTTCGACGATCCGGACCCTGCGGTGGCGAGCGCCGGGTGGGAGTTGACCGCCGACCGGGTGGGCAAGAAGCCCGGCGGCCTCGATCTCCCCGGACTGCTCGACATCATCGAAGCGCGAATGAAAGATGCCCCGGAGCGCCTGCAATGGGCGATGAACACCTGCCTGGCCCGGATCGGGATAGAGCATCCCGAGTACCGCGCCCGGGCGATCGATATCGGTGCGCGGCTGAAAGTACTCGAGGACTACCCGACCTCTCCGGGCTGCACCTCCCCGTTCGCACCCGTCTGGATCACCGAGATGGTGCGTCGGCAGGAGGAGAAGTAGCGTGTCCGCATCAAGTCAGTGCGCCCAGGCTGTCGAAGTATTCCGCGCGGTGCGGCTGGATCTCGATCCGGCGACCATGCGCGGAGCATGGGAGCGAACGCCTGCGTCGGCGTGGCCTGCATCGCATGACGCTGCCGGGCAATCACCGGACCGGGGGCAGTACGCGCCGTAACCGCGATTGCGTCCACAGCCGGTCGGGTCATCCGATGGAACGCGCCTGCCCGGCGTAACCCACGAGTGCGTGGGTCGAGCGTTTACGGGTCCGGCCACTTCGCCCAGAAGCTCCCGCAGCCGCACCCGCGACAAGAAACGACCTCCCCACGGATGGATACCCGCGGAGAGGTCGTTTTCGGTGACCTCGGCTGTCAGCTACCGCTGTCTGCCCGCACCGACCGGATGCTGTCTGCCTCCGACCTCAGCTCAGGCGTTCGATGATCATCGCCATGCCCTGGCCGCCGCCGACGCACATGGTCTCCAGGCCGAACTGCTTGTCGTGGGTCTGGAGGTTGTTGATGAGGGTGGCGGTGATGCGGGCGCCGGTCATACCGAACGGGTGGCCCAGCGCGATGGCGCCGCCGGAGACGTTCAGTTTGTCCAGGTCCATGCCCAGTTCCCGGGCCGAACCGAGGACCTGCACCGCGAAGGCCTCATTGATCTCGTAGAGGTCGATATCGCCGATGGTCTTGCCGGCCAGCTTCAGCGCCTTGCGCACCGCCTCGATCGGGCCCAGGCCCATGATCTCGGGCGAGAGACCGGAGACCCCGGTGGACACGATCCGGGCCAGCGGAGTCAGGCCCAGTTCCTCGGCCTTGGTGTCGCTCATGACGACCAGGGCGGCGGCGCCGTCGTTGAGCGGGCAGGCATTACCGGCGGTGACCGTGCCGTCGGGGCGGAAGACCGGCTTGAGCTGGGAAATCTTCTCGTAGGTGGTGCCGGGGCGGGGGCCGTCGTCGGTGGAGACGACGGTGCCGTCGGGCAGGGTCACCGGGGTGATCTCGCGCTCGAAGAAACCCGCCTTGATGGCCTCTTCGGCGCGGTTCTGCGACCGCACGCCCCAGTGGTCCTGGTCTTCCCGGGAGATCCCGGTGAACGAGGCGACGTTCTCCGCGGTCTGGCCCATGGCGATGTAGATATCGGGGATGTTGCCGTCCTCGCGCGGGTCGCGCCAGCTCACCCCGCCCTGCGCGGTGGTGGCGGTGCGTTCCTCGGCGGTGGCGAACTGCGGGTTGTGGGTGTCGGGCCAGCCGTCGGCGGTGCCCTTCGGGAAGCGGGACACGGTTTCCACGCCGGCGGAGATGAACGCGTGGCCCTCGCCGGCCTTGATGGCGTGGAACGCCATCCGGGTGGTCTGCAGTGAGGAGGAACAGTAGCGGTTCACGGTGGTTCCGGGCATGTAGTCGTAACCCAGTTGGGTGGCGACGACCTTGGCCATATTGAAACCGGATTCGCCGGCGGGCTGACCGCAGCCGAGCATCAGATCGTCGATATCGGCGGGCGACAGGGCGGGGACCTTGTCCAGTGCGGCGCGCACCATCTGCGCGGCCAGGTCGTCGGGCCGCATGCTCACCAGCGACCCCTTGTTGGCCCGGCCGATGGGGGAGCGAGCAACGGAAACGATGACGGCCTCTGGCATGAGGACTCCTTTGTCGGGGAGTGTGCCCGGCGGGGCCGAACACTACTCGCGGGTACGATCCCTTCGAATCTACGTCGCGCCCGGCTACTAGGAAATATCCGCCGTGGCCATATCCCGTTCAGCGAGCGCTCTCATCAATTCGGGCAGTAGATGGGTGGCCGCCAATGCGTAACCGTCGGCCGAGGGGTGGAAACCGTCGGCGGAGAACAACTGTTCCGGAGCGGCCCGGAAATCCCTGCTGAGCAAGTCACCCATGGCGACGGTGCGGCCGCCGGCGGCCCGGGTGGCCGCCGTCTGGGCGCGCGCCAGCCGGATGCTCCACCGGTGCACCACCGAGCGCAGCGGTTCCGGGATGGCGGTGACGCTGCCCAGGTCGGGGCAGGTGCCGACCACGACGACGCTGCCCGCCCCGTACAGCCGGGCGACCGCCGCGCCGAGGCGTTCGGCGGACCGGCCGATCGAATGTTTCTTGGTGACATCGTTCGCGCCGACCAGCACCACCGCCGCGTCCGGCGGTGGACCCGCCACGAACATGGCGTCCACCTGCCCGGCCAGCCCCTTGGAGGTGGCACCGCAGATCGCCTTGGTGCTCAACCGGACGCGCTGCCCGGTGGCGTCGGCCAGACCGTGGGCGATGCGGACCCCGGGCACCTCGGCGGCGCTGTGGCAGCCCAGACCGGCGGCGGTGGAGTCACCGAAGATCATCAGGTGCAGGTCGGCGTGTTTGCCGGTGCGCCAGTCCTCGTACCCGAGTGGCGAGTAGATGCCGTCGGCCTCCGGGGGTTTGGAGGTGTCGCGGCCGATCATGCCGCGCGCCGTGCCCGCCTGGGTGGTGAGCAGCCGGTAGGCCGCCCAGGACGCGGTACCCGCCCCGGAGCCGACCAGAACCGTGGCGGCGCCGGCTACCGCGGCCGTCCGCCATCCGATCCGCGTTTCGCCCATGGGCTGCGATTTTAGTTCGCGGAGTGGACTTCGGCGGGGTAGGCCGGTCACAGTACCCCGAGAGGTACGTGGGGGATCATACGAAGCTGCGAGCGGCCGGGTGGGTCGGCATCGTCAGGGCCAACCGGCCCGGCATCTCGGGACGGTGTTCCTTATCGTTCTTTAGCGCCACGCCGAGGTTGTCGATAAAGAAAGTGATAATGTGATAAAGAAAGTGAGAAAGTGAGAAAGAACCAGGGGGCAGTGTGGATACAGCTGCACTCGTCGATAGGTTGCGTGGGACAGGAACCGACTCGGCCGAGCTCGAGGTCAAGGCTGCTGCAGGGGGTTTTCCGAAAGATCTGGTCGAAACTCTCAGCGCCTTTGCCAACACTGCAGGCGGGACGGTGCTGCTCGGGCTCTCCGAGCGTGATGGGTTCGCCCCTGCTCCGGGTTTCGACCCGGTAGCGATTCGCGAGGCGCTGGCAACGGCGTGCAACGAACACATGGAGCCTCCGCTTCGTGTATCGATCGATATCGAGGAGTTCGAAGACGCATATATCGTCAGGGCCGACATCCCGGAGCTGGATCCGCTCGAGAAACCTTGTTTCGTCCGAACGTGCGGTCACTACCAGGGGTCTTTCATCCGGAGTGGGGACGGTGACCGCCGACTGGGTCACTACGAAGTGACCCAGTTGATGGCCAACCGCAGTCAGCCGACCTACGACAGGGAGGCGGTTGCGGGTGCGACCCGGACCGATCTGGACGACGAACTCGTGCGCACAGTGGTTGCCCGAGCCCGGATGCGGCAGCCACGAGCCTTCGGCCCCGACCTCACCGAGGACGCTGTGCTCGTCAGGTTGAACATTCTGACCGAAAGCGACGGGGCGTTACGACCCACCCTCGGCGGGCTGCTGTGCTTGGGTGAGTACCCCCAGCAGTTCTTTCCCCAGCTGTTCGTCTCCGTCGTGGTCCTTCCCGGCGCCGAGATGGGGGATCAAACTACCGACGGTGTCCGTTTTCTCGACAATGTCACTATCGATGGGTCCATACCGGTGCTGCTCACCGAGGCGGCAGCGGTGTTGCAGCGCAATATGCGTCAAGCCGCCGTCATCAATGGTCTGCTCCGGGAGGACCGATACGAATATCCGCTCGATGTGATACGTGAACTGCTCGTGAACGCACTCATGCACCGCGACTACAGCCCGGAAGCCCGAGGTACGCAGGTGCAGATCGAGCTCTACCGTGACCGGCTCGTCATCAAGAGTCCGGGGGGATTGTTCGGCGATGTGTCTGCTCCGCTTCTCGGCACTCGTGAGCAGTCTTCGTCTTCACGCAATGCGGCTCTCGCCAAATTGCTGTCCGATGTACCCGCGGCCGATGCCGGCGGCCATGCCGTCAGCGAGAATCGGGGCTCCGGTCTGCCCAATGTCATGACCACCCTGCGGCGAGCGGGGATGAGCCCCGCGGTGTTCGACACTGCGCCCGGGCATGTCCACGTCACCGTCAACCGGTCGGCGTTGCTGGGGATGGATGTCATCGAGTGGGTCAGTTCTCTGGGGCAGGTCGGCCTCACCGAACCACAGCATCTGGCTTTGGCCATAATGCGCAGCAGCGGCCGGGTCACCAACGCCATGTTGCAGGCATGGGGCGTCGACCGGGCAGCTGCGGGCATTGCGCTGAAGGACCTGGTGGAACGCGGGTTGGCGATTGTTAGTGGCGGTCGGCGCTACGCGAGTTATCAGTTGGCCGTGCCGGGGGTCTTCGGCGCGGGCGATGCCCGTGCCGACGACACACATCCCGAGTCGGGAAATACTGGAATCGATGCCGACCTCGATGCGATCGTCCAGGCAATACAGGCCGGGTACGACACACCGAAAGCTCTGGAGACCAGGCTCGGCATGAACCGGCAGGCCGTGCTACGGCGGCTCAACAAGCTGATCGAGAAGAAGCTTGTCGAGCGAATGTTTGCTCGCAACGACCGGCGGCAGCGCTACCGGCTGCTTCCGGATCGAAAACGGTAAACCGGTCCACAGCCCGGCTACTCCGCCTCGGTTTCGTTCTCGGGTTTCGTTCTCGCCGATCGGGCCCTTGCCAGAACTTCTTCCTCGGTCAGAGCGCTGGGCGGATGGTGGCTCAGACACATAGGTACGGCGAGCTTTCCGAAGCCACCACCCTCCGCGGCACCGTAGAAACGACCGGCGGGAAGCCTGGAGATGTCGTCGACCCGGCCTCCTTTCGCCCGCGCCAGTTCCGTGGCGGCCTGGATTTGCGCGGATGCGTTCAGCAGGCCGAAGAACTGGGTGGCCGCATTACCGCTCACCATGTTGTGCAGACCCTTCGGGGCTTGGGTCGCATACACCATGCCGAGTCCGTACTTACGCGCCTGGGCGGCTAGTTTCAAGGTGCTCTCGGTAGAGGCCGTCGAACCCCGCGCCGGGACGAACGTCTGCGCTAGTCCATATCGACGTCGTCCTGACTCCAGAGCAGCCCCGCCGCCGAGGCGAGAACCCGGATGTAATCGGCGCCGAATTTCCCTTGATGGTTGCCCGAATCCAGCATCGAACCCCTCCGGACCCAACCGTTCATGCCACCCCATATGAGCCGCGGGCCGTACTGTCACCGCTCGCTGAACCGAATAATGCCGTATCCGAAGCATTTTCGCTTCTCTTCGGCCGGAAATTCCGGTCTGTCACAAACGCACTGTGAATGTTTCCGGACAACGGAATGTCGCAGCGTCGTTCTTACGCGGGCGCGAGAGCAATCACTACGCAGGCGGGGTGCGAGCCGTGAGTCGTTGCGGCGAGGACCAGAGGGGTCGTCGCCGGAGCGCGGTCAGGTATCAGGCCGGGACGACGAAACTCCCGTATGCCGGGATACTCGCGTGGTTCGTGGTCACCACGACGTCCACCCGGCCGGGGCCGGTGTCCTGGAACAGCGAGTACTGGATGCTGCCGTATATGCCGGTCACCACATTGTTGATGTAGGTGCCGGTGGCCCCGGTGTCGAGGTTGCGCCAGGTCACCGTGGTCAGTACCTCGCACAGTGGCGCCAGCGGGTAGGCGCCCGGGCCGATGCCGGCGACCGGATTGGCCCGGACGTTCAGTACCGCGCGGCCCGGCCATTGCGGACTGGTATCGGCCCAGGTACGGATGCTCGTCCCGCACAGTCCGCCGTAGGTCAGCGTCGGGACATCGCCAAACGTGATGGTGGCGGCGCCGGCCGGGGCCCCGGCCGCGGCCGCCAGCGCGAAGGCGGACCCGGCCAGGAGCACGGTGGCACGTGCGAGCTTCGGCAGCCTCATAGGTCCCAGATCCTAGAGGCTCGGCGGCTCCGCCGTCGGATTTGCGCGGTGGGGTGGCGGACCACACGGAGCCCTCCGGCAACGTCTCTGCAACGATGGGGGTATGCGCATTGCGGATCATGTCGTGGACCTCATCGGCAACACCCCGCTGGTCCGGTTGAACTCGGTGGTGCCCTCGGGTGCCGGGCTGGTGGCCGCCAAGATCGAGTACCTGAATCCGGGCGGCAGCTCCAAGGACCGGATCGCGGTCAAGATGATCGAGGCCGCGGAGAAGTCCGGGCAACTGCGTCCCGGCGGGACCATCGTGGAACCGACCTCGGGCAATACCGGTGTCGGCCTGGCGCTGGTGGCCCAGCAGCGCGGCTACCACTGTGTCTTCGTCTGCCCGGACAAGGTCAGCGAGGACAAGCGCAATGTGCTGCGCGCCTACGGCGCCGAAGTGGTGGTCTGCCCCACCGCGGTGCCGCCGGAGCACCCCGACAGCTACTACAGCGTCTCCGACCGCCTGGTCGAGGAGATCGAGGGCGCCTGGAAACCGGACCAGTACTCCAATCCCGGCGGTCCGGACAGCCACTACGAGACCACCGGGCCGGAGATCTGGCGCGATACCGAGGGCACGGTGACCCATTTCGTCGCCGGTGTCGGCACCGGCGGCACCATCACCGGCGTCGGCCGCTACCTCGAGGAGGTGTCGGGCGGCAAGGTGAAGATCATCGGCGCGGATCCGGAGGGATCGGTGTATTCCGGCGGTACCGGGCGTCCGTATCTGGTCGAGGGGGTCGGCGAGGATTTCTGGCCCTCGGCCTACGACCCGGCGATCCCGGACGAGATCATCGCCGTCTCCGACGCGGATTCCTTCGATATGACCCGGCGCCTGGCCCGGGAGGAAGGTCTACTGGTCGGCGGTTCGTGCGGGATGGCCGTGGTGGCGGCACTCGAGGTGGCCCGGCGCGACCCGGATGCCGTCGTGGTGGTGCTGCTCCCGGACGGCGGGCGCGGCTATCTGTCCAAGATCTTCAACGACCGCTGGATGAGCTCCTACGGGTTCCTGCGCACCCCGCTCGACGGGTCGACCGCGGAAACGCTGGTCGGCGACGTGCTGCGCGGTAAGTCCGGCGAACTGCCGGATCTGGTGCACACCCATCCCTCGGAAACCCTGCGCGACGCCATCGAGATCCTGCGGGAGTACGGCGTTTCGCAGATGCCGGTCGTCGGTGCGGAACCGCCGGTGATGGCCGGCGAGGTGGCCGGCAGCGTCTCCGAACGGGATCTGCTCTCGGCGGTGTTCACCGGTCGCGCGAACCTCACCGATTCGGTGGCCCAGCATATGAGCCCGTCGTTCCCGCTGATCGGGTCGGGTGAGCCGATCTCCGCGGCCACCAAGGCGCTCTCGGATACCGATGCGCTGATGGTGGTCGAGGACGGCAAACCGGTCGGCGTGATCACTCGCCACGATCTGCTGGCCTTCGTCAGCACCGATCGTGTGGCGCGTTAGCAATTATTGCGCAATCACAGGTTCAACCTGCTCTACCCGGGTATAACGTGGTGTAGTGCCGTTCGTGGCAAACGCTGCGTCCGATCGGAGAGCGAAGGGAAGGGCTTGTGCAAACCTCAAGTTTGGCAATCGATTTCCAGCAGGGTTTCTCTGATGCGTGGAGTTCGATCGCGACATTCGTACCCAAGCTCATCGGCTTCCTGGTCATCCTGGTCGTCGGCTGGATCATCGCCAAGGTGGTCGAGAAGATCGTCGACAAAGTGCTCGAACGGGTGGGTTTCGATCGGCTCGTCGAGCGGGGCGGGATCCAGCGGATGCTGGAGCGGAGTAAGTACGACGCGTCGGATCTCCTCGGTCGGCTGGCCTTCTACGCCATTCTGCTGATCGCCCTGCAGCTGGGTTTCGGGGTCTTCGGACCCAATCCGGTCAGCAACCTGATCAACGGGATCGTCGCCTGGCTGCCCCGCGCGGCGGTCGCCATCCTGATCATGGTGGTCGCGGGCGCCATCGCGCACGCGGTGAGCGATCTGGTGCGCAACGCGCTGGGTGGGTTGAGTTACGGACCGATGATCGGCCGGATCGCGGCGGTGTTCATCTGGGGTATCGGTATCGTCGCCGCCCTGAACCAGATCGGGGTGGCCACCACGGTCACCACACCGGTACTGATTGCGGTTCTCGCCACCCTGGGCGGCATTCTGGTCGTCGGTGTCGGCGGTGGTCTGGTGCGGCCGATGCAGCAGCGTTGGGAGGGCTGGCTGAGCGGGCTCGAGGAGGAGATGCCGTCCGTGCGCGGTCACGCCGAGGCCTATCAGCGTGGCCGGGAGGACGCCACGCGGGAGCGGGAGCGGATGGGTACCCAGCAGGCGGGCCGCGGTGCCGCGACCGCCGGACGCGACCCGGAACAGTGGGACGAACCGCAGCCCGCGCACGGTGGCGGTCTCCGGCAGGAACCGGGGGAGCCCGGCGCTTATGGACAGCAGATGTCCGGTGGCGAGTACCGGCAGTACGGTAATCCCTACCGCGGCGGTCATGCACCTTACGGCGGCGGTCAGGCACCTTACGGCGGCGGCGGTCAGGCGCCCTATGGCGGGTACGACGAGGGCGGCCGGTCGCCCTACGGCGGCGGTGAACCGCGCCACCTGCGCTGAGCGCCGCTTTTCCGGCTCTCTTCCGCCGTGTACCGGAGCTCCGGTACACGGCGGAAGTCGTTCATCGGGCCGTGTGCCCGGACTGCAGGCAGGCTCCGGCCAGGCGCAGGTGCAGCCATTCGGCGGTGGCCCAGTCGGCGGGTTCGGTGATCGGCGTGGTCCGGTCCTCCAGCAGTCCGCGCGTATAGCCCGCCAGCAGGATCACCGGGGAGACCCGCCCGGCCGTATCGATCCCGAGGTCCAGAATGTCGCGGACGGCGGCGGCGTGCTGATCCAATTGTGCGGACAACCCCGGCAGCGCGGCGGCCGCCGCGAAAGCCGGCGCCCCGTGGGTCCGGTGAATGCCCTCCAGATAGCGGCGGGCGGAGATCTCGAACACACGGGGACCCAGGGCGAACATAACCTGATGGTAACAACGCGGCGTCATTTATCGAATTGTGATTTATCGCGCATTTCTGCAGGTGGTAGACCCATAGGCTACTCAGGACCGACGCCGGACCGGCTCGGCGCCGGTAACCAGGTCGGTCCATTCGTCGGCCAGTAGTGCCAGCCGGTACCAGGCCGCGTGCACTCGCGCGTCGGAGACGCGATCGGCGTGATGCAGCAGATGGTTGGCGTGTACATGGGCGGCCGCCATGCGGTCGATTGTGGCGCCGAAGCAATCGCCGCGCTGTCGCCGGGCCTGCCGTCCGGCCGGTTCGGTGCTGATCCATCGGTCGATCAGCGCAACGATTTCGGCTCGGCGGCAATCTATTCCGGCCGTCGCCAAGGGGTCACCGTGCCGGCGGCGATGCAGATCGGCGAGGCCGGTCGCCCAGGTGAGCAGTGGCTGACCGGTTTCGCGGCCCCCGGCCCCGGCGAACGCGGCAACCAGCTCGCGTTGATCGGGTAATCGACAGGCGGTGGCGCGTTCGCGTGAATTCCGCGCGACTTTCGTGCCGGAAGCGGATCCGGCCGTGGCGGACGGTCGGCGATTACCCGGTCCGGGCGACTGCGAGTCCATAACGCACCTCCCTGTACAGCACCCGGGCGTTTTCGGAGCCGCGCCGGGTACGAATATCAGAGTGCGCCGCCGGACCGGCTCATGGGTGACACCGAGATGGCTCACCGATGACGGTTGGTAACAATGTCCTCCCCTCACGCGGGACATATTGTGAGGCAGTGTATTCACCGGGAACAGGACGTGGCGGCACGCGAAATGGCAAGTGGTGCCGACCCGCTCGTGACCTCAGCGGAACGCCGACGCGTCGGTGAGCGCCTTGCCGAGCACCAGCTGGTGAACCTCCGCGGTGCCCTCGTAGGTGAGGACCGATTCGAGGTTGTTCGCGTGCCGCAGCACCGGGTAGTCGAGGGTGATGCCATTGGCGCCCAATATGGTGCGGCACTCCCGGGCGATCGCGAGCGCCTCGCGGGTGCTGTTCAATTTGCCGGCGCTCACCTGCTCCGAGGTCAGTTCGCCGCGATCCTTCAGCCGCCCCAGGTGCAGTGCCAGCAGCTGGCCCTTCCCCAATTCCAGAGCCATATCCGCCAATTTCGCCTGGGTGAGTTGATAGGCGGCCAGCGGCTTCTCGAAAACCTCACGGGTGCGCGAATAGTCGATCGTCGCACTCAAGCAGTCGCGGGCGGCCCCGAGCGCGCCGAAGATTATGCCGAACCGTGCCTCACCCAGGCACGACAGCGGGCCCGACAGACCGGTCGCGCCCGGCAATATCGCATCGGCCGGCAGCCGCACCTCGTCGAAATCGAGTTCGGCCGTGATCGAGGCGCGTAGTGAAAGCTTCCCCTTCATTTCCCGGGCCGTGAACCCGGGCGTACCCGCGGGCACCAGGAAACCGTGCACGACATTCTTTCCGCCGGTCTCGACCTGAGCCCACACCACGGCGATATCGGCCACCGACCCGTTGGTGATCCACATCTTCGATCCGTCGAGCACCCAGTCGCCGCCGTCGCGGCGGGCCCGCGTGCGCATCCCGCCCGGGTTGGAGCCGAAATCCGGTTCGGTGAGACCGAAACAGCCGATCGTCTGCCCGGCCGCCATATCCGGTAGCCACTGCTGCTTCTGCTCCTCGGAGCCGTACTTGTGCAGGGCGGTCATCGCCAGCGACCCCTGGACCGACACCAGTGACCGGAGTCCGGAGTCGGCCGCTTCCAATTCCTGGCAGGCCAGCCCGTACGCGGTGGCCGGCAGGCCGGCGCAGCCGTAACCTTCCAGATGCATCCCGAGTACGCCCAGCTTCCCGAGTTCCGGCGCGATATCGCGCACCGGGAAATGCCCGGCCTCGAACCACTGTGCGATATCCGGCCGGATATGCCGGTCGGTGAAGGCCGCGACGGTATCGCGGATCTCCCGTTCCTCCCCGGTCAGCAGTGAATCTGTGGCGAACAGTTCGGCGACGGTCAGCATGGCCTCAGGGTAATCGCCGGCGGCCGTCGTACGGACGGCTCGGATCGGGGCGCGAGCCTGCTCACAGGAAGGCTGCCCGGCGTGCGGTCGCGGCGCGTCCGACCTCTAGGGTGGGGGTATGAGCGAACTGGGATTCACCACCAGGGCTGTGCACGCCGGTTATGATCCCGACCCCCGGACCGGCGCGGTGAACGTGCCCATCTACGCCAGTTCCACCTTCGCCCAGGATGGGGTGGGTGGACTGCGGGACGGCTATGAATACGCCCGCACCGGCAACCCCACCCGAACGGTGCTGGAGGCCAACCTGGCGTCCCTCGAAGTCGGCCGCTACGGCCGGGCATTCGCCTCGGGGATGGCCGCCACCGACTGTGCGCTGCGCGCGATGTTGCGGCCGGGCGACCATATCGTCATTCCCGACGACGCCTACGGCGGCACCTTCCGGTTGATCGACAAGGTGTTCACCGAATGGGGGATCGAGCATTCCCCCGCCGCGGTCACCGATATCGACGCGATGCGCGCAGCCATCCGCCCGAACACCAAACTCATCTGGGTGGAATCGCCCACCAATCCGCTGCTCAATATCGGCGATATCCCGGCGCTGGCCGATATCGCCCATACCTCGGGCGCCAAATTGGTCGTCGACAACACCTTCGCCACCCCGTATCTACAGCAGCCGCTGCTGCTCGGCGCCGATGTCGTGGTGCACTCGACGACGAAGTACCTCGGCGGGCACTCCGATGTCATCGGCGGCGCGCTCATCACCGACGACGCCCAGCTCGACTCGGCCTTCGCGTTCCTGCAGAACGGCGCCGGTGCGGTACCGGGCCCCTTCGACGCCTACCTCACGATGCGCGGCACCAAAACGCTCGCCCTGCGGATGGACCGGCACTGCGATAACGCCGAGACCCTGGCCGAGTTCCTGTCCCGGAATCCCGCGATCAGTCATGTGATCTACCCGGGGCTGCCCGAACACCCCGGCCACGCAGTCGCCGACAAGCAGATGCGGCGGTTCGGCGGAATGATCTCGGTGCGACTGGCCGGTGGCCCCGACGCCGCCCGCGATCTGTGCTCGCGGACGAAGGTGTTCACGCTCGCCGAATCGCTGGGTGGAATCGAGTCGCTGATCGAGCATCCCGCGGCCATGACCCATGCCTCTACAGCAGGGTCGCTTTTGGAAGTGCCCGGTGATCTGGTAAGGCTGTCAGTGGGAATCGAGGACATCAGCGACCTGCTGGCCGACCTCGAGCAAGCCCTGAGCTGACCCCGCCGGGGCGCCACCGAGCATTCGGGAGACACGCAGGACATGAACGAGCGGCCGTATCCGGGAAAACGGATGCGGCCGCTCGCGTCGTCATACGGTCCGGTCGCGGCCGGGTGTGCCGCGACCGGACCGGTGGTCTCAGCTGTGGTAGGGCTCGGCGCTGACCAGCGTCACCTTCATGAGGTTGCCGTTGGGCAGGGTGTATTCGCGGGTCTCGCCGACCTTCGCGTCGATCAGGGCCCCGCCCAGCGGGGAGCTGGGCGAGTAGGTCTCCAGGTCGGGGTTGCCCAGGCCCTCTTCGCGGGTCGCGATGAGGAAGGTCTCGGTATCGGACTCGTCACCGTCGTAGTAGACCTTCACCACGGACCCCGGCAGCGCGACACCGGACTTGGTGGGCGCCACACCGACCTTGGCATTGTTCAGCAGTTCCTGCAGCTGCCGGATCCGGGCCTCCTGCTGGCCCTGTTCCTCACGCGCCGCGTGGTAGCCGCCGTTCTCCTTGAGGTCGCCTTCTTCGCGGCGCTCGTTGATCTCGGCGGCGATGACCGGACGATTGGCGATGAGCGCGTCGAGTTCGCTCTTGAGCCTGTCGTGCGACTCCGGGGTCAGCCAGGTCACTTGGGTCTCAGTCATCTCGATCACTCCCTAGTAGTTGTCCCCGGCAGGCCGGGATTCCTGATCACTGCGGCACGGCCCACCCGCAGGCAGGCATGCTTCAGCAGACGGCTATCGCGATCTGCGGGAAGTCCGAAGAACCCCGACAGTCCGACCTCCGGGACCCTCCCCGGTATCGACCGCGCTGGCCGCCAATGCAGCAAACACGGCTCCGAGCCCCGGAACCGTGTGTGAGGCCATTTTAGCATGAGTCACAAAGATGCAGGTCGGACGACTTTTTACCAGTGGGTCACCTTTGCTGGGCCTACTTGCAGCACCGAGGCGATACCCATGCGCGCCGGTTTCTAACCCGCACTCACTCGGTTTTCAGGTATCCCGGCACCCGGTCGGTGCAGGTGTAGATCGCCGCGGACGCCGGTCGTTCGGAGGCCTGCACCACCGTGGACACCCTTACCGTCTTCTCGCCCGCCGTGGGCTGTACCAGCACCTCGCGCCGGCCCACCTCGGCGAGATCGCGGGACATGGCCCGGACCAGGCACACCACCGGTTTCGACGGGTCGGCCCGGGTGAGCCGGATCTGCACCTCGACCGACGAATCATCGAGCACGGTGTAGCCGAGTTCCTCGGATTCGATGTCCTTCGGGCCGAACTTGGCCCAGCCCACATAGGCGACCCCGATCCCGGCGAGCAGCACCACGGCCGTGAGCACCACGCCGATCAGGCGGCGATCGGGCCGCGTGGTGCGCCGGCCGTAGCGGTCGGCATTGCGGTCCCGCGCGGAAGCGGCGGCGTCCGGAGACGCCGCGGCGGAGCCGGGGGAGTCCGGGCGGCCGGGTTCCGGCGTGGGATCGCTCATGATTTCGTGCTCCCGGGGGGTAGGTCGGAACAGAATCGGTCCAGATGGAACTATAGGTAACGAAGTCCGAACACCCGCGACCGAGAGCGATGGTGAACGAGAAGTGAGTGGCCTTCGCCTCATGGCGGTACACGCCCACCCCGACGACGAATCCAGCAAAGGCGGTGCGACCACCGCACGCTACGCCGACGAGGGACATGATGTCCTCGTCGTGACCCTGACCGGCGGGGAACGCGGCAGCATCCTCAACCCGGCCATGGACACGCCCGGGGTGCTGGAGCGAATGGACGAGATCCGGCGCGAGGAGATGGCGGCCGCGGCCGCCGCGCTGGGCGTCCGGCAGACCTGGCTCGGCTTCATCGACTCGGGGCTACCCGAGGGTGACCCGCTGCCGCCGGTGCCGGAGGGTTCCTTCGCGCTGGTCCCGCTCGAAGAGGCCACCGAGGCGCTGGTCCGGGTGGTCCGCGAGTTCAAACCGCACGTCATGACCACCTACGACGAGATGGGTGGCTACCCGCACCCGGACCATATCCGATGCCATGAGGTATCGGTGGCCGCGTTCGAGGCCGCCGGCGATCCGGAGAAGTTTCCCGACGCAGGAGAGCCGTGGACCCCGCTGAAGCTGTACTACGACCACGGCTTCACGATCCGGCGAATGGAGGTGTTCGCCGAAGAGTACGAGAAGCTGGGCGAACCCTTCCCGCTGCAGGAGTGGCTGGACCGGTCCCGCAAATACGCGGTGGAACGCGGCGACATCATGGCCCGGGTCACCACCCAGGTCGAATGCGGTAAGTACTTCCCGCGCCGCGACGACGCGCTGCGCGCCCACGCCACCCAGGTCGATCCGAACGGCGCGTTCTTCGCCATTCCGCTGGAAATGCAGCAGCGGCTGTGGCCGACCGAGGAGTTCGAACTGGCGCGTACCCGGGTCAGCACCGATATCCCGGAGACCGACCTGTTCGCCGGTATCACCGACGAGTACCGCTGATGTGGGCCGCGACTCTCCCGATATCGGCGACGGCGCTGCTCGCGCAGACGCCCGGTACGCCGACCGGCCCGGAATTCGGTAAGGCGTCCCCGCTCGGACTGGCGATCGTGCTGATCCTGCTGGCGGGTACGTTCCTGCTGGTCCGTTCGATGAACAAACATCTGAAGAACCTGCCGGAGACCTTCGAACCCGAACATCCGGAACCGGACCAGGCGGCCGACGAGGGCACCGAACCCGGGGTACCGAGGCAGGCCGAGTCCACCCCGAACAGTGGTGGCGAGGACCGCGACCGCCCGGTGTGATACGAGGCGACCGTGCGCGGGCCGGCGTAACACGTGAGGACCCGGGCGCCCGGTGCCACTGGGGGGAAACCTGGTTCGCGGTCGGTGATTGCCGGGGACCGGCGACGCGGTCCGGATGGTTCGGTGCTGCGCGCCCACGGGCATGTACTCGGCGTTGATCGCCGGGGGGCCGACGACGATTTCCCTGCCCACGGCAGTAACTCGCTCGAGCGAGGATCGGCGGAGCCGGGGCAGGGGCGAGATACTCGACGAGTTGGTGCCCGGCCGCGGCGGTGTGCACAGCCACCATTGCGTGGGCGATGTTGTCGTTCTCGGCCCGGGTAGCCATCGCTTGCTGTGGCGTCGGTGACCGCGACCGGGTGGTCGCGCGGGCTACCAGTCGATGAGGTCCAACCGGTGCAGGTGTTCGAAAACCAGCAGCGAGCCGGGCGCGACCTCGGGCATGGCCGCGTACTCGGCACCGGTGAAGTAGCGGAATTCGGCGATCTCGCCGAGCGGGCTGGGTTCGGCGGTGACCTCGGCGAGGAAACAGGTCATGTGTAGCCGGGTCCCGGCGGTATGCCCGTACGCCTCGGCCTCGAAGACGCCGAGTTCGCTCACCTCGGTGACGCCGACACCGAGTTCCTCACGGACCTCCCGGTGCAGCGCCTGTAGCGGGCTCTCCCCCGAATCGATCTTCCCACCGGCCATGTAGAAGACGGTTTTCCCGGTCGAACGGGTCTGGATCAGGCGACGGTCGCGGATATGGGCCAGGGCGGCGGTTCTGATCACGGCTCCACCGTAGAAGTGCACGCGGGCGCGGGGCACGGCAGGGCGGCAGCAGTCGTGAGAGACGTGAAAGCGCGAACCGCCCGGACCTGTGAGTGATCCGCGTCACGCAGTGTCAGGGATTCCGGCGCTGCGGGGTCTTGTATTCGAGGCCCCTCGCAGCGAAGGAGACACCATGAGCAAGAACACCGATGTGATCGTGGTCGGCGGCGGATATGCCGGCGTGATGGCGGCCAACCGCTTGACGCAGCGCGACGACGTGACGGTGACCGTGATCAATCCGCGCCCGTTCTTCGTCCCGCGGCTGCGCTTACACCAGTTGGTGGGCGGGACCCACGATGCGGTCGTCGACTACAAGGACATCCTGGCCGAGAGAGTCCGGCTGGTGGTCGACGATGTGACGCGAATCGATGCGGCCGAGCGCACCGTGACAACGGGCGGGAGCGGCACGATCGGCTACGACTACCTGATCTATGCGGTGGGCAGCGGTAATGCCGGGCAGCGGGTGCCGGGCGCCGCCGAGTTCGCCTACCCGGTGGCGACGTTAGAGGCGGCGCAGCAGCTGCGGACGGCGCTCTTCGATACCCCCATGACAGCGCCGATCACGGTGATCGGCGGCGGCCCGACCGGCATCGAAACCGCCGCGGAACTGGCCGGGCAGGGCCGCAGTGTCACCCTGGTCTGCGGCGCGGTACTCGGCCCGTACCTGCATCCGAAGGCCCGGCGCACGGCCCGGAAGTATTTCGCCGAGCTCGGGGCGACCGTCATCGAAGGACATGATGCGGCGGTCACGGCGGTGACCCGGGACGCCGTCGAACTCGGTGACGGCCGAACGCTGGCGAGCGCGGTCACGATCTGGACGGCCGGCTTCGGTGTCCCCGACCTGGCCGCCCAAAGCGGGTTGCGCACCGATGCCGCCGGGCGGTTGCTCACCGACGAGACGCTGACCAGTGTCGACGACGAACGCATCGTCGCGGCGGGCGATTCGTCGGCCCCGTCGGACCTGCCGCTGCGGATGAGCGCCTACACCGCGTACTGCCTGGGCGCGCACGCCGCCGACACACTGCTGCACCGGATCGCGGGTGAACAGCCCACCCCGATCGACCTGGCCTTCCCTGCCATGTGCCTCAGCTTCGGCCGGGACGCCGGGATCTACCAGCTCGGCCACAAGGACGAGACCGCCATGCGGTTGTACTTCAGCGGGTTCGCGGGCAAGAAGCTCAAAGAATTCGCCTGTGAGGCAGGTATCAAACATCTGGCGACCGAAGCGCGCAAACCCGGGTCGCACCATTGGTTCAAAGACGGTAAACATCGGCCACAGCTGCTGCAGGCCCAGCGCGGCAACACCGCCGCACCGGTCGCCTAGGGACGCCCGAATTGCCGTTGCCGGCCCGGTCGCAGTGGCTCGATATGGGTGCGACAGCATTCGCGGACGCTGTCGCACCCGTATCCGTCGGCGATCGGGTGGCCGCTTGCCCGCGTTCCGACGGTCTCCGGCCCCCGAACAAGCTCGTGGCGAGGTCTTCTGCGCGGCGATGCGTACTCGTCGGCCGCGGGCGCACCGGTCATCATGCGAGGACCACTACTCTGGCGGTGAGAGCCGATCGGCTGTTGTGCTGTTCGGGCCGAGGCATATGGCGGGTCGGGCGGACCGTGTAGCTCGTATGGTGTGCTCACCGGATTTGGGAGGCTGGCATCGTGAACCAATTGGCTGGTGCGACATCGCCTTATCTGCGTCAGCATGCGGACAATCCAGTCGATTGGCGGCAGTGGGATGCCGAGGCCTTGGCGGAGGCGGCCGCGCGTGACGTGCCGATCCTGCTGTCCATCGGGTACGCCTCCTGCCACTGGTGCCATGTGATGGCCTACGAATCGTTCGCCGACGAGACCACCGCCGCGCAGATGAACGCCGAATTCGTGTGTATCAAGGTGGACCGGGAGGAACGCCCGGATCTGGACGCGGTGTACATGAACGCCACGGTCGCGATGACCGGTCAGGGTGGCTGGCCGATGACCTGTTTCCTCACCCCGGCGGGGGAGCCGTTCTACTGCGGCACCTACTACCCGAAGGTGCCGCGCGGCGGGATGCCCTCGTTCACCCAGTTGCTCACCGCGATCACCGAGACCTGGCGTAATCGCCGCGCCGATGTCGATACGGCGTCCGAGCAGGTGGCCGCTGCCCTGCGCGAGCAGGCGGGCGGAATCCCCAAAACCGAGCTCACCGTCACCAGCGACCTTCTCGACCACGCCGTGGCCGCGGTGCTGCGCGATTTCGACGAAGCGCACGGCGGCTTCGGCGGCGCACCGAAGTTCCCGCCCGCCGCACTGCTGGAGGGTCTGCTGCGCAGCTGGGAACGCACCGGCGACCCGGCGGTGCGGAGCGTGGTGGACCGCACCGCGGAAGCCATGGCCCGCGGCGGTATCTACGACCAGCTGCGCGGCGGTTTCGCCCGCTATTCGGTGGATGAGGCCTGGGTGGTCCCGCATTTCGAGAAGATGCTCTACGACAACGCTCAGCTGTTGCGGTTCTACGCGCATCTGGCGCGCCGGAGTCCCGCGGATCCGCTGCCGCGCCGGATCACCGAGGAGATCGTGCAGTTCCTGCTGGACGATCTGTCCACCGCGCACGGTCTGGCCTCCGCCTTGGACGCCGACACCCATGTCGAAGCGGGGAAACCCGGTGTGGAGGGTGCGACCTACGTGTGGAACCCCGCCGAGCTGGTCGGTGAACTGGGGCCCATCGACGGCGCCTGGGCCGCGGAGGTTTTCGGGGTCACCACCGCCGGAAATTTCGAGCAGGGCTGCTCGGTGCTCACCCGCCGCGCCGATCCGGAGGACAGCGAGCGGTTCGAACGCGCCCGTACGGCGCTGCGCGCCGCCCGGCAGCGCCGGCCCCAACCCGACCGTGACGACAAGGCGGTGACCGCCTGGAACTGTATGGCGATCACCGCGCTCTGCGAAGCGGCCCGCGCGCTCGACCGGCGCGACTGGTTCGACGCCGCCTACGACCTCGCGCGGGTGCTCCTCGACCTGCACGTGGTGGAGGACCGGGTGTTGCGCGCCTCGCTGGGCGGGGTCGCCGGTAGCGCACCCGGCGTGCTCGAGGACTACGCCTGGCTGGCCACCGCTCTGCTGGCACTGCACCAGTATTCGGGTTCGGCCGGCTGGCTTCCGGATATCCACCGCATCCTCGACTCCGCGATCACGCATTTCGCCGACCCGGACGAGCCCGGTAGCTGGTTCGACACGGCGGACGACGCCGAATCCCTGATCGCCCGTCCTCGCGACCCCATCGACGGCGCCACCCCCGCCGGGGCGTCCGTACTGGCCGAAGCCCTGCTGACCGCCTCCGCCGTGGTGGAACCCGACCGCGCCGCGCGCTACCGGGAGCTGGCCGAACATACGCTCGCGCGCGGCGCGGTGGTCCTGGCGAAGGCGCCGCGCTCGGCCGGCCAGTGGCTGACGGTGGCCGAGGCCGCGCTCCAGGGTCCGTTGCAGATCGCCATCTCCACCACCGGCTACCAGCCGGTGGGTGATGCCGAGCTGCTGGAGATCGCGCGGGCCCATGCGCCCGGCGGTGCCGTCGTCCTCCGGGCCGATGTGGATACGGTCCCATTGCTCGCCGACCGGCCCTCTATCGGCGGCACCGCGGCGGCCTATGTGTGCCGAGGATCGGTCTGCGACCTGCCGGTGACGACACCGGACGCCTTGCGCGCCGCCTTGGCCGGGCCCGCGGCCTCCGCCCCGCGGTAGAAGACCCCGACGCCGGCGACGCGCCGGTGCGCCGTCGTGCCGCGCGGCCGGTGGTGAGGACGAAACCGGGACGGGGCTTCCGCACCGCACAGTGCCGTCGACGCGTGGCGTCGGCCGGCTGTTCGCTGCCTACAGCGGTACTCGCGGAGGCGCGATACCGGGTTCAGTCGACGGCGGTCCCCTCGAGCTCGACGAGTTGGCCGGGAATCGCCAGCCGGGTGATTCCGAGCATCGTGGTGGCCGGCGCCGCCCTGGATGCGCCCAGCCGCGCGGCGAGTATGCCGTAATGCTGGAAGAGCAGGTCGACATCGGTGGTGTAGACATTGAGCCTGACGAGGTTCACCAGGGACATACCGGCCTCGTCGAGCACGGCCACCAAGTTGTCGAGGCTCAACGCCAACTGGGCCGCCATATCGCCGGCATGCTGTGGTTTGCCGTCGCCACTCATCGCTGTCTGCCCCGAGCAGTACAGGGTCCGGCTATGGCCGGAGACGAGCTCGCCCTGGTTGAATCCCATCTCCGTCGACCATGCCACCGGGTTGATCGCTGTCCGTTCCACTGCCACATCTGCTCCGTCCGATTGGGTGAAGTACGTACGGCCCACGGCGCGGTAACCGCGGTCCGGGCCGCCGTGGTGGCAAGCCTGCCAACGAATCACGACACCTTGTGTCATGTATTCGGTACGGTTTCCGGATGCGCGCCGACCGGTTGGTGTCCCTGGTGTTGCTGCTACGCGGGCGCGGGCGGCTGACTGCGACCGAGCTGGCCGACGAGCTGGAGGTGTCCACCCGCACCGTGCTGCGCGATATCGAGGCGCTGTCCGCCGCCGGTGTCCCGGTCTATGCCGAACGCGGCCGCCACGGCGGTTTCGCCCTGTTGCCCGGGTTCCGGACCGAACTGACCGGGCTGAACCACGACGAGGCGATCGCCCTGCTGGTCGCCGGTTCGCGGCGCGGCGCGCAGGCATTCGGTCTCGGTTCGGTGCTCGCTTCGGCCATGCTCAAGGTGGTCGACGCGCTACCCGAGAATTATCGGCACACCGCGGCCCAGGTGGCCGAGCGGTTGCTCATCGACCCGGAGACCGATCTGCTGGCGCGCCGGTTGGTCACCGAGGAGGTGCCCGGCAGCATATCGGCCGAGGTCCGGCGCGCGGTGTTCGCCGGAAAGAAGCTGCGTATCCACTACGCGGCCGCCGGCCGGGGCCCCGAATGGCGCGTGGTGGACCCGATCGGCCTGGTCACCGTGCGCGGACAGGGATACCTGCTGGCCACGCGAGCCGGCGCGGAACGCACTTACCGCCTGTCGCGGGTGTCGGCGGCACAAGTGCTTCCCGAACCCGCCCAGCGCTCGGACCGGGTCGATCTGGGCCGGATATGGCAGGAACGCAGCACCCGATTCCGGACCGGCGGAGACCGGATCGATGTCCTGGTGCGGGTGAACCCGGCGCGGCGGGAGGAGTTGGTGAGCACCGCGCTGGCCGTGCGCTCCGAGGAATCCGGCGCGGACGGATGGCTGCGGCTGGAGGTGACCTTCCAGGACGCCCGGCACGCCGAATGGGCACTGTGGCCGCTCACGACGGATGCGGAAGTCCTCGCCCCACCGCCGTTGCGCACCAGCCTGCGCGACCGCGCCGCCGCGATCGTCACTCGCTACGCAGCGCCCTAGCGTTCAGCGCGGCGTTTCGTGTTCGCGGTCGGTCCAGGACGGGGTCGGTGCGTCGATACCGCGCAGCGCGACGGATCCGTACTTCACCCATTCCGCGCGCTCACTCGCCTCGGCGGCATCGACAACGCTCTGGGAGACCAGGATGCGCCGCGGTACCTCCTTGGCGCGGCTGGTGAGCCGGGCCGCGGCGTTCACCGCGTCTCCGATCACCGTGTACTCCCGGCGGGTATCGGTACCGAGATCCCCGGCGAACACCCGGCCCCGGGCCACGCCGATCCCGATATCGAGTTCGCCCGCCGCCAAGACCTCGTCGCGGATCCGGCGGGCGGCGCGCAGAGCGGGAGTCGCATTGTCGGCCAGCGCGATCGGGGCGCCGAAGATACACAGCGCCGCGTCCCCTTCGAACTTGTTCACCAGCCCGTCGTTGTCCTCGGTCGCGGCGACCACGGTGGCCATGAGCCGGTTCAGTTTGGCCACGAACTCCTGCGGTGGAAGCCCGGTGGAGATCGCCACCGACCCGGTGACGTCCACGAACAGCGCCGAAACCTCTCGCACATCACCGGTCAGATCGATACCTCCGGCGAGGGCCCGCTCGGCCACCTCCTCGCCTACGTGCCGGCCGAACACGTCCCGCATACGCAACCGTTCGCGCAGGTTCGCCGACATCTCGTTCACCGAATGTTCCAACCGGCCGATCTCGCTGGCACTGCCCACCGACACGCGCACATCCAGGTCGCCCCGGGTGATCCGGTCCACCGCTATCCGCAGCGTCCGCAGGGGCGAGGCCACGGCCCGGGTCAGCGCCCAGGTGGCCAGGACCCCGACGACCAGGCTGATCGCGGCGAGATAGATACCGGTCCGGATCCGGTGTTCCATGGAGGTGGCCGGATCGGCGAGCACCACGATCAGCGCGCTGAGCGGCATGGCGCCCGAAACCGCCCAGGCCAGCGCCACCCGGATGAACACCGACGAACTCCAGTGCATGGTCGCGCCGAGTACACCGGCCACGATCGGCACCACGGGCCGGATGACCCGGTCCACGATCAGGTAGGTCAGGCCGGCCGATTCGAGTCCACCGACGGTGAACATCGCGAGCAGGACGGTGAGGTCCTTTTCGGTGGTCAGGCCGGCCAGCAGGATCGCCGACAGCACCACCCCGGGCCCCCACATCACCAGCGAGCGCAGGGTGATGGCGAGCGGCAGGTGCAGGATCCGCCGCGCCTCCTCCGGGGTCGGTTTGCGGGAGCTGTCCAGCCAGGCGAAATAGCTCATGCGGTCGCGGACGGCCAGCGCGATGCCCAACAGCGACGCGACGACCGGGTAGACGGTGACCAGCATCAGCCCGCTCAGCTGATCGGCGCCGACCCGACCGGGGAAGCCGATGAGCACCAGCTGGGTCACGATGACCGCGAGACCGCTGAGGTGAGCGGCGATAACGACCGAGGCCAGCCCCCAGCGGGCGAGGACGGTCCACTGCATCAGCCGGGTGACCATTCCGGCCCGGGGCCGGGATCCGACGCTGTAGGCCATCGGCGGGTTACCCGCGGTGGCCGCTGGAGCGCGGGCGGCCGGTATCGAAGGACACGAGTCAGCAGCCTAATCGACGCAGCTGGTCAGCGGTCCGGGAATGAGCTCGCTCAACCCAGCAGCACCAGCCAGACCGCCGCGTAGTGGCAGAGCGCGGCCACCACGGTGGCGGCGTGGAAGAACTCGTGGTGGCCGAAGGTGCTCGGCCACGGGTTGGGCCAGCGGGTCGCGTAGAGCACCGCGCCGATGCTGTAGGCCAATCCACCGGCGACCAGCAGTAGGACCGCGGGCAGACCGGCCGATCGATACAGTTCCCCGCCCACCGGCACCACCGCCCAGCCGAGCAGCAGATACAACGGCACTCCCACCCACCGCGGGGCGAGCGGCCACAGCAGTTTCAGAGCGACCCCGGCCAGCGCGCCCGTCCACACCACGGTGAGCAGGATCGGACCGGTCGGGGCGGGTAGGGCGAGCAGCGCGAACGGTGTGTAGGTGCCCGCGATGAAGAGGAAGATCATCGAGTGGTCCGCGCGCTTCATCCGTATCCGGGCCTGGACCGTCTGCCAGGTGATGCGGTGATAGGTGGCGCTGATCCCGAACAGCGCGCAGATGGTGAGGCCGTAGATCAGGGTCGCGACGACCGCTGTCGTCGAGAGGGTGGCCGCCTTCGCGACGAGTGCGATCACGGCCACCGCGGCGATACCGGTGGCCCAGGTGTGGATCCAGCCGCGCATCCGTGGTTTGACCAGCGCGACCAGTGAGTCGGCCGGATTGGGGACCGGGTCGTCGCTGTTCGGGCCGGTCCGCGAGTCGACCGTGGCACCGGCGAGGGTGCCGGTGGGATCGGGGTCGCCGGGATTCGGGGAACCGCCGGGGGACGGGTCGGGCACGTTGCCTCCTGGCTCGAGTATGCGCTGCTCGGCTTCCGGCGGCACCTGCGGCGGCCCGCCGCGGGTGCGGACTTGCGGATACCACGCGGGCCCGAGTAGGCCCTGATGCAGAACTTGTGGGTAACCTACGGCAGCGTAGGTTTCTCTCCCGGCCACTGTACCGTTTCACCCGCCGATAGGGGCTGTCTCCGCCGCGGTCGTGACCGGCACCGCAATCCGCCACAACTACGGACCCCGACCGGAAAAGGCGTACTGTTGGTCGTCGTGGAATTTCCGAGTCGGCTGCGGGGCTTTCCCTATCGCATCTACGAGGCCCGTCTGGCCAAGAAGCTTGCGGACAAGCAGCATCCGCGCCATGTAGCGGTGGTGTGCGACGGTAACCGCCGCTGGGCCCGGGAGAACGGGTTCACCGATATCACCCACGGACACCGGGTCGGCGCCCTCAAAGTCGCCGAACTGGTCAGCTGGTGTGAAGCCGAGGGAATAGAACTCGTCACCGTCTACCTGCTCTCCACCGAAAACCTCAGCCGCGGCCAGGAAGAACTGGAAACCCTCTTCGAAGTCATCACCGACGTCGTCGAGGAACTCGCCGACCCCGAACAGAACTGGCGCGTCCGTATCGTCGGCACCCTGGACGGCCTGCCCGAACTGGTCGCCAAACGTATGCGCACCGCCACCGAGCGCACCCGTGAACGCACCGGCACCCACGTCAATGTCGCCATCGGTTACGGCGGCCGCCAGGAAATCGCCGACGCCGTCCGCCAACTGGTCCGCCAGGAGATATCGGCCGGCGAAACCGGTGAGGACCTGGTCCAGTCCATTACGGTCGGTGCCATCGGCCAGCACCTCTACACCTCGGGTCAACCCGACCCCGACCTGGTGATCCGCACGTCCGGCGAACAGCGGCTCTCGGGCTTCCTGCTCTGGCAGAGCGCCTACTCCGAAATCTGGTTCACCGAGGTCTACTGGCCCGAATTCCGCCGCGTCGACTTCCTCCGCGCCCTCCGCGACTACGCCGCCCGCCACCGCCGCTACGGGACTTGAGTCCCCGACCGTCCTACCGGGTCCGGGAACTCGACCTCCCCGAACGTCGTGAGCATGCGATCTGGACGTCGAATGCCGACGTAACCCGCATGCGTCGAGTTCTGCGAGACACCCGAAAGGGTTGAGGCCCGTCTCGCCCCTTGGCCGACGGTGCTCAACGGTTGCACTCTATGGACGGCCCACCGCACATCGCATGCGGCGAAGCCGCGAGTCTCGGCGGCTGAACGGCGAGACCAAGGGGGCCTCGAGCCCGCGACGCCGCAGGCGGCGCCAAAAACACAGCACCTTCGCGAGCAAGCCCACTTGACCGCCTTCGCGGGTCGGCCCGACTCCGACAGCGGCGGCCGCATTCGGATCCTCGCAGGCGCAATGTGCTCCGCAGGTGATCAATAACGTTTCGCGGCCGACCCGTCGTTATCACAACTTCCGCAACCGCAACCGGTTGATCGTATGGTCGGAGTCCTTGCGCAGGACCAGGGTGGCGCGGGGGCGGGTGGGCAGGATGTTCTCCACCAGATTCGGGCGGTTGGTGGAGTTCCAGATGTCCTTCGCGGCGGCCGTCGCCTCGGCGTCGGTGAACCTCGCGTAGTGATGGAAATGGGCCTTGGGGTCCGCGAAACCGGTGGCCCGCAGGCTCAGGAACCTTCGTACATACCAGTTTTCGATATCTTCGATCCGCGCGTCCACATAGATGGAGAAATCGAACAGATCCGAGACCATGAGCCGCGGCCCGGTCTGCAATACGTTCAATCCTTCGACGATGAGGATATCCGGCTGGCGTACACAGTGGAATTCACCGGGGACGATGTCGTAGGAGATATGTGAATAGACCGGCGCGCACACTTCTTCGGCACCGGATTTCACTTCGGTCACGAAGCGCAGCAGTTTGCGGCGGTCGTAGCTCTCCGGAAAACCTTTACGGTGCATGAGTCCCCGGCGGGTGAGTTCCGCCGTGGGGTAGAGGAATCCATCGGTGGTCACCAGGTCGACCCGGGGGTGGTGATCCCAGCGGGCCAGCAACGCCTGCAGTACGCGGGCGGTGGTGGATTTGCCGACCGCCACACTGCCGGCCACGCCGATCACGAAGGGGACCTGTTTGTCCGGATGCGATTCCCCGAGGAAGGTGGCGGTGGCCGCGAACAAGCGCTGTCTCGCCGCCACCTGCAGGTGGATCAACCGGGCCAGCGGCAGATAGACCTCGGCCACTTCTTCGAGGTCGATCTGTTCACCCAGACCCCGCAGTCCGATCAGTTCCTCTTCGGTGAGCACCAGCGGAGTCGATTTGCGCAGTTCCCGCCACCGTTTCCGGTCGAATTCCACATAGGGACTCGGCTCGCTCGCCTTGGCCATCTACTCAGCGCTCCACTCTGCCGGACACGCGTGCTCGCGGTGCCTCGCGCGTGGGATTCCGCCGCTGCGGCTGTCGCGACCCCGGCAGGTCCGGCGCTCTGGCTGTGCCCTCATGGCTGAATTCTGCCCCTCGGCGGGGAGTGGGGGGATCGGGGGGTCCATCACTGTTGTGTATAACAAGTGCTTCCCGTGGTGCCGGGGATGCGTGGCCGGCGCCTGCCCGCCGAATGCGCACCAGCCGGGTGGCACGGCCGCCCGGCCATATCGTCTTCGTTGCGGCGTACGCGGATCGGGGAAAGGCGTCGCCCGTTAGGGTCGAGGCCATGGAAGCCCATCCCCTGGTGATCGAATACCTGCGGCTCGGTCTGGCATTCGACCGGATCGAAGAGGGATTCGTCGACGCCTACACAGCCGACCCGCGGCTGCGGAAGGAGGTCGAGAACGCGCCGAAGCCCGAACCCCGAGAGCTGGCCCGGACGGCCGCGCGGTTACGTGCCGAACTGCCGAACGCCGGCCTGTCCGCTCAGCGGTCCGAGTTCATCGATGTGCATCTGCGGGCGCTGGAATGTTCGGGCCGCAAGTTCGCCGGGGACGATATCGGTTTCGTCGACGAGGTCCGCGCCTATTTCGACGTCGAGATCGCGCCCGGTGATCCCGCCGACTACCAGGAGGCGCACCGCAAGATCGACGAGGTGCTGGGTGGATCGGGTCCGCTGACGGAACGAATGGCGGCCCACCGGAAGGCCGACGAGATCCCGCCGGACAAGCTCGAGGCCTGCGTCGAGGCATTCTCCGGCGCACTGCGCGAGCTGGTCCGCGCCCGGTACCCGCTACCCGACCACGAACACGTCACCTACGAGGTGGTCGGCGACAAGCCGTGGTCCGGTTTCAACTATTACCTCGGCAACTACCGTTCCACGGTCGCCATCAACTCCGACCTGCGCCAGCACATGGCGAACCTGCCCCGGCTCATCTCGCACGAGTCCTATCCCGGGCACCACACCGAGCACTGCCGCAAAGAGGCCGGCCTGGTGGCCGCCGGGCAGGCCGAGCAGACGATCTTCCTGGTCAACACCCCGCAGTGCCTGATGGCCGAAGGGCTGGCGGACCTGGCGTTGCGCTCGATCGTCGGGCCCGGATGGGGCCGGTGGGCGCAGGAGATCTACGCAGACCTCGGATTGCGGTTCGACGGTGAACGCGCCGAACGGCTCGCCGAGGCCTCCGGCCAACTGCTCGGGGTCCGGCAGGATGCCGCGCTCATGCTGCACGACCAGGGCAAGGACGCCGACGATGTGGCCGCCTTCCTGGAGCGCTGGTCGCTCACCACCCCCGACCGCGCCCGCCAGTCGCTGCGCTTTCTGTCCTCACCGCTGTGGCGCGCCTACATCAGCACCTACGTCGAGGGCTACCGGTTGCTGGGCGGCTGGCTCGACCGCGCCACCGACGAGGACGAACGCGCCGACCGCTTCCGCCGTCTCCTGGACGAACCCCTCATCCCTTCGGCCCTCCGCGCCGCCTGACCGGAGCGCCGCGTTCACGGTGTCTTCGTGAGCACCGACAGGTGTCGTGGGTTACCGACGCCGATCGCGGGCACCTCGGAGGTTCACTTCCATCGCTGCCGGTGGTCGCGGCCGGGGTCGGTGCCCGGCCCGGTTCCGGAGCGACACGGCGAAGGAGTGCAGCGCCGCCGACGGTGGCGTCGAGAACCGGGATCACGCGGGCTTCGACCCCGCCTCGCCGAGGACGGGGCAATTGAAGGTCTGCCGGGGCCGACTCATACACTGGCGTGGTGACGCAGACGACCGCCTCTGTCAATACCCAGTCTCTCGGTGAGCTCGATCCCGAACTCGCCACCGCGATGGCGGGTGAACTCGCCCGGGAACGCGACACCCTGGAAATGATCGCGTCGGAGAACTTCGTGCCGCGCGCGGTGTTGCAGGCGCAGGGCAGTGTGCTCACCAACAAGTACGCCGAAGGTTATCCGGGTCGTCGCTACTACGGTGGCTGCGAGCACGTCGATGTGGTCGAGAACCTCGCCCGGGAGCGCGCCAAGACACTGTTCGGCGCCGATTTCGCGAACGTGCAGCCGCATTCCGGCGCGCAGGCCAACGCCGCGGTGCTGATGTCGTTGCTCGATCCGGGCGACCGTCTGCTCGGCCTGGACCTGGCCCACGGCGGCCACCTCACCCACGGCATGCGGCTGAACTTCTCCGGCAAGCTCTACGACGTCCACTCCTACGGGGTCTCCAAGGAAGACCACCGCGTGGATATGGACAACGTCCGGGCGATCGCGCGGGAGGCGCGGCCGAAGGTGATCGTCGCCGGATGGTCGGCGTACCCGCGGCACCAGGATTTCGCGGCGTTCCGGGAGATCGCCGACGAGGTCGGCGCCTACCTGTGGGTCGATATGGCGCATTTCGCCGGACTGGTCGCTGCCGGCCTGCACCCCTCCCCGGTGCCGCACGCCGACGTGGTCTCCTCCACCGTCCACAAAACCCTCGGTGGGCCCCGCTCGGGCCTCATCCTGGCGAAACAGGACTACGCCAAGAAGCTCAACAGTGCGGTGTTCCCCGGACAGCAGGGCGGCCCGCTGATGCACGTCATCGCCGCGAAGGCGGTCGCGTTCAAGATCGCCGGCACCCCTGAATTCGCCGAACGTCAGCAGCGCACCCTGACCGGCGCCAAAATCCTCGCCGAACGCCTCACCGGCGCCGACGTCGCGGGTAAGGGCATCAGCGTCCTCACCGGCGGCACCGACGTCCACCTGGTCCTGGTCGATCTGCGCAACTCCGATCTCGACGGCCAGCAGGGCGAAGACCTGCTGCACGAGGTCGGGATCACGGTCAACCGCAACGCCGTCCCCTTCGACCCGCGGCCCCCGATGGTCACCTCCGGCCTGCGTATCGGCACCGCCGCCCTGGCCACCCGCGGCTTCGGTGACACCGAGTTCACCGAGGTCGCCGATATCATCGCCACCGCCCTCGCCGGCGGCGCCGACCTGGATGCCCTGCGCGGCCGGGTCAAGAAACTCGCCAACGATTTCCCGCTCTACCAGGGCTTGGAGGACTGGAACCTGTTGTAATCGGCGCGCGTTCGACGTCCGGATCGGATGCGGCCTCGGCCGCTGGGGCGGCCCGGCGTCTGATCGCCTTCACAAGCATCAGGGCCCACGCGGCGCCGAGTCTTACGAGGCCCTGAAAGGGTCGAGGCCCGTCCCGCCGTTCAGGCCTCGAAGCGCATGTGGCGTAGCCGCGAGTCTCGAGGCCTGAACGGC
>JBFARE010000055.1:0-51431 GCA_040674215.1 Nocardia sp. NPDC050193 | reverse complement strand
GCGGCGAGCCTGCGGTGCACCTCGGCGACGATGGCCGTGGGGTTGACGAGGCCTTCCAGGCAGCCCCGGTTGCCGCAGTAGCACTCCGGCCCGTCGGGCAGCACCGAGGAGTGCCCGAACTCCCCCGCGTTCAGTGAACCGCCCCTGTACACCTGGTGGTTGAGGATGAGTCCGCCGCCGACACCGGTACCGAAGAAGAAGTAGGCGAAGTCCGCCACCCCCCTGCCCGCGCCCGACCAGCGCTCGCCGACCGCGGCGGCGGTGGCGTCGTTGTCGAGGGTGACGGGGAGGCCGGTCGCCTCGCTCAGCATGTGCTGCACCGGCACCCGGGTCCAGCGGGCGAGCTGGGGCGCGCCGACGATCGCGCCCGCCTCGAGGTCGATGGGACCCGGCGTGGCGAGGCCGAGGCCGAGGACCTTGTCGCGTGCGACGCCCGTCTCGGCCAGTACGTCGGCGACCAGTTCCGCCATGTCCTTGACGACCTGGGCGGGGTCGGTCGCCGGGTCCGTGGGGCGCTTCTTGACCGTCAGCGGCCGTCCGAGCAGGTCGACCACGGTGCAGCTGAGCTCCACGGGGTCGAAGTGCAGGCCGACGGCGTTGCCCGCCTCGGCGTTGATGCGCAGGGTGGTGCGCGGCTTGCCGCCGCTGGACACCCTGCTCGCACCGTCCTCGCGCACGATGCCCTCGTCGAGCAGGCGGCGCACGATGCCCGAGACCGTCTGCGGGGTGAGACCCGTGTGCTGGGCGATCTCGACGCGGCTGATGCCGTCGGCGAGCTGGATCTGGTCCAGGACCACGGCCCGGTTGTATCGCCCGACCTTGGGAAGGTTCGTTCCTGCCTGCCGCACGCACGGTCCTCTCTCGTTACCCCACGCCAACCTATCTCCCACAGCCCATTGACTTAGTAAAACAAATGGATTTAGTGTCCGGACCCGCAGACGAAATCTCGGACACGACGGCACAGGGCAGTGCCATCGGAGGCAAGTTGATGTCCATGCTCCACTTCCGCGGGGGACCCGGCCAGTCCGTTGGCCCGGAGTTCGTCCACCTCGCGGCCGATCGCGTCGGCGCGGCGCGCGATCTCCGCCTCGCCGGATCCCACGCAGGCGACGAGCGCGTTGGAGTACACCATGCTGTCGGCGGCCCGGCCCCCTGCGGCGACCGCGGCGCGCACCCGGTCGAACTGGGCGGCGCTGTCGTCCACCGAGACGAACGGGGCGTTGAACTCGGTCGCGTACCGCGCGGCGAGCCGCGGGGTGCGTTTCGGCCCCTGGCCGCCGATGATCACCGGTACCGGCTGCTGTGCCGGTTTCGGCAGGGCGGGGGATTTCGCGAGCTCGTAGTACTTGCCGGTGAAATCGAAGGTGTCACCGAGCCGGGTCTCCCAGAGCCCGGTGATCACGGCCAGCTGTTCTTCGAAGCGGCCGAATTTGTCATCCGGGAACGGTATCCCGTACGCGGTGTGCTCGTCGGCGAACCAGCCGGTGCCGAGTCCTAGTTCGACCCGGCCGCCCGACATCTGATCGACCTGTGCCACCTGGATCGCCAGCGGACCCGGCAGCCGGAAGGTGGCGGCGGTGACCAGTGTGCCGAGCCGAATCCGGCTGGTCTCCCGGGCCAGGCCGGCCAGCGTGATCCAGGCATCGGTGGGGCCGGGCAGGCCGTCGACCGAGCCCATGTGCAGATAGTGGTCGGAACGGAAGAATGCCCCGAAGCCGAGGTCCTCGGCGGCGCGGGCCACGCTCAGCAGCGTCGGGTAGTCGGCGCCCTGCTGTGGTTCGGTGAAGATTCGCAGTTCCATGGACCTCATCGTGCCGCACCGGTCCGGCGGCGGCCGTGGGTGGCATACCCCGGTGGTCAGGCGGCCGGGCCGGTCATCCGGGTGGGCGACACCCGATCGGACCAGCCGCAGGGCAGCGAGCAACTGGCGATGACGAGGGTTTCGATTTCGCCGTTGTCGAAGACGCGCCTGGTGGATTCGGCGCGGGCCGGGTATCCGCAGGACGCGCATTTACCGAAATAGTCGAGGATCTCGTCGATTTGGGTCATGGCCACCCGGCGTCGGGTCTGGTGCATCGTGGTCCTCCGGATCGCGAACGAGTGGTATGCGGCCGAATGTAGTTCTCGCTCAACAGCTGTACGGGCGGAGTGAGCTGTCGCTGGGAGTTCTCACACCGGGACGGCAGGCGGGCTTGGACAAGCTCCAACGGTGGTTTCGGCGGCTGTGGTGAACGCCGGGCAAACGGCTTCGTGACCTGTCACAGACCGTTACTACTCACTGGTAACAACGGCGGCGCCGGTCTATTGTGAGAGAGGTTACAGATGGGTGACCCCGCCGGCCCAGTTGTTCGTTGCGGGCCGACGAGAAGTTGCGGGAGTTGGTTACCGACGTCATCGATATGGTCGCGGAGATCCCCGCAGCGCGTGCCGCTGTCTGGGAGCTGCTCCTCGACCCGCAGACCTATCCGCGGGTGTTCACCGGTATCGGCGCCTGCTCCCGACTGGACCTGCCCGGCGCGGAGCCGGTGTTCGAATTCCGGCTCGGCACGCCGGAGGCCGGTATCCGGGTGCTGCGCGTGCGCGTGGTCACCGGTCGCTGGTACGAGAGCCTGGAATTGCACGCGCCGGAAATCGGCAGTTTCGCGGCGTTGCGGATGTACGGGGAAGGCGACCGCAGCACCGTATCGATCACCTTCTTCGCGCCGGGACGGGTGCACCGGCACCTCACCGAGCTGTCGAATTCGGCGATCCAGGACTGGACCGCCAAGGGCCTGCGCCGGATCGCCGATATCCTGCGCGGCGCGCGGACGTCCACGGTGGTCAACGGGGAAGGGTCGCTGGTCCGCCGCCAGCTCGAGGTGCTGCGTCAGGTCACCGTCAGCGGTGTGGTGCGCACCCGGCCCAATGCGGTGATGAAACAGCTGCTGTCATTGAACAAATGGGGATTCAACCTGGCGGGAGGTTATGCGGCCGGCGCCGCGTATGCTCCGGCCCGGCTCGCCGTGATCGACGATCAGGGCGCCCGCACCTTCGCCGAGATGGACCGGCGCAGTACCGCGCTGGCCGGTGCGATGGCGGCCGTGGGGCTCGGCGCGGGTGACGCGATCGGACTGCTGTCCCGTAATCACGCAGGCATGGTCGAAACCATGGTGGCCGCCGGCAAACTCGGCGTGGACGTCGCGCTGCTCAATGCCGGCCTGTCCGCGCGCACCATCGAACAGATCGTGCAGCGGCACCGGCTCTCCACCCTGTTCGTCGACGGCGATCTCGAACAACTGGTGCAGTATCTGCACGACGACCTGCCCCGGTTCAATACCGACCTGCGGCCGCCGTTCCCCGGCCGGTACACCCTCGACGACCTGATCGATATGGGTGAGACCGAGTTCCGTCAGCCCGCCCATCCCGGCCGGCTGATCGTGCTCACCTCGGGTACCAGCGGAATTCCGAAGGGTGCGCGCCGGCCGCATCCCAAGGGATTCGGCACCATCGCCGCGCTGCTGTCGCGGATCCCGATGGAGATGGAATCGACCATGCTCATCCCGGCACCGCTGTTCCACACCTGGGGGCTGGCCGGATTGCAGCTCAGCACCGCGCTGCGGTGCACGGTCGTGCTGCCGGAACGTTTCGATGCCGAGGATTGCCTGCGCGCGGTCGCCGAACACCGGGTGACCACCATGATCGTGGTGCCCACCATGGTGAATCGGATCCTCGATCTGCCCCCGGCGGTACGGGCCCGTTACGACACCTCCGGCCTGCGCCAGGTGATCAGTTGCGGGGCGCCGCTGGCCGGGGCCACGGTGTTGCGGTTCATGGACACCTACGGCGATATCCTCTACAACGTCTACGGATCCACCGAGGTCTCCTGGGCGACCATCGCCACTCCCGCCGATCTGCGCTTCGCGCCCACCACCGCCGGGCGGCCGCCGCTGGGCACCCGCGTTTCGGTGCTGGGGCCCGACCACAAACCGGTGCCGATCGGCGCCACCGGGCATATCTTCGTCGGCAACCACATGCTGTTCGACGGCTACGTCAACTCCGCGCCCCCCGATGAGGCACACGGCATGCTCGACACCGGTGACCTCGGCTACTTCGACGTCAACGGCCGGTTGTTCATCGCCGGCCGGGACGACGAGATGATCATCTCCGGGGGCGAGAACGTCTTCCCGCGGCCGGTGGAGGAGGCCCTGGCGCATCTGCCCCAGGTCAGCGAAGTCGCCGTGGTGGGCGTCCCCGACCCCGAATTCGGTCAGCGGCTCGCGGCATTTGTGGTGAAACACGAAGGGGCGGGGCTCGATTCGGATATGGTGCGCACCTATATCCGGCATCGGCTGAGCCGGTTCTCGGTACCCCGGGATGTGACCTTCATGTCGGCGCTGCCGCGCGGGGAAACGGGAAAGATCTTGAAATGGCTACTCGCCGGACGACAGGACGGGGAACTCCCGCCGTCCGGTCCCCTCGGGCTGGGGGTATCCGGGTCGGTGTGACACCGGCCGCGTGCGGTACCCGCGCCGCGGCGCGAATGCCGGTGTGATGCTGAACTACCCGATGGTCACGGCGACATGGAGTTATCCATGGTTGCCGAGCGGGTCACGTGGACGTGCGTGTCGCCGTCGCGCGGGGTAACAGGTGCGGGGGCCACGGTGGGCTGTGCGGCGAAGGGTAGATTCATCAGCCGCACAATCAATCGGTCGGGAGAGGCATCCTCCGTGGTAGTAGTTTCCGTGCTCACCGGACTGGCCGTGGCGTGGTTGATCGCCTGCCTGCACTGGTACCTGTGGCGGCGGCTCGTTCGCGACACCACGCGGGACGGATCTCGCTGGCGGATACCCGGCGGCATCGTCCTCGGGGCCGGCGCGCTCGCGATGTGTGGTGCCTTCGCGGTGATGTTCGCGGAGGTGGACCGGGCCGACTGGCGCTGGCTCACCTGGCCCGGATTCCTGTGGGCGGCGCTGTTCCTTTATCTGCTGCTCGGCGTGCTGGCCGGGGAGGTCGTCCGGCCGCTGCTGCTGCGGGGTCTGGTCCGGCGCGACGCCGGCACCGCCGCGCCGGCCGGCGGGAGCGAAACCCCCACCGCGGCGGACACGGCGTCCGGAGCCGTCCGATCGGGTGTGCCGGCCCGGCCGGTGGCCGCCGCGGTGGGCGAATCGCCCGGTACGAGCGCGTCGAGCCCCGCCCTCCCCGGCCCGGCGGCCCCCTCCGGCACGGACCCCGGCGCCGCGGTACCCGGCGAGGTGCCACCGCCGGTATCGCGCCCCCTGTCGCGACGACTGCTCGTCTCGCGGCTGGCCGCCGGGGCCACCGTGATCGCGGCCGGCGCGATCGTGGGGACCGGTACCTACGGAGTCCTGAACGGGCCGATGGTGCGGCGGGTGACCGTACCGCTGGCGAAACTGCCCGTACAGGCCCACGGACTGCGGATCACCTTGGTCAGTGACCTGCATCTGGGCCCGGCGCTGGGCCGCGCGTTCTGCGAGCGGGTGGTGCGTACGGTGAACGACACCCGCCCGGACCTCATCGCGGTCGCCGGTGATCTCGCCGACGGCACGGTGGACGATCTGCGCGCCGAAACCGAACCGCTGGCCGGTCTCACCGCGCCCCTGGGTGTCTATTACGTACCGGGCAACCACGAATACTTCTCCGACGCCGACGCGTGGCTCGCCCGGGTCGGTGAACTGGGAATGAAGGTGCTGCTCAACGCTCGGGTGTCGCTCCCGGACTTCGATCTCGCCGGGGTCGACGATCCGCGGGGAACCGCTATCGGCCGGGGACCCGATTTCGCGGCGGCTCTGGACGGCCGGGACACCGGCCGGGCCTGTGTGCTGCTGGCCCATCAGCCGGTCGTGGTCCACGAATCCGTGGCCTACGGGGTCGACCTGCAATTGTCGGGGCATACCCATGGGGGACAGCTGTGGCCGGGCAATCTGATCGCGCGGCTGCCCAACCCGACCGTGGCGGGGTTGGAGCTGTACGGGGCGACCGCGCTCTATGTGACCCGCGGCGCCGGTGCCTGGGGTCCGCCGGTGCGGGTGGCGGCCCCGTCAGATATCACGGTGCTCGAGCTGGCCTCGCTCCAGGGAGTCTGAACCGACGGCGCCCGATCCCGGCCCGTTCGTGCCGGGGGGCGGTGTTCGGGCTCGCGGTTCTCGCATCGGTGATCGGGCGGCAGCGACGCACCGGGACGGTCGCACCGGCTCGGTGCGGGTCACAGGCGGGTGAGCAGCGTCGCCAGCCGTTCGATCCGGGGTGTCTGCACCGGAGTGAACTCGGGGGGATGGTGGATCTCGACGCTGAGGCGATCGTCGTAGGTGGTGATGATGCTGGTACCGCCGCCGGCCTGCGGGGGGCGGCGGCCGGTCGGATCGGGTTTGGCGATCATGGTCGTGCGGAAGTCGTGGATTCGGAGGGTGGGCACCGAGAGCCGGGGTAATCGACCCCAGTTCGTGGTCATCACCGTGTCGAACGGGTTGGCCGGTGGCGCGGCCAGGGTGTCGGGGAGCTGGAGCGGGGTCTGCTGGATGTGGCCGGAGGCCAGGTCGGTGCGCAGAGCGTGGAAGACCCCGCGTGCGAGGGCCGAGAGGGTGGCCTCGGTGCCGGGGCCGGGCCGGTACCCGGCGAAGCCCAGCACATTCGTTCCCTCGGTCGGGCCGATGGGGGGCCGGACCCGGCGGCGCAGATCCACCGAGTAGGAACACAGCAGTTCGTCGACCGGCAGTTGCCGGGCTTCGGATTCGGTGAGCAGCAGGGCGGCCGCCACCAGGCTGTGCACTGTCACCCCCGCCCGGCGCCCGTACGCGACGAGCGCGCCGGTCTGCTCCCGGCTCAGCCGGCAGCGAGTGGTGCGCAGGGGTGGGTACGGGTGTTCGTTCAGGTTGAGCGCATCCGCCGGTGGCAGCGGTGGTGCGCTTCGCAGCGGCTCGGTACCGCCCGGGACGGGCCGGCGCACGACTCCCCGGCCGGCGAGCAGATCCTCCACCGGCATGGGCTGCCGGGCGGGCGGGAGCGTGGGCACCCGGCCGGCCGCTGCGGCCACATAGCAATGCCACAGCTGCTCGAGCAGGTGCAGGCCATGGGTGGCGTCGGCAATGCTGTGGTGGACCAGCAGGGTGACGCTCGTGGTCTCTCCCGACCGCACCACGTGCAGTGTACCCAAAGCTCGCCGCTGATCCGGTTCGGCGCCGGTGAGCAGCTGTTCGGGGTCGCCGTCGGCGACGGTCAGCACGATCTCGGGCGGACCAGAGGTGACGAGGGTGTGGCCGACCGGCTCGGTGGGCGCGAGCTGCGCTCCGAGGGTGGGATGGGCCGTGACCAGGACTTCGAAGGCGGCGGCCAGCGCGCTGAGGTCGATCCGCCCGGACATTCGGGCGCAGTATCCGACGAAGACTTCGCTGAATGCGAAAATCTGTTCGCTGGGCGCCAGCGGGCGGATGACGGTTGCCGCGGTCATGATTGGTGCCTTCGTCCGGAGATTTGTGTGAGGTTAACCCAAAAACGGTTCCTTGCCGGATATTTCGGTCGGGACGAGACGGACGCTACACAACGGGACCGACCCGGCTGGTACGTTCGCTTAGGCAAGCCTAATTAATGAAGGAGGCCGGATGGCCAGAAAGCGCACGACCATGACCGTCGCCCGGACGGAGTGGCTCGGCCCCCATATCGTGCGGGTGTATCTGGGTGATCCCGGATTCGACGATTTCGACGCCGGCGAGTTCACCGACGCGTATGTGAAACTGCTGTTCGACCGCGCCGACGGCGAGGTGATGCGTACGTACACGGTCCGTTCGGTGGACACCGCGGCCCGCGAGATCGCCATCGACTTCGTAGTGCACGGCGACGAGGGGATCGCGGGCCCGTGGGCCGCCGCGGTCCAACCCGGCGAACAGGTCACGTTCTTCGGTCCCGGTGGGGCCTACGCACCCCGCCCGGACGCCGACTGGCATCTGCTCGCCGGTGACGAGGCGGCCCTGCCCGCCATCTCCGCCGCCGTGGAGGCACTGCCGGAGGGGGCGCCCGCGAAGGTGTTCATCGAGGTCGCCGACCCGGCCGACGAGATCACCCTGACCACCAAGGCACTGGTGGACGTCACCTGGGTGCACCGCGGTGGCGCCGCGCACGAGGTCGGTGACGACCGCGCCGGTGACAACGCGCCCCTGATCGGCGCGGTCCGGGCGGCGCCGTGGCTGCCGGGCCGGGTGCAGGTCTTCATCCACGGGGAGGCGCAGGCCGTGATGCACAATCTGCGCCCCTACATCCGCAAGGAGCGCGGCGTCTCCGCGGAGTTCGCTTCCATTTCCGGGTACTGGCGCCGGGGGCGGAGCGAGGAGAGCTTCCGGGTCTGGAAGAAGGAACTCGCCGCGGCCGAGAGCGCCGGCTGAGTGCGGTCCGGCGGGATCTAATTTGCCGGGCAGTCCGCACCGTTGGGGACCGGCAGGCAGATTCCCGCGGTCGCCGACAACAGCAGGCCCGCCCCGGCCACGAGTGCGCCGAGGGCCACGGCCAGGAAGACGACCACCCAGAGCAGGCCAGGCAGCCGGGTGAGCCGGGCCAGCTGGTCGGCGTCGGTGGTGCCGTCGCGCATCCGGGAGCGGGTGCGCTGCAGTTCCAGTACCGGGCGGCTGCCGGCCAGCAACAGCAGCCAGGTCGCCAGATAGGCGAACCCGGCCTGCAGCGCATCGGAACCGAACCACGACACCGCGAAAACCAGTGCGCCGGTGCTCACGACGGAGACGACGCCGTATACATTGCGGATCATCACGAGCATCACGGCCAGCGCGGCGATCGCGATCCACAGCATGAGGGTGATGCGCCCGGCACCCAACAGCGCGGCGAATCCGAGTCCCACCAGGGGCGGGGCCGGGTAGCCGGCCAGCGCGGTCAGGATCATGCCCAGCCCGTAGGGTTTTCCGCTGGACACCGTGAGTCCCGACGTGTCCGAATGCAGGGTGATGGCATTGAGCCGGCGTCCGCTCAGCAACGCCACCAGCGCGTGCCCGCCCTCGTGCGCGATGGTGACCACATTGCGGGTGATCCGCCACAGCGGGCCGTAGGCCACCAGTACCAGCGCCGCCACGGCGGTGGCGAGTACCAGCCAGGACGGCGGCGCCGCCTGGGTCGTCGTGAGCCGTTCCGCGATGGAACTGCTGCGGTCTATCAGATCACCGGTATCCACCGCGGAACCTTAACCGGGGAACGCGGCGGGGCGCGCGTTGTGGGGCGGGGCCGATGATCGCGCGGTGCCGGTGGGCGAGGGCACGAAAACGAAGTATCTGTTGATGGGACGTCTCACTATCTTTGCCGACCCGAGTTCCGAGGTGGACCGAAGTCCGGGCGATGTGTCGGCCGGAGAAGGGCGGGTAACTATACGTTTGTCCATATCGGTTGCCGGTCGCTGGTGGAGGAAACACGTATGTGCACGGGTGAGCAGTACGACCGCGAGCCGGAGAAGTCCGGGCAGACGTTCGAGGTACCGGATCCGGCGGAGCTGATGCGGATATGGTCGGCCGACAGTGCCCGCCCGGCGGTGCGCGAACGACCCGGATCGGATTTCCAGACGGCCTTCCGGGTGGGGCTCGGCATGGCGCTGGCACTGCTCGACGATTCGGATCCGTCCGGCCGCCAGGTACTGGCCCGGCTCGAGGTGGCCGCCGCGCGCTGGGCGCGCGAGGAGATACCGCTGGAGATCATTCAGCATGCCCTGCACGAAGGGGTGAAAAGTGGCCTGGGCCTGCGTGGTCCGGCAGCACGGCAGACCTTGGACGCCGCGGCCGGGAGTGTGGACGGATGCTTCGTGGTCGATGTGCTCGATACGTTGACCGCGGCCGTATCGCGCGCCTATGTGGCGCAGGTACGCAGTGGTCAGGACCCGGCGTGAGGAGTCAGCTCGCCCGGTAACTGCGTGCGACCAGCGCGGACCGCAGATACCACAGACCCGACGGCTGCGTGGGATCGAAGCCGGTGAGCTGGGCGACCCGTTTGAGCCGATAATCGATGGTGTTGGTGTGGATATGCATGAGACGCGCGGTGCGCTGCCGGTTCAGGTTGTTGCTGATATGGCGCTGCAGGGTCTCCAGCAGTTCCGGATGATCGTCGAGTGGATCCAGGAGCGATCCCAGGTATTCGCGGCCGGGGCCGGGCCGGGTCAGCTGGTATTCCAGCGCCATATCGTCGAACCGGTACAGTCCGGGCACACAGTCGAGGCGCTGGACCATATCCAGCAGTTCGTGGGCCTGATCCGCCGCCGAGGGCACCTCCGCGGTGGGGGCTTCCACCACCGCGGCACTGACGGGTACCTGGGCGGCCCGCGACAACTGCGCGAGCAGTTCGTCGAGTTGTTCGCCGGTCAGGATGTCGGCGGGCAGCAGGACGGTGCCCCCGTCGACGCTCAGCAGCGACAGCGCCGAATCCTCGCAGCGGGTTGCCAGTTCGGCCTGGACCCGGCGCAGTTTGCGGCGCGCGACCACCTTGCCGTCCAGCGCCGGGACCGCTTCGTCCGGATGGGCCGGAATGGCCATCGCCAGCACGGTATAGGCGGGGGCGATCTCGATCCCGCATTCGCGGGCCATGGTGGAGGTGCTGTGCCCGCCCAGCAGCGCGGAGGTCAGGGTGTGCACGGCGGTATGGTGCTCGCTCACCACCGACCGCAGTTCCCGGACGTAGGCCATGGAGATACAGACGGTCATCTTGTCCAGCATCTCGACGACGAGTTTGGCCCCGTCGACCAGCGCCGAATAGTCGGTGACGGTCGCATTGGAAACCACCAGCTCCAGGCCGAGCCGGAAACCCTCGTGTACGGCGTGGTGGATGGTGTCGATCGGGACGCCTTCGCGCGCCCAGCCTGCGGCGGCGTTCTCCAGCCGCCGGGTCTTCTCCGGGATGTCCTTACCGTCGAGCATGCTGACGGCCAGTTCGAGGCAGGTCCGGGTAATGGTGGTGACATCGCCGTGAATCGCATCGCCCGGCAGCGTGCCGCAGGGCACCACGTTCTCCACGAAATGTCCCACCATATGGCGGGACAGTGTGCGCACGTCCTGTAGTGGGGCGGACATGGGCTGGCCGGATAGCGTCAGCTTTGTTCTGGTCGTGTCGACGGTCATGCTGCTGACTCCTTCTACCCCTGGGTGGCGAGACTGCGGCTCCACAGTAATGATCATGTGTCGTATTCCGGGCGGCTTTGCGAACTCGACTGGACGACCGTGCAGGCGCCGACCTTCCGGCTTGTGACCGGTCACAGTGGCACGAGTTATGGTCGAATCCGCTGATCAGACCGGAAAGGCAGGGGCAAGGGCGCTTGCCGCGCGCTCGGCGCGGGTACAGGCGTTCTCGGTCGCACCCGGGGCGCTGTCGACCCGCACCCGCACCACGCCGCCGCCGGCGGTGGGCAGGGCGACGGTGCACGTCGTCGCGGTTTCGGAGGCGCCGGTGTGCAGTAGCCGGCCGGTGCGGTCCGCGAGGATGACCTCGGTACGGGTGTCGCCCTCACCGGCGACCTCGTCCGGTGAACCGTCGGCGGAGAACAGCACGCGCAGCGCCGCGCGCTCACTGCTCCAGCCGCAGCCCGCCCAGCCCGGTTCGGTGGCCACATCGCGCCGCATCGAACCGGGCGCGAACCCCGATTCGGTGAGGAGACCCGCGGGGAGATCACACGGATCGAAGACCGCCGCGGGGTCCGTGGGCTCGGCCGCGCCACCACAGCCTGCGGTGAGAATCGCAACGGCGGCGGCCGGCCCACCGAGCAGAAGACGGGCGGAGACGCCGGGGCCCGGCGATCGTAGTGGTGCACTCATGGCGCGGATGCTATCCACCGATTCCACTGCGCCACACCCACACTGTGCGGGTCACAGCAGTTCGGGAGCCAGCGTTGCTCCGCTGCACAAGAATGCGCTCGGGGGTGCCGGTTCCTCCGGCGGCGGCGTCGATAAACACTGCCTTCTCACTATGTAGAAAGGCGGCGGCGCTCGCGGTGGTGTGGGGAATACGGTGGCCCGGCGATCGTGTTGAGGTGTCCGGTCCGGAGAAAGAGGTGCGGTAGTGGTCACGGAGACGGTGCGAACCGAGGTGGGGCTCCGCTCCGAACGTGGCCCGATCCTCGGATCGCTCATGCTGGCCACCGGTCTGATCGCACTCGATTCCACCATCATCGCGACCGCGGTGCTCACCATCACCGAGAGCCTGGGCGGTTTCGCCCAGTTCCCGTGGTTGTTCTCCGTTTATCTGCTCGCCCAGGCCGTCACGGTGCCTGTGCACGGCAAGATCGCCGATACGGTGGGCCGTAAACCGGTGATCCTGTTCGGCATTGCCGTCTTCGCTCTCGGCTCGCTGCTGTGCGGGCTTGCGGGCAGCATGCTGTGGCTGATCATCTTCCGGGCCGTGCAGGGTATCGGCGCGGGGGCCATCCAGCCCATGACCATGACCATCGCCGGTGACCTGTACACCCTGGCCGAGCGTGCGAGGGTGCAGGGCTATCTCGCGGGTGTCTGGGCCTTTTCCTCGGTCTCGGGTCCGCTGTTGGGCGGCGTGTTCGCCGACTACGTCGGCTGGCGGTGGATCTTCCTGATCAATCTGCCGCTGTCGGCGTGGGCCGGATGGATGTTGCTGCGCCACTTCACCGAGACCCCGGCCCGGCAACGCCGGCGGGTGGACTACGCCGGTGCGGTGCTGCTCACCTCCGGTGCGGGTGTGCTCATCCTCGGGTTACTCGAGGGCGGCCGCGCCTGGGCCTGGAACGCGCCGATCAGTATCGCGATCTTCACCGGTGGTGCCGCGGTGCTGGTGTTGTTCGTTCTCGTGGAACGGCGGGCTGCCGATCCAGTGCTGCCGCTGTGGCTTTTCACCCGGCGCGTCGTGGTCGCCAGTTCGGCGATCTCCGCGCTGGTGGGTGCGCTGCTACTCGGTCTGACGTCCTACGTGCCGACTTTCACTCAGGGCGTCCTGGGCGCCGGGGCGGTGGTGGGCGGGCTGACGGTCGGCGCGCTGACCCTGGGCTGGCCGGTCTCGGCGTCGCAGTCCGGCCGGGTGTATCTGCGCATCGGTTTCCGGGGCACCGCACTCATCGGCGGCGTCACGGCCACGGTCGGCGCCGTGGGCACTCTGTTCATCGGGCCGGCGACGTCCATCGCGCAGGTCGCGGCCACCTGTTTCGTCATCGGCCTCGGCATGGGACTGGTGGCGAGTCCGACCTTGATCGCCGCCCAGACCAGCGCCACCTGGGGCGAACGTGGTGTGGTGACCTCGGCAAATATGTTCGCCCGGTCCATCGGCAGTGCCGTGGGTGTGGCCGTATTCGGCGCACTCGTGAATTCACGGGTGGGTGATACCGGCACCCCCGCGCCGGCGGCGCTGGCAGAGGGAGTGCACCTGGTATTCGTGGCAGTGGCCGTCATGACCGTGGCCATTGTGGCCGCCTCGGCGGTGATGCCCGGCCGCGCGGAAGCGGCCGGGCACTAGTGGACCTCATTCCCGGGCGGTGAGCACCTCCACCCGTTCGTCGGCATCGAATTCGATTACCTGGTGGACCCGCGAATCGCCGACCGGCCCGAGATCGGCCACGACGACTTCACCGCGCTGAGCGATCGATTCGACCAGGGCTTCCTGCGGATTACCGTCCGATCCGGCGATCAGGATGCGGTCCCCGACCGCGAGTGCGTCGGCGCGGACTCCGCTGTCGATCAGGCGCGGAGTGAAAACGCCGCAGTAGGTGCGGCCGGCGGCGTCGCCGACCGCGCGCTGGGCGATCGTCCACCAGACGGGTGTGGTGCTGTCACCTGCGGTACGGCGGTGCCAGCGCAGGACCCGATCCCGGCCGGCCTCGGCGGCGGCCCGGCTCTCGTGCACCGAAACATGCCGGCGTACGGGAGCGCTGCGTGGTTTCACGGTGCCCGCGGCACCGTCGACCACCAGGATCCAGGTGGCGGACTGTTCGTGATCGCGGGCCGCGTTGACGCGTTTGGCCAGTGCCTGGCCCGGGGTCGCGCCGAGCCGATCGGCGACCTCGGCCAGGTTCTCCGCGAGTCCGAGCGCGCGCAGGAAGGCGGCCACCTCGATTTCGGCGGTATCGAGGCGCTGGGCCAGCACCGGCATGGGTGTGCGGTCACGCCAGGCGCCGCGCGCGATGTGCTCGTGCTCGGTGAGCCAGAGCGCAGACGGGCCGTGCCGATGATGGTCCAATACGACCGCCCACCAGTCCCACTGCGGGTCGGCCGCCATCCGGTCCTGGATCCAGCCGGCCCGGTCGTTCGCGCGTACCTTCTCCTCCGGTGGAACGAAGTTGCGCAGTGCCGCCTGGACGGCCGAGGGTGTCCGGCCGAGTTCCGCGGCGATCTCGGGCAACCCCTTACCCGCCCGCAGTTCCACGGCGATGGCCCGGTATTCCGATTCGCGCCACGACGTCCCGTGCTGCCGCGGCGGCAGCAATCGTTCCTGTCCGATTTCACTCATCACAGAACCCCCGGTTCCGAAGCGCCGGAGAGGTTTGCGGTGCGGCCGGTCCGCCGGCCGCACATCACCCCTCCGACTGTGTCCTACCTGCATGATTTTACGTGGGAGGTCCGACAGAAAACGGCCCCGCGGCGCCTGTACGCAGCGGGGCCGTACGGAGAATATTCGTTCCGGCGCAGTGATTTCCGCGCCGGAGCCGGAGGCGAACCCGGCCCGGCCCACCGATCCCGTTGGGCCGCAGCCGAGTCCGTCGATCAGGGGGTGGAGTAGCCGATCAGCGCGCCGACCCCCGCGCCGATCGGGATGGTGATCAGGGCGCCCACTCCGCCCAGGAAGAAGCCGAGAACGGCACCGATTCCACCGCCGATCAGGGCGCCGATTCCGGCATTGTGCAGTTTGCGGGCCTCGGTGTCCGGGTCGGCCACGAGCTGGGCCACGTGCTGGCCCGCCGGTGTGGACGCCTCCGGTGTCAGGGTCAGGGTGCGGCCGTCGGCCGAGACGGCCGATGCCAGCGGCGCGGTCTGCCCGGCGGCCGCGACGCCCAGCGGCAGTGTGGTGAGTACGCGGCCCGCGGGATCCGACACCGTGACGGCCGCGCCGTCGGCGGTGAGGGCGAAGCTGCCGGCGTCGAGAGTCGTGACGATCGCGGTGCCCGCCTCGTTGGGCGCCACGACATAGCCGATACCCTGCTCGGCGCCGCGTACGGCGACCTCGGTGGCCACCGGCTGCGCCTGTGCCGTCCCCGCGGCGACGCCGAGGGCGCCGATCGAGATCAGCGCGGTGGCGGCGAGTTGCTTGATTCTCATGGTGTTCCCCACTTGTTCTGCCGGCGCACCGGCGCCGACGGTCCCCAGGAAGCCGGATCTCGGCTCGGAACCCATTCTCACGGAACAAGATCGAGCCGACAATGCTTTGTGGGAATCGGCGCCACAGTGAATTCCGCCGCGCCGTGCATTATCCGGCGCGATTCCCGGTGGGCCGTGGGAGTACGGCGGCGGAGGCTGCTTCGCTATCCGGACAGTGCGCGCGGGTGACACGACGCCGCTGTACCACCCGTGCCCCTCCCCGCTACACGTCCAGGATGTGGGGGAGTCCGGCGCGGAACCGGTCCGCGTCGATCTTCTTCGCCGGTTCGAACGCGGGTAGGGCGACCAGCGGGAACACCGGTGCGTGCGGTGCGGGGTCGTCCGCGGCGTCGATAATCGCATTGGCCACCGACCGCCCTGATTCGTTGGCGCCCTCCATGGTCGCCAGATCGATATTGCTGCGCACATGATCTCCGCCGAAGAACAGATTCGGGATGGCGCAGTGCGCGGTCGGTCGATGATCGTAGGAACCGACGGTATTGACCAGCAGCGGGGTTTCGTTATGGGTGGTACCGCCGGACCAGCCGACCCCCGGATCGATATGCCAGGAGTGGATATCCTCGTCGCGCAGCCAGCCGGTGCCGGTATTCAGCCACAACTTCAGCTGCGCCCAGACCTCATTCGCGATTTCCTGCGCGGTGCATTGTTTCGCGGGCCGGTGATGGAGAATCCCGGGGGTATCCCAATCGGAGATATCCACCGAAAAACATTCGGCGATCGAACCGTCGCCGTATTGGGCGGCGAAATCCCCGACCCACATCGGCGCCTGCCGCAGCGCGGTCAGGGCCCACGGTGATCCCAGCGCCGCGATATGGCCTTCCGGAATCTCGGTGGGGCGGCGCAGATAGAACTGGATACCCACCATCCAATCGGTGAGCAGTTCGCGCATACCGGCCAGCCGGGGGTCGGCGGACAGAATCGGATCGTCGAGCAGTAGGACGGTCTTCTCGACCGGCAGGGCGCAGACGTAGTGATCGGCGACCACGGCATTCGCGGCGCCACCGCCGTCGGTGACGGTGACCGACTCGATCCGGCCGTTGCCGTAGTTCAGTCGGCTCGCGCGCTGACCTATGACGAACCGCACGCCGCGGCTGCGCAGATAGGTCACCCACGGGTCGATCCAGGCCGCATTGGTCGGGCGGTTCAGTATCCGGTCCACCCCACCGGAGAATTCGGGGATGAGCCCGGTCCCGGCCAGTACCAGGGCTTCGCCGATGGTGCCGATGGTGCGCGCCGAACTGAGATGCGGTTTCGCTGCGACGGTGATCCGGGTGAGCGCGTTGACCAGATAGGACCGGTAGGCCGGGGATTTGCCGTCGGCACGCATGATCTGTTCCCAGGTCAGATACTCCCACTGTCCGAACCGGCGTTCGGTGCTGGAGGTGAACCACATGAGCATCTGTTTGGCGAAGAAAGCCAATTCGTGTGGCGGCAGTTCCGGGATGAAACCGAAGGCGGCGATAATGCTGTTCTGCAGGCGTTCCGGGGTGAGCTGGTCGAGCGCACCCACCTCCACCGGGGCAAAGATCGGCGGTTTGTCGCGGAACCCCGCCACCGTCCCCTCGACGCGGATCAGATTGTCGAGTACACCGTTCGGATTACCGGGGAACGGAATGCGCCGCATGGTGTCGGGAATGTTCTGGTAGCAACCGGGAAAGAAGCGGAAGCCGTGTTCGCCGGGCAGGTCCGCCCGCCCGCCGGTTCCGGTGCCGGGGACCGGCATACTGCGTGCCTTGCCGCCGAGGAAAGCGGGTTCGTAGACGGTCACCCGGAAGCCGCGCTCGGCGAGCTCGTGCGCGGCGGACAGACCGGCCATCCCGCCGCCGAAGACGGCGACCTCTTTTCCGCCGGTGCGTAGGCCCGGGGTCCGGTGCCGGGGGGCGGCGGCGTGCGCGGTGCCGCTGGTCGCCGATCCCGCCGCGAGGATCGCGGCGCCGGCGAGCGCACCGCGCAGGGCGGTGCGGCGGTCGATCGAGGCTGGCTTCTTCGGCAGCTGATCCGACATGGTGAACTCCTGGTCAAGCGGTGACGGTACCGGGGGATGACGGGGGCACAGCGGGCGGGCTGCCGTGCAGCGTGGTGTATGAGATGCGTAACTCGGTTGCGGCGGAACGGATTTCGCGTGCAATATCGGCAAGCGCCGGCCTCGGGTCACCGCGGTGATGCCACAGCGCCCCGGCGGCGAGGCGGGCCATGCGGGCCGGGGTGTAGAGCTCGGCGGGTCGCCGGGTACGGGAGAAGACGCCGATGGTGATCGCCGCCAGGGTCGGATCGGTGGTCGCGGCACGGTACAGCTCGACTTCGAGTGGGCTCATCGCGGTGCCGCGGGCGAGCCGGTTGGTCCAGTGGTAGATCTCCCGGCACTCGCGCACCCGCCGCCGCTCCCATGCGGCGACGGCACGGTCCAGCCGGACGGGGTCGTCCAGGACCGGTGCGACGGCTTCGGCCAGCAGGCGTCCGTAGTGCAGGGCATCGCGGATGCCCTGGGCGGTGACCGGATCCTTGAAATGACCGGAGTCACCGGGGAGCGCCCAGCCCGGCCCGCTGGAACGGCGGAAATAGGAGGCGATATCGGTGGCCGACCGTACCCGACCCACTTTTTCGCAATCGCGCAATCGCTCCCGCAGTGGCGGGATGCGGTCGAGCGCGGCGGCGTAGCGCTCCTCGGCGTCGCCGGGGCGCAGTGGGCCCGCGGCGGCCGGCGGTTGGACCAGGCTCAGCAGCAGGCCGTTGTCGCAGGGGAAGGCGGTGCCCAGATCGGCGCCCACCCGCCACTGTGCGGCGATATTCCGCCGGTTGTCGGAGGTGTCGCGCCAATAGGCGAAATAGCAGTCGCGCCCGCTGGGTGCGGATTCGTACGGATTCAGAGCCCCGGCCAGTTTCGCCACGGTGCTGCGGCGGCCGTCGGCGCCGACCACCAGTGCGGCGCGGATTTCGACGAGCCGGCCGTCGGGGTCGGTATAGCGCACACCGGTACAGCGCCGACCGTCCCAGACGAGTTCGGTTACCCGGCATTTCTCGCGGATTTCGGCTCCGGCCGCACGAGCGGTGCGCACCAGTGCGTGGTCGAGGCCGGTACGGCGCACACACAGGGTGTAGTCGATCCCGTCGACCGGCGGGAACCTGCTGGCGATCGCATATTCCGCCGCGGCCGCGGCGGCCCGGGTGAGTCGCGGCGCGCCCAGTTCCTCGACCGCCTCGAGCGCGCCCAGCCGGGACAGTTCGGCGACCCCGGCCGGCCACAGGAGATGGGTGGACAGGGCGTCGGAGGGAAAGCGCGCGCTGTCCAGCGCGACGACCCGGCGGCCCGCCCGGGCGAGAGTGGCCGCGGTGGCGGCACCAGCACACCGGGCGCCGACGACCACGGTATCGGCCTGCTCGACCGCGCTGGGGGACTCGGCCATGGGAACCGTCCTCGGTCATAGAGTCTCGGACACTATGTCCGATTTATGGTCCGGTGCGTCGGCGCAGTTGTCAACTGTCCGAGCGTTACTGTCCCGCACAGTTTTCCGCACGCTGCGACGGATCACGCCGACGGTCTCAGGATTCGCGTCGGGTGCCGCGGGGAGGGACGGCGGGAACCGGTCGCGTGGGCAAAGACGGGCACAATGTCTGCCATGGACTGTGCGAGCCGATATCCACTGCACCGCGCGATCGGGCCGGGGAGTGCCGGATGCCCTCGCTGACCCGAACCCCGCGGTCGGCCCGGAAACCGGACGAGGACCGGCGCGCCGAGTTCGAACAGCGGGTTCTCCGGGCAGTAGAGGAACTGCTGGCCGACGGCACTCCATTCACCGAGATCGCGGTACAGAAGATCGCCGCCGCCGCGCAGATGGCGCGCTCCACCTTCTACCGGTACTTTCCGGACAAGAGCCAGCTGTTGATCCGGACCGCCGACCTGGCCACGGCCGATCTGTTCGAGGCCGCCGAGCGGTGGTGGGGCGCCGAGCACACCGACCGGGAGGCAGGGGTGCGGCAGGCGATGAGCGCGATGATCGCGGGGTTCCGCCGCCACCGGTATCTGCTGTTGGCGCTGAGCGAAGTCGCGGCCTACGACCGGGATGTGGGCGCCTACTGGCGGGCCCGGGTGGCCACCTTTGTCGAACTGGTCCGCGCCCGGCTGGAAGCCGATCGTGCGGCCGGCCGGATCGCACCCGGACTGGATCCCGCGGCGACCGCGCTGGTGCTGGCCGCCATGGTGGAACGCTCCATCACCACCGCGTTCGCGGTGCCTACCGGGATCGGTGACGCGGAACTGGCGGCCGCGCTGGGCCGGTCCATCTGGCTGGTGGTCTACGGCGACGCCCCCGCCGGTGGCGCCCCGGCCGCGCCGGCCTGATCGTGGTCCGGTGGTTCCGCCGGCCACCGTCCGACCAGTCGCCGGGCCGCGAGGACCACGGCCGATCGCTGGGCACCGATCCGTGCGGCCGGCCCCGCACCCGCGTGCACGGCGGTGCTGCGGGCCAGTTCGGTCAGCATGCGCAGGAGCATGGGTGCCGCGATATCGGATGTGACCAGGCCCTCCCGCTGCCCGCGGCGGATCTCGGCGAGTTTGGGATCGACGGTGCGGCGCAGCACCTGGTCGATCCGTTCGTCGGCGGGTTCCAGTTCGGCCCAGGCCTGGAGTCGGGCATTCTCCGGGTGGGCCAGGAAATGGTCGAAGAGGCGCCCCACATAGCCGGGGAGATCGTCGGCCCGCAGCGCGGTCTCGGCCGTGGTCTGCCGGGTCCACTGTTCGGTGACCGCGGCGTAGAGCTCCGATTTGCCGGGGAAGTAGGCGTAGAGACGGTCCTTGCTGGCGTGCGCGGCCGCGGCGATGCGGTTGATCCGGGCGCCGGCCGTGCCGTACTCGGCGAATTCCGCTTTGGCGGCAGCGAGAATCCGGTCCCGGGTTGCCTGTCCTGCCGCGCGCATACCCCGGATCCTATCTTGCCGAACCGGATGGTTCGGAACTATCGTCGTTGCCGAACCAGATGGTTCGCCGAAACCAGTCGATGGGACAGATATGAGCGCGGAGAAACCACGGTGGCAGCAACTGCGGGAGCTGACCGAGGGCGTTTCGGTGGCGGAGCTCGACGATCTGTGGGCGCGGTTGCGGCCCGCCCGCGCCGAGGAAATCCTCGGCGAGTGGCGCGGTGACGCCTTTCAGACCGGGCACCCGCTGTGCCGGGCACTGCCCAGGAGTCGCTGGTACGGCAAGACCTTCCATGCGCTCGGCGACGCCAAGCCGCTCATCTGCCGCGCCGAGGACGGCACCCTCTTCTCCAATGTCGAGCTCGGCCAGGGCGAGGCGACGCTGTGGAACATCGAATTCCGTGGTGAGGTGACCGCCACCATGGTCTACGACGGCCGCGCCGTCTTCGACCACTTCAAATGGCTCGACGACACCACGCTCATGGGCATCATGAACGGCCGCCCGGAACTGGTGCTCGCCGACGGCCAGTTCTTCTACTTCCTGCTGGAACGGGCGTAGCGATGCAGACGACTGCGATCCTGTCCCGCGATCCGGCGGCACCGTTCTCGGTGGAAATGGTGGACCTCGACGAGCCCCACGACAATGAGATCCTGGTGCGTATCGTCGCCGCCGGTATCTGTCACACCGACCTGGTCAATCGGGTGCTGGGCAAACCGGATCGGCCGGTCCTGCTCGGCCACGAGGGCGCCGGGATCGTCGAATCGGTCGGGTCGGCGGTGACCTCGGTGGCGCCGGGCGATCATGTGATCCTCACCTTCCGGCACTGCGGCGCCTGCCCGAACTGCGCGGCGGGGCGACCGGCCTACTGCCGGAATTCCACCGCACTCAACCATTTCGGCCGCCGGCCGGACCACACCCCGCGGGTCACGGTCGCGGGCCGGCCGGTACGGGACGGCTTCTTCGGTCAATCCAGTTTCGCCGGTTACGCGCTGGCCACCGCGGACAATACGATCGTCGTCGACCCGGCGGCCGATCTGGCCGTCGCCGCCTCGTTCGGCTGTGGTTTCCAGACCGGCGCGGGCGCGGTTCTGAACGCGTTGCGGCCGGAATCGGGTGCCTGGCTGGCGATCTACGGTGCCGGCGCGGTGGGGTCGGCAGCGCTGCTGGCCGCCCGCACGGTGCCCGGGGTCCGGACGGTCGTGGTGGAGAAAGCGGCGGCCCGCCGGGAACTGGCCCGGGAACTGGGTGCCGACGAGGTGCTGGATCCGGGCGCGGCCGATACGGTCACCGCGATCGGTGAACTCACCGGAGGCGGTGCGACGCATGCCCTGGACACCACCGGGTCGCCACAGGTGCTGGCCGACGCTTTCGCGGCGCTGGGCACCGGCGCCACGGTGGTCGCGGTCGGGCTGGGTGCGGGTGTCCCGCGGATCGATGTGCAAGATCTGGTGTTGAGCGGCAAAACGGTTCGCGGTTGCCTCGAAGGTGACGCCGTGCCGGCCACCTTCATCCCGCACCTGCTCGATCTGCACACCCGCGGGCTGCTCCCGGTGGACCGGCTGGTGACCCGCTTCCCCTACACCGAGATCGACAAGGCCCTCGCCGCGCAGCATGCGGGCGCGGTGATCAAACCGGTACTCACCTGGTAGTCGGCCGCCCGTATTCGGTGTCCGGACAGGTACACGATGAAATCCGTTCCAGTGCCGGACACCCCGATGTCGTATCCGGAGCACATGCTGCGTGGGCCCGGCGAGCAGCGCCGTTCGCTCGGCGTGCCGGTGGCGACAGTGGAAAGGTCGATCGCGATGCCCGATACCGTGCCGATCCGTGACTATGTCGCGGAATTCCTGCACACCCATTGCGATCTGGACTTCGACGAGATCCCGCCCGAGGCGACGCTGGATGATCTCGATGTGGATTCGCTGACGGTCCTGTCGATCGTCGTGCTGGTGGAGAAGGAGTACGGCCTCGAGCTGCCCCAGCGGCAGGTCGCCGCCGCCCGGACCTTCGGCGATCTCCTGGGACTGTTCGGCGTGCGGACGGCCGCCCGGCCCTGAGCCGGTCCGGCCCGGACGGATCGTTCGGGCCGGACGGATCGTTCGGCCGCCGTGCGTCGGCGCGGCGGAGCGGTCCGGCACGCCGGACGGAGGGCGCGTCGAGGTCGAGTTGTGACAGCTCGGTGACCCGGGCGGAGCTGCCCGGCCGGTTCGCGGAAAAGGGATGCCAATCGATAGCGGGAACCTTCAGGACGCGCGTGTCGCGCATCCGACACGCCGCCGTTTACCGGCCCCACCAGAAAAAATCGGTGAGTCTCACCCCATCGCGCTCCGATTTGCGCTTCAATAACCGGTCGGGTTCGGCTTTACGGAATCGGCATCAGCCGCCACCGCATCTACCGGCATCCGAGAGGGGCACGACCAGATGAGCACGATCCTCACCGCACTGCACGACGGTCTTCCGGCGCTTCATGACCACTACGCCGTACTCGCCCAGCTGGGCGATCCCAGCCCCGAAGCGCCCCCGCTGTCGGACAAGGTCGTCCAGATGACCAGGTATCTCACCTGGTTCGTTCTGTTGTCCGGTGTCACCTCGATCGTCTTCGGCGGCAGCAGGCTCGCCTGGGAGAAGTGGAACGGTGGTGCGTTGACGGCGCCCAAGCAAATCGCCGGCGCCATGGCCGGCGGTGTGGTGGCGACGAGCGCCGGGACGATCATGAACGCCATCATGGGCTGACGCCCGGCGGGTTCCGCCGTCCGGGCGCGGGCTCGTGGGACACGTCGGCGCCTCCGTCGAGGTGCGGCGAGCGCGAGCGGTGGGGCTCCGCCCGGCCGGCGGTGACCGTTTCGGGTATGCACCACCTGCCTGCCGGGCCGGAGTACGACGCACCGCTCGGCGCCCGGCTCCCCCGCACTCGCCTCGGCGTCGCCCCTCCCGGACCCGGGACGGGCGCGCGGGGAGCCGGCGCGATCCTGCTGTCCGGTCTCGCCCGGCATACTCTGCCCGCGCCGTGGGACTACGCCCCGGCCGGTCACGGCATGGGCCACGAGCTACTCCGCGTGTGCTCGGCCGGCCTGGTCGCGGCGCCGGCCACGGTACCGATCTTCGCGGCGCTGCGACGGTAACCGTTCGCGAGGGAACCGGTGCGTACTGCCACCTTCCGGCCGCGGGCGGTGGCCCGGTCCCACCACGAGGGCGCGGTGCAGCCGGCCGGAACCGAACTGGCCGAGGGCGCCGACCCCGGCGCCAAGGCGCCGGCGCAGCAGATCATCGATGCCCGGCCGGCCGAGGTCGAGCAGGTGTAGGAACCGCTGAACGGCTGATGCCGGGCGGTCCGGCGGGTGCGTCCACGCGCGCGCCGGGCCCTCGGTTCCCGAGGCACTCACGGCGCCCCGGCGAGCACACTGGGGAAGGCGACCCGGGGGATGGCCGGGCGGTTGTTCGGGGCGGATGCTGCCGGCAGTGGACTCGTTGTGGCCGCCGCGCTGTGTGCCGAGCCATCGGCTACACCGTGTGCGTCGCGCTCTCGAGGAGTCACCGGTCCGCGGCGGCCCCGAGACCGTACAGAATTGTGAGCTGTACGGAACCGCGAGCCGCGCGGCGGATCAGTGAGCGGTCTCCGGGGAGAGTCCGGTGAGTGCGGCGATCGGTGCGGTGAGCGCGACGGCATCCGGGCCCGCCTCGGCCGTCAGGGCGTGCAGCAGCGCGCCGTCGAGGTATGTCGCGACCGCGCGGGCGGCGACGGGCCCGGTGTGCGGGGTGAGGACATCGACGAGGCCGTCGAACCAGACCCGCGCCAGCGGGCGCAGTTCGGGGAGCCGGGCCGCGGCGAGGTAGAGCTCGTTCACGGTGAGCAGCTGCTCGGGGCGGGACAGATGGTCGGCGGTGAGTGCGGCCAGGGTCGCGGGTAGGTCTTCGCAATCCGCGAGCGCCATCGACCATCCCCGCAGGGCCTCGCGGGTGGCTGCCGCGGTATCGGCCAGGGCGGCCTGGGTGAGGTCGGCCAGATCGGCGAAGTAGTAGGTCGTCGAGCCGACCGGCACCCCGGCCTCCGCGGCGACGAGGCGGTGGGTGAGTCCGGCGATTCCGAGCACCGGTATCAGGGCACGGGCGGCATCGAGGATGCGCTGGCGGCGATGCGGATCGCGGGGGGTCAATGGGCGTCCGCGAGGTTGAGGGTGACGACCCCGGCGACCACGAGGGCGACCCCGGCGATCTTGGCGGCACTGAGCGATTCGCCGAAGAACAGCGCGCCGATGATGACGATCAGGGTCGTGCCCAGGCCGGACCACACCGCGTAGGCGAAGCCCACGTCCATCCCGCGCGCAATGGCCTGGGCGAGCAGGATGAAGGCGAGCGCGTAGGCGGACAGCGAGGCGATCGTGGGCCACAGCCTGGTGAATCCCTCGGTGGCCTTGAGCAGGCTGGTGCCCACGAGTTCCGCGACGATGGCCGCTCCGAGCAGTGCCGGCGACATGACCGATACCTCCATCTGCGTACGTTTGTCCATGGACAAAGGTACACAACCGCGGAGTGCGGCGGGTCGACAGTGGTTTCGGCCACCCGGGGCCGCCCAGGCCAGGTGGCCGGTCTCGCCGTGCCGGTCTCACCCCTATCGGGCCCGCGACCTCACGCGGGGCGGCGGCGCCGGACGAGCAGCAGCAGGAGCACCACTACCGCCGCGCCCAGGCCCAGCAGCACTTGCCGCTCGGCGGTGACCCCGGCGGCGGCCATCAGATCGATGGGCTTGGCGGCCGGGCGGGACGCGATGCGGGTGACCGGCGCGGGCCCCGGTTCCGGTGCGGCTTCCTCGGGTGCTCCCGGGGCCGCAGCTGCGGCCTGCCCATCGTCCGGCACCGCGGCGGTGATCTCGGCGGCGAGGTTGTCGGCGAAGGTGCCGATGAGGCTGCCCGCCACATCGGCGAGGGCGCCGCGACCGAACTGGGCCGGTTTACCGGTGATCGCCAGATCGGTATCGACGAAGACGTCGGTGATCCCGTCCGATTCGACCAGCCGGCAGGTGATCACGGCCTTGGCGGTGCCGTTGCCGCGTGTCTCGCGGCCGCCGCCCTCGAGTACTGCGATCCTGGCGGATTCGTCCTGGGAGACGACCTTGATGATGCCGTTGTAGGTGAGTCCCACCGGACCCAGTTTGACCTTGATCTTGCCGTGGAAATCGTCGCCGTCGCGGGAGGTGAGGACCGCCCCGGGTACGCAGGGCGCGATTCGTTCCAGATCCAGCAGCACGGGCCAGGCGTCCACGGCGGGAACAGGGATCTGGAAGGTGTTCTCTAGTTTCATACACGGTCCTTGGCGTCGGTGCCGGCTCTGGCCTGCGGGGTCGCGGGGGCTTCGGTACTGAGGGTGGTGGCGGCGTCGCGTACGGCGCGGAGGATGCCCTGATAGCCGGTGCAGCGGCAGATATTGCCGGACAGCGCTTCCCGGATCTCGTCGTCGCCGGGATCGGGTGTCTCCCGCAGGAAGGCGGTCACGGAGACGACGAAACCCGGTGTGCAGAAACCGCATTGGAGGCCGTGGTGGTCCCGGAATGCCTGCTGGACGGGGGAGAGGGTGCCGTCGGGATCGGCCAGGCCCTCCACGGTCGTCACCTCGGCTCCGTCGGCCTGGACCGCGAAGACCAGGCACGCGCGCACCGCCGCCCCGTCGAGCAGTACCGAACAGGCGCCGCAGACACCGTGTTCGCAACCGAGGTGGGTGCCGGTGAGGCCGCAGGTCTCCCGGAGATAGTCGGCCAGGGTGCGGCGCGGGGGTATCCGGTCGCGGCGTTTCACCCCGTTCACGATCACCGAGATCTCGATATCAGTCATTGCTCGCCTCCTCTACCGCGCGCTTCCAGGCCCGCGCGACCATGACCGCCCCGATTCGGCGCCGATAGTCGGCGGAGCCGTGGATATCGGCCGGTACCGAATTCAGGTCCGCGGTCACCGCACGCCCGAGTTCGGCGGCGTCGACCGCGGCGGCCGGACGGCCGAGCAGCCCGGCCTCGGCCGCACTGGCCCGCAGCGGGGTGGGTGCCAGGCCGATGAGTCCCAGGGCGGCCTGTTCGATCCGGGAATCGGCGTCGAGCCGCACCGCGACCACTGCCCCCGCCATGGCGAAATCGCCGGCACGGCGGGCGAATTCCTCGATCGCGAAGCCGGTCCGTCCCCGCCATACCGGGAAGGTGATCCCGGTGAGTAGTTCGTCGGATTCCATGGCCGTGCTCCACATACCGGTGAAGTACTCCGCGGCCGGAATCGTGCCCTGCCCGCGTGGGGACAGGATGTGCATCCGCGCGTCGAGGGTGAGCGCTACGGCCGGGTACTCGCCGGCGGCGTCGGCGTGCGCGATCGCTCCGCCGATGGTGCCGCGGTTGCGGATCTGGAAATGGCCGATCAGCGGAGTCGCCCGGTGGAGCAGCGGCACATCGTGCCGGATCCCGGCGTCGCGGCCGACCGCGGCGTGTGTGGTACCCGCCCCGATCCACACCGTGTCGCCGCGGGTTTCGATGCCCCGCAACTCATCCAGTTTCCGCAGGTCGACCAGATGGTCGAAGACGGCGAGCCGTAGCGCCAGCATCGGAACCAGGCTCTGGCCGCCCGCGATGATCTTGGCTTCGTCCCCGAGATCGGTGAGCAGGGTCACGGCCTCGGCCGCGGTGGCAGGCGCGTGGTATTCGAAGGCGGCGGGTTTCATGCGGTGACCTCCGGTATGCCGCTCGCCTCGATCATCGCGAGGATGCGGGCGGGGGAGAGGGGAAGCCGGTCGATCTGGACACCGAACGGTGCCAGCGCGTCGGCGACGGCATTGAGTACCGCGGGCGTCGAGCCGATGGCGCCACCCTCGCCGACACCCTTGAACCCGCCCGGCCCGGTGCTCGGGGTCTCGATATGCCCGAGTTCGATCTCGGGCACCTCGGTAGCGGTGGGCAGCAGGTAGTCCAGGAAGGTGGTGGCCACGGGATTGCCGTCGTCGTCGTAGGCGAGGTGCTCGTAGAGTGCGCCACCGATGCCCTGGACGGTGCCGCCGTAGATCTGGCCCTCCACGACATTCGGGTTGATCATCGGCCCGACGTCCTCGCTGACCACGAAGCGCAGCAGGGTCACGTGCCCGGTCTCGATATCGACCTCGCAGGTGCACACGTGGGTGGCGTTGGCCCAGATCATCAGCTGGTCGGCGCGGTGGCGACCGGTGGCCTCCAGCCCAGGGGGTACGCCGGGCGGGAGTAATTCGGTCTGGTAGTAGGCGATCTGCGCGATCTCGGCCAGCGACAGGGACTTCTCCGTATCCGGCACACCGGCCCGGCTGTGGGCGAACTCCACCTCTTCGACGGCGACGCCGAGCTGTTTCGCCGCGATCGTGACGATCCGTTCACGCAGTACCTGTGCGGTCTGCCGGATGGCGCCCGCCGCCATCGAACCCGACCGGCTGCCGTTGGTGCCGCCGCCCTGCGGGGCGACAGCGGTATCACCCTGGATGGTCTGTACCTCGGCGATATCGACACCGAGTGCGTCCGCGGTGAGCTGGATCGCGGTGGTCTCCAGGCTGTTGCCGGCCGACCCACCCGACAGGTAGACGTTCACCTTGCCGGTCGGCGCGATCCGGATGGTGGCGCCCTCGGTGCTCAGGAACGGGGTGGCGCCGGTGGTGGGTTCCACATAGGTGCAGGTGCCGACACCGAGGTAGCGTCCTTCGGCGCGAGCGGCGGCCTGTTCGGCGCGGAAGGCGTCGTAGTCGAGGATCTGCAACGCCTGCTCGAAGGTCTCGCGCGGTGAGGCGTCGGAGTATGGCATTCCGTTCGGGTTGGCCACCGGCATCTCGCGGTGGCCGAGCATATTCCGGCGGCGCAGCTCGACCGGGTCCAGGCCGAGGCGGCGGGCGGCGGTGTCCAGCAGGAGTTCCCGGGAGACCGATTCGAACTGCCAGGGACCGCGATAGGCCACCCGGCCCACCGTGTTCGAGTAGTAGGAGGCGGTGCTGAAACCGGCTTCCGGGACCCGGTAGGGGCCGGGGAAGAGCATGCCGACCGCGATCGAGGAGGTGAGCGGCGACGGAATCGGATAGGCCCCGACATTCTGGACGTGTTCGATGGTGGCGGCGAGAATACGGCCCTCCTCGTCGAAGGCCATGGCGACCTCGCCGTGTTCGTGGCGGGCCATACCGGCCGCCATCAGGCTCTCCTGCCGGTCCTCGATCCATTTCACCGCGTGCCGGACGGTACGGGCGGCCAGCATCACGCAGGTCTCCTCGCGCTGCGGCGCCACCTTCTGGCCGAAACCGCCCCCGGTATCGCGCACGATGACCCGGACCCGGTGCTCGTCGATTCCGAGCAGCCGGGAGCAGAAGCCGCGGACCTCATGCGGCGACTGGGTGGAGATCCAGATCGTCATCTCGCCGGTGGGGGCGGTCCATTCCGCCACCACGCCGCGGGTTTCCAGTGGGACCGGTGCGTAGGCCTGCTGATGGATGGTCTGGCGGACCACATGCGGGGCGGCGTCCATGACGGCGGCCAGGTCGGCGGGGGCGCGCCCGGCCAGGCCGCCGGCCGAGTTGCCGGCGTGTTCGGCGTGCACGAGTTCCGCCGCGGTGGCGGCGGTCTCGTAGTCGACCACGGGTTCGAGCGGGTCGTAGTCGACGATCACCAGTTCGGCGGCGTCTTCGGCGATATATCGGTCGGTCGCCAGGACCAGTACCACCGGGTCGCCGACGAAGCGCACCTCGCCTTCGGCCAGCGGTGGGCGGGGCACCTCCGGGAAGCCGGGAGTGTCCAGGGCGTAGGAGATCTCGTTGACCCGTGGGTTGAGATCCGCCGCGGTGTAGACGGCGACCACTCCCTCGAGTGCGGCGGCCTCGGCGGTGTCGATCGCGGTGATCCGGGCCCGGGGCAGTGGGCTGCGGACGAAGCAGGCGTGCGCCATACCGGGACGGGTGATGTCGTCGACGAAGGTTCCGGCGCCGGTCAGCAGCCGTAGATCTTCGACCCGGGGGACCCGGGCGCCGACGGCCGTCGTTTTCTCGGTGGTGCTCATCGTCGGCTCCGTCGCGTCGGAATGTGATGTAAAGCGCTGCGAGACAGCCTGATTCGACCCATCCGGCCGTTCCTCCGTTCGCGGGATGTCACGGGGCACCGGCCACGGGGCGGCCGGGTGTCGGCACGCCGATGCTGAGCACTTGTTTAGCATCGGCGTGCCGGCAGTGTCAATACAGGATATGTCGTCTTCAAGAATTGCAATATCGATTTTCGGAAGTGATATTCTCGTGTGTTGTCACAGGTTTTACGGCACCGTTGCGGTGCGGAGGTGGAGCGATGCGCGACCTGGCGGCGGACCTGGTCCGATGGCACGCCGAGGGCGCCGCCTACGCGGTGGCGACGGTGGTAGCGGTCCGGGGGAGCGCGCCGCTGCCGCTGGGGGCCGCGATGGCGGTCGATGCCGCGGGCGCGGTGCGCGGCAGTCTGTCGGGAGGTTGTGTCGAAGGCGCGGTGTACGAATTGTGCACGCGGGTCCTGGCTTCGGGCGAGCCGGCGCGACAGACCTTCGGCTACAGCGACTCCGACGCCTTCGCGGTCGGTCTGACCTGCGGGGGCGAACTCGATGTTTTCGTGCAGCGGATCACGCCCGCGCAGTACTCGGTCGTCGAGGCCGCGCTCGACCCGTCCCGGCCGGTGGCTCTGGTCCGCGACCTGACCACCGGGGCACTGGCTGCGGTGACCGCCGAATCGGTGATCACCGACGGCGCGGACCGGCCCGATCCGGTGGTGGAGCAGGCTCGCGCGCTACTCCATCAGGGCACGAGTGACCTGCGGACGATCGGGTGCGGTCCGGCGGCCCGGGAAATCTTCGTGGCCGCGTTCACCGCACCCCCGCGGATGATCGTCTTCGGTGCGAATGTCTTCGCGGCCGCGCTCTGCCGGGTCGGGAAACTGCTGGGTTATCACGTCACGGTCTGTGAGGGCCGGGCCGCCTTCGCCGACCGCACCCGGCTACCGGAGGCCGACGAGGTGGTCACCGACTGGCCGCACCGCTATCTCCGTACCACCGCGGTGGACTCCCGGACCGTCCTGTGCGTACTCACCCATGATCCGAAGTTCGATATTCCGGTGTTGGCCGAGGCGCTACGGCAGCCGGTCGCCTATATCGGTGCGATGGGTTCGCGCCGCGCCGACGCCGAGCGGCGCGCCCGGCTGCGCGAGGCCGGTGTCACCGCGGAGCAGCTCGCCCGGCTGCGGTCCCCGATCGGGCTGCAACTGGGCGGTCGCACCCCGGAGGAGACTGCCCTGGCCATCGGTGCGGAGATCGTCGCACTGCGCTACGGCGGGTCGGCGCGTTCGCTGTCGGGCACCCAACGGCCGATCCACACCGGCGCACCGGGGCCACGGGAATCCGACGCGGCGCCCCTCGATCACCGTGTCAGATCCTGCGGGGTGTCGACATCGTCGGGCGACCCGGTTCCGTCGCACGGCACCCGCTGAACCAGTCTGGAATTGGCGGCCAGGAATCCTCGCGCGCCGATATCACCGACCGCTTCGGCTGCCACCGCCGCGAAGTATTCGGCGCCGAGCAGTACCGGATGTCCGGGGCGACCGGCGTAGGTGGCGGTCGCCAGGCGGGCACCGCAGGTGAGCAGCCGGCGGACGGCTTCGGCGCCGAGCCACGGCATATCGACGGGGACGACCACGGCCGCGGTTTCGTGGACTGCCGTCAGGCCGGTGGTCAGCGAGGAACCCATCCCGGTCGCCCACCGCGGATTGTGCACCATCGTCGCGCCGGGCACCCGCAGTTCCACCGCGCCGGATACCACGACCACCCGGGCGCAACCTCCGTCGCGCAGCAGGCGCACGGCCCGGTCGATCAGCCGTTCGCCTTCGAACAGCACCTCGGCCTTGGGTTCTCCGAAACGCCGGCCGGCGCCCGCGGCCAGTACCAATCCCGCAACGCCTAATCCATCGTCCATGCCGAGATCCTCGCCGATGATCAGTTGCCGGGTGGATCGATACCCAGCAGGGCCGTCTGCACCTGGTGCAGCCGGTCCACATCACCGCGCAGTCCGGTCACGTTGTCCTGGTAGAGGAATGCCTCGCCCAGGCGCACCAGGGAATAGGCAAGCAGCGACCGTTCCAGCTGGGGTGTGTAGCCGTCCTGCTCCTCGGCCCGGGTGATGAGCTGCTCCACCGCGACGAGAATGCGCGGCTGGACCGGCCCGTCGCTCGCGGTGAGAATGCGCAGGCCCGCCAGCGGCTCGTTCTCGAAATACTGGCGGAACGGTTCGTTGCCGGCCATCCAGCGGTTGACCCGGTCGAGCACGCTGAGGATGCGCCGGGCACCCGATTCGCGTCGGCGGGCGTCCGCGCGTTCGATGAGGGATTCGAATTCCCCGGCCAGCACGGCGCCGAGCACGCCGTCGCGGGAACCGAACCAACGATAGATGGAGGCGCGGCTCAGCTTGAGCTGGGCGGCGATCGCCTGAATATCGACCCGTTCCCCCGCCAGGAAAGCCTGACGGGCCAGTGCTACTACTTCTTCCCGGGTGGCCGAGGCCGGGCGGCCGGGCGGTCTGGAAGTGCGGCTCACGGTGGTCACCACGTTATGGTACACATATTGTTTCGTGTATCTAAAAACGGTGGGGGCCCTGGTCGCGGGATATCGAGTGTAGAGCGGGTCAGACCGGCTGGGCCAGCGGGGACCGCGCCGACCACCGGCCGCCCTCCCGGGTGACCTGCACCGGATGGTCGAACGCCGCCGAAATGTTTGCGGTGGTGATGGTTTCGGCCGCCGGGCCCGCCGCGACCGTCCGCCCGTTCGCGATCAGCAGCGCACGGCCGGTCGTCGTCGGCAACTCCTCGAGATGGTGGGTCACCAGGACGGAGGCGAGCTCGGGGTAGGTCCGGTCCAATGCGTCGATCGTATGCAGCAGCTGTTCCCGGGCGGCCACATCGAGTCCGGTGGTCGGTTCGTCGAGTAGCAGCAGGCGCGGCGCGGTGATCAGTGCGCGAGCGATGAGGGTCCGCCCGCGTTCTCCTTGGGAAAGGGTGAGCCAGGAGCGTTCGGCCTTCGCGGCCATTCCGACCGCGTCGAGCGCGTCCGTCGCCGCCGCGATCTGGGTAGTGGTCGGTGTCCAGCGCAGAGGGGTGTCCACCGTCCCGGTGAGCCCGGTCAGCACCACATCGCGCACCGGGAGCGGTGAGCGCAGCGGATGCCGCGGGTCGACATGCCCGATCGAGCGCCGCAGGCGCTGCAATTCGACCCGGCCGAGCTGCTCGCCGAGCACCCGGACGGTGCCGGTGGTCGGGTGGGTCACGGCACCGCAGAAACCCAGCAGTGTGCTCTTGCCCGCGCCGTTGGGGCCCAGTAGAGCCCAGTGCTCACCGGCGCGCACCGTCAGCGAGATGCCGTCGATGATCTGGTTGCCGTCGCGTCGAAAGGTGACATCGGTCAGCTCCAGAACGGGTGTGGTCACGAGAAGGCCTCCTTGATGGCGCGCAGATGATCGCGGCTGAGTGTGGCCGCGGCGTCCGGGTCGCGGGCGGCGATGGCGGCGGCGAGCCGCTCGTGTGCCGCGTGATCGGCGGGTGGGGACGGGAGCGGGCGGATGTGCAGCATATCGATCATCGCGATCCGCAGCCGGGGCAGGAAGGTATCGAACAGCTGGATCAGTATGTCGTTGTGCGCGGCCACGATCACGGCGCGATGGAAGGCCATATCGGCATCGACGTGCTCGGGGACCGAGAGGCCGGGCGCCGCGCGGCCGGCCAGGGTGCGGCGGATCGTCCGCAGATCGGCGGGGGTGCGCCGGTGGGCGGCCAGGGCTGCGGCCTCGGTCTCGATGGCCATCCGGGCTTCCACCACCGCGGCGATGGTCACGCGCCGCACGATGACATCCCAGTCCTCGGCGATATCCAGGGCGGTGACGAACACGCCCGCGCCCTGCCGGCTGGTGAGTACCCCGCGTCCCGCGAGTTCGCGAATCGCCTCGCGCAGCGTCGAACGCCCCACCCCGAGCTGGGCCGCGAGGGTGGTCTCGCCGGGCAGCCGGTGGCCGAGCGGCCACTCGCCGGCCCGGATGCGCGCCAGTAGCAGATCGGCCGTCTGTTCGGCCAGCGGATGCCGTCGGACCTGGGAAACCATATCGAACCTCGCTACTTGTCTGAGGAGTCGTGTACAGTCTGCCATATGTCGCACCCGGAGCTTCTCCTCGACCGCCACGGCGGGGCCTGAACGATCGGCCACCCTGCCGTGGGGTTGTCGTCGGCCGGTCACCGTTACGGAACGGCCGTACGCACAGGAAGACCGGGGAACGCCCCATGACCACGCACACCCACCCCACCATCGATACCCCCGCCGGAGCGGTTCCCGGCGACGCACCGGAGTGGTACCGGCAGCGGCACTCCCAGCTGCCTTCGCATCGATACCGCGATATCTACGACCGGGTCGACGTACCCATCACCGAACGCCACTGGCCGCAGGCCCGGATCGAGCGGGCGCCGCTGTGGGTCCCGGTGGACCTGCGCGACGGTAATCAGGCCCTGGCCGAGCCGATGGACCCGGAACGCAAGATGCGATTCTTCACCATGCTCGTCGCCATGGGCTACAAGGAGATCGAGGTCGGCTACCCCTCGGCCTCCAAGGCCGATTTCGATTTCGTCCGGATGCTCGCCGATACCGGCGCGGTTCCGCCGGATGTGACCCCGGTGGTGTTCACCCCCGCCCGGCGCGATCTCATCGCACGCACCGTCGACTCGGTACGCGGCATGGACAACGAGGTGGTGATCCACCTGTACACCGCCACCGCGCCGATGTGGCGCGACACCGTGCTCGGCAAGGACGCACGTGCCGTCCGGGAGCTGATCCTGGCCGGCGCGCGCGATGTGCTGGAATTCGCCGCCGACCTGCCCCGCGTGCGGTTCCAGTTCTCTCCGGAGGTGTTCAACCAGACCGAACCCGGATATGTACTGGAGATCTGTGACAGCGTCACCGAACTGTGGGATGCCACCCCGCAGCGGCCGGTGACCCTGAATCTCCCGGCCACCGTGGAGATCGCGACGCCCAACGTGTACGCCGATCAGATCGAGTACATGCACCGCTCGCTCGCCCGGCGCGACAGCGTGATCCTGTCGGTGCACCCGCACAATGATCGTGGTACGGGCATCGCCTGCGCCGAATTGGCGGTGCTGGCCGGCGCGCAGCGGGTGGAAGGGTGTGTGTTCGGCAACGGTGAGCGCACCGGCAATGTCGATATCGCCACGCTCGCGCTGAATCTGCATGCCCAGGGTGTGGACCCGATGATCGATTTCTCCGATATCGACGAGATCCGCCGCACGGTCGAGTACTGCACCCGGCTGCCGGTCCATCCGCGCCATCCCTATGTGGGCGATCTGGTGCACACCGCGTTCTCAGGGACCCATCAGGACGCGATCAAGAAAGGTTTCGCCGAACACCGGGCCCGGGCGGCCGCGACCGGACGCGCCGAACACGAGATCGAATGGCGGGTACCGTATCTGCCCATCGATCCGGCCGATATCGGCCGCGATTACGACGCCGTGGTCCGGGTCAACTCGCAGTCCGGTAAAGGCGGTATCGCCTATCTGCTCGCCACCGAACACGGGCTGGACCTGCCGCGCCGGTTGCAGATCGATTTCGCGGGCCGAGTGCAGGGTCACGCCGACGGCACCGGGGGCGAGGTGAGTGCCGCCGAACTGCGCGCCCTGTTCGACGAGGCCTATATCGATGCCGCCGAGCCGCCGGATGTGCATGTGAAGGATCTGCGCGCGGCGGGGACAGACGGTGCCCCGGCCGTCGCCGTCGGTCTACTGGTCGGCGGGCGGGCGCACGACAGCGAGCACGCGGGTGCCGACCGGTTGGCCGCGGTGGTCGCGGCGCTCGCGGCGGCCGGACGGGAGATCGAGGTGCTGAGCCTGACCGGGCACCCTGTCGCCGGTCATACGATCGCCTACCTCGAGTACCGGCGCGGTGGGCGGACCGGATGGTCCTGTGCGCACGGCGATTCGGTGGAAACCGCCGGGGTGGCGGCGGCGTTGCGCGCGGCCGGAAGCCCCGCCTGAGACGCCGGGCTCAGTCCCCGGTACGCCCGTCGATCCGCTCGGGCAGCAGATCCGCGTGCCCGTTGTGCCGGGCGTACTCCTCGATGAGATGGAGATACACCCAGCGCAGGCTGTATTCGGTGCCGTTGGGGTGACGACAGCGGTGGTCGAGCCCGAGCTCGGCCACCGCCGCGTCCGCCAGCCGGATCTCGCGCCGGTACACGGCGAAATCGGTGGCCGGACCCGCGGACCCGGCATTGTCGATATCGCCGTCGGGGTCGGGGGCGGAACAGTAGAGGTAGTCCAGCTGTTCATCCGCGGCGGCCCTCCGCAGCCAGCCGCGCTCCACCTCGGCCGGATGCCGCACCAGGCCGCGCAGGGACAGCGCGGACGGCGGCGTGCTGCGGTCGGCGAGCCGGGCGGCGTCCAGATCCGCGCATTTACCGAGCAGTGTCTGCCGATGGCGGTCCGGCCAGGATTGCAGCATCGGGCGTTCCGGACCGGTGGACACGGTATCGGCGAGGTCCACCGCGGGTGCTATCCAGCTCATATGGCCACCGTATGGGCGGTCGCCACTGCTTTTCCGCGTCGGCGGGACCGTCAGAACCAGTTCTCGCGCATATCGAGGGTGGTGGTGTCGAGGTCGGCGAGCAGGTCCAGCTGCGGTCCGGTCCGGGGCAGCTCGTGACGGAAGAAATAGCGGGCGGCGTGCCGTTTGCCGTCGTAGAAGTCGCCGTCGCGGCCGTGGGCGGCGACCGTCTGTGCCAGCCAGATCCAGGCCAGCACGTGATGGCCGAACGCCTCCAGATAGACCGAACTGTTGGCCAGCGCGACCTCGATATCGCCGGCGGCGAACAGGCCGCCGGTCACCGCGACCAGCCGGCTCCAGGATTCGTCGAGCCGGTTGGCGAGGTCGGCGGTTTCGCCGCCGAGTTCGCGCGCGGTCGCGAGGGTTTCCCGGATCCTGGTGTCGAGTTCGCGCAGGCTCGCACCCGACTGCTGGGTCACCTTACGGCCCAGCAGGTCCAGACCCTGGATGCCGTGGGTGCCCTCGTGGATCGGATTGAGGCGGTTGTCGCGGTAGTGCTGTTCGACGTTGTACTCGCGGGTGTAGCCGTAACCGCCGAGGACCTGGATGGCGAGATCGTTGGCGGTCAGGCACCACTGGGAGGGCCAGCTCTTGGCGATCGGGGTGAGGATGTCCAGCAGCAGGGTGAGCGCGCGGCGTTCGTCGTCGGAACCGGCGGTCCGTTGTTCGTCGATGAGCCGGGCGCAGTACAGCACCAGTGCCAGGCCGCCCTCGGCATAGCTCTTCTGCGCCAGCAACATCCGTTTCACATCGGCGTGTTCGATGATCGGGCGCTGGGGGGAGGCCGGATCGGCGGCGCCCTTGGTGCGGCCCTGGGGGCGGTCCCGGGCGTACTCGAGCGATTCGAGGTAGCCGGTGTAGCCGAGCGCCGCGGCGACCAGCCCGACTCCGCTGCGGGCCTCGTTCATCATGTGGAACATGTACTTCAGCCCCTGGTGCGGTGCACCGACCAGATAGCCGATCGCGCCCGGGGATCCGTCGGGTGTCCAGCGGCCCTCGCCGAAGTTGAGGACCGTGTTGACGGTGCCGCGGAAACCCATCTTGTGGTTGAGTCCGGCCAGCGCCACATCGTTGCGTTCGCCGCGGGAACCGTCCTCGTTCACCAGGTAGCGGGGCACCACGAACAGCGAGATGCCCTTGGTGCCCGCCGGCCCGCCGGGGATCTTGGCCAGCACCAGGTGCACGATGTTGTCCCCGAGTTCGTGGTCGCCGCCGGAGATCCACATCTTGGTGCCGAAGACGCGGTAGGTGCCGTCATCACGCGGTTCGGCCCGGGTGACGAGATCGGCGAGCGAGGAGCCGGCCTGCGGTTCGGACAGGCACATGGTGCCGAAGTAGCGGCCTTCGAGCATCGGCGGGACGAAACGGCGCACCAGTTCTTCCTCGGCGTGCGCGATGAGCAGATTGGCGTTGCCGATGGTGAGTAGCGGGTAGGCGCTGGTACCGGGGTTGGCGGCATGGAACCAGGCGAAGGCTGCCTGGGCCACCGCGGCCGGCAGTTGGGCGCCGCCCAGTTCCGCGTCCATGGTGGCCCCGACCATGCCCGCGTCGGCGAACGCGGTCAGTGCGGTGCGTACCTCCGGGATGATGGTGACCGTCTCGCCGTCGAAGGTGGGTTCGTGGGCGTCGTTGAGCTTGTTGTGGGTGGCGAAGTATCTGGTGGCCAGCTGTTCGCTCAACTCGAGGACGGCGTCGAAGGTCTGGCGCGAATGGTCGGAGAAGCGCGGCCGCCGGGTCAGGTCGTCGACCGTGAGCCATTCGTAGAGCATGAACTCGAGGTCGCGCCGGGACAGCAGAGTAGACCGCATAACACCCTTTCGGTACAAGTTATCGTCAGAGTATCAAATGCCGGGCGGCGGTCGGCGTCCACGGATCTACGCCTGGCGAATATCGCCGAACCGCTTGGAGGGTAGTCGTCGCGACCCGGGGAGCGGTCGGGAAATCGTGAATCTGCCAGTCTCCGGCCTCCGGCGCCGGCACCCTCGGACCGGCGCGGTGAGGGGGCGGTCTGCCGGACCGGGGTGATGTGGCGGTACCCGCGGTGACGCCGGTCCTACATCACCGAGGTGCCCCGGACCGGCATCGGGACGCGTCGAAACGACCGGCCGAGGTGAGGTGCCGCGACCGGCGCGCGCCACCGACGGACGGTTCGGTCGGTGGCGCGCGCCGGTTCTCATGCGGTGCGGATCAGGCGCTCTCCTCCCGGGCGAGCAGCGCCAGGATAGTGGCGGCCATCGCGGCCGGATCACCGTCTTCCGGGCGCAGCACCAGCGCCGGTGCGGCCGGCGCCTCGTAAGGATCATCGATACCGGTGAAACCCCGGACCTCACCGGCCCGGGCCTTCGCGTAGAGGCCCTTGGGGTCACGGGCCTCGCACACCTCCAGCGGGGTGTCCACGAAGACCTCGACGAAGGGGATACCGGCCGTGTCGTGGGTCGCGTGGGCGCGGTCGCGATCGGCCCGGTAGGGGCTGATGAGCGAGACGATGGCGATGGTCCCGGACTCGGCGAACAACCGGGCCACCTCGCCCACCCGGCGGATGTTCTCGGTGCGATCGGCCGCGCTGAACCCCAGATCCGAGTTCAGTCCGTGGCGAAGATTGTCGCCATCGAGCAGAAACGCCGGCCGGCCCGCTGCCACCAGGCGGCGTTCGAGCTCCACCGCCACCGAGGATTTCCCGGACCCCGACAATCCGGTGAGCCAGACGGTCAGTCCCCGGGTCGCGCGTTCGGACCGCTCCACCGCGCTCGCGTGCCACACCACCCGGGAGGAGGGCAGGCTCGGCCCGGTGATCATCCCGGCGCCCACGGTATCGCCGGTGGTGTCGTCGACCAGTAGGAAGCTGCCGGTGGTGCGGTTGCGGCGATACGGGTCGAACTGCAGCGGCTGCCGGGTGCGTAGCTGCACGCGGCCGATCTCGTTGAGCGCGAGCGCGGTCGCGTCCTCGTCCCGGTGCAGCGTGTTCACATCGAGGCGGTAGTCCAGGGAGCGGATCTGCGCGGGCACACTGCGGGTGGTGTGGCGGACGGTATAGGACGCGCCGGGACGCAGCCGGGCTTCGTCGCTGAACCAGCACACCATGGTGTCCAGATCACGGCCGACCTGCGGGCGGTTGGCCGGCCGGCAGAGCATATCGCCGCGGCCGATATCGAGTTGATCGGCGAGCGCGACCGTGACCGCCTGCGGGGGGAACGCCTGCTCGAGCGGTACCCCGCCCGGACCCCAGATCCCGGTGACCGTGGTCGTGAGACCCGAGGGCAACACGGTGATCTCGTCACCGGCCGACCAGACACCGCTGGCGACGGTGCCGGCGTAGCCACGGAAATCCGGTGTGTGGCTGCGGATCACATACTGCACCGGCAGGCGCGCGTCGATGAGATTGCGGTCCGAGGCGATATGCACCTCTTCGAGGTGGTGCAGCAACGGGGTGCCCTCGTACCAGTCCATAGTGGCACTGCGGTGCACGATATTGTCGCCGTGCAGCGCCGACATCGGGATGAAGGTCAGGTCGGCGATCTGCAACCGGGAGGCGAAACCGGCGAACTCCTCCCGGATCTCGGCGAACCGCTGCGCCGAGTAACCCACCAGGTCCATCTTGTTCACGCACAGCACCAGGTGCGCAACGCCCAGCAGTGAGGCCAGGAAGGCGTGCCGCCGGGTCTGCTCGACCACCCCGTGCCGGGCGTCGACCAGGATGAGCGCCAGATCGGCGGTGGAGGCGCCGGTGACCATATTGCGGGTGTACTGCACATGCCCCGGGGTGTCGGCGATGATGAACTTGCGCCGCGGGGTCGCGAAATAACGGTGCGCGACATCGATGGTGATGCCCTGTTCGCGTTCGGCGCGCAGTCCATCGGTGAGCAGCGCGAGGTCGGGGTAGTCCTGGCCGCGTTCCCGGCTGGTGCGTTCCACCGCGTCGAGTTGATCGGTGAACAGGGTCTTGGAATCGAAGAGAAGCCGTCCGATCAGCGTGGACTTACCATCGTCGACGCTGCCCGCGGTGGCCAGGCGCAGCAGGGTGCTCATCAGAAGTAGCCCTCTCGTTTACGATCTTCCATCCCGGCCTCGGAGATCCGGTCGTCGGCGCGGGTCGCGCCGCGTTCGGTGACCCGCGCGGTCGCCACTTCCTCGACGACCTCGGCGGGGGTGGCGGCGGTCGACTCCACGCAGCCGGTGCAGGTGGCGTCACCCACAGTGCGGAAGCGCACCAGCGCCTCCTGGGGCTCCTCACCGTCGAGCAGGGTCAGGAACCTGGTGTGCGCCAGCAGCATGCCGTCGCGCTGGACGACCGGGCGGCGGTGCGCGTAGTACAGCGATGGCAGGTCGATACCTTCACTCGCGATATAGGTCCAGATATCGAGTTCGGTCCAGTTGGACAGCGGGAACACCCGGATGTGTTCGCCGGGGCGGTGTTTGCCGTTGTAGAGATTCCACAGTTCGGGGCGTTGCCGGCGCGGATCCCACTGGCCGTATTCGTCGCGGAAGCTGAAGACCCGTTCCTTGGCGCGTGCCTTCTCCTCGTCACGCCGGGCACCGCCGAAGACCGCGTCGAACCGGCCCTCGCGCAGGGTGCGCAGGAGGGTGGCGGTCTGCAACCGGTTGCGACTGGCGCGGGGGCCGGTGTCCTCGGTGACCCGCCCGGCGTCGATATCGTCCTGTACCCGGCCGACGAGCAGGCGTAATCCGTACTTCGCGACGGCGGCGTCGCGATAGTCGATCACCTCGTCGAAATTGTGCCCGGTGTCGATGTGCAGGATCGGGAACGGGACCGGGGCCGGCCAGAACGCCTTGGTGGCCAGATGCAGCATCACCACCGAATCCTTGCCGCCGGAGAACAGCAGGACGGGACGTTCGAAGGTGGCGGCCACCTCCCGGAGGATATGGACCGATTCGGCCTCGAGAGCGGCCTGATGCGAGAGCTCGTAGGTACTCGCCGCCGACTTCGTGTGCTGGCTCACGCCTAAAAACTAGAACACGTTTCTATGCGAGGTCAACGGTGTGCCGGCGGCCGGCCACCCGCCGCGGCGGTGACCGCGTCGGCGGCGGCCACGAGCGCGGCGCCCCGGCGGGCGATCTCCGCGCCGGTAATCGGTTTCCCGACGTACATGGTGAGCACCAGTTGCTGGCGACCGTCCGCGTCGTAGGTCGGGGCGGCGAGCAGGCTCACCGGATGTTCTTTGCGGGGCCGCAGGTCGGAGCCCAGATAGACCCGTTCGCCGAGGGTGGTGACCAACTCGGCGACCGCGCTGCGCAGTTCTTCGGGTAGATCGTGCCCGGTCACTCCGGCGAGCAGTGAGTACAACCGGCGGCCCGCGCCGGTCATGCTCTCCACCAGGTAGCCGCGCTCGCGGCATTCGGCCACGATATGGCGCAGCAGCGTCTCGTCCTGGTGCAGCGGGACGGTCGGCGCGGTGCCGCGCCAGGCGTCGAACGCGGCCTCGGTGTCCCAGAGCACGTACATGAGCCCGACCGGCGGCGCGAACCGGTAGGTGGCCCCGACCTGGACCATTGCCGGGCCGGCGCTGTCCAGGACGCTGATCCGTTCGCCCACGATCGCCGAGGCGGTGCAGGTGGTGCCGTAGGCCGCGCTCAGTCGTTCCAATTCGGGGTGCGCCAGCGCGGCGATGGCGAAACTCTGCTGGGCCACCCGGCCCGCCGCGATGAGGGCCGGGCCCGGGCCGTATTCGCGGCTGCGCGGATCACGGGTCAGATAGCCGGCCGCGGTGAGCTCGGTGAGGATGCCCAGGCAGGTGGGTTTGGCCAGGCCCAGGTCGCGGGCCATTTCGGAGAGCCCGGTCCGGCGCCCGCGCCGGGCGACGACATAGTCGATCACCTGGATCACGCGCTGGGTGGGAGCGGACCGGCGCCCGACTTCGCGCACCTCCGAAACCTCTGCCGTCATTGACCACTCCTAGAACAGGTTCTAATCTTCTTGGTATCGCAATGTACCAGGGCGGTACATATATGGAACACCGGGAGTGTCGTGCTGACCCAGCCGTTCGCGGAATCGATCGCCGCCGCCGAGGAAATCATCAAAAGTGCCCCGCATATCCGCACCGCACAGGATCTCGCCGAGGGCTACGACTACCTGGCGGGCAGTATCCGCGCCGCCATCCAGATGTCGTGGGCCTTCGAACGGGACTTCCCCTTCTTCGTCCAGTCCACCGGCCCCTACACCAAGATGGGCCTGGACAACCCCGACACCCTTTACTGGCACGCCAACCTGCGGCCCGACGCCGAATACGTGGTCACCGGCACCCGCGGTACCACCCGGGACCTGAGCTTCCAGGTACTCAACGGCAACTACTCGCCGACCGAGGTCCCCGGCGGGGAGACCGCCTTCGACGACCGCTCCATCGATATCGCGGCCGACGGCAGCTATCAGCTGACACTGGGCCCCGGCGCGGGCGGCCGCAACCACATCCGGCTGGCCGCGGATTCCACCATGCTCGCGGTCCGCGAGGTCTACGGCGACTGGGCGAACGAGAAGGCCGGCACCGTTCGCATCAGCCGGGTCGACACCATGGGCGCCGCCCCGCCGGCCCCCACCTCCGACCTCATGGCCAAACGCTACGAGGTCGCGGGCAAGATGCTGGTGTCACGGCTGAAGACCTTCCTCGCCTTCCCTGAATGGTTCTATCTGAACCTGCCGGTCAACACCATGACCGAACCACGGCGCACCCCGGGCGGGCTGTCCACCCAGTTCTCCTCGGTCGGTCACTACGACCTCACCGATGATCAGGTGATGATCCTGACCGTGCCGAAGTCCGACGCGCCGTACCAGGGCTTCCAGCTCGGCAGTATGTGGTATCTGTCGCTGGACTACATCAACCACCAGACCAGCCTCAATGCCGACCAGGCCAATGTCGATCCGGACGGGATGATCCGGCTGGTGATCAGCGAACGCGATCCGGGCCTGATCAACTGGATCGAGCGCACCGGCCACGATCGCGCCTATCTGCAGTTCCGCTGGCAGCGGCTGTCCCGCGAGATGACACCGGAAGACGGGCCGACGGTGGAACTGGTGTCCTTCGACGAACTGCCCGACCGGCTGCCCTACTACAAGGAGTCGCGCATCTCCCCGCAGGACTGGAAGGCCCGGATCGCCGGTCGCCAGGCCGCGGTGGCGGAGAGGATGCTCGGCTGATGTTGTTGCAGGACAAGGTCGTCGTCGTCTCCGGTATCGGGCCGGGTCTGGGGCAGGCGATCGCGCTGCAGAGTGCGAAGGCCGGCGCCGACGTAATCCTGGTATCGCGTACCGAGAAGCGGCTGCGCAAGGTCGCGGCGCAGGTCGAGGAGCTGGGCCGGCGCGCGCTGGTGGTGCCCACCGATATCACCGACGACGCCGCCGCACAGCATCTCGTCGCCACCGCCCGGGCGGAGTTCGGCCGGGTCGACGCATTGGTGAACAATGCCTTCGCCATGCCGCCGATGGTCGACCTCGCCGAGGTGGCCTTCGACGATCTGCGGAACAACCTGGAGACCAATGTTTTCGCCGCGCTACGGTTGACCCGCCTGTTCGCCCCCGCCCTCGCCGAGAGCAAGGGCTCGGTGGTGATGATCAATTCGGCGGTGCTGCGGCACTCCCGGCAGCCTTACGGCCCCTACAAGATGGCCAAGACCACACTGCTGGCGCTCGCGCAGAGCCTGGCCACCGAACTGGGACCGCGCGGTATCCGGGTCAATTCCGTGGCACCGGGCTGGATCTGGGCCGACACGCTGAAATGGTATTTCGACTACCTGGCCCAGGAACGCGGGGTGAGCGCGGACGATATCTACACCGAGACCGCCGCCGATATCGACCTGCGCCGGTTGCCCGAACCCGACGAGATCGCCGACGCGGTCGTCTTCTTCGCCTCCGCGATGTCGCGGGCGATCACCGGCACCTGTCTCGACGTGAACTGCGGCGAATTCCACCACTGAGGAGAAAAGAACATTGAGCAGCGACAGCGTCGGCCGAGAAGATGTCGGGACCATTGACGATCTGCACGCCTCCGCCACCAAGGTGGTCGGACTCGACGATTTCGGCGACGACGGCTATCGCACCGGACTGTCGGTGCTGCTGGAGTCCTATGAGCACGACGCCGAACTCACCCCCTTCGGCAACAAGGTCAATCGCGCGATGCTGCGCGGCGCCCTGATAGCCCGGGCCCTGAGCGAAGCCGGTTGGAAGCAGTACCCGCAGCACGCCGAGATCGCGATCGAACGACCGATCTTCGTGACCGGGTTACCGCGCTCGGGTACCACGGCGGTGCATCGCCTGCTCACCGCCGACCCAGGCCACCAGGGCCTGGAGATGTGGCTGACCGAGATGCCGCAGCCCCGCCCGCCGCGGGAGACCTGGGAACAGAACCCGGTATTCGCGCGTCTGCAGGCCGGTTACGAGAAGCATCATGTGGAGCATCCCGAATTCATGGGTGTGCACCATATCTCCGCCGACCAGGTGGAGGAGTGCTGGCAGTTGCTGCGGCAGTCGGCGATGTCGGTGTCCTACGAGTGTCTGGGCCATCTGCCCCGCTACTCGGAATGGCTGCGCGAACAGGACTGGACACCGGCCTACGCCCGGCATCGCCGGAATCTGCAGCTGATCGGCCTCAACGACCCCGGTCGGCGGTGGGTGCTGAAGAATCCGAGCCATCTGTTCGCCCTCGACGCGCTGCTCGCCGTCTACCCGGACGCCCTGGTGATCCAGATGCACCGGGTGCCGCGCACCATCGTCGCCTCGGTGTGCAGCCTGAACGAACAGGCGACGGCGGGCTGGTCGGAGAAGTTCCGCGGACCCGTGGTGGGTGCCGCGCAGCTGGAACTGTGGTCGCGGGGCGCGAAAACCTTCCTCGAAGACCGGAAGAAGTATCCGGCGGCGCAGTTCTGCGATGTGTACTACGAGGATTTCCTGACCGATCCGATCGGCACCGTCGAGAAGATCTACACCCGGTTCGCGATCGAGTTCACCGACGCGGCCCGGGCGCAGATGACTGCCCTGCACGGTGAATCCACCTCGGGCGCGGCCCGGCCTGTCCACAAGTACTCGCTGGACGATTTCGGGCTGACGCCGGAGGAGGTGGACGCCGCGTTCGCGCCCTACCTCGACGTGCACTATCCGGGTGGCAAGCGGGCCTGAACGGTACCCGGCGGGCGGTGAAAACGGGAGATCCAAGGCGCCGTCCGCCCAGTTCGCCGAGCCCGGCGTGGCATGCGGCCGGCCACTACCGGTATTCCGCGGTGGTGGCCGGCCGGGCCGTGATCAGGGCTGCCCGGGCTTCAGGACGATGAACAGGCCGTGGGCCTCGGCACAGAGCCGGTCGCCGTCGTGCAGGGTGGCCTTGATCCAGACCTTGCGGCCCTCTTGGCGTTCGGCCCAGGCGTGCAGCGCCAGTTCCTTGTTCAAGGGTGTGATCGACCGGTAGTCCACCGTGAGCGATGCCGTCCGGGTCACCGACCCGGAGTGCGCCGACCCGGCCAGCCCCATCAGATCGTCGAAGCCCAGCGAAATGTACCCGCCGTGGGCGGCGGCATTACCGCCGAGGTGGAAGGTGCGGTAGATGATCCGGGCCTGCACACCGTCGCGATTCACCCGGTCCACCTGGTACGGGGGCAGGGTGACGTTTCCGCGGGAGGGCAGATCGAACCGGGTCCAGCCCGGCGCGTCCCACTCCTCGCCGACATGGGCGCCCAGCCGGTCGTTCAGCTTCTCCAGGATGCCCGCCGCTTCCTGCACCAGATCGTCCGGCGGCACGGCCAGCCGGGCACGGTCCATGAGCGTGCGCACCTGTTCCACGAAGTCGCCGTAGTGCGGGCCGCCGCGGCTGGTGTCGACAGTGCGGACCGCCTCCATCAACTCCGACATCGGCCGGAATCCGCCCTCGTGATGCTCGGCATCGGGCAGGGCGCTCCCGGCCTCGTTTTCGCTCATGAGAACACGTTATCGTCACTGGTACGGCGGGGTGGTGGCCGGGGCCGCCACCCGGGGCGCGCGACCGGGCTGCCGGTCGCCGTGCCGGCCGCGTAGGCTGCCGGGTATCGGCGGTCGGGGAGTGCGCCTTTCTCCCGGCAGCCGTTGCCCGTTCGTACGAGAATTCCGGACGGGGCCAGTACGCACGCGGGGCGGTCCGGGGTCGGGCCGCGGGAGGACGACCATGCCGACGACGCCACTGACCCAGCAGAGCTTCCAGACGGTGGTGTCCACCAATCACATAGTGCTGGTGGACTTCTGGGCGACCTGGTGTGGTTGGTGCACCCGGTTCGCACCGATTTTCGAGGAGTCCTCGGAGCGACACCGCGATATCGTGCACGCCACCGTGGAAGCCGAGGCCGAACCCGCGCTCGCGGCCGCCGGGCAGGTGGACCGGTACCCGTGGCTCATGGCCTTCCGCGAGGGCACGCTGGTGTACTCCAAGGCCGGGTTCCTGCCCGGTGACCAACTCGAGGAACTCGTCCAGCAGGTGCGTTGGATGGATATCGAGGAGTTCCGGCGCGAGAACAACGTCCCCCGGCCCACGGCCGCCGCGCCCGCGGCACCGGCGCCGACCGCGGCCGGCCGGGCGGGGCCCGCGCCCGGCCCGCAGGCCTGCGGCTGGCCCGGTCTGCGTACCGCGTGAAGAGCGGCCTCGAACCGGGTCAGATTTTCGCAGGCTACCGGATCGATCGTCTGCTGGGAGCCGGTGGCATGGGCGAGGTCTATCTCGCCCACGACCGTGACCTGCCGCGGCCTGTGGCGCTGAAGTTGCTGACTCCCATCGCCGGCGACGACCGGGACGTCCGTGCCCGCTTCCTGCGCGAGGCCGATACCGCGGCGCGGCTGTCCCACCCCAATATCGTCGCCGTGTACGCCCGCGGCGAGGAACAGGGCCGGCTGTGGATGGCGATCCAGTACATCGAGGGCACCGATGTGGCGGCGGTACTCCGGCGCGGGCCGGTGCGGCCCGAGCACGCGGTGCGGATCACCGAGGAGACCGCGCGCGCCCTCGACCACGCGCACGCGGCCGGGGTCCTGCATCGGGACGTGAAACCGGCGAACATCCTGCTGGCCTGGGGCGACCAGCAGCAGGTGTACCTCTCCGATTTCGGTATCGCCAAAGCACTGGACCGCACCGACGGACTCACGCGCACCGGAGAGCTGTACGCGAGTTTCCACTATGCGGCGCCCGAACAGTTCGAGATGCGCCCCGATATCGACCGTCGCGCCGATGTGTACTCGCTCGGTTGCACCCTCTTCTACCTGCTGACCGGGCGCCTGCCGTATCCGGCCGCGACCACCGGTGCACTGGTCAACGCCCATCTCAATGCGCCGGTCCCGCGGCCCTGCGCGGTGGATCCGCGGCTGCCGTCGGGATTCGACGGCGTCATCGCCCGCGCCATGGCCAAGAACCGGGACGAGCGGTTCTGCGGCTGCGGTGAATTGGCCCTGGCCGCGCGCCGCGCACTCACCGAACCGGCGGTGACCGTGCCGGCCGTACGCGCCGTGCCGGTTCCGCCGCCGCCCGACCTGGGTGGGCAGGCCGGGACCCGGCGTCCGCGGCGCCGCCTGCTCGCGACGCTCGCGGCCGTCGTCGTGGTCGCGGTTTTCGCCGCGACGGCCTGGCTCACCGGCCTCCTGCGCGGTGGGGGTGGTGTGGCCACGCCACCTCCCGCCGATGCGAAAACCGCCGCCGAACAAGCGGCCTGCGCCTACACCGCGCTCGTCGCGAGCTACGACTACGACGATCCGGCGGGCTGGGAGCAGAAGGTACAGGCCGGCGCCACGGGGCAGTGGAAGAGTCAGGCCGCGACCGTGCTGCCGATGGCCCGGGTACTGATCTCCGCGGACCCGGAACGTTCCCGGGTGGGGGACACCAGCTGTACGGCGACCATGACCGATGGCGATATTCGTGCCGATGTCGACGTACAGATCACCACCCTCAACCAGGTTGCGGGCGAGGCGGAGACGACGCGGGAGCTGTCGGTGTCCACGGTGATGGAGCTGGTGGACGGACGGTGGCTGTGCAGTGTTTTCAACGCCCCCTTCCTGCCGAGTTGAGTGGCCTGTGATGGTTCGCACAGGTACGGAAAAGGGCATCGTCGGTACCGTGCGGTTCGCTGCGCATATGCTGGCCGGGCTGCACGATGGAGGTAAGTCATGACGGTCGAGGTGCTGGCCGACCCGGAGCCGGGCGGGTCGTGGCGGGGTGCGCAATCCTCGGTCCGGCCCACGCCCCCGGTGTCGATGATCGAGCGGATGACGTTGATCCTGGACGCTTTCGAGCCGGCGACGCCCGTGCTCACGCTGCAGGATCTGGTGGAACGCACCGGGTTGCCGCGTTCCACGGTGCATCGCATCCTGGACCAGATGATCCGGTTGCGCTGGCTGGCGCACTATCCGGGTGGTTACCGGCTGGGCCTGCGCACCCTGGAACTGGGTGGACTGGCCGCGGGCCACAACGAATTGCGGGCCGTGATCGGGCCCCTGCTGCACGAGCTGTGCCAGCGCACCCTGTCGGTCGGGCATCTGGGGGTGCTCGACGGCCGCGACGTCGTCTATCTGGACAAGACCGGCGGCCGGCAGAGCGCGGCCGTCCCGACCCGGGTCGGCGGTAGATTGCCGGCGCACAGCACCGCGCTGGGCAAGGCGCTGCTGGCCGGCCTGGATCCCGGTGTGGTGGAGACCTCGCTGCGCGAACAGCTTCCCCGGCTGACCCCGCGCACCATCGGTGATCGGCTGGAACTGCACCGGGAGCTGGCGCGGATCCGCAGCAGGCAGGGTGTCGCCGTCGACAACGAGGAAACGGTCACCGGTATCGGCTGCGTGGCGGTACCGGTACGCCGCCGCGGGGTCACGGTGGCGGCGCTGTCGCTGGCCACCCGGATCGGTTCGGGTCGCCCGGCGATCGATACCGGACGGCAGGCGCGGCAGCTGTCGGCGCTGGCCGCCGAGGCGGGACGGTTGCTCTCGCAGGACTAGACCGGCCCGGTCGGGGCAGGCCGGACCGTCTGTTCAGACGCGGTCCAGGGCGGTGGCGAGGGCGCGCCCGGCGGTCCGGCCGGAGAAGATGCAGCCGCCCAGGAACGTGCCCTCCAGGGCGTTGTAGCCGTGTACTCCGCCGCCGCCGAAGCCGGCGACCTCCCCTGCGGCGTAGAGGCCGGGCAGCGGGGTGCCGTCGGGTCGCATCACTCGGGAATGGAGATCGGTCTGCAGTCCGCCGAGGGTTTTGCGGGTCAGGATATTGAGCCGGACCGCGATGAGTGGGCCGGCGGCCGGATCGAGAATCCGATGCGGTTTCGCGACCCGGGCGGTGCGGTCCCCGAAGAAGGTACGCGCGTTGTGGATCGCGGTCACCTGGGCATCTTTGCTGAACTTATTGGTGATCTCGCGATCGCGGGCCACGATCTGCCGCTCCATCGCGGTGTAGTCGAGCTGTGGGCCGCGGGCCAGGCCGTTCATCCCGTCGACGAGTTCGCGCAGCGTATCGGCCACCACGAAATCGGCCCCGTGCTCCTTGAACGCCTCCACCGGTTGCGGGGCGCCCTTGGTGAAGCGGCTGCGGACTGTGGTGAGCCGGTCCTTGCTGGTGATATCCGGGTTCTGCTCGGACCCGGAGAGGGCGAACTCCTTCTCGATGATCGACTGGGTCAGCACGAACCACGAATAGTCGTAGCCGGTCGCCAGGATCGCCTTCATGGTCGAATTGGTATCGAAACCGGGGAAGCACGGCGCCGGAAGCCGTTTACCGTTCGCGTCGAACCACAGCGACGACGGACCGGGAATGATCCGGATGGCGTGATCGGGCCAGATCGGGTCCCAGTTGTTGATGCCCTCGGTGTAGTGCCACATCCGGTCCCGGTTCACCAGGGCGGCGCCGGCCGATTCGGAGATACCGAGCATCCGCCCGTCCACATGGGCGGGCACCCCCGAGATCATGGTGCGCGGTGCGGGGCCGAGCCGGTCGGTCGGCCAGTTCTGCCGGATGAGGTCGTGATTGTGGCCGATGCCGCCGGAGGTGACCAGTACGGCCCGGGCGTGGAATTCGAAATCGGCCACCACCGTGCGCGAGGACGCGACACCGCGGGCGAGTTCGGTCGGTTCGAGCACGCTGCCGCGCACCCCGGTGACCGCGCCGTCGTGGACGAGCAGTTCGTCCACCCGGTGGCGGAACGCCAAGCGCACCAGACCCTTGCGCTCGGCTTCCAGCACCGGATCGAGGAACACCTCGAGAATGCCCGGCCCGGTGCCCCAGGAGATGTGGAACCGCGGTACCGAGTTCCCGTGCCCGTCGGCGAGGGCGCCGCCGCGTTCGGCCCAGCCGACCAGCGGGGTCACTCGCAGACCGAGGTCGTAGAGATAGTCGCGCTTCTCGGTGGCGGCGAACCGGACGTAGGCCTCGGCCCACTGCCGGGCCCAATGGTCCTCGTCGTCGCGGTCGAACCCGGCCGAACCCAGCCAGTCCTGGAGAGCCAGCTCGTAGGAGTCCTTGATACCGAGGCGCCGCTGCTCCGGACTGTCCACGAAGAACAGGCCGCCCAGCGACCAGAACGCCTGGCCGCCCAGATTGTTGCGGTTCTCTTGATCGAGTACGAGCACCCGGTGTCCGGCCTTGGTCAGCTCATAGGTGGCGACGAGACCGGCCAGCCCGGCCCCGACGACGATCACGGGGTACTCGTCGGCCGGTACCGGGTCGGCGGCAGAGGTTTCGGACACGGTTCACCCTTCGCTCACGGTGGCTACGGGCCGGAATGTATCAGACGACCAAATCGGCCGGTCGACGATCAGGAAGGGCGCCGGGCCGGGAATTCTGCGGCCAGTTCGGTGAACACCGCGCGGTTGAGTACGAAGGCCCGTTTGCCCTCGTCGAGGATGCGGCGCTGCTCGAGCTCGTCCACGCCGATCCGATCGAGCAACTCCCGGTACTCGCGTTTGAACGCCGCCGGATTGCCGATCTGCTCGAAGACGTAGAACCGCACTCCGTCACCGCGGCGGGGCAGGTCCCAGAGTTTCTCCGCGTTGCCGCGGATCACCTGGCCGCCGGAGAGGTCACCGAGGTACCGGGTGTAGTGGTGGGCGATATAGCCGCCCGGCCACGTCCGGGCGCATTCCTCGATCCGCCCGGCATAGGCGGCCGTGGCGGGCAGCGGGGTGAGTTCCGCGCGCCAGCCGGGTCCGGCGAGATGGGCCAGATCTCGTTCCAGCTCGGCGGTGCGGGCCAGTTCCGGTTTGATGAAGGGTCCGGCCACCGGGTCGGTGGCCAGCGCGTCGGCATGCGCCTCGAGTGCCCGGTAGATGAACCAGAGCTGACCGGTGTAGCGGCGATACGACTCGATCCCGAGGGACCCGTCGAGCATCTCGGTGACGAAGGTCGAGTTCTCCGCTTCCTCGTGTTCGCGGGCGGTGGCCTCCCGGATCCGGGTGGAGAACGAGGACACGGCCGGTTCGGCGGTTTCGGGGGCGTCCGGCATCGAGTGAACCTTCCTGCGAATGCGGTCCGGGCACCTCACCCGCACCGATTGCGCCAGTCGCGGGGGGGGGGGGGGGGGGCGGGGGGGGGGGGGGGGGGGGCCCCCCCCGAGAGCCCCGCCGGCGGGCGCGCGGGGGTGGGGGGGCGGCGGGCGTGGGGGGGGCGCCCCCCC
>JBFARE010000054.1:0-52238 GCA_040674215.1 Nocardia sp. NPDC050193 | reverse complement strand
CCCGGAGCGGGCCACCGAATACCTGACCGGTGCCTGGTCGGCGCCGCACGGTTACCCGGCCATGCCGCTGGACGGTGTGCTGGTGGGTACCGCGGCGATGGCGACGCTGGAGGCCACCACCGCGCCCGAGGTGAAACAGCTGCTGGTCGACACCCCCGGCACCCCCGACTGGGTGGGCGCGGGCACCGCGAGCGGCGGGATGGCCTCGGGCCGCAGCCAGCTGGGCGCCGATATCCACGAGATCGACAATGCCGCCTCGCGTACCGGCCGCCTGCTCGACGAGGTGGCCGGGGACGCGGATGCGGTGGCCGCACGCCGCGCCGAGATCATCGACGCGCTGAACGCGACCGCCAAGCCCTACTTCGGCGATATCGCGGCCATGACCTACCTCGCCTGGCTCGAGCGTTACGTGGACCTGGCGATCGGGCAGGAGCGCCGCCAGGACTTCGACTGCGGCACCGACCTCGGTGACGCGATCACCGCGGCGACCCGGTCGGTGTGGCTGGACATCAGCTGGCGCGACCGGTTCGCCGAAATGCTGCGCCGTGCCGAGGCCCGGCTCGCCCCGGCCGACCGTGGCGAGATCGACTCGCTGTTCCGCGACGAGGATCTGGAAGATCCCGCTGCCGCGCTCGCCACGCTGCGTGAGCACTACCCGGCGGCGGCGCAGAGCCTGCTGCATCCGGCGGATGTGCCGTTCTTCATCACCCTGTGCAAGACGCCGGGTAAACCGGTCAACTTCGTCCCGGTGGTCGATCAGGACGTGCGGCGCTGGTGGCGTTCGGATTCGCTGTGGCAGGCCCACGATCCGCGGTACTCCGCCGATCAGGTCTGCGTGATCCCGGGCACCGTCGCCGTCGCCGGCATCACCCGGGTCGACGAACCCGTAGGCGAACTGCTCGACCGGTTCGAGCAGGACACCGCCTACAAGCTGGTCCGCGACGGCGTGGCGCCGACCGCGGTCGACGCCCGCCGGGTCGCCGCGGTGACCAGTGGGCCGATCGATGTGGTGCTGGCCGCGCCGGACGTGAACTGGTCGGGCCGGGCCACCGTGAACCCGGTGCACCGTCTCGGTGACCTGCACGAGTGGACCGTGGACGAGAAGGGTGCGGTGCACCCGCCGACCGGAGCCACCCTGGTCGAGACCGAAGGTCCCGAGGCCGAAAACAACTACGTGGAACTGGCCGTCCCGCTGTACGCCGGACATGTGGTGCGTATCCGCATCACCGTGCCGGTGACCGTGTACAACGGCGGCGCGCCGGTGGTGACCGAAGCCGATGCCGACGCGGCCATGTCCGCGCTGCTGGCGGTGGCCGCCGGACAGGTACTGCCCGAGGTGAAGGGCAATGTCGCGCACCTGAATCTGGCCTGGTCGCCGGACCTGGTCGCCGATCACGCCGGAGTCACCGGCGCCGGGCTGCCGGCGGAGCTGAGCACGCTGGGCCGGACCGTGCCGGACGTGCTGGTGGGCGCCTGCTGGCCGGCGGTGTTCGGGGTACTGGGCGCGGCGCGGACCACGGCCGACACCAGCGTCATCGAGGGCATGCTGGATCTGGTGCATCTCGATCACCGGATCGAGTTGCTGCGCGAACTTCCCGGCGAGACCAGCATTCTCGTGGTGCGGGCCGAATCCGGGACCGTCGTCGACACCGATCTCGGCCGGGTGGTCGAGGTGGATGTCACCGTCGGTGAGATGCGGGACCAGGGCCTGGACGTGGTACCGCTGGCCCGTCTGACCGAACGGTTCGCCATCCGCGGCCGCACCGGTGCGGGCGAACTGACCGATCCGCCGCGGGCCGCGGGCACCGTGAGCGCCGAGGCCACCGAGACCCCGCGCCGCCGGCGCCGCGACGTCACCATGGTGGCGCCCCGGAGCATGGCCGCGTTCGCCGCGGTCTCCGGTGACCACAACCCCATCCACACCAGCGATGCCGCGGCGAAACTCGCCGGCCTGGGCAGTCCGATCGTGCACGGCATGTGGCTGTCGGCCGCCGCGCAGCACGCGGTGTCGGCGGTGGACCCGCAGGCCTCGGTGCCGGCGCGCACGCTGACCGCGTGGACCACCCGGTTCCTGGGCATGGTCCGGCCGGGCGCCGATATCGATGTACGGGTGGAACGGGTCGCGGTCGACGGCGGCGACGAGATCGTCGAGGTCTCCTGCCGCGCCGCCAGCGATCTGGTGATGACCGCGACCGGTCGCACCGCCGCGCCGAAGACCGTCTACGCGTTCCCGGGCCAGGGCATCCAGCGCAAGGGGATGGGCCTGGACGCGCGCTCGCGCTCCAAGGCCGCCAAGGCCATCTGGGACCGGGCCGACAAGCACACCCGGGAGGCGCTGGGCTTTTCGATCCTGGCCGTGGTGCGGGACAACCCGACCTACCTGAAGGCCCGCGGGGTCGAGCACCGGCACCCCGACGGTGTCCTGCACCTGACCCAGTTCACCCAGGTCGCCATGGCCACCCTCGGTGTCGCCCAGGTCGCGGAACTCCGCGAGGCCGGTGCGTTCGTGGAGGGCGCGCTGCTGGCCGGGCATTCGGTCGGTGAGTACAACGCGCTGGCCGCCGTGGCCGGTGTGCTGCCGCTCGAGGCCGTCCTCGAGGTGGTGTTCCAGCGTGGCTCGGCCATGCACGAGCTGGTGCCGCGGGATGCCCAGGGCCGCAGCGACTACCGGATGGCCGCCATCCGGCCCTCGCAGATCGGACTGCCCGACGACGAGGTCGTCGGCTTCGTCTCCGGTGTCGGCGAGCAGGTCGGGGAATTCCTCGAAGTGGTGAACCTGAACCTCCGCGGTTCGCAGTACGCGATCGCGGGTACCGTCGCCGGTCTCGACGCCCTGGAGGCGGAGATCGAGCGTCGCCGGGAGGAATTCGGCGGTAAGCGCGCCTTCATCCTGGTGCCCGGTATCGATGTGCCGTTCCATTCCACGGTGCTGCGCAAGGGCGTACCGGAGTTCCGGGGCAAGCTCGAGCAGCTACTGCCCGAGGAACTGCAGCCGGAGGTGCTGGTCGGGCGCTACATCCCGAATCTCGTGCCGAAGCCGTTCTCGCTGGAGCGGGAGTTCGTCGCCGAGATCGCCGATCTGGTGCCCTCGGAGCCGCTCGCCGCCGTCCTCGCCGATTTCGACTCCTGGGCGCAGCGCCCGAGCGAACTGTGCCGCGTGGTCCTCATCGAGCTGCTGGCCTGGCAGTTCGCCAGCCCGGTGCGCTGGATCGAGACGCAGGACCTGCTGTTCGGTGAGCTGGGCGTGGAACGTTTCGTAGAGGTCGGCCTCGGCGCCACCCCGACCGTGGCGAACCTGGCGAGCCAGACCCTGAAGCTGCCCGATTTCGCCACCACCACGGTGGAGGTGCTCAATATCGAGCGCGAGGCGGCGGTGGTGTACTCCACCGATACCGACCCGGCTCCGGTGGACGAGCCCGTGGAGGAGGCCGTCGAGGCCCCCGCCGCCGCGGCCGCTCCGGCCGCCGCACCCGCCGCGCCCGCGCCTGCGGCCGCGACCGGCGGTCCGCGGCCCGACGACATCGCCTTCACCGCCGCCGACGCCACCCGTGTGCTGATCGCGCTGTGGACCAAACTCCGGATCGATCAGATCGGCCCGGTCGATACGATCGAGGGCCTCTGCGACGGGGTGTCCTCGCGCCGTAACCAGCTGCTGGTCGACCTCGGGTCGGAACTGTCGCTCGGCGCGATCGACGGCGCCGCCGATGCCGATATGGGTGCGCTGTCGGCGACCGTGGAACGTCTCGCCCGCACCTACAAGCCGTTCGGCTCGGTGCTCGGCGATGCGATCAACGATCATCTGCGCAAGGTGTTCGGACCGTCGGGCAAGCGGCCGGCCGCGATCGCCGAACGTGTGAAGAAGGTCTGGGAACTCGGCGAGGGCTGGGCCAGCCACATCACCGCCGAGGTCTCGCTCGGGACCCGCGAGGGCACCAGCGTGCGCGGTGGCGATCTGGGCGGCCTGGTCTCCGGGGCGCTGTCCGACGGCGCGTCCGTGGACGCCGCGATCGATGCCGCCGTCCAGGCGGTGGCGGCACGGCGCGGGGTGGCGGTCGCGCTGCCCGCGGCCGGCGGCTCCGGCGGCGGCACCGTGGACGCGGCGGCCCTGGGCGAGTTCACCGAGCAGATCACCGGTAAGGACGGTGTGCTGGCCTCGGCAGCCCGGCTGGTGCTCGAGCAGCTCGGACTGAGTGAGCGGACCTCCGCGGCAGAGGCCACCGACGACGGACTCGTCGATCTGGTGTCGGCGGAACTGGGTTCGGACTGGCCGCGGCTGGTCGCCCCGGCGTTCGACGCCCGCAAGGCGGTGCTCATCGACGACCGGTGGGCCACCGCGCGTGAGGATCTGGCCCGGCTGTGGCTGGGCGATGACGCCGTGACCGCGGAGCTGCCGGTCGCCGGGTTCACCGGTGCCGGTGAAGCGGTTGCCGCGCAGGCCGACTGGTGGCGGCAGCGGGCCGTGGGCGAGGCACGTTCGGTGCTGGCCTGTCACTACGAGCGGATCGCCGAGGCGGCGCGCAACACCACCGAAGCCGGTGTGTGGTCCGACGAAGTCGCCGTGGTCACCGGCGCGAGCAAGGGCTCGATCGCCGCCGCGCTCGCCGGTCGCCTGCTCGGTGGCGGCGCGACCGTGGTGGTCACCACCTCGCGTCTCGACGACACCCGGCTCGGCTTCTACCGTGACCTCTACCGTGCCAACGCCCGCCACGGCGCGGCGCTGTGGGTGGTCCCGGCGAATATGGCCTCCTACACCGATATCGACGCCCTCATCGAGTGGGTCGGTACCGAGCAGGTCGACAATGCCGGTGGCGCCAAGATCAAGACCAAGGACGCGCTGACCCCCACCCTGCTGCTGCCGTTCGCGGCGCCGCGGGTCTCCGGCTACCTCTCCGACGCGGGTGCCCGCGCCGAAATGGAGATGCGGGTGCTGCTGTGGTCGGTCGAGCGGCTCATCGGAGGTCTGTCCATGCTGGGCGCCGACCACGATGTCGACGCGAAACTGCATGTGGTGCTGCCGGGTTCGCCCAACCGTGGCCTCTTCGGCGGCGACGGCGCCTACGGCGAGGCCAAGGCCGCGCTCGACGCCGTGGTCGCCAGGTGGCGGGCCGAGAAGACCTGGGCGGCCCGGGTCACCCTGGTGCACGCGCTGATCGGCTGGGTCCGGGGTACCGGGCTCATGGGCCACAACGATCCGATGGTGGACGCCGTCGAACAGGCCGGAGTGCAGACCTGGTCGACCGACGAGATCGCCGACGAACTGCTGAAGTGGGCGACCGAGCAGGCCCGTGCGGCCGCCGCGGCCGATCCGCAGCAGGTCGATCTCACCGGCGGGCTCGCCGATGCCGAGCTGGACCTGGCGGCGCTGGCCAAGCAGGCGCAGGACGCCGCGGACGCCGCGGAAGCCGACGAGGTGCCGGCCTCGGACGCGCCGCGGATCTCCGCACTGCCCGCGCCGCCGGCCCTCACCTCCGCGCTGCCCGTCCCCGAATGGGGCGCGGTGACCGCCGATCTCACGGATATGGTCGTCATCGTCGGTGCCGGTGAGCTCGGTCCGTACGGTTCGGCGCGGACCCGGTTCGAGATGGAGGTCTCCGACGAGCTGTCGGCCGGCGGTGTGCTGGAGCTGGCCTGGACCACCGGCATGGTGGTCTGGGAGAACGATCCGAAACCGGGCTGGTACGACACCGAATCCGGTGACTACGTGCCGGAACACGAACTGGCCGAGCGGTATCACGATGCCGTGGTGCAGCGGTGCGGTATCCGCCGCTACGCCGACGACGGTGCCATGGTCGACAACAGCAGCCCGCTGATGACCTCGGTGTTCCTGGACCAGGACCTGTCGTTCACCGTCGGCGGCGAAGCCGAGGCGCGTGCCTTCCACGCGGCCGACCCCGAGCACACGGTCATCACCCCGGTCGCCGATTCCGGCGACTGGACCGTGACCCGTAAGGCCGGCACCGAGATCCGGGTGCCGCGCCGGGCGAACCTGTCGCGGACCGTGGGTGGCCAGATCCCGACCGGCTGGGATCCCACCGTCTGGGGTATCTCCCCGGATATGGCGTCCTCGATCGACCGGGTGGCGCTGTGGAATATCGCCTGCACCGTCGACGCGTTCGTCGGTTCCGGGTTCAGCCCGTCGGAGCTGATGAGCTGGGTGCACCCGAGCCTGGTGGCCAACACCCAGGGCACCGGTATGGGCGGTATGTCGTCGATGCGCTCGCTCTATGTCGACAACCTGCTCGGCGAACCGCGACCCAACGACATCCTGCAGGAAGCGCTGCCCAATGTGGCCCTGGCACATGTCGTGCAGTCCTACGTCGGCAGCTACGGCGCCATGGTGCATCCGGTCGCGGCCTGTGCCACCGCCGCGGTATCGGTGGAGGAAGGTGTCGACAAGATCAAGCTCGGTAAGGCCGAGGTGGTCGTGGCCGGTGGCTTCGACGATCTGGGTATCGAGGGCATCGTCGGCTTCGGCGATATGTCGGCCACCGCGGATTCGGCGGCCATGAGCGCCAAGGGCATCAGCGACCGCTACTTCTCCCGGGCCAACGACCGGCGTCGCGGCGGGTTCGTGGAATCGCAGGGTGGCGGCACCGTGCTGCTGGCCCGCGGTGATGTGGCGCTGGAACTGGGCCTGCCGGTCCTCGGTGTGGTCGCCTACGCCCAGTCCTACGCCGACGGCGTGCACACCTCGATCCCGGCGCCCGGCCTGGGCGCCCTCGGTGCGGGCCGGGGCGGCCGGGAATCCCGGTTCGCCGCCGAACTGCGCAAACTCGGGGTGGGCCCGGACGATATCGCGGTGGTGTCCAAGCACGACACCTCTACCGCGGCCAACGATCCGAACGAGTCCGAACTGCACGAGCGGCTGGCGGCGGCCATCGGCCGGTCCGACGGGGCGCCGTTGTTCGTGGTCTCGCAGAAGAGCCTCACCGGGCACGCCAAGGGTGGCGCGGCCGCGTTCCAGCTGATCGGCCTGTGCCAGGTGCTGGAAAACGGTGTGGTGCCGCCGAACCGGAGCCTGGACTGCGTCGACGACAAGATGGCGGAATACCCGCATCTGGTCTGGGTGCGCGAGGCGCTGCGCTTCGGTGAGCAGTTCCCGCTCAAGGCGGGCCTGGTGACCTCGCTCGGCTTCGGGCACGTGTCCGGTCTGCTGGCGGTCGTTCACCCGGAGGCGTTTGTCCAGGCGATCGAACCGGCCCGGCGGGCGGAGTACCAGCGCCGGGCGCAGGAGCGCCTGCTGGCGGGCCGGCAGCGGATTGTCGAGGCGATGTGCGGTGGTGCGGCGCTCTACGAGCGTCCGGCCGATCGGCGCCTCGGCGGCGACGGCACCCCGGCGGCGAAGATTCGCGGTCTCGAGGCCGAGGTTCTGCTGTCCGAGGACGCGCGGCTCGGTACCGGCGGGGTCTACCAGGTCGATGGAGCCGGTTGCGAGACCGGACGGTTCGTCGGTGGCGGTTCCGGTGCCGACGCGACCGGCACTGCGTAGGCTGCGCCACTGTGACCATCCTCGGAATCGGCTTGGACCTGGTGACCATCTCCGAGTTCGCCGAACAGTTGGACCGTGCCGGAACGACCATGCTCAGGGAGAGTTTCACCGCAGGTGAGCGGCGCTACTGCCAGAGCAAGGCCACCGATCCGGCTCGTAGTTACGCGGCGCGGTGGGCGGCGAAGGAGGCGGTGCTCAAGGCCTGGGCATCGTCGCGCTTCGCCCGCCGCCCGCAGATCGGGGACAACCCGTACCCGTTGATCGAGGTCGTCAATGACGCCTGGGGCCGGCCGAGCATCAAACTGCACGGCCTGGCCGCGGAATTCCTGCCCCGGGTGCGGGTGCACCTGTCACTCACCCACGACGGTGACACGGCGGCCGCGATGGTGGTGCTGGAGGACCCGGGCGAATTGGCCGACCTGATCGAGGGCCGGTCACCGGAGAACTGATACGGATACGCAACGACCCGGAGCGCGCTGCTCCGGGTCGTTTGCTGTGGCATCCTGCCTCGGCAGCGAGGGGATGGATCGGATCTGTTCGCGTGCTGCTGCGATCCGCGCCGCGCGGGTCGTATCAGGCATCGGTGGGTGATATCAGGGTGGTGACCGCGTCCAGGACGAGGCTGCGGCGTCGGGGTTCGGGTACCAGTCGCACGACGTCTTCAGCGGGTTGGTTCCACATGTTCGCGACCGTCAGCACCAGGGCAAGGATATGCGCGGCAGGTCGCGCGGTGGTTACCGTCCCACGCTGTTGAGCCTGTTCGATCGCCTCGACCTTCGCGCGCATCGACTCGGCGACCGACGCGCGCTGGGCGGACTCGCCGCGCAGGAGCTGGTACCACATCAGGAACCGCATCACCTCGGGATGGGCCAGTCCGGCGTCGTACAGCTGCCCCGCGTACTCCGGCAACCGGTCCGCGTCCAGCGGCACGGCCGCCACCGTCATCTCCACGATCATGTCGAAGACGGCGTCGAACAGTTCGTCTTTGCCCTTGTAGAACGAATACACCAGCCCCGCACTGATTCCCGCGCGCCTGGCCAGCCGATCGATTCGTGCCCCGGCCAGGCCGAACTCGGCGAACTCCGCCAGTGCGGCATCGAACAGCAACTGCCGTTTGGCTTCGGGATTTCTGGTGCGCACATCCTCCACCGTAGTTATTGAACGTTCATTTGACAAAGAGTCCCGTAAGGCACAGGCTGCTAATGAACATTCATTCAACAAAGGAGGTGGGATCCGCATGGTGCATTGGACACCTGACGACATCCCCGACCAGACCGGCCGCACCGCACTGATCACCGGCGGTAGCGGTGGTATCGGCCTGGAGACGGCCCGTGTCCTGGCCGCCCACGGTGCGCGGGTCATCCTGGCCGGTCGCGACCAGGCCAAGCTCGACGAGGCGGTCTACGCCGTGCGCGCCGCAGCACCGCAGTCCGAGACGGACACCTTGGTCCTGGATCTGTCCGAACTCGCCTCGGTGCGCAGCGCGGCCCGGCGGATCGCGGAAACCGAGGCCATCGACCTGCTGTTCAACAACGCCGGTGTGATGAACCTGCCCACCCGCCGGACCACCCGCGACGGGTTCGAGATGACCGTGGGTACCAACCACCTCGGCCACTTCGCCTTCGACGCCCAGGTCTGGCCCGCCGTCCGCCGCTCGCCCGCGGCTCGCGTCGTCACCGTCAGCGCGATCGCCGCGCGCTGGCCCATCGGCAAGCTCGATGACCTGATGAGCGAGAAGAGCTACCGTGGCATGGCCGCGTACGCAAAATCCAAGCGTGCCAACATCGTCTACACCCTCGAACTCGCCCGTCGCACCGCCGGTACTCCCGTGGAGGCGTTGGTAATCCACCCCGGTTCGGCGATGACCGGCCTCCAGCGATATGGCACAGGCCCGCTGACGAGCCTGTTGACCCCGCTCGCAGCGCGCTTGTTCATGGGCTCCGCCGACGGCGCCGCCTGGCCCTCGCTCTACGCCGCCACCAGCCCTGACGTCGCCAGCGGTGAGTTCATCGGTCCGGCCGGACGCGACCAGACCTCCGGGACCCCCGGACTCGCGAAACTCCCGAAAGGCACGGACGGTACCGGGCTCGGTGCGCGACTGTGGGCCGACAGCGAACGACTCACCGAAGTCGTCTTCGAGCCTTGACCTTGCCGGGGAGGTTGCTCGACGAGCGCGAGCACCGGAACCATTGCGTCGGCCCCCCTCGTGCCGGTTCGGTCTCCTGGCCGAGGAAGTTGCCACGGTGCCCCCGGACGGTGGAAAGCGCGGGAGCATGTCATTGTTCGCCCGCCGCTGCCGCGATGGTGGCCGGGCCGCGCTCTACCACGGGAAATGAACCGGCCGCTGCGTTCCGGTGGAGCGCTCGGCGCGGCGGGTCAGCGCTGGCTGGCGGTCCGGGATTCCTTCTCCGCGACCAGGAGATAGGCGACCATGAGCCGTTTGAGCTCGGCGACCGCGTCGGCGTGGCTCTGCTCGTCCTGCACCGAGAAGTTCATCATCGAATAGACCACGTGCACCAGCACCTCGGCCATCATGGTGCGCCGGGCCCGCGGCGTGCGCGGGGTGAGCGGGCGCAGCATCTGCGAGACGACCTCGGCGAATTCCTTCTCGTGGATGGCGCCGGTCGCCCGGGTGGACGGCGTGGACTGCATGGCCAGCCATACTTCGCGCCGGGACGGGTCGGTCATCCACAGGTTGGCCAGATGGTCGACGAACTGGTTCATATGCCGCAGCCAGTCCAGGGACGGGATCTCGCCGTGGAAATCGGCCAGCTCCTGCGATACCGCCACCAGATCCTGCCGGTTCAGTTCGCAGACGATCACATATTTGTTGGCGAAGAACTGGTAGAGCGTGCCGATGGGGACTTCGGCGCGGGCCGCGACCTCTTCGCAGGTGAACGATTCGAAACCGACTTCCACCAGCAATTCGCGTGAGGCCTGCAGTAGTGCGTCGAATTTCCGCTTGCTGCGTTCCTGCGTCGGACGCCGGCGTGGCATAAGCTCTTGCGGGTCGTCCTGGAGCTCCAGCGCAGGGTCCGGACGCCGTTTGGCCCTGGCCTCCGTCCGTACGTTCACCTGTCCCAGGCTAGCGGTACCGGGAACACCATGGTGCAGAGTATGGAACTGTGACGGCGAGTCTGTCATGTCTCACACTCGCAACACCACCGATCCGGGCCGCGCAACACTTACCTCGGCCACCCGGATCGGCGGGACGAACGATCAACTCCGGGTGCGCCTGCGGTACAGGACCAAGGCCGCGATATAGGACACCCCCGCGATCGTGCCCCACCAGACGAGCGCGAGTACCGCGCTGTTGCCGATGGGGGTGCCGACGAGGAGACCCCGCAGTGTCTCGATGACCGGTGTGACGGGCTGGTGTTCGGCGAACCCGCGCAGCCAGCTCGGCATGGTCTCCGGTGGCACGAACGCACTGCTGATGTAGGGGATGAACATCGCGAAGATGGTGAATCCGTTGGCGGCCTCCGGGCTACTGGCGATCAACCCGAAGCAGGCCGACATCCAGGACAGCGCCAGTACCACGAGGGCGAGCATCCCGGCGGCGGCGAGCCAGCGCAGCGGGTCGGCGGTGGGCCGGAAACCGATGGCCGATGCGACGCCGACCACGACCGTGGTGGCGGCCATATTGCGCAGCAGGCTCTCGGTGATGTGCCCGGTGAGGAACGCGGAGCGGCTGATGGCCATAGTGGAGAACCGGTCCACGATCCCTTCGGTGATGTCGACCGAAACGCTGACCGCGGTGGTGGACGCGCCGAAACTGGCGCACAGCAGGATGATTCCGGGAACCACGTAATCGACGAAGGTGCTGTCGCCGACATTCATGGCGCCGCCGAAGACGTAGACGAACATCAGCAGGATCATGATCGGCAGCGCGAGCGTGCTGATGAGCGAGTCCGGGCTGCGCAGCGTATGGCGCATATTGCGGGCAGTCATGGTTACCGCGTCCTGCGCGGAGCGGGTGAGAGTGGTCACGAGCGTGGCTTTCTGTGCGGAACGGGATGGTCAGGAGGCGGCCGGGAGCGGTGCCGCGGGCCGACTGGTGAGTGCGAAGAACACATCGTCGAGGTCGGGCGTGTGCACGCCGAGTTCTTCGACGGTGAGGTCGAGTTCGGTGAAGTGGTCGAGCAGATGTTTGAGATGAGCGACCGAACCGTCCGAGGGGATCTGCAGGGTCAGTTCGGCGGGGTCGATCTCGGGATGGCCGGTGGCCCGGGCGGCGGCTGTCAGGTCCGTGAGGGCGGCGAAGCGGAAGCGGATATGGCCGCCGGGGGTGAGCCGTTTGAGTTCGGTCGGGGTGCCGTCCGCGACGACGCGGCCGTCGTGCAGGACCGCGATCCGATCGGCGAGCTGGTCGGCCTCCTCGAGGTACTGGGTGGTGAGGAAGACGGTGACGCCGTCGTCCACCAGTTCCCGGATCACGGTCCACAGTTCACGACGGCTGCGGGGGTCGAGGCCGGTGGTGGGTTCGTCCAGGAAGACCACCTCCGGGTGCCCCATCAGGCTCATGGCCAGGTCGAGGCGCCGGCCCATACCGCCGGAGTAGGTGTTCGCGGGACGGTTCGCGGCGTCGGTGAGATCGAAGCGCTCGAGTAGTTCGGCGGTGCGCTGCCGGGTGGCCGATCTGCCCAGGTGCAGCAGGTGCCCGACCATGTGCAGGTTCTCGGCACCGGTGAGCACCTTGTCGAGCGCGGCGTACTGGCCGGTGACTCCGATGGTCGCGCGGACGCGGTCGGGTTCGCGGACCACATCGTGGCCGGCCACCCGAATTGTTCCGGTGTCCGGGGCGGTCAGGGTGGCGAGGATGCGGACCATGGTGGTTTTTCCGGCGCCGTTGGGGCCGAGCAGGGAGAACACCGATCCGGCAGCGATATCGAGGTCGATCCCGGCGAGGACGTGATGGTCGCCGAAGGTTTTGGTGAGGCCGGCGAGGGAGATGGCGGGTGGGGCGGTCATTGGTGGACTCCGTTCCGAAAACTGTATGCCCGGTAAACTGTATATGTAATAAATTCTGTTTAAAGAGTACGCAGTTCGGGCCGGAGCGCAAGACCCGCGCTCCGGGTGGTGTAGTAGGTGCTCGAGTACGCCGCCACCCGGCCGGACGGGCCGGGTGGCGGCGCGCGGGTGACGGTGCCCGCTGCCGCGGACCGCAATGGAAGGAAGTCGATGGCGAGAGTCGGCACAGGCGAGGATGGGCCACACCCGGAAGCGGACCCCGTACGCGAGAACACCGGTCCGTGGGCCGCGGGCCCCGATAGCCCGCCGCTGTCCAAGGCCGTCGAACTGATGTGGGGGCTCGCGCCGACCGGCACCCGAGGTCCTCGGCGCGGACTGAGCCTGGAACAGATCGTCGACACCGCCATCGAACTCGTCGACGAAGAAGGTTTCGAAGCCCTCTCGATGAATAAGCTCGCCGAGCGGCTCGGCTTCACGGCGATGTCGCTGTACCGCTATGTGGACAGTAAGGCGACACTGCTCGAGGTCGCATTGGACCGGGTGGTCGGCATGCCCCCGGAAATTCCGCCGGGTACCTCGTGGCGCGAGGCGCTGGAACTGTGGGCGCGGGCGGAATACCAGGTCATCAGCCGGCATACCGGCTGGCTGAACGTGCGGATGAGCGCGCCGCCGCTGGGCCCCAACAATATGGCCTGGCTGGAGACGGGCCTGGCCGCGCTGGGCCGGACCCGGGTCCCCGAGGCATTGAAACTACAGCTGGTGATGAACCTGTCGCTGTACATCCTCGGCCGGGCCCGGCTGGCCGAGGAGATCAAGGCCGAAGAAGAAGGGTCCGAAGGTGATTGGGGCATCATCGACCGACTGGACCCCGGCCGCTTCCCGGCCCTCACCGCGGCCGTGCGGGCCCAGGCCTTCGAACAGGACGACCAGCAGTGGGCGACCCTGTTCTTCGACACCGGACTGGGGCTGCTGCTCGACGGTTACGAGCGGTTGATCGCCTCCTACGATTGATCACCCGGGTGATCATCGCTCGGCTATGACACGTTCCAGCTGAGCTCGAGTCCGGGAAGCCGCCGGGAGAGAAGTTCGAGGGCGATCCACATGGAATACCGGCGCCTCCCGATGAGGATGACCGGGAATCATGTTCGAGCCGGCAGATATTCGCATCCGCAAGCGGTGCCGACCGAAGAGACAAGGATGCCTGCGTTCGATCGGTCGCCGCGAGGAACGATCACCCGGGTGGTTCCCGGATCAGACAGAGAGATCGCGCCGCAGTTTGGCGACGTGCCCCGTCGCACGCACGTGGTACTGCGCCACCTCGATCTTCCCGGCCTCGTCGACGAGGAAGGTCGAGCGGATGACGCCGGTCACCGTCTTGCCGTACATGGTCTTCTCGCCGAATGCCCCCCATGCGGTGAGCACCGTGCGGTCGGGGTCGGACAGCAGCGGGAAGTTCAGTTTCTCGGCATCCCGGAATTTGGCGAGCTTGGCCGGTTTGTCGGGGGAGATACCGATCACCTCGAGGCCGGCGGAGTTCAGTTCGCCCAGGTTGTCCCGGAAATCGCAGGCCTGCTTCGTGCAGCCGGGAGTGCTCGCCGCGGGGTAGAAGTACACCACGACCTTGCGGCCGCGGTAGTCGGCGAGCGATACGTCGTTGCCGTCGGCATCGGGGAGGGTGAAATCGGGTGCCGGGTCGCCGGGGGAGAGTCGCTGGTTGTCGGTCACCCTCGCTACCGTAATCGACCCACCGGGTTCCCGGCCGTGTACTCGTCGCGGTGGTCCGGCCGATATCGGCCGCCCCGGTGAGGTGCCGCCCGGTCGGGTCCGAGACCGCGCACCGGGCGGATCGCGGGCGGGGATGAACGATCGGCGAGTGCGGTGGGCGCGGATACACTCGAGCCCGGGCCCCGGCCGATCCGTGGACGACAGCGGCCCAGGGGTGGAACATCGGCCGCCTACGAGCGCGGCAGACCAGTTACAGGAGGCGTGAAGGTGGCAAAGGATACCGAGCGGATCGAGCAGGAGATCGAGGCCGCGCGGGAGCGGTTGGCCAGCACTCTCGACGAGATCGCCGTGCGGGCCGATCCGCAGCGGATCGCGGAGGGGACCAAGCAGCTGGCGCTGGCGAAGGTGAACGAACCGAAGGTGAAATACACCCTGATCGGTGTCGGCGCACTGGTGGCCGGTGCGCTGCTGTTCAAGATCCTGCGCTGATCCGGGTATCGGCCCGGAATGCAGAACACCCGGTGACAGAAGCTCTGTCACCGGGTGTTAGTGCGCAGTACCCGTGGATCAGACGGTGGGGCAAGCGAATCCGTCGCCGTCCGGATCCAGGTGGGGAGCGAAACCGGGCTCACCGCGGAAGATCGGCGCCCGGCCCGCGGCGCGTGCTTCGTCACAGTTCTTGAAGGCACCGCCGGCCGAGCCGGTCTGCGTCAGCTGGGCCGAACCGGTCGCGCCCAGCACGGCGTCGGCCGCGGAGGAACCGGTGCCTGCCAGGGAGGGCAGTCCGATCGGACCGGCGGCGCTCGCGGCGGGAGCGGCCAGAAGAGTCAGCCCCGCGGCGGCGGCGCTGACATAGAGCTGGCGTACGTTCATGAATTCCTCTATGTCTGCTGGGGAGTGGATCTGCGTTCGACGAGAACGCGCGGCTTCCACTGTTGTGAGGGGCGGGTCGATTGTCAACTCGTATGGCCTGGATAAGACAGGGGAAAATGGATGCCGAGTTGGGTACTCCCCGGATGCTGTGGCGTACCGCGCCGTAGTGGCGAAGTTCTCGCGCCGTACGGGGAGGTTTCGCCGGGCACAACACACTGTGATAGGGATTCTGCTATGTCCGAGGCTCGTACTCCGCTGCTGTTACTCGACTCGTCCCGGGTCGGCCGGAGAAAGAGATAGGTCGGAGAAAGCAGTTGTTGCGAATCAAGGACAATGACGTCACCGGTGGCCCGTCCGTGCCACCTCCCGCGGCCGCGGCCCGCCCGGCGGATTACCGGCTGGATCTGGACGGCCTGCGCGGGATAGCGATCGCCCTGGTCGTCGCATTCCACGTGTGGTACGGCAAGGTCTCCGGTGGAGTCGATATCTTCCTGGTCCTCTCGGGCTTCTTCTACACCGGCATGTTGCTGCGCCAGGTGGAACGGACCGGCGCGGTGGGACTGCGGCAGACGGCGGTGCGGACGGCCCGCCGGTTGCTCCCCGCCTTGATGGTGGTGCTGGCCTTGGTGGCGGTCGTCACCGTGCTGTACCGGCCGTATTCGACCTGGGGCAATATGTCCGGTCAGACCATCGCCACCGCCTTCTACTACCAGAACTGGTATCTGGCGCAGGCCGCCGAAAGCTATCTGGCCGCGGACCCCTCGGTCAGTCCACTGCAGCATATGTGGTCGATGGCGGTACAGGGCCAGTTCTACCTCGCCATCGCGGTACTGCTGGCGGTGATCGGCTGGGTGTGCGTACGGCTGGGCCGGCCCTCGGCGGTGCGCCCAACGATCGCGGTGCTGGCGCTGGTACTCGGTACCGGGTCCTTCGTCTATGCCGCCGTATGGATGACCAAGTCGCAGGAATGGACCTACTACGACAGCGGCGCCCGGGCCTGGGAACTGCTGACCGGCGCGCTGCTGGCCGCCGTGCTGCCCTGGGTGCGGATCACCGCGGGCCGGGCCGCTCGCGTGCTGCTGACGCTCGTCGCCGCCGCCGGATTCACGGCGGTCCTCGTCTGCGGAATGCTCTTCGACGGCGCCCGCCAGTTCCCGGGGCCGGCCGCGCTGTTCCCGGTGGGCGCGGCGGTGGCGCTGATCGTTGCCGGTATCCGCACCGAGAGCGGTTGGCGGTCGGTGGTCTCGCGGTTGCTCGCGTCCCGCCCGATGGTCGAACTGGGTTCGATCGCCTATTCGCTGTACCTGTGGCATTGGCCGCTGCTCATCTACTACCTGGTGCAGACCGGGAAACCGCATGCCGGCCTCGACGGTGGCCTGCTGGTCATCTCGGCGTCGCTGGTGCTGGCGGTGCTGACCAACAAGTTCGTCGAGGAGCCACTGCGGTTGCGTTCCGGGCGGACCACGGTGACCCCGGTCTGGCAACGGCGCATCCCGGCCGTGGCGGTGAGCCTGGTGGGGGCGCTCGTCCTCGGCTCCTGCATCTCGTGGCAGGTGGTGATGGCCCGCACACCGTCCGAGCCGGTGGAAGCGCTACCGGTGAACGAGTATCCGGGTGCGGAAGCACTGTTCGCCGGGGCGGCGGTCCCGGTGGCGAAACTGCGTCCGTCCATCCTGGAGGCGTCCAACGACCTGCCGGCCCCCACCCGCGACGGCTGTATCTCCGACTGGTTCAACAAAGAGGTCGTGACCTGCACCTACGGCGACCCCAACGGGTCGCGCACCATCGCCATGGTCGGCAACTCGCACGCCGAGCACTGGATGCCCGCCATGGACGCGTTGGCCCAGGTGCACGACATCAAGGTCGTCGTCTACCTGAAGATGGGTTGTTCGCTGAACATCCGCGACGACGCCCAGTACCGCGGTCTGGACATATCCGATTGCCGCGACTGGTCCCGGCAGGTGATCGACCTGCTCGCGTCCGACCCGCCGGATTGGGTGTTCACCACCGCCACCGCGCCCATCTGGCCCAGCGGCGGCGATGTGGTCCCGGCCGAGTACCTCGATGTGTGGGCGGCGCTGGCCGAACGCCACCTGAACGTGCTCGCCATCCGCGACACCCCGTGGCTGCGCAGCCCGACCGGTATCCGCTACAGCGCCGTGGACTGCCTGGCCGCCGGTGGTGACAGCGCCACCTGCGGTATGCAGCGGGCGACCGCACTGGCACCGGTGAACCCGGCGCTGGTGCATGCCGCGGCGTTCCCGAATATGCGGCTGCTGGATCTCACCGATTCGGTGTGCGGACCCGAGATCTGCCGGGTGGTCGAAGGCAATGTGCTCGTCTACCACGACGAGCACCATCTCAGCGCGAGTTACGCCCGGACCCTGGCGCCGGAGTTGGAGCGGCAGATCGGGGCGGCCACCGGCTGGTGGTGAGACCCGGACGCCGGTGCACTGCTCCCATCGGCTCGTCCGGCACGCGGCCCATGTGACCTGTCCGGTCACGTGGGCCGCTGCGTCAGCGGGGGAGTGGGCCGGTTCTCACCACGGAGCGACCGGCGGCTTCACCCAGAGCAGCTTCTCGTCGGTATGGTGTCGCGCGGCCGCCGGATGACCGGGATGCCGCGCCGCCCATGCGGCTTTATCGTCCAGCAGCCGTGCCACCGAATGCCAGGTCTCCTCGGTACTCGGCGGATTGGCGCCCGCCGCGCGGGCGAGCTTGCGCCGCACCGCGGCGGATATGCCGAGCAGTTCGGATCCCGAGATGTCCCGGTCCCACAGATAACCGGCCAGCTGCCGCGCCTTGGCGGCCCGGCCGGCCTCCGCGGCCGGGGAATGCGCGTAATCGGCCATGAGCAAGTGTAAAAGGTCCGCGGAATCCGGTCGGGGAGAGCGATACCGCTGCCGCTGATGCGTGGCCGCCGAGACGAAAATGCGCGATGCCGCCCGGATCGGACGGCATCGCGCACCCACCTCATTGTGGTTTCCCGCCGGTTCGGCGGGTTGCCGCGACCGTGCGTCGTTGCGCGGCGCGGACGAACTGCGGGGGTAGCGGCCGTGGCCTGGGACGACGTTGTCCCGGGCCGGAATGTCCGGGACCCTCACCACTGGTCCCGTCATCCGGGGATCCGCCGCGGCCGGCGCACCGTTGCGCCACCCCGCAGATCATGAAATTTTCTCGGGCCCGTCCCCCTCACCGCTTCTCCTGACGGCCCGCGTCGATGTCGGGGCCCGCCCCGGTTTTGGAGCCACGGAGCGCGGGAGCGCAGTGACTGAGCGGAGGAGTGAAGGACCGGGGTCACGAGGGCCCCGACCTGTCCCGCCGGAGGCGGGGCAGGTAGCTCAGTACGCGCTGTTGACGTTGTCCATGGAGCCGTAGCGGTGGGCGGCGTAGTTGCAGGCCGCCGCGATGTTGGAGACCGGGTTCCACACGTCGAACGGGGTGCCGGGCACGTGGTACGCGGCGAAGGTGGGGTCGATCACCTGGAGCAGGCCCTTGGAGGGGATGCCCATCATGGCGTTGGAGTCCCACAGGTTGATGGCGCTCGGGTCACCCGAGGATTCCCGCAGGATGTTGCGCTTGATGCCCTCGAAACTGCCGGGGATGCCGTTCGCGGCCATGATGTCCATGGCTTCTTGGATCCAGCCGTCCAGGTTGTTGGGGTAGACCGGGGCGGGCGCCGGTGCGGGTGCCGGCGCCGGTGCGGGGGCGGGGGCCGGAGCGACCAGCGCTTCGGGGGCCGGGGCCGGAGCCGGGATGATCTCGGCCTGGGCGGCGGGCGCGGCGATAGCGGTCGCTTCGTTGGTCACGGGGGCGGGCGCCTGCTCGGCGACCATGGCAACCCGGTTGGCCGAACTGTCGTCGGCCATGGAGACCGCGGAGGAGGCGGTGACGGCGACGATGCCGGCCGTGGCGAGGGCGAAGCCGAAGACTTCACGCTTGGTACGACGGCGCAGGCTGGTGAAACTGTGGGAAGGCATGATCGGATTCGGTTCCTTGTTCGGTCTCGGGATCCGGCCCGGTTCGGGCAGCACGGATCTTCGGTGCGGGCAGGTGGCCCGCGACCGGAAAACATGACTGTGCTGTTGTCGGGTTCTTTTGTGTGACACCGAACGCAGGCTGGTCCGGGTCCGGATGGCGCATATTGCGGTTACCGGGTGGTTTCCCGGTCCGCGGCGCCCGCAGGAACTCCACACTGTGGTGAAGTCGAGTGGACTCGAGTTCGACTATCGCGATACCGTTTGTGGTTGTCGCGCCGGCGTGTTTTCGCGGTTGTTTCCAACCCTGTGTCCACAACATCGCGGACTAGCCGAACTTCAGGTCATTTACGACCGGATCTCAGAATGGTCACAGTAGGTGAACAGCAGGTTAACGGAGCCTGAGAAAATCGTAAGTGCGATCTTGAAGCGGTAAATGAACGCGTTGCACCGCCGCGACGACCTGGGGAAATGTTCCTAAACCTCTTGTGGTGCAGGACACAAAATTTCTGGTCGATAACGGTGGATTCAGGTGCTCGTGATGGTTCCGTGATGGAAAAACCCGGTTCGGCCGCCCGGGTACTGCGGGGGTGGGCCGACCCCGGCGACGACCGGCTTTCCCGTGGTGTGCGCTCCGGGGGTGGAACGGCGCCGCGGCGAAATGGTGTGATGAGGACCTGCAGGCCCGGCGGCCGGGTCGCCGCCGGGCCGGACCGATATCGGAAAGAGGGCCCGCGATGTACTCGACGCCGAGTTATCCGCAGCTGTTCACCCCGCTCGAGGTCGGGCACACCACACTGCGCAACAGGGTGGTCATGGGATCCATGCACACCGGGCTGGAGGACCGGGCCTGGGATACGAACCGGTTGGCCGCCTATTTCGCCGAACGCGCCCGCGGTGGGGTCGGCCTGATCATCACCGGTGGTTACGCCCCCGATCGCACCGGATGGCTGCTGCCCTTCGGTGCGAAGCTGACCAACCGGACCGAGGCCTACCGGCACCGGAGCATCACCCGCGCGGTGCACGAGGCCGGCGGCAAGATCGCGCTGCAGATCCTGCACGCCGGGCGCTACGCCTATGTACCCGGCAGCGTGTCCGCCTCCTCGATCAAGGCCCCGATCAATCCGTTCCGTCCGCGCGCTCTTTCCGACCGTGGAATCCGGCGGACCATGGACGATTACGTCCGATGCGCCGAACTGGCCCGCTTCGCGGGATACGACGGGGTCGAAATAATGGGCGGAGAAGGGTATTTCATCAATCAATTCCTCGCTCCGCGTACGAATAAGCGCACCGATCGCTGGGGTGGTTCCGCAGAGAATCGCCGGCGGCTCGCGGTGGAGATCGTCCGGCGCACCCGGGCGGCGGTCGGGTCCGATTTTCTGATCGTATTCCGTCTGTCGATGGCGGAATTGGTGGAGAACGGGCAGACATTCGATGAGATCCGCACGCTTGCCCAGGAATTGGAGAGCGGGGGCGTCGATATTCTCAATACCGATATCGGCTGGCACGAGGCGCGAGTGCCCACGATCGTGACCTCGGTGCCGCGTGCGGCCTTCGTCGACTTCACCGCGAAGATCACCGCGGCCGTAGAGATCCCGGTGTGCGCATCGAACCGCATCAATATGCCCGAGGTCGCCGAGGAGATCCTGACCCGCGGCGACGCCCAGCTCATCTCCATGGCCAGGCCGCTGCTGGCCGACCCGGAATGGGCCGACAAGGCCGCCACCGGCCGGACCGACGAGATCAATACCTGTATCGCCTGCAACCAGGCATGCCTCGACCACGCCTTCCAGCACCGTACGGTGTCGTGCCTGCTGAACCCGCGGGCCGGCCGGGAAACCGAGCTCACCCTGCTGCCCACCCGGCGCGCGAAGAGCATCGCGGTGGTCGGGGCCGGGCCGGCCGGGCTCGCGGCGGCGGTGAACCTGGCCGAGCGTGGCCACCGGGTGGACCTGTTCGAGGCACTCGACCGGATCGGCGGCCAGTTCGATATCGCTCGCCGGATTCCGGGCAAAGAGGAGTTCGACGAGTCCATCCGCTATTTCACCCGAAAATTGGAGCTCACCGGCGTGCAGGTGCATCTGAACACCCGGGTCACCGCGACCGAACTGATCGACCGGCGGTACGACGAGATCGTGCTGGCGACAGGGGTCCGGCCGCGTATCCCCGATATTCCGGGTATCGACCATCCGATGGTGCTCTCGTACGTGGAACTGGTGCGGGACGGTAGACCGGTGGGCGAGCGGGTCGCGGTGATCGGAGCGGGCGGAATCGGTTTCGATGTGAGCGAATACCTGGTCGTGGACGGGCATCCCACGCTGAAACCGCAAGAGTGGCGCGCGGAGTGGGGAGTCGATACCGACGACGAACAACTGCGCGGGCAGTTGCGGTCCGCGCGCCCGGCGCCCGCGGCCCGCGAGGTCGTGCTGTTGCAACGCAAGGACACGGCCTTCGGGAAAGGGCTGGGTAAGACGAGCGGCTGGGTCCATCGGGCGGCGCTGAAGGCCAAAGGGGTCGAGCAGATCGGCGGGGTGAACTACGAGCGGATCGACGACGAGGGACTGCACATCAGCTTCGGCCCGAAGCGCGAGCGGCCCCGGGTGATCCCGGTCGACAATGTAATCGTCTGCGCCGGCCAGGAATCGGTGCGTGAACTCGAATCGGAACTCATCGCCGCCGGGGTGCCGGCGCATCTGATCGGCGGTGCCGAACTCGCCGCCGAACTCGACGCGAAACGGGCTATCGAACAGGGAACCCGGCTGGCCGCGCGGTTGTGAGGGCCACGCGATAATCGCTTTTCCGCCCCGGAGCGGGGCGGTAGGCTGGCGACCTTGTGTCCGCGCGAAGCAGGGGGTGACCGTGTCGGCCACTGCGGTCGATCTCCGGGGCACGGCCGGTGTCTACCGGCGGCTCCTGGTGGCCGGGTTCCGCCGGCAGTGGCGGTACAAGCTGGCCATGTTCGGTGGGTTGTTCACCAACTGTGTGTTCGGTTTCGTCCGCGCCTCGGTGATGATCGCCGCCATCGACGCCACCGGTGGCTTCGGCGGATACGACGCGGGCACCATCGGTGCCTACGTCTGGATCTCCCAAGGCCTGCTCGGCGCACTGCAGTTCATGGCCGCCGAACTGGAACTGGCCGAACGGGTCCGCAACGGTGATATCGCCATCGACTTCCTGCGGCCGGTCGATGTGCAGCTGGGCAATCTCGCCAGCGATCTCGGCCGAGCGCTGTGCACATTGCTTCCGCGGGGGATACCGAGCCTGCTGGTCGGTGCGCTCACCTTCGGGCTGGTGTTCCCCAGCACCCCCGAGTCCTATCTACTCGGGCTGCTCAGCGTGGTTCTCGCCGCGGCCGTCTCGTTCCTGTCCCTGTTCGTGCTCACCACCGCCGGATTCTGGGTCGTGGAGACCCGTGGGCTGCGGACGCTGTATCAGGTCGGCGGCCCGTTCCTCGCCGGACTGTTCGTCCCGGTGCATGTCTTCCCGGACTGGCTGCGTGGTATCGCCGAGTGCACGCCGTTCCCCTCGATGCTGCAGGTACCGGTGGATGTGCTGTCCGGCCGGGTCGTGGGCTGGGAGGCGGCGCAGCTGGTGGGCACGCAGGTCTGCTGGCTGCTGGTCGTCCTGGTGGTGGGCCGGGTTCTGCTGGCCGCGGGCCGGCGGAAACTGGAGGTGCAGGGTGGTTGAGACCGCCATCCACCCACCGGCGAGCCGGCGCGTTCCCGCCGGCGGCCGATTCGCGCCCTACGCGGCGGTGTTGCGGTCACGGATCCGGGCGCAGCGCACCTACCGGTTGTCCTTCGCCAGCGATATGGCGGGGGCGACCATGGTCGGGCTGGCCGAATTCGCCGAGGTATGGGTGATCTTCCACCAGGCCAAAGTGCTCGGCGGTCTGGACCTGGACGCCGCGCTGCTGCTGTTCGGTCTGAGCAATCTGGCCTTCGCCCTGGCCCAGCTGGGGTTCGGGCATCTGGACAAACTGCCGAATCTCATCCGCCTCGGCCGGCTCGACATCTACCATCTGCGTCCGCAGCCGGTCCTGCTGCAGTTGATCACCAGCGATTTCTCGCTACGCCGCCTGGCCCGGGCCACGGTCGCGCTGGTGGTGCTGACCGTCGGACTGGTCCGTAACGAGATCGATTGGTCGGCTGCGTCCATGGCGCTGATCGCGCTGACGGTGGTGAGCGGCACCGTCCTGTTCGGCGGGCTGTTCGTGGTGGCGGCGGGCTGCCAGTTCTTTCTCATCGACGGGGCGGAGATGACCAACAGCTTCACCTACGGTGGATCCTTCGCGGCGACGCAACCCGCGTCGATCTTTCCCACACCGTTGAAACTGCTGTTCTGCCTCGCGATACCGGTGGCGTTCACCGCCTACCTCCCGACGCTGGCACTACTGGATCTCCCCGGCCCCGCCGGTATGCCGGCCTGGCTCGCCTGGTGTGCGCCGCTCGCGGCGGCATGGGTGTGGATGCTGGCGTGGGTGATGTGGCGGATCGGGACGAGGCACTATCAGAGCGGCGGTGGCTGAGATGGGATATGACGGCACAAAGGGCGATACGATCATTGAGGTCGACCGGCTGACCAGGTGTTTCACCCGGCGGACCGGGAAGGGGTTGCGCTCGCGGCGTGCGGCGGTCACCGCGGTAGATGCCATGACTTTCCAGGTCGAGCGGGGCGCGGCGGTCGGCTATATCGGCGCCAATGGGGCCGGGAAGTCGACCACGATCAAAATGCTCACCGGCATCCTGGTGCCGACCTCCGGCTCGGTGCGCACCTGCGGTCTGGAACCCATCCGGCAGCGCCGGGAGCTGGCGAGCCGGATCGGCGTCGTGTTCGGGCAGCGTTCCCAGTTGTGGTGGGACCTGCCGCTGCGGGAATCCTTCACGATCCTGGCCGCGATCCACCGGCTCGAACCCGCGGCCGGGCGGGCGCGCACCGCGGAACTGGTCGACCAGCTGGAAATGGCCGATACGCTCGATACGCCGGTCCGGCAGTTGTCGCTGGGACAGCGGATGCGCGCCGAGGTGGCTGCGGCGCTGCTGCACTGCCCGGAGTTGATCATCCTCGACGAGCCCACCATCGGATTGGATGTGCTCTCCAAACAGCGCCTGCGCGAATTCCTGCGGACCGAACGCGCCGAACGCGGCACCACCCTCATGCTGACCACCCACGATATGGGCGATATCGAGCGACTCTGCGACCGGGTGCTGGTGGTGGATCACGGGCGATTGGCCTACGACGGCTCGCTGCCCGGCCTCGGGGCGACGGTGGGCGCGCAGCGGGTGCTGGTCGTCGACCTCGCCGTACCCGCACCGGCTCTCGACGGCCTCCCGGATGCCGGACTGGTCTCGGTCGAGGCGGAGGGTATGCGGCAGCGGCTGGCCTTCGACGCCGAGACGACCACCGCCGCCCAGCTGCTGGCCGAGGTGTCGGCCCGGGCCGAAGTACGCGACCTCTCGATCGAGGAACCCGATATCGAGGACATCGTGCGGCGGCTCTACGAAACCGCCCGCTGAAAAGCGAGGTGCCGGGCCCCACGGGGACCCGGCACCGGCTCGTCGTCCACGAGCGTCACATCGAGGCGTTGCCCGCTTTCCATTCCGGCCACGGAATATTCCAGTCACCCAGCCCGTCCGTACCGGGCAGGACCGGGCCGACCGTGTTCGTCACGATGGCGATATCACCGCGTTTGGCGTTGTTGTAGACCCATTGGGCGTCCTCGGGGCTGAGATTGAGGCACCCGTGGCTGGTGTTGGTATTGCCCTGGGCGCCCAGCGACCACGGTGCCGAGTGGAAGAAGATCCCGCTGTAGGACATCCGGGTGGCCCAGTCCACGTCGGTGCGGTACCCGGCCGGCGAGTTCACCGCGACACCGTAGGTGGAGGAGTCCATGACGATGTGCTCGTGCCGGTCCGCCAGGATGTAGACACCGTTGTTGGTGGGTGTGTCGTCCTTGCCCATCGAGGTCGGCATGGTGCGGATGACCTGACCGTTCTTCTCGACGGTGACCATCTTCGTATTGTCGTCGGCCTTGAAGACCATCGCGTCGCCGATGACGAAGTTCGAGTGGATGTCGTCCTGGCCGTAGAGCCCGTTGCCCAGGTCCTTGCCATAAACGTTCACATCGATCGTCACCTTGGTGCCCGGGGTCCAGAAATGCTCGGGCCGCCACCGGACCTCACGATTGTTCACCCAGTAGAAGGCACCCTCGACCGGCGGATCGGTCTTGATGGTGATGGCGTTCTGCGCGGCCTTGCGATCGGGGATGTTCTCGTCGAACTGGACCGCCACCGGCTGGCCGATGCCGACCACTTCACCCTCACCGGGCACCAGGTACGGCTTGGTGACATTGCCGGGCGCGGTTGTGGTGAAACTCATAGCGGCGGTCGACGCGCCGCCCAGGCCGTTGGCCCGGGCCTGCAGGCGGTAGGTCTTGCTGTAACCGAGGGGTTCGGTGGTGGACCAACTGCGGCCGTCGGCTGCCAGCTGCCCGGCCACCGGCTGATCATCGGGGTTGAGCAGGGCGACGTCGGTGAACAGGCCGTCGGTGATCTCGAACTTCATCCCCGCGGCCGGTGAGACGCCGATATCGCCGTCCTTGACCGGCGCCACGAGCTTGGGCTTGATGAGCTCTGTGAGGGGGTTGCGGTCGATGGCGACGGTTCCGTCCGACGCCTCCGACGAGGAACAACCGGTCAGCGCCAGGACGACGAGCGCCACGAGCACCAGCGGTCCGAAGAGCCAGCGGACCGGCCTGCGCCGATCACCAATATGCATATCAACCCCGTTTCAAGTCTCGGCGCACCCGCTACGCGCCGACGGCTTCGGATCCGACCGATCACCTGCTCACCTCGACCCACGGCAGCGGGATCGGTCGAGACCACGTACATCATTCTGCCAGCCGCGCCGAGGTGATCCCAACCGCCACGATCACTTCCGGCGTCACGGCCCACCTACACATAGGGATCCGGGCGCCGGTCGTTACGGTGTCGGCCGGCTCACACCCGCCCGACGGGATATCGATTTCACTTCTGCGGCCCGAGCCTGTTAATGTCTGTCCCGCACCGCACAGCGGAGCACGCGCCATTAGCTCAATTGGCAGAGCAGCTGACTCTTAATCAGCGGGTTCGGGGTTCGAGTCCCTGATGGCGCACTTCGAGTCGAAAGACATTCTCCGACTATAGGGTTTGCGCTCCGCGCCCGTACATTCGCCGGACCCAGACGTGATCAACCCGCTACCTCGCCGTATTTCGACCGTGGCTGCGGCCCGGTCACCGGACGATCTCGGTAGCCCCGCCGGTGCGCAGCGGATCCATTAGTGTGCGCGGTATGAGCGAGGCGGACGCGCGGGCCGGGCGCGGGCAGGTGGTCGCATGGGGGCTGTGGGACTGGGGGTCGGCCGCGTTCAACGCCGTGATCACCACCTTCGTCTTCGCGGTGTACCTCACCGACAGCGTCGGTGCGGATCTGCCGGGTGATATTTCCGCCAGCGCCTGGCTGGGCTGGGCGCTGGGACTCGCCGGACTGGTCGTCGCGCTGACCGCTCCGGTCACCGGGCAGCGTTTCGACGCGACCGCGAGCCGCAAGCGTTCGCTCGGGATCATGACCGCTGTCGTCGTGGTGCTGACGGCGGCGATGTTCTTCGTCCGGGACCAGTACTCCTATCTGTGGCTCGGGCTGGTACTGCTCGCGCTGGGTTCGGTGTTCCTCGAGCTCTCGACGGTGCCCTACAACGCGATGCTGCGTCAGGTATCCACCCCCGCGACGCTGGGCCGGGTATCCGGATTCGGCTGGGCCATGGGCTACTTCGGGGGCATCTTCCTGCTGCTGATCTGCTATTTCGGGTTCATCGCAGGTGACGGCCCGCAGCGGGGGCTGCTCGGGGTGAGTACCGAGGACGGGCTGAACATCCGGCTGGTCGTCCTGCTGGCCGCGGTCTGGTTCGGCGTGTTCGCACTGCCGGTGTTGTTCGCGGTGCCGGAGGTGCCGCGCACCCGGGCCGATCCCGGGGCGGCGAGTGCGGGACTGCTCGGCTCCTACCGGGTGCTGTGGCGCGACTTGGGAGAACTGTGGGCGCTCGATCGCACCGTGATCTGGTTCCTGCTGGCCAGCGCGATCTTCCGGGACGGCTTGGCCGGTGTCTTCGCTTTCGGCGCGGTGCTGGCCGTGCAGGTGTACGGGATCAGCGAATCCGATGTGCTGCTCTTCGGTATCGCGGCCAATGTGGTCGCGGCGCTCGGGGCGGTCGTGGCCGGCCGGTTCGACGATACGGTCGGGCCGAAACGGGTGATCGCGGTATCGCTGCTGTCCGCGGTGGTGTGCGGCGCGGTGCTGCTGCTGGTGTCGGGCGCCGTGATGTTCTGGATCTTCGGCCTGGCGCTGACTCTGTTCGTCGGCCCGGCGCAGGCGTCGGCGCGGTCCTTCCTCACCCGGCTGACACCGCCCGGGCGGGAGGGGCAGCTGTTCGGGCTCTACACCACGACCGGGCGGGCCGCCTCATTCCTCGCGCCCACTCTGTTCGGCCTGTTCGTCTGGGGTTTCGGGGCGGACCGGGCCGGCATCGGCGGTCTGCTGGTGGTGCTGGGCGCGGGGCTTGTCGCCCTGCTGTTCGTACCGGCTCCGGACGCTTCGGGCAGCAAGGAGCCGACGCAGACACCGGTGGCCTGAGGCGGGTCCGCGCTCAGGGTTTCCAGGCGCCCATACCGAGGGCGATGAGCCGGATCTGCTGGATGGTGCGTTCGATCACCGGTTGTTCCGCGCGGGCGGTGGCGCCCACATAGTCGGCGATCCCGTCGATCACGGTGGCCACCAGCAGGTCGGCGGCGACCTCCAGGTCGCCCGGGGACCAGTCGTCCAGGGCCGGGACCCGGGACAGATCCGCCACCAGTTCGCGCACGATCAGTTGTAGTTCGAGCGCGATGGCCGAACGCAGCGCCGGGCTGCCGCCGCGCTGCTCCCGGATCAGGAAGCCGTACAGCTCGCGCTTCTGGGCGACTTCACCGAAGACGAACCGCACCGTTTCCGAGAGCCGGGCATCGGGGGTGCGGCGTAGCTGCCGCAGCGCCAGTCGTAGCGCCTGAACGCCCTCGTCCACCAAGGTGGCACCGAGGTCGTCCAGAGAGTCGAAATGCCGATAGAAGGCGGTGGGGACGATACCGGCCGAGCGGGCGATCTCGCGCAGGCTCAGTGCCCCGAAACCGCGTTCCGCGGCCAGCGCCAGCGTGCCGACGAGCAAGGCCTGCCGAGTGCGCTCTTTGCGCTCGACGCGGCTCGCTCCCTGATCGGTCATTTCAGTGAGCATACAGCCGTTCACCATTCACCCATCTCTCTCTTGTCGTCCGCGTCACACCGATTACTGGTTGACAGTTCCGGCGGGGTATCCGGCACACTGGTTGAGTGTACAGGCGTACACCGAAATGATTTCACTATCGTGACATGACCGACAGACAGGGACGGAGAACTCCCATGGTGGCCCTCCTCGATCTGGTGCAGACCCTGACCACTCCGCATCCGGTGGACCGGTATCTGGAACTGGTGCGTCCGATGCTGACCGTTCGCGATATGCGAGCCCGCATCGTCGACGTGGACCGCTCGGTGCCCGGAACGATCTCGCTGGGTCTTCGCCCGACCCGGCAGTGGGACGGGCTGCGTGCGGGCCAGTTCCTGCAGCTGGGCGTGGTGATCGACGGCGTGCGTCACCTGCGCTGCTATTCGCCGGTGAACTCCCAGCACGATCGCCGCCGCCGCCTCGATCTGACCCTTCGGGTGCATCCGCACGGCCTGGTGTCGCGGTATCTGCACGAACACGCGCGCCCCGGCATGATCGTGGATCTCGAGCCGGCCTCCGGAGTATTCCATCTCCCGGACCGGCGACCCGAGCGGGTGCTGCTGATCAGCGGCGGCAGCGGCATCACGCCGGTGCTGTCCATGCTGCGCACCCTCGTCGACGAGAAATACTCCGGCGAGGTGGTCTTCCTGCACTACGCCCGTTCGCCGGAACTGGTGCCCCACCGTGCGGAACTCGCCGAAATCGCTGCCGCCCACCCGAATATCGCAGTCGAGTTGCGGTACCCGGAACGGGACGGCCAGGGTTTCGAGCACGACGAACTCGCACGAGTGGCGCCGTGGTTCGCCGACGCGCAGACCTATCTGTGCGGTCCGCCGCCGCTCATGGACTCGGTCCGGGCGGTCTACGCGGACGCGGACCTGAGTGAACGACTGCACACCGAAGAGTTCGTCGCCACCACCGCGCCGGTGGACAGCGCGGAGGCGAAGGGCACCACGACCTTCTCCGCCAGCGGCGTCACCGCGGAGAACACCGGGTCGTCCTTGCTGGAGCAGGCCGAGGGCGCCGGCCTCAGTCCGGAGTTCGGCTGCCGGATGGGCATCTGCTTCTCCTGCACCTCGGTCCGGCGTAGTGGCTGCACCCGCAATCTGCGCACCGGGGAGCTGGAGTCCGACCCCGACCAGCCGATCCAACTCTGCGTCCAGGCCGCCGTCGGCGACGTGGACATCGAAATCTGATATCGAGAAGGGGAGAAACTGATGACCATCCTTACCGAGACCAAGAACGGACCGCTGGTCCTCTCGCCCGACCAGGTCGAGGAGATCGGTCGCACTCTCGACGAACTGCGCGACCGGATCGTCGCCGATCTGGGCGAGCGCGACCGGGAGTACATCTACGACATCATCAAGGCGCAGCGTGGATTCGAGATCGCCGGGCGCGGCCTGATGTACCTGGGATTCCTGCCCCCGTTCTGGCTGGCCGGCGTGGCCGCGCTCAGCGTATCGAAGATCCTCGACAATATGGAGATCGGCCACAACGTCATGCACGGCCAGTACGACTGGATGCGGGAGCCGGGCCTGAATTCGCGGGTCTTCGAATGGGATACCGTCTGCCCGGCGGACCAGTGGAAGCATTCGCACAACTACATGCACCACACCTACACCAACATCCACGGCCGGGACCGCGATATCGGCTACGGCGTGCTGCGGATCGACGAGGGGCAGGACTGGCACCCTTACTACCTGGGCAACCCGCTCTACGCGTTCCTGCTGATGGTCTTCTTCGAATGGGGCGTGATGCTGCACGACCTCGAAGCGGACAACATCGTCAAGGGCAAGCGCAGCTGGTCCGAGCTGAAACCGCTGATCAAGGGGCAGCTCCGTAAATCGGGCCGGCAGGTCCTCAAGGACTACGTGGCCTTCCCGCTGCTGACCGGTCCGCTGTTCCTGTCCACGCTCGCCGGGAACGCGACGGCGAACCTGGTGCGCAACCTGTGGGCGTACTCGATCATCTTCTGCGGGCACTTCCCGTCCGGTGTGCAGACGTTCAGCGAAGAGGAGACCGCCGAGGAGACCCGCGGCGAATGGTATGTCCGGCAGATGCTCGGCTCGGCCAACATCTCCGGCAGTCCGCTGTTCCACATCATGTCCGGCAATCTGTCCCACCAGATCGAACACCACCTGTTCCCGGATCTGCCGGCCAACCGGTACCCGGAGATCGCGCCGGAGGTGCGCGCGCTGTGCGAGAAGTTCGGGCTCCCCTACAACACCGGGCCGCTGGGCAAGCAGATCGGTTCGGTGTGGGCCAAGATCTTCCAACTGGCGCTGCCGCCGCGGTTGACGGAGTCCCGGTTCGGCCGCTTCCTACCCGCTGTGCTGCGGAAACAGCCCACTTCCGGTGTTATCGTGATGCGTCAGCAGAGTCCTACCGAAGCGGGCGTGTGATGATCGGCAAATTCGAGGCCAACAAGGATCTCATCCAGGAACTCACCACGTCGGGGGCGCGCCGGGTCGGCAATATCGCGAGCATCATCACCGGCACGGTCTCGGAGGTGACCCGGGAGATCGGGGAATGGATCACCGACGCCATCGAGATGAACGAGGCCGCCGCTGCGGCCAAACGCGACGCTGCCGCCGAGCGTGACCCCGCGGCGGAGGCGAGCGAGGACGATGGCGATACCCGCCGGGCGGAGGCGGACCGGGACTCCGCGAGCGCGCCGCAGATTCGGGAGCGCGGTGTCGTGCCGGCCGCCGAGATCATCGACGCCGAGACCGTCGATCCCGGCCCCTCCCGCACGGGCCACTGACCCGATCCGGAAAACCGCTCGGTGGGACAACTCACACCGAGCGGTTATCCATGGGCTAACCTCGGCTCGTGCCCGCCTATGTCTCCTCGCCGGAGTTGACGTTCGGTTTCCTGTTCGCGCTGGAGGATCCCGAGCGGATCGCGGAGGTGGTGCGCGACCTGATGGAACGCAAAACCGTCTCGGTCTTCCGGTTGGCCCGGCTGTCCGACGACGATGGGCCGCCGGAGCGCTATGTCGTGAACTGGGCGGCCATCCCGCAGATCTCCATCACCACCACCGCGCCCGACCCGGCCGAACTCCGGGCCGATCAGGTGATGCTGGTCAACGCGTTCCTCGGCGACGCGGGCGAGATCCGGCTGTACTCGCAGGGGAGCGCGCCGAAGTAACCACAGAGCACTCCGTGAGATCCCCGTGACTGGTGGTGATCCGCCGTTATCGAACTGTAGCCTTGTTCGGGGGATCTGAACGAGCGATGGGTAACAAGGAGTGGGCGCAGTGGAGAACGTGATACGGCTGCTGATCGTATTCGGGGGCACGCTGGCCGTGACGATCGCCCTCGGCTGGGCGATCGACCGGGGCCTCCGTTACTGGTCGGCCCGGCACCCCAAGACCACCATTCCGGGTCTGCTGCGGCGCATCCAATTGCCGCTGCAGTTGTTCCTGGGCTTCGCCGCACTCCGGATCACCTACCCGCTGGCCGATCTGAATCTGCGCCAGGACACCGTGATCCTCAGCGTGCTGGCCTCCATGGTCACCATGTCGGCGGTCTGGCTGGTGGTCCGGATAGTCGACGCGGTGGCGGACGGACTGCTGAACAGCTACTCCCGCCGGGCCCGCGACCCGCGCCGGGTACGTCAGCTGAACACCCAGTTCACCCTGATCCGCCGAATCACCACCGCGTTGCTCGCGGTCGCGACGGCGGCGATCGCCATGCTGGTCATGTTCCCCGGGCTGCGCGTGCTGGGCACCTCGCTGCTCGCCTCCGCCGGTATCATCGGCATCATCGCCGGTGTGGCGGCCCAGTCCACGCTCAGCAACCTCATGGCGGGCCTGCAGATCGCCTTCGGTGATTCGGTGAAAATCGGCGATACGGTCGTCGTCGAGGGCGAGATGGGCACCGTCGAGGAGATCACCCTGTCCTTCCTCACCGTCCGGATCTGGGACGACCGCCGGCTCACCATGCCGGTCTCGTACTTCAACAGCAAGCCGTACGAGAACTGGTCGCGCGGCGGCCCGCAGATGACCGGCACCGTATTCCTCTACCTGGACCACAGCGCCCCCGTGGCCGAACTTCGTGAGCATCTCTACGAATACCTGAGTGAGCATCCCGATTGGGACGGCCGCAGTTGGAATCTGCTGGTCACCGACAGCACCCCCACCGGTATCGAGGTGCGGGCATCGATGACCGGGCGTGATTCGGACGCGGTGTGGTCGCTGCGCTGCGCCGTCCGCGAGGAGTTGATCAGCTGGCTGAACAGTCAGCATCCGGGCGCACTGCCGCGCCTGGCCGCGCTGGAGGGATTCGAGAAGACGCCGGTCAGGTAGGCCGGATCGGGCGTCGAAGAGTCGGCCGGCCGAGCGGCCGGTTGATATCGATGCCGTGTCGGTCCGGCGGGACCGACACGAAAATGTGTGTGATAGCTCACAATTGAGGGGCGGCCGAGCCGGTTGGGTCGGCCGGGCCAGCACCCTCGAAGGAGCGTTGATCACAATGCCTGCTCCCGCCGGTTACCCGGTCCGAGTTCGCGGCGATCTGGACCCCGCGCTGTCGCGCTGGATGTGGATCGTGAAATGGCTTCTCGCCATACCGCACTACATAGCTCTGTTCTTCCTGCACATCGGTTATGCCGTGGTGACCGTGATCGCGTTCTTCGCGATCCTGTTCACCGGCAGATACCCTCGGGCCCTGTTCGACTACAGCGTCGGGGTCATGCGGTGGTCGTGGCGGGTCAGCTTCTACGCGTGGACGCCCGCCGGTACCGATAGATACCCGCCGTTCTCCCTGTCCCGCGACGACGACTACGCGGCGGATCTGGACATCGATTATCCGCCGACGCTGCATCGCGGGCTGGTGCTGGTGAAATGGTGGCTGCTGGCCATTCCGCACTACCTGATCATCGGCGGAATGACCGGTGCCGCCTGGCTGGTCGACTTCGATGACGCCGAGACCACGGCCAGTGCCGCGGGAATCCCGCTGATCGGCGTAGTGACCTTCGTCGCCCTGGTCGGGCTGCTGTTCGCGGCCCGCTACTCCCAGGGGCTGTTCGATTTTGTGATGGGAATCAACCGGTGGATGTTGCGAGTGCAGGCCTACGGCTCGCTGCTCCGCGACGAATACCCGCCCTTCCGCCTGGATCAGGGCGCTCGCGACGAGGTGGCGCCCCCGCCGATCGATACGAGCAAACCGGAGGCCTGAGACCGCTATCGGCCGAACGAAAAAGCCCGAGGACCCAGTGGGCCCTCGGGCTTTCCAGGGTGAGTGACGGGACTCGAACCCGCGACAGCCAGGATCACAACCTGGTGCTCTACCAACTGAACTACACTCACCATTGCCGGTTTGCACCGGCGGCCTAGATAGTAGCGCGTCTACCCCTCCGCAAGCCAATCGGTTATCGGTGTGCCGGTCGCCGAGCCCTATACCGAGCCGGGTGCGCCGCCACCGGTCCCGCCCGCGCTACCGGCGCTGACCTCGGCGGCAATCGCGGAGATCTCCGCCGTGGAAGGGCCCGGCGCGGGGACGAAGGCCGTGCGCCGGTAGTACTCGAGTTCCCGGATGGATTCCTGGATATCGGCGAGCGCGCGGTGGGCCAGACCCTTCTCCGGCTGGCCGAAATAGATCCGCGGGTACCAGCGACGGCACAGTTCCTTGATCGAGCTGACGTCGATCATCCGGTAGTGCAGGTGTGCGTCCAGCTCCGGCATGTCCCGGGCGATGAAACCACGATCGGTGGCGATGGAGTTACCGGCCAGGGGCACCATCCGGGCGGTGGGTGCGTACTGCTTCACATAGTCGAGTACCTGCCGCTCGGCCTCGGCGAGAGTGACCGTAGAGCGCCGCACCTCTTCGGTGAGGCCGGACCGGGCGTGCATCTCGGCGACCACCTCGGGCATCGCCGCGAGCGCCTCGTCGTCGGCGTGGATGACGATATCCACCCCGTCACCGAGAACGTTCAGATCGCTGTCGGTCACCAGGGCGGCCACCTCGATCAGTTTGTCGGTGACCAGATCGAGCCCGGTCATCTCACAATCCATCCACACCACTAATTTGTCCGACACCCGCACCACCCTAATCAGCGCCGCCACCCGCCGAGGGCAATCACCACCCGCTCCGGGTGGAAGTCGCCGCCGGCGGCGTGCGGTCAGCCGCCTAGTTTCTTGTAGAACGCGCCTGCGATCGGGGCGGTGACCGCTCGGGGCCCGTAGTTGCCGGCGGCGCTCATACCCTTCCCGATCAGTCCGGGCACCACCCGCATCTTGTTCCGGGCCAGTGCGTCGATCGAGATCCGGGCTGTGTACTCCGAGGACACCCAGAGGAAGTCCGGCACCATACGGTCGACCAGGGAGGCGTCGGCGGGATCGGGGGTCTCGGTACGTACCGGGCCCGGGGCGAGCAGGGTGATGTGCACCCCGGAACCTTTCAGCTCGCCCCGCAGGGATTCGGCGAAGGTGTTGGCGAAGGCTTTGCTCGCCGCGTAGGTGGCGTTGTTCGGGATGGGCATGTTCCCGGCCGCCGAACCGCTCACCAGGATGCCACCGGCCCGCCGGGCCAGCATCGCGGGTAGTACGGCCAGGGTCAGGTCGTGTACGGCGACAGCGTTCAACTCCAGCTGGTCGCGTTCGTAGGCGGGATCCAGGGTGGAGAGGGGGCCGAATGTCGCGATACCCGCGTTGTTGCAGAGGATCGAGATATCCCGGCTCGCGAGTTCCTCGGTGAGCGGAGCCCGCTGCGCCCGGTCGGCGAGATCGACGGCGCGGACTTCGGCGGTGACGCCGTGGTCCCGGGTCAGGCGGCCGGCCAGGTCGTCGAGGATGTCGCCGCGGCGCGCGACCAGGAGGAGTGAATGGCCCCGCCGGGCCAGTTCGGCGGCCAGTGCGGTTCCGATTCCGGACGAAGCGCCGGTCACCACGGCGCGGCTCTCGGCGGCAGGCGAAGGCAAACCCATTCCCGACACCCTAGAGGGCGCCGCCGGTCAGGGCCCGCCCGCAGCTCGCGCCGGGAAGTTCGTCCGCATGCGAAGGCGCACGGCCGGTGGTTGGTGTTGTGGGCGGTGTGTCGGGATACGGACGCGCATGGCCGGAGCGAAGGCGGAGGTTTCGCCTACCGGGATTGTGTGTTTGGCGCTTGTCGGAGGGGGTACACCCACTCCGACTGGCCCGAACAGCTCAGTCGGGTGGGTGGAGCGCCCCCGGCAGGAATCGAACCTGCGACCTAGGGATTAGAAGGCCCTTGCTCTATCCAACTGAGCTACGGAGGCAGTGGTTCCACCATGGCGGACAACGGCCGCGCTGTCCAGCTGAAAAGTGTAGCGATCGACCAGATCGTCTGATTCGGGCTGCCCGGAAACAGCCCCGGCGGGCCGAACTGCGCCCATCGAACTACTCTCGAAGCTATGTCGTCAGCCCAGGCTCCCGCCGCCGAACCCGCTACAGAGGCCGGTCGGCCCAGTGGCTCGGCGGTCGTTCCGGCGGTGCTGACCGTATGTGCCGCGGCGCTCGCCGCGTTGGTATCGATGCTGGTGGTGGGCCTGTCGGCCGCTCGAGCGCTGAGTCTGCTGGGTATTCCCGATCCCGGTCCGCTGACCACTTACGGTCTGCCCGCGCTCCGAGCGCTGGCCGATCTCTTCGCGGCCTTCACGGTGGGGTCGCTGCTCTTCGCGGCCTTCCTGGTGCCGCCGCAGCGGGGTGGTCTGCTCGACACGGGGGGTTACCGCGCGGTGCGGCGGGCTTCGAATCTGGCGGTGGCCTGGGCGGTGAGCGCCGCGCTGCTGGTACCGCTGACCGTCTCCGACAGCACCGGCCGGCCGGTCACCCAGATCCTGGCACCCCCGGATCTGTGGGGGGTCGCCGATGAGATCGAACTCGCCGGTACCTGGCGGCTGACCGCGATCGGAGCCCTGTTGTTGGCGATCGCCTGCCGACTGGCCCTGCGCTGGGGCAGGACGCCGGTGTTGTTCGGTGCGTCGGTCGCGGTGATGATGCCGCTGGCGCTGACCGGACATTCCGCGTCCGGCGGCGCCCACGATGTGGCCACCAACAGTTTGATCCTGCACCTGATCGCCGCCGCGGTCTGGGTCGGCGGCCTGGGTGCGCTGCTGGTCCACGCCCTGCGGGACGGCACCCATACGGCCCTGGCGGCCCGGCGCTTCTCCGCGGTGGCCCTGGTTTCCTTCGTGGTGCTGGCGCTCAGCGGCGTGGCCAACTCCTGGGTGCGGGTGCCCTGGGGCGAACTTTTCACCAGTACCTACGGCCGGCTGGTACTGGCCAAGGCCGCGGCGTTGGTGATCCTCGGCGTCTTCGGCTGGTTCCAGCGGCGCGCGGCGCTTCCGGCGCTGGCCGCCGACCCGGACGACCGGCGCGCACTCGCCCGTTTCGCGAGTGTGGAGCTGCTCGTCTTCGCCGCGACCATGGGTCTTGCGGTGGGACTGGGCCGGACCCCGCCACCGGCGCCGACGAGCGTGCCCACGCCGATGGAGGTCGAACTCGGCTACAACCTCGACGGCCCGCCCACGGTGGCGCGACTGCTCTTCGACTGGCGTTTCGACCTGATCTTCGGCACGCTCGCCATCGTGCTGGCGGTGCTCTATCTGCTGGGCGTCCGGCGGTTGCGGGCGCGCGGTGACGCCTGGCCGGTCGGCCGGACCGTCGCATGGCTGCTCGGCTGCGCCGTGTTGCTGTTCACGACGTCGTCGGGGGTAGGCCGATACGCGCCCGCCATGTTCAGCGTGCACATGGGCGCGCATATGGCGCTGTCGATGCTGACCCCGATCCTGCTGGCCCTGGGTGGCGTGGTGACGCTCGCGTTGCGCGCGCTGCCGCCGGCCGGGCGGGATGGGGCCCCGGGCCCCCGGGAATGGATCCTGGCGGCCGTCCACAACCCGGTCTCTCGTTTCCTCACTCAGCCGATCGTGGCCTCGGTGCTGTTCGTGGCCGGTTTCTATGCGCTGTACCTGGGCGGGATCTTCGATGCCTACGCCGATTCCCATACCGCGCATCTGCTGATGAACCTGCATTTCCTGCTCAGCGGCTATCTCTTCTACTGGGTGGTGATCGGGATCGACCCGAAACCGCGGCGGGTGGAGCCGCTGACCAGGCTGGCCATGGTGTTCGGTTCGCTGCCCTTCCACGCTTTCTTCGGGGTGGTGTTGATGGGCACGAGCACGGTGCTGGCCGGCTGGTTCTATCGAAGTCTCGGCCTCGGCTGGTCCGTTGATCTGCTGGGTGATCAGCGCACCGGGGGCAGCCTGGCATGGGCCACGGGCGAGGTCCCGCTGGTCGTGGTCATGCTGGCGCTGCTGGTCCAGTGGTCGCGCAGCGACGCGCGGCTGGCCCGGCGCACCGACCGCGCCGCGGAACGCGACGACGACGCGGAACTCGCCGCGCACAACGCCATGTTCGCCCAATTGGCCAAGCGAGATCGGGCAAGTAGGTAGATGACCGAGCAGAAAATCCCGCTGACACCTGTGCCACCGCTCCGGCGTATCTACCGGTCGGATGTGCGGGCGGCGCGTCGGCGACTGACCGGACGCATTCGCAAGACCCCGGTCTTCCACACTGCCGTACCGGGGCCCGGCGGCCCCGTTCCGGTCACTCTGAAGCTCGAATACCTGCAGCACGGTGGCACCTTCAAGGTGCGCGGCAGCTACAACGCGCTACTGTCGGAACGGGTGTGTCCCGAACATGTGGTGATCGCTTCGGGCGGCAACGCGGGGATCGCGGCGGCTCTGGCGGCGGCGGGGATGGGCAAGACCTGCACGGTGGTGGTCCCCGAATCGGCGCCGCACACCAAGGTCGCCGCCATGTGGTCGCACGGCGCCGAGGTGCGCTGGCACGGAACCACCTACGCGGAGGCCTACGAGCACGCCTGCGAGATCACCGCCGAACGCGGGGCGTTGCAGTTGCACGCCTACGACCTGCCCGCGGTGGTGGCCGGAGCCGGGGTGATCGAACTGGAGATCGAGGAGCAGGTCCGGGGTCGGCCGCCGATCCTGGTCGCGGTCGGCGGCGGCGGGTTGATCGGTGGGATCGCGGCCGCCGGCGGGCGTCGCCGCGAGATCGTGGGCGTGGAACCCGAGGGGATTCCGACCCTGAACTCCGCGCTGGCCGCCGGGAAGCCGGTCGATGTGGAGGTGTCCAGTATCACCGCCGATGCCCTGGGCGCCTCGCGGATCGGCGAGATCGCGCTCGATGTGACCCGGCGCTACGGTGTGCGGTCCGCGCTGGTGACCGATGACGCGATCACCGATGCGCGGGACTATCTGTGGCGGGAGTTCCGGATTGTTGTCGAACTCTCCGGCGCGGTGGCTCTGGCGGCCATTCTCAGCGGTGCGTATGTACCGCGTGCGGGTGAGCGGCCGGTGGTGGTGTTGTGCGGCGCGAACACCGAACTCCCGGTGCTCTGACACGCTGATCGAAGTGTCGGTGCACCGCTCGAACCTTCACGGAGGCAGCGCAGAACCCGCTTCCGGCCACCGGTCGTGACCGTGGGCGCGGACGCGACGCCGAGGTCGTCGAATCCGGTGGCGCCCGAACGTTTCGATGCCGCGGAACTGCCGTGGTGGTGTGGTACACACGAATGTCGGGCGGTGGCCGCCGATCCCGAATTGTCTGTTTCCCGCCGGTGCGGCGGGGAGGGATGACCGTCCCCATCGGTGGTGGGTCCATGCATGCCACGGTCCGGATGCTTAAACTGATGCGAGTGCAGCAATCTCTCGCGACAGTGTTCGTCGGTCGCGACGCCGAGGTCGCGGCTCTGGTTTCGAACGGGCGTAGCGCGGTCGCGGGGCGCGGCGCCGTGGTCCTGGTGGAAGGTGAAGCCGGTATCGGCAAGACCGCGCTGCTCGGTGCCGCCGCGCAGCAGTTCGCCGAACTGGGGTTGCAGGTGCGGACGAGCCGCGCCAGAGAACTCGAGCAGGATGTCCCGTTCGCGGCATCGGCCACGTGGCTCGGCGCCGGGGACCGACCCGCCGATTCCGATCCGATCCGGACCCTGCTCGATGGCGCGGACCAGGCCGGAGACGCCGCGGCCACGCACGAATTCGCGCTCGCCGAGCTCCTGCTGGAACAGATCCGCGCCTGGTGCGCGGAGCAACCCGTCGCCCTGCTGCTCGACGATGTCCACTGGGCCGACCGCTCCAGTCTGGCCGTGCTGCATCGACTGTGTACTCTCGCCGATCGGTTACCGCTGGTGCTGGTGCTGGCGACCCGCCCCTTCCCCTCCGATCCGGCCTTCGCGGTCTTGACCGCCACATTGACCGCCTGCGCTGCCTCCACCATCCGGCTGGGCGCGCTGCCGGATGCGGCGACGACGACCATGGTCCAGGAGATGGTCGGCGCGGTGCCGCCGCCGGCGCTGCTGCGTCAGGTCGCCGGAGCGTACGGGCATCCGCTGCACATCACGGAGCTGGTGGCCGCGACGCTGCTGGGAGCCGAGGGAGCGAACCCCGCATCCGGGTCCGCTCCGCGGCCGGTCGGCTCCCTGGCCGAGGCGATCTGGCGCCGGGCCGACTCGCTGTCGCGGCCGACTCGCGACCTGTTGCCCATGGCCGCGGCACTGGGCCCGAAGGTCGATGTTGTGGAACTCGCCGCGGTGCTGGACAGCCACATCATGGAAGTGTGGAGCGCGGTCACCGAGGCAACGGACGCCGGACTGCTCACCATGGTCGATTCCGAGCTCGCCTTCCGGCACGATCTGATCCGCCATGTGCTGGCGGAGCGATTACCCGCCTCCCTGCGCTCGGATCTGCTGCGCCGGGCCGGGCTCGTGCTGCAGACCACGGGCGCACCGATAGAACGGGTCGCCTACTATCTGTCGATCGGCGGCCGGGAACTCGAGCCGGCGAGTCTGCAATGGCTGCTCTCGGTTTCCGACGCGCTGATCGTGCGCGCCCCGGAACTGGCCATGCGCCTGCTGACCCGGATAGTCGATACGGCCGGGCTCGATACGGCGACCCGCGCCGCGCTGATCCGGATGCGGGCCCGCGCGCTGCTGTGGAACGGCCGGACCGACCAGGCCGAGGCCACATTGCGCGTGGCGTTGCGGCACCGGCCCGAGCACGCCGACGACCCGGGTCTGCGCTGGTTGCTGGCCCATGTATGCCATGCCCAGGGACGATTGGCCGAGGCCGTCGATATAGCCGAGACCGCGCTGAAGACGTTGGATCTCGGCGACTCCGACGCCGCGCGTTTCCTGGGCCTGTGCGCGCTGGACAATTTCTTCCTCGAACGGTTCGCCGAGGCCGAACAGGCCGGATGGCAGGCGGTCGCGCTGGGACGGCAGTCGGGAAACTCCCTGGCCACCGGGTATGGGTTGATGGCTCTCGGTGCCGTGCGCTACACCCAGGGATATCTCGACGAAGCCCTGGAGATCAGTACCGAGTCGGTCACGGTGTTGCAGGACGGCGCCGGATCGGACCAGATCGATCCGTACGTGCTGTATGCGCACTGCCTGATCGAGCTCGACCGTCCGGCCGCGGCCCTGGAGGCTGTGCAGACCGCCATCGGCCACAACCGCCGGATGCACGGGGTCTATCTGGCGCCCAACCTCATGGCCAAAGCGCGTATGTTCCTGCTGAACGGGCGTTGGGACGAGGCGATCGCGGAATGCCGGGCGTGCCTGGAGGCGTCCGATGTGCTCGGTTACGCGCCGGTCGCCCACAGTGTGATGGCGCTGATCGGGATGCACCGTGGCGCGCCGCCGCCCGGGGACGCGTACGTCCCGGACGGCGGCTTGGGCACCGCCGGATACGGATACATGCAACCGTGGGTCGCCGCTCTGGTCCACGAGACCCGGGGGAACCCGGAGCCGGCGCTGCGGCTGCTCGTCGAGACCCACGCGAAGCTCGACGGAGGTATGAGCGCCTCGACCCTGCACTACATCCTGCCCGATATCGCCCGCCTGGCCTTCGATGCCGGCGACGCGGAAGCACTGCACAGTGCGCGGGCGGCGGCCGACGACCTGGTGGCCAAGCAGTGGACCGCCGCCCGCTCGGGTATCGCGCAGCTGTGCCGCGGGCTGGCCGATCGAGACCCCGACGCACTCTTCGCCGCCGCGCGGGAGTTCGCGCGCTGTGAGTGGCCGCTCTACGAAGCCCAGGCCTACGAGAACGCGGCGACCGTGCTGGCCGCGGGCGGTCGGGGAGCCGACGCGCGGGAGGCGCTCGAATCCGCCGTCCAGTTGTACACCCGGCTGGGCGCGTCGTGGGATACCGGCCGGGCGGTGGCCCGGATCCGGCGGTACGGAATCCGCCGGGGCGTGCGGGGCCCGCGTAATCGCCCGAAAACGGGCTGGGCGTCGCTGACCGATACCGAACGATCCGTGGCGGTCCAAGTGGCCGACGGGTCCTCGAACGCCGATATCGCGGCGCAGATGTTCCTGTCGCGACGCACCGTCCAATCACATGTGTCGAGCATTCTGGCCAAACTCGGCGTGCGCTCACGGCGGGATATCGCCGCCGCCATGCCGGCCGCCGGCCGCTGATCCGGCAGTACGTTCTTTCCACAAGTGCCCGGTCGCGGGGAAGTTGTCCACAGATTCGATTCGCGCCCGTCACCGCCTCGTCGGACCGGTGACGATGAGTACGTCCTCGGCAGCACGGGGCGAACGAAGGGGCGGAAATGTACGAAGCAGTGGCGACCGTGGTCGGTACGGTGGTGACCGAGCCGGTGAGACGAGAACTGCCCGGCGGCGAGCAGATGATCAGCTTCCGGTTGGCGAGTACCGCGCGCCGGCTGGACCGCGAAACCGGTGGGTGGGTGGACAACGGGACGCTCTTCCTCACGGTGAGTTGCTGGCGGCGGTTGGTGGCCGGGGTGGACGCGTCGATCCACCGGGGTGATCCGGTGATCGTGCAGGGACAACTGCGGTCGAACGAGTACCGGACCCGGGAGGGCGCCCAGCGACGTGATCTGGAGATGCGAGCGCATACCCTGGGGCCGGACCTCACCCGCTGCACCGCCCGAGTGGAGCGCCGCCGGATCGGACAACCGGCCACGACCGGGAATATATCCGCCGGTCCCGGCGCTGCGACTGCCGAAACCGGGGTGGCGGGGGAACCGAACGATCCAATGGTGGAGCAGGCGGCGCGCGACGAGGAGCCCGTGAACGCCGACGTGTGAAACCGCACCGATGTTTGACGGATAGGGTGATCGATATGGCTGAGTTCATCTACCAAATGAAGAAGGTTCGTAAGGCGCACGGCGACAAGGTCGTGCTCGACGATGTCACCTTGAACTTCCTTCCCGGCGCCAAGATCGGTGTTGTCGGTCCGAACGGCGCCGGTAAATCCAGCGTGCTGAAGATCATGGCCGGATTGGACCAGCCGAACAACGGCGAGGCCTTTCTCGCGCCGGGCGCCACGGTCGGGATCCTGCAGCAGGAACCGCCGCTGAACGAGGAGAAGACGGTCCGCGGCAATGTCGAGGAGGGGCTCGGCGAGATCAAGGTCAAACTCGACCGGTTCAACGAGATCGCCGAACTCATGGCCACCGATTACTCCGACGAGCTCATGGACGAAATGGGCAAACTGCAGGAGGAGCTCGACCACGCCGACGCCTGGGACCTGGACTCCCAGCTGGAGCAGGCGATGGACGCGCTGCGCTGCCCGCCGCCGGACGAGCCGGTGACCAACCTCTCCGGTGGTGAGCGCCGCCGGGTGGCCCTGTGCAAACTGCTGCTCAGCAAACCCGACCTGCTGCTGCTCGACGAGCCCACCAACCATCTCGACGCCGAGAGCGTGCTCTGGCTCGAACAGTTCCTCGCGCAGTATCCGGGCGCCGTCCTGGCGGTCACCCACGACCGGTACTTCCTGGACAATGTCGCCGGCTGGATTCTCGAGCTGGACCGCGGCCGGGCGATCGGCTACGAGGGCAACTACTCCACCTATCTGGAGAAGAAGGCCGAGCGGCTCGCGGTTCAGGGCAAAAAGGATCAGAAGCTGCAGAAGCGTCTCAAGGACGAACTTGCCTGGGTTCGGTCGGGCGCCAAAGCGCGTCAGGCGAAGAACAAGGCCCGTCTGGGCCGCTACGAGGAGATGGCCGCGGAAGCGGAGAAGATGCGGAAGCTGGACTTCGAGGAGATCCAGATCCCGGCCGGGCCGCGACTCGGCAGCGTGGTGGTCGAGGTGGAGCATCTGGACAAGGGCTTCGGCGACCGCCAGCTGATCAAGGATCTGTCGTTCACCCTGCCGCGAAACGGCATCGTGGGCGTTATCGGGCCCAACGGTGTCGGTAAGACCACGCTTTTCAAGACCATCGTGGGCCTGGAGCAGCCGGACAGCGGCACGGTGAAGGTCGGCGAGACCGTCAAGTTGAGCTATGTCGACCAGAGCCGCGCCGGTATCGACCCCAACAAGACGGTATGGCAGGTGGTTTCGGATGGGCTCGACTACATCGAGGTGGGCCAGCAGGAGATGCCCTCGCGGGCCTATGTGAGTGCCTTCGGCTTCAAGGGTCCGGACCAGCAGAAGCCGGCCGGGGTGCTCTCCGGTGGTGAACGCAACCGGCTGAACTTGGCGCTCACGCTGAAACAGGGCGGCAACCTGATCCTGCTCGACGAGCCCACCAACGACCTCGACGTCGAGACCCTGGGGTCGCTGGAGAACGCGTTGGAGCAGTTCCCGGGCTGTGCCGTGGTCATTTCCCACGACAGGTGGTTCCTGGACCGCACCTGTACGCATATCCTCGCTTGGGAAGGTGATGCCGACAACGAGGCCGAATGGTTCTGGTTCGAGGGCAACTTCGAAGCCTATGAGGCCAACAAGATCGAGCGACTCGGCCCGGAAGCCGCACGGCCGCATCGAGTGACACATCGCAAGCTGACCCGCGGGTAACGCCGCGAGACTTTTCCCGCTGCCCGGCTTCGGGTCTACCCTCGGGGTCGGTGTCGGTGTGTCCGAGGAATAACCGGATTCAAGGGAGTGGGAAATGACGGTCTCGTCCGAATTGTCCAGTGAGGCATGGGCTGCCGAGCTGCCGGACACGCTACGCGCCGACCTCGGCACCTTGGAGGACGGCTATTTCCGGCATGTCGAGACCGACGACGCCGACTGTGAGATCACCGCACCGACCCTGACCTTCCGGGCCCATCTGACACTGGCCCTGACCCGGCAACCGGGTCAGGGCCTGGTCCGGGTCCACCACCCCGACGACGGGTCGGGGCTGGGCGCCGCGGTACAGATCGTTACCGACGATATGCCCATGCTGGTCGATTCGGTGACCGCACTCTTCGCCCGGATGGGCGGCACCATCAGCGAGGTCATCCATCCCATCTTCACGGTGGAACGGGATCCCGCCGGCACCCTCACCGCGGCTCGCCTGCACGAGGCCGATCGGCGGCGCAACGGTACCGGAGACGGTCGCGAATCCTGGATCCACCTGCAACTACATCCGGCGACGAGCGCGCAGCTGCTCGACGAGATCGCCGCCGCCGTACCTGACGTCATCAAGGATGTGCGACAGGTGAGCAGTGATACCGAGGCGATCCATGCCATCGTCGACGAACTGGCGACCCGGCTGGAACAGGCCGGCGATTCCGCGGCCGCGGCCGCGGCCGATATCGAACCCGCCGACTGCGCGCGCCTGCTGCGGTGGTTGGCCGACGACAACTTCACCATGCTCGGATACGCGTGCTACCGGCTCGAACCAGGTGCGGAACTGCCGGTCCCGGTGACCGATTCCGAATTGGGCGTGCTGCACCCGGGCACCGCGACCGGCTTCCAGGTCCCGATCACCGCGGGCGCCCGGCCGCTGCTGCGGATGACCCAGGGTCTGATCCCGGTGACCATGCAGCGCGCGGTGTACCCGTACTACATCGGTGTCGCCGATCTGGACAGCGCGGGCGAGGTCCGCGGTGAGCACCTTTTCGTCGGTGTCTTCACGGTCACCGCGCTGCACGAGAACGTGCTGGACATACCGGTGGTGGGGCAGCGGGTCCGCGCCGCCATCACCGACAGCGGCTTCGACCTCGACTCGTTCTCCGGCCAGGCCATGCTCGAGGTGATGCAAGGCTTCCCACGCACCGAACTGTTCTCCTCCGATGCCGCGACCCTGCGCCGGACGGCCACCGCGGTACTCAATGTCGGTCTGCGACGGCAGGTTCGGTTGTTCCTCCGGGTCGACCCCTACGGCCGGTTCGTCGCCGCCATGGTGTACCTGCCCCGTGACCGTTACACCACCGCTGTCCGCCTGGAAATGCAGGACATCCTGGTCCGCGAGCTGGGCGGCGCATCGATCGACTATTCCGCCCGGGTGAGCGAAAGCGAACTCGCCAGCGTCTACTTCACCATCCGGATGCCGGGCGCCGACACCACGAAACCGGTGGGAGCGGCCGAGGAGATCTCCGAGGACGAGCGGCGGCGAATCCAGAACCTGCTCGCCGAGGCGAGCCGCACCTGGGACGACCATCTCAACGATGCCGTGAACGCGTCGACGGTGCTCGATCCGCAGATCGTGCGCCGCTACTGCGAAGCGTTCCCCGAAGGCTACAAACAGGATTTCAGCGCCCGGCGCGCGCTGGCCGATATCGATCGCCTGGAGCGGTTGCGTCCGGGAAGTATCGATCAGCACCTGTACCGGGTGGCCGGCGCGCCCGCGGGTTCCTGGCGCTTCACCCTGTACATCGGCGGCTCCGGAATTTCGCTCAGCCAGGTACTTCCCGTGCTGCAGAGCCTCGGGGTCGAGGTACTCGACGAACGCCCGTACCGGATCAGGCGGGAGCGCGACGGCCACGACACCGAGGAACGCTGGATCTACGATTTCGGCCTGCTGGCGAGCCACGAACTACTGCACGGCGCGCTCGACCAGGATCTCGACGCCGAACTGCTGGAGGTGGCGCCCGATACGCTCGCGGCGCCCAAGGGTAAGGTCGCCGCCGCCGACCGGGTGCGCGACCGGTTCACCGCTGCCTTCGATGCGCTCTGGTATGGCCGGGCCGAAGCCGACGGCCTGAACGAGCTGGTGCTGCGGGCCGGACTGTCCTGGCGCGCGGTCGCCGTGCTGCGGACCTACGCGAAATACCTGCAGCAGGCCGGTTTCCCGTACAGCCAGGTCAATATCGCGCGGGTTCTGCACACCTATCCGGATGCGGCGAAACTGTTCGCGCAGTTGTTCACCGCCCGGTTCGATCCGGACAGCCACTCCACCGAACAGGCCGCCGAGCTCGAAGAGCGCCTGCACGAGCGGATCGATCAGGTCGTGAGCCTGGATGCGGACCGCATCCTGCGGGCCATCCTCGGTCTGATCCGCGCGACCCTGCGCACCAACTACTACGTCACCGATGCCGACGGCGCTCCCCGAGATTTCATTTCGGTGAAGGTGGAACCGCAGGAGATCGCCGAACTGCCGCAGCCGCGGCCGAAGTACGAGATCTTCGTGTATTCGCCGCGGGTGGAGGGTGTGCATCTGCGGTTCGGTGCGGTGGCGCGTGGTGGTTTGCGGTGGTCGGACCGGTTGGAGGATTTCCGGACCGAGATTCTGGGTCTGGTGAAGGCGCAGGCGGTGAAGAACGCGGTGATCGTGCCGGTGGGTGCGAAGGGTGGTTTCGTGGTGAAACGCCCACCGGCCGCCACCGGCGACGCCGCGACCGACCGTCAGGCCCGGATGGCCGAGGGTATCGAGTGCTATCGCACCTTCATCTCGGGGCTGCTGGATATCACCGATAACGTCGACCTCGCCGGTGGGCAGGTACTGCCGCCGGAGCGGGTGGTGCGTCGTGATGGTGATGACACGTATTTGGTGGTTGCGGCGGATAAGGGTACGGCGACGTTTTCCGATATCGCGAATGATGTTGCGGGTCGGTATGGGTTCTGGTTGGGGGATGCGTTCGCGTCGGGTGGTTCGGCGGGGTATGACCACAAGGCGATGGGGATTACTGCGCGGGGGGCGTGGGAGAGTGTGAAGCGGCATTTCGCGGAGATGGGGGTGGATACTCAGTCGCAGGATTTCGCTGTGGTGGGTGTGGGGGATATGAGTGGGGATGTGTTCGGTAACGGGATGTTGTTGTCGCGTCATATTCGGTTGGTGGCGGCGTTCGATCATCGTCATATTTTTTTGGATCCGGATCCGGATGCGGGGTCGTCGTTCGGTGAGCGGTCGCGGTTGTTCGGGTTGGCTCGGTCGAGTTGGGCCGATTATGATCGTTCGTTGATCAGTGCTGGTGGCGGTGTCTACGACCGCACCGTGAAATCGGTGCCCATCAGCCCGCAGGCCCGGGCGGCGCTCGGCCTGCCCGACGATGTGGTGAAGCTTTCCCCGCCCGAGTTGATCCGCGCCATCCTGCTCGCCCCGGTGCAATTGCTCTGGAACGGCGGTATCGGTACCTATATCAAGTCGAGTGCCGAAACCAATGCCGATGCCGGTGACAAATCCAATGACGCCGTCCGTGTGAACGCCGACCAGCTCCGGGTGAAGGTTATCGGCGAGGGCGGTAACCTCGGCGTGACGGCGCTGGGGCGTATCGAGTTCTGCCGTAACGGCGGGAAGATGAACACCGATGCGCTGGACAATTCCGCGGGTGTCGATTGCTCCGATCACGAGGTGAATATCAAGGTTCTGCTCGACGGTGTGGTGTCGGCGGGTGAACTCGATATCGAGGACCGTAATCCGCTGCTCGCGGAGATGACCGACGAAGTCGCGCAGATGGTGCTGCAGGACAATGTGTCCCAGAACTATGTGATGGGCATTTCCCGGGCGGAGTCGGCGCGGATGCTGAATGTGCACCGGCGTCTCATCGAAGAGCTCGAGACCGAGCGCGGACTCGACCGGGGCCTGGAAGCGCTGCCCACCGACGCCGTACTCAAACGCCGGCTCGAGGAGGGCGCCGGGCTCGCCTCGCCCGAACTCGCGAATCTGCTGGCCCACGTGAAATTGGCGCTCAAGGCGGACCTGCTGGCCGGCGATCTGCCCGACAGCGCCTTCTTCGCCGCCCGGCTGCCGGAATACTTCCCGACTCCGCTACGGGAGCGGTTCGGCGCGGCGATCAAGAAGCATCGTCTGCGCCGGGAGATCGTCACCACCATGATCGCCAACGAGGTGGTGGACTACGGCGGCGTCACCTACACGTTCCGACTGGGCGAGGAGATCGGCGCTACCGCGACCGATACCGTCCGGGCCTTCGCCGCGGTCACCGATATCTTCGGCCTGCACGATATCTGGGCCCGAATCCGAGCCGCCGATACGACGGTGAGCGTCCGCGACCAGCTCGAGCTGGAGACCAAACGGACGCTGGACCGGGCGTCGCGCTGGTTGCTCACCAACCGTCCGCAGCCCATCGCCGTCGGCGCCGAGATCAACCGGTATCGGGTGGGGGTACGCGAACTCGCACCGAAGGTGCCGGGCTGGTTGCGCGGCCACCACGTCACCACGCTCACCGATCAGGCCGCCGACCTCGTCGCGCACGGCGCGCCGCTGGATCTCGCGACCGAGGTCTTCGCACTGCTGCATCTGTTCCCGCTGCTCGACGTCATCGATATCGCCGATATCACCGACCGCTCCGGTGAGGAGGTCGGCGCGCTGTACTACGCGTTGAACGAGCATCTGAAGATCGACTGGCTGCTGGAGGCGGTCAGCCATCTGGAACGCGGCGACCGCTGGCACGCGCTGGCCCGGCTCGCCCTGCGCGACGATATGTACAGTTCGCTGCGTTCACTCACCCTCGACGTCCTCTCCGGTGGCGACCCCGAGGAGAGCGCGGACGAGAAGATTGCATACTGGGAGTCCAAGAATCAGTCCCGGCTCGGCCGTGCCCGCGCGGCGCTGGCGGAACTGTTCGAGTCCGGAACCCACGATCTCGCCACGCTGTCGGTTGCGGCGCGGCAGGTGCGCAGCATGGTGAGTGGGGTGGGCGCCCAATCGGAGGTACCACGGTGACGAACGCTGTCCCCCGCAACGGAGCGAATCCGGATGTGGAGGTTACCGCTGCGGCTTCGCCGCGGCGGTTCCACACCGCTGTGCACGTGCGCTGGTCCGATATGGATGTTTTCCATCACGTCAACCACGCCCGGATGGTGACGCTGCTGGAGGAAGCGCGTATTCCCTGGCTGTTCGACGACGACCGGCCGACCGTCGGGCTGCGCGACGGTTGTGTGCTCGCGGATTTGCACGTGAAGTACCGGGGGCAGCTGCGGCACGAGGACACGCCGCTGGATATCGCCATGTGGATCGAACAGTTGCGGGCGGTCGATTTCACCGTCGCCTACGAGGTCCGGGCGGCGGGTGCCGCGCCCGACTCGCCCGCCGCGGTCACCGCGACCACCCAGCTGGCGGCGTTCGATATCCGAACCCAGCGGCTGCGCCGGCTCACCGGGCCCGAACGCGACTATCTCGCCCAATGGCTGGACGCGTGAGCGAGTCAGGCCCGGAGGCGGTAGCGCAGCGTGACCACGTAGGGCCCTCGCTCATGCCCGATCGACACGGCATGAGCGGGTCGGCGGTGTTGGTCCGAACGTGACGACCGATCAGCGGGTCCTGTCCGTACCGGATCCGGCAGAACGCGAGAACCTGGCCACCTTCCTCACCCGGGCACAACGGTTGGATCCGGCGGTGGTGGTGCGGCTGCGGCGCCGCGGCACCGGCTTGGTGGCCGCCTGGGTCGCCACCGGCTTCGAGGCGCTGGCGACCCGGACGGTCGCCGCCGAACTGGCCGCCGAAGATGTGACGGTCGGTGCGGATACCGTGCTGACGGGGTTGTCGGTGCCGGGCCCGATCGACCTGGGTTACTCCCTCGATTCGGCGTGGCGGGGCGCCCTGCCACCGGACAGCGGTTTCGGGCATATCGACGATCTGCCCGCCCGCACCCTGGTCGAACTCGCCGAACGCGGGGCCGACCTGGCGAAGGAACACGGTTCCGAGCACGGGCCACCGGCATCCCTGCTCGATCAGACCGTGCTGACCGTCTCGGCGGCGGAGGTACGCGTCCAGGTGCCGATGCGGGTGGTCTTCGCCCTCACCGCCATGGACTTCATCCCGCACGCGGGCGAGCGGGCGGATTCCGGGCGGATTCCGCCGGGTGAACTGGTCCGGGTGCGTGCCAGCAACACCTGGCTGCGCTTGGACGCCCGCTACGGTTCGGTCGCCCGCCGGAGAACCGGCGGGTTGTCGCTGACCCCGGCGCCGGGAACCTGAGGCCGCTGCGCTCGGCCGCAGTGCCGTCGCGGCGTCAGGCCGCGCCCTCGCCCAGGTATTGCAGCCAGACCGGGTCCAGTTCGTTGACCGTGGACAGCAGACGCCAATGCGGCCCCTTCGGGGATATCAGGGGTGCGCGCAGCGTCCAGCCCAGCTCGCTGAGCAATTTGTCGGCCTTGCGATGGTTGCAGGGTGCGCAGCTGGCCACACAGTTCTCCCAGCTGTGTTCGCCGCCGCGGCTGCGCGGGATGACGTGATCGATGGTTTCCGCCTTGCCGCCGCAGTAGCCGCAGCGGTAGCGGTCCCGCTGCATGAGGGCCGCCCGGGTCATCGGGACGCGGGCACGGTAGGGAACCCGGACATAGGTGCGTAACCGGATGACCGACGGAATGGTGACGGCGGCGCCGGCCGAATGCAGGACGGGCCCGGTGGGATCGTGGTGGACCGCGTCGGCCTTGTCACAGACCAGCAGCACGATCGCGCGGCGGGCGGTGAGCGCGGTGAGCGGTTCGTAGGTGGCGTTGAGGAGCAGGACGCGGCGCTTCAGCCAGCTGATCGGTGGCGGCGCGGCGAGATACGGAGCGGGATCGCTCCCGGAGAGGGAATCGGAACGAGCTGCGGTATCGGCATTGTGCCGGTCGACCGCGTGATCGGACAGCAATTGCAGCGGAGGAGCCCCCGACCCACGAGCGTGGACGTCGGCGGGCTTCAGTTGTCGGTGGCGTATCGCCTCCGGTGATCGGGCGCCGGTCCGTTGCTTCATGTCGACCCCAAATTCTGCGTTTCAAGATCATGTGGTATCTCGGCCGAGACAGAACCCAGTTGACCATGGAAAGCCCCGCAGCGCACGGTTATTTTGCACAATGGCCGGTTAACTGTCGCTGAAGCGACGTCCGGCGCCACAGCGCCGGAAACACCAGGTGCGAGCGGTCACGCCGGCCGGGGACCCGGCGAATCTGCGAACCCGTGGCGGCGCGGGCACAATGGACGGCGCATCCGGCGAAACGAGAGGGTTCATGACTTCGGGTAATACGGCTTCGGGCACACCGGCGGGCGAACAGGCCACACGCTCCTTCTACGAGGCCGTCGGCGGCGCGGATACCTTCCACCGGCTGGTCGCCGCTTTCTATCGCGAGGTCGCCGCCGACGAAGTACTACGTCCCATGTACCCGGAACAAGACCTGGGCCCCGCCGAACGCCGGCTGCGGATGTTCCTGGAGCAGTACTGGGGCGGCCCCCGCACCTATTCCGACGAGCGCGGCCACCCGCGCCTGCGGATGCGACATATGCCGTTCCAGATCGGGCCGGTGCAGCGGGACGCCTGGTTGCGCTGTATGCGCATCGCGGTCGCCGAGATCGAGCCGGAAGCCCTGGACGCCGAGCACCGGCGCCAGCTGCTGGACTACCTCGAGATGGCGGCGAACTCGCTGGTCAACTCGGCTTGGTGAGGTCGGCGGGCGGTGGTGCACCCGGTCGGTGCGGGTCGCGCGCGGTGTCATGAAGGTCGGGATGCCGGCTCGATCGTGGGGTCGGGATGCCGGCTTGCTCGTGGAAGCGAAGATGCGGGCTTGCTCGTGAAGGTGCTGTGTTTTTTGGCGCCGCCTGCGGCGTCGCGGGGTTGAGGCCCCCTTGGTCTCGCCGTTTCGGCCTCGAGACTCGCGGCTTCGCCGCATGCACTTCGAGGCCGGCGGACCGTGGCGTTGCGCCCGCGCGTGGAAGCGCTCGTCACCGACCTGCTCGACCGGCTGGCCGCCGTGCCCGCGGGGCAGGTCGTCG
>JBFARE010000053.1:0-52383 GCA_040674215.1 Nocardia sp. NPDC050193 | reverse complement strand
GACCACCGCGACATGGCAGCGGCACTCCCGCACCTACCTCGAGACTCGAGCCTTCGGCTCATGCGCTTTCGAGGCCGAAACGGCGAGACGGGCCGCAACCCTTCGAGGCGTCTCGTAAGACTCGACGCATGCGGGTTACGCCGGCATTCGATGTCCGGGTCGGATGCCGACTCGTTCGAATCGGATGCCGACTCCACCACCCCCACCGGCCTGGCATCCGATCAGTTTCAAGCAGCGCCAAAAACACAGCACCTTCGCGAGTGAGCCCACCTGACGCCTTCGCGGGGGCCTCGCGCCAGACGTTCGTGGGCCCGCCTGCATACCCTCCTGGTCCCGGGATGCCCTGCGCCGGTCAGGGGCGCCGAATCCACCCGCACCGGCACCCCTAGACTTCATCCCATGAGCGGTATCGAGCGTCCGCGGCGCCTGCGGCGTACGCCGGCGTTGCGGCGGCTGGTGGCCGAGACCAGTCTGGAGCCGCGGCATCTGGTGTTGCCGATGTTCGTGGCGGATGGTTTGTCCGAGCCCCGGGAGATCGGGTCGATGCCCGGGGTGTTCCAGCATTCGCTGGATTCCCTGCGCAAGGCTGCCACCGAGGCCGTCGCGGCCGGGGTGGGCGGGCTGATGTTGTTCGGGGTGCCGAAGCCGGAGGACAAGGATCCGCTGGGGAGCGGCGCGACCGATCCGGCGGGCATCTTGAACCGGGGGTTGCGGGCGCTGGCCGCCGAGGTGGGGGATTCCACCGTCGTCATGGCAGATACCTGCCTCGACGAGTTCACCGACCACGGTCATTGCGGAGTGCTGAACGGCTCGGGTGCGGTCGACAACGACGCCACGGTGCGGCGGTACGTGGAGATGGCGCTGGCGCAGGCCGAGGCGGGTGCCGATCTGCTCGGCACGAGCGGGATGATGGACGGCCAGGTCGGCGCGATCCGCGACGGGTTGGACGAGGCGGGCCGGACCGATACCGCGATCCTCGCCTACGCGGCCAAGTACGCGTCGGCGTTCTACGGCCCTTTCCGGGAGGCGGTGGCGTCGTCGCTGCAGGGTGACCGCCGGACCTATCAGCAGGACGCGGCCAATCGCCGGGAGTCGATCCGGGAGCTGGAGCTGGACCTGGAGCAGGGCGCCGATATCGTCATGGTGAAACCGGCCATGTCGTATCTGGATATTCTGCGTGAGGTGGCCGACCGTTCCCCGGTTCCCGTTGCGGCGTATCAGATCTCCGGGGAGTATTCGATGATCACGGCGGCGGCCGAACGCGGGTGGATCGATCGTCGCGGCGCCGTGCTGGAATCGCTGACCGGTATCCGTCGCGCGGGCGCGGATATCGTGCTCACCTATTGGGCGACGGAGGCGGCACTCTGGCTGTCATGACTCCGCCGGTGGATATTGTCACCGCGCGCCAACTCTGGTGGGGCGTAATCGGTTTGGGTGTGGGCCGGTTGTTCGTATCCCTGGCCGACACCCTGACCAACCGCGAGCGGTTCAGTGCGGACTTCCGGGAACGGATGCAGGCGGCGGATCCGCAGATCACACCGGCCATGGTCGACCTGCTGGTCACGGTGGGGGCGGTGCTGGGCGTGATTCTGGGCCTGGCAGTCGCCGCGCTGGGCGTGCTGGTCGTGCATCAGCTCGGCCGCGGCAAGCTGTGGGCGCGGACCCTGCTGACCTTCGCCGGGGTCTGGCTGGTGATCTCCGGGGTGATCGCGCTGTTCTCCATCGGCGTGGTGGAGGGTGCCTGGCCGGTGTTGTCCGGGGCGGCGTCCATCGTGCAGGCGGTACTGGCCGGCGGGGCGATCTTTCTCTGCCAGCGTCCGGAAGCGGTGAAATGGTTCCTGCCGCGTGGACCGGGAGGGCCCGGAAAACGTTGATAACCGAAAGTCGGCTCGCTGACCTGGGCGTTGTTATCCACGCCGGGCCGGGGGCCGATTCAGATAACGAACGCGAAGTTTGTTCCTGGTATTCCGCCATGTAAGGTGAGGGCTGTCACAGAGGACATGCCAACCGGCGGCCTCGGGTACCCGGTCAGTAGGACGGAGACCTGACCGTCCGGGGATCGGAGGCAATGATGCGAGTGGTGATCCAACAGCCACAGAGTATGCGGCGGGACATGCTCGTACTGACTCTTCTGGTCCTGTTCGGGGTTCTCACCGTCGCGGTTCTGCTGATCCCCGGGGTTATCGGCTGATCCGGGTGGCCCTCGTTTCCGGCCGGTTCGCCCATGCCTGATCGAGTGGACACCGCCCCGGCGGCCGGGGAGGTCCTTTTCTCCGAGCCCGGAGCGCGGTGGCGGGCGGTCGCCTACGGTCCCCTGGTCTGTGCGCTATTGCTGGCCGTGGAGATCGCGGCGGGTGTCACACCGCACTGGTTCGCTCTCATTTTCTGCGCCGTGCTGATCAGTGGGTTCGCGGTATTGCAGGTGTATGCGGCACGCACCCATGTCAGCGTCGAACTCACCGGCGGTTTTCTGCGCAACGGCGCCGAGACGACACCGGTCCGGTCGATCGCCGCGGTGCTGCCGGTGGATGCCGACGAACCCTGGGAGAGCGGCCGGGCGCTCGGCGAATTGACCGGGGTACCGCGGCGGCGTACCGCGATCGGGTTGCGCCGCACCGACGGCGAACTGGTCCGCACCTGGGCCAAGGACCATCGCGCGCTGCGGTCGGCGCTGACCCGGGTGGTGGGCGTGGCCCCCCTCGCGGAGGATCGCGCATCGGATCCCGGTCGCGACGATTGATTATCGCCTCGCGCGCGGGCACGATCGGGTGATCGCGTCCGAGCCGCCGACCCGAGGAGACCTGTGAACCGCTCGCTCGTCCTACCGGCCGCCGATATCGCGCTGGCGGTTCTCGCGCTCGCGTTGGCCGCGCTCTGCTGGAACCTGGGCGTCCAGAACACCGATTTCCCGGCGACCGGAGATGTGCCGGCCTACACCGCGACCCGGTACGCGGGGCCGTGGTTGTTCCTGGCGATGCTGCTGGTGGCGGGTGCCGGTACTGCCGTCATCGATGCCGTCGCCCGGTTGGTCCGGGCGCCGCGGCGAGTCTGAACCGGCCGGTCAGCGCCACTGCTGGTAGATATCGAACACCCGGCCGTGCGGTGCGCCGGGGACGTGGAAGAACACCAGCACCGAACCGCCGTTGTCGGCCGATTCCAGGATCACCTGGCGCAGTGAGGCGTGGACACCGCCGTTCTCGTCGCGGTAGAGGCGGGTGTCACTGTCGAGTCCGGCGCCGATCTGGGAGGGCGGGACCACGTGGTCGACCAGGGCCGGGATCGGGCCCGCGGCCAGCGCCGCGGTTTCGGGCTGGTTCAACCGGAATCCGGCGCGCGCGTTGTCGGGGTCCACGACCGGCTCGACGGCTGCCGCCGTACCCGCGCCGAGGCCCGTGGCCAGGGCTCCGAAGGCGACCGAGACCAGAGAAAGAGCCGCAGTACTCCTGGCAATTCGCAAAACGACCTCCCCGGCCGGTGATCCACTGTTTGTTCCGCTGCAGACAGAGACTACGCACTCGGGTCCTGACCCGGCTGTATTTGGGTTCGCCGGTGTCGCCGCCGCGGTCTGTGTCACGTATGCGCACCCTGTCGTCGACGCCGCCGGAGGCGGCTGCCAAACTGGAGGCCGTGAGTTCTCTGCGCGTGGCCGGTACGGCGGTGCCGGCCTCCAGTCAGCTTTTCCAGCGAGCCGAAGCGGTTGTTCCCGGTGGTGTCAATTCCCCGGTGCGCGCCTTCGGCTCGGTGGGCGGCACGCCGAGGTTCATCACATCCGCCCGGGGCTGCCGGCTGACCGACGCCGACGGTAACGATTACGTCGATCTGGTGTGCTCCTGGGGGCCGATGATCCTCGGACACGCCCATCCTGCGGTGGTCGAGGCGGTCCGCGAGGTCGCCGGGTCGGGATTGTCCTTCGGGGCGCCGACACCGGGTGAGGTGGAACTGGCCGAACTCATCGTCGAGCGGGTCGCTCCCGTGCAGAAGGTGCGGTTGGTGAATTCCGGGACCGAGGCGACCATGAGCGCGGTCCGGCTGGCGCGCGGATACACCGGGCGCACCAAGATCATCAAGTTCGCCGGTTGTTATCACGGTCACGTAGACGCGCTGCTGGCCGAAGCCGGTTCCGGGGTCGCGACATTCGCGCTACCGACCTCCCCCGGCGTCACCGGGGCGCAGGCCGCCGACACCATCGTGGTGCCCTACAACGATCTGGATGCCGTGCGCGCCGCCTTCGAGGCGAACCCGGGCGAGATCGCCGCGGTGATCACCGAGGCCGCCGCCGGGAACATGGGCGCGGTGGCGCCGCTGCCCGATTTCAATGCCGGGCTGCGCCGGATCACCTCCGATCACGGCGCGCTGCTCATCATGGACGAGGTGATGACCGGTTTCCGGGTGAGCGCGGCCGGTTGGTACGGACTCGATCCGGTGGCCGCCGACCTCTATACCTTCGGCAAGGTGATGAGCGGCGGGCTGCCCGCGGCCGCGTTCGGCGGCCGGGCCGAGGTGATGGACCGGCTGGCCCCGCTGGGGCCGGTCTATCAGGCGGGCACCCTGTCCGGGAACCCGGTGGCCGTGGCGGCCGGGCTCGCGACGCTGCGCGCCGCCGACGACGCGGTGTACGCCGCACTGGACCGCAACAGCGAACGGCTCGGGATTCTGCTCACCGACGCCCTCACCGGCGCGGGGGTCCCGCACCGGGTGCAGTTCGCGGGCAATATGGTCAGCGTGTTCTTCGCCGATGAACCGGTACTCGACTACGCCGCCGCCAAGGCGAGCGCGACCTGGCGCTACCCGGGCTTCTTCCACGCGCTGCTCGACGGCGGGGTGTACGCGCCGCCCAGCGCGTTCGAGGCCTGGTTCGTCTCGGCCGCGCTCGACGACGCCGCGTTCGACCGAATCGCCGCAGCCCTGCCCGCCGCCGCCGAAGCGGCCGCGAGCGCCACACCCGAAGGAAATCGCGCGTGAGCAAGCCCGACCCCGAGCGCGTATCCGCCCCCCCGGACGACCGGGACGATCCGATATCCACCACCGACGCCACCGTCCCCCCAGCGGAGACCGGCGCCGACCTCGGCACGCCGGGGGAGGTGGCCGCCGCCGCGCAGTCGACCGGTGCCTCCGATGCCGAATCTGTCGAAACCATCGTGCACGTGCTGCGGCACGGCGAGGTGCACAATCCGCGCGGGATCCTGTACGGCAGGCTGCCCGGCTTCGGTCTGTCGGTGACCGGGCGGGCGCAGGCCGGCGCGGTCGCGCGGGCGCTGGCCGATCACGATATCGCCCTGGTCATCGCGTCGCCGCTACAGCGCGCGCAGGAGACCGCCGAACCCATCGCGGGCCGGCACGGGCTGATCGTGCGCACCGACGAGAACCTCATCGAGGCCGGTAACACCTTCGAGGGGCTGCGGGTGTCGGTCGGTGACGGCGCCCTGCGCAAGCCCCGGCACTGGTGGAAACTGCGCGATCCGTTCACCCCCTCCTGGGGTGAGCCCTACCTGCAGATCGCGCACCGCATGCTGGCCGCGGTGAACAAGGCCCGGGTGGAGTCGGCCGGTCGCGAGGCGGTGCTGGTCTCCCATCAGCTGCCGGTGTGGACGCTGCGCCGGTTCCTGCAGGGCCAGCGCCTCTGGCACGATCCGCGCACCCGCCAGTGCGGTCTGGCCTCGCTCACCTCGCTGGTGTACCGGGGCGACACACTCGTCGATATCGTCTACTCCGAGCCTGCGGGCGGTTCGGACCCGACGGTGCACGGCGCATGAGAAAGGGTGCCGCGGCGATCGGGTTCCGGCTGCTGCCGGCGCTCGCCGCACTGCTGTGCTTGACCGCGTCGGCCTGTTCGACCGGTACCGACGCGGTGGCCACGGGCGGCACCTTCGAATTCGTCTCGCCGGGCGGACAGACCGATATCCGCTACGATCCGCCGTCCGCGCGTGGCACGATCGGCAAGCTGTCGGGGCCGGAGCTGATGTCCGATACCGGGGAGAACGTCTCGGTGGAGGATTTCCCGGGCCAGGTCGTCGTCATCAATCTGTGGGGGCAGTGGTGCGGGCCCTGCCGCGGTGAAGCCCCCGCGCTCGAACAGGTCTACGAACAGACCAAAGATCTCGGGGTCGCTTTTCTCGGGATCAATGTCCGTGATTTCCAGCAGGACAAAGCACGAGATTTCGTGATCGATAATCACGTCGGTTATCCGTCCATCTACGACCCGTCGATGCGCACGCTGCTGGCGCTCGGTGGAAATTTCCCGACCAGTGTCATTCCCACAACTCTGGTGCTGGATCGGGACCATCGGGTGGCGGCGGTTTTCCTGCGCGCCCTACTCGCCGAAGATCTTTTACCGGTGGTGCAGAGCATCGCCGCGGAGGGAGCATCATGAGAAGTCTTCGATCCCGAGGCGTACGCCGCTACGGGGCGAACCGGCCACCGCGCGGAGTCCGGGCCGAGGTACTGGTGAAGTCCTCGTTGGGCTCGTGGGAGCTACAGCCCGCGACCCAGCAGCCCGGCAGCGACCGGCGGGTGTCGAGTTCGCGCCCGTCGGGTGGCCGGGGATCGACCGCGCCGGGTGGGCGCGGTGACGAGCGTCGGGTGAACAACTCCGAGGGCGAGTCGGAGCGTAGTTCGCGTTGACGGCGTTGGCAGGAGTGGGGGAATCGTTTCAGCAGACAGCGGCCACCGGGCCGTTGCTGCTTGCCCTCGGCGCCTGCCTGCTGGCCGGTCTGGTGTCGTTCGCTTCGCCGTGCGTGGTGCCGCTGGTGCCGGGGTATCTGTCCTACCTGGCCGGTCTGGTCGGTGCGCAGGCGCCGCCGGCCACCGTGGACCAGGTCCGACGCAACCGGAGCGCGACGCCCGCCGGTAATACCGCCACGGCGGTGCTCACCGAAACTCCCGCCGCCGCGGAGACCGCGTCGGCCCCCGAGTCGGGGCGGCTGCGTGTAGCGGGCGCGGCGGGACTGTTCGTTGCCGGTTTCACGGTGGTGTTCGTGCTGGCCACCGCCACTGTTTTCGGCCTCATCCAGACACTCAATGTGAACCGGGAACTGCTGCAGCGCCTGGGCGGTGTGGTCACCATCGTGATGGGTCTGGCGTTCCTGGGTCTCATCCCGGCATTGCAGCGCGATACCCGGATGGAACCCCGGCGGCTCGCCGGGATCGCCGGGGCCCCGCTGCTCGGCGCCGTGTTCGCGCTCGGCTGGACCCCGTGCCTGGGTCCCACGTTGTCGGGTGTGATGGCGGTGGCCGCCGGCACCGAGGGCACCACCGCGGTGCGCGGTGTGGCCCTCATCGTCGCCTATTGCCTGGGCCTCGGCCTGCCGTTCGTGATCCTGGCCTTCGGGTCGGCGAGCGCGCTGCGCGGTGTGGGGTGGCTGCGGCGTAATTCCCGCCGGATCCAGATCGTCGGCGGAATCCTGCTGGTCGCGGTGGGGGCGGCGTTGGTCACCGGAGCCTGGGACCAGTTCGTCGGCTGGGTCCGCGACGGCTTCGTCGCCGAGGTGACGCTGCCGATATGACCGTGACGATGCGCCCCGAGGCCCCCCCGATCCAACCGCCCCGGCAGTCCCCGCTGGGCCGCGCCCGCGCGCTGGTGCGCAACGCCTGGCGCGGACTCACCAGCATGCGGACCGCGCTGGTGTTGCTGTTCCTGCTGGCTCTGGCCGCGATTCCGGGCGCCCTGCTGCCGCAGCGCAGCCTGAACGAACAGAAGGTCGCGACCTATATCGCCGACCGACCGGTGCTCGGTGCCTGGATGGACCGGTTCGAACTGTTCGATGTGTTCTCCAGCTTCTGGTTCACCGCGGTTTATGTGCTCCTGTTCATTTCCCTCGTGGGCTGCATCCTGCCGCGCACGGTGGACCACTACCGCGCGCTGCGGACCCCGCCGGTGCGGGTGCCGCGCAATCTGGCCCGGCTGCCGCACCACCATCGAGTGGTCCTCGACGGCAGCGCGGACGAGATCGCCGAGCAGGCCCGGACCCGGCTGCGCGGCTGGCGTATCGAGACCCGGCCGGGGGAGCGCGACGGCGAGGTCACGCTGTCGGCGGAGAAGGGCTACACGCGCGAACTGGGCAATCTCGTCTTCCATTTGGCCCTGGTGGGCTTGCTGGTGGCCATCGCGGTCGGGAAGTTGTTCGGCTACGAGGGCAATGTGATCGTCGTCGCGAACAACGGGCCCGGTTTCTGCACCACCTCGCCGGCGGTTTTCGACTCGTTCCGGGCCGGGAATGTGAACGACGGCACCGGGATGACCCCGATGTGCGTGAAGGTGAAGAATTTCCGGGCCGACTATCTCGACAACGGTCAGGCCGAGATGTTCACCTCCGATATCTCGTATCAGGAGGGCGCGGATCTGGCCGCCGGTACCTGGCGGGATACGACCATCCGGGTGAACCATCCGCTGCGGGTCGGCGGGGACCGGGTCTACCTGCAGGGGCACGGTTACGCACCGACCTTCACCGTGACCTTCCCGAACGGTGAGAAGCGCACCGAGACCATACAGTGGCAGCCCGACGATATGCAGACCTTCCTCTCCAGCGGGGTGCTGCGGATCGATCCGCCGGGCGGGATGTTCGCCACCGAGGCCGAGCGGCGGCAGAATCAGATCGCGATCGAGGGCCTGTTCGCGCCGACCGCCAGTTTCCACGGGTCGCTGCTCACCTCGGTCTATCCGGCGATGACCGATCCGGCGGTGGCGGTGGATATCTATCGCGGCGATACCGGGCTGGACACCGGCCGTCCGCAGTCGATCTTCGCGCTGGATCAGGAAATGGTCGCGCAGGGCCGGCTCACCAAGGAGGCCCGGGTGAATCTGCGGCCGGGTGAGACCACAAAGCTGCCGGGCGGCACCGAAGTGCGTTTCGACGGGGCCGAGGAGTTCGTGAACCTCCAGGTGTCGCATGATCCGGCCCAGCAGTGGGTGCTGGTCAGCGCGCTGGTGATGATGGGCGGTCTACTGGTCTCGCTGCTGGTTTCGCGGAGGCGGGTCTGGTTGCGGGTGACCCCGGAGGGTACCGTAGAGCAACGACGCGTCGTAGTAGAGATGGGCGGACTGGCCCGTACCGATCAGGCCGGCTGGGGCGGGGAGTTCGATCGCCTGCGGCACCGGCTGCTGGACGCGTCCGGCGACTGATCGCCGCCCCTGAGCACCCGCGTGGGCGACCACGCACGGGCAGCAGTGCTGTCCACCGAGCACCGCGGTACGAACACGGGAGATGTAACGATGCCGATCGACGAGACGCTCGCCGGCTACAGCGACCTCGCCTACAAGACGTCGATCGTCGTGTATGCGCTGGTGCTGCTGCTATTGATCGTGCAGTACGCCTCGGCGCGGGTCCGGCAGGTAAGCGAGCGGGAGATGGTTCCCGCCGGCGGTGTCGCCGCGGGCAGTGCGACCCCGGGCCGGATCGCCGAGACGCCGACCGTGCCGCTGTCCGAACGACTCGGCAATATGGCCTTCTCGGTGCTGTTCGTGGCGGTGGCCCTGCACGTGGGCTCGATCGTGCTGCGCGGTTTCTCCACCGGGCGGTTCCCGCTCGGCAATATGTACGAGTTCGTATCCATGGCCACCGCGGCCGCGGCGGTGGTCGGCCTGGTACTCATGCGGGATGCCCGGCTCCGCGCGATGTGGGTGTTCCTGCTCGTACCGATGCTGATTCTGATGTTCCTCGCCGGGACGGTGCTCTACTCGGACGCGGCCCCGGTGGTACCGGCGCTGCGCTCGTTCTGGCTGCCGCTGCACGTGACGATCGTGAGCGTGGGCAGCGGGGTATTCCTGGTGTCGGGCGTGGCGAGCCTGCTGTTCCTGTACCGGCTGCGTCAGCCCGAGGGTGCGGAATCCTCGAATCTCCTGGGCACGATCGCGCGTCGCCTGCCCGATGCCCGTACGCTCGACCGGCTGGCCTACCGCACCACCATCATCGGGTTCCCGCTCTTCGGTGCCGGGGTCATTCTCGGGGCGATCTGGGCCGAGGCGGCCTGGGGACGGTTCTGGGGCTGGGATCCGAAGGAGACCTGCTCGTTCATCGCCTGGGTGCTCTACGCCGCGTACCTGCACGCGCGGGCCACCTCGGGCTGGCGGGACACGAAAGCCGCGTGGATCAATGTGGCGGGCTTCGTGGCGATGCTGTTCAACCTCTTCATCATCAACCTGGTCGTTTCCGGTCTGCACAGTTACTCCGGCCTGACCTGATCGGACGGCCATTTCTCCGGCCGTAATGATCGTTACTCCGCCGCAATGCACGGTTGCTATTGTTCGGGCGGGTTATTTGCTGAACTGTACAGGGCCCGGCCTGCGATTTATCGGGTGTGACCGGTCATTTCCCCTCCATGGCGCGGCGAGCAATGAGGAGAGCGGCAGTGGATTCGGAGAATTTCAGTTCGGATAACAGCGGCGATGCCGATTGTTGCGCATCCGTGGCCGAGAACAACGCGCTCATCTGCGGTCTGGAGCCGGACTCCCTGGTCAGATTGGTGCGCACCGCGGTCGGATTGCCGGCCGAGGCGCTTGACCGCCTGGCCGTGGTCGCGGATAAATTGCGGGCGGTCGAAGGGCTGCCCCAAGTGGACAGCACCAGCGATTGAACCTGCGCTCCGGCCCGCGGGGAAACACCCGCGGCCGGGGGTTGTCGGGGCCGCGGGGGTCAGTGTTCGGTGGGCCCCGGATCGCCGTCCCGATGTTTCTGCTGACGCGAGATACGCCAGAGGAATTCGGGATCGTCATCCGGGCCGAGAACACGCTTTCGGGTCGGTCCCGGCGCGGGCGTGCTGTGTCCGGGGCCGAATGCCTTCCAGCACAGCACCACGATCGCAACGATCGCGATGAGTGCCAACAGGTACATCACGTGGCTCACCTCCTCCAACGAGGTTAACTCCACGAGCCGCTACGGGGTAAGTGCGGCCGTGGGGCCGGCATAGCTCCACGTCGGTACGTATGCCTTTGCGCGCGGGGCGCGCGGGCGCGGACGGGCGTCGCCCACTGCGCCCACAGGCCGGACGCGCTGGGCCGGTCCAGCTCAGCCGCATACAGGGAGCGGCCGAGCTGTCCGCGTAGTGGTGCCGTCCGTGCGGACGCGGCCTCAGCCGCGCACGGTCGCCTCGGTGGTGAGCGATTCGAGCAACCGCATCACCTCCGATTCACGGAACCGGCGATGGCCACCCGGGGTGCGCAGCGAACCGAGCCGTCCCGCATGCGCCCAGCGGGTGACGGTCTTGGGGTCTACGTGGAACAGGGCGGCAACCTGGCCCGGGGTCAACAGGTTCTCCTGCGCCCCCATGGCGATCGCGGTCATGGCAAACCTTTCTGTTTCGTCACGTTTTCTCATCGGATTCCGACATAGTGGCACCGCGACCCCCGGGTGTTCGAACCACCTACTGTTGGTAAAGCGGAGGTAATGGACAAAACGGATACGCGGTACGAGGGGGTTCGGGGCGTCGCTTACGCTGGTCAGGTGAGTGACGCGAACCTATCCGAGGAACCGAACGCCCCCCGGCCCGGGCGGCTGGCACGCAACCTGGCGCTCTACACCCTGGCCCGGTTGGTGCTGGTCGCGATACTCACCGCCGTCATCATGGCCGTGACCGCGGTGGTCGGGGTGCAAATTCCGCTGGTCGTGGCGATTCTCTTCGCGATCGTCATCGCGCTCCCGCTTTCGCTCACCCTGTTCAAGGGGCTGCGCGCGAAGGTGAACGCCGATATCGCCGCAGTGGACGAACGCCGCCGCCGGGACAAGGAGCAGTTGCGGGCCCGGCTGCGCGGGGAGCCCGGGACCGCGGAACCGGAGAAGCCCGCCGCGCCGGGCTCCGGCACCACCACCGAGAGCACACCGGAAACGGATCCGGGGCGGGGGGAAAAGGGTAGCTCCGGCGGTCCGGCGTGAAGTCCTGCGCGCGCGGCAACCCGCGCGACTGGGCCGACGAGGCGGTCCGGCTCATCGATGCCGACGCCCAGCGCAGCGCCGACACCCATCTGCTGCGGTATCCGCTGCCGACCGGCTGGAATGTGCAGCTCTACCTCAAGGACGAATCCACCCATATCACCGGCAGCCTGAAGCACCGGCTGGCCCGGTCCCTGTTCCTCTACGCCCTGTGTAACGGCTGGATCACCGAGGGGACCACGATCGTCGAGGCATCGTCCGGCTCGACCGCGGTGAGCGAGGCATATTTCGCCCAACTGCTCGGCCTGGAGTTCGTGGCAGTGGTCCCGGCCAACACCTCGCCGCAGAAGATCGCGCTCATCGAAGCCCAGGGCGGGCGCTGCCACTATGTCCGGCGCCCACCCGATATGTACACCGAGGCGGCCCGGCTGGCCGCCGAATGTGGTGGGCACTACCTGGACCAGTTCACCAATGCCGAACGTGCGACGGACTGGCGCGGGAACAACAATATCGCCGAGTCCATCTTCGACCAGCTGACCCTGGAGACCCACCCGGTGCCGGAGTGGATCGTGGTCGGTGCCGGCACCGGCGGTACCAGCGCGACCATCGGCCGGTATCTGCGCTACCGCCGGTATTCGACCCGGCTGGCCGTGGTGGACCCGGACAACTCCGCGTTCTACGGCGCCTACGAGACCGGGCTGCGCGACTACACGACCGGAATGCCGTCGCGGATAGAGGGGATCGGGCGACCCCGGATGGAACCCTCGTTCGTCCCGGAGGTGGTGGACCGGATGATCCACGTCCCCGACGCCGCCTCGATCGCCGCGGCCCGGTTCGCAAGCCGAGGGCTCGGCCGGAAGGTGGGTGGTTCCACCGGAACCAACTTCTGGGGCGCGTGCGCGCTGATCGCGCAGATGCTGGAGGCCGGGCGCAGCGGCAGCGTGGTCACTCTGCTGTGCGACGGCGGTGAACGTTACGCGGGCACCTATTACAGCGACGAATGGGTCGCGGGCCAGGGCTGGGACCTGGCCGAGCCCACAGCGGTCCTGGACGAGTTCCTGGCCACCGGCCGGTGGCGGGCCTGACAGCACGACCCGGTGACGACGCCGCGCCGACGGGGCGGCGCGGCGCATACGATGACGTCGATATGGATCTCGATCCGGGCCGCTCGCACTCGCACGGCCGTTCTCCGGTGATCCCGGCCTCCGCGGACGAAACTCTCGTGGTGACGCTGCTGGGTCGTATCGCGCTGCGCCGGGACGCGGAACTGGTGGCACTGCCGGGGGTCCGGGCCCGATTGCTGCTGGTCGCGCTGGCGCTGCGGCCGGGTCGCAGCCGCAGTGCCGCCGTACTCATCGACAATGTCTGGGGCGATGAGCCGCCCCGCTCGCCGATGAACGCGCTGCACACCCAGATCTCGCGGCTGCGGGCCGCCCTGCCCGAGGGAGTGCTGGAGGCGGGGCCGGCCGGATATCGGCTCACGCTGGAGCCGGACCAGGTGGACCTGACGGCCGTGCGGCAGTCGGCGCGCCGGGCCGCTGCCGCCTTGGCCGCGGGCGATCCGGCCGGGGCGCTGGCCCTCGCGGAACACGCACGCGGCCTGTGGTCCGGGGAGCCGGGCACCGAGCTGCCACCGAGCGAACCGGCCACCGAACTCGTCGGCCTGGCCGCGGAATACGCCGGGGAACTCGACGATATCGAGCGGACGGCCCGGGAGGCGTGCGGCGATCTGGACGGCGCCGTCCAGATCGCTCGCGCGCAGTCGCGGCAGCGGCCCGCGGACGAGGCCCGCGCCCGGACCCTGATGCGTTTGCTCGCCGCCGCGGGTCGTGACAATGAGGCACTGGACGTTTTCGCGGCGCTGCGGACAACACTGGCCACCGAACTCGGTACCGACCCCGGGGCCGCGATCACCGAACTCAACACCGCGATCCTGCGCGGCGATCTCGGTTCCCGGACGGAACCGATACGGTCCGAACCGGTCCCGCCCCCACCGAACGCGGCCGTCGGCGTGCGGGCCGCGCCCAACGCGTTGCTCGGCCGCGCCGACGATCTCGCCGAACTTGCCCGCCTGCTCCGGGTTTCGCGGGTGACCACCGTGCTCGGGCCGGGTGGGGCCGGAAAGACCCGGGTCGCCAATGAACTCGCCGCACGGTCGGCCGCCGATCGGCCGGTGGTACTGGTGGAACTGGCCTCGGTGCGTCCGGAGGGTACGAGCCGGGACGCGGTGGTGGATATCGAGTCCGCGATCGCGGGTGCGGTGGGACTCGGGGAGGCCGTCCGGGATCGCGCGCTGCCGCAGGTGCGTCCGCCCACCGACAGCAGTCGCCGGTTACATGACGCGCTGTCGGCCCGGCCGATGCTGCTGGTGCTGGACAACTGCGAACATCTGATCGAGGGCGCGGCCCTGGTGGTCGCCGACCTGGTGGGAAGCTGTCCTCAGCTCACCGTGCTCACCACCAGCAGATCACCGCTGGCGATCACCGCCGAAACGGTGTATCCGCTGGCGCCGTTGGCGATCGACCCGGCCGGGTCACCGGCCACCGATCTGTTCGCCGCCCGGGCCCGGGCGGTACGGCCGTCGGTCCGGCTGGACCCGGCGGTCGTGGCCCGGCTGTGTCACACCCTGGACGGGCTGCCGCTGGCCATCGAACTCGCCGCGGCCCGGGTGCGGACCATGAGTGTGGAGGATATCGAGCGGCGGCTCGACCAGCGTTTCGCGCTGTTGCGTACCGGCGACCGCACTTCACCGGAACGCCACCGCACGCTGCACGCGGTGATCGCCTGGAGCTGGAACCTGCTGGAACCCTCTCAGCAGATCGCGATGCGCCGGATGTGCCGTTTCCCGGCGGCTTTCACCTTGGACGCGGCAGAGGTGGTGGCCGGTGGCCCGGAGGTCGGTGATATCGCGTCAGCCGTCGACGGACTGGTCGGGCAGTCGCTGCTGACCGTCGTCGAGGACGCGGACTCCGCTGCCGATCACGCCGGGGGCGTGCGCTACCGGATGCTGGAAACGGTCCGCGAATTCGGTGAGCAGCAGCTGGTCGCGGCCGATGACGAACACGGTGGCGAGGTCGAACTCGTGGAGTCGCGGATGGCGCGCTGGGCGTGCGAATTCGCGGTGGCGGTCGCGCGGCGATACCTCGCCGGTGACGAACTCGGACCGGCCCTGCTCATGGTCGCGGAACTGGACAACCTCGTCGCGGTGCTGCGGCGGGCCGAGGCGGCCCGGGATCGGGCCACCGTCTACGCGGTGTTCCCCGCGCTGGCCATGCGGTGGGTCGCGCACGGGGCCCACGTGGAACTGCTGGGATGGATTCCGCGGCTGCTCGCGCTACCGCCGCCGGAGCGGGCGTCGGGAACGTACGCGGACCTGCACATGCTCGGCCATGCCATGACCGCATTGCACCTGGCTTTCATGACTCGCGGTCTCCGGGAGCTGGCGGTGGTCCGGTGCCGGGTCCGCGCACTGCTGCGGCACGCTGTCGGGCTGACCGGGCCCCTGCGTTATCTCGGTCTGCTGCTGACCTGTCCCGCCGATGCGATTCGGCTGGCCCGGTTGCTCGCGGACGGGACGCGTGCCGATGACGAACGGATCAGGGTCGTCGCGCTGGTCGCTCGGGCCAACATCTGGGAGAACATGGGCCGGATCCATGCCTCCCGTCGCGACGCGCTGGTCGCCCGGGCGCTCACCGGCGAGACACAGGTGTGGAACCGGGCGATGGTGGTGCAGCATCTGGGCGCGCTGGACGGCCAGACCGCGCACTACCGCGAGTCGGTCGGCTATTACGAGGAAGCGGCCGAGTTGTTGGTCCGGATCCGGGCCTATGAAGAAAGTCTCGAGGTGCGGTCGTACCTGGCGGTCTGCCTGGCCGGTATCGGGGATCCGGGGCGGGCGCGCCGGGAACTCGCGGCCGCCCTGGGCCTGTCCGATTCCGGCCGGGCGGGACTGGAACTGGTCGACGACCCGACCATCCGCCGCAACCATCGGCTGTCCACGATCGCGGCGGGTCTGGCCGAGGTCGAACTCGCCGAAGGCGATATCGACGCCGGACTGGCCCATTTCCGGCGCGCGCTGGACCTGCTGGCCTGGCAGGAAGGCGAATTCACGCCGGGCCCCGGGGCGCTGCTGATGTGCGCGACGACCGTCGCCGCGCATGTGCTCGCCGGGCGGACCGAGACGGTCGCGGCACTGGTACCCGAACTCGCCGGTATCGCACTGGACCGGCTCGACGCCGTCCCGGACCTCCCGCAGATCGGGGCGGTGGCCTGTGCGCTGGGATCGGGATTGCTGGCCTTGGACGAGCGGGCCGGGGCCGGGGTCGAGCTGCTCGCGCTGGCGCAGGTGGTGTCGGGCCGGCAGGACTATCCGGTGATCCGGTGGGAGCGGCATTGCGCGCTGTGGCGGGACAGGATCGGTGCGCCGCGGCTGGACGCGGCTCTCGCGGACGCGCGCCGGTTGCGCCGGAATGTCGCCGCCGCGCGGATTCTGGAGTTGGTGGGCGGGATCGCGACGGGAACGCCGGGCCCGCTCGATCGGATCGCGGCCGATTGAGCGGGGCCCGGCGGGCGTCAGGCCCGGCGCATATAGGCCCGGACGGTCAGCGGCGCGAATACCGCGATGATCGCCGCGGCGCCGACCAGGGACCAGACGACGTGCATTCCGATATGTCCGGTGTTCATCAGTTCCCGGCAGGCCCAGACCAGATGAGAGACCGGGTTGACGTCGATGAACGCCTGCAACCAGCCCGGCATCGTCTCCTTGGGCACGAAGGCCGGGGAGGCGAAGGTCAGCGGGAACATGACCAGCATGGAGTAGCCCTGCACCGCCGAGGCCTTGTTGGCGATCACGCCGAAGAAGGCCCAGATCCAGCTGGTGGCGAAGGAACAGGCCACCACCAGCAGCACCGCGAGTAGGACACCGGCCGGTTCCGGACGGTAGCCCATGAGGAAACCCATCACCACGGTCAGCACCGAGGCGATGCCGTAGCGGACCATATCGGCGGTCAGCGCACCGGACAGCGCGGCGATCCGGGCGATCGGCAGGGATTTGAAGCGGTCGAAAACGCCCTTCTCCATATCCTCTTTGAGCTGGACGCCGGTGACCACCGAGGTCATCACCACGGTCTGGACGAGAATGCCCGGAATGATCACCGGCAGATAGCTCTTCACATCGCCGGAGATGGCGCCGCCGAAGATGTAGGTGAACATCAGGGTGAAGATCACCGGCTGGATCACCACATCGAAGAGCTGCTCGGGATTGTGCTTGATCTTGAGCAGGCCGCGGTAGGCCATGGTCAAGGTGTTGTCGAAGGTGCTGCGCAGGCCGATGCGGGCGGCCGGCGCAGGCACCCGCGGCGCCACCACGGGCGCGGGTTCGGTCAGTGTCGTGGTCATGCTGCGGTCCGTTCGGTATCGGTCTCGGTATCGGATTCGGCCGGGTGGCCGGTGAGAGTCAGGAACACTTCGTCGAGGCTGGGCTTGGTCACCGTGATTTCCTCCACCGCGACACCACGGTCGCGCAGGCCGATCAGCAGATCGGTGGTGCCGTTCGGATCGGGCAGCGCCGCGGTGAGCCGACCGGCCTCCGGTGTGGTCTGGGCCTCGGTGTGCAACACCTCGGCGATGATCCGGCGGGCGGTTTCGAGCTGGGTTCGGTCGGCCAGGGTCAGCTGGAGCGAGGACCCACCGATGGACGCCTTCAGTTCGTCGGCGGTGCCGTCGGCGATGACCCGGCCGTGGTCGATCACCGCGATCCGGTCGGCCAGCTGATCGGCTTCGTCCAGATACTGGGTGGTGAGCAGTACGGTGGTGCCGCCCCGCACCAGCCTGCGGATGGTCTCCCACATCTGGGCCCGGGTGCGCGGGTCGAGCCCGGTGGTCGGCTCGTCGAGGAACAGCAGCGGTGGGGTCGCGATGAGCCCGGCCGCCAGGTCGAGCCGGCGGCGCATTCCGCCGGAGAAGTTCTTCAGTGATTTGTTCGCCGCGTCGGTGAGTTCGAATTCCTCCAGTAGTTCGGCAGTCCGGCGTCTGGCGGCCGCTCGGCTCAGTCCGAGCAGCCGGGCGAAGACCATCAGGTTCTCGGTGGCGGTCAGGTCCTCGTCGACCGAGGCGTATTGACCGGTGACGCCGATGAGCGACCGGACGGCGCCCGGTTCGGCGACCACATCGTGGCCGAACACCCGGGCGCTGCCGCCGTCGGGGCGGAGCAGAGTGGCCAGCATGCGGATGGTCGTGGTCTTTCCCGCCCCGTTCGGCCCGAGTACGCCGTAGACCGAGCCCTGCGGCACGGCCAGGCTCACCCCATCGACGGCCCGCTGGGTGCCGAACACCTTGACCAGGTCGTTCGCCTCGATCGCGAACGTGGCGGCGGATACGTGTTTCGTCATAGCGGCTACGGTCCTCTTCCCGTCTTGCGCGGCTCTTGCGTCGCGATTGCGTCGACCTGTCGTCAATTTTTATTGACATCGGGCCCGAGTGTCAATAAAAATTGACGTATGACAGAAGCAACCACGCTGGCCGCGGCGGCGGGCAGCCCGGACCCCGCAGTGGGTCTACGGGCGGTGCTGGCGCTGCGCAGACTCCTCGAACGGCTCGAAGCGATCCAGGTGGGCAATGCCCGCGACCAGGGCTGGTCCTGGCAGGCCATCGCCGACGCACTCGAGGTCAGCAAACAGGCGGTCCATCAGAAACACAACCGGAGAGACAGGGGTCGATAGATGTTCGAACGATTCAGCAGGGCCGCCCGAACAGCGGTCGTCGCGGCGCAGGAGCATGCGCGGGAACTGGGATCCCCGGAGATCCGGGTCGAGCACCTCCTACTCGGACTGTTGGAAGAGGGCGAACCGCAACTGCGCTCGCTACTGGAACCGACCGGGCTCACGCTGCACAGCGCGCTGCAATCGCTGAGCGCCGCGACCACGGACGATCCGCTGGGCCCCGGCGACGCCGAGGCACTGCGCTCCATCGGCATCGACCTGGACGCGGTGCGCGAAAGCCTGGAAGCCGGATTCGGTGCCGACGCACTGGACCGCGCGATCCCCGCGGACGAACCCCGCGGCCGTCGCCGCGGCGGGCGGTTCGGGCATATCCCGTTCACGCGCGACGCCAAGAAAGCGCTGGAACTGTCGCTGCGCGAAGCCCTGGCGCGCAAGGACAAAACCGTCGAATCAGGACATGTCCTGCTCGGTATTCTGCGCACCCCCGGCCCGGTCGCCAGCGAACTGCTCGGCGGCCCCGACGGGATCGCCCGCCTGCGCGGCGAGATCAACAGCCTCCTCGACAAGGCGGCATGAGCGCAGCCGGCCCGGCGTAGGTGGCGTCCCCGGACGCTGCCGGCCGGGCCGGAATCCCGCTGCATCCGGCGCGCGACGCTCTGGTGTGCTTAGCATGAGATATGCAGCTTGTGCTCCGGTTGATCGGCACCGCCTTCGCCATCTGGCTCGCCGCCCTATGGGTCGGCAATATCGAACTCGTCTCCCCGCCCGACCAGGGCAACGGTGCGAAAATCGTGGTCCTGCTCGCGGTGGCGGCGGTCTTCACCGTGGTGAACGCCTTCGTCAAACCGCTGGTGAAATTACTGTCGCTGCCGCTGGTCATCCTGACCCTCGGCCTGTTCCTGCTGGTGATCAATGCCTTGATGCTGTGGCTCACGGCCTGGATCACCGAAGCCACCGACTACGGCCTGCGGATCGAGGGGTTCTGGGCGGCGTTCCTGGGCGCCATCATCGTCACGCTCGTCAACTGGGCCATCGGCATCCTGATCCCGGACAACGACTGAAGGGTCAGCTGCCGAGCCAGAGGGCGACGGCGGACAGCACGGACCAGGTGAGTAGGGCGAGGCCGGAATCGCGCAGGGCGGGGATCAGCTCCAGGCCGGCGCGGTTCGCCCGGACAGGCGTATTCGCGCGGACGGCCAGAGGAAGGGCCAGCAGGCCGGCCAGGGCCCAGGGGGTGCGGACCGCCAGCGCCAGGGTCAGTACGAACGGGACCACCAGCAGGACCAGATGTACGGTGCGGGTGCGGGTGTCGCCCATCTTCACCGCCAGCGTCGTCTTACCGGTTTCGCTGTCGGTCGGGATATCGCGCAGGTTGTTGGCCACCAGGACCGCGCTGGAGAACGCCCCGACCCCGATCGCGAGCGCCACCCCGGCCCAGTCGATCCGCAGCGCTTGGACGTACTGCGTACCCAGCACCGCCACCAGGCCGAAGAACACGAAAACGGCGATCTCGCCGAAACCGCTGTAGCCGTAGGGCTTGCTTCCACCGGTGTAGAACCAGGCACCCGCCAGGCATGCCGCACCGACCAGCAGCAGCCAGGGCGCCGACAGCACTGCCAGGATCAGTCCGAGTACCGCGCCGACCACCAGGCTCGCGACCGCCGCGCCCCGGACCGCGGCGGGAGAGGCCAGCCCGGAGCCGACCAGCCGCAGCGGGCCGACGCGCTCGTCGTCGGTACCGCGGACCCCGTCGGAGTAGTCGTTGGCGTAGTTGACCCCGATGATCAGCGCCAGAGAAACACCCAACGCCAGCAGGGCTTTCCACCACACCGCACCGTCGATGGCGGCCGCGGCGCCGGTACCGGCCACGACGGGCGCGATAGCGTTCGGCAGAGTTCTGGGCCGGGCGCCCTCGATCCATTGTGCTGCGGTAGCCATCTCCGCAGCCTAATGCGCGGGAGCGGGCGCGACCTATCCACCGGTTACTTGCCCGATCGGATCATTCGGGGCATTCTCGACAAGGTTGGACTGATCTTCCTCTCGGCGGGTAGTCGCCCGGCGAGGCGTATACGGAGGAGAGGAGCCCATCATGGCCCAGCGTGACAAGCTGCCCCGGACGATCGATCCGGGCACCTTCGAAGCAGTGCCCGAGGCCGACCGTGCCGAACAGGACGTACCGGCCTACCCCGACGATGCCCCCTACAGCGATATCGATCCCCGGTCGGTGCCCGACGATATGCCGGTGCCCGACGAACCCGCGGTGGTGGGCGGGCGCTCCGACGAGTGGCATGCGAACCCGGTCGATATCGCCGAACAGGCCATCGCGGTCCCGTTGGGAGACGACTACGAAGGCGACTACGGCGACGACGAGGCCTGATCCGGCGAACAGCGGTCCGCGGCGGGAATCGCCGCGAACCACTGCCTCAGGACGCCGAGCCGGCCAGTAGCTGTCTGCGCAGCGCGCCGCGATCGGGTTTGCCCGGGCCCAGCAGCGGGATCTCGTCGACGAGGGTGAGTTCGCGTGGAGCGGCCACGGCATCCAGCTCGGCCAGCACATGCTCGCGCAGCTCGCCGAGAGTGGGTGCGGCTCCGGGCGCGGGCACCACCGCGAGCGCCACCCGCTGACCCAGCCTGTCGTCGGGTAGGCCGAGCACCACACATTCCGACACCGCGGGATGGGTGGCCAGTACCGCCTCCACCACCTGCGGGATCACCAGCAGGCCGCCGGTGCTGATCGCTTCGTCCAGCCGGCCCAGGACGCGCAGTACGCCGTCCTGGAAGGTGCCCGCGTCGTCGGTGCGGAACCAGCCCGGTTCGGCGAAGGCCGGGTGATCGGGCATATTGCGATAGCCGGCGGCGAGCATCTCGCCGCCGAGCAGGATGCGGTCGTCCTCGATCCGCGCCCGGGCCCCGGTCAGCGGGACACCGTCGTAGACGCAGCCGCCGCAGGTCTCGCTCATACCGTAGGTGCGCACGACATTGATTCCGGCGTCCCGGGCCCGCTCGTAGACCGGAGACGGGGTCGCGGCGCCGCCGATGAGCACTGCGTCCAGCTGGGCCAGTGCGGCGGTCGCGGTGGGTGTCTCCAGGACCTTGATCAACTGTGTCGGCACCAGCGAGGTGTACCGGCGTTCCCCGCGCATACCGGCGATCGCGCCGGCCAGTGCCTCGGGCAGGAAACCGCCCGAGACATCCACCACCGTCGGCTCGGTACCGGCCAGCAAGGACCGCAGCAACACCTGCAGTCCGGCGATGTGATGAGTGGGCAGGGCGAGCAGCCAGCTACCGGGGCCGCCGAGCCTTTCATGGGTGGCATCACCGCTGGCTCGCAACGCGGCGGCGGTGAGCATGGCGCCCTTCGGGACCCCCGTCGTACCGGAGGTGGTGACCACCAGCGCGATATCGTCGGCGATCGGGTCGCCCGGGGCGAGCGCGTCAGCCAGCCGGCGGGCTTCGCGCCGGTCGCCGGCCGGCACCGGCAGCCAGGCCGCCGAACCGCTACCGTCCAGCACCTGCCGCAGGTGCGGCAGCACATCGCTGACACCACTGCCGGTGGGTATGGGCAGAGTACGCAAGGTTTTCGTCACGGCCGCGCCTTGTCCCCGGCGTGCCGGAACGCCGTGATTCGCTCGCCGCGCTCGCTCACGGTGGCAGCGATGGTTTCATGCCCGCCGGAAAGCGGACAGCAGGGGTCGATGCTGCCGGGACGGGGTGCCGGAGCCGGCTGATCGGATTGGGCTGGGCCAGGCATGGGACTGCGATTCACTCGTCGGACGGTACGAAAGCGGTCGCACCGGGCGTCGGTGATCGGGCGGCCATCCGATCGTATCGTCGCCCGGGAGACCGGGGGTTGGCAACCCGGCAGAAAACTCCGGCCCGCACCGGGTCAGCGGGTGTCCCGTCGGATCGGATGCTCCTCCGGCACCTCGACCAGCACGATCGGCACCCCGTCCGGGTCGGTCACCCACATCTCCACCAGACCCCACGGCTCGGTCACCGGTGCCCGGTCGATCGCCACCCCATTGAGCGTGAGTTCCACCGCCACCGCGGCGACATCGCGCACCTGCAACCAGATCGCGCCCGCGAAGCCGCGCGGCTCGGCGTCGGTACCGCCGTGCCCCGCCACCTCGATGAGCGACTGCCCGGCGAAGAAAACCGTTCCCCCCGGGTATTCGCGGTAGATCGCCAGGCCGAGGGAGTCCCGATAGAAGGCCAGGGTGGTCGCGTAGTCCCGGGGTCGCAGGATGATGCGGCTGCTGAGGATGTCCATCGAAGGGAAGTCTAGGGGTGTAGCCGCGAGTTGTGTCCGGTTTGCGTCGCGTGGGATCGGGGCGTGGTGCTGGTAGACGGTGTGGACCTGCTCGTGAGGTGAGGGGTGGGCTTGCTCGCGGAGGTGGGGTGTGAAGCTGCGCGTGAAGGTGCTGTGTTTTTGGCGCCGCCGAAGGGGGCGCCGAAAACTCAGAAGTACCAGGGGTAGGGGGTCCAGTCGGGGGCGCGCTTTTCCAGGAAGGAGTCGCGGCCCTCGACGGCCTCATCGGTCATGTACGCCAGCCGGGTGGCCTCCCCGGCGAACAACTGCTGGCCGACCAGTCCGTCGTCGGCCAGGTTGAAGGCGTATTTGAGCATGCGTTGGGCCTGGGGCGACTTGCCGTTGATGGCTCGAGTCCACTCCAGGGCGACGTTCTCCAGTTCCGCGTGGTCGATCACTTCGTTGACCGCGCCCATGGCGTGCATGTCCTCGGCGGTGTAGGTCCGGCCGAGGAAGAAGATCTCGCGGGCGAATTTCTGGCCGACCAGTTTGGCGAGGTAGGCGCTGCCGTAGCCGCCGTCGAAGCTGCCGACGTCGGCGTCGGTCTGTTTGAAGCGCGCATGCTCGCGGCTGGCGAGGGTGAGATCGCAGACGACGTGCAGGCTGTGGCCGCCCCCGGCGGCCCAACCGTTGACCAGGGCGATCACGATCTTGGGCATGAACCGGATGAGCCGCTGGACCTCCAGGATGTGCAGCCGGCCCGCACGCGCTTTGTCCACGGTGTCGGCGGTCTCACCGCTGGCGTACTGGTAGCCGCTGCGGCCGCGGATGCGCTGGTCGCCGCCGGAGCAGAACGCCCAGCCGCCGTCCTTGGGGCTGGGTCCGTTCCCGGTGAGCAGGACGGCGCCGACATCGGCGGTGGTCCGGGCGTGTTCGAGGACACTGAAGAGTTCGTCGACCGTGCGCGGGCGGAAGGCATTGCGCACTTCGGGGCGGTCGAACGCGATCCGGACGGTGCCCTGTTCGATGTGGCGGTGGTAGGTGATGTCGGTCAGGTTCTCGAACCCGGCCACTTCGCGCCACAGCGTCGGATTGAACGTCATGGGGGTGATTACACCAGGCTCGGCGGGCGCGTCGGCGGGCCGTTGAGTTCACCACATCTGAGCCGAAATGTTTGGACGCTGTATAACCCAGAGTTACGGTGCGTATATGAGCGAGCAGACCCAACCGACGATCGACGACAGCGCTGTCGACGAGGATCGGTACGAGCGGCACGGCGGGTTCCCCAAGGTCACCCCGGCCCGGGTGGGCCCGGAATTCGGCGAATTCGTCGAGGCCATGCGCACGCTCCAGGATCTCGCCGTCTCCGCGGACGCCCCCGCCGAGGTGTACGGGGCGGCCCGCGACCAGGTGAACGCGCTCATCGATCTGCTCGAGCCGTACCGGGCGCCAGAACAGCAGGGCCCGGCCGGCCGGGCCGTCGAACTGCCCGGGCGCGGCAGTCTGCTCCTGCTGCCCTGGCGGACTGTCTCGGCCGGACCCGACGGCATCGTGATGCAGGGTGTGTTCCGGCGATTCCATCTCGGCGGGAACGCCGCCGCGCACGGCGGTGTCCTCCCACTGCTGTTCGACGACCTGTTCGGGATGACCGTGCACTACGCCGGGCGTCCGATCAGCCGGACCGCCTTCCTGCACGTGAACTACCGCAAGGTGACTCCGCTCGATACGCCGCTGACGGTCCGCGGCCGGGTCGAGCGCATCGAGGGCCGCAAAACCTTCATCAGCGCCGAACTCGTCGACGAGGAAGGTACTGTGCTGGCCGACAGTGAAGGACTGATGGTTCAACTTCTGCCCTGGCAGCCGTGATCGGGGCGTCCCGGCGGTATCGCCACGGCGGTATCCGGGCCGGGGCAGAATCTTTCGCTTCCCGCGTGTGACGAGTCGCCCGGCCGATCATGCTGGTCGGAACCGGTGCGACGAGGGCGGCCCGGACCGAATCGCGCGGTGCCGTAACACTTCCGTGGTTGCGGAGGCGTCATCTCCGTCTGTTGCTTACCCATGCGGGGCGGAAAGTACTCCTGTGGGTGGTGCGTATAGTTGCGTTGCCCGTCCATACGAGTACTGATCCGGAGGATCCTTAAATTGGTTGCAGCACTGTCTGAATCACTGCTTGACGAGGCCACGCGCCCGGCCTTTCTCGCCGACGCCGTCCAGGTTCTGGACGCCGAGGTCTCCGATAAGGGTGGTGCGTCGGGTCTGGCCGTGAAGGGTGGGTACGCGGCGGTGAAGAAGATCAGCCCGTCCATCGTGCCCGACGCCCTGGAATCGTTGGCGCCCAAGCTGCTCGAGCAGCTTCAGCCGTACTGGAGCGAGTTCCAGGCCGGTGGCACCGGCACCTTCGGTGAGCTGCTGAGCGCCAAGGCCGACGAGGTCGCCGAGTCCCTGCTGACCGTCACCGACGCGCGTGCCGCGAGCTCCAGCCGCCCGGCCCTGCAGAAGGTGTACAACTCGATGCGTTCCTCGGCGAAGAAGAACGTCATCGAGGCGCTGCCCCGGGTCGGCGACCTGGTGCAGAAGCACGCCGGCTGACCGGCGTGTGATACGACCGCGCGTGCGCGCGGCACGTGGGGGGCCTCGACGACGAGGTCCCCAACGGGGGGTGTTTTCGGGGTATCCATATCCGGCGTGTGCCCGAGTGGTGCGGAGCCGCGGGGTTCCGCGGCGGAACGGTTACAACGCAGTGGTGTGAGCAGGGCGACGCCGACGCGGCGTCCGTGGTCTGACAATCTAGAGGCGTGAATCCGTCAACAGCGCAGGCGCGGGTGGTCGTCGACGAACTCGCACGCGGTGGGGTTCGGGAAGTCGTCCTGTGTCCCGGCTCGCGTAACGCTCCGCTGGCGTTCGCCCTCCAGGCCGCCGACGCCGCCGGTCGGCTCCGTTTGCATATGCGGGTCGACGAGCGGACCGCCGGATTCCTGGCGATCGGCCTGGCCATCGCCTCGGGCGCCCCGGTTCCGGTGGTGATGACCTCGGGTACCGCGGTGGCCAATCTCGGGCCCGCGGTGCTGGAGGCCAATTACGCGCGGGTTCCGCTCATCGTGCTCAGCGCCAACCGTCCGTACGAGATGCTGGGCACCGGCGCCAACCAGACCGTCGAACAGCTCGGTCTGTTCGGCAGCCAGGTCCGCACGACCATCAGCCTTGGGCTCGCCGAGGCCGAGCCGGTCGCCGATTATCCGAAGCAGAACAGCGTCTGGCGCTCCGCGGTATGCCGCGTGCTGGCGGCCGCGCGCGGTGTCCGCTCGGGCAATGCCGGACCGGTGCACTTCGATATTCCGCTGCGCGAACCGCTGGTGCCGGATTCGCTGGAGGGCGAGAACGCCCCGGCCGGGCGCGGTACCGAGCAGCCCTGGACGGCGACGCGGAATGCCACCCTCGATGTCCCGCTCGAGATCGACCTCGGCCCCGATACCGTGGTGATCTCCGGGCACGGTGCCGGTCTGCACCCCGAACTGGCGGCATTGCCGACGGTCGCCGAACCCACCGCGCCGGTGTACGGTCCGGCCCTGCATCCGCTGGCCTTGCCGCTGCTGCAACCCCGCCAGGCGATCATCACCGGGCGGCCGACACTGCACCGACAGGTCTCCCGGGTGCTCGCCGACCCCGAGATCACGGTGTACGCGCTGACCACCGGTCCGCGTTGGCCCGACGTCTCGGGCAATGTGGTCGGTACCGGTACCCGGGCGGTGACGACCGGCGCGCCCGATCCGCGGTGGCTGGCCCGCTGCCGAGAGCTGGACCGGCAGGCCCACTCGGTGGTACGCGAGGAGCTGTCCCGGCACCTGAAACCCACCGGCCTGCATGTGGCGTCGGTGGTGATGGACGCGCTGCGTGAGGGCGATCAATTGCTGTTGGGGGCATCGAACCCGGTGCGCGACGCCGCGCTGGTGTCGACGCCGCGCCCCGGCGTCCGGGTGTTGTCCAACCGGGGGGTGGCCGGTATCGACGGCACGGTGTCCTCGGCGGTCGGCGCGGCACTGCATCATCCGGGTCGCACCGTCGCGTTGATCGGGGATCTCACCTTCCTGCACGACGCCTCAGGTCTGCTGATCGGACGCGGCGAACCACGCCCGGAGGATCTGACCATCGTGGTCGCCAACGACGACGGGGGCGGGATCTTCGAACTCCTCGAACAGGGCGACCCCCAGTACGCCGGTGTTTTCGAGCGGGTGTTCGGCACCCCGCACGGAATGGACCTGTCGGCGCTGTGCGCGGCCTACCGGATCCCGCACCGGCAGGTCGGACTGGAGGAACTGGCGACCGAGCTCACCGGGACGGCGGGCGGATTCCGGGTGCTGGAGGTGGTCACCAGCCGTGCCGGGTTGCGTGATCTGCACGCGGCGGTCCGCTCGAGTGTCGGGGCCTCGGCCTAGCCTCCGCCATCGCTCCGGCCGCGCGGTATCTTTTGCCGCGCCGCCGGTGAATTCCACCGGCCGGGTTCGTCGGTACAGGTGGATCCACCGACCCGAGGAGCTCCGATGCAACCCGAATTCGATATGTCGCAGGCGGCCGCCGCGCTCGCCGATATCGTCGCCGCGATCGGCGACGAGCAGCTCGACATCGGTACTCCCGCCGACCTTCCGGTCCGCGCGATCCTGGAACATGTCGGCGGGCTGGCCGAGGCGTTTCGTGCCGCCGCCACCAAGGAGGCGGTGGGCGAGTCCGCGGCGCCGCAGTTCGATTCCGGGGCGGCCCTGGCGCCGGATTGGCGGGCTCGTATTCCCGCGCAGCTGAAGGCACTCGCCGAGGCATGGCAGGAGCCGGCGGCATGGGAGGGCGAGACAGAGGCCGGTGGCGTGACCATGCCGGCGGCGGTCACGGCGCGGGTCGCGCTGGACGAATTGGTCATCCACTCCTGGGATCTGGCGCGGGCCACCGGCCGTGCTGTCGAGGTCGCCGAGACCGATCTCGCGGTGTTGCTGGAGTTTCTGAAGGACACACCGCCGGAGGGCACACCGGGGCTCTTCGGCCGGGTGGTGCCGGTCGGCCCCGGCGCTCCGGCCCTGCACCGGGTGCTGGGGCTCACCGGGCGCGATCCGTTCTGGATTCCCAAGGCGCGGTGAGCGGTCGCCCGGTGACGCGGTGACCCGGACTGGCGGATCATTCGGCGGTACCGCCGAATATCCCGGCCGTGGCCGCGTTCGCCGCGGTTTCGGCCGCCGTCCGGACGGCCTCGTCGTCGATGGGATCACCGCTGGCCAGTAGCCGGTAGTAGAGCGGGCCGGAGACGGCGGTGAGGACCGCGCGGGGGTCGGTTCCGGCCGGCACCTCCCCGCGGGCGACGGCGTCGGTGATACACGGCGACCATTCGGCGAGCCGGACGTCGTAGAACCGGCGCAGTGCCGCGGCGGTGCTCTCGTCGCAGGTCGCGGCGGCGATCACGGCGCGGAACAGGCGGCCCTGCCGGGGGTCGGCGAGGGTTTTCGCGACCAGCCGGGCATTGGCGGTCAGATCGCCGAGCAGGGAGCCGGTATCGGCGCGCGGTAGCGACTGTTCGGCCATATCCACCAGGAGGTCGGCGATGAGTCCGGTCGGGGTGCGCCAGCGACGGTAGACGGTCGTTTTGCCGACTTCGGCGCGGGCGGCGACCTCGGCGAGGTCGAGCCGGGCGAAACCGTGTTCGGCCAGCAGGTCGCCGGCGACCTGCAGTACCGCGGCGCGGACGCGGGCGGTACGGCCGCCGGGGCGTACCGAGCCGGGCGCGGCCAGATCAGGATCCATAACGGAACTCCAGTTTCATTTATCGCTGGATGGGTGTAGCTTCGAATGTGTTAACGAAACCATAGACCCTTTAGGAGTCGAGATGGAATACCGGCGGTTGGGTGCCTCGGGGCTGGTCGTCCCCGCGCTGAGCTTCGGTGCGGGAACCTTCGGCGGACGCGGCGAACTGTTCGGCGCCTGGGGCGATACCGATGTCGACCAGGCTCGCCGGCTCGTCGACATCAGCCTCGACGCGGGCGTGACGATGTTCGATACGGCCGATGTCTATTCCGACGGCGCGTCCGAGGAGGTGCTGGGCGCCGCAATACGCGGCCGGCGCGATCGGCTGCTGTTGTCCACGAAGGCCGGACTGCCCACCGGGCCGGGCCCCGCCGACGCCGGAACGGGCCGCGGGCGCCTGATCAACGCGGTGGAGGCTTCGCTGAAACGACTCGGCGTGGACCATATCGATCTCTTCCAGCTGCACGCCTTCGACGCCTCCACCCCGATCGAAGAGGTGCTGCACGCACTCGACGAACTCGTCCGCGCGGGCAAGATCCGCTATCTGGGTGCCTCCAATTTCGCCGGCTGGCAGCTGATGAAATCGCTGGCCGCCGCCGACCGCCACGGCCTGACCCGCTATATCGCCCATCAGGTGTACTACTCGCTGGCCGGTCGGGACTACGAATGGGAGCTCATGCCGCTGGGCCTGGCCGAAGGGGTCGGCGCGGTGGTGTGGAGTCCACTCGGCTGGGGCCGGCTCACCGGCCGGATCCGGCGCGGACAACCACTGCCGGCGGGCAGCAGGCTGCACAAGACCGCCGAGGCGGGGCCACCGGTGGATACCGAACACCTCTACGACGTGGTCGACGCGCTGGACGAGATCGCCGCCGAAACCGGCCGAACGGTACCGCAGATCGCGCTGAACTGGCTGCTCACCCGCCCCACCGTCGGCACCGTCATCGTCGGTGCGCGCAACGAGGAACAGTTGCGCCACAACCTCGGGGCCGTCGGGTGGGAACTCACCGCCGACCAGCTGGCCCGGCTGGACAAGGCGAGTGCGCTCACCCCGCCCTACCCCTATTACCCGTACTACCGCCTGCCCGACTTCGCCCGCCTCAACCCACCTGCCGCATGAGAGCCGGGTGGTCAGTACACATCCCGGACATAACGTTTCTCGGCGGTGAGCTGCTTCTTGAAGGCCAAGGCGCCTTCCTCGTCGAGTTTGCCGTGGATGCGGGCGATCCGGAGCAGCGCGTCGTCCACATCCGCGGCCATCCGCGCGGCATCACCGCAGACATAGAAGTGGGCGCCGTCGCGCAGCCACGACCACAGATCGGCGCCGTGTTCGATCATGCGGTGCTGCACGTAGATCCGCTCCCGCTGGTCCCGGGAGAAGGCCAGATCCAATCGCGACAGGTGACCGGTGCGGAACATGTCCTCCAACTCGGCCCGATAGTAGAAGTTCTGCGCGGCGTGCTGATCACCGAAGAACAACCAATTGCGCCCCGTCGCCCCCAGCGCGCGCCGTTCGTGCAGGAAACCGCGGAATGGCGCGATACCCGTGCCCGGGCCGACCATGATCATCGGCACAGTAGGGTCCAGCGGTGGCCGGAAATGCGGTGCGCGCTGCAGGAATATCGGTACCGCGGCGTTCGCGGCCCGGTCGGCCAGGAAGGTGGAGCAGACACCGCCGCGCCGGGCCGCCGAGCCCGCGGCCACCGGGTCGTCGTAGCGCACTATGCCCACGGTCAGCTCCACCCGGTCGGGGCTCGTCAGCGGACTCGACGAGATCGAATATTGGCGCGGCTGCAGTTTCTTCAGCACATCGAGCCACTCCACCAGGTCGGCACGGACCGGGAAGTCCCGCAGCACGTCCACCAACTGCCGGTCCCACAGATAGGAGGCGAGTTCGTTGCGGTTGTCACGGCGTAGCAGTTTGGCGAGCCGGTTGCTCGAGTTGTGCCCGGCGACGAATTCCAGCAGATCGCGCGAGACCCGGGTGATGTCGTAACGGGTGCGCAGGGCCTGCTCCAGCGATATCTCGCTATTGCCGGCGGCGACGCCGCGCCGGCCGTCCAGGCCGGTCGCCGCCAGCCATTCCCCGACCAGCGACGGACAATTGGTCGGCCGGACCCCGAGTGAATCGCCCACCTCGTACCGGGCGTCGAACCCGGTCAGGTCGAAACTGATCCGCCGGACCTCCTTCGCGGCGTCCGGGCTGGTCAGCACCTCGTTACCCACCAGGGGTGCGGCGATCGGTGCGGTGCGGGTGAACGCGGTGGGCACTACCCGCCGCACCGGTAGCGGGGTGGGCGCGGTCCGTTCCAGGACGCCGACCGCGGCGGCACCGCCGGCCGGCGCGTCGGCAGTGCGGCGCGGAGTGCCACCGCTGGGGCCGAAGGCCGCATCGGGTCCGCCCGGTTCGGACAATGCGATGATCACCGCGTCCAGCCAGTGCGTGCCCGGTTCGTCGAAATCGGGTTCGCAGTCCTGGCGTGGTAGCAGCCGGGTCGCGCCGCGGTCGGCGAACAGGGCGTCGAGTCTGCGACCGTGGCCGCAGAAATCGTCGTAGGAGGAGTCGCCGAGCGCGAACACCGCATACCGCATACCGGTGAGACGGACCGCGCTCTCCGCGAGTCGAGTCCAGAAACCGGCCCCATTGTCCGGTGGGCCGCCATCACCGAATGTGCTGGTGACGACCAGGACGTCACCGGTCAGCACCTCGAGTTCGCAGGAGTCCATATCGATCAGCCGCGGCCGGAGCCCGCACTCGGTGAGCCGCCCGGCGGCGGTCGCGGCGAAATCCTCGGCATTGCCGGTCTGGGAGGCCCACAGCACTGTTACGGTCCGGGGCGGCGCCGCGGCCGGATCGCCGGCCGCCGGATCCGCGGGCACTCCGCGCGAGTACATACCGGCCAGCAGCCCGTCCACCCACAGCCGGCTCCGTTCCGACAGCGGCGCCGACGCGGGCAGGACCGGTTGCCCGGAGAGCGGCAGTGACTGCAGCGCGGCGAGATAACCACCGAGATAGATCCGTTCGGTTTCGCTCAGCGTCGGGGTGACCGCGGTATCCAGGCCGAGCATCGTGGCCAGGGGATGAGGACCGGCCGCAGTGGCTTCCGGTGCGCTGTCCACTGTTTCCGGTCTGTCCGCCCGTCGCATCGGTGCGACCCGGCGCAGGGCGACCGCGCAGGCCTTGAATTCCGGTTGCAGCGAATCGGAATCGACCGCGTCGTGGGTCACCGCGTTGATGGTCAGGTATTCGCCCTGTTCGTCGTTCCAGTGGAACGGCGCGAAGCAGCCGCCCGGCCGCACCCGGTCACTGATCCGGGCGGGCAGCACCGCGCGCCCGCGCCGCGAGGTGATCTCCAGTTCGTCCCCCGGCTCCAGCCCGAGGGTACGGGCGTCGCCGGGATGGACCTCCACGAACGGTTCGCCGTTCAGTTTGGTGAGTTTGCCGACCCGACCGGTCTTGGTCATCGAATGCCACTGATGCTGCAACCTGCCCGTATTGAGCAAAAACGGGTAATCGTCGTCGGGCATTTCATCGGGCAGCATATGCGGCCGCGGCCAGAAGACGGCGCGCCGGCTCGCGGTGGCGAACGCCAGCCGGGGTTCGTGACCTTCGGGATCGCGGTAACGCGGCCCGCTCACACCGTCGTTCAGATAGCGAATCGGGTTGCGGCGTTGTGCGGGATCGGAACACGGCCACTGCATCGGACCCGCACACAGCGCGTCGTAACTCATCCCGCTCAGGTCGTAGCCGGTGGCGGGGTTGGCGAAGCGGCGCAGTTCGTCGAACACCTCGGCACTGGAGGTGTACTCGAAGCCGGGGAATCCCATGGCGGTGGCCACCTGGGCGATCAGCTGCCAGTCCGGCCGGGCGTCACCGGCCGGTTCGACCGCGCTCCGCAGCAGGGTGACATTGCGTTCGGAGTTCACCATCACCGCGTCCGATTCGGCCCACAGGGTGGCCGGCAGCAGGATATCGGCGTAGGTGTTGGTGGCGGTCTCGGTATAGGCGTCCTGCGCGATCACCAGTTCCGCCGCTTCCAGGCCGGCTATCACGGTCTTCCGATTCGCGACGGTCGCCACCGGGTTGGTGCAGATGATCCAGGCCGCCTTGATGGTGCCCGCGGCGAGTTCGCGGAACATCTCGATGGTGCCGGGGCCCGCCTCGGTGCGCAGTGTTCCCGGTGGCAGCGCCCAGGCGTCCTCGACGAAGGCGCGGTCGGCGGGGTTCAGCAGACTTCGCTGGCCGGGCAGGCCTGGACCCATATAGCCCATCTCGCGTCCGCCCATGGCGTTCGGCTGCCCGGTGAGCGAGAACGGTCCGCTGCCCGGACGGCAGATGGCGCCCGTGGCCAGATGCAGATTGCACAGCGCGTTGGTGTTCCAGGTCCCGTGGGTCGACTGGTTGAGCCCCATGGTCCACAGGCTCATCCATTTCCCGGCCGCCCCGATCCAGCGCGCGGCGGTCCGGATATCCGCCTCGGCCAGACCGGTCAGCTCCGCCACTTTCTCCGGCGGATAGCCGGCGAGGAACTCCGGCATGGCATCCCAGCCCTCGGTGTGCTCGGCGATGAATTCGGTATCGATGTCACCGGCCTCGACAAGCAGGTACAGCAGGCCGTTGAGCAGGGCCAGATCAGTGCCGGGGGCGATCTGCAGGAACAGGTCGGCGCGGGCGGCGGTATCGGTGCGCCGCGGATCCACCACGATCAGTTTCGCGCCCGCCTTGAGCCGGTCCGCCATGCGCAGGAACAGGATGGGGTGGCAGTCGGCCATATTCGCGCCGATCACGAAGAACAGGTCGGCGTGCTCGAAATCGTCGTAGGAACCCGGCGGCCCGTCGGCGCCGAGCGACTGTTTGTAACCGGTGCCCGCACTGGACATGCACAGCCGGGAGTTCGCCTCCATATGGATGGTGCGCAAGTGACCTTTGGCGAGTTTCGTGGCCAGGTACTGGGCCTCCAGCGACATCTGCCCGGAGACGTAGAGCGCGATGGCGTCGGGGCCGTGCTCCGCCAGGATCCGCCGCAACCGCTCAGCGGCCGCACGTACCGCCTCGTCTACGTCGGCCGGCTGTGGCTGTAGGCCACGTTCGGGCCGCAGAAAGGCGGTCGACATCCGGCCCGGTGCTCGCATCAACTCCAGGTGAGTGGCACCCTTGGTGCACAAACGCCCGGCATTCGACGGATGCTGTTTGTCCCCGCCGACCTTGGCGATCACCGGCGCGCCGGTGTCGGCGGCCGTGGTGGTGACCTCGAGACCGCAGCCGACCCCGCAGTACGAGCATGCCGTCCTGGTCGTGCCCGGCCGCCGATTGCTGTGTCGATCAGGCATGAGCGAGGGCCCTGCGTGGTTACGCTGCGCTACCGCCTCCGGGCCTGACTCGCTCCTGCTGTGTCGATCAGGCATGAGCGAGGGCCCTGCGTGGTTACGCTGCGCTACCGCCTCCGGGCCCGACTCGCTCCTGCCGCTCACCTCGGACATGCATCCGATCGTCCCCGCCGCCGATTTCCTCGGGTTTGCCCGATGTTATCGCCGGATGACATTCCACTTCACCGGTGGAAATCACAGCTGTGAGGTTGATGAAGCCGGCCGATACCGGCGGTATCAGCCGCCGAGCTTGTAGCCCCGGTGCAGTGCGACCACGCCGCCGGTCAGGTTCCGCCATTTCACCCCGGACCACCCGGCATCGGAGACCCGGCGGCCCAGCTGCCGCTGGTTCGGCCAGGCCCGAATGGATTCGGCCAGGTAGACGTAGGCGTCCGGATTACTGCTCACCGCCCGGGCCACCTTCGGCAACGCCTTCATCAGGTACTCCATGTACAGGGTCTTGAACCCCGGAATGATCGGGGTGGAGAACTCACAGATGACCAATCGGCCGCCGGGTTTTGTCACCCGCAGCATCTCCCGCAGCGCCAGATCGGTATCGGCCACATTGCGCAGCCCGAACGAGATGGTCACCGCGTCGAAGGAATTGTCGGCGAAGGGCAGCGCCATGGCGTCTCCGGCGACCATCGGAACCTTCCGGAACCGGCCCGCCGCCAGCATGCCCTGCGAGAAATCGGCGGCCACGCACCACGCGCCGGAGCGGCCCAGCTCCACGGTGGACACTCCGGTGCCGGCGGCCAGGTCGAGCACCTGCTCCCCGGGACGCGGATCGATGGCCTTGCGGGTCAGCCGGCGCCAGTAGCGGTCCTGGCCGGCCGAGATCACAGTGTTGGTCAGGTCGTATCGTCGCGCCACCCCGTCGAACATCGACGCGACCTCGTGCGGTTGTTTGTCCAGCGAGGCCCGGACCGATTGTGTTTTCACCACAGCCCGACCCTAATGGGCCAAGGGCGGTCTGCCGCGGTCGGTCACGCCGAGCGTGACAACCGGTATCCGGTGCCGATGACCTCGGCGTAGTGGTTCATGAGTTCGGCGCAGATGGCGGGCCATGTGCGGTGCAGCACCGATTTACGGGCCGCCCCGGCGAACCGGTCGCGCAACCGCGCATCGCGCAGCGCCGTGACGGTGCCGGGCAGCAGCTCGGTGAAATCGCCTACCGGCAGCAGGTAGCCGTTACGACAGTGCGCGATGAGGTCACGTGGGCCGCCGGCGTCGGGTCCGACGACCGGGACCCCGGATGCCAGCGCTTCCTGGACGCCCTGGCAGAAGGTTTCGTGCTCGCCCGGATGCACCATCACGTCCAGGCTCGCGTAGGCCCGGGCGAGCTCGTGGCCGCCGAGTTCACCGGTGAAGATCGCGCCCGGCAGCAGACCGGCGAGTTTCTGCCGCTCCGGGCCGTCGCCCACGATCACCAGCTGTACCGACGGATCGTGGGCCAGCACCGAGAGCCGGTCCACGTGCTTTTCCGGGGCCAGCCGGCCGACAAAACCGACCAGCGATTTCCCGGTATCGCCGCGCCACTGCCCGCGCAGCTCTGCGCTGCGCGCGGCCGGGGTGAACCGCGCCGTATCGACACCGCGACCCCAGGTGTGCACCCGCGGGATCCTGTGCCGGGCCAGATCCTCCACCGCCGCGCTCGACGGCGCCAGCGTCCGGACCGCGCCCTCGTGGATGCGCCGGGTCCAGCCCCAGGCGGCCCGGGCCGCCAGACCCAGCCCGTAGCTCTTCGCGAAACCCGCCACATCGGTCTGGTACACCGCCACCGCGGGCAGGTCCAGCCGCAGCGCCGCGGCCATCCCGCCCGCGCCGAGCAGGAATGGTGAGGCCAGATGCACCACATCGGGATCGAATTCGTCCAGGACACCGACCATGCCGGGCTGCGGCAGGCCCACCGGGAGCGAACTGATCTTCGGCATCATCACGGCCGGGACCCGGTGCACCGGGAACCTGCCGTGATGCCGGGGCGCGGGCGGCTGCCCGCGCAGCGTATCGGGCGCGATGACGAGAGCGTCGTGCCCATGCTGATGCAGATGATCCAGCACCCGGAGCACCGAGTTCACGACGCCGTTCATATTCGGGAGAAACGACTCCGCAACGATGGCTACGCGCACTCGCTCAGTCTGAGTGGTCGCGGTCCCCCGGGACGCGTCGCCGATATGACGCCGGATCGACGATCGGGCGAACACTCATCGAACCGGTCGCCGCCCGCATCAGCAGCCATAGTGTCGGCAGGGTGAGAACCCAGGTCACGGCCAGTACCGACAGTGCCGGCAGCACCGCGACCCGCACATCGCGGCCCGCGACCCGGACCAGGTCGGGGTCGGCGCGGCTGTATTCGACATTGATGCGCTCACCCGCGGTCAGATTGGTCGGATACAGCACGCCGACCTTGGGATTGTGGGTGACACCGTCGGGGGTCACGTACATCACCGCCGAGCGCAGCCGGCCGGCGGACAGCACCTCACCGGTGGTTTCGCCCTTGTCGGATTCGATCAGCCAGTCGTTGCGCCAGGCCGCCAGGAACAGCAGCACCACCAGCACACTCACCGACACCGCGGTGATCACCACGCCGACGCACACCTTGCGCAACCGTTCGGCCCGGGCGGAAGCTGCGACCGGGTCCGGCGCGCGCACCGGACCGACATCGGGCTCGGGGTCCGCGACCGGCGGCGCGACCATCTCTGCCTGCTCGGGCACGTTGCCTCCTCCGGAATCGTCCGCGGCCGGTGCGGCTGTGCCGTCGCACGGGGTGCCGGGGTCGCGCGGGCCGCGGCGGCTGGTTTCCGGCACCGCAACAGGCTAGCGGGGTCGGCTAGGGTGAGCGCTCATGGCCCGAAAATTCGGCTTCACCCTGTCCTATCCGATTCCGGTGTCCGATCTGCACGCCGCGCTCACCGGAGAAGAAATGTGGCGAGACCGGTTCACCGGCGCCCCGACGGCCACCCTCGACCTGTCCCACCCCGGTGGTCCGGGCACAGCCCGTATCCAGATGAGCGAGACGATCCGGCAGGACAAGGTCCCCGGCATCGTGCGCAAGGTGCTGAAGAGCGAACTGGTCGTCACCCGTATCGACAGTTGGCAGGCCCTCGACGGGTCCACCGCGGCGGGGACCTTCGAGGGCACCTCCTCGGCCATCCCCTCGGAGATGAAGGGCACCTATGAACTGCGCCCCACCGCCGCGGGCTCGGAAGTGGTGATCACGGGTTCGGTGAAGGTCAAGGTTCCGCTGGTCGGCGGGGCCATCGAACCGCTCGCCGAGCAGCTGCAGCGGCGGGTCGCCGAGAGCGAACGCAAATACATTGTCCACTGGTTCGAAAACCGCGCCGAGTCCTGACAGTTCTCCGGGGCCGGGCGGTACGCGCGGCCCCGGACATACACCGGAGTTCCAGCTGATCGGCTCGGTTCAGAGTTCGGCGCCGGTAGGGTCCATCGCCGCGGCGGCGGCCGTGGGATCGAATTCCTTCGGCTCGACCAGCACCAGCCAGTTCCCCGAATTGTCCCGGAGCACCGCCTCCACCCCGTAGGGCCGCTCCGACGGGGGCTGGACGAAATCGACACCTTTCGCGGTGAGTTCCGCATAGGCCTTACGGCAGTCCCGGGTGTTCAGTCCCAGTGAGCCGTGGCTGCCGCCTGCCAGCGATCTGCTGATCGCGTCGGCGAGATTGTCGTCGAGCGGCGGTCCGGGCAGCATCAGGGTGACCTCGAGTTCCCGGTGCTCGGGATGGGCGACGGTCACCCAGCGGAAACCGTTGTCCCCCATCTGGATATCGGCGGTCTCCACGAAACCGAGCGTTTCGATATACCAGTTCTTGGCCGCTGTCTGATCGGTCACGTATACGGTGACCAGGGAAATATTCGAAATAATTGGAGACATGGTCCGAGACTATGGGCGGACCGGGCCGCCGGGCTTCTCCGAAATTGCGGTATCGCGCCGGCGATCGGACAACCCGTGCATGAAGATGTAGCAGCCGGGGATCCGGGGCGCGCCGTCGGCGAATTTCGCCTGGTATCCCGAGGGCGGAACTCCCACCAGTTCGGTGAACTTCCGGGAGAACGAACCCAGGCTGCTGTAGCCGACGAGCAGGCAGACCTCGGTCACCGTGGTGTTGGTGGCGCGCAGCAGATCCTGCGCCCGCTCGATCCGGCGCTCGGCCAGGTACACCGCGGGCGTCCTGCCGTAGGTGGCCGCGAAACAGCGCAGGAAATGGTATTTCGATACCCCGGCAGCCGCGGCCATACCGTCGAGGTCCAGCGGCCGGGCGTATTCGCGATCCACGAGATCACGGGCCCGCCGCAGATGCGGGAGCAGATCCCGCGGTACCGGCCGCACCACCACGTCGCCTAACAGAAGGGCGCCAGCTCGTCGAACCGCATCGACGCCCGCCCGGCGGTGCGCCACGCGCGGGCGGTGAGGTCCACATCCTCGTCGGTGACCAGATTGCCCATCACCCGGACCGCGGTGCGCTGCAGGAATTTCGAACGCATCACCGGTGGCCCGCCGATCGGGACCATCCGCGGGTGGGTGGCCAGGCCGGCGATCCGCCGCGCCACCGAATAAGTGCGGCCGTATTTCGCGCGAAGCAGGTCCGGCCAGACCCGGGTCAGGTCGGGTTCGTCCAGCAGCCCGGCGAGCATATGGCCGCCCTCCAGGCCGTAGTCGATTCCCTCGCCGTTCAGCGGATTCACACAGCCGGCGGCATCACCGAGCAGCGCCCAGTTGCGGCCGGCGATACCGGAGACCGCGCCGCCCATCGGCAGCAGCGCCGAGGAGACCGCGCGCACCGAACCGCTCAGTTCCCATTCGTCGCGACGCAGCTCCGTGTAGTGCTCGAGCAGTGGTTTCAATGCGATATGCGAGGGCCTGCGTTCGGTGGCCAGCGAGCCGACGCCGATATTCACCTCACCGTTGGCCAGGGGGAACACCCAGCCGTAGCCGGGCACCAGCTGGTTTTCGGCGTTACGCAACTCCAGATGCGAGGTGATCCACTGATCGTCGCTGCGACCGGACGAAATATAGGCGCGCGCCGCCACCCCGTAGGCGTAGCGGCGATGCCAGGCGCGCCCGAGTAGTTTGCCGACCGGGGACCGCACCCCGTCGGCCACGATCAGGGTGCGGCAGCCGATCTCGTGCGAAGCCGTCCCCACCCGCACGGTCACCCCGGTCACCCGGTCACCGTCGCGCGCCACCGCCACGACCTTCGCCCCGTCGCGCATCCGCGCCCCGGATTTCATCGCGGTATCGCGCAGTTTGTCGTCCAGTTCGGTGCGCGGGATCGCACTGCCGTAGGTGGGGAACGAACCACCCGGCCACGGCAGTAGCGCCTCGGCGCCGAAACCGGTCATCCGCAGACCGTGGTTGACGGTGTGCGCCCGCACCCATTCACCCAGCCCCAGCTGCTCGAGTTCCGCGGTGGCACGCGGGGTCAGGCCGTCACCGCAGGTCTTGTCCCGAGGGAAGGTCGCGGAATCCACCAGCAGCACATCGCGACCTGCGCGGGCGGCCCACGCCGCGGCCGCCGAACCCGCGGGGCCCGCGCCCACCACCAGCACCTCGACGTGTGCGGGCAGCGCGTCCCGGTCGGCTTCGGAAGGTGTGGCTTCGGGTGCACCCATGCGGTCAATAGTTACAGGCCGTCGGTAGTGATGTCGATGGCGGTACGGTGCACTGCATGAGCGTGTCAGGCCCGGAGGCGGTAGCGCAGCGTGACCACGTAGGGCCCTCGCTCATGCTCGATCGACACTGCATGAGCGTGTCAGGCCCGGAGGCGGTAGCGCGACCTTCGCCTACGCTTCGGCCTCCGCGTCAGCACGATGACCGGTCGCCGGCCTCGCTCATGCTCGAGCAATACAGTGATGGTGTTCATGGGCGTTCCGACGTGAACACGCTAGGTTCATCACCGTGGGGTCGGACGCGTCCTTGGGAGAAGGTATGAGCACATCTGCTGTGAGCGAAGCCGGCACGGTGGTTGCGGGGGTGGACCTCGGGGACCCCGCGCTCGCCGAGACCGTACGCAACGGCCTCGACGAAGTGGAGAAACTGCTGGTCGAGGAGTTGTCGTCCGGAGCGGCCTTCCTGCAGGAGGCCGCGCTGCATCTGGCCAAGGCCGGCGGTAAACGATTCCGGCCGCTGTTCACCATCCTCACCGGCCAGTTGGGTCCCCGCCCAGGCGATCCGGATCTCATCACCGCCGGCACCGTGGTCGAGCTCGTCCACCTGGCCACGCTCTACCACGACGACGTCATGGACGAGGCCACCATGCGGCGCGGCGCCACGAGCGTGAACTCCCGCTGGGGCAACAGTGTGGCGATTCTCGCCGGGGACTACCTGTTCGCGCATGCCTCCCGGCTGACCTCCACCCTCGGCCCCGACGCCGTCCGCATCATCGCCGAAACCTTCGCCGAACTGGTCACCGGTCAGATGCGCGAAACCATGGGCGCCCGCGAGGAGAGCGACCCCGTGGCCCACTATCTGCGCGTGGTCTGGGAGAAGACCGGTTCGCTGATCGCGGCCTCCGGCCGTTTCGGCGGGACCTTCTCCGGCGCGGGCAGCGACCATGTGGAACGCCTCGCCCGCCTCGGAGACGCCGTCGGCACCGCCTTCCAGATCTCCGACGACATCATCGATATCTCCTCGGAGTCGGCTCAGTCCGGCAAAACCCCGGGCACCGACCTCCGCGAGGGCGTCCATACCCTCCCCGTCCTCTACGCGCTGCGCGACGAAGGCCCCGACGGCGACCGCCTGCGCACGCTGCTGGCAAAACCCTTGGAATCAGATGCCGAGGTAGCCGAGGCGCTGGATCTGCTCGGCCGTTCGCCGGGGATGACTCGGGCGAAAGACAAGCTGCGCGAATACGCCGATATCGCTCACGCGGAGTTGAAGGCACTCCCCGCCGGGCCCGCCAACGACGCCCTGGTCAAGCTGGTCCAGTACACCATCGAACGGGTCGGCTGAGCCTTCGGCCCTGGCGCGGGAGTGGGCGGACACGTCCGTGAAGGTCGGGATGTGGCTGCTCGTGAAGGTAGGGGGGTGGGCTCGCTCGTTTATCGGCGGCGCCACCGGCGCCGCCGATAAACACAGCGCAGGAACTTCGGGGTGTGCGGGGTCGTTGTCCTCCTGTAGCGGTTCTGGCCGAAACTCGCGCGTCCGGTCGCGCGCCACGTATACAGGAGTGCTATGCACGGGCACGGGTTTGCGAATGGGATGAAAACGTTCGGGCTCATGGTCGGGCTCTCCGCGCTGATAGTCCTGGCGGGGGCAGCGTTCCGGAACACGACCATTCTGATCGTCGCGGTTCTGTTCGCCGTGGCGATGAACGGTTACGCGTATTTCAACAGCGATAAACTCGCGCTGAAGGCGATGCGGGCGCAGCCGGTGAGCGAGATCGAGGCGCCGGCCATCTACGGGATCGTCCGTGAGCTGGCGACCACCGCTCGGCAGCCCATGCCGCGGCTGTACATAAGCCCGACGAACGCGCCCAACGCTTTCGCCACCGGGCGTAATCCGCGGCATGCGGCGGTCTGCTGTACCAGCGGTATTCTGCAAATCCTGGACGAGCGCGAATTGCGGGCCGTACTGGGTCACGAACTATCTCATGTATACAACCGGGATATCTTGATCTCCTCGGTTGCGGGTGCCATGGCCGCGGTGATTTCCGGGTTGGCGAATTTCGCGTATTTCGCGGCGGCGTTCGGCGGGAATCGGGGTGGTTCAGGGCCGAATATCTTCGGTGTGCTGCTGGTTTCCCTGCTGGGTCCGATCGCCGCGGGGTTGATCAAACTGGCGGTGTCGCGGTCGCGGGAGTACCAGGCCGACGAGTCGGGTGCGGAACTGACCGGCGATCCGCTGGCGCTGGCGTCGGCGTTGCGCAAATTGGAGCGTGGGGTGCAGGCGGCGCCGTTGCCGCCCGAACCCCGGCTGACCGCGCAGTCGCATCTGATGATCGCCAATCCGTTCCGCGCCGGTGATCGGATGGCCCGGTTGTTCTCGACGCATCCGCCGATGGCGGAGCGGATCGCGCGACTGGAGCAGATGGCCGGTCGCTGAGGGTTCGGGCGGTAACCGCCCGCCGCTACCGGTAGTTCACGAATTGCAGGGCGATCCCGAAATCGTCGCCCTTGAGCAGCGCGATAACGGCTTGCAGGTCGTCGCGTTTCTTGCTGGTGACGCGTAATTCGTCACCTTGGATCTGCGCTTTGACGCCCTTGGGGCCTTCGTCGCGGATTTTCTTGGAGATCTTCTTGGCGTGCTCGGAGTCGATGCCCTGGACCAGGGTCCCGGTGATCTTGTAGGTCTTGCCGGAAGCCACCGGTTCGCCGGCGTCGAAGGCTTTGAGCGAGATATCGCGGCGGATGAGTTTTTCCTTGAACACCTCGAGCGCGGCCTTCACCCGCTCCTCCGATTCCGCGGTGAGTACCACTTTGTCCTCACCGGACCATTCGATTCCCGCGCCCGTGCCCCGGAAGTCGTAGCGGGTGTTCAGTTCCTTCTCGGCCTGGTGCAGGGCGTTGTCCACCTCCTGCCGCTCGACCTTGCTGACGATGTCGAATGATGAATCGGCCACACTGCGCTCCTGTTCACTGTTGGATCACCCTGGGTGCTTACGCAAGCTACCTGGTCGGTGCGGCGCCGCTGTCGCGCCATAGTGATCGAGGCCGTTTCGGGGCATCTGGCCAGCGGGTTTGCATTCGGGGTGCGGGTTCGTTGTATCCTGCTCAGCGCACTGGGAAAGTGATCGGAAGATCGAAAGTGCGGTACAAGGCAGGTTGCCCGAGCGGCCAATGGGAGCAGACTGTAAATCTGTCGGTGAAAGCCTACGTAGGTTCGAATCCTACACCTGCCACCAGGGAACCCCCGCCGGTGAATACCGGCGGGGGTTTTCTTCGTCCGAGGTGGCCCGGGCCCTGGCGAAAGCCGGTCCGATCCTCAGAAAACAGGCTCTGACCTCTCGGTTTGGTGCTCTCGGTGGTCAGTGTGTACTCTCGTTCAAGTCTTCGAGGCAACGGGTAGGACTTCGTCGGTTCCCGCTGCCGAGAGGTCGTGCCCCCTTAGCTCAGTCGGCAGAGCGTTTCCATGGTAAGGAAAAGGTCAACGGTTCGATTCCGTTAGGGGGCTCGCCGGATTGCCGGTGGTGTCCCGACTCGGCACTCCAAGCCGCGGCGTCGCCGTCGCAGATGGCGTATAAGGCGGTGTAGCTCAGGCGGTAGAGCAAACGACTCATAATCGTTGTGTCGCCGGTTCGAGTCCGGCCATCGCTACCCATACTGATTGACCCTCTGGTTGACCGGAAAGAAGGCATATCGTGGCCGCGAAGTCCACCGATGTCCGGCCAAAGATCACCTTGGCCTGCGAGCAGTGCAAGCATCGCAACTACATCACCAAGAAGAACCGGCGCAACGACCCGGACCGGCTGGAACTGAAGAAGTTCTGCCCGAACTGCGGTACGCACCGGGCGCATCGCGAATCTCGCTGATCCTCGCGTGACGCCGCTGCGGTAGCAGCGGGTCCCGAGCATTCGGGCGCAGATTCGGCGTGTCGGATGTTCACAGCATCACGGTGGTAGGTCCTCGCTGGATCGCGGTTCGGCGGCCGGGATGCTGCGGGGTTCGTACTCCTACCCGACGGCGGCGTTCTGGTCCTCGAACTACCGACACCGTGACCGATCGCCGGCCGCGGTGATGATCAGGCAGCTGCTCGGCCCTTTCGGTCACGCCGACTTCTATCTACGGGCCCGACGCCCAGCCGCCGTGCAGACTCCGTGCTGCGGGGTCAGATAGGTACAGTCCTCCCGTGACAATCAACACCGGTACAGACGAAGCGGTCGCGACGGATACGGATTTCGATCCCGCCGCCCATGCGGCCGCCATGGTCGGTCACCACTATCGTGTCGACGACTACTACGAGGTCGGCCGCGAGAAGGTGCGCGAATACGCGCGCGCCGTACAGGACGGCCATCCGGCGCACTGGGACGAAGACATCGCCCTGGAGTTCGGCTACGACGGTCTGGTCGCCCCACTCACCTTCATCTCGCTCGTCGGGATCCTGGCGCAGCGCAAACTGTTCGAGACGGTCGTCACCGGCTACGACCTGAGCCAGATCATGCAGACCGACCAGATCCTGGAGTTCCACCGCCCGATCGTGGTCGGCGACCAGTTGATCTGCGATGTGCACCTGCACTCCTTCCGGCAGGCGTTCGGCGGCGACATCATCGTCACCAAGAACATCGTCACCGACCAGCACAACGAGCTCGTGCTCACCACATACACGACGCTGGTGGGCCGCAGCGGTGGCGATATCGATCCGAACCTCAACAAGGCCGTCCGCAAGGTGCTCATGCACGGGATGGACGCGGCGGTTCCCGATCACACTCCGCGTACCCGGCACGTCGTTCCGGCGCCGGCTGTCGGCGAGATCGTACCGACCCGGTTCGCCCGGTCGTTCGACGAGGTATCCGTCGGTGACGAACTGCCTGCCCGGATCGTCCAGCTGACCCGCGGCGACCTGGTCAACTACGCCGGCGTCTCCGGTGACGCGAATCCCATCCACTGGAGCGACGAGGTCGTCAAACTGGTGGATCTCGACAACTGCGTCGCGCACGGCATGCTTTCGATGGGCCTGGGCGGCGGTTTCATCACCTCCTGGCTGGGCGATCCCGGTGCGGTGAAGGAATACAACGTCCGGTTCACCAGCCCGGTGTTCGTGAGCGCCACCGAACCGGCCGAGGTCGAGTTCACCGGCAAGATCAAGTCGACGGATCCGGAAACGAAGACCGCGGTGATCGCGATCGTGGCCAAATCCGGCGGTCGTAAAATTTTCGGCCGGGCCACGGCGACCGTCCAGCTGTCCTGACCTGGTCGAGCGACCCTGATTGGCTTCTGCCGCCGACCGTGCCGTACACTCGGGTTTCTGGGGTCACCAGCCGATGCGCGCTGCTCTGCAAGGCTGGTTCCAGGCGGGGTTTCCGACCAGTGGCCGTACCGGCTGAGTAGGCTCGGACCGACCGGTCGCACCGGCCCCGCCGACGGGGCCGGCACCTGCCGGGGCGGCGCGCGTGTTGTGTGACACCAGCGCCGACAACTGAATATCGCATGTGGCTGGACCACGACAGTCCGGTTCAGCCGAAGGGGCGTAGCTCAAATGGCAGAGCAGCGGTCTCCAAAACCGCAGGTTGCAGGTTCAAGTCCTGTCGCCCCTGCCCTGGATAACGGCGACGAGAGAGGATCGACGTGACCGACGAGCGGGACACTCGCCGCGGCGGATATGGCGCCGACGACGGCGATGACACCGCCGCCGTGCAGCGGCCGAGCGGAAAGCGTTCCGCTCGCCGTAGTCGATCGGTCTCGTCCTCGGCGTCCGATACCGGTTCGCTCGCGACCTTGGATCGGCCCGCCCGCAAGGCCGAGTCGAAATCCGGCCGCGGCGATCGCGAACGGTCACGCAATCCGTTCGTGCGTTTGTTCAAGTTCCTGCGTGAGGTGATCGCGGAACTGCGGAAGGTTATCTGGCCCAACCGGAAGCAGATGGTCACCTATACGACCGTTGTTCTGGTGTTCGTGATCTTCATGGTCGCGTTCATCAGCGGGTTGGATCTGGCGTTCATCAAGGGTGTCGACTGGTTGTTCGGTTAGCCAGGTGACACCGGCGCCGTGAACCGATCCGCGCCGCGGGCCGGACGCAAGTCCCACGCCACGCCCGAACCCGGCACGCAGAGGATGCACGTGACGACACAGGAAGCGAGTGCCCAGTGAGCACCCCGGAGAACGACACCACCGACGAGTTCCCGGTCGACGATCAGACGGCCGAGGAGGCCGCCGTATCCGTCGAGGAGCCGGCGTCCGACGCCGAGCCCGAGGCTGCCGACGAGGCCGCACCCGCAACCGCCGACGCGGAGGAACCGGACCCGGTCGAGCAGATGAAGGCCGTCCTGCGGCGTGCTCCCGGCGACTGGTACGTCATCCACTCCTACGCCGGTTACGAGAACAAGGTGAAGACCAATCTCGAGACCCGTGTGCAGAACCTGGACCTGGAGGATTACATCTTCCAGGTGGAGGTGCCCACCGAAGAGGTCACCGAGATCAAGAACGGCCAGCGCAAGAGCGTCAACCGCAAGGTGCTGCCGGGTTACATCCTGGTCCGGATGGATCTGAACGACGAGTCCTGGGGTGCGGTCCGCAATACGCCGGGCGTCACCGGGTTCGTGGGCGCGACCTCGCGCCCCTCGCCGCTGACCATCAACGAAGTGGTGAAATTCCTGGTTCCGGCCGCGCAGCAGAAGAAGGCGCCCGCGCCGGCGGCTGCCGCGGCCGGTGCCGAAGCGGTCGGTGAGACCAAGGTCAAGCCCACCATCGAGGTCGATTTCGAGGTCGGCGAATCGGTGACGGTGATGGACGGTCCGTTCGCGACCCTGCCCGCCACCATCTCCGAGGTCAACGCCGAACAGCAGAAGCTCAAGGTGCTCGTCTCCATCTTCGGACGTGAGACCCCGGTCGAGCTGGAATTCACCAAGGTCGCCAAGATCTAGGCGGCGCCTGTGTTTCCCCGGGGCAGTGGCCCCGGGTCGGAGCTTGCAGAGAGCAAGGAACACCACACCCTAGGAAAGAAAGATGCCCCCCAAGAAGAAGAAGCTCGCCGGGATCATCAAGCTTCAGATCCAGGCCGGCGCCGCGAACCCGGCTCCGCCGGTGGGTCCGGCGCTCGGCCAGCACGGCGTCAACATCATGGAGTTCTGCAAGGCGTACAACGCCGCGACCGAGTCGCAGCGTGGCAACGTCATTCCGGTCGAGATCTCGGTGTACGAGGACCGGTCCTTCGACTTCAAGCTGAAGACCCCGCCGGCCGCGAAGCTGCTGCTGAAGGCCGCCGGTGTGCAGAAGGGTTCGGCCGAGCCGCACCGCAACAAGGTCGCCAAGGTGACCATGGAGCAGGTGCGCGAGATCGCGAAGACCAAGCAGGAAGATCTGAACGCCAACGATATCGATCAGGCGGCCAAGATCATCGCCGGGACCGCGCGCTCGATGGGTATCACCGTCGAAGGGTGAGATGCGATTCCTTCGCCCTCGCCGCGGCCCCGTGGTGACATCGACTCGGCCGTAGCAGGCGTAGTGCAGCCTCTCTATCGCGATCCCGCTCCGGGTGGGAGGGCCGGCCAGGCCCGATAACCACAGCTGAACCACGACATTGCGGCGTGAGCGCCGGGCGCGTAGGCGGTAGCCTGCGTAACCACGAAGCGCCCCGGGAACGCCGCCAATAGAAACAGGACAGAGAAACATGGCAAAACGAAGCAAGGCGTACCTCGCCGCCGCCGAGAAGGTCGACCGCAGCAAGCTCTACTCGCCGTTGGCCGCCACGCGGCTGGCCAAGGAGACCTCCACCACCAAGACGGACGCGACCGTAGAGGTCGCCATCCGGCTCGGCGTCGATCCCCGTAAGGCCGACCAGATGGTCCGTGGCACCGTGAACCTGCCGCACGGCACCGGTAAGACCGCCCGCGTCATCGTGTTCGCGGCCGGTGAGAAGGCGGCCGAGGCGGAAGCCGCCGGTGCCGACGCTGTGGGCGCCGAGGATCTGATCGAGCGGATCCAGGGCGGCTGGCTGGATTTCGACGCCGCGATCGCCACCCCCGACCAGATGGCCAAGGTCGGCCGTATCGCGCGTGTCCTGGGCCCGCGCGGTCTGATGCCGAACCCGAAGACCGGCACGGTCACCACCGATGTGACCAAAGCGGTCAACGACATCAAGGGCGGCAAGATCAACTTCCGGGTCGACAAGCAGGCCAACCTGCATATCGTCATCGGTAAGGCGTCGTTCGACGACAGCAAGCTGGTGGAGAACTACAGCGCCGCGCTGGACGAGATCCTGCGCGCCAAGCCGTCGACCGCCAAGGGGCGTTACGTCAAGAAGGTGACGGTCTCGACGAACACCGGACCGGGCATCCCGGTGGACCCGAACCGCACCCGCAACCTCCTGGAAGAAGACGCGTAAGCGCTCTCCGGAACACAGCACCGCGACACGGCGGGAGCGTCGCCCGACGCTCCCGCCGTGTCGTGTATCCGGGCGCTGCGCCGCGGCTTCTGCCTACGGTCGAGGGTTCCGGCCGCCCGACCGGCGCCGGGATGCCGTCGCCGGCGCGGCTACCCGGCCGCCGCCGCGGACTATTTCCGGGCCACCGGTGGTTGCCGCATGGCGTGACTGTGGTCTTGCTGATTTCCGGGAGTACACGCGCCGGGTCGACCAATACGGCGGCGTTGCGCACGGTGCAGGTCGTGGCGCCGAGTGATATCGAGGTGCGCTGGTACGGCGGCCTGACCGAATTGCCCGCGTTCGTGCCGGAAGCCCCCGAACCCGTCCCCTCCGCGGTGCGGCAGTTGCGTGAGCAATTGGCGGCCGCGGACGCAGTGCTCTTCTGCACCCCGGAGTACGCGGGCACGCTGCCGGGCAGTTTGAAGAACCTCCTGGACTGGACCGTGGGCACCGGCGATCTGTACGAGAAGCCGGCCGCCTGGCTCACCGTCGCTCCGCCCGGGCGGGGTGACGGAGCCGCGGCAACGCTGGCGAGTGTGCTCGGATACGTCGGTGCCGACGTGGACGAGGCGATCTGCGCCCGGCTGCCTGTGTCCCGGACGGATATCGGGGGAGACGGGCTGGTCGCCTCGCCGGAGTTCCGGGCCGGTGCGGCCGAGGTGGTGCGTCGGCTGGCCGCACGTCGGAGAGGTTCGGGCCCGGACCACGGCGGTGCCGGGATCCGCTAGGCGGGCGCGAGCCGCCCCGGGTCAACCCCGCTATCGCGACCGTTTTGCCAGATGAGGCAGTGTCCGGCTATGCTCGATCGGGTTGTCGACCAGTTCGACACCACCAATCCGTTCTACCGAAGACCGTAGGTCGCCGATTTCGTATGGAATCGGTCGAAGGTCCGGCGAGAGTGCCGGCGGCCCACGCAGGGAGAGCCGAGGCTGGAGAATGTACGCGCGCAAGCGTGTCGATAGTTTCTTTCGCGCCCCGGAACGCTCTGCGTTCGGGGCGCTTGTTCTTTTGCCGGCCCCTGATTCGGTAGGGCATATCCATACCGACATCAGAGAGGAGGCGAAGTATGGCGAAACCCGAAAAGGTTGCCGCGGTCGCGGAGATCGCCGAGCAGTTCAAGGAATCGACGGCCGCAGTCGTCACGGAATACCGTGGCCTGTCCGTCGGCGCGCTCACCGAACTGCGTCGCGCGCTCGGTGCCGACGCCACGTACTCCGTCGCCAAGAACACCCTGGTGAAGCGCGCTGCGGCCGAGGCCGGCGTGGAGGGTCTGGACGATCTGTTCGTCGGACCCACCGCGATCGCGTTCATCTCCGGTGAGCCCGTCGACGCCGCCAAGGCGCTGAAGACCTTCGCCAAGGACCACAAGGCGCTCGTCATCAAGGGCGGCTACATGGACGGCGCTCCGCTGTCCGTGTCCGAGGTCGAGCGGATCGCCGATCTGGAGTCCCGCGAGGTCCTGCTGGCCAAGCTGGCCGGTGCCATGAAGGGCAATCTCGCCAAGGCCGCCGGTCTGTTCAACGCTCCCGCCTCGCAGGTGGCCCGCCTGGCCGCCGCGCTGCAGGAGAAGAAGCAGGCCGAAGGCGGAGACGCCCCCGCGGAGTAAGACCCGCGTCCCCATTCGCGGAACGGTCGACTCCGGCTCGCCCGCGCAGACATTCACTATCGAAAGGAAATATCAATGGCCAACGTTGATGAGCTGCTCGAAACCTTCGGCAACATGACCCTGCTGGAGCTCTCCGACTTCGTGAAGAAGTTCGAGGAGAAGTTCGAGGTCACCGCTGCTGCTCCGGTCGCCGTCGCCGCCGCCGGTGCCGCCCCGGCCGCCGCCGAGGCCGCCGAGGAGCAGGACGAGTTCGACGTCATCCTCGAGGGTGCCGGTGACAAGAAGATCCAGGTCATCAAGGTGGTCCGCGAGATCGTCTCCGGCCTGGGCCTGAAGGAGGCCAAGGACCTCGTCGAGGGCGCGCCGAAGCCGATCCTGGAGAAGGTGGCCAAGGAAGCCGCCGAGGCCGCCAAGGAGAAGCTGGAAGGCGCCGGCGCCAAGGTCTCGGTCAAGTAATACCGACCGTATCTGCCGGAAACGGGCGGTTCCCCACGGGGACCGCCCGTTTTCGTCGTATTACGACCGATTTTCTCGCGTGCTGGTTAACGGCGGTTCTGCGGTATCGAACTCGGCAACCATGGTTACTCTTCGGTCAGGTCGGGTGTGCTATGGGCGTGCCATGGGTTACAGTGACCGGACTCGCTGTGACGTGACGCACCGCTACCGGGTCTGTGGTGCAAAGCGGGTAGCTCGCTGAGAAATGTGGAGGTTGGCGTGGGCGTCGAGGTCAGGACCGAGAGTGTAACCAAGTCGTTCGGTTCACAGCGGATTTGGCAGGACGTTTCTATTACCCTGCCTGCCGGTGAGGTCAGCGCGCTGCTGGGCCCGTCGGGTACCGGTAAGTCCGTATTCCTGAAGTCGCTGATCGGCCTGCTCCGGCCCGAGCGCGGCTCCATCTTCATCGGTGGTACCGATATCACCACCTGCTCCAACAAGGAGCTCTACGAGATCCGGAAGCTTTTCGGTGTGCTGTTCCAGGACGGCGCGCTGTTCGGCTCGATGAACCTCTTCGACAATGTCGCGTTCCCACTGCGCGAGCACACGAAGAAGTCCGAGTCCGAGATCCGCAAGATCGTCATGGAGAAGCTCGAGCTCACCGGTCTGCTCGGCGCCGAGGGCAAACTGCCCGGTGAGATCTCCGGTGGTATGCGCAAACGGGCCGGGCTGGCCCGGGCGCTGGTGCTCGACCCGCAGATCATCCTGGTCGACGAGCCCGACTCCGGTCTCGATCCGGTGCGTACCTCGTATCTGAGCCAGCTGCTCATCGATATCAACGCCCAGATCGACGCCACGATTTTGATCGTGACCCACAACATCAACCTGGCCCGTACCGTGCCGGACAATATCGGCATGCTGTTCCGTCGGCAGCTGGTCATGTTCGGCCCGCGCGAGGTACTGCTCACCAGCGAGGAACCGGTGGTCAAACAGTTCCTCAACGGCCGCATGATCGGCCCCATCGGTATGTCCGAAGAAAAGGACGAGGCCCAGATGGCGCGCGAGCAGGCGATGGTGGACGCGGGCCATCACCACGGTGGTGCCGAAGAAGTCGAGGGCATCATCCCGCAGATGAAGGCCCAGCCGGGGATGCCGGTGCGCCAGGCGGTGGAGCGCCGCAAGAACCGGGTACGTGAGATCATACACACCCTGCCGCATGCCGCACAGGTGGCGATTCGGGAGTCGCTCGATCAGAACGACGAGACGATGGTCATGTCCTACAACTCGGGCCAGCGCACCGGTGACCGCGGTAACGATTTCCCCGGGTCGGACTTCGACACCGCGCAGTACCCCAAGGTGTAAGAAAGCTTGTTTCCGAAAGCAGCGCGTCGGGTTCTCACCCGGCGCGCTGTTTCGTATCCGGGGTGCGCGTTCCCGGGCCCTTCCGGCCGCCGTATCCGGCCGGAACAGGGCCGATGCGGTGGGGCGTTAGTGATCTTGTATCGCGGCCGGGCTTTCGAAGGACGCCAGGTCGGCACGGCCACTTGACGAGTTTCGCCGGACCAGTCACGCTATTGGTGGCGGCTTCGGCCGCCGTCGGTAGTGGACGACCGCCAGCGCCGAATTCGTTGTCGGAGGCTCCGCCCGGGGACCGGAACGCAGCCAGCGGAACCGGCCCGGCGCGTCAGCCACGCAACGCTTCGCCGGGGTGGTACTTTGACACCTCCGTGTAGGTAGGTGTAGGTTTGGACGTTGCGCTGGCTGCCTCCTGTCCATTCCTTGATCGCACTACGAAAGTCCCACCCTTCCGGTGTTGCTTCCGTTGTTTGCTGTTCGAGTCTCGTTCGGGTCGTGACCAGCGAGAATCCCAAAATGTAGCAGACAAGCGACGGTCGCGGACCACCACGCGACGCGCGTGAGGTGCTGGAAGGACGCATCTTGGCAGTCTCCACCCAGACAAGCGCCAATACGAAGCTGGGAGTTTCCGGGGGTATTCCCGGGGCTCCGTTGCGGGTGTCTTTCGCGAAGATCCGGGAGCCGCTGGAGGTGCCCGGACTTCTCGATCTACAAACGGAATCTTTCGCCTGGTTGGTCGGCACGCCGGATTGGCGTGAGCGGGCTGCCGCTCGCGGTGACGGCGGGCTGGTCGGCGGGCTCGAGGAGGTTCTCGAGGAGCTCTCGCCGATCGAGGACTTCTCCGGCTCCATGTCCCTGTCCTTCTCCGATCCTCGGTTCGAAGAGGTCAAGGCCTCGATCGACGAGTGCAAAGACAAGGACATGACCTACGCGGCGCCGCTGTTCGTCACCGCGGAGTTCATCAACAACAACACCGG
>JBFARE010000052.1:0-53026 GCA_040674215.1 Nocardia sp. NPDC050193 | reverse complement strand
TACCTGGTGACTTCAGCACTCACTGCAGTACCAGGAGTTCACTCAAATCTCGAGCGCTACGGACCGGCCGGCACCCAAGTTCTCAGACGCGCTCTAAGACGCAACTGCGTTTCGGTTTGGGTCCGCTGGGCGACGGGGTGTATCGTGTCGTCGTTCCCGCGGCCGAGGTGGTCGAGGACCGTTCGGTCACCCCGACACTGGAGGAGTTCGCGCAGCAATTGCGGGTTTTCGCCGGCACCGACTTCGGTGTGCATTCGCCGCGGTGGCTGTCCCGCTTCGGCGATGCCACCCGGTTGGCCGAGCGATATCGGGTCGGGCGGGTGCTGCTGGCCGGCGACGCGGCGCACGTCCATCCGCCGATGGGCGGGCAGGGGCTCAATCTCGGCATTCAGGACGCGTTCAACCTCGGCTGGAAGCTGGCCGCCGAGATCAACGGCTGGGCGCCGGTGGGGTTGCTGGACAGCTATGAGAGCGAACGGCGGCCCGTGGCCGCCGATGTGCTCGACAACACCCGCGCGCAGGCGGAGTTGGTGTCCACTGAACCCGGCCCGCAGGCGGTGCGCCGGCTGTTGGCGGAATTGATGGACTTCGAGGAAGTGAACCGCTACCTGATCGAGAAGATCGTCGCGATCGGTATCCGCTACGACTTCGGCAAGGGGCATGAGCTGCTCGGCAGGCGTCTGCGTGACGTGCGATTGGGGCGCGGCCGCCTCTACGAGCTGATGCACGCGGGTCGTGGTCTGCTCCTCGACCGGACCGGGCGGCTCTCGGTCACCGGATGGGCGGATCGGATCGACCACGTCGTCGACGCCGGCGCGGAACTCGAGGTACCCGGTGTTCTGCTCCGCCCCGACGGTCACGTGGCATGGGTCGGTGACGAGCAACAGGATCTGCTCGAACATCTGCCCCGCTGGTTCGGCGCGGCCGGCACGTATCGGGGACAGCGGTCACCTCTTCCGGCAGGTTCCTGCTGAGCGGGGTGGGTCGTGCTGGGCATGAGCCGGCGGAGCGGGCGAGCGAAGGTGTCGGCGGCGAGGTCGACCGGACCGCCGGGCATCTGCTCATGACCGCGGTCGGAGGCCTGATGGGTGAGGCGCCGAGGCCGAGCGGCACCCGGCTCCGCAGCAGCCACCCGACGACTGCACCGAGCAGAACTGTGACCGCCGACCCAGCCGACCGCACAGCCGAACCCCCACTGCTCGAAGGGCTTCCGGCTCGCAGGGCGGCGGCACGATCTTCTCAGCGACACCCCGCTACTTCTGTGCTGCCTCCGAGTCGTGTGTTGCCGGGGTGCCCCCGACGTTCTGCCGAGGCGGGCGTCCGAATCCGCCACGGCGGGGTCGTTCGGTGTCGGATTGCGGCGTGAACGCGCGGATGACGCGGCTGTAGACCCACAGCGACCGACGATTGTCGCCATGGGATACGACATCAACGGTTTTCACCACGTCGGGATCGTCAATCGCGATCTGGACACCATGGAGGCGACGTATCGGTCGTTCGGGTTCACGCTGAGCCCGCGGTCGCGGCATATGTTGTCCGAGCGTCCGGGGGCGCCGCTGACTGCGGGCTGTACGGCCAATATGTGTGTGCTGTTCGGTGATTCGTATATCGAGCTGCTCGGCATCGTGGACGACTCCGCCCCCGACCCGTGGCATACCAAGCAGATGGTGGAGCAGTACGAAGGACTCCGGATTCTCAGCTTCGAGACCGGGGACGCGGCGGGCACCGACGCGCGACTGGGTGCGGCCGGGCTGCCCACCTCCGGGGTGCTGGATCTCGAGCGCCCGGTCGACACCGAGGACGGCCCGGCGGTGTTGCGGGCCCGGTCGGTCCATCTGGACCCGCGGTCGACGGCCGAAGGCTATATCGGGGTCGCCCAGCACCTCACCCGTGAATACGTCCTGCAGCCGCGTTATCTGACCCACCCCAACGGCGCCCTCGGGTTGGGTGCCTTGCTGATCGTCGCCGCCGATGTCGAACTCGACGCCGTCGTAGAGCGTTATCAGCACATTCTCGGCGGCACACCGGAGACCGCCGGCCCGGCGGCGGTGCTGACCCGGGGCACCGCGCGTGTCGAGATCGTGCCCGCGTCGACCGCGCCGGAGGTGCTGCCCGGTGAGATCGCGCCGGCGCCGTCGTATCTGGCGGCGCTGACCGTTGTGGTCGACGATATCGGCCGGGCTCGGAAATTCGTCGAGGATGCGGGCGCCGAGACACGGACCACCGGCAGCGGATTCTTCGTTTCCGGCCGGGACGCCTGCGGTAGCTGCCTGTTCTTCAGCGCGACACGATGATCGTCGACACCACCGGCGGCAAAGTCCGGGGGACCGGGCCCGGCCCGGTCACCGCATTCCGCGGGATCCCCTATGCCCGCGCCGCCCGATTCGCGCCACCGGCGGCCGTATCTCCTCGGGCCGGAGTCTTCGATGCCGTGCGACCCGGCCCCGCAGCGCCACAGCTGCCCTCGCGGCTGGCCGCGGTGCTGGGTGATATCGAAGTCGCGCAGGCCGAGGACTGCCTGACACTGAATGTGTGGACGCCGCCGGGGCGGGGGCTCCCGGGCCGTGCTCGTCTTCCTGCACGGTGGCGGATTCGTCAGTGGTTCCGGTGGACTGCCCTGGTACGAGGGTACCGAGTTGGCGGCCCGCGAGAACATCGTGGTGGTGACCGTCAACTACCGGTTGGGTGCCCTGGGATTCCTGTACCTGCCGGGAGTGAGCCCCGGGAATCTCGGACTGCTCGATCAGCTGGCCGCCCTGCGTTGGATCCACGACAATATCGAGGGGTTCGGCGGGGATCCCGGCGCGGTGACGGTCGCCGGTCAGTCCGCTGGGGCGCTGTCGATCCTGACCTTGCTCGCGGGCGGCCGTGTGCACGGCCTGTTCCGGCGAGCCGTATTGCAGAGCACCCCGGCGGGAATGGATCCGCTGACAACCGACGCGGCCGAAAGCGTCGGTGCGCTGGTGCTGGAGGAACTTGCCATCGCACCGCGCGCTGCCGGTAGGCTCGCCGAGGTACCCGTGGCCGCGCTGCTCGCCGCGCAGTCCGCGGTCATGCGACGGACGGCCGACCCTGCCGAACCCGTTCCACCGTTGCGCTTGGTCGCCGATGACGCTCTGGTTTCCGCCGATCCGATCACCGCGGTCGGAATGAACGACGGTGAGGTCGAACTGATGATCGGCACCACGCGCGACGAGGCGGCCGCATTCACTCCCGGCGATCCGGCGCTGGTGCGGGCGGTGACCGAGCGGCTGTTCGCGGGGCCGGCGCGCCGGCTCGCGCTGCTGCTCGCGGGGCGAAACGCACCGTGGCTCTATCGATTCGACTGGTCGCCTCCCGGCAGTCCGTTCGGCGCATGCCATTGCCTCGAGCTACCTTTCGTCTTCGGCAACTCCGCTGCTTGGCGGCAGGCGCCGATGCTGGGTGGGCGACGCCCGGCCCGCCTCACCGAACGGGTCATGAGCGCGTGGGCCGGTTTCGCGCGGGAAGGGACCCCGGGCTGGGCGCGTGGTAGCACCCATCGGCTCGGTGCGAGTTAGCAGCGCCGGACCTCGGCTGGAAACCGACTGTCGAGATCGAAGTCGCAGCGCAATCGCGGCGTTTCGCCGCGGCAGAATCTCGATTTGCGTTTCTCTTCGCGGTCCGGGCAACCGATGAGAGGGAGCCGGTCGTAGTCGAGAGCCTCCGCAGCGCGTGGTGCGACGGCGCGCGGAGGCTGCGCCCCGGTCGGGCAGTTCGAGCCCGGCAGCGAAGCCGATCCATTCACTTGCCGAGAACTTTTCGGTCCGGCCGCGGACGTCGCCCGGCCCGCCATCATAGGGGCGGCAGGCGCCAGGAGCTGACATGCTGTGCCGACCCGGGGTCGACGTTGCATTGATCGCGGCGTCGGCTCGCGGGCTCAACTGCGTCTGTTCGCCGATACCGCACCGATCTTGTGCCTAGGATTCGTCCGGTGACGAATTCCGACCAGCTATCACCCCCGGCTCCGCGCAGCTCACCGACCGGTATCGACGGCCCACGGATCCCGCTGTATGTACCGGAGTTCGCGGTCGATCCGCATAGTACTTATCGCACGATGCGGGAGAAGTACGGGTCCCTGGTTCCGGTGGAAGTGGCGCCGGGGGTGCCCGCAACGCTGGTGATCGGCTATTACACCGCACTACGTATCTTCGGTGATCCGGACCATTTCCCGGCCGATCCGCGGACATGGCAGCGCGATATCCCCGCGGATTGCCCCGTACTGCCGCTTATGCAGTGGCGGCCGAACGCACGGCGTAACGACGGCAGCGTGCACGCGCGTTACCGGCAGGCCATCGTCGCCGGGCTGGCCGAGGTCGACCCGTTCGGCCTGCACGCGACCGTGGAGCAGATAGCTGTTCCGCTGATCAACTCCTTCTGTGGCGACGGATCCGCGGATCTGATCCGGCAGTACGCGTTTCCGCTCACCTTCGCGGTGCTGAACGCGATGTTGGGCTGCCCCACCGAGATCGCGCAGCGGGCCGCGGCAGGCATGGCGGCGATGTTCGAGGGCGTCGGCGCGGAGGAGGGAGCCCAGGTACTGATGAAATCGCTGGCGGATCTGGTCGCACTCAAACGCGGCGAACCCGGCGATGATGTGACGACACGGATGATGCGGCATTCGAGCGCATTGACCGAGCCCGAAATCATGAACCAGGTGGGCACGCTCTACGGGGCCGGTATCGAACCGCTGCAGAATCTGATCGTCAACGCGCTGCGGCTGATGCTCACCGACGAGCAGTTCGGGGGCCGGGCGCTCGACGGAAGCCTGTCCACCCGGGACGCGCTGGACGAGGTCCTGTTCAACGATCCGCCGATGGCGAATTTCTGTTTCACGTTCCCGAAACAGCCGATCCTCATCGACGGGGTGTGGTTGCCGGCCCATCAGCCCGTCGTCATCAGTATGGCCGCCTGTAACACCGATCCGGTGATCGGGACCGACCAGCATGCGGGCAACCGCGCGCATCTGGCCTTCGGCGGTGGGCCGCACGTTTGTCCGGCGAGTTCGCTGGCCTATCTGATCGCGCAGGACGCCATCGACCAGTTGCTCGACGGCCTGCCCGAGATCCGGCTGGGGGTGCCGGCCGACGAGCTGACCTGGCGTACCGGTGCGTTCCATCGCGCGTTGACCGCGCTGCCCGTGGTCTTTCCGCCCTCACCTCCGCTGTGGACGGTATAGCCGTCAGCTGTCGCGCAGCCGGTCCACGCTGTGCAGCCAGTCGTCGACGATCCGGTCGGCCACGGTCGGATCGGCGCGCATGAGGCGGGTCAGTTCGAGGCCGCGCACGAGTGCCATGAGCGTTTCGAAGGCCGTGCGGGCCGCTTCCGGATCGGCGATGCCCGCATGCTGCTGGAACATCGCTCGGAGTACGGACCCCAGCCGTTTCTCCGCCGGTAGCAGAGCCGCGCGCAGTTGCGTATCGGTGCGGGATGCGGCCCAGAGCTCGAGGGCTGCTTGGAACGGCGGTCCGGTCATCGCCGACCGGACCGCACGCACCAGCTGTGCCAGAGCCTCGGGGCCGTCGCCGAGATCGGCGACCACTTCACCGAGGTGACGCAGGCGTATGTCGGCGATGTGGTGGATCGCGGCGACCAGTAGTTCCGATTTCGAGGGGAAATGATGAAGCAGCGCGCCCCGCGATACTCCGGCCGCCTCCTGGATTCGTTGAGTGGTTGTCCCGGCGTAGCCGTGCTCCACCAGACATCGCATCGTGGCGTCGAGCAGCGCCTCATGGGTTTTCGCATGCTGCTCCCTGCGGGGCGCAATTACTGCGCGCGACGCCGGTGCCGCCGAAGCCGGCCGCTCCGAACCTCCACCCCGCTCGGAGCGTGCCGGTTTCCGGTTCACAATGCTTCCAGCCGGCCCTCGGCGATGTGGTCGCGAAGCCGGAATTTCTGGAGTTTGCCCATGGCGTTCACGGGAAAGCTCTCGGCGACGTACCAGGATTTGGGCGTCTTGTGTGGCGCGAGCCGTTCCCGCAGGTAATCGTGCAGTTCCGCGGGGGTGGGGGTCGGCTCCGCGGGATCCGGCCGGACCACGGCGGCCACACTTTCACCCCAGATCTCGTCGGGCAGGCCGAGCACAGCCGCGTCGGCGATCGCGGGGTGCGCGGCCAGAGCCTGTTCGATCTCACGCGGATAGATGTTCTCCCCACCGCGGATGATCATATCCTTGAGCCGCCCGGTGACCCGGATGTAGCCGCGGGCGTCCATCGTCCCGAGATCGCCGGTGTGCAGCCGGCCCTCGTCGTCGATCGTCTGCGCGGTCTCGGCGGGCATATCCAGGTATTCGATCATCTGCTGGTATCCGCGAGCGCAGATCTCGCCCTCGACCCCGATGGGCTGCACCGCACCGGTTTCGGGATCCAGGATGGATACCTCCACTCCGGGAAGGGGCCGGCCCGCCGTGAACCGGTTGTCCTCGCGGCTGTCGGCCGGACTCGTCTGGCATACGACCGGCCCGAGCTCGGTCTGACCGTAGACCGCGCTGGTCGCGGCGCCGCAGACCTTGGCCCAGGCGTCGACCAGAGCAGGCGGGACGGCATCACCCCCGGACATGACGACCCGCAGCGCACCGAGATCGAAACCGGCCGGCCCGGGATGCGCGAGCAAGGCGTACAGCATCGCGGGGACACCACCGAAGATCTCGGCGCGATGATCCTGGATCGCCGTCAGCATCGTGGTGGGATCGAAGATCTCGGCGAGTACGAGCGTGGCCCGCTGGTACACCGAGCCCAGGGCGGCCAGACCACAGCCCGCGGTGTGGAACAGCGGCAGCGCGGTCGCGAATGTCGCTGCCGGAGATGCGCCGCAGCGGTCGCGGACGAACGCCGCGTTGGTCACCATCGAGCGGTGCGCCAGTACCGCCGGCTTCGCTCGACCCGTGGTACCCGAGGTGAATTGGATCTGGGTGGCCGACCGCGGATCGACAACCGGCAGTTGCGCCCGCTTCTCGATGCGGCGCACCTGGTCGAGCCACCCCTCGAAGGCGACGGATTCGCGCACTGCGGGTGCCGCGGGCAGCACGGCACGGATCAGCGCGGCCATATCGGTGCCGCGGAAGCTTTCGGTGTAGAAGACACCGGCCGCGTTCGAGCTGTCGAGCGCGTATTCGAGTTCAGGTCCGCGCAGCGCGGGATTGGTCGTGACGAGTACCAGACCGCCGAGTGCGGCGCCGTACTGGAGTACGAGCCATTCGGGGACATTCGGTGCCCATACCGCTATGTGTTCACCCGGCCGGAAGCGGTCGAGCAACCAGGCTGCCGCGCGTTCGGCGTCATCGCACAACTGTGCATAAGTCCAGGTGCGGGCGTTGCGGTCGGGTGCGACCGAGACGAGTGCGAGCCGTTCCGGTGCCTCGGCGGCCGCCTGCCGGAGCAGTTCGCCCACGGTGAGCTCGAGCACGGGGCTGCTGGTATCTATCGGCCATACGGATCGGGTGAGCGCGGTCATCGGCCGCGTTCCGCCGTGGCGGCGGCCTTCTCGTCGAGTTCGCGCTTCATCCGGGCGATTTCGTCGTCGGTCGGGATATCGCCGCCGCCGTCGGGGATGAAACGACCGGTATCACGCCACTGGACCGCGGCGTCGAAACCGTGTTGCTGGGCGAAGTCGACGAACCAGCGGCCCTCGGGGGAGTGGCGGGTGATGCCGTCGAAGAGGACGGCGAGGTTCTGAGTGGTTTGCAGGCCCATGTTGTCGTACGCCTGGTTGATCATCATCTTCTGCATGACCAGCTGGTTGGTCGGAACGCCGGCCATCCGGTCGACGAGGTCTTCTACCGCGGTGTCGAGTTCGGCCGCCGGTACCGCGTCGATGACCAGCCCCCACTCCCGGGCCCGGACACCGTCGATGGTGTCGCCGGTGAGCAGCATGCGTTTGGCGCGCTCGGCGCCGAGGCGATACACCCACATCGCGGTCGTGGGGCAGCCCCACACCCGGGCCGGCATGTACCCGATCCGGGCGTCCTCGGCCATCACGACCAGGTCGCAGGACAGGGCGATATCGCTACCGCCCGCCACCGCGTAACCGTGCACCTTGGCGACGGTCGGCTTGGCCGAGCGCCAGAGCGAGAAGAAATGGTCGGTGTTGGCTTTCATCATCCGGAAGTCCTTGATCGGATCCCAGACCGCACCCTGATGTTCTTGGCCGCCTTCGGCGTAGAGCTTCAGATCGTAGCCCGCGCAGAAGGCGCGCCCGGCGCCCTGCATCACGATGACCCGCACGGAATCGTCGGCATTCGCCGCGGCGACGGCCTCGCCGATCTCGCGGGCCATCTCGCCGGTGATCGCGTTCAGCCGATCCGGGCGGTTGAGGGTGAGGTAGGCGCGATGGTCGCGTACTGCGTAGTCGACCGTATTACCGGCGAAAGTCATCTCGGCATTCCAATCTCGGCGGCGGCGGTGCCGAGAACGGTTTCACAGTCTGATTGGACTGTCAATAAGGTGTCCTGCACTGGAGGGGCCTGCACTGGAGGGGCCGACCTACGAACAATCCGCGCACCGCCTGCTACGGCCCATACACCGCCGGGAGGCCGTGCCGGGCACATCCGTAAGGGGAACACTGGTACTCCAGGAGCCGACGCCGGGTGTCGGCCCGGTGCTCTACCATCGCCGAATGTCGTTCACCCTGCGCCAGTGGCATACCGATACCGGCGAACCCGAGCCGGAACCCTCGGTGAGGCCTACGCCGGTAGCGCACCGAGAGGCCTGCGGCCCGTGGACATTCGAGATCCGCAGCGACCTCCCACTGTCCCCGGTCGACTGTGCGCGGATCATCGCCTCTGTCGTCTCGCCGGACGGTGCCGGACAGGACGACGAAGACATCACGGCCGACGCGGCCGTGCGGGCCGGCGCGGAACTCACCGAAGCACTCGGCACGGGGCGCAGACTGGACGACTACCTCGAAGACGACGGGTCGCTGTTCATCCGGACCGACTTCGGTGACGACGAGGCGTGGCGGGTCGTGGCCGCATTGGCGATGGCGCCCGGCGCGGGCGAGGATGCCGAATTCGTCGCCACGCTGACCTGCATCGACAATCCGGAGAACCAGGGCTTGTCGATCGACGCACTGCTCGACAAGATCGGCGACCGGCCGACCTACTTCGCTTTCCTCGCCGACACCGTCACCCTCACCGACCCCGAACATCCGATCCTCGCCGTCGACACCGGCCCGGAGGAGTCCGGCCACGAACGTGGCCGGACGGTCCGCATCCTCCCGTCGGAGATGTGGGGCATCGAAAACAATCTGTCCATCGCCAATATGGACTTCCAGGACTTCGCCGACGCCGCCGATCCGGACGGGGTGTTCCGCGGTTTCGCCTGACGGTCCTCCTGCCTCCCTTGCGAGGCTCGGGTGCCCATCGCGGACCGGACACCGGTCGGGGCGCGATGAATTATCGGCCCGGAAGGCGTCGTCACCGGTATGTCGACGCATACTCTCGAAACCGCCGGTGCCGATATCGTCTACGACGTGCACGGCCCGCTGTCCACCGCCGGGGGACGACCGCCGCTGTTCATGATCGGCCAGCCCATGGAGGCGGCCGGTTTCCGGGCGCTCGCTACGCATTTTCCCGACCGCACCGTGGTCACCTATGACCCGCGGGGCATAGGACGCAGCGTCCGCAAGGACGGCAGCGTCGATCACGAGCCGGAGGTACAGGCGGAGGATGTGCATGCCGTTGTCGAGGCCCTCGGTGCCGGTCCGGTGGAGATGTTCGCGAGCAGCGGCGGTGCGGTGACCGCGCTGGCGCTCGTGGCGGCCCACCCCGGAGACGTGATCATGTTGGTAGCCCATGAGCCGCCGCTGATTCCGGTGCTGCCCGATGCCGTCGCCGCCGAACGTGCCCGCGTGGCCGTGCGTGACGCATACGAGGCAAAGGGCTTCGGTGCCGGGATGGCGGCCTTCCTCGTGATGACTTCCTGGCAGGGCGAGTTCACCGACGAGTACTTCGCCCAACCGGCCGCCGACCCCGCCCTGTTCGGGATACCGGCCGAGGACGACGGTTCTCGCGACGACCCGCTGCTCTCGGATCGCTCACGGGCGGTCACCGGCTATCGGCCCGATCCCACCGCAATAGCCGCCGCACCGACCCGCATCGTCATCGCGGTGGGCGCGGAAACCGGGAATGCGCTCACCGGACGCACCGCGGTGGCCGCCGCCGAATTGTTCGGTCAGCGCGTGACCGTGTTCCCCAGTCATCACGGCGGCTTCCTCGACGGAGAATTCGGATACGCGGGCCGGCCCGAGGAATTCGCACGCAGGCTGCGGGAGGTTCTGGACCATCAGGGCTGAGCCCGTAGCGACCGACGAGCAGTGCCGGGCCGCCACCGAGCCGGGCGGGAACTGCTGCGTGACCGGCACTCCGAGCCCGCAACCAGCGACCACGGACGGGTCGAAGCCGCCTACCTGCAGGCCGTCGCCGCCTTCGCCGAGGCCACCGATATCGACCTGTTGGCCATCCGCGAGCCGGAGATCGGCGGCATCGCCCATTTCGGTCTGGAGCCACCGGTCGACGGCTACGGCCTGGCCGACCTGTTCCCGGCCGACCTCACGGGTTTCCACGACGGTGCGCTGGTGCCGGTCGCGGTCGGCCTGGAACTCGTCCGAACCATGCTCCGCGACAACTGTGCCTGGTGCCGCCTGGAGACGGAGGAGTGTTCGCGGTGCACATCGGCTGGGACCAGTACCTCTACATCGGCAGCCGCCGCCCGTGCGAAGCGGCGCTGGCCCGCACCCGCGCGCTCGGCCTGTTCCCGGAACGCCTGGACGCATCGCCCTACGATTTCACTCCCGACTTCCCCCCACATGAGCAGCGCCCGGCCGACGCCGGCTTCCGGGGCTCGCCTGCGCTGGGCAATCGGCACCCACCGCGCCACGTTCCTGGAGGAGACCTACGCCGCCAACGCCTCCCGATGGCACCGGCTCACCAGCGACAATCTCGAAGCAGTGCGCGCCGGGCTGACCCCTCGCGCCCGGTTGGCGGTCTGGCCGGACCTGCTCACCGACGTCGGCACCGCCATGGCCTCGCTGCCCGGAGAGGGGCTGGTGGAAATTCTCTGGGAGGACGAGTCCGGGCGGATCACCGGCACGGTCGCCGACGATACCCAGTTCGAGGCGGTGATCTCCAGGATCGCCGGCGCGCGTGCTGCCGGTGTCCTATTCCTGGTCACCGATGAGCGGCACCCGCTGTTCACCGCCGTACTGCCCGACAGCGACGGTGTTCTCGGGGCGCGCTGGCAGACCGAACCGACACCCAGCGATCGGGACCGGGCCTTCCTGAAGGCACTGCGCCGCGGCCGGGTCGTCACCGGCACGGTGACGTCCATCGCCGACTTCGGCGGCACCTTCGTGGACATCGGCGGCTTCACCGCGATGATCGACCTTCCGGAGCTGTCCTGGCGGCCGGTCCACCATCCGTCCGATGTCGTCGGCGTCGGCCGGCGAATCACGGCCGAGATCCTGGATGTCGATATGGTTCGGGAACGAGTCGCGCTGTCGCTGCGGCAATGCAGGAAGACCCATGGCCGCGGGTAGCGCCGTGGATCGGGCAGGTGATCACCGGACCGGTCACCGAGATCCTGCCGTGCGGCGTCTTCGTGCGCACAGAAGACCGAGCGGACGGCTTCGAAGGATTCGTGCACACCAGCGAGCCGGATGAATCGACTGGAGACGTCGTCGAGGTCGGTGACATCCTCACCGTGAAGATCATCGATGTCGACCTCGCCCGGCGCCGCATCACCTTGTCTCAGCAGCAGGCCCGTGCGCCTCGCCACGAGAGGTGACCGACTGCGTCCCCGCAATCCGCGCGGAGCGCCGGCCGCTGTCAGCGGATGCTATTCGTAGCGGACGGTTACCGACGGGGTGTCGGGGACGGCTTGGCAGGTGAGGATGTAACCCTCTTCGAGGTCCTCGTCGGTGAGGGCATCGTTGACCCGCATGGTCGCCTTGCCTTCGGTGAGTTTGGCCATGCAGGTGGCACAGTTGCCGGATTCGCAGGAGAACGGGGGCGTCAGCCCGGCTCGGCGGGCGCTCTCCAGCAGGGTCTCGCCGTCGCGGCGCGGGACGGACTTCTTCTTGCGGTTGAGGAAGATCGTCACCGTGCCCTCCTCGGTGGCGGATTTCCCGGAAGTAGTCGCCGAAGCGCGGGTGCTCGCCGCCTGTGCCACGGGGCCGGCGCCGGCCACCGGGCTGCCGACCCTACTCGACACGGTCGCGGCTGTGGTTGTGCCACCCTGTGCCGCAGACGGGTTCGTGGCGGTAGCTGTAGACGTATCCGGGTCGCCGGCCTCGGGTAAGGCGGGCTTGGCCGCGGCGCCGCCGAACCGTTCGGAGAAGATCCGGCCCGGGCCGGGCAGGGCGTTCTCGACGAGTTCCATGAAGGGTTCCGGGCCGCAGATATAGGCGTCGCCGGAGGCGTGGGGGCCGACGAATTCGAGGACCTTCGCGGCATCCACGTAGCCGTGTTCGTCGTCGCGGTGCCGTACGACCGTCAGCCGACCGGGGTAGCGGGCGGCCAGTTCGTCCAGGGCGGCTTCGAAGATGGCGGAGGTGCGGTCGCGGTCGGCGCACAGCAGCCGGACGTCGCGGTCGGTGGTCGCGAGGGTGCTCTTGGCCAGGGAGATGATCGGGGTGATCCCGCTGCCGCCGGAGAAACCGAGCACCGGGACGTCGCCGTCGCGCAGGCAGAATCGGCCGGTCGGCACCGTCAGTTCGACCTCGTCGCCCTCGCCGAGATGGTCGTGCATCCAGTTCGACACTGTGCCGCCGGGTACGCGTTTGACCGTGGTCATGAACTCGGTGTCGGTCACCGGGCAGCTCGACATCGAGTACGAGCGGAAGTACGGCTTCCCGTCGACCACGAACTTGAACGTGCAGAACTGGCCGGCCTGATACGAGAAGGGGCCGTCGTGCGGTTCCAGCACGAAGGTGCGGGTGTCCGGTGTCTCCTTCACGATGCGCGTCACCTTCGCGCGCCGGAACAACGGTGGTCTCGCCATGGTCGCCTCCTTCTGGTATTAAGATTCTATCCAAGCGAGAATAGTATTCTCAAATTCGGATAGGAACTGCCATGAAGTGCTACCGGATCGGGGGACGCAGATGACGGGTCCCACAGTGCTCGCCTTCGAGGATCGCGAGTACACCCGCGCCGAACTGGAGGCGGCGGCCGACGGTCTGGCCGAGTTGCTCGCCCGACGCGGGGTCGGATCGGGGCAGCGAGTGGCGTTGATGTCCTCGAATCGCCCGGAGTTCGTGACCGCGGTGCTGGCCGTCTGGCGGCTGGGGTCCGCGGTCGTGCTGCTCAGTCCGGCCTGGAAACGCGCCGAGGTCGCGCACGCGCTCGAGATCACCGGTGCGCGGCACGCGCTCGGCGACCATCCGGTGCTGGCCGAACTCGCGGATATGATCTCCCTGGACGATCCCGCACCCCCGCCCACCCGCGCGTTCGCCGAGCCCGATCCCGGTAGCGACGCGGTGTTCGTGTTCAGTTCCGGCACCACCGGCATGCCGAAAGCAGTGCGTCACACCCACGCGTCGTTCGCGGCGGCGGTGCGGCACTGGCGTGACGCTCTGCGAATGGGTTCGGGCGACCGGATCCAGGTGGCCACCCCGCCGTCGCATATCCTCGGCATCCTCAATATCGTCACCGCGCTGGAATGCGGCGCCTGGGTGCGGTTGCACCGGCGGTTCGAACTGGAACGCGTGCTGCGGCACATCGAATCGGACAAGATCACCATCGAGATGGCGGTCGCCCCGATCGCCCTGGCGATGGCACAGCACCCCGGGCTGGAGTCCTACGACCTGTCCTCGCTGCGCTACATCATGTGGGGCGCGACCCCGGTGACGGCGAGTGTCGCCGAAACCGTCACCCGGCGCACCGGCGTCACCTGGCTACCCGCCTACGGGGCGAGCGAACTCCCGGTGATCGCCTGTAACCCGATCGAATCCCCGCGACTCGATTCCGTCGGCAAGGCCGTCCCCGGCGTCGAGGTGCGGGTGGTGTCGCTGGTAGACGGACGACCCGTCGCGCCCGGGGAGGACGGCGAGATCCAGTTGCGCGCCGAATCGGTGATGGCGGGCTACCTACCCGATTCGGCCACCGCGAAAGCGTTCGACGACGGCTGGTATCGCACCGGCGACGTCGGGAATCTGGACGCCGACGGCTGGTTGCGGCTCACCGACCGCTCGAAGGAAATGATCAAGGTCCGCGGTTTCCAGGTGGCGCCGGCCGAGATCGAAACGGTGTTGCACGGCCACGACGCGGTCGCCGACTGCGCGGTGTTCGGCGTGCCCGACGGGGCGAACGGCGAAGCCATCGTGGCGGCCGTCGCGCTCGCGAGCCCGGTGCCGGCCGAGGAACTGATGACGATCGTGCAGGAGCGGCTGGCCGGATACAAGCGGTTGCGGCAGGTGCTGATCGTGGACGAGATCCCCCGCCTGCCGTCCGGCAAGGTGCTGCGTCGAGTGCTGAAGGAGCGGTATGGACGTCCGGCTGACGAGTGAACAGCGGCAACTGCGGGACGCGGCCGCGAAACTGGCCGGTGAACTCGGCCCGGGTTCGGTGCTGGACCTGGCCGATGCCCGCCGCCGCATCCGGCTGGAGGACGCGGTCGCGGGCACCGGTTTCCGGGAACTGCGCTCCGACGGCGCCTCCGGGGTGGAGGTGGCGATCGTGGCCGAGGAGTTCGCGCGGGGACTGGTGGATGTCCCGTTCCTGGGCCCGGTCCTCGCCGACGATCTGCAGGGTCGACTCGACGGTGACACCGCGCGGTGGACGGTGGCGCACCGGGGCGTCGCGATCGATGCCTCCGGCTGCGATCGGGTGCTGAAACTCGAGGACAGCGGTGTGTTCGCCGGGCCGGTCGGTGACGAGGTCGCCGGTGCGGATCTCACCCGGGCCGCGGGTGCGGCCGCGGGCCCCTGGGAACCCCGGGCGGATATTTCCGCGCGGCACCGGGACCGCTGGCCGGCGTTGGCGCTCACCACCACCTGCGCCGATCTGGTCGGTGCCGCGCGCGGCGCCCAGCGGCTCGCCGTGGAGTACGCGAAAGTGCGTAGTCAGTACGGGAACACCATCGGCTCCTACCAGGCGATCGGGCATCTGCTGGCGGAGAGCGAGGCCCTGATCGAGGGATCGATAAGTGTGCTCTGGCATGCCGCCTGGGCGGTCGACGAACTCGAACCGGAACAGGCGCTGCGGGCGGCGCGGATCGCCAAGATCTACGCCGCCCGCGCCGCCCGGACCGTCTGTGAAACCGCGATCCAGGTACACGGCGGCATCGGCAACACCTGGGAATGCCTGGCCCACGTGTATCTGCGGCGGGTCCTGGTGTCCACCGAACTGTTCCCCGTACGCCTGGAGGAGGCCGGCCTTGGACTTTCGTGATTCCCCGGAGGAGGCGGCGTTCCGGGAACGCCTGCGCGACTGGCTCGCCGGTGTGGCGGGCACCTACCCGACCTCCGGCGACGAGTATTGGGCCCGGCAGGGCGAATGGCATTCCGAGCTGTACCGGGCCGGATTTTTCGGGCTCTCGTGGCCCAAGGAGTACGGCGGACAGGAACTGCCGCCAATCTACGACGTAATCCTGGACGAGGAACTGGCCATCGCGGGGGCGCCGCCGCGGCCGAGCCTCGGGTATCTCATCCAGGGGCTGGGCCGTCATGCGAGCCCGGAGCTGTGCCGCCGGTTCCTGCCCGGCATGATCGACGGAAGCCAGCGCTGGTGCCAGGGTTTCAGTGAGCCGGGCGCCGGATCCGATCTGGCCTCCCTCACCACCACAGCCACCCGTGACGGCGACGACTACGTCATCCACGGTCACAAGATCTGGACCAGCTACTCCGATGTGGCCGATTGGTGCCTGCTGCTGGCCCGCACCGATCCCGCCGCGCCCCGGCACAAGGGGCTCTCGGCGTTCGTGCTCTCGATGAAACAGCCCGGAGTGGAGCAGCGGCCGCTGGAGATGATGAGCGGGGTGACCACCGAATTCGGGCAGGTCCTCTTCGACGGCGCCCGGGTACCCGCGGATCAGAGGGTGGGTGCGCCCGGTGAGGGCTGGAAACTCGCCATGACGGTGGTCGGGCACGAACGCGAACCGTCCACACTCGGGTACGCCGCACGCTACGGGAAGCTGGTGCGCCAGCTGGCCGCGCGCGCCGACGGCGCCGTCCCCGACGAACTCGCCTGGGCCGCCGTCCAGGCGGAGATGCTGCGACTGCACGTGCGGCGGCGGCTGTCCGAACAATTGGACGGGGTGACCCACGGGCCGCAGGGGTCGCTCGACAAATTGCTCATGACCTGGGTCGATCAGTCGGTCGGGCATGCCGCGCTCGCCGTGGCCGGCACCGGTGACCAGGAGATGTTCGGCTCGTACCTCTACAGCCGCGCGCAGAGCGTGATGGGCGGGACATCGCAGATCCAGAAGAACATCATCGCCGCGCGCATCCTCGGATTGGGAGCCTGATATGTACGATATGCCACCGGAAATCGACGTCCACGCCGACGGCCCGCTGCGAATCATCACCCTCAACCGCCCGGACGCGCTCAATGCTGTGGACGACGCGCTGCACACCGGACTGGCCCGGCTGTGGCCGCGCCTGGCCGAGGATCACGACGCCCGGGCGGCGGTGCTCACCGGCGCCGGTAAAGCCTTCTCGGCGGGCGGTGATTTCGCCTACCTCGAGGAGTTGGGCCGCGATACGGTGTTGCGCGAGAAAACCATTGCGCACGGTCGCGATATCGTGCTCGGGATGGCCCGCTGCCGGGTTCCGGTGGTCGCCGCGGTCAACGGTCCCGCCGTCGGTCTCGGCTGCAGCCTGGTCTCCCTCAGCGATATCGTCTACCTCGCCGAAACCGCCTACCTCGCCGACCCGCATGTTCAGGTCGGACTGGTGGCCGCCGACGGCGGTCCGCTGACCTGGCCGCTGCACACCAGTCTGCTGCTGGCCAAGGAGTACGCGCTCACCGGCGCGCGTATCCCGGCGGAACGCGCGCGGGAGATGGGCCTGGCCAATCATGTGGTGGCCGACCCGCTGGCCGAGGCGCTGGCCTGTGCGAAGCGGATCGCGGGAATGCCCCGCCAAGCGGTGGAAGCGACCAAGCGGGTGCTGAACATCCAGCTCGAGAAATCGGTGGCGGCCACCCTGGACTACGCCACCACCGCCGAGTACCAGTCGTTCCAGACCGACGATTTCCACGCGACCATCGCCCGGCTCAACTCCGGAAAGAAGTAGCTCCCGGCGGACGAATGCCGAAGTGGCCGTATGTGTTCCGGTTTTCTATGCTGAGCGGATGGACGCACCAGCCTGCGAGCACCATCCGTGGCCGGAATTCCGGCCGGTCACCGAATCGACCTGGGAAGGAGTCCTGTCGGAGAACTCGGCGACCGGCGCTCCGGAACTGACATGGAGCATCTACTTCGACGGCTACCCGGACGGGAGCTCCGGGGTGCAATTCCACATCGAGTGGATCCCGTTCGCCGTGTCGTCGTGGCGTGAGTTCGAAGGCGCGCAGGCCGAATGCGAAGAGTTCGGCGAGCCGATCGAGGCCTACCTCTTCGACGGCGAACACAGCAGTTTCGACTACGTGCGCATCGAGGCGTTGCATCAGACCGGAACGACGGTGCGATTCGTGATCCATTTGGGCTGGTGTGAGGTGGACCAGGTCAAAGTGAGCGACGAGGACGACTGGGCGGATATCGACCGGCTGCGGGTGGTGGTGGATGCCGAGTTCAAGGGCGTCACAGTCCAGACGCCGGAGCACCGATTGGCCGATTTCATCGATACCACCGGTTTGGTGTTCGACGCTGCCGACGACACCTACCTGCCGGTCGACGTTTGACTTCTTCGGCCTCGGGAGAAGTCGGCCGGGCCCGAGGGCCAAGTGGTGCACACTCGACGACACTGGAGCAGTGACAGCCGACCTACGTTCCTTCACCGTCGAGGTCGATACCGGCCGCTGGCGCGACACCGTCCTCGCCGAGGTGGATCTGCGCGTCACCGCCGGACAGCTCACCGCCTTGCTCGGCGGCCCCGGTGACGGCAAGACCATGATTGCCTACGCCCTGACCGGCCGGCTGCCCGAAACCGCGCGGACCACCGGTGAAATCCTGGTCGACGGCAGCGTCGGCTACATTCCCCAAGACGGCATCGATGCCTTCACTCCGGATCGGACCGTCGGCGCCCAGCTCCGCGACCTGGAACTGCGCCACGGATCGTGGACCGTCGAAAAAGCGTGCGCCGCCGCCTACTACCCACCCGCCGCGCTGGACCTGTACCCGCAGCACAACTCGGCCGGCCAGATCCAACGCGCCGCCCTCGCCGCCGCCCTGCTCACCACACCTGATGTCCTCGTCGCGGACAGCCCGACCGCCTCGCTGGATCAGGGCACGGCCTACGGCGTGTGGAAATCACTGCGCGGCTATGCCGATACGGGCGCGGCCGTCCTGGTCATCACCCACGACATCCCCCTGCTCGCCGCCACCGGTTATGCCGACCGCCTGGTGATCATCAGAAAAGGGCGGATCATCGCCGCAGGAACCATGACGGAACTGTCCGCCTCCGATGATCCGCTGTTGCAGAGGTATTTGCGAGGCGCCTGAGGTCGACCGTGGACATGCTCGACGCCGTCGGCCTCCTCCGTTGATGATCTCGATGCCTCGACCATTGTGGCCCGATGAGACGCCTTCCCGACCCGAGGTCCGGCGGGCGCCTCACCACAGGTGCAGGAAGTCCCGGACGTCGTCGTACCCGTCGAGGGCCCGGCCGTCCACGTCCGACGGGTCGGCCTCGGCGCGCGCGGCCAGTGATCTTGCCAGCGCGACGGCGTCATCGCTGAGACGCCCGAAACGCCGCGCGGTGTGTCCCAGGCACAGGCCGGCCAGACCGAGCAACTGGTTCCCCGGCGCGGCCCGCGTCCCGATCTGCGTGCACCAGTGTTCGACGAACTCCATGTCATCGTCGTGCAACGCGGTGCCGACCAGGACACGCGCGGCCTCCCACTCGGCCGTAGGGTCACGCAGAGCTCGCTCCAACGTCTCGATCACGACCTCATGGGCCAGCGCAGGAGGGTTTTCGAAAGTCCGATGGGTGTGCACTGCGTGAGAGTACTCGGGGTTCACGCTGTGGCGAGCAGGGTTTCCGAGCGTTGGACCGTCCCGGTGATGCCGGTCGCGTCCTGCGCGGCGAGCAGTGCCGCGGCCCGGCCCATCGTCTCCGGCGGTTCCACCATCTCGGCCGGGATCTCACCGCCACCCGCGGCCCGCCAGCCCTCGGTGAGTACCACCCGGGAGGGGCTCAGGCAGTTCACCGCGATATTGTCCGGCCGCAGGTCGGTGGCCAGGCCCAGGTAGAGGCGTTCGACCGCGGCCTTGGACACCCAGTAGGCGTTGGAGCCGCGGTCCGTCATGTTCACGCCGGTGGTGGTGACCGCGATGAGTGAACCCCCGCCGCGGGCCCGGATATACGGGATCGCCTCGCGGGTCACCAGGAAGACGCCGGTGAGGTTCACATCCAGGCACAGCTGCCAGCGTCTCAGCGGGGTGTTCTCGACGGGCCCCAGCCACAGCACCCCGGCATTCGCGACCAGGATGTCGAGGCCGCCGAATTCGGTGACGGTGGCCGCGAGTGCCGCCTTTACCGATTCCTCGTCCGTGACATCGCAAGGGGCCGGTAGTGCCCGTCCACCCGCGGTGGTTATCCGCCCGGCCACGTCGTGGATGGTGCCGCGAATCCGGCCTGTCTCCTCGGAGCGGGCCGCCACCGCGACCGACGCGCCCTGCGCGGCCAGTGCCGCCGCTATCGCGGCGCCGATGCCGCGACTGGCCCCGGCCACAAAGGCGACCTTGCCCGTCAGCGGTTTTCCGTCGCGGAGGGTATCGCCACCGGCGCGCGCCGACGTCCCGGCGTCCGCGGCCCGGTCGTGCTTCGCAGATTGCGCGGACGGTCCCGCGCCGCGTGCCCCGGGCGCCGCACGACCCGGTTCGGCCTGCTCGTTCACTTCGGTGGGAACCGCAGGGCGCCGTCGAGGCGGATGACCTCGCCGTTGAGATAGTCGTTCTCCACGATCGACTGCACCAGCTGCCCGTATTCCGGGGACCGGCCCATCCGTTTCGGGAACGGGATCTGCGGCGACCAGTACTGTTCGAGCTGGTCCGCGGCTTTGCCGTAGGCGGGGGTGTTGAATGTGCCCGGGGCGATGGTCACCACCCGGATACCGAGCGGGGACAGATCGCGGGCCGCGACCAGGGTCATTCCGATGACGCCGCCCTTGGCCGCGGAGTAGGGCAGCTGGCCGATCTGTCCCTCGTAGCCGGCGACCGAGGCGGTGTTGACGATTACGCCGCGCGAATCTTCCGCGGTGGGTTCGGATTCGGCGATCGCGGCGGCGGACAGTCGCATGACGTTGAACACCGCGATCAGATAGAACTCGATGGTGGTACGGAACCCGTCGAGGGCCAGCGGGGCGCCGTCCTTGCCCACCAGCCGGCCGCCGGCGGCGGGCCCGCCGTGGGTGTCGACCGAGATACGCAGCGGCCCCAGGGATTGCGCCTCCTCGACGGCGGCTCGCACCGAATCCTCGCTGGTGGCGTCGGTGTGCACATAGCGGATACCGAGCTCGTCGGACAGTTCCTTGCCCTTGTCGTCGGCGACATCGGCCACCACGACCTTGGCTCCTGCCGCGTGCAGCCGCCGGACCGTGGCCTCGCCCAGTCCGCCCGTGCCACCGACGACAATCGCCGAACTTCCCTCGATCTGCATGTCGTTACCCTCTCTTGCGATTATCGCTCTCAGATTGAGAGAATACTATTCTCATGTATATCGGCAAGATCGTCGACGTGGGGGAAACTGGAGAGAACTGATGCCTGAAGCCGTGATCGTATCCGCGCTGCGCACCCCGATCGGGACCGCCGTCAAGGGCACGCTGCGTGAAACCACCGCCTTCGACCTGGCCCACCACGTGGTCGAGGCGACGACCGAACAGCTCGAGACCGACGCGCCCGTCGACGATCTGATCCTCGGCGAGGGCCGCTACGGCGGTGGGGTGATCGCCCGGCACGCGGCGATCACCGCCGGGCTGACCGGGGTGCCCGGACTGGCGCACAACCGTCACTGCGCGGCGGGTATGGCGGCGGTGCAGACGGCGGCGGCCGGTATCCGGGCCGGGATGGACCGGCTGGTGCTGGCCGGTGGGGTCAACGCCGATTCCACCGCACCGAAGGCGCGGTTCCGGGTGGGACCCGACGAATGGGCCGATCCGTGGACCTCGCCGTCGCACCCGGATCGGCCGGACGCGCCGAACCTGGACATGTCGATCACCGTGGGCTGGAACGCCGCGGTGAAATCCGGTATCTCCCGGGAGGAGCTGGACGCCTGGGCGCTGCGCTCGCACCGTAATGCGATCGCGGCGATCGACGAGGGACGTTTCGACGACGAGGTGGTGCCGATCGATACGCCCTTCGGGCAGTTCGCGGTCGACGAACATCCACGGCGGACGACCACCCTGGAAAAGCTCGCCTCGCTGAAGGTGCTGCACCCCGAGATCGACGGGTTCTCGATCACCGCGGGCAATGCGGCGGGCGCCAACGACGGGGCCGCGCTGCTCACCGTCGCCAGTGACGAACTGGGTCTGCCGGCGCTGGCCACCATCCGGTCCTGGGCGTCGGTGGGGGTGGACCCGGCCGACACCGGCCTGGCGCCGATCGAGGCGATCACGAAAGCCGCGCGCAGAGCCGGGATCTCGCTCGCCGACGTGAAACTGTTCGAGATCAACGAGGCGTTCGCCTCCGTCCCCGTCGCGGCCGTGCGCGCCCTGGACCTGGACCCGGACCTGGTCAATATCAACGGCAGCGGTTGCTCGCTCGGGCATCCGGTGGCGGCCACCGGGGCGCGCATGATCGTGACCACGGTCCACGAATTGCGCCGTCGCGGTGGCGGCCTGGCGATCGTGGCCATGTGCGCTGGTGGGGGAATGGGTTCGGCGACCGTGCTCGAGGTCGCCGCGCCGTGACCGGCAACGGGGCCGCCGCGGGCAGGTCCCCGGCGGAACTGATCGCCGCCGCGCGTGCCGGGTCGGTGCGCGCGGCGGGCCGGTTGCTCACCCTGATCGAAGGGCCGGCCCGCGCCGAAGTGCTGCGGTCGCTGGAACCGGCGGATATCCGGGTGGTGGGTTTCACCGGCCCGCCCGGCGCCGGGAAGTCGACCACCATCGCGGCAGTCGTGAGTAGCTATCGCGCCCAGGGCCTCCGGGTGGCCGTGCTGGCCGTCGACCCGTCCTCGCCGTACAGCGGCGGCGCGCTGCTCGGTGACCGGATCCGGATGGCCGCCCATATCGACGATCCGCGGGTACTGATCCGGTCCATGGCGACCCGCGGGCATCTGGGCGGGCTGTCGGCGGCGGTGCCCGCGGCGATCCGGCTGCTGGCCGCGCTGTCCTACGACCTGGTTGTCATCGAATCGGTCGGGGTGGGCCAGTCCGAGATCGAAATCGCCGCCGTGGCCGACCCGACCGTCGTGGTCCTCACCCCCGGCGCCGGGGATGCCGTGCAGGCCGCGAAGGCGGGGTTGCTCGAGGTGGCCGACATCCTGGTCGTGAACAAGGCCGACCGGGACGGGGCCGAGCAGACCGTGCGGGAGTTGCGCGCCGAATCCGCTGTCCCGATTCTCACGGCTGTCGCGGTGAACGGTACCGGCATCCCCGAACTGGTCGCCGCCGTCGACGCTCACCATCGCGCCGATACCGCGCAGCGCCGGGCCGCCCGGGCCCGGGCCCAGATCCTGTCCCTCGCCTACAGCCGATTACGTGTCCATCCCGCGCTCGACGCCCTCGCCGACGCGGTCGGGGCGGGCGAATACGACCCCTATACCGCCGTCGACCGTCTGCTGGTGCCGGTCGATACCGGGGACCGGCCCGCCACCGGCGTCGCCACCGAGTGATCTGCGCAGAAGCTCCGGGGGACAGGTCGCACAGTTCGGTGGCCGGTCCCAGCGCTCGGCCGGCCTCACCGTGGCGGCGATGCCACGGAGGTGCCGGATGCCCGGTGTACCGGTCTTCCTCGATGGGCGAAGTGTGTCGTAGTGCTCCGGCATCATAGGTCTGTGTCGGAGCCGACAGCCGGTCGATGACCGACACGCGACTTCGCCGGACAGCCGACGCCGGCGACCACGGCGATGGGGGTGTGCACTGTGCTACCGGGAAATCGGGGCGATACGGCCGAACTCGAAACCCGTGCCCGCCGGGCGGCCGAGGCAGGTGTCGCCGAGGCGATGAACCATCTCGCGATACTGCTGGAAAGAAGAGGCGAGGCCGCCGCGGCCGAGAGGTGGTATCGCCGCGCTGTCGCCGCCGACCACGGCACGGCGATGTACAACCTCGCGCTCATGCTGGAGGCAAGGGGCGCGCTCGATGAGGCCGAAGCCTGGTTCCGGCGGTCGGCGAGCGGTGGAAACCCTCATGCGCTGTATGCCGTTGCCCGCCTCCTGAACAAGCAAGGGAAAGCGGAGGAGGCGGAGATCTGGTTACGGCGTGCCGTGGCCGGTCTGTGCCCCGGTTATCCACGGAGCGCGAATCCGACCGGCGGAGGCCCGGTTCGGGGCCCTCGATCTCGCCTCCGGACCAGGGATTCGGCCTGCTGTCCGCGGTTCTAGGCGCCGGCGGGCCGGTAGTCGGTGTGCAGGCGGGTCAGCCGCTGGGTCCGGATACGCCACTCACCGTCGATCTTGGCGTAGGTCTCGTGGTAGTGCCCGAAACCGTGCACGCGCGTACCGTCCGGCCAGGACAGCCGGTCCTCGAGCGCCCAGATACCCTGTGCCGTCGTCTCGCTGAGCACATCGATCTCGGGTGAGTGCCCGTGATGGATCGTCAGCGCGTCGCCGATCCGGTCGGTGAGGAAGGTGAGGAACTCGTCGGCACCGGTGATCACCTCCCCGCCCGATTCGGACAGATCTATTACGACGTCATCGCAGAACAGTGCGCGGAACCCGGCCCAATCCTTGGAATCCATCAGGCGGAAGTAGCGGGCTTTCAGCGCACGCAGTGCCTCGTAATCGTTCATGGCCGTCCCAGGTTCGCGGTGATCGTCGGCAGGTCCAGTACCGTGCGGATGCCCGGCGGCGCCGCGCAGACGGGCACGACGGCGTTGACCGCACGGTTGGCGGTATAGGAGGGGGAGTGTTCGGCCATCTCCGCGAGCGGGAAGGGGAACACCATATCGACCTCGAGGGGAGCGTCCCCGCGCACCGACAGATGCCAGCCGGTCGGGCGGATGTCCCAATCTGTTCCGGCGTCGGCCCCGCAGTGCCAGACAGCGCGGAAGGATACGACGGTCTGTCCGTCGCGTCGTCCCGCGATCGTGATGCGCTGCGCCGCCACCGTGCCCTTCTCGATGGTGCCGGCGGCTATCTCGAACGTATGCCCGGCGGTGGCGACCTCGCCCGCCGCGGTGACCTCGTCGAGGGGCAGGCCGATCCCGTCGGCGAGCAACCGCAGCGACGGCCCGAAGCTGTCGCGGAGATGGTCGAGGCGGGCGGTGGCGAAATCGGCCGGAGGACTACCGAATCCCATGACGTCGAACAGGATGCCCGGTGAGTTCCGCTGGGAGAGGTCGGCGTATTCCTCGATGGTCAGCGAGTCGAGCCGCCGCTGGATCGAGGCGAGCACCAGCGGTACTGCCTCGGTGATGAATCCCGGGCTGCTGCCGGTGCTGTGGATGGAGGTGGTGCCCGCGGCGCAGGCTGCCTCCACCCGGGCCCGGATCCCGGGATCCATACTGGGCGGGTGATGGAAGAGGCCGACCGTGGTGACGATATTCGTGCCCGCGGCCAGTATCGCGCACACCTCGTCGACATCACAGGTCTGCGGCATGTACAGCACGCAGTCGGGGCGCCGCGCCAAGACCTGCTCGAGATTTGCGGTCGCCCGGACCCCGGTCGGTGTGTCGAGACCGCAGAGCTCGGCGGCGTCGCGCCCGACCTTGTCCGGCGAGTGCGAATACAGCGCGGCGAGTTCGAGATCCGGGTGCCCGACGACCGCGCGCAGGGCTCGCCGCCCGATGGTGCCGGTGGCCCATTGGACGACCCGGTGCGGGCCGCCGGAGTCACGATCGGTGGAGGAGGTGAGGGTGTCGGGTTGCATCGGGTTCTCCGTCCCAGGAATGCGGTATCCGGCGGTCAGGGCCGGAAACGCAGCAGGGCCTCCTGCGCGAACGAAGCGACCAGGGTGCCGTCGGTGGTGAGCACGTCACCGCGCCCGTAGGCGCGCCCGTGGGCCAGAACGGTGCCGTGATGCCGCAGCAGCAGCCAGTTGTCGCTGCGGAACGGCCGGTGGAACCAGAGGGTCTGCGAGGTGGTGGCCGAAGTGAATTCGGTGCCGTTGCCGCTGTGTTCGAAACCGTCGACCTGGCGCAGCACCGTCCCGATCATGTTCAGGTCGGTCGCGTAGGCCACCAGCCCGGGGGCGAGTTCGGGACCGACCTCGGGGGTGCGCATCCACAGGTCGTATTCGGCCGGGCCCGCCGATTTATCGCTCAGATCGGTCAGCGCGCGGGTCTCCCATGGGATGAGCCCGATGTCGATCCGGTGCTCGGGTCCCGGCAACGGTGACGGCGCCGCGATCTCCTGGCTCTGCCGGCCGTCCTCCATCGCGGTCATGGAAACCAGCGCGGTGGCGATCACATCGCCCTTCTGCCGCGCGACGATGGTGAGGGTTGCGAAGGAGCGGCCGCGGTGCTGCGGTTGCACCACGTAGTACACCGGGGCATCGCTCTTACCCTCGCGCGCGAAGATCACATGCACGGATTTGACGGTCTTGTCGGGACAGGCGAAAACCGCCGCACGCAGGAACTGCGCCAATAGCTGGCCGCCGAAGAGGCGGTGGTACTCGAGCTGTTGATTGGGCCCCTCGAACACCGAGAGGGTGGCCTGGGGGTCGCCGGCGGGCGCCTCGTCGCCGGTCTGCGGCGCGGTCGGCCGCAGGCGGAGGTCCATGCAGGCGAGAAGGTCGGTCCAGAGATCGGGCATACACCGAGTGTAAGCCTGTTTCTCGAATTTGGAGAACGTAATTCTCGCTCAGTCCGCGTGCGCGAAGCCCCGGGCGCAGAACTCCCAGATCTCCTCGGCGGAGATGGGATACGCGGTCTCATCGTCGATACCGCCGTTGGACTGTGCGGTGAACATGACCGTCTGCATCACCATGGCCGCCATCCGGCGCGGATTGACCTCGCTGCGCAGCAGTCCCGCCTTATCGGCGTCGATCATGAGTTCGGTGAACAGCGCCAGCAACGGCGTGTGCGCGACCTTCACCTGGGCGGGATGGCTGACCAGCAGCTGCGGCGCGAAATCGGTGAACAGCGGGCGCTGCGCGGTCGGATCCGGGCGGCACAGTTCGTAGAGGAGTTCCACGGCCAGTTGTAGCCGTTCCAGGGCGTTGTCCTTACCCGCCGCAGCCGCGCGGATCTGTTCGGCGGTCCGGCTCAGGGCGTCCTCGAACAGGGCCAGCAGCAGTTCGTGTTTACCGTCGAACTGCAGGTAGAAGCTGCGCAGGGACTGTTTCGACCGATCCACGACCTCCTGGACCGTGAAATCGGTGGTGCCCTTCTCGGTGATGATCGCCTGGGCGGCATCGAGGAAGCGCTGGACCCGCTGTTCCGCGCGTAGTTTGGCGGTGCGGATCGAGCGCTCGACAGCGCGCTGCTTCCAGGCCGGTTCTTCGCTCGGGCTGGTCACCGGATGGCCCGTCCGATCCCATCGATCCCATCTGTGGAGAACATGAGTGCACTGTACCGGAGAACGTCCCATGTCTGGGCAGGCACGTCCCGTGTTCGCGCCGCTGGGGAGACTATTAATTTCATCTCAAGAGAATGCTATTCTCCTGAACGTAACGCAACCCCGCCACAGGAGGCAGCCCGGATGCTCTTCGAGTTCGATGCCGATCAACGGCTGCTGCGCGATACGGTCCGGGAAGTCACCGCCAAGGAATGCCCGCCCGCGGTGATCCGGGAGATCGTGGACGCCGGTGCGGATCCGGGCCGGCTGTGGAAGACCTACGTCGAGCTCGGCTGGACCGAACTCGTGGAACCCGAAGCGACCGTGGAACTCGGTATCGTGCTCGAGGGCCTGGGCCGGGCGACCGATCCCACACCCTATCTCGCCACCATGACCCAGTTCGCGCCGCTGGCGGGCGCGTCGGCCACCGCCGACGGTACGGGTGCCGCGGTGTTCGAGGGCATCACCGCCACCCGCGACGGCGGCGGCTGGCTGCTGAACGGCAGCGCCGCCCCGGTCCTGGACGGTGACCGCTGCGATCGTCTCGCGGTGGTCACCGAAGCCGGTGTGTTCGTGGTCCCCGCCCACGCCGTCACCAACCGGCGGACCGCCGCCTTCGATCCGCTGCTGCATCTGGCCGAGGTCACCTTCGACGCGGTGCGGGTCACCGACGGCGACCGAACCGCCGCCGATCCCGAACGCGCCTGCCAGCTCACGCTGACCGGTCTGGCACTGACCACGGTGGGCGCCTGCCAGCGTGTCCTGGACATGGTGCTCGAGCACGTGCGCACCCGGCAGCAGTTCGATACCGCCATCGGCGCGTTCCAGGCGGTCCAGCACAAGGCGGCCGATATGCATCTGGCTATCGAACGGGCCAGGGCACTGGCGTATTTCGCGGCGCTGTGCCTGGCCGAGGACGATCCGCGGCGCAAGTTGGCGGCCGCGATGGCCAAAGCGGCAGCGGGTGAATGCCAGTCGACGGTGTTCCGCCACGGGGTGCAGTTATTCGGGGCCATGGGTTTCACCTGGGAAAACGACCTGCAGTTCGCGATCAAGCGGGCCAAGGCCGGCGAGCTGCTGTTCGGCGGGGCGGCGCGGCATCGCGCGGTGGTCGCCGCGGAATACCTCGCCACCGCACGGTGATCGGCGCCACCATGGATCGCGTCGTCGCGGCGGCCGGGCGATCCGACGGCCGTGGGCGGCACAGTAAACGGAAGATCCGCGCCGGGCCCCGTGTCCGGCGCACCCGGAACCGAGGAGTACTGCTTTGTCGTATATCGACTACGAGGTCGCCGACAAGATCGCGACGATCACACTGAACCGGCCCGAGGCCGCCAATGCCCAGAACTCGGCGCTGCTGGACGAACTCGATGCCGCCTGGACACGGGCGGCCACCGATGACGACGTAGTGGTCATCGTCCTGAACGCCGCGGGCAAGCATTTCTCGGCCGGCCACGATCTCAAGGACGACAGCTGGCCGAAACCGGAGAAGATCACCCTCGACTGGATCTATCAGACCGAGAGCCGGCGGTACCTGGAGTACACGCTGCGGTGGCGTAATGTGCCCAAACCGTCGATCGCGGCGGTGCAGGGCCGGTGTATCGCGGGTGGGCTGATGCTGTGCTGGCCGTGTGATCTCATCATCGCCGCCGACAACGCGCTGTTCTCCGATCCGGTGGCGATGATGGGGATCGGCGGTGTCGAGTACCACGGGCACACCTGGGAACTCGGGCCGCGCAAGGCCAAGGAGATCCTGTTCACCGGCCGCGCGGTGACCGCGGAGGAGGCCGCGCAGACCGGCATGGTGAATACGGTGGTGCCCTTGGTGGAGCTGCCGGCCAAGACCGCGGAGCTGGCGGCCCAGATCGCGAAGATGCCGCCGTTCGGGCTGCGCCAGGCGAAACGGGCGGTGAACCAGACCCTGGACGTGCAGGGCTTCTACGCGGCGGTGCAATCGGTTTTCGATATCCATTCCACCGGCCACGGAAACGCGCTGAGTGTGAGCGGTTATCCGATTCTGGTCGACCTCGAACAGATGAAATCGAATATCAAGTAGCTCTGCCGCCCGGGGGATCGATCCGTTCGCCGTGGTATCGATCCCCCGATATCGGAAAAGTGATCACCGAAAAGAAACCGGCGGTCAGGGATTCTTCGACACGGGTAGCGTAACCGATTACGACAGCCCGGAACCCTGTTTTCGAATTTCCCTGATGGACAACGAATCGTGTTCATCGGAAAGGTTCCCGCCATGCGTTCCAATAGCACTCGGCGTAGCGCCGCGCTCATCGGCCTGATGGCTCTGACGGCCACCGCTGTCATCGGCTGCGGTGATTCCACCGACGATGCCGCCGCCGCCACCTCGGCCCCGGCCGCCACGAGCTCGGCCGCGCCGGCCTCGGCCTCCCCGGAGGTTCAGAAGGAGATCACCGACGCGTTCGTCACCTTCTTCGACGGGAAGTCGCCGGCCGCCACGCGGGCGGGGCTCGTCGAGAAGGGGGACGCGTTCGCGCCGATGCTCGAGGGTATGGCCGCCGACCCCCGGGCCTCCGGAACGAGTGTGACCGTCGCCGCGGTCCAACTCGTCGACGACAAAACCGCGGATGTCACCTACACCCTGCTGCTGGGCGGGAATCCGGTGCTGCCGGACCAGTCCGGGCAGGCGATCAAGGAGGGTGGCACGTGGAAGGTCGCGGCGATGACGTTCTGTTCACTGCTGGCCGTTCAGGGCAGCGGTGAGCCGAATCCGGCGTGTAGCTGATCCTCGCCCGCCGGAATACGTCGGTCCCGTCATCGGGACATCCGTCCCCGCGGGGTGATACCGCGCGACGGACTCTCTACCGGGCTCGGGTGCCGCGTATCGATTGCGCAGGATCGATACGCCGCCCGGGCCCGTGGGGGCGCGCCGATGCCACGGCGTGCCGGAGGCGTGGTGAAGGGGTGATGGCCGTGGATCGTGCAGCTCAGGAGTGGTCACCTCGGGTACCGGGACCGACCGCGATCCCGGATACCCGGCGCGCAGTCGAGGCCCGGTTGTTTACCGGATTTCTATCCGTTCAAATGCTTCGAATTCGCCCTTACCCCAGAGTGTCCCGAGCTAAGCTCGCCGCGGCATCTGCGGCAAACCACGTTTTCCGGAGCTGCGCTTCATCACTCTGCAGAAAGACGAATCGATGTCACGAAGACACCGGGTAGCGCGTATTGCTGCCGCGGGCGGGATCGCGCTCGCCCTGACCGCGGCCACCGGCTGCGGTAATTTCTTCGGCCCGGACAACTGTTATGTGCTACCCACTGCGGATACTCCCGGAGCCGCCGAGAAGTCGGCGACGGCAGCCGGGACCGCTGCCGGAGTCGCAGTCGCGGATTCGCCGGCCGCCGCGAGTGCCGCCATCGTGGGGGCCTACACGACATTCTTCGCCCCGGCCACCTCGACCGCGGACCGTATCGCTCTGGTGGAGCACGGTGCGGATTTCGAAACCGAGATCTCGGGAATGGCGAATCATATCCGCACGGCGCTCACCACGGTGGAGGTCACCAATGTGGTACTGGTTCAGCCCGGAAAAGCCGAATTACGTTTCACCTTGAATATTTCCGGCAGTCCGGTGGTGGACGGACAGGTCGGCCACGCCGTCCGCGAAGCGGACGGCTGGAAGATAGCGGCCTCCACCATGTGCGGCCTGGTCGCGATCTCCGGGGGAGTATCGCAGGCCTGCGCCTGAACCCACCGGCGACCCGGTAGCCGGAACGTCTCGTACAGGCGTCGTTGAACCGGGTCACCGGGCCACCGCCCTGGTGCGCCGACCAGGGCGAGACGGCGATTCACAAATGGGCGAGCCGCGGCGCGTACCCCAGATCGCGGAGCGTCGCGCCGGCCTCCCGGGTGAGTTCCCGGGCACTGCCGAACAATCCGTCGAGGACCAGAACTCGCTTGTAATGGCGATGGAACTCGTGCTCCGCGGTGAAACCGATACCACCCAGCACCTGCTGACAATGCCGGGCCGTCACCAACGCCGCCCGGCCCGCGGCGGCCTTCGCCAGCAGGGCGGCGAGCGCCTCGGAATCCTCGGGGCGCGGACGGTGCAGGTCCGGATGCGCCGGGTGGTGGGCATCACCGGGCGATACCGCGAGCGCGGCCTCCGCGCCCTCGACGGCCACCAGGGATTCGGCCAGACGATGCCGCACGGCCTGGAACCCCGCCACCGGCCTGCCGAACTGATGCCGTTCGAGCGCATGCCGACGGGCCAGCTCGAGCATGGCTCGCGCCGACCCCACCAGCCACCAGCCCAGCGCCCGGCGGGCCGCGTTCGTCGCCGCGTCCGGCAGTGCCGCGGTGGTGTCGTTCGTACGCGCCAACGGCAGTTCGGGATCTACGAGCTCCGGTACGCCCGCAGGTCGCTCGTCGGCCCAGCACACCCAGGCGCCGCCGGTGAATGGAAGCGGTGTCCGCTCGCCGAGCGGGCGGCCGGCGGCGTGTGCGATCACATCGTCGAGCAGCGGGGCGTGGGCACCGGTCTCACCGAGCAGCCGGAACACCAGAGGGACGGCGATCTCGGCGGTATCGGCGGGACCGGTGAGCAGGTCGTGCCAGCCCAGGTCGCGCAGCGCCGGAAACAGGCCCGCGCCCGTGGTCGCGCTCATGGTCTTGCGGAGCGTATCGGTGAGCAGAAGCTGTTCGGCGGCGTCCACCGCTCACTCCTTTCCCAGGTCGAGCAGGCGGCGGGCGATGATATTGCGCTGGATCTCGGCGGTGCCGCCGTAGATGGTCGCCGCCCGCGAATACAGGAATTCCGAGCGCCATTCGGTCTCGTCGAGTTCGACGACACCCGGGAGCAGATCGCGCGCGGTATCGAACAGCTGCTGTTCGGCGGTCGCCAGCAGCACCTTGTCGACGGAGGTGTCGGGTCCCAGCGCGGCGCCGTCGGCCAGTCGCCGCTGGGTGGCCCGGGACCGGCAGCGCACGGTGTGCAGCGCCAGGTAGGCGGCGCCGAGATCGGCGTCGTCCCCGGCCGCGGTCTGATCCAGGACCCGGTCGAGCCGGGTGAACAGGTGCGCGATGCGATGCCAGAAGCAGGTGGAGCGCTCGTACGGCAATAGATCCATGGCGACCCGCCAGCCGTCGCCGGGCCGGCCGAGCATCCGTTCGGCGCCCACCACCACATCGTCGAAGTACACCTCGGCGAATTCGTCCACGCCGTGCATGGTGCGCAGCGGTCGTACGGTGATCCCCGGAGTGTCCATATCGACGAAGAACGCGGTGATCCCATCGTGACCCGATCCGGTGCGGGTCAGCAGAACACAGCGGGCGGCGAACTGCGCCAGGCTGGTCCACACCTTCTGGCCGTTGACCACCCAGTCCGATCCGCGCTGTTCGGCACGGGTGCGCAACGAGGCCAGATCCGAGCCGGAGCTCGGTTCGGAGAACCCCTGGCACCACTGTTCGCTGCCGTCGAGCAACCTGGGCACCATCTCGGCGGCCAGTTCGGGCCGGGCGTAGGAGATCATGGTGGGGGCGAGCACCTCGACCATGGAGTAGATACCCGGTTCGGCCAGGCCGCGGGTGGCGACCTCCTCACCGAGTACCGCCCGCAGCAGCGGTTCGCCTCCGAGCCCGCCGACGGTCTCCGGCCAGCCGTAGCGCATCCAGCCGGCGTCGTAGAGCGCCCGCCGGACCCGGGCCAGCTGGGCGACCTGGGCGTCGAAACCGGGCTCGGGTCCGGGGGACAGGTCGTGCTCGTCCAGCCAGGCGCGCAAGCCGGACCGGAACTCCTCGACTTTCGCTGCCGCCTCCGGGCCTGACTCGCTCATGCTGTGTCCATGGGGTATGAGCGAAGGCCCTGCGTGGTTATGCTCCGCTGCCGCCTCCGGGCCTGACTCGCTCATGCTGTGTCCATGGGGTATGAGCGAGGGCCCTGCGTGGTTATGCTCCGCTCCCGCCTCCGGGCCTGACTCGCTCATACCGTGGGCCGCTCGAAGGCGTGCGGGATACCGGAATCGTGGATGCCGCTGCGCCGGATGAAGATCATGGCGCGGGTCCGCAACCGCCACCCCTGCTCGGTGCGCAGGTAGGTATCGCTGTAGTAGCCGATCCGCATATCGTGGCTGGAATGCTCGACGAAGCACAGCGGCTGGGTGCCGGTGCCGGTATCGCCGTCCAGTTCGATCAGCGGGGTGCCGGTGAGGAACAGGCCCTTGGGCGCGGCGTCCACGAGTTCGGGGAACACGTCGAGGGTGTAGGTGTCGCCGAACGCGCTGTAGGTGCCGTCGGGAGTGAACACTCCGATCAGACCGTCGATATCGCCCTTGGTGATGGTCACCGCGTAGCGGGCGAGTAGTTGCTGGATCTCGATCAGGTCATCGGTTGCCGCCATAGACCTTCCCGCCTTTCATCACGAACCGCACCTGCTGGGTGACGGTGATATCGGCCAGCGGATCGCCGGGGACACCGATCACATCCGCCAGCAGTCCCTCGGCCAACCGGCCGCGATCGTCGACCTGGATCAGTTCGGCCGCGGTGACCGTGGCCGCGCGCAGCACCGACAGCGGATCCAGTCCGCGCTCGACCAGTGCCACCAATTCGTCGGCGTTGCGGCCGTGCGGTATGGCCGGCGCATCGGTGCCGACCGCGATCTTCACTCCGGCATCGAAGGCCGCCTTCACCGAAGTGCGGGCCTTGGGGAACATTTCGGCGGCCTTCGCCTGGAGTTCCGGCGCCGCCTTGGAGACATCCATGGCGTCGGCGAGCCGGGTGGTCGGCACCAGGTAGGTGCCTTCGCGGACCATGAGGTCGATGGCCTCGTCGTCCACCAGGAACCCGTGCTCGATACAGTCGATCCCGGCACCGACGGCCTCTTTCACCGCGTCCGCACCGTGGGTGTGGGCGGCCACCCGGAGGCCGCGCCGGTGTGCCTCGTCCACGATCGCCCGCAGTTCCTCGGTCGAATAGTGCTGGGCGCCGGGCGCGCCCGTCAGCGACATGACCCCGCCGGATACGCAGACCTTGATCAGCTGGGCACCGTGTTTGATCTGGTACCGGACCGCTTTGCGTACCTCGTCCACACCGTTGGCGATCCCTTCCTCCAGCGTCAGCTTCAGTACATCCGGCGCGAAGGCGGAGAACATGGTCGGGTCCAGATGCCCGCCGGTCGGGGTGATGGCGTGCCCGGCGGGCACGATGCGTGGGCCGTCGATCCAGCCCGCGTCGATGGCCTTCCCGAGCGCCACGTCCAGCAGGTAACCGCCGGTCTTGACGAAGAGACCGAGATTGCGCACCGTGGTGAACCCGGCACGCAGCGTGCGCCGGGCATTGCCCACCGCGCGCAACATGCGCAACGGTGGATCGTCCTGCACCGAGGAGGTCAGGCCGGTTTCACCCCGGCCGCCCATCAGCAGGTTGACCTCCATATCCATCAACCCGGGCAGCAGGACGAGATCGCCCAGTTCGACTATCTCGCCCGCGGGCTCGCCCCCGACCCCCACAATCCGGTCACCCTCGACGCGCACTATGCCGGGCCGGACGATCTCGCCGGTATCCACATCGAGCAGCCCGGCGGCTCGCAGCGTCAGCACGTCACACCACCGGCTCCCGCACGATGTCGAGATAGGCGGCGCCGCTGTCGGGCACCCGCGGTTGCTTCCACACCTCCACCGGGAACGAGGCCATCACCAGCGACTGCAGCAGATGGAACAGATTGCGGGCGTCATCGGGCAGATCGTCGAGGTCGAACCGGTCGCAGTAGGCGATGGCGTCCTCGAGCCGCGCCATTCCCGCGTCGTAGAACTCCTGCATCTCCGGCATCGTGGAGGCCAGCCGTTTGGCATAGCGCTCGGGTTCGGTGGGCAGGATCCAGTCCTCGAACCGCGCCAGATCGGCGAATTCGGCGGGCAGTTTCGACTCAGTTGCCATTGCGGTACTCCTCGACTTTCTTCTGGGCGGTCTTGTGCAGGTGCCGCAGCAGGATCTCCTGGTCGTTGAGCGGGAAATCGGTGACGGTGCGGGTCGCGATCATGGTCTGGGTGGCCTCGAGGGTGTTGGCGTCCTGCAATGCGTATTCCTTGAAGGTCACCCCGGCCAGCTCCTGGGCCAGGCGTTCCCGGGCGTTCTTCGCGGGCACGAAGTACAGGTTGGCCTCGAAGATGTGCTTGTTCACCGCGGTCGGCCAGTAGTGGTAGGTGAGGTACCAGCCCGGCGCCCAGAACAGCAGCGAGAAGTTGGGCCAGATCTCGAACTCGTCCACGCCCCAGGCCTTGTGCCCGCTGGGGTTGATACCCACGGGCAGCGGGTCCAGGCCCTCGATATCGGGCCGGTCCCACGGGCCGAACAGACCGCTGCGCAGCACGCGTTCGATCGGCTTGACCATGTTCAGATCCTTGGGCGGTGCCATACCGCCCCAGGAAGAGATCATGGAATGCGGAGCCTGTAATTCGTAGTGCAGCGCCTCGTAGCCGTAGCCGGCGAGTTTGTCGGCCTCGTCCTTCATCGCCTGCTTCATATGCAGGATCGGCGCGTGATAGAACTCGGCGAACGCGTCGATGAACAGCTTCCAGTTGCTGCCGACCTCGGCCTTGTAACTGAACACCTCGGTCATCTCGTGGAACGGATATCCCTCGAGGCCCTTGATCATCGGGCCGAGGAAGGTCGTCAGCGGTTCGGCGTCGGCGTCGAGGTTGATGAAGATGAACCCCTCCCACACCTCGCAGCGCACGTCCTTGAGGCCGTAGTCGGCGCGGTCGAGGCCGAAGAATTCCTTCTCCTGCTGGACGAAGGTCAGCTCGCCCTCGAGACTGTAGCGCCAGGCGTGGTATTTGCAGGTGAACTGTTTGCAGAAGCCCGAGGTCTCCTCGTTGGGGAAATCGTCCCAGACCAGTTTGTTGCCGCGGTGGCGGCAGACGTTGTGGTAGGCGTGGATCTCGTTGTCGTTGCCGCGGACGATGATCAGTGAGGTACCCGCGGCGGAGAGTTCCTTGGTGAAGTAGCTGCCCTTGCGCGGCAGCCGTTCCACCCGGCCGACATTGAGCCAGGTCCGCTTGAAGATGGCGTTGCGCTCGTCCTCGTAGAACTCCGGGTCGATGGAATCGCTGTAGTCGACCGGTTCGGTGCCCAGGTCCGGGTAGTGCTCGGTCCAGCTACCGGCTGCCGGTTTGTTGAAGTGTGCCAAGGGATTACCTCTCGTACTCGGAACGGACGCCGAAGGTGTTGAAGGCCGCGGCGAGCGTGTTGTAGGTGCCGATGGTGAAGATCAGGTCCATGCGCTGCTGTTCGTCGAGGTGTGCGCACAGCGCGTCCCAGGTGGTATCGGCCAGATTCGACTTCTCGTCGAGCTCGTCGACTGCCCGCAGGATCAGCTGATCGACCGCCGCGGTGGCCTCGCCCCGGCGGACCGCGTCGATCTCGGCTTCGGTGATGCCCTCCGCCAGCGCGGCTTCCCGGTGGTGGTTCCACTCGTAGACGCAGTCCCGGCGGTGCGCGACCCGCAGGATCGCGAGCTCGCGCAGGCGGGCCGGCAGCGACGACCGGAACAGCAGATGGACGTTCAGGGTCAGGAACGCCTTGGTGAGCGCCGGATGCCGGACCAGCGTCGACAGGGCGTTGCTCGCGGACTCCGGATTACGCAGCCGGCGCGGGAGCATCACCCGGAGCGCGGCGTCGACCTCGTCGTCCCACTCTTCGGCGGGTAGCGGCGGTACACGCATCGCGCCTCCTCTCGATGAGAATGGTATTCTCGCTTTCGGATAACAGGTTTCCATGTGGTGGCCCGTTAGTCAACGCGAGGGTCTACGGGCAGGTCGCGGCCACTGTGTAGCGCGGGCGGCGGTCGTTGTCCGTGCGCTGTGTGCGACAACGTCGGGCCGCTGGGGTACCCGAAAGAACAGGATATTGATTCTCGATTAGTGAGAAGCTAGTTTTCATTCACCGAGAGCTATGGATTCGGCCCGGCCGACCGGGAAGTCTCGCCGCGGAACTCGGTGCGCGAGCGGACGCTGTACCGCCCGATCACGATCGGCCGGCCGATGGGGCCGGCGCAGAAAGGACCGTCGTGAGACCGAAGCGAATAGCCGCCGGCCTGATCGCCGTGGCATTGCTCGCCACCGCCGGTTGCGGAGGCCGTACCGGAACCGAAACCGAGAACACCTCGTCCGGTGATTCGGTGGTCGCCGATTTCGGGGACCTGACCGGTGTCTGTCAGGACGGTGCCGCCGCCGGGGCGCCGACCCAGGGCGTCACCGATACCGAGATCACCGTCGGTGTCTTCTCCGATGTCGGCTATTCGAAGAACCCGGAATTCGTGGACGCCGCCAAGGTGTTCACCTCGTGGTGTAATGCCGCGGGCGGGATCAACGGCCGCACCATCACCACCCAGATCCACGATTCCAAGGTGATGGCGGTACGCCAGAAGATGGTGGAGGCCTGCCGGACCGATTTCGCGCTGGTGGGTGGCGGCGCCGGGCTCGACGGTCTGGGCGTGAAGGAACGCCTCGAATGCACCCTGCCCGATATCCCGGCGCAGGTCTCCCAGCAACCCAATCTCGGCACCGATCTGCAGGTGATCCCCTCACCCAGCACCTACGCCCACTACGACCCCTACAACGCCTTCCGGCGGTGGCTGACCACGGAGGCCTATCCGCAGTCGGCCGACGCGGTCGGGATCATCAACGGCGATTCTCCAGTCACCAAGGTCCTCGGTGACAAGGCCGTCGAATCGCTGAAGGCGATGGGCGCCAACGTCATCTACAACGAGCTGTACCCGGTGGGCGGGGTGACCGACTGGACACCCTACGCGCAGGCCATCAAGAACAGCGGGGTCCGCGGGCTGATCTGGTACGGCGAGGACGCGCCACTGGCCAAACTCGAGGAGAAGCTGACCTCGATGGACTACAAGCTCGACTGGATCGACCCGAACAACAACGCTTTCCGGCCCGACTACGTCGACCTGCTCGGGCGCTCGGCGAGCTATCAGAACAACCTGGTGGATCTGGGCGGGGTGGTGCCGCCGCAGCTGGCCGGCGAATCCGAGGCCATGCAGCAGTTGCAGGATCTGTACCAGACGTACGCGCCGGACGCGGTGATCACCCTGCCGGCCGTCCGTGCGTTCTCGGCCTGGCTGCTGTTCGCGAAAGCGGCGAGCAGCTGCGGTGCCGAGCTGACCCGGACCTGCCTGATCGAGGCGGCACAGAAAGAGAACGCCTGGAGCGGGGGCGGGCTGCACAGCCCGAACGACCTCACGAACAAAGACGCTCCGCCCACCTGCTTCAACGTCATGCAGGCGACGCCGGACGGCTGGAAGCCCACCGAATTCGGTGCCGACAACGGGCTGTTCCGCTGCAACACCCCGCCCTACCGCTACACCGGTAACTACGGCGAGCCGATGACGCTCGCCGATGTCGGCAAGACCATGGCCGACGTCGAGTAATCGATCATGGATCAATTCCTCGCCTTCGGGATCGTCGGGCTGAGCACCGCCGCTGTCTACGCCGTCATCGGCAGCGGTCTGGTGCTCACCCATACGACGACCGGAATCTTCAACTTCGCGCACGGCGCCGCCGGCATGATGGCGGCGTTCTCGTACTGGCAGCTCACCGCCGGGTGGGATGTCCCGGTCCCGATCGCCCTGGCGATCGTGCTGCTGGTGCCGGCGCCGCTGTCCGGGCTGCTGGTGGAGCGGGCGCTGCGGGCGGTCCAGGGCCTCGGTGACGCGGAGAAACTGGTGATGACGGTCGCGCTGCTGAGCGGGCTCATCGCCACCGCGCGCTGGATCTGGGATCCGATGCAGGCCCGCACCCTGCCCACCTTCTTCGCCGAGACCGAACCCCTCCGGATCGGCTCGGCCACCGTCAGCTGGCATCAGGCGCTCACCATGCTGGTGGCGGTCGCCGTCGCGGTGGGTCTGCGGGTGCTGCTGTTCAACACCCGGACCGGGGCGGAGATGCGGGCCACCGTCGACGATCGGGCACTGGCCGGCCTCACCGGAGCGGACCCGATCCGGGCCAACCGGGTCGCGTGGATCCTGGGCATCGAATTGGCGGCCGTGGGCGGCATTCTCATCGCTCCGACGGTCTCGCTGGACGCCGCCACGCTGTCGCTGCTCATCGTCAGCGCCTACACCGCGGCCATCTTCGGCCGCCTGCGCAGCCTGCCGATGACCTTCGTCGGCGCGATCGTGGTCGGGTTGATGGAGAGCTACCTGACCGGATACCTGCCGCAGAACGAATACCTGCCCGGGCTGCGTCTGGCCGCGCCGGCGCTGTTGCTGCTGATCGCACTGCTGCTCTTCCCGCACGGCCGGTTGCGCGGCCGCGACCGCAAACTCGGCCCGGTACCCACCCCCTCCCGCGGCGGTGCGCTGTTCTTCGCCGGCGTGATCGCGCTGCTCGGCCTGATGGTCGCCACCATGCTCGGCGAAAGCGATCTCATCGCCTACGGTCCGATGTTCGCCTTCGGCGTGATCGCGCTGTCGTTCGTCCCGCTGTCCGGTTACGCGGGCCAGATCTCGCTGGCCCAGCTGAGCATGGCGGGCATCGGCGCGGTCGCCTACGCCCATCTGGCCCCGGACGGTCAATGGTGGGGTCTGCTCGGGGCGGTACTGATCGCGGCAGTCGCGGGCGCCCTGGTCGCGGTGCCGGCGCTGCGCTTGTCCGGGGTATATCTCGCCCTGGGCACCGCGGCCTTCGCGGTGATCCTGGACCGGTGGATCTTCACTCTGCCCGCCTTCGAGATCGGCGGCGTGCGGATCGCGTTCTTCGACCAGGGCTCGGTGGAAGTGGCCGGGGTGAACCTCTTCGGGCTGAAACTGGAGGAGACGGCGCAGATCACCGTTTTCGCGGCAGTCTGCCTGGCACTGGCCACCCTTGGCGTGGCGATGCTGCGCCGCGGGCGGTTCGGCCGCCGGCTGATCGCGTTGCGCGACAGCGAGGCCGCCTACGCCACCCTCGGCGGCAACCCGCTGCTCGCCAAGGTCGCGGTCTTCGCGCTCAGTGCGGGCCTGGCCGGATTGGGCGGCGCGCTCTACGGCATGCAGATCGGGTCGGTGACACCGGAACAGTTCAATTTCGTGGCCGGTATGCCGATCTTCCTGGTTGCCGTATTCGCCGGACTCGGCGCCCTGGGCAACGGGTTGTTCGTCGGTGTCGCGCTCTACGGTCCGCTGCTGGCGGTCCCGGTGCTCTTCCCGTCCACCGAGAACCTGATCCATGTGATCCCGGCGCTGGCCGGTATCGCCTTCGGCGGCGGTGTGGTGAGCCACGGTGCCGTGGCGCGGATGCGGGAGGGTTTCGAGGCGGCCATCCGCAACCGGGTCGCCCTGGCCGCCATGATCGGAATCCCGGTGGTGCTGTGGCTGCTGCGGCTGGCCGATGCCGTCGACGGCTGGATCCTGTTCTGGGGTTCGGTGGTCGGTGTCTTCGCGGTACGGATCTGGGCGAACAACCGGGAGCAGCGCGCCACTGCGGGCGAACCAGATGTACCGGTCGAATGGTGGGGTGTGAAACGCCCGTGGCGAGCCACGGACAAGGAGGTGCTCGACCATGCCGTCACTGCTGCACGTTAGCGATGTCACCGTCACCTTCGGCGGCCGCCGGGCCCTCGACGGTGCCGGGATGCGCGCCGAGGCCGGCCAGGTGACCGGCCTGATCGGCCCCAACGGAGCGGGGAAGAGCACCCTGTTCGATGTGATCTGCGGATTGCGGCGTCCCGCGGCGGGCCGGGTCCGGCTGGGTGAGAAGGACATCACCCGGCTGGCTCCGGCGCGCCGGGCCCGGCACGGGATGGCACGCACCTTCCAGCGGCTCGAACTCTTCGGCCGGCTCTCGGTCCGCGACAACCTACTCGTGGCCGCCGAACTCGGCCCGCACCGCCGGCGCGCCGCGCAGCTCACCGACGAGATCATCGACCGACTCGCGTTGGGCGACCTCGCCGGCGACCTCGCCGACGCCCTGCCCACCGGCCTGGCCCGGCTCGTCGAAGTGGGCCGGGCGCTGGCCGTGCGGCCCACACTGCTGCTGCTCGACGAACCCGCCGCCGGGCAGGACAGTACGGAAACGGACCGGTTCGCCGGGCTGCTGCGTTCGGTCGCCGCCGACGGCACCGCCGTGGTGCTGGTGGAACACGATATGGGCCTGGTGATGAACGTCTGCGACCACGTGTACGTCCTGGACCTCGGCACGGTGATCGCCGACGGAGCGCCGGAGCAGATCCGCGCCGACGAACAGGTCCTCGCCGCATACCTGGGGGCCGCATGACAACCCTGCTGGAACTACGCGGCATCCGCGCCGCCTACGGCGCGATCACCGTGCTGCACGGGGTCGATCTGAGTGTGCGCGTGGGTGAGGTGGTCGCGCTGCTCGGCCCCAACGGCGCCGGTAAGACCACCACGCTCGCGGTCGCGGCCGGGGTGCATCCGGTCGCGGCCGGGGAACTCTGCCTCGGCGGCCGGGTGGTGAACGGCGTCGACCCCCGGGATCTGGCTCGCGCCGGGGTCTGCCTGATCCCCGAGGGCCGGGGTATCTTCCCGAACCTCACCGTGCGCGACAACCTGCTCATGATGACCTTCACCGGCCGGCCTCGCGAACAGATCGAGGAGATCGCCTTCGCCCGCTTCCCGATCCTCGCCCAGCGGGCCGGTCAGACCGCGGGCACGCTCTCCGGCGGCGAACAGCAGATGCTGGCGCTGGCGCGCGGCCTGGCCACCGATCCGGCGGTGCTGATGCTGGACGAATTGTCCATGGGCCTGGCGCCCCTGGTGGTGGGCCGGCTCTACGAACAGGTCGCCGAGATCGCCCGGCAGGGCGTCGCGGTGCTCGTCGTCGAACAGTTCGCCGCAGCCGTACTGGATATCGCCGACTCGGCCGCCGTCCTGGTGCGCGGCCGCGTCGAATATCAGGGCCCGCCCGATCAAGGGCTCCGCAACGAATTGGCCACCCTCTATCTAGGAAGTTCCGCATGACCGAATCGACCCGGGCCGACCGTTTCGTCGCCGAGCTCGCCGAACTGAAGATCCCCGACCCCGCCGTCGGCCGCGGCGCGCTGTGGTTGCGCGCGGGCGTGGCACTGCTGATCCTCGGGCCCGTGGTGACGGTGCTGGCCTACCTGATGTCGCACAACACCTCCGATGCGCTGGTGCAGCGCGACGCGCTCGTCATCGCCGTGACCGGGGTGGCGTTGAGCATCGTGGGGGCGGCGCTGTTCCTGCGCTACTCCCTGACCGGGGTCCTGCGGTACTGGATGGCCCGGCAGTCCTACGACCTGGCCCTGCTGGCCGAGCGGCTGCCCGGGGCGGCCGAGAAGGAACCCGGGGAGGTCGCGGTGCCACAGCGGTGAGAGCCCGCGGCCTACCGCGGTGACCGCACCGGGACAGCGGCGATCTGCGGCGCGGTACCCGGGCCACCGCGGTGGCGGGCGGGTCCGCGGCGGCGGGGAGCGGCCGCGAACCCGGCGACGACGAGAGGGAGTTGATGTGTCCGACGGTATGAGTTTCGAGCTGAGCGAGGATCAGCGGCTGATCCGCGACTCCGTGGCCGAACTGGCCCGGAAATTCGACGATCAGTATTGGATGCAGAAGGACCGGGAACACGAATTCCCCACCGAGTTCTATCGCGCCATCGCCGACGGCGGCTGGCTCGGCCTGTGCATTCCCGAGGAGTACGGCGGGCACGGTCTCGGGATCACCGAGGCCTCGATTCTGGCCGAACAGGTGTCGCGGTCTGGTGGTGGCATGAACGCCGCCACCTCGATCCATATGTCGATCTTCGGTATGCAACCGGTGATCGTGCACGGTTCCGAAGAGCTGAAGCAGCGCACTCTGCCGCGGGTCGCACGTGGTGACCTGCACGTCTGCTTCGGGGTCACGGAACCGGGCGCGGGTCTGGACACCAGCCGGATCACCACGTTCGCCCGCCGCGACGGCGACCACTACGTGGTCAACGGCCGCAAGGTCTGGATCTCCAAGGCGCTGGAGTCGGAGAAGATCCTGCTGCTGACCCGCACCCGGAAATACGAGGACGTCGAGAAGAAGACCGGCGGCATGACGCTGTTCCTCACCGATATCGACCGCGACCACATCGATATCCGGCCCATTCCGAAGATGGGCCGCAATGCGGTGTCCTCCAACGAGTTGTTCATCGACGATCTGCGGATACCGGTCGAGGACCGGGTGGGGGAGGAGGGCCGCGGGTTCGAATATCTGCTCGACGGTCTGAATCCCGAGCGGATGCTCATCGCGGCCGAAGCGCTCGGGCTGGGCCGGGTTGCGCTGGATCGGGCCGTCCGGTACGCGAACGAGCGCGAGGTCTTCGGGCGGCCGATCGGCAAGAACCAGGGGATCCAGTTCCCGCTGGCCGATTCACTGGCCCGGCTGGACGCGGCCGAACTCGTGCTGCGCAAGGCGACCTGGTTGTACGACCAGGGCAAACCGTGTGGCCGTGAGGCCAACACCGCGAAATACCTCTGCGCGGAGGCGGGTTTCGAGGCCGCCGACCGGGCAATGCAGACGCACGGTGGCATGGGCTATTCGGAGGAGTACCACATCTCCCGGTATTTCCGGGAGTCGCGGGTCATGCGGATCGCACCGATCAGTCAGGAAATGATCCTCAACTATCTGGGGTCGCACGTATTGGGAATGCCGAGGAGTTACTGATGGCAGCGCACAACGGTTTGTTCGACCTGACCGGCCGTACGGCCCTGGTCACCGGAGCGGCGGGCGGTATCGGCTCGGCGGTGGCCCGCGCGCTGGCCGTCCAGGGAGCCGCGGTGCTGGTCACCGACCTCGACGGCGGCGCCGCGGGTGCGGTCGCCGAGAAGATCACCGCCGACGGCGGCACGGCGCGGGCGTGCGCCCTGAATGTGGCCGACCCCGATTCCGCGGTGGCCGCCGCCCGGCAGGCCGCCGAATTGGGCGGCGGGACGGTCAATATCGTGGTGAACAATGCCGGGATCACGGCTCCGGCCATGTTCCCGAAGACCACGCCGGAATCCATGCGCAAGATCTTCGATGTGCATGTGCTGGGCACGTTCAACTGCAGTCAGGCAGTCCTGCCGTACCTGCCCACCGACGGCACCGGCCGCATCATCAACGTGACCTCCTCCGCGGGCCTCATCGGAACCCTCGGCCAGGTCAACTATTCCGCCGCCAAGGCCGGGATCATCGGCATCACCAAATCGCTGGCCCGCGAACTGGCCCGGAAGAACATCCTGGTCAACGCGCTCGCGCCGCTGGCCGCGACGCCCATGACCGAAACCATCCGCACCGACGAGAAATTCGCGGAGCAGATGCTCAACCGGATACCGCTGCGTCGCTGGGCCGAACCCGACGAGGTCGCGGGCGTGTTCGTCTTCCTGGCCTCCGATGCCGCGTCGTTCGTCACCGGCCAGGTGCTGCCGGTCGACGGCGGCATGGTGATGTGATGGCCGCCGCCGGACCGCTGGCCGGAGTGCTGGTGGTGGCGTTGGAACAGGCGGTATCGGCGCCCATGTGCACCCGCACCCTCGCCGATTTCGGCGCCCGGGTGATCAAGGTGGAGAACCCGGTCGGCGGTGATTTCGCCCGGCACTACGACGCTGTGGTGGCGGGCCAGGCGGCCCATTTCGTCTGGGTCAACCGGGGCAAGGAGTCGGTGACCCTCGACTTGAAATCCGACCGGGGTCTGACGGTGCTGCACGAACTGCTGGCCCGCGCGGATGTGCTGGTATCGAATCTGGCGCCGGGCGCCACCGCGCGGTTCGGCCTGGCCCCCGCCGATCTGGCCGAGCGGCATCCACATCTGATCGCGCTGGAGATAGACGGTTTCGGGGCGGGCGGCCCGTTGTCGCACAAACGCGCTTACGATCTGCTCGTCCAGGCGGAGTCCGGGGTGTGCTCGGTGACCGGGCGCCCGGGCGAGCCGGCCAAACCCGGACCGGCGGTGGCGGATGTGACCACGGGACTGTATGCGGCACTGGCGATCGTGGCCCAGCTGTGCGGACGGTATCGCGAGCCCGGCACCGCCGGTGGTGCGATCGGTATCAGCCTCTTCGACACCATGGCCGAGATGATGGGCTACCACCTGAACTACACCCGGCATTCCGGGGTGGAGCAGCAGCCGCTCGGTATGAGCTCGCCCGCGGTGGCGCCCTACGGCGCCTACGCCACCGGGGACGGGCAGACCGTGGTGCTCGGCACCACCAACGACCGGGAATGGCAGCGGCTGGCCCGGGAGATCCTGGGCCGCCCGGACCTCGCCGGCGACGACCGTTTCCGGTCCAACTCCGACCGGGTACGCAACCGTGCGCTGCTGGACGAGGCCATCGGCGACTGGTGTGCCCTGCACACCCTGGCCGAGGTGCAGAAGGCCGCCGACGAGGCCGGTATCGGCAACGCGCGGTACAACACCGCGGCCGAGATGATCGACCATCCGCAGCTGGCGGCCCGTGATCGCTGGCGTGCGGTGGACAGCCCCGGCGGTCCGGTGCCCGCCCTGCTACCGCCGGCCGTGATCTGCGGTTTCGATCCACCGATGGGCGCGGTTCCGGGGCTGGGTGAGCACACCGACGCCGTGCTGCGGGAGCTGGGGTGGTCGGCGGCGGAGATCGGCGAGCTGCGCGCCGACGCGGTGATCGGACCCGAATACCGGGCCGCGGGCGCGGAGCAGCGGCAGTGACGAACAGCGGATCGCCCGCCGGCGAGCCCGAGCTCCTGGTGGCCGACCGGGCCGGAGTGCGCACGGTGACCTTGAATCGGCCGCATCGCAAGAATGCCATGACCTGGTCTATGTGGCGGGGACTGGCGGATGTCCTGCGCGATACCGGTGGCGATAGGTCCGTGCGTGCGCTGGTGCTCACCGGGGCCGGCGGCGCATTCTGTTCGGGGGCCGATATCTCGGTACCCGATGCCCGGCACCCCATGGACAAGCTGCGGATCTTCACCGATCTCGCTCTGCAACTGCACGAACTGCCGATCCCCACCGTCGCGAAGGTGACCGGAGTGGCGGTCGGCGCCGGATGGAATCTGGCCCTGGGCTGCGATCTGGTGGTCGCCACCCCGGGGGCGACATTCGCGCAGATCTTCGCGCGGCGCGGGCTGTCGGTGGATCTCGGTGGCTCCTGGTTGCTGCCGAAACTGGTCGGCCTCCAGCAGGCCAAACGCCTGGCCCTGCTGGCCGAGACCGTCGACGCCGCCCGCGCCGAAGCGCTGGGACTGGTCACCTGGGTGATCGCGGACACCGAGATAGACGCGTTCACCGCGGATCTCTCGGTTCGGCTCGCGGCCGGGCCGCCGGTCGCGCTGGCGCAGACCAAGGCCTTGCTGAACGAGGGTGCAGACTCGACCTTACGAGAGGCTCTGGCCGGGGAGGCCCGAGCCCAGGGAATCAATTTCGCCACCGCCGACGCGCCGGAGGCATACGCGGCCTTCGCCGGGAAACGCGCACCGCGTTTCACCGGTGCCTGGTCGCTGCCCCCGGCCGGCGGCGAGAAAGAGAGCGGTAGATGCGGGAAGCAGTGATCGTCGGCGCGGTGCGCACACCGGTCGGCAAACGGAAGGGCGGCCTGTCGAGTGTGCACGCTGCCGACCTGTCCGCGGTGGTGCTGCGGGCCCTCGCCGAACGCACCGGCGTCGACCCGGCATTGATCGACGATGTGGTGTGGGGCTGTGTGTCCCAGGTGGGTGATCAGTCGAGCAATATCGGCCGCTACGCGGTACTGGCCGCCGGCTGGCCCGAATCCATCCCCGGCACCACGGTGAACCGGGCCTGCGGATCGAGCCAGCAGGCCTTGGATTTTGCGGCACAGGCGGTGCTGTCGGGGCAGCAGGATCTGGTGGTGGCCGGCGGGGTCGAGGTGATGAGCCGGGTGCCGCTGGGCGCCGCCCGCGCGACCGGGCAGCCGTACGGTCCCGCAGTGCTGGCGCGGTACGACGATTTCTCCTTCAACCAGGGGATCTCGGCCGAACTCATCGCCCGGAAATGGGGTTTCACCCGGACAATGCTCGACGAGTACTCCGCGCGCTCGCACGAACTGGCGGCCGCCGCCCAGGACCGCGGAGCCTTCGACGCGCAGATCATGGCGGTCGACGCGCCCGCCGGGGAGACCACCGAGGGGGGAATGGTCACCGCCGACGAGGGGATCCGCCGTGGTACCAGCGCCGAGAAGCTGGCGAATCTGAAACCCGCCTTCCAGGACGACGGCGTCATCCACGCGGGTAACTCCTCCCAGATTTCCGACGGTGCTGCGGCCCTGCTGGTCACCACCCCCGAGAAGGCCGCCGAACTCGGCCTGACCCCGCTCGTGCGCTACCGCGCGGGTGCGGTGGCGGGCGCCGACCCGGTGCTCATGCTCACCGGTCCCATCCCGGCGACCGAGAAAGTGCTGCGCAAAACCGGGCTCACGGTGGCCGATATCGGAGTTTTCGAGGTCAACGAGGCGTTCGCGCCGGTCCCGCTGGCCTGGAAGGCCGAAACCGGTGCCGACCCGGAGCGGCTCAACCCGCTCGGTGGCGCCATCGCACTCGGGCATCCGCTCGGCGGCTCGGGCGTGGTGCTCATGACCAGGATGATCCATCACATGCGGGACCACGGGATCCGCTTCGGCCTGCAAACCATGTGCGAGGGCGGCGGCACCGCCAATGCCACCGTCGTCGAACTCGTCTCCTAGGAAGAACATGCGTCGCGATCTGTTCACCGCCGACCACGAAGCGTTCCGGGAGCTGGCACGCGAGTTCATCGAGAAGGAGGTCGTGCCCCGGTACCCGGACTGGGAGAAGCAGGGACAGATGCCGCGCGAGGTGTTCGGGCGGCTCGGGGAACTCGGTCTGCTCGGTACCGCGATTCCCGAGGAGTACGGCGGGATGGGAGTCCGGGACTACCGGTACAACGTGGTGTTGCAGGAGGAGGCGCAGCGGGCACTGGTGACCCTCAGTACTGTGCGCACCCAGTTGGACGTGATCCTGCCGTATTTCCTCGACTACGCCGACGCGGCGCAGCGGCAGCGGTGGTTCCCCGGACTCGCCGACGGGAGTCTGCTCACCGCGATCGCCATGACCGAGCCGGGCACCGGTTCCGATCTCGCCGGTATCCGCACCACCGCGGTCCGCGACGGCGACGACTATGTGCTCAATGGGGCGAAAACCTTCATCACCGGCGGTCTGCTCGCCGATCTGGTGATCGTGGTGGCCCGCACCGCGACCGATCCCGACAACCGGCGGGCGGGCCTGACCCTGCTGGTGGTGGAGGAAGGGATGCCCGGCTTCGAGCGCGGCCGGGTCCTGGACAAGATGGGATGCAAGGTGCAGGACACGGTGGAGCTGTCGTTCACCGATGTGCGGGTACCGGCGGCCAACCGGCTGGGGGAGGAAGGGGCCGCCTTCGGCTACCTCGGCCACAACCTGCCCCAGGAGCGGATGACGGTGGCGGTGGGGTCGGTGGCCCAGGCGCGGGCGGCGCTGCACGCCACCATCGATTACGTGAAGGGACGCAAGGCATTCGGAACGCCGGTGGCGTCGTTCCAGAACACGAAATTCGAACTCGCCGCGATCTCCGCCGAGATCGAGGCCGGGCAGACCCTGGTGGATCGCGCGGTGCGAGATCTGGTGGACGGGCAGCTCTCCGGCGCGGACGCCGCCCGGGTGAAACTGTTCGCCACCGAGACCCAGGCCCGGGTCGTCGACCGGTGCCTGCAGCTGTTCGGCGGTTACGGCTACATGATGGAATATCCGATCGCCCGGCTCTACACCGATGCCCGGGTGGCGCGAATCTATGCGGGGACCAGTGAGGTCATGAAAGTTATCATTGCCAAAGACCTCGGTTTGTGATGTATAGCACAAAGAATAATTCGATGAGACGTGCATCACATTCCGCCGTTCGACCCTACTGTTTCAGCAGTTGGTTTATCGAACGGAGTACCCGGTGATCGGTTCACGGGATGAACACAGTGCGGCTGATTACCGCCTGGACGCCGAAACCGTGGCCGGCGCGGGGCTACGTCCGGTCGACTTCATGCGCGCGCACGCTCGCCGCCACCCGCTGCGGCACCGGTTGGCGATCGTCGCGCCCAATACCGTGGACGCGGTGCGGTACGCGGGCGGGTTCATCTTCGACCGCATGATGGGCGGCTGGGAGGTGGTCGCCGTACTCACCGAACACGACGATGTGCGCCCGCTCGAGATCCTCGGCGCGACCGTCCTGGACCTCACCACCGCCATGTCCTCGCCCGTGCACGACACCTGGCCGGAGAGCGTGCTGCTGGCGCCGGACATCTTCGTCTCGAACGCATGGGTCCGCAAAGGCGCCATCGACTGTCTGGACAAGGGGCTGGCCGAACTCGCGGTCTGGGGCGACGAGCTGCCCCCCGAACTCGCGTGCCGGGTCCTGTCCGCCCATCACCCCCTCAGCTCCGCCGCCCGGGCATTCAAGCGCTGTGCCCTCGGGGCGGCCGGGGTACCGGAACGGACCCGCGAGGATATCGAGGTCTTCCACAGCGGTGAGGTCCTGCTGGCCGACCTGCGTGGCCGCCAGGCCCTGGTCCGCGCGGTCTGAACCGGGCGGACCGGGCAAAGCGCCGCGGTTCAGGAACGCCCGCCGAGGAAGCGTTCGGCGAATTCGGAGAGTTCGTCGCGCTGTTCGGCCGGATCGGTGGCCGTGGCGCTCACGACCACCCGGGTCACCCCCTGAGCAGTGAAGGCGGCCAATCGCTCGTCGGTCATATCCAGCCCGCTCCACCGCGTGTACTCGAGCAGACCGGGATCCCGCCCCGCCTCCGCCGCGGTCGCCCGGGCCAGTTCCCACTGCGCCGCGCGTTCGTCCGGGAGCAGCGCCCCACCCGCGAAATTCGACCAGTGCTATGTGCGGGCCGAGATCATCGAGGCGGCCAACGCGGTGCTGGTCGAAGGGCGAATAACGCGAGTCGACCGCCTCTGTCTCGGTTCAACTCGTTTTGCCGGCCGCCACCACGTTCTCGACTGGGCAGTTGCCCTCGCTACGGCCGCACGCGGCGAAGTCGCAGAGGCGACACAGCCAAGGCTGCGGACGGTCGTTGTCATTGGTGCGGGCGGAGCGTTCCTCGGCCCTGGTGAGGGTCACTGCGGTCAACATCGTGTCCAGCGCTGCCGTAAGATTGTCGATCTCGTCCCTGGACAACGCGGACAGTGCGCTCGCCAATGATTTCTCGCGGGCTCGAAGTATCCGTTCGGCCGTGCGCCGCCCATGTTGGGTCAAGACAACGGAGACAGCCCGTCCGTCCTGTGCTCCGACGCGCTTGACGAGGCCTTCGGTGGCGAGACGGTCGACGAGGCGGACGGTGCCCGAGTGAGTCAGACCGAGTACGGAACTCAGCTGCCTTACCGATCCGCCGTCGAGGAACTCGTGCATCGCGGCGAGGGCGGCCGGGGCTGATGGGCCGAGCGTCGCGACCGCTTCGACGGCGGTGTTCATCCGGTCGGCGACTACGAGACTCAAGGCACCCAGGACGTTGGCTGCGTGCTGGCGGCTTGACGTGGTTCGCGACATGGCTCTAGTTTACATGTATGAGTCATACACATACTTTAACGGGACGCGGCGAGCCGACGGCGGAGCCCATGGAAGCACGCATGAAGATGGTGGCGAGTCCCGACTTGTTCACAGGGATCGAGCATCTCCAGAAGGCTATTCACCTGGGCGGCGTCGATCCGCTCGTGCTCGAGCTGGTCCATCTGCGGGCCAGTCAGATCAACGGCTGCAGCCCGTGCGTGTTCGCCGGCGTCCAGTCGGCGAAGAAGCACGGAGAGACCGAGGAGCGGCTGCACAGCGTGATCACCTGGCGCGAGACCCCGTTCTTCACCGAGCAGGAGCGGGCAGCGCTCGCGCTGACCGAGGCTGCCACCCGGATCCAGGACGGCTCGCCGGGTGTGACCGACGAGATCTGGAACGCTGCTGCCACCCACTTCGACGAGAACCAGATGTCCGCGATCATCCTGAACATCGCGATCACCAACTTCTTCAACCGGATCAACCACACGATCCGGGAGCAGGCCGGCAAGACCTGGTGAAAGCGGGCGGGCGTCATCCGTCCAGACAGAGGCCGCGGTGATCGACGGGGCGAAGGACGTGATCGGTCGGCTACATCGCTGGCCGATCCACCGCCACTTCCGGCAGCCCCCGTTTTATGCGGCGAGATCCCAAGCGACCCCAATCGATGATCATCAGGGCAGATGAGGATGAGCGACGAACTACTGGAACTGACCGTTACCGATGCCCGAGCCTGGCGGGAGTGGCTGCACAGGCACCACGACAGCTCGGCAGGGGTGTGGCTGGTCCTCGCCAAGCAGAACACGGCCCGGCCCACCAGTCCGACCTATGACCAGGCGCTCGAGGAAGCCCTGTGCCACGGCTGGATCGATGGTCGGCTGCGACGGCGGGATGAGCTCACCTTCTGCCGGCGCTTCACCCCTCGCGGAAAGCAAAGTCCCTGGTCAGCGCGGAACGTTTCCATCGTCACCCGTCTGATCGGCCAGGGCCGGATGCATCCGGCCGGAATGACCGAGGTCGAACGCGCCAAGGCCGACGGCCGCTGGGACACGGCCTACGCGGGACAAGCCCGCATCGAGCTACCGGCCGACCTGGCCGCCGCGTTGGCCGCGAAGCCCGAGGCGCAAGCGATGTTCGACATCCTCACCTCCCAAAACCGCTACGCCGTTCTCTATCGGATCGCGAACGCCAAACGCACCGAGACCCGAGCCCGCCGTATCACCCAGTTTGTTGAAATGCTCGTCCGCGGCGAGACGATCCACCCACAAAAGCGCGCCCTCGGCAGTTGAGCATGTCGCCCGCAGCCAAGTTCGCGGCGCTCGCCGGCGAACTCGGCGGCCGTGCCCGAGCTCGACATCGCCTTGGCCCGCCAACCGCGAGTGCCGCAGCTGGTGCAGCGTGAACGGTCCGCGCCGCATCCCGGCGGTGTGCTCCTCCAACAGCGTGGCGGCGCGGCGGTAGGAAAGTCGGGCGCGGCCGGCCGCCTCGGCGGGCAATGTGCCCAGCCCGACGGACAGCAGCCGCATCCGTCCCTTCGACAGCACATCGATCGTCGCCGGCTGCTTGGCCAGCACGACCGGATGCCGATAGGGCAGCAGCAGGACCCCGGTCCCGAGCAGCAGCCGGTCGGTGACCGCGGCGACGAAGGCGAGGGTGTCCAGCGGGTCGGTGAAGGGCAGAGCTCTCTCGTCCGGCCGGCCATTTCGGCGAGCGCGGACGACGCCGAGCCGGCCGAGATCCACCGCGCGCCCGCCGATACGTACTGCCGAGCCTGCTGGACGCACCGGACAGCGCGCCGGTGCCGGGAAGGGACGCGCGGTGGTTATGCGGGCGGATTCATCCGGAATGTCGACCGGTATGCCGCCGGGGTGGTGCCGATATACCGGACCGGAGCGGTTCGCTTCGGTCCGGCGGGCTTGTTCTCGATGATCGAGGCGCTCAACGCCATGCAGTCGTCGCAGATATAGATGCTATTCAGGGTGTCGGCATACGGCTTCGACGTTGTTGCCGTCGGGGTCTCGCACGAATGCTCCGTAGTACGCGGGGTGGTACTCCGGCCAGAGCCGGGGCCTGTGCAGAACTTCCGCGCCGGTGTCCACGGCCGCGTGGAAGAATGCGCGCACCGCCGCTCGGCTCGGTGCGGTGAAGGCGAGATGCGATTCACGGAATCCGGCTCCGGCGGACAACGGTCCCAGCCAGAAAGAGGGTTGGGGCGGGTTCGTACTCCCATAGCCGATGACTTCGCCGAAGTCGATCACCCGGGTCCCTCCCAAGGGGGCGAGTACTCGATCGTAGAAGGCGGCACTGGCCGCGATATCAGCACATTGAACCGCGAGATGATCGAGCATCCCGGCACCTCCATCGTAGAAATTCGTTTCGTGGTGTCCGTGATCTGTCCTGTGCGACAGAACTTCGATCGACGAATATCGCGTGCGTAGCGGAGTTCGGCCGAGCGCCGCGTCCGTGCCAGATCTTCCGCGTCCGAATCGGACTCCGTCGCCATGCTTTCGACCGTAACCGCGGATAGGTCAGATGCTGTCCGCAATTCGAGGTGGGGTCCGACCTCACCAACCGGCCCCCCATGTAGTGCCCATGGCGGCGATTGCCGACAGTGGTCCTCGGCCACAATCTCGCCCAGCGCCTGCCGGCGGTGGGCGAGGAACTGGGTCACAGCTCGCCTGTGGGCTCATTGTCCGGTCGCGCGGAGCCTTTCGAAGATCCGATCCCCCGGCCCGCGGGACCGCGGGCCGGCCGGTCGGCGGTCCCCCGGGCCGGGGAGTGACCCAGGAAACGGGGTGGT
>JBFARE010000051.1:0-58492 GCA_040674215.1 Nocardia sp. NPDC050193 | reverse complement strand
GCACCGATTCCTCCGACACGATGATCCCTTCCGCTGAAGCAAGCCGCCTCAGCCTCTCCGATCACCGCCCCGCCCACAAGATCTCAGACAGTCCCCACGAGCGTGGAGAGGAGTTCGATGTAGGTAGAGCTTCTTGACATGGTGCTGTGCAGGAGATGAAGGTTTGGCCCTTCGGAGTCGCCCTGCGGTGGGAGGCTTCAAACCACCACATGCTGCGTTGGCTGAAGACCGTCGTGGTGAGCGATGTGGAAAAGGCGCAGGGTATGCGTCAGGTGGGGATCGGAAAGACGGTGCGCAAGTCCTCGTTTTCGGGGATCGCTGTTGACGTGTCGTAACTCAGTAGATGGCATCGAAACCGGGCCGCAGTAGGAACGCCCGGGATGAGCCTGGCGGGGGACCGCTGATTGGCCAGGTGGTGTCCGGCATGTAGGCGACGTGAGTCCGGTCTGCGGGTTCTGCACGGAACGTGGGAAGGCGTGTCTCGACACTGCCGTCGCGGCTCTCGTGGTCGGGGTGGCGAGAGGGAGCCTGCCAAGCGGCTGAACCGTGAGGCAGTGAGTACCGTCGCGGGGCGCGCCGGCGGACCGGTTCGTAGTAGCGGGGAAGCCTCTGCTGGGCGCGGTGGAGGTGGAGCGAAGGGGCCGGGTTATCCGTGGTGTTGTTCGTTCGATCAACCGGGACAGCGTGTTCCGGGAGGAGTCGCGTGGACGAGCTGAAGCCGTCAGGCAAACCGTTCGAGATTTCGAAGTGGGAAGTATGGGAGGCGTATCGGCAGGTCAAAGCTAATCGGGGCGCACCGGGCGTGGACGGAGTAACCCTCGAGGAGTTCGAGACCGATCTGAAGGGCAACCTGTACAAGATCTGGAATCGGATGTCGTCGGGTAGTTACTTCCCGCCTCCGGTGATGGCGGTGGAGATCCCGAAACCGCATGGTGGTGGGGTGAGAACGCTGGGAGTGCCGACGATCTCGGACCGGGTTGCGCAAACGGTGGTGGCACGCAGGCTGGAGGCGAAGGTCGAGCCGATCTTCCATCCGGACTCCTACGGTTACCGGCCGAAACGCTCGGCCCTGGACGCGGTCCGGGCATGCCAGCAACGCTGCTGGAAGACCGACTGGGCCATCGATTTGGACATCCAGAAGTTCTTCGACAGCGTCGATCACGACCTCATGGTCAAGGCAGTGGAGGCTCACACCGATCAGTCGTGGGTGCGGTTGTATGTGACGCGGTGGTTGACCGCGCCGATGCAGCTCGCCGACGGCATGCTGCAACGGCGAGACCGCGGCACCCCACAGGGTTCTGCAGTGTCGCCCGTGCTGGCGAACCTGTTCATGCACTACGCGTTCGACATGTGGCTGGCGCGGGAATACCCGGCCGTCCGCTTCGAGCGCTATGCCGATGACGCGGTCGTGCACTGCGTCACCGAGCGCCAGGCCGGGGAACTGGTCGAGGCGATCGGGGACAGGATGGAACAGGTCGGGCTGCGGCTGCACCCCGACAAGACGAAGATCGTGTACTGCAAGGACCAGCGGCGCCACCGCGATTACGGTGTCACCGCGTTCACGTTCCTGGGGTTCACTTTCCGGGCCCGAACCGTTCGAACCAAGAGCGGTCGGCTCCTCGCGTCGTTCCTGCCAGCGATCAGCAACAACGCCCGCAACAAGATCAGCGAGCAGATCCGCCGATGGCGGCTGCACCGCAAGATCGGCCACGACTTCGCCGGACTCGCGCACGAAATCAACCCGATCGTGCGCGGCTGGATGCAGTACTACGGAGCGTTCTCCCGCTCCACCCTGTATCCGGTCCTATCCCGCATCAACTCCTACCTGGTGCGGTGGATCCGCAAGAAATACAAACGGTTGCGCACCGCCAAGAAGGCCATGCTCTGCTGGCGGCGGATCACTCGCCAGTATCCACGGCTCTTCGCTCATTGGGCATGGGTGCGCGCGTCCTGGTGGAGAGGATGACAGGAGCCCGGTGACGAGAGATTGTCACGCCGGGATCTGTGGGAGCCGGAGGGTGCAACCCCCTCTGGCCACCCGACAAGTAGTATGAGGCCGAAAGCTAGCCAGGTGTTGCCGCGGCGCGGTAGCGGCTGATGTGATCCGTGCGGTACCCGCTGCGGGGGATATCCTCGTGCACATGACGTTCGACACGGCGGCGGTCGCCGAACTTGTCGATGGGATTGTGCCGGTCGACGAGCTGGAGCGGCACCATATCGAGCAGACCGTGTCCTGGCTCGCCTCGACACACGATATCTACCGCCGGATTCCGCCCTCGACACCGTCACCGCACTTGGTGGCCTATACGGTCCTTGTCGACCCCGTCGAGCGCGGCATCTATCTGGGTCGACATCGTAAGTCCGGCTTGCATCTGCCGATGGGAGGGCATGTGGAGCCCTTCGAGCGACCTCTGGCTGCTGCGCGTCGGGAGGCGAAGGAGGACTCGGCATCGACGCGGAATTCGATGTTGTTGGTGACTGTCCGCTGTTCCTGACCGTGACCGCCACCGTCGGCCCCACTGATGAGCATGTCGACACGTCGCTGTGGTTCGTCATTCGTGGCTACCGGTCCAGGCGATACGATCTCGATCCTGGTGAGTTCGATAGTGGCCGGTGGTGGGATCTCGACCCTTATGGTGTACCGGATTCGGATCCGCATCTGGGGCGGTTCATTCGTAAGCTCGACAGTGCCCTACGGCCAGGATTCGTGCGATGAGCCTGTTGGTGGTGATCCGTGGGAACTCTGCGTCGGGGAAGTCGACAACCGCGGTGGCTGTCCAGCATTGTTTCAGCCGCGGACGCTGTGCAGTAGTGCCCCAGGATATGGTGCGGCGGAATATGGTTCGTGAGTTCGACGAGCCGGGCGCATTCAACATCGAATTGATCGAGCAGATCGCCCGGCTGTGCCTGGCGCGTGGGATGGTGGTGATCGTGGAGGGCATCCTCGATGCGAACCGGTACGGGGCCATGCTCGAGCGGCTCGCCGGCTCGGTGAATGCGGCGCTGTTCTACAGCTTCGACCTCAGCTTCGCCGAAACCCTGACCCGTCACGCCGGGCGACCCCAGGCCGCGACAATACCGCCGGAACAGATGGCCACCTGGTACCACGGCTGGCAACCCCTGCCGTTCGTGGGGGAGGCCCGGATCGACAGCAACTGGACCCTGGACGCGGTGACCGAGCGGATCTACCGCGATATCCAGAACAGTCTCCTCAACGGTGATCACCGAATCGATACGCCCTGCCGATAACCCGGCTCCTGCCGAACGCAGCAGCGATGTCGATCGAGCTTTGATTGCGGTACCTGTCTATGGACGGCATCTCTGCTGCACGCGGGTCGCCGCAGGTGGTCGCCTCACCCGAAGGTGGACGGTCGGGGTTGCTGTCCTTCATTTATGAATGTCTGATCCAGGAGGTACTGCCTTGGCCGAACTCGTCTGGCTGAACAGTGGTTTCGGAGCCGGCAAGAGCTCTGTCGCCAGCGAGCTGGTCGCGGCGGATCCGCGTGGATGGCGACTGTTCGATCCGGAGTACGTGGGATTCATGCTGCGTGCACAGTTCACGGACTCCGAAGTCACCGATTTCCAGGACCTTCCTTCCTGGCGGCGGCTGGTCCCGCTCGTCGCCGACGACATCGTTGGTGAGACCGGCCAGAACTTGGTGATCGTGCAGACCGTGCTCAACCAGAAGTACTGGACAGAGATCGCAACCAGGATCCGTGAACTGGGTCATCCGATGCACCACGTGCTGATCGACGCCAGCCTGAAGACATTGCGACGGCGCATCAGCGAAGACGAAATCCTGCACCGTGCGGCCGACTGGCGCCTACAACACATCCCTACGTATCTCGCGGCCCGCACCGACTGGCTCGCAAACGCGGCCGACCTGATCGTCGACACCACCTTACTGAGCCCGCTGCGCGCAGCCGCACAGATCGCCGAGGTCATCAAGAGCTGGACCGAACAGAAGCCCCTCGGAGAGCAAGAATGATCGCCAAGCGAATCGTCAATCCTGACATGCAGAGACCGTACGATTCTTCGATGGTCTGGACCCGGTAGCTCCGGGGATCGCCCCACCACACCGGCGGTGCAACTCTGGGCTCCGGCTTCCGGCCGCAGTGCATACGGTGGGCACCCTCTCACGGGCGCCTGCACCACAGAAGTTTGTTGCACACCGATCTCCGCGCGGGCAATATGTTGCTGCGCCCGGATGGCATGGTGATTGTGGTCGACTGGTCGTGGCCGTGTGTGAGCGCGTTCTGGGTGGACCTGGTTTCCTGACCCCGGCGCCGGTACTGCATGGGGTCGATCCCGAACCGATCCATTGTCGAACACGCCGAGGCTTACCATATCGAGTACAACACCGTCCGTCCGCACGAGGCGATCGCGTGGAACCGGCCTCACCACGTCCACACCGGCCTCGCCGACCCCTACATTCTCAACTTCCCGAGACCGATAATCTGCCAACTACTTGACGCGGGACACGAACGTGGAGCATGAAGTCGGGTATGCGCAGCGGATCGCCGCCGCGCAGGAAGACCTGGAGCGGCACGGTGCCGCGTTGGTGTCGTGGTTGTTGCCCGCGTCAGTTCGGTATGCGGTTGCGTCTGAGGCGATCCAGTTGGCGCAGCGGTTGGGTATCCGTCGAGATCTGGCTTTCGCCGAGACTGGTTTCACGCCGCGCCGGATGAGGAACGTGAGGCGGGCGCAGATCGCAGAGAACGGGGTTGCCATCCGGGAGGCTTATGAGTCACCCGAGGTCGCCGAGGTTGTGGCTATGGCGGCAGGTCAGCCGGCGTATTCATGCCCTTATGAGCCGGAACAGTTCGTAGTCACCCAGCTGGATCGGCCGGGCGACACGCATGGATGGCATTGGGACGATTACAGTTTCGCGCTGGTGTGGGTGGCGGAGTGCCCGAACACCGGCGATGGCGGGTTCGTCGAGTGCGTGCCGGGCACGGTGTGGGATAAGCGGCGGCCGGGAATTGAGCAGGTACTTCGTGATCGCACGGTGCACCGGCTGGAGGCAGGTCCGGGTCAGGTGTATCTCATGCGGGCGAGTACGACATTGCATCGAGTGCACCCGATTCGGCGGGGCCGCAGGACGATTGTGAACATGGCGTTCGCAGCAGATGATGAATTGTGTCGACCGGTGTCGCACGAGACCATGGATGCGCTGTGGTCCGGGCCTGGGGATTGAGTGGAGGAAGCGTACCGATGGAGAGCATCACGGTGGAATCGGTGGACGGTGTCCGGCTCGCCGCGGCAGTCCATAGGGCAATCGGCCCGGCCCGAAGCACTGTGCTCCTGGTGCACGGGATCACCGTGGATATGGACGAGGGCGGCGGGATGTTCGTCCGCTTGGCCGAGCGGCTGACCGCTGCGGGATTCGACGTTGTGCGGTTTTCGTTCCGGGGTCATGGAGACAGCGGTGGGACGCAGCGCGGAGTGACCATTGCCGGGGAGTGCCTGGATCTGGAGGCTGCGGTGCGGTTCCTGCGGGATCGGTTTCCGGGCCGGTTTTCGGTCGTGGCGGCCAGTTTCGGAGCCGTGTCTACGGTGCTATCGCTGCTGTGGCTTACTGACGGGCTCGACCGGCTGGTGCTGTGGAATCCGGTTCTTGACCTGCAGCACACGTTCCTGGAGCCGGAGTTGGCGTGGGGCGAAGAGAACTTTGGTGCGTCGCAACGCAAGCTGTTGCATGAGACCGGAGTCCTGGTCGTCGATGGGGCATTCGAACTCGGCCGCGTGTTGTTCTGCGAGTTCGCCCACTACGACCCCTTGGCGCGATTCCTCGACAGCACCGTGCCGTCGCTGATCGTGCACGGGGACAGCGACACCGCGGTCTCCTACGAGGTCTCCGCCAGGGCCGCGGCGTCTCGGCCGAATACGACGCTGCACACCATCGCTGGCTCGGATCACGGCTTCGACTCGCGAGAACGCGAAGATCAGGCGATTTCTGAGACGGTTGACTGGCTGGTCGACCAAGTCGTGCCCGCCTCGTGACACCCAGGGACCTGTATGGCCCGACTCGGCTCGGTGATGATGTGATCATCGGCGAGCACTGCGTTCTGGGATACCCGAAGGAAGCGCGTCTGCGGGAAGCTCAACGTGGGCAGCGTTCGGCGGGCGCTCCTGTGGTGCTCGGAGATCGCAGTTTGCTGTTCAACCAGGTCATCGTCCAGGAAGGCACGGTCCTCGGCGCCGATTGCGTGGTCGAAGACCGGGCACGGATCGGGTACGGGTGTGTGATCGGCGACCGGACCCGTGTTGTCCATGGCGCCTATATCTGTGATCGCGTCACGATCGGCACCGACGCGTGCGTCGCTGGGTTCGTCTGCGATGCGACGGTGATCGGTGACCGAGCAACCGTCATGGGTGAGTTGGTCCACGAATACACAAGTCCGCATCTGGGCTGGTGGGGAGTGGATGAAGAACCGCCCGTGGTCGAGTCGGATTCGGTGGTCGGGTTCGGTGCGCGAGTGGTCGGTGGCATCCGGATCGGGCCTCGCAGCTACGTTGCGGCCGGCGCGGTCGTGACCAAGGACGTGCCGAGCGAGCACGTCGTCACCGGCGTCAATGTCCACACGCCGGTCGGCGAGTGGCCCGGCAAACGGCTTCGGTCTCTGATCGAACACTGGACAACACCGCGGCCACTCGGTGATCGAGCTGCGGGTCACCACTGAATGAAGTCGGAATCCTCGGTGTCGCTCCCGGCGTCGTCCTTCGGGCGCTGTGTGACCAGCGGCGGATCGAAGGCGAGTGCGGTGAGCTGCGGTGCGAATCGTGCCCGTAGGTCAGGTCGTGGGTGCGGTGTGTAGAGGGCGGGTAGAAACTCGTCGACCGGCACGATCGCGTCGATGAGTTCGGTGGATAGCGCGGTGCGCAGGCCCCTGCGCGTGAGCAGATAGGCATAGCTGCAGTGGCTGTATCCGGGCTGGACGATCCCGGGGATCAGAGTTGGCGTGTCCGGCCGGAGCTGGTCGCGCCCGAGGTACAGCAGGTCGAACTCGACATCGAGCGCGGTGATCAGGTTCAGGGTCCGGAGAATGCGTGGTGCGAATTCTGGGGTGAGTGTTGCGTCGTCTTCGAGGATCAGGATGTATGGGGCCGTGTTGTGTTCCTCGGCGTGGTTCCAGCATACGAGATGAGCGAGGGTACAGCCTATTTCGCCGTATTTGAGTGGCCTGTTCCACCACGGGTTGTCGGATTCGATCTGCCAGTCGAACAGCTTGATCCCGAGTGCCTGGAGGTCGCTGGTGGCGAGTTGCCGGCCGTCGATGACCACGTCGAGGTCCGAGGTGTAGGTGACCGGCATTGCGGCAGGCAGGCGGGCATCGATCCACGCTCGGCGGTCCTTCCGGCGTGGCAGATTCACGATGTAGGTTGCGATGTCGTCCAGGTCCGTCACGCCGATTTCCCTGGGGAGAAGCGGTGATGGCAGGTGAAGCGTTTGGTGTTGTCGATCACGACTCCCCAGTTCGCGCCGTGGGGGCGGGACATGAGCAGCAGGGGCTCGACGACGGTGAGGTCGGCGACGTCGGTGATGCCGCCGACGCGGCGTGCTTCGGTGACGACGACGAAGTCATCCTGACCGACGTGGTCGGCGAGGTATTCGACATTGGTGGGTCCTCGTCGTGGATCGAGTAGGCAGCGGGCCGCGCCGAGTACGCCGAGTGTGAGGCAACCTCCCAGCAGGAATGCGGTGGTTCCCTGCACGGTGAGCCGGGTGAGGACGGCGAGATCTTCGATCAGCTCGCCACGTGGTGTCCACCGTGGAGCCATAGAGAGATTGTCCAGTTCCGGTACGACAAGCGGATCGTCCTCACCGAGCCGATTCGCGTCGAAGTGGAAGGGTAACTGCGGGAGGAACTCCCGGTACTTGGCGTTCCACGGTGGGCCGCCGATCACCACGAGAACCTCGACTTGGGTGTCGAAGTATTCCGAGGGTGCGAAGTCGCGCACAACCGTTGTGGGAGCGAGTTGGGCCAGCTGGGTGCGGACGAAGATCAATGTGTCCAGGTCAGCGAACTTGGCGTACCGCAGGTAGTTCCGGTCCTCGGGCGACGCATACTCGGGACGTTCATCCAGGGGGATTTCGGAGCAGACGATGTCGACGCCACCGCGCGGACGCAGGCCCCAGAACCGGCGCACCGCATCGGCGGGGTCCTGTTTGTCGGCCTGGCCGTGTTGGCTCTGGCTGCGGTCAATCGCCTGCGTCTGCGCGTCGTCGGGTGCCGACGGAAGCGTTACCAGGAGATAGGCGAGTGTGTCGAGCGCGTGGTCGGAACGGCGGCGCACGGTCTTGACCGCGCATTTGAGTTGCTGGGCAAGGGATTCTTGGCGCTCGGTGAGCGTTGGGTAGCTGTGTTCGGGACGAACGTTGAAATCCACTTCGGCGTGGACGCGCTCGGCCTCGACGAGCTGACCGATTGCCTTACGAAGGACGGCGGCGAGGCGTTCGACCTGTTCGGCCGAGCCCGGCTCGATGTGGGGGTCGCGGCACAGATATGCCTGCACGGGTTCGTCGATGATGGTGAGCAGTGCTGTAGGCCGCGCCAGGCCGAGTCCGCGCCGCGCCCGTCTCAAGCTGTCCTTCACCTGGTCGATAGAGGGCGGCGCCAGCATCTGTCCACCTTATGTCCAGCGAACGCGAATGCGACAGCGGGTTTCCCGGGCGGCCCTAACTGCCGGTGTCCAGAAAATGTCCACTCCAGCCGAGGGTGTCCAGAAACTCGGGATGCAGCAGGGATAGCACCGACAGCACATTCGGCAGACACTCGAATGGTGGCTGATCGAAAACCTGTTCGGAAGCAGCGGGATTCGTGCGCTTCAGCCGCCATTCCAGGAGACCGACCGAAGGGAAGAGTCATGTCGGAACAAGCCACCAGCACGGCCGAGCGCGGGGAGTACGAAGCCCCAAAGGTGGAGACGAAGACGATGATCAGCCGCCAGTGCGACTGAGATGACAATCCCCTGGTCGGCCTCGGCTCGGCCGACCAGGGGCCGGCGGTGAAACAGCAAGGGATGGTCGAATGCTGACCTTGTACGTGGGTGATCTCCACTTTTCGGGATGGTCGATGCGCGCTCGTGTCGCGGTGGCCGAGAAGGGCCTTCCAGTGACCGAAAGGACAGTGGAGCTGGATTGGCCGATCACGGAACGCTCGGACGGGGTGCTTGTCGCCGGCGACGGCACCGACGAACGTGAGGCCGGTATCGGTTGTGCGTGCGATGCCGGCGATCTCGCCGAAGCCGACGTCGAAGGCATTCTGGAGGACTCCGCGATGTCGCTGCTACCTCGTGTCCCGATTCTGACTGACACCGAGACCGGAGCTGTCGCCGGAGATGTGGTCTCGATCGCCGAATACCTCGACGAGATCGCACCGGAATCCGGCGTCAGACTCATGGGCGCTACGCGGCGCCATTGGGCCATGGTTCGCTCTCTCTGCGCTTGGGCGAGTCACGACCTGCCTTACCTGCGCGAGGGCGCGTCCTACGCACGTTCACTCCGTGCCGACCCGGGCAACCCTGGGCCTGGTGCGGTTGAACAGGCACGGTGGCTATGCGACGTCGTGTCCGGATTGTTGCGCCGTTCGGGCGGCCCATTCCTTGTCGGCGACTTCGGACTCGCGGATGTGATGGTGTCGACCTACTTCCAGCAACTCCGCGGCTGGCATATCGGCATCGACGACCCCGCCGTGCGCGACTATGCCCGGCGACTTCTGGAACGCCCGTCGGTCGCTGAACACATCGACCAGGCCCGCGCGATCTACCGGGCCATCGACGAAGCCCAGACCGGGTCGCCGCAGTGGATCCTGCGCCACTACCGCTATCACCCGGGCAAGCAGTTACTGCACGACTGGCAACGCGACTGCTGCGAACAGCTGGTCAACACTACCGCCGTGCAAGCGGTACGACTGGCCTACCAGGGGCTCGACCTCGAACAGATCACGCAGACGCTCGCCGAAACCTACAAGGTGCCGCCGGAGCGCGTTGCCGACGACGTCGCCACGTTGTTCGCGCGGCTCTCACCCACCTGACCGCTCGATTCGAGGAGTATCGCCATGCCCGCCGCCCTGTCCCGTGCCTTGACCAAGCAGCTGAGATACCGTGCCGACCTCGGCCTAGTGTTCGACCCCCGCACCGGCACTTTCCATCGACTTCGCAACGCGGTCGCCGAGTCGATGGTGTCGATGATGTTCTCCGGCGCCGATGACGACACCGTCATCGACGATATCGCCCGTCGCTACAACGCCACACCCTCACGCGTCGCGGCCGACGCAGCCGACCTGGTGGCCACCCTGACCTCACCGCCGCCGACAGCCGTCCAGGACGACGGTCACCGATCGCTGCTGGGTGTCGACAAGCGGTTCGACGCGAAGCTGGACTTCCCGTTGCGGCTCGAAATCGAGCTCACCGCTGTGTGTAACTGGGCGTGCGGATTCTGCTACAACGTGTGGAAGATCGATCCGGACATGAGCGACGTCGAGGTCAGGCGCGCGGTAAAAGCATTGCCGGAAAAGCACATTCCGACCGAGCTGGCGTGCTCGATCCTCGACGAATGCGCCGACCGGGGCTGTTTCGTCATCCGCTACAGCGGCGGTGAGACACTGCTGCACCCCGATGCGATGGAGATCTTCGAACACGGTGGCCGCCGCGGCCTGTATCAGGTGGTGTTCACCAACGGTCACTTCCTCACCGCAGAACGGGCGAAGCGTTTGGCAGCAGCGAACGTGCGTTGTGTGCTCGTCTCTATCCACGGCGACCGCGACACCCACAACGAACTGACCGGTCATCCCCGCGCCTATGACCGCGCCATCGAGGCGATGCGGTTGCTGATTGATGCCGGTATCACGGTGGTTGCGGAGATGACGCTGGTCAAGGGCAACGTCGATGGTGCGTTGGACGTCATTCGTGATGTGTATGCGCTCGGGGTGCGCGAGTTCGGTGTGATGCGATACGTCCCGACCGGCCGCCACGACGACCGCTACGGCATCCCGGTGTCGGTCACCATGCCGCTGATCACCCGCATCGACGAACTCCTTTCCACTGAATGCCCGGGGATGACGGTGGCGTGGCCGTGCGCGCAGAAGGTGTGCACCAGCGACACCGATACTCCGTTGCGGTCCGACGACCCCACCTTGGGATTGCGGCTGTCGCAGATATCCGGGCATTGCGAGTCGGGAATGGTGTGGGGCAGCGTCTCCTACGACGGCCGGTTGCGGAACTGCCCGCACTCCAATGTCTACTTCGGCTCCTTGCACAACGAGCCGCTCGCCGGGGTATGGCCAGCTTTGACCGACGCCGTGCACGCAGCGGTCGCCACCAGGCCCACCTGCGCTGGTTGCGCCGTCGCCGACGCCTGCCGCGGCGGCTGCCATCTGCCCAGTTTCTTCGCTCCGGCGACCGGAGTAGCGCTCGGAATGCCCGCCCTCGCCACCGATAGGATCTCGGAATGACCACGGCAGCTGCCCACAACGACAACCTCTCCGCGCCCGTATCGATGCAGGAAGCGATTCTTCGTCTGCAAGCGTACTGGTCGCAGCGAGGTTGCCTGTTGGGTCAGCCGTTCAACACCGAGGTCGGTGCCGGCACGATGAACCCGGCGACGCTGCTGAGCGTGCTGGGTCCGGAAACCTGGAACGTCGCCTACGTCGAGCCGTCGGTCCGTCCCGATGATTCCCGGTACGGCAAGAACCCGAACCGCCTGCAAACCCACACCCAGTTCCAGGTGATCCTCAAGCCCGAACCGGGCGACCCGCAGGAGCTGTACCTGGGGTCGCTGGCCGCGCTCGGCATCGACCTCGACGCCCACGATGTGCGGTTCGTGGAGGACAACTGGGCTCAACCGGCGATCGGGGCGTGGGGCCTGGGCTGGGAAGTCTGGCTCGACGGCATGGAGATCACCCAGTTCACCTACTTCCAGCAGGTCGCGGGACAGAATCTGGACCCGATCCCGGTCGAGATCACCTACGGCCTCGAGCGGATCCTGATGGCGATCCAGGGCGTGACGCATTTCAAGGACATCCTGTACGCGCCCGGGGTCAGCTACGGCGAAGTATTCGGCCAGTCCGAATATGAGATGTCGCGTTACTACCTCGACGACGCCGATATCGACACCACCCGCGGCCTGCTCGCCGCATACTCGGCCGAAGCCGACCGGATGATCACCGCCCGGCTGCCGGTCCCCGCCCACGTTCATGTCCTCAAATCCAGCCATGCGTTCAACATTCTGGATTCGCGCGGTGCGGTGAGCACCGCCGAACGGGCGAAGTGGTTTGCGGTGATGCGCAAGCAATCCCGCGAGATCGCCGCCCTGTGGACCGACTTGCGCGAGCAGGCCGGGCACCCGCGTGGAGTGCACGTCCCGCCGGTGCTCGCCACGCCTCCCATCGACCCCGGAACGATCAGATCGGACCCGGACTCGGTGCTGCTGTTCGAGATCGGCACCGAGGAACTGCCCCCGCATGTCGTGACCGCAAGCATCTCCAGCGTGCGCGCCACCCTCACCGAACTCCTGGATACCACCTCCCTGCCCTACGGCGAGATCACCGTGCAGGCAACCCCACGCCGGATCGCCGTGCGAGTCGAGGGAATCGCTGATCGTGAACCCGACAGCGTGAACCTGCGCCGCGGCCCGAAGGTTGCCGCCGCCTACGACGCCGATGGCAACCCCACCTCAGCGCTCGCCGGTTTTTTGCGCTCGCAGGGTGTCTCGGCTGATGATCTGCGGCGCATAGAAGTCGGTGGTGCCGAGCACGTCGCGGTCGAGGGCACTCGCGTCGGCCGGTCGGCGGCGGTGGTGCTCACCGATGTCCTGTCCCAACTCGCGGTGTCGTTGCGGGCGGACAAGAACATGCGCTGGCGTGATCCGGAATTGAGTTTCTCGCGCCCGATCCGCTGGCTGGTCGCGCTACTCGGCGACAAGGTCCTTCCGGTCACCGCCGGCACAGTGGCGGCAGGCCGCAGCACCCGAGGTCATCGCCACTCTTCCGCACCGACATTCGACATCCCTATCGCCGACCGTTATCGCTCAGTACTCGAGGCCGAGGGAATCGTCGTCGACCAGGATGAGCGCCGCGCCCGCGTCGTATCTTCTGCCACCGCTCTCGCCGAGGCTGAGACCGGTCGGATCGACCTCGACGGTGACGCCGACCTGATTGATGAGATCACCAATCTCGTCGAATCCCCGACCGGCGTCCTCGGCCATTTCGACCCGAAATATCTTGACCTGCCAGAACAGATCCTGATCACCGTGATGCGCAAGCATCAGCGCTACCTCCCGGTCCGCTCAGGCGCCGGTGACCTGCTGCCGGTATTCGTGACGATGGCCAACGGCGACTGCGACCCCGACGTCGTCCGTAGCGGCAACGAAAAGGTGATCCGCGCCCGCTTCGAGGACGCCGCCTTCTTCTGGAACGCCGACCTGAACATCACCCCCGACGAGTTCCGGGCCCGGCTCCAGGCACTGATGTTCCACGACAAAGCTGGCACCATGGCCGATCGCGCCGACCGCATCGCAGCAGCCGCCGCCATGCTCGCCACCCGCACCGACCTCTCCGACGCAGACTCGGCCACCCTGACCCGCGCCGGGGCCCTCGCGAAATTCGATCTCGCCACCCAGATGGTGATCGAAATGACTTCCCTCGCAGGCACCATGGCCCGTGAATACACGACCAAAGCCGGCGAACCCGCACCCGTGGCCACGGCCCTGTGGGAAATGGAGCTGCCCCGCTCCTCCGGAGACGCCCTCCCCACCACCGCACCCGGTGCGCTGCTCGCACTCGCGGACCGCTTCGACCTGCTGGTCGCGATGCTGGCCGTCGGCGCCAAACTCACCGGCAGCGCCGACCCCTACGGCCTGCGGCGAGCAGCAGCCGGAATCCTGGCAATCCTGCGCAACCACCCCGAACTCGCCGACATCACCATCCCCATCGGCCTCACGACCGCCGCCGACCAGCTCCGCAGTCAGGGCGTCACCGTCGACCCCGCGGCCCTGTCTACCGCCGAGGAACTGATCACCACTCGGTACGAGCAGCGGCTCCGCGACGAAGCAGTCGGTCCGGGACTCATCGCCGCCGTCCGTCCCTCCGCTGACGCCCCGCATCGGGCGGACATGTTGATCGAGCAGATCAGCGAAGCCACCGCAGACGACCGATTCGCCGACCTCGCGGAAGGGCTGCAACGGATCATGCGAATCCTGCCTCCCACCACGCCCACCACCTACGACCCCGCCCGGCTCACCGGCCCCGCCGAACAGCAACTCCTGACCACAATGAGTTCTATACCCACCGCCGACGGCAGGCCACTGACCGAGTGGATCCGCCACGGCCATAAGCTGATCGAACCACTCACCGCGTTCTTCGACGACGTCCTGGTCATGGCCGACGACCCCGCCGACCGCTCGGCACGACTGGGACTACTGGCCACGATCCAGGCGAAAGCTCCAGCCGGAATCGACTGGCGAGAAGTCCACCAGGTGCTGCAGAAGCAGGAGGGATAACGCTGCTCGGCTCGGCGCCGCGCAAGCGGTCGGAACCAGGGCGGATCCCGACGCCATCATCAGGCATTCAGGGATTCCGCCATGGAATTCTGGCGACACCTCGCGTCCCGGGCAAGATGCCGTTCTCGCGGGGGACGGCATGGCGCGTGGGCTTCGCTGCGCTATGCGCTTGTCCAGCGTGCAGGTGTTGTGGGGTTCTGCAGGCTTCGCAGTCGGGTTGTGAGCTCGATGTGTGCGCGGGCATCGCCGCGTTGTGCGCGGCGGATGTAGCTGGTGAGGGTATGTAGATCGCGCATACGGACCAGCGCATCGAAGAGCAATTCGCCGCGGGGGTCGTGACTGTAGGTGCGCAGGAAGGCGTCGATGTCGGCTTCCCGGATGCCGAATCTTCTGGCTTGCACGGTGTTGGCGAGGTCCGGCTCGCGCGGAGCGAGCGAGGTTTCGTCCCAGTCGCCGAGGAGTACCGTGCCGCCGGCCCAGAGGGTGTTGCCGGTGTAAGCGTCGCCGTGTACACATGCCTCTGTGTATAGGTGTGCGTAGGTCTCAAAACTGGCGTGGAGGGGATTCGCACGCAGTGAAAAGCTCAGTCCAGGGCCAGGGCGTAGACGGCCCGATCCCGGCCTGGACCTTTGAAGTCTGCGGTTACGGAGATCCCGTCGACCTCGTGGTCACCGACTACGTTTTCGAATCCGAGCGCAACCCAACTTGCGTGTGCTGCCCGGTTGTGTGGCTCGGAGGTTAGGTACAGACGGCGGCAATCCCAAGCCTTGGCTCGGGATCGTACAGAGCCTAGAAGTGCGTGGGCGATTCGGCGGCGGCGGTACTGCGGGTGGACCATAACGTCCTGGATGTACACGTCGGCGGGATCGTCCTGGCTTCGGAACGCGATTACTGCGCCGGCGATCGTTTCGTCAGGGCTGATCGCGACAGGGCAGGTTGTCGAGAAGAGCGTGGCGTACAGCCAGTAGTCGGACAGGGTGCGTGCACTGATGTAGGGCTCACCGAGCTGCATCAGCCGACGGACATCTCCGATGTGCTCGGGCTGGAAGGGAGTTATGATCACAGGTTCTCCTTGGTGCGGAACTTGCGCTTGAGCCTCGCGAGTTGGGCAACGGTGTCGGCTGGCGTGACGGAGTCAGCAACGCTGCGGCCGATGATGGCGATGTCCCAGTCGTTTCTGCTCAGTGCGTCGTCGTCAGGGTCGAAGCCACCGGATACTGCAACAGGTAGCTGGCTGTACCTGCGTATTTCCGCTGCCGTATCCAAAGGGTGGTGATCGCCCCGGATGCCGAGGTCGATGTTGGTAGTGACGACGAAACCATCGATGCCCGTCCGTTCCATATCGCGTATCCAGGCCGGAGATACGTGCCGGGGTGCAACATCGAGAGTGAGCGCGACCTCGAGCCGCTGTGCCGCCGCGACGGCGGTCGAAACGCTGGCAATTGACGCGGGGCCGATCAGAAGGACGACGTCAGCGCCGGCTACGGCGGCGAGTTCGACCTGGTCGCGTCCCCAGTCCGAGGACATCATTTCCGCGACGACGGCTGTGTCTGGCGTAAAGCGCTTGATGGTCTCGATCGCGGCAGTGCCCTCCCTCTTGATCAGGGGATCGCCGACCTCAATGAAATCCACCCCGGCTTCCATTGCTACCTGGGCTATCTCGACTGCCCGGTCGAGCGCATGAACGTCAAGTGCGATCTGTAGGGAGCGTTTGCCGCGGTGCCTCCGATACCACTCTTGGATGCTTGAAGTGCTCGGCTTATGTCGCTGACGGACCGCACTGGCCTCCCGAGCTGTGAGCCAGTGTGCAGACCGCTCGCCGTAGGAGACAAGAGATTCCTTAAGTTCGGGTGGGAGCGTGATCCACCCTGAGCGCACTTCCTTGAGCAGGCCGAGGAGACCGATGTCTCCGGTCGGAAGCGAATCAGGTGTGGAACCTCCGTTGAGGAGCTGTACACGGGTCACAAGCTTTGCGATGTGTGTGGGCGGCCGGAGCCAGCTCTTATCAGTTGCGATGGTGGAGAGGACATCGTCGGCAAACAGTGGGTCGCGCACCGCGTGCTGCGTTGCAGCAACGATTCCTTGGAGTGCTTGCTCGCGCACATGCCAGTTCCCGTCAGCGAGGAGTCGGCGAAAGACAGGGTGGGTATGAGGGGTATCGAGGGTACTGATGACCCGGGCGAGGCTGGCTCTTACCTTGTAGTCGTGATCAGCGGCGAGCTGCTCTACGACGTTGCCCACCTGAGCCGGGGCGAAGGGGCGGCTGCGTCCTGGCAGCGATTCGGCGAGTGCGGCGCGTACACGCCAGTCGATGTGGTGCATGAGGTGTGGTAGGACTTCGTCTGGATTATGGACCGAGCTGGTGAAAAGATCGAAATATCGCGCAAGGAAGGCGGCTTCCGGCGCAGAGTCGAGATCGATGTGGCGGGCGATGCGGGCGCTTACCTCAATGTCGAGCACGTCTTCGACATGCCTTGCGATATGGCGCCAGATATCCGATCCATGGGTGCGCAGTTGTTCGACCAACCACTGGGCGTGCCGGTTGCCGAGTACTTCTGGAAGAGTTGGCATTGCCAGCACCGCGATCGTAAGCGCCTGTGCCTGCGTACGAGAACAGCGGCGGGCGGCTGAGAGGACGACTTCGTCGATCAGCACACCGGTGGAGGCCATGGTTTCGAGCAACATCGGCAACGCGATGTCGACTGTGACCGCGGGAGCTGAGGCGATGACCTCGATGAGGTGGTGTGCGCGGGCATCGAGTGCGCACACGACGAAGTCGAAGACACTACGCGCGCTGGCCGATTGTGAGGCTCGGTCGGCCAACTCGTTGAAGGCCGCGACGGTGGTCGAGGATCTCCCAAGGTCGGCCATCTGGTCAGCAATCCGAATCGCGAGAAAGTAAGCTGAGAATATATCGTGTGTGAACCGAAGGCTCCCGCCAGGGGTCCGCTCCAAAAACGGGGATACCGATAATTCGAATTCCTTGGAATCGTTGGCTATGCGGGACGCATCGACGAGCATGTTGGGTATGTCGTCCGGCGCCAGTTCACATGCGATCCGGGCGAGGTATTCGATGGCCGGATCGACGGGCTGGGCCTGTTGGCCGAGAACTGTGCGTACGCAGTGGGCAACAAGATGGAATCCATTCGCCACCCGATGCTTTGTCACGTCTTGGGCTACTTCTCCCGCACCATGGAGCAGCTGGGTGTAGAGCGGGATGGTCGCCAGCGACTGCAGCGATTGCGGCAGATGCGCGAAAGGAATCTCGTTCTCGCTACGGGTCCGGTCCCACCATTCGCGTGTTTCGGCCATGGACCACGGCATCAAGGTGTACGAAGCCATTTGAGATGAGTTCACACGGCCGAAGGTCGACGCCGCCAAGATCGGGAACGGAGACAGATCCAACTCTGGCGGTGTCCGGACTACCAGTACAAACCGAAGGTTGTGCGAGCTGGTTTGCCGCAGGAGGGCATCGACTTGCCGACCGACGAAGGATAGTTGCTCCTGCGACCCGATGTCGTCAATGACGACCATAAGCGGATCTGCCAACGCGTCCGCTGCACGTTCCAAAGTGAGTAGCGCATCATTGCCACTGGGCAGGGAACCATACCGCAAGATCTCGGTCGCGAGGTCCGTGGTTGACAAGGTCCACGTCGAGCACATATGGAGTTGAAAATCCACTCGGTCTTCACAATCGCGCACCAGATAGCGGGAGAGGCAGGTCTTTCCGCTGCCTAGGCCGCCAGCAAGGACGAAGACCCTGGCTGTTGACTCCAGAAACTTTCGAAATCGCGAAACGGCCCCCTGGTCGACGCGATATGGACCGTCGATGAGAGCTGCGTTGGCTGTCGCCAGAAGGACTGTGGTTCGCGGTCTGGATCCGGCACCGAGCTGTTGCTCGACCAGAGACGACCGCCCGGACCCTGCCTCGTTGTCCGGTGAGTCGCCTCGGTTACCGGACCGCAGAATTAGTTCGAATCTGGTCACTACGTTTGGCTCGGATCGGGCGAGCTCCGTATCCAGAATCTGCTGCGTCTCGTAGCGCAGTTTCGCTTCGGCCCCACGCCGTTCCCAGTTGGAGACGGCTGCATCGTTCACTCCGAGATGAGCAGCGAACTCTCGGACGCTCATCCTCGTGGCCTCACGCAGCGCGCGCGCCTCGTATCCCGTCCATCTGGCAACCACTGACGCCATCAGCCCGGCTCATCCCCTTGTCGAATCGCACTGAGACCGCCGATCGGCAGCCATTGGAACGCGAGAGTAGGGCAAGTCTAGGGCAGCGGCCTGTGTTCATGGCGTCTGTGCGATGCCAGCCTGAATCTGCCCCAGTTCGCGACACCTTCGAGCTAGGCGATCGTCCCTTTACCGGCGATTTCGAAAGAGCAGAGAAGATGCATCCGCACTCGGTGATCAGGTCCGCGCCGCCGTCAGCTCTTGCACAGGACTGCGGATCCATGACGGACCTCAGCCCTGCCCCCTGCCCACGCGCAACTCCGGTCGGAGCCGATACCACTCGGCCCAGTATTGCCCGGGTCTGCGACTACAGCCTGGGCGGTAAGGACAACTATGCGGTTGACCGGGCGGCGTTCGAGGCGGTTCTCAAGGTCGCGCCGGCGCAGCGGGAGGTATCGCTGGCGAACCGGCGTTGGCTGCATCGAGTGGTGCGGTATCTGGCTGGCCACGCCGGTATCGACCAGTTCCTCGATATCGGCGCCGGCCTGCCGACAGTGGGCAATACCCACGAGGTCGCGCAACAGATGAACCCGGACGCCGTGGTCGTCTACGTGGACAACGATCCGTTGTGCAATGCCCACGGGCGGGCGCTGCTGGAGAGCAATGAGTTCACCCATTTCGTGGCCGGGGACATGTTGGAGACAGGGACTCTGCTGGAGAACAGGGACGTTCGCCTGTATCTCGAACTGGATCGTCCGATCGGTCTGCTCATGTGCGGTCTGCTGCACCACTTCGATGACGATCTCGAGCCGGCGAAGGCGATGTACGACTACATCCAGCGGCTCCCGGCCGGATCGTATGTAGCGATCAGCCACTTCTACGACCCCGGCACCGAGAACCCCGAGCTGCACGAACTGGCGATGCAGTTACAGAACGCGTTCGTCGAGGAGGGGCTGGGTTCGGGCTGGTATCGCCCCCGCGAGGTCCAGCTCAAATATTGCGAGGGCCTTGAGTTGGTTGAGCCCGGGTTCGTGGGAGTCGAGGACTGGTGGCCGCCGGGTCCGGCTGTGCGGGACCGGTTCCCGGAGGAACAGTTGATGTACGGCGGAGTCGGGCGCAAGCCCGGGGTGTGACCTGACAAGGGTCGTTGCTGTGTGAAGTCGTCACCGATTCGGTGGCGCCGTGTGTGTCGCAGGAGGGCACGCGCTTTCGATTTGATCTTGACCAATCTGGAGTGTGATTTTCGATGTCGTTTCCGCGTGTTTCACAGATTTCTGTTCTCATCGTGGGTGCCGGCCCAACCGGTCTCACTCTCGGTATCGAGCTGTTACGTCGTGGTGTGGAGTGCCGGGTGATCGACAGGCTTACCGGCCCGGTGGCGACGTCGCGGTCGTTCACGGTGCATACCCGCACGCTGGAGTTGCTGGAGCAGGCCGGGATCGTCGAGGAGTTCCAGGACAGGGGTTTGCGGGGTGAGTGGATGGACTACCGCTTCGCGGGTTCCGCGGAAAAGGTGCGGCTGGATTTCACCGGTCTCGACAGTCGATACCCCTTTTACCGGACGATCAGCCAGCACGACACCGAGAATATCCTTCGCCGGCACTTCACCGCGCTGGGTGGGAGTGTCGAGTGGCATACCGAACTTGTTTCGGTGACCGTCGACCCTGGTGGTGAGGTCGCTGCCACCGTGCGCGACACGAACAACGGCGAGACCGAAACCGTTCGCCCCGAATGGTTGATCGGCTGCGACGGCGTGCAGAGCACGGTCGCCACCTGTTCGGGTGCCCAGGTCACCCGCGCGGAGTACGCGGGTAACGCAATGCGAATGATGGACGTGCCGTTGCAGTTGCGGGGTTGCCCGGTCGAGGTCGGCGGTATCGAGTACCGCATCACCCGCGATCACATGCTGCTGACGACCGCGTTGCCCGGTGGTGTCTGGCGGGTAGTGATCAGCGAACCTGGCGAAGCCCGCGATATCGACGCTTCTGCCGAGGCGTTCCAGAGAGTCCTCGACGAGCATTTCCATGGCGCGGTCGGCTTGGGGGTACCTCGGTGGACGACGGTGTTCCGGACGCGGCGGCGGCTCACCTCCCGGTATCGCAACGGCCGGATCTTCGTGTGCGGGGACGCCGGGCACGAGCGGTCTCCGGCCGGTGGGCAGGGCATGAACACCTCGATGCAGGACGCGTTCAACCTCGGATGGAAACTCGCCGACGTTGTGAACGGCCACGCGCGCGAATCACTGCTGAACACTTATGAGGCGGAGCGGCGTCCGATCGCCGAACAGGTGATCGCAGGTACCCACGAGCTGCATTCGGTGTTGATGGACCACGGCCGCCCGGTCCCCGAGCGGCTGGCGATCGCCCGGGAACCTGGGTTCACCGAGCGGGCGGTGGGCCGGATCTCGGCACTCGCCTTTGTGTATCGGCACGCTGCGGTGGCCGGCGTGTTGTCACAGCAGCCGCCCGGAGGGTTGTCTGTCGGGGACCGAGCGCCCGACGTGGAGATCACTCCACGCCTGCGGCTACACGAACGGCTGCGGCACGGTGGGCACACCCTGCTGGTCACCCACCGCGACCCGCGCATGGTCGCGAACACTTCAGCGCTGATCGCGCGTGTCGGTCAGGAGTTCGGCCGCCGGGTCGAACCGGTGGTCGTCCTCGCGCCCGGCTATCACGGACCTGCCCCGGCCGACGCCGTCGCTGCTGATTCCCGGCGGATACATGATCTCTACGGCACACCTGAGTGCGACGCGATAAGCCTCATCCGGCCCGACGGCTACCTCAGCGCCCGCTACCACCACACCGGCCAGAACGAGCTGTTCCCGGCCTTGCGCACCGCACTGGCCTGACCAGGCGGAATCACCCGGTGAACACACCCCCGCGGTCGACTCTGCCCGCAGAACGGTTCGCGGGCTCTCCCCAGATGTTCGGAGACCGAGCCGACTTTCTCGGTCTCCTCTCTTCCTCGAAGAAATGGATGATGTCTTCTTTGCCCTCGATCTCCTACCCCGGCGCGGGACCGGCGGCCCGGTGCCCGGTCGCGCACGTGTCGCCGGAGGATTCCAGCGGTCCGCGAACACCGATGTACACCCCCGAATTTGCGGCCGACCCGCACCGCGTCTACGCCGAACTGCGTGCGGAGTTCGGTGACCTGGCGCCGGTCGAACTCGCGCCCGGCGTGCCGGCCACACTGGTCCTCGGCCACGAGAGGGCAGTGCAGATCCTGCACGACGTCGAGCATTTCCCCACCGACCCCCGCACCTGGGAGGCCACGGTACCGCCGGATTCGCCGGTCCTGCCGATGATGCGCTGGCTTCCGGCGGCCCGCTACAGCACCGGCCTCGACCACACCCGCTACCGGGAAGCGTCGAAGGGCAGCATCGACGCCGTCGACGGCCACACGATGCACACAATCGTCGAAGACCTCGCCGTCCCGCTGATCAACGCCTTCTGCGAGTCCGGGTCTGCGGACCTGATCGCCGATTACGCCCGTCCGCTCGTGGTCGCCGTCCTCAACCACATCATGGGCTGCCCACCCGAAATCGGGGCACGGGTCACCGCAGGGATGGCCGCACGTTTCGATACCGTCGCCGCAGCCGAAGGCATGACGCTGCTGCGAACCGCGCTGACGGAACTGATCGAACGCAAACGCGACCGGCCGGGCGACGACGCCACGTCACGCCTGCTCGCACACCCACACGGTCTCGACGACGTCGAAGTGCTCGCGCAACTGATGAGCTTCTACGGGGCCGGTGGGGAAGCACAACCCAATCTGATCACCAACACACTGTTGCTGATGATGACCGATCAACGGTTCGGCGGCGGCCTCCTCGGCGGGAGCCTGTCGACGCGGGACGCACTGGACGAAGTGTTGTTCCACGACCCCCCGATGGCGAATTTCTGCACCACCTACCCCCGCACCCCAACCCTCATCGGCGACACCTGGCTGCCCGCCCACCAACCCGTGCTGATCAGCCTCGCCGCCGCCAACACCGACCCGACCGTCACCGCCGGTGACCTCACCGGCAACCGCTCCCACCTGGCCTGGAGTGTCGGACCCCACGCGTGCCCGGCCCGCACCATCGCCTATCTGATCGTCCAGGACGCGATCGACCAACTCCTCGACGCGATCCCGGATATGACACTCGCCATCCCGGCAGGGGACCTGACATGGCGACCCGGACCGTTCCACCGAGCCTTGACCGCACTACCGGTCACCTTCCCCCCAACCCCGCCCATGCCCCTCCCCGACACCACAGCGCAGTCAAGGAGATGATCGTGAGTTCCCTGGCAATCCACCAACTCATCACCCTCGCCCACACCCACCCCCGGACCAGGCATCCCGGTGAAGGAACCAGCTCCCGCCCCGATATCGCAACCCCACCCGCGCCCGGCCGGCTCGACGACTGCGCCGTCGAACCGAGGTTCGATTCACTGGACCAGGCAATGCACACCCGTGAAACACACACCGACCATGTACCGCTGTGCCGTCAGTATCTGGGGGCGATCGCCTACCTCGGTGGCCTCCACAACGACGACTACGAATAACCGACTCCCCCAGCTGATCGGAGATCCGCAGTGAATGACCGCACAGCAAAACCGGCCGAACACACTTCCCGAATCGACGCCCGGGTCCCGGCCGCGATGGTGATCTGCACCGATGCTGCCTACGATCCAGACGACGCCGTGTCCCTGGCCCTGGCCGCGAGCATCGTCGAAGACCTGACCGTCATCACCAGCGACGAGACCGGTGGCCGGCGCGCGCGGTGGACCCGCGGCTACCTCGACGCACTCGGCCGTAGCGACGTCGAGGTCGCAGCCGGACCCGATATCGGTGAGGCTCACCGCTTCCTGATGGACGACATGATTGCTGGTATATCGGTCCAGTCGCGCGATGTGCTGGGGGCGGTCGTCCGGGCGTGTGAGCGCAGTAGCGGGCCGATCACCTGGGTCGGGCAAGGACTCATGACCAACCTGGCGGCCGTCGTGCACGCGGAACCGGGCGTGGCCGACCGAATCCAGTTGACTCAACAGGGCGGTTGGCTCGACCACTACCGGGACAAGACACGCGCTTCCCACAACCTCCGATGGGATTCCGCCGCGGCAGGGGTGGCACTGCGCACCGTCGTGCGCCCGCAGCTGCTGCTCTCGGACTTCACCGGTGTCGACGACATCACCGTGACCGCCGACGGCGAGTTGTGTGTCCGCTGACCACCCGCACCACCGAATCGGAGGAACTACTGGCCCTGGCCGACGCCAAGGGCGTGCGCCACATCGTCGGACTCCAGCGCCGTCTCGGGCCCGCCGCTCGCTACGCGGGTGACCTGCTGGCCCAGGGATATGTGGGCGAGGTTCGCGCGGCCCGCCTCTCGGTCGGGGTGGGCGCGTTCGCGCCTGTCATGCCCGGCGCGGTCGCGTGGACCTTCGACGTCGCCAACTTCACCCACGTGCTCTCCGGGCACTTCCTCGACCGAGGAAACAGTTCGAACCATCCGAGTCGGATCGGGGCTATCGGTGCGCGCGGTGGGTGTGGGGAGGCATCATGGTTCGGTGCCTGATTACGACATCGATCGGCTGGGCGATCGTGCGTTCGAGCAGTTGGTGGTCAGCTTGGCGGCGCATGTCCTGGGACCTGGTGTTCAGGCGTTCGGCGACGGGCCCGATGGCGGGAGGGAAGCAACCTTCGACGGCCCGATCAACTGGGCCGCGACCACCACCGATCTTTCGGGCACGTGGAATGGCTATACGGTCCTGCAAGCCAAATTTCACTACCACCCGCTCACCCCTAAGGACAACGCGGCGTGGTTGAAACGGCAGATCACTGTCGAGCTGGACCGTTGGGTCGAGGCGATGCAGAAACAACCCGCACGCGTGCACCGCAGTATCTGATCGTTGCCTCCAACGTGCGACTGTCCCCCAAAGGGGTCACCGGAGGGATCGATACTCTGATCGCCGACATCAACGCGCGTTTGGCCGACCCGAATGATGACGCTTCCACGCTGGGCATTCGTGACTTCCAGATTTGGCACGCCGACCAGCTGTCGATGTATTTGGACACCGCGGATGCTGTGCGCCACGCGTTTCCCGCGCTCTTGACCGTCGGGGATGTGCTGGCGCGTATCGGTGACCACGTCTCTGGCTCGGCAATCCCGGACCTCGCGGCGAAGATGCGGCTGCACGCGGGACAGTGCCTGCGTAACGAACACTGGATCCGGTTCAGTGAGTCCGGCGCTGCCGGGCAGCGGGCGAAGCTGGAAGACGTCGGCGTCGACCTTCCTGGACTCCACATCGGTGGTCTCGGCTTCGCTGACAAGCTCCGTAGCGCGAAGGTGCAGACGGTCGGGCATATCATCGCCCACGGCGATGCCGTACTCCAACGTGACCTTCCCGACCGTGTGCGACGTCCTCACTGGGTCATCATCGGCGGACCGGGCCAGGGGAAAACCACGCTCAGCTCTCTGATCGCTCAGATCTATCGGTCAGCGCTGCTCGGTCGCGGTCCCATGACACCGGAAGTGTCGGCCATCGTGGAAGCGACCCGGCAGGCGTGTGAACGCAACGGTATCCCCGAGCCGCGTAACCTTCGCTGGCCGATGCGCGTGGATCTGGCACAGTATGCTCAGGTCCTCGCCGCGGCGCCGGATACGAGTATGTTCGGGTTCTTATCGACCGTGATCGGAGGCCGCACAGACGCAGTCATTCCGCCGAACGATTTGCACAGCTGGCTGAGAGCATGGCCTTGGGTGGTGATCCTGGACGGATTGGACGAGGTCAGCGACGCCGAGCTTCGCCGGGTACTGCTGGAACGGGTCACCGACCTGATCGAGACCGCGGACAACCTGCGAGCTGATCTGCTCGTCGTGGCGACCACGCGCCCATTGGGTTATGACGAGCGGTTCGATCCCGAGTTGTTCACCGATGTACTGCTCAGCAGGCTGACCCCGCCACAAGCGCGCGAATTCGCCGCGGAGATCGTAAATGCGCGCCTCGCAGAGGATCCGGAACTGCGGGATCGGGTCATGACACGGCTGGACTCGGCCTCCGAGGACCCGGCAACGCGCCGGCTGATGGAAACACCTCTGCAGGTGACGATTATGTCGATCATCGTCGAAGGGTATGGAGTGCTGCCGGTCGATCGGTTCGGGCTGTTCTCTCTGTACTACCGCACCGTCTATCAACGTGAGGTCGACAAGCCAGGGTCGGCTATCGCCCGAATCCTCAACGAGCACAAGTCCGATATCGACCATCTGCATGCGCGCGTCGCCTTACATCTGCACGTCGCGGCAGAGAACGCGGAAACCATCCCATCGATATCGATCACACAGCTCGAGGAAATCGTCCGCGATCGCCTGCGGTCCCAGGAGTACCTGCCCCGAGACATCGACACGATCAGCGGAAAGCTGATCAAAGCCGCAACTCATCGTCTGGTTCTGTTGGTGCCAGCCGGCGACCGAATCGGGTTCGAGGTACGGAGCCTGCAGGAACTGATGGCAGCGATCGCGCTCACCACCGGACACGAAGCCCGAGCGCTGAGGCTGCTTGAGCTGACCATGCACCACCCGCACCGGCGCAACATCTGGCTCCTCGGAGCAGGACGGCTGTTCAAAGAGCGTGAACACCTGCACGACCAACTCGTGGAACTGTTGAGCATCGGCGATACCAACGGTAGCCCTCTACTCAGAGTGCTGCCCTCTGCACCGATGCTCGCCTGCGATGTTCTCGACGACGGCTTCGCCTCACGGGCACCCAAGCCCCGTCGCCGCTACCTCCAGCAAGCACTGAAGTGCCTGGAGCATCCGGCCGCCTTCGACGACATGACGATCGCAGCATCGTTGGCCCGCGCATGCGTCACCAGCGAGGACCGAGACACCCTGTTCAACACCCTCGCGGCCGCGCTCGCCGAGGGTGGGATCCGCCAACTGCGCGCCTATATGCTCCTGCGAGAGCTCAGCCGTGTGGAACCGGGGCTGAAGGCGAAAGCAATGCTGGTCATTCGAAGGAATAAGCGCGCGATCCCCGAAGAGGTTTTCGATACTGTCAGCCCTCCGTTCCTTCGGCAACGCCATCAGTCGCTCGATCTGGCCATGTCCTCACCCCCGTATCCTGAGCTCACTCTCGACAGCCGGGTGGATGCGCTGGCGATGCTGGTCCTCGTCCGGATCGAGCTACAGACGAATTATCGACAGTACAACCTCACCCAGGAGCAGAGCGCTGACCTGAGGGCTGCCCTGGAGTGCTTGGCGAGCCGACTCGAAGGAAAGCACCCGGAACAGGCGCCAGAAGTCGCGAGCAGCGATGGCGCCGAAACCTTTGGCGCGCATGCGATTCTAGATCTCGCCACAGAACGGGAGTTGGCGGCCACCCTCGAACAGTTGCCCCCGATCGCATGGCGCGCCGTGGATATGGTGGCGCCGGCAGTGCGGCCGTATATCGTTCGACGCCCCGTCGGTCGACAAATCCTCAACGAACTCGAACCGGCCGCACCATAAAATTATGCGTCCACGAGAGACTTCAGCTGATCCGCGGCTCGTCGTGGAAGGAGCGGTTCTCGGTATTCGGTCGACGTTGTGGCAAATGACAGGCCGGTACTTCGGTTCAGAAGCCGAACGCCGCGAAGGCCATCCGGCGGCCCGGGCAGCGGTGCGACCTTGTCACGATCCAAATTCTTGATCCAGATCGTAGACCGCCTGGACCTGCTCTTGGTGCGGTGCGTCTGCGTAGTCGACGGCTTTGTTATCGCGAAGGCGCTGTTCGGAGGACGCCATCTCCGGAGTCAGTGTCAGTCGGCGTTGTTGTTCGTCGCGATACAGGGTGAGTTGCTGCTGGATGTCGTCGATACGGTTGCTGATCTCTTCCTCCAAGGCCCGACCGCTGTCGCCGGGCGCCGTGTTGCCGGGGTGGTATATCGCTGTCTCGGTGTCGACAAGCGCTAGGCGGAGTTCGAGTTGATCGATGTGCTCGTCGAGCTGTTCGTCGGACAGAACGAGGAGAGGATTCGCCGCGATGGCCTCGTTGTGCCCGGTGTCCGGCTGCTGATCGGGGAGCGGGTGGGAGTTAACCCATGCTTCGATGGCCGCGCGATTGGTCGGGCTGGCGTGCCAGTCGCGACGCAGCATTGCACGGGCAGCCGCTGGTGGGTGGGTTTCGGTGATGTGGGTGCAGCGTGTGTGGATGCGGTCGGCGGGGTCGTGGTCGGGGATGCCGGTGTGCCCGGTGTCGCGGCAGTCGCCGCAGAGTCCGTCGTCGCTGCGGCGTGGTCGGACGGGTGCGGCGTCGGCGCGGGCGCGTTCGATCCCGCACGACACACACCCGAAACTGCGGGTGTCGGGGACGGCGGCGCGGTCGAAGTCTAGGGCGTATCCGTCGGGGACCGGGTCGCGGGCTTCGTCACGCCGGTAGGAGTTGGCGCCGAGATCGTCGCGGGCAGGGGGACGCGGTGGTGGATTGTCGGGGAGGGTGGTGTCGGGGAGGTCGAACGGGGAGTCATCGTGGTGGTCGAGGTGGTTCTGGACCAGATCCCGGCCGGCTTGTTCGGTCGGTGACAGCGGGTCCCGGGGTGTGGTGGGTTCAGCGGGTTGGTGGTCGCGTGCGATGTGATGGCGTCGATCCCGACGGTAGGCGGGGTCGAGGGTCGTGGTGGTGGGTTGGTAGGTGTGTGGATCGGTGGCCGGGGTGCACGCCCGGATGAGTGCAGCGTGGTCCGGATAGCGGGTGGTGGCCCACTCCAGGCGGGCGAGCGCGACGGGGTAGGCGTTTCGGTAGAGGGTGTCGGCGACTGCGGCGATGACCCATTTCTGGTCCGCGGTCGCGGTGGCGGACATGTTGCGGAAGGCGGCGACCGCGTTTTCGACGCGGCCGGCGGCGAACATGTTGGCGACGACGGTGATCGTGTTGGAAAGATCGGCAGCGGGTGCGTGGTGCACGGTGTCGGGTGTCGGAGTGGGGGTTTGGGTGGGTGCTGGGTCGGGGTTCGTGCGGGCTGGCTGGTGTTCGGGGTTTTCCGGTGAGGGCATGGTGGTGGGTTCCGGTTCGGTGTCGGCGGGGTTGGGTGCTGTTGTGCGGGTGGGTAGGTGGCGTAGTAGTGCGTCGATGCGCCAGGCCAGGGCGGCGGCGAGCTGGTCGGGCCTCAGCCCGGGGGCGCCGTCGGGTTGGGCGCTTTCGAGGAGCTCGTGCGCGGCGGCCAACAGGTCGTGGACGGTCCACGTGGTACCGGTAGCGCGGTCGATCGAGGCAACGAGCCGCGGCCACGCCGGGTCGTCGAGGATTCGGTCGGCGGTGTCGTGCCCGAGAACAGCGCGGAGGTCTGGTAGCCAGTCGGGCCGTAGGTGTTCGGTGGTGCGGGTGTTGTCGACGGCGGAGGGTTCGAGTTCTAGCCGGGACCACAGTGCTGCGGCGGGCATGTCGGTCGGAAGCGGGCGTGCTTCTGCGGCGTTGGTGAGCATCGTGGTGATGTCGATCCCGGCGCGATGGGCGACGTCGATCTTGTCGGCGATCACCGCCCAGTAGGAGTCGGTGGTGATCCGCGGATCGAGTTCTTCTGCGAGCGGCGACCACTGGTTGACCGGCAGGTGGGGATCGCCGAGACAGGTGGTGAGCCGGGTGTCGAGGAGTTCTTGGTGTTCGCGTTCGATGTTGCTGTAGCGGCGGGGCCCGGTCGGGCGCAGTTCGCGGTCACCGAGGTGGAGGCTGGCGCGCCAGACGGCCAGGTCGGCGACCAGCGCGGGATCGATGCCGATCAGGGGACGCGCCCAGTGCGGTGCTGTTGTCGGGGTCCAGGTGCGGGTGTCGGTGCGGATCTGGTCGGCGAGGTCGGCGACGATCCGTCCGCGAGCCAGTAGCTGCCCGGCATCGGGATGATCGTCGAGCCCGGAGGGCAGGCCGTGCGCCCAGGGCAGCGGCCCGGGCGCTGTGGAGTGGGCGCCGGTGGGGTCCAGCCGCCAGTCCAAGACAGCGGCGGGGTCGGCGGCGGTGTCGAGTTCGCGTTCCGCTGCGGCGGTGTACAACGCTTCGATCGGGTCCTGGCCGGAGAGCGCGATGATCGCGAGGTGCTGGCGCAGAACGGGGTAGGCGGGGCTGTCGGTGAGATGGATGCGTACGGTTTCCGCCGCCGCATCGAGGCGTTCGAGCCCTTCGGCGCCGAGCACGTTTTCGGCGAACACACCGATCTGGTCGAGGTAGATATCGAGCGCGCGACCGATCCGCCGATGCGGATCGAGGGCAACGCGCAGTGCGGTGTGCGCGGATTTCTGCGCCCCGTCGTGGTCCAAAACGCGGAGCAGGACTTCCACGGCTGTGTGCGGGAACACCGCGGGTTCGGTCCAGAATGAGCCTTCATTGCCGTCCAACGCGGTCGGGATATAGGCGTGGTTTGCGTGCCGGCCGCGGGTCATCGCGACATAGAACTGTTGGCGGGTTTCGTGTCCGGTGAGCGCGATATGGCAGGTGTCGGCGGTGATTCCCTGAGCGGAGTCGATCGTTGTCGCGTACCCGAGACGCACGTTGGTGCTCACGTAGTCGGCCGGAAGTCGCACACTGTCGCCGGGTTTCCCGCCGGGTCGGCGGTGGGTGGCGGTGATACTTCCGTCGTCATGAACAGTCTGGATGGTCCAGGTGTAGCCGTTGCGCACCCAATCCCGGGCCCCGAGACGCAGGCGTGGATCGTTGCGGCGAGTACGGATGGTGTCCCCGGCCGAGGCACACAGTTCGTCGGCCAACACCACTTCCGCACCGGGACTGCGGCCATCGCGGGTCAGGCGGTCGGCGCGGGCACGCGCGTTGAGTGCGGTCACTACCTCGTGGTTGGCCGCGAGCATGATGGTGTCGCGGCCGGCGAGATGGTCGGTGATCCACGCCGTGTAAGCATCGTCATGGGTCGAACCTGTGTGTCCGCCGTGGACGCGACCGTGGTCGAGATACCAGCCCAGCGCGATCGGATCACCGTCGCGTAGTTGCACGCTGGCGGTGGCTTCCCCGACTGACTCGAACCGAACGACATAGGTCAGGGTGAGGGTGTTCTCGGGCGCGGCAGCATGCATATCGGCGTCCGCGCCGCCGGCCTCGATCGCCGGGAGTTGCCGGTCGTCACCGATACAGCGCACCGTCGCGCCGCGATCGATCAGGAACCGGAGCAGCTGGAGACGTTTGGTGTTGCCGACCTTGACGTGCTCATCGACGATCACCAGCGTGCGAGAGTCGATATCGAGGACCCACTGAGGCAACAACGGCGGCACTTCGGCGGCCCGCGTGGCGTTGTCGACGCTGGGTCGGTGCTGGTTCAGGACGTGCAGGACTTTGTCGACGGTCTCTACCCGCGCCTCGATCGCCGCGCCGAGTTCGGCTGCTGCTGCGGCTGTAGGAGCGAGGCCGAGGACGGTGCCGCCGCTGGTGTGCCAGGCGTCGGTGAGTACGCGCATCGCGGTGGTCTTGCCCGATCCTGCGGGTGCGTTGGCGGCGTGGACCCGTAAACCGGAGGTCGCGAACCCTTCGACAACAGCGGCCTGACCCGCGTTCAGGGGCTTGTCCGGATGCGCGCCGTTGAATTCCCGGACCGCCGTGGCGATCTGGGCAGCTGTGAGTTGCCGCCCACCGGGCTGGACCGCCAGCTCGATGAGCTGCTGCTCAACCGACAACACGGTCGCCGAGGTGTAGAGCCGGTGCGCAGAATCGGCATAGACACTGTCGCCGTTGCGGCGCTGTAACAGCACCGGCACCGACGCCAATTCGGGTTCGTCGGCGATATCGGGGTCGCCGCGCTGGATGGATCGGGTAGGGGAGAGGGCTTCGGTGGTGACCGCTTCAGCGGCCCATTCCCAGTCCTCCGGTTCGATACGTCCGCGGAGTTGGCGCTCGGTTTCGGCCCGGATGTTGGTGTAGCGCCAGGTCGACCGCTGCGCCGAGACGACCTCCAGCACCTGGTCGGCGGTGCGGGATATCCACTCGCTGGTGGGTCGTATTCGCGGTGATCGGAGGGGATTCAGTGCTGCGGAAACGGCGTGTGCGACGGCTTCCCGGCCGCCCAGGATCTGGGTAGCCTCGGTACGCCAGGTGCGGCGTTGTTCGGCCAGAGAGCGGCGCTGGTGCTTGGCGGGCCGCGTTTCGAGGGTCGCGCGCTCGGCCAGGTCATACACCTCACCTGGCGTCGGTTCCCGCCGGAGTTCCCGCTGGAACAGGGCGGTCAGTTCTTCGAGCCGGCGGGTGATATCGGCGTCGCGGCGCGACCAGGAGTGGATCACCTGGACCGGGATGCCGATGATTTCGCGGATCGGGCGCTTGCCGGGCGCGGTATCGGGGCGGGCACCGAACCGCACGCCGACGAGGTGTTCGAGGTGGTGTTCGAGGCGTGTGTTGTAGATCTCGGAGACCGTGACCAGTGCGCGGTAGATATCGGCGCCGTAGAGGGTGCGCCACCGGTTGTCGAGAGTGCGGACCTTGTTGGCGATCAGGACGTGCGTGTGCAGGTCCGGGTCCCCGGCGCGGCTGTCACGGTGGTCGAACCACGCCGCCACGATGCCGTCGACATCGACATGGCGGATCCCTCCACGTCCCAATCTGGTGCCGACCGCATGGCGCTCCAGCCACCGCAGTGCGTCGGTGATCGCACGGCGGTGCGCGTCTTCGATCTTCTCCGACACCGCCCGGGGCGCCAGCGCCCATAACACCGAGACGCTCTTCACCGGAGAAAAAGTGATGTCGAACCCGGCAACCGCAGCCGCTTTCGGGCGCGAGTTCTTGGCCACCCACCCCGACAGTTCCCGCGAATCCAACGGCGCGCGGCCGTACTCGTCGGTGAACATGTCGAACGCGACATGAGTGCGGATCCGTACCTTTTCGGCTTCGGGAATCGCCTCGTGTGCGTCTAATCCGTGCTCGGAATTATATTCCTGGAACGCTTTCGCGCATCGTTTCCGAAAAGCGAAAACTTCGGAATACACCGGGAACGGGTTACCTAATCGGGTTGCCTTGTCGGCAGCACGGGTCGCGTCTTTGTGTTTCGCCCCTAGTCGGATCTGCTCGTCATAGACCTCGTCTTCGATGGCCGTGGCGTTCGGATGCCGACCCAGCCCGAACAGGGATTTCATCTGATCTTCGGTGACTTCCGCACCCGCTGTGAGGTCGAGTGCGGCCAATCCGGTGCCGTACCAGTGGCCCGGGGATTCACCTTCGGCGGAGTAGTAATCGGCCAGACTGGACCGGCCGCGAGAGCCATCGTCATTCGCGGCTACATTGCGCAGGTAATACTCATAGCCATTGCCTGCCACGACTTTATGAATCGTCGCGGTCATACCCCAATGAAGCGCCCATTACCGCAACGAATTCCAGGGGCTGAGTTTGCCTATTTTGTGGCAAATCCACCGAAACCCCTGGTTGTTACCGAATCGTTATCCTGAGTGAAAGAGGTCTGCTTGTGAAAATGGGGGTGGAGGAGGCGATTGGGGGGTGAGGTGCGATGTGGAGGGTGGTGAGTATGGGGGCGAGTGAGGGGTAGTGGCGGGTGGGTGCGGTGATGGTGCGTGGTGAGGAATGGGGTGGAGGGCACGGATACGGAATGGGTTCCGTATCCGTGGCTCCGGTTGACGACGATCCGCGGGCGCGTGGTCAGCGGCGCGGCTCCCAGAGGGCGGTGTCGGGGTGCCAGCCGAAGGAGGCGCACGCGTAGGCGTCGTTGTCGATCGCGACGATGTCGCCGACGGACAGCGAGCGCAGGCCGCTGTCGTACCAGGCGCGAGTGTGCTCCTCGTCCTCGGCGTGCGACGGGTGGTCGTTGAACATGGCGAAGACACGATCGAGGACCTCGAGGTCGTTGACGACGCGCGGGGTGGACAGGGTGAAGGTGTACGCGAGGACGAGCGGTGCGCCCGGCTGGTATCCGGCAAAGGCGACGCGACTGCGGTTGAGGAACACCCGCACCGGTCGATCCACGAGGGCGGGAGGGTGACGGCGGATCGTGAACACTCGCGACGGGAGGGAAGTCAGACGTTGACGCAACAGGGGACTCCTGAAGGTTAGGGGTGGCGGCCGGTCCGCCGCAGGAGGTGTCACTGCGGCGGACCGGAGTACTGGAGGGCGAGACGACAGGTCAGGCCGCGCGGCGGCCGTGCTCTCGTGGGGCGGCGACGCCGAGGTCGACGCGGCAGGTCGTGCAGTAGTTGTCGGCGTGCACGATCCCGGGTCGGGCGCAGGCGTCGCAGCGGCCGATCCGCTGCCCGGCACCGAGTGCCGCGGCCCGCCGCGGACGCGGCGTGCTCGGTCGGGTGGACGGGCGACGCTCGGGTGCCTCGAGGTTCATCGCCATCCACCGTGTGATCAGCCGCCATGTTGGACCGGTGTTGGCTGCGGCCGCGCGGATCCGGTCCAGGATCGCCCGCGCCTGTGCGGGGTGGGTGGAGGCGATGTAGGCGCAGCGGGATTCGACGAACTGCTGCATGCCCCACGGCCGGGACAGTTCGGGGATGCCGGGGTGGCCGTCGGCGCGGCAGGCATCGCAGAGCCCGTCGTCGCTGACCGGCCGACCGTCGCGGATGTGGACGGCTCGCAGGTCGGCGTCGGGGCGGTCGATCCAGCATCCGACGCAGGGCCACCCGAGGTAGGGGACCATCGCGGCGAGGTCGTAATCCAGGCCTGAGCCCTGCCATGTGGATTCGGGGACATCGAGTTCGCTGTAGGGCAGGAAGATGTCGAATTTGCTCGGGATCGCGAGCCCGGTCCTTCGCGCGGCGAAGTGCATCTGATCGACCGGGGTGATCCGCGGCCGCCGCATGGGTGTGCGGCGTCGCCGCGACCGGGCGGATCGTTCCTCGACCGGTGTGGTGTCGACACCGTGCTCGCGCAGATACTGCGACGCCTGGGCGTCGAGCGCGTGGTGGCGGCCGGACCGGACTCGGCTGGTGGCGGGGGTTTCAGGGTCGAGGAGTTCGCGGTCGCGGTCGGTGTACTGCTCGGCGACGTGCCGGATGTAGGTGCGGTCCCACAGGTCGGCCTGCACATGCGACCACACCAGATGCGCGGGTTTGCGCGGATCCGGAACCGCCGCGGCCTCGCGGGGCTCGTCGGTGGTGTCGATCGCGTAGAGGCGGTCGGCGGCGTAGGCCGCGTACTCGGCCTCGGCGCGGCGGGCGGTACGGAGGTCGCGGTCGCGGTGGCGCAAACTCACCACCGCCGCCTCGGATGCCGGTGCGTGGGTCTGGGTGCGGGCGCGGCGGGCGGCGATGGCCTCGGGCCGCAGCCGCGCGGCGTCGGTGGCCGGGGACGGGGTGGCGGTGATGCGCTCGCGGTCGCGGCGTTCGCGGATGGACCGGCGGACCCATTCGGCGGCCTCGATCGAGACCTCGCTGATCTCGGGCATGCCGGGGATGTGCAGGCCGGGGTCGGTGTCGGTGGTGTAGTCGATGACCATCGACCGCAGTTCGGGTCGGCTCTTGGCCATCCACCCGAGTTGACGCGCCGCCACCGGCCAGGGGTGGCGGGCCAGCAGGTCCGCGGCGCGCTCCAGGAACTGGCGTTCGGCCGGGCTGGCGAGGGTGAGCGCGGCAGAGAATCGTTCGCGGGCCTCGTCGGGGTCGACATCGAGCAGGTAGTCGACCTCCCACAGTGCCTCGACGAACGGCGACACGCCGGCGTCGGTGGTGGTGGTGTCGGTCGGATTCAGAGCAGCGGTCATCACAATGTCCTGTCTGGGAGAAGAAACGACACAGCCCCGCACCGCGAAGCTCGCCCGCGACGGAACGAGCCCCCGGTACGGGGCTGGGTGGCTGGTCGGCTGACCCGCCTGAGTGCGGCCGACCGGGGTGGGGTCCCGACACGGCGGAGGGAACGCGCCGAGGCGGGCGGCACCGAATTTCCGCGCACTCCCACGCGGACCGGCGCGGTGATGGCGGTCTTGGGCGCTGGGGAAATTCGGTGGTGGCCGGGCGCGGGCCCGCAGCCGTGGCGGGATCACACCCCGGTAGCACTCGGGAAGGCGGGGCAGCCGGCCAGACGGCCAGCCCTGCCCACCACCACACTTCTCAGAAACCGGCCGAAGCACGGCCGGGACGGCAAGGACGCCGGGGCGTGCCTATCGGTCGGCGGTCACCGTGTCGGTGCGGATCGACAGGGCGTCCTCGAGCCGAGTGAACGGCCACGGGCGTTGCGCGTACTCGTCCTCATGGATGTAGGCGGGCGCCATCTGCCCCGCCCAGTGGCTCGGAACCGGTGTGCGGTAGCGCGGCGCGCTGGTGTAGATCGCCTCGCGCAACCGCCTAACCCATGTGTGGGCGTCGCTGTCCTCCCACTCGGGGTGTTCGCAGGATTGGTATTCGTAGCAATCGATCGCCTTGAGCACGGCCAGGGGATCGAGGTCGCACTCGGTGGTGTGCAGGACGTAGCGGCCGCCCGGAGTGGATTCCCGGTACCGGTGATCGACCGAGCGGACGTTCTCGTCCCACAACAGCTGGCCCAACGCCCGGTAGCCGATCCGCCCAGTACTTTCCGGGGCGACCCTGTATTGGGCGATCGCGTTGACCAGCACGTCGATATGTTCGTTGCCCACAATGAACGCCGACAACGCGCGCCTCCTTTCATGTATGGCGACCTGCCGGGGTCAGAAACCGGGCGAGCCGTTCCAGGCATCGCCGTTGCCGGCGGCGGCGCCGACCGGTTTCTGGGGCGCGCCATCGTCGTGGCGGGTCACGTCACTGTTACTGCGGTGATTGGTGCGGCGGATTGCCGTGGTGGCATGGCGCAGCGAGGGGCCGACATCGTCGACGTCCAGCTCGGTGGTGCTGCGGTTCTGCCCGTCCGAGGTTTGCCATGAACGCTGCTTCAACCGGCCGACGACGATCACCTTCGACCCCCGGCGCACGGACTCGGCCAGGTTCTCCGCGGTTTCCCGCCAGGCGGTGCAGCGCGTGAACACCGGCTCGCCGTCCCGGTACTCACCCGCGGTGCGGTCGAAATGCCGCGGGGTCGACACGACGGTGAAGTTGGCCACCGCATGGCCGGCCGGTGTGAATTTCAGCTCTACGTCGGCGGCGAGGTTGCCCTTCACGACCAGGAGGGTGTCCCAGGACATCTGCTCTCTCTTTCACTCAGGGGGATGGGTGCTACGTCGGTCGCCTCCGGGCCGTGCGGCTCGGGTTCGCTGAGCGTCGGGTGCTGGCTCGGCGACGGACCGTGTGCCATGATTCGAACATATGTTCGATACGGTGGATGGGGTTGATCTGGACGGGCGCGGACCCGCCGGGCTTCGGCGCGCCGAGGAGCTGACGCGGTTGCGGGCGCGGATGGCGGCGATCCCGGGCCGCGTCGGCGGTACCTCGGTCCTCGCCGACCCCGACGCGGGCCCAGGCCCGCCGATGGCCCGGAATGTCATCGACATCGAGGCGGCAGGGTTGGGCGCGATTCTGCCCGCGGGCGGTTTGGTGCGGGGCAGCGTGGTCGGCTGCGTGGGTAGTGGGTCGGTGCTGGCCGGACTGCTCGCAAGTGTCACCCGCGCCGGTGAATGGGCTGCGGTGGTGAGCGCCGCGCAGTTGGGGTTGCTGGCGGTCGCGGAAATGGGCGGGCATCTGCCGCGGCTCGCCCACATCCCGGACCCGGGTGTGGATCCGGTCGGGGTCGCGATGGCCTTGCTCGACGGTGTCGGGGTCGTGGTCGTCGACACCGCTGCGGGATCGGTGGCGGCGAAGCGGGCGCAGATCCTCGCTGCCCGCGCCCACCGCCACGACACCGTGGTGCTGGTGACCGCACCGGATTGGCCGCACCCGGATCTGATGCTGCGGTCGCGGGTCACCGGCTATCACGGGCTGGGCTGCGGGCGGGGCCGGATCCGGCAACTACGCGTCGAGGTCACCACCATCACCCGTCACGGCCGGTCGCGGCGCACCGAGCTGGTGTTATCCGGAGCCGCTGGTGGCACCAGGTGGGTCCCCGAGAAATCTGTGGATGCGTGCGGTGGGGGCATCGTGTCGGTTGCGAGTGGGCAGTGACCGCGCAGCCCAGTGGTGCGGTGCGGCGGCTGGCCTCGCCGCGCCCGGTGCCGGTGGACCCGCCGCGGGTGTGGGTTGCGGCGCGCCGGCTACCCGCGCGGGTGATGGGACCGCCGCTGAGGGAACGAGCAGAGAAAGCTTGGATCCGCGGTTCGGGGAGGAATGGATCCCGGCACGCCAGTTCGCCTGGGCAACTTAGGACGGTTACGGACGGTGGTGTGGGGTAGACGCGGTAGCGGCGTGCCTTGCGCCGACTCGATGCCGTTGACCGTCGAAAGGACAAGTTCTGTATGAGCACCCTCGACACCGCGACCCTGCGGACACAACTGCGCGTCGTCCTCGACCTGACCAATACCGAGATACAGATCGCCGAAACCCGGATGGCGCAGGCCCGCACCGATGCAGTGCGCCGGGAGCTGTCCGAGAACGCCGACAACGCCCGCGCCCGCGCCGAGGCCATCGAGACCGTCCTGCGGGAACTCGGCGGTGTGCCACAGCTGGCCGGGCCTCTCCTGGGGAGAGCCGCCGCCGTGGTCAAGGCGATGGCCGAACAGGCCCAGCCCTTCGATGAGGCCCTGCTCGGCGACCTGGCCCTCGAACACCAGCTGCTCGACCGCGCCCGCTACATCAAGGCCCTCGCCATCGCCGCCCAGCAACCGGATGTGGTGGCCTTGGCGCAACGGTTGATCACCGCGCACACCGCGACCGTGGACTGGTTGACCACCGTCCTGGCCGAGGACGCCCTCGGCGGGCCGGCCGCCCTGCGCCGCACGCCTTTGCAGGCAGCTGCCGGCACCGCGGTGAAGCTGGTCAACCTTCCGGTCACCTGGTCCGCCCGCGGCCTCGACCGGGTGCTCGACGCCGTCCGGGCCACCCCGCCCGCGGTCGGGGAACTGCTCACCCAGGGCGCTCAGGCCGGTGATGTCGCCGTCAAAACCCTCACCGCCTCCCGCGACGCCGCTCTGCAGACCGCCGAGCAGGTGACCCGCCGCGAAGGCGCCGACACCGCCGCCGACGCCCTGCGTTCGATCCGCACCGCCACCGGCGTCCTCGACCCCGACGAGCTACCCATCGGCGACTACGAGGAGCTGAACGTCAACCAGGCCGCCACCGCGGTCAAGGAGCTGACCGAACCCGCCGACATCCGAACGATCATCGCCTACGAGGAGACGCACAAGAACCGCCAGGGTGTGGTCTCGGCCGCTCGGACCCGACTCACCGCCATCGCCAAACAAGTCGGCGGACTCAACTGATTAGTGCGGCGAAAGATTGGACAGTCGTCGAACCGGGGCCGTTCTGGATGCCGTCGAGTCCGGCCGGTCACGTGTTGGAGCCTTCTACGGGTCATTTCCGCCGAAGCGGTCGCCCAGCTACGACAGCATCCGAGTGCCACCAGACCTTCGTGCGTAGCGGCTGCGGAACATACCGCGCCGCCAGCGCGGTCGGAAGAAGCGAGAGGCAGACAGCAGGTGACAACGGCCGCCGTGGACGGGTCGGATTATCCACAGGCAGGCAATTATGGGTTTCGGTGCGTGCCGGTGGCCGCTATCGTGGTTTCCGCGTCTCTGGGGATCGGGGGATTCGCCGCAAACTTTCGTCCCCTCTATGACGCACCCGTCGGCTCCGCCACTACCCCCTTGTGGTTGGTGTCGGCGTGGCGAGGGTGGGTGTGCCTGTGATCAACCCCCTCCAGGGCACACCCACCCCGCCGTGGTGACTCAGCGACCACCCCGCTCACCTGAGCGTGGCGGGGTGGTGGTCAGGGAGATTTCGAACCGGCCGGGCATTGCGGTGATGATCTGCCACCCCTCGTCATCGGTGTAGTCGCGGATCATCCCGATGAGGGTATGGCCGCCGGGATAGGTCTCGGTGAGGTCGATGTTTTCGTGGAAATCGTCGCCCCCAACTGGAGTCGATCCGATCTCGGGCCCGGTCCCGGGCCCCCAACCCACGGCGTGGACGGTGAGCGGATCGGAATCCGGATCGGCGGGATCTCGTTGCTGGCGGGGTCGGCCGTTGCTCCAGAGGTAGGTGCCGTCGTTCTTCGTCCAGATCAGCGACGGCGCGGTAGGAATATCGTCGCCGGCGAACGGGTACCGGGAATGCTGCGGGGCAGCCATCGCATGCTCGGCGACCGCAGTGACTTCCGGCAGCGGGAACCACAAATCGTCGAACCGCGGTTGTTCATGGTCAAAACGCCTTCCTGGGATCGCGACGGGACGCGGCCTGCCGCGCTCCGGCCGCACCGTGGCAGGTGTTGCGGGCCGGAGCGCGGCGGATTCGGGGTGGTGAACGCCAGGGGTCAGGCGGCGGCGAGATCGATATCGGCGGGCTTGATGTCACCGAGGGCGGCGTGTTCGACGTCGACGAGCCCGAACTCGTAGGCGGCCCCGAGGGTGTCGAGGAATCGCAGGTAGCGGCCGGTGGCTGCGGTGCCCTCGCGCCACAGGGTTTTCTCGATCGCGGTTTCGTGGATGGCCAGCTCGATGGCGAGGGTGATTGTCGCGGCGCGGTTCTCCGACGCGGCGTCGATCGCGGCCAGCAGGGCGTCACGACCACCGGACAACCCCAGCAGCTCGGTCGCCAGCGCGAGGGGTTTCGGGTCGAGGGTGTAGGCGCGGGCTCGGGCGACGAATGCCGCGGCGCCGGCGGGAGCGGCCGCTTTGGCGACCAGCTGGGGCAGTTTCTCGAGGCGGCGGTCTTTGGCGGATTGGCCGCGCTTGTTGAGCTCGCGCACCATCCGCCGTTCCCCGGTTGCCCGCTCCTGCGCGGCGATCGCCTGCGCGGCGGCCAGCCGGGTGTGCTCGGCCGCCTCGACGGTCGGGTCGGTGAGGTAGTGCAGGCCGCTGTCGGCCAGCGCGTGGCCAGGAAGGTAGTAGTGCGGGATCCACCGGTCGCGGTATTCGACGGTATCGGCGTGCCGATACCCCTCGGCGGGAGTGGCGTCGGGGTCGCTGTCGGTATTCCAGTCGATGATGTCGGGGTCGATTATCTCACCGCTGGTGGTGTCGACCAGCAGTGCGTTCTCCTCGACGGTGAGATGCACGACCCAGCGACCGGCGTCGGCGAGGATCGTGGACTCGGGCACCGGTTCACCGTCGGAGGTGGCCAGCAGCTCGGCAGGGATGTAGGCGGGGTCGGTGCCGTCGCCGCTCGGATCGGGTTCGTGGGTGAGGACACCGAAGCCGTAGGCGGCATAGGGAAGGGAGGCGTGGAGCAGGTTGCGGGTGTCGGCGCGTTCGGCCTCGATCTGGTTGCGGGTGTAGGTGAAGTTGTAGCGGGCGGCGCGTGTAAGGCGTTCGACGGCGTCGGTGTCGCCGAGGTTTTCGTATTCGGCGATCACCGCGAGCTGATCGAGACCGAACTGCCGATTGCCGAGCAGGTCCTGGGCGGTGGCCGAGCGGCCGATGGCGGCGGTTTTCTTGATCTCGGCCCGGTTGGTTTGCAAACCTTTCGCGACCCGGGTGACCGAGGCGCCGAGGTCGAGCATCTGCGCGACCCCGGCCGCACGATCACGGGCGGTGAGCGGGACACGTCGGTCGTTGAGGTTGATCTGAGTCAAAGTGCGGGCGATGCGGCGCTCGCGGTCATCGACCCCGGTGGGGGTATCGACGATCCACACCGGGATCTCTTCGAGACCGACCTCGCGGGCTATGAGTACGCGCAGTTGTCCGTCGATGGCATGGATCGTGCCGTCGGGGTCGCGTTCGGCGCGGATCGGCAGCCCGACACCGAATTCCCGGATCGAGGCGATCTCGTCGGGGTGATCGGCCAGGTCGAAGGTTGTGCGGACGTTCTCGGCGATCAGCACATCGTCGGGATGCATGTAGGCGGCGTCCGCCGGCCGCGAGCGGTCACCGGCAGAGCCGACCGGTGCGGTGTCGGGGGTCCGGTCGGGGTCGGTGACGACGGTGAGCGTGGTCGAACTCATTGCGGGCCTCGTTTCGCTAGAAGTTGGTGAAGGAGCGGACAGCTGTGTGTCAGGCAGCAGCGGCCGTGTCGGTGGTTCGCCGGGCGAGGTTGACCGGCGCGAGCCGCAGCACCCCGGTCTCGTCGTCGAGGTAGGCCCAGTGGCGGGCCCGCCATTCGGGGAATTCCTGCTGCCACCGGTCGGAGGCCGTGGTGTCGGTGAGCGCTGTGGCGGGGCCGGCGTACCCGAAATGTTCGAGGCGCTCGTAGTCGGTGCGGGTCAGCGTGCGGGGGACGGGGGATGATTCGGACACGGTCGGTGAACCTCCGGTATCTGTTTGCGTAGGGCTGGGCGAGGCAGCTCGAGTGCAGTGGGATTGCGGTGGAGTCACTTCCACGGCGCGGGATTGGGCCGCGGCCGGTCGACTACAGCGTCGAGAGTGCGGTCGGCGTCGGTGGCCAGTAGGGCGGCGCCGGTGGCGATCATGTCGTGACAGCCGGCCGAGGCCGCCGAGTACACCGGACCAGGGACGGCGAACACCGGCCGCCCCAACGTGTGAGCCCAGCGTGCGGTGTTGTGGGAGCCGCTGCGCAGTCCGCATTCGGGGATGACGACCGCACGCGATAGCGCGGCGACCAGTCGATTGCGATGCAGGAATCGCGGCGTGGCGGCCGGGGACCCGGGTGGATATTCCGAGACGAGCAGGCCGTGCTCACTGATGCGGTCGAACAGGCCCGCGTGTGCGGAGGGGTGGGCGCGGTCCACCCCGGTGGCCAGGACCGCGATGGTCGGTGCGTGGCGTACCAGCGCGGCCTGATGGGCGGCCGCGTCGACACCGAAGGCGCCGCCGGAGACGACGGTCCAGCCTGCGGTGGCGAAGGTGCCGGCGAAGTCCGCGGCGACCCGGATGCCGTAGTCGCTGGCGGCGCGGGCCCCGATGACCGCGATCCGATACTGGCCGAACAGATCCAGGCGGGCGGTTCCGCGGACCCACAACGCGATCGGGCTCTCCGAACCGGTGCCGGATGTGTCGAGCGCGTCGACCTCATGGCGCGGCCACTGGTCGTCGTCGGGGGTCAGCAACCGTGCGCCACAGGCATATGCGCGGTCGAGGTCGCGGGCGGCCTGCTCACCCAAACCCGCCGGGAATCCGGTGACCGCACCGGAGGCGATATCGGACGCGGCGTCCTGCACCCCGTGGGTGTGGACGGCGGGCGGGTCGGTGAGCGCGGCGCGCGCCACCACAGCCCACGCCCGCTGCCGCCGCGGGTCGGGAACGGTGGGTGGGGAAGGTGAATCGGTCATGTCGGCTCCAGGTTCATCGAGGGTGGAACACGCGAGATCACCGTGTGGGTGGGCGGGGTTCAGTGCGTGTCGCGGCTTCGTGCGCGGGCGAGGACGTGGGCGATTTCGAGGGCGAGGTCCGCGGTGAGGGTGAGTTTCCACTCGACCGTGCCGTTGTAGAGGACGCGGAGGTTTCCGGCCACCGGCTCATTGACGGACCCGAACCACAGCCGGCCGGCGCCCATGGGAGTGGCCGGGGCCAGGCAGTGGTGCAGTTCGGTGACTATCTGTGCGCGGCGGGTGCGCGCGAGATCGTCGCGGCGGGCACGAGCCCGGCATTCCGCGAGCAAGGCTAGATGTTCGGGTAGCAGCCGCCGGGTGATCTCGGCGGCGATGGCCTCCGCGGTGCGGGTGGCGGCGACAGTGATCGACAGCCGCCCTTCACCGGTGCCCAGGTGCCGCGCGAGGGCGCCGTAGCTGGTGGTGATCCGGATACGTCCGTGATCGGTGCTGCGGTGCGAGTCATCACCGTGGGCCAGGTGCAGGCACTGCTGGCCTGAACCCTCCAGCACCGTCTGGCGAGGAACCCGGGAGCGGTGGTGGACGGTCCATCCGGGCCCGAGAGCCGACGCGACCCCGATCGTGAGGTCAGCGAAACCGGGATGCGGATCGGTGTCGTGTGCACCCTGGGCGGTCATGAGAACTGCCCGCCTTCGCCGAACAGCGCGCGCAGCGCCATCAGCGTCGCGAGCAGATCCACCGGTTGCCGGTCGGCAGCACCCGGTGCGGCGTCACGGACGCGGCCGATACTGCGGAAATGCAGGTCCCGCAGATCAATCCCGACCGTCGGCGGTTGCTGGTCGGTGCCGGGATCGGTGACGACGCGGTAGTCGGCCAACTCGATCTCGACCCGGTACCAGGCTTCGGCGGGTTCGCCCTCGCGCGGTGATTGTTTCGGGTCGGGTTCACCGCGGACCCAGCACCAGCAATCGCAAGCGGGGTCGTCGCAGCGGGTGAACCGGTCGCGGGCCACCGGGTTGTAGCGGTGGATGCGCCCGGCCAGCATCGGACAGACCCGGGCGGAGTAGGTGCCGCAGTCCCGGTGGGTCGCGGGTTCTACCGCGATGCCGCGCAGGTAGTCCGCGGGCCGTAGATACAACACCACCGGGTCCTCGAGTGGTTCGCCGCAGATCTGACACAACCGGTCCACCAGCGCGGTGAGCAGCCGGGCCTTGTCGAGTTGACCCCACACGGGGAGGGTCCGGTCACGATGGGCCACGGTGATGTAGGGGACGACCATGCCCTGGGCGGTCGGCGCCGACGCCAACCGACCGGGAAGATCATCGGGTCCGTCAGGGGGTGGGGAGGGGAAGGAATTCATGATCACCTCGATTTCAGGAGCGTGAGCACCGTGCGCCGGAGTCCGGTCCGGGCGGGCCGCTGCGGAATACGGTCGGAAGAGAAAGACCCGCGGCTGGTGAGGCCGCGGGTCGCTTACCGGTCCGGTGGCTGGCGGTGGAGGCGGGGAGCGAGGTGAACGTCCACCGGCTGTCGGCTTCCTTCGTGATCGATGGCGTGTATGCGGGTGCGAAGGGTCGGGGACCCGGGGTCGGGTCAGGCGGTGTCGTAGAGCCAGTGATCGAGTTCGAGGTCGGCGTAGCGTTCGAGTCCGTCGAGATCGGGGCACACGCATTCCGGGAACGGTCGCCGGCATTTTTCGCAGTGCCCGCACGTAGGGCAGTGCGGACCGAATTTGTCGGGTTCGTATTCGCCGCATTCCTCGCAGCCGTCTTCGTCGAGCCAGAGTCGCCAGCGGTAGGTGTCGTTGGAGTACCAGGAGCCTGCGATCCAGTGCCCGCGGTGTTCGTTGAAGATGTAGGCGGGGTGTTTGTAGGCGGGGTCGACGGTGAGCAGCACCAGCTTGTCGCGGCCCAGCCAGCTCTGGAGGCGTTCGCGGCCGGCCCAAGAATCCAGCGACCCGAACGGCCGACGAGGCAGGAAATCCTCGGCGGCGATCCGAGTATCCGAACGCGGATCGCCCTTCGCCGGGTGCACGTTGTCGGGCAGGATCCCGTTGTGGGCAAGCACTGTGCGCTCGTCACCACCCACCACGAACGGGTGACAATTGCTGAGGTCTTCGACCCCGTGGGTCGCCAGCCGCGAATGAAACAATGCCGGACCGTCCGGATACCGGGTTCGCAGTTTCGCGAATTCGGCGATCAGCTCCGGTGCGTCGAGACTGTGCCCGGTCACGATCTCCTCGCCGGTGTGGAGGGCGTAACCGTGCCCGTCGGGGTTGACCAGCGCCCCGCGCAGCAGCAGATCGGTATCGGGGGTGATCCCGGGTTTGATGAAGGTCAGGATGCACATGCGAGGTCCTCGAGCTCGGAGGTGAGGGCGGCGTAGTGGGGGCGGGTGGCGATCCAGGCGGTGAACGCCGACCATTCCCAGCCCCGGCGGCGCGCGATCTGCGCTGCGGTGAGCCCGCGTGTGTATTCGACCGACGCCTCGGCGAAGGCGAGCGCGGCGAGGACCTGCTGGCGGTGCAGGGAACTGGCGAAGACGCGCAGTTCGAAGGTGTCGGCGGGGCGGACGTTGATCGCCTCGTAGCGCAGTCCGTTGCGGTTGCCGCGGGCGTATCCGGCCATCTGCTCGCGGGTGTGGGTGCCGAAGTCGGCCCACTGCGAGGTGTCCCGACGTGCCAGGACGGTGACGGGGTCCTGGTTGCGGTAGACGAACTTCATCCACCGATACACATGGGCGGGGCTATCGAACCCGGCGCGGGACACGTGCACGTGGATGCCGACCTCGTCATCGGTGAAGGCACCGAGCAGCCGCAGCCTGGGCAGCAGCGACCAGGGAAACTCGCGGCGCGCGTACGAGTAATCCATCGGATGACACACGAGTTCGAAACCGCATCCGCCGATGGAGGAGTCGTCCTTGAGATAGCCGAGACCCCCGAGTTCATCGACCGCCGCCTCAGCGGCGTCGACGAGTGCGCGGCTGGGGGTTTTCAGTTCCAGCTCCAACCCCAGAAACAGCGGACCCTGGCCGTGGAAGACCGGGGCGGGTTTGTAGTCGTAGCTGCGAATCTCGTCGTGTCTGGGGTGATCGAGGGCGCAGGAGGCGCAGTAGTCCTCACTCCACCCGATCAGCGCGCAGCAATCCTCGCACTCGTGGTAGCCGTCGCGGCAGGACGAGCAAACCTCGCTACCGCCCTCCACCCGGTCGGTGCCCTGGCAGCGGTCGTCGCAGTCATCACAGACCGGGTAGTCCTCGGCACAGCCCTCGCACACATCCGGACCACCGATGATCGCGGTGATGTAGCGGGCGTGCAGATGGCAGTCGCCGCACTGCGACCAGTTACGGGCGCAGTCCTCACACAACTGTGTGTCGGTGACGGTGAGCTGCGGGTCGCGGGTGCGTTCACTGCACTCGTCGCAATACACCGCATCGGCGGCGCAGTCCGAGCACAACGACTCCCCATCGACCACGACGGCGTCCTCGTCGGGAGGGATGGCGTGCGCGCAGTCGTCACAAATGACTGGAGTGAGCAGGGCTGTCGAGGGCATGGGCAGATCACGACCTTTCACATGAGCGGGGTCAGGAGCTCCGGAGACGGCAAAGCCCCGCCGCACGGCCCGGATCGGGCGGTAGCGGCGGGGCTGTCGGGGCAGCGGCTGGAAACCGGGATGGGTCCCTGGCGTGCGAGGAGTCGTTACGAAGGCGTGTCAGCGCGAAGGTGTGGGCGCTGTGCGCCTACGAGTACGGGTGCAAGAGCAGTGCGGGAACGCGCCTTCACAGCCGAAGCACCATCCACACCGGGTGCAGAAGCGGCCGGCGCGGTCGAGATCGAGGTGCAGGCAGTACCGGCAGACCGCCCGCCGCATCCGGGTCAGGTAGGCGGTCTTGTAGGTGGTGTTGGAGTACCAGATCCCGTCCGCCCACATCCCGGCACGTTCGTTGAAGAGGTAGGCCTGCTGCTGGTAGGTGGGGTCCAGGGTGAGCAGGACCAGCTTGCTCGACCCCAGCCACGACTCCAGCCCCCGTACCCCGCGGTGGGTGTCGATCGACCCGAAGGGTTCAGTGGGCAGATACTCCTCCGCGGCGATCCGAGTATCGGAGCGGCGGTCGTAGGCGCGGGGCCACACCCTTTTGGGCAGGGTGCCGTTGTGCGCCAACACCGTGCGCGGGTCGCCGCCGAGCCGGAACGGGTGACAATTCTCCACCCCGTGCACACCCCGCGTGGCGTAGCGGGAATGAAACAGCCCCGGACCGTTCGGGTAGCGGTCGCGCATGGTCATGAATCGGTCGATCATCTTCTCGGCGCGCATCCCGCGGCCGACGATGATGCGGTGTTCGGGTTCGGCGATCACAGCGAAGCCGTGGCCGTGTGGATTGGCTACCGCCCCGAGGTGCAACTCCACCGGGTCTGGGGCGATGCCGGCGGGGAAGTAGGTCAGTAGGCACATGCCAGTGCCTCCATCTCCAGGGCCAGCGGCGCGTACTCGGGTCGGTCCGTGACCCATTGGGCGAAGCTGGACCACTCCCAGCCACCGGCCCGGATATCGGGGATGGTGAGCTGGCGGGTGTAATCGATGGAGGCGGCAGTGAACGCGAGAGCAGCCTGCACCTGCCCCACCTCCAGGGAACTGGCGAACACCCGTAGTTCGAGGGTGTGGCGGGGGTGCGGGTTGATGGCCTGATACCTCTCCAGCCCGACCGCGTGCTTGTGGTCCTTGGCGGTATCACGGGCCCGAGCGCGCGCGACGCGGTCGAACGGCGCATAGCGGGAGCGGCGCCGGGCCAGGCGAGAGACCTCGGTCTCGTTGCGGTACAGCAGCTTCATCCATCGATACACGTGAGCGGGAGAAGCGAACCCGGCCCGGCTTGCGTGCACATGCAACCCCACCGAGTCGTCGACCGAGCAGCCGAGGCCGTCGAGTTCACCCAACAGAGTCCAAGGGAACTCCTCCATGGCGAACCGATAGGAGAGGGGATGAGTAACGAGTTCGAAGCCGGTGGGCTCGATCGAGGAATCCTTCTTCAGATACCCCAGCCGCCCCAATCGAGTCGTGGCCGCGGCGACGGCGTCGCTGTAGCGGTCCTCGGGGACGATGACCTCCAGTTCCAAACCCAAATACAGGGGGCCTTCGCCGTGGAAGCGGGGGTCGGGTTTATAGCTGTAGGACCGGACCCGCTGAGGATGCGCGCACAAGTCACAGGACCCGTTCTCCCGCAACAGCGTCCCGCACTCCCGGCATTCGCTGTACCGGGTGGCGGCGCAGTGGGGGCAGGCCCGGTACCCGCCGGAGAGGTAGCGGCTCGCAGCGCTGACCCGGTCGCAGCCGAAGCAGGTGTCGAACAGCCGGTCAGCGCAGTTAGGGCAGACCGGTTCGTCGTGGTCGGTGCGCATCCCAGGACCGGTCAGTTCCGCGCAGGACACACACGGCCGGTAGCGGGTCACGCACCCCTCACACAGCTGCGCTCCGCTGGTGACGGTGGTGAGAGTGAGCGCGGGTTGCCGGCAACGGCGGCAGGAGTCCAGTTCGGCGAAGCAGGAGCGGCAGACGCGGTCGGCACCGGTGCCGACCGGGTATACCGCGGGGCGGTCCTCGCGGTGGCAGACCGGACACGGGATCGCATAGACGGTGTCGGGCATGACGAACACACCTTCCGGAAAACAGCGAAACGCCGAGACACAGCACATGGCTCCGCCTCGGCGTGGACAGGGTGAAACAGCTACGAGCGCTGCCAGATCAGCGACAATGAGGTCGGGGCAGCGCGGAATCAGGTGACAGTTGGGGCGGCTAGATCTGGGGATGCCGTCGTAGCCGCGACATCGCGGTCGATCTCTACCGGTGGAGGGGGCGGAGGAACTCCAGTGTCAGGCGCCCTCGGTGCGGCCTTATGGAACCTGTTCCGGCGGGAGGGGACATGTGGTTATCCACACGGTGTGAATGGTTATCCACAGGTGGCTGGGAATTTTGGCTATCAGAGCAGGCAGGGCCTTCGAAGCCGTGGTGGCGCAGCCATTTACGATTGCTACGCGACCCATGCGTTGATGGAGAGAGCCGACTTCCTGGTGGCGTGGGCGATGATCTCGGCTGTGGACAGGTCGAGCCCGAAGTGCCCGATCCGGCGTTCGACCTCCGCGTCATGCTGGGCGAGATCTGGTTGTACTTGCACAGCCCCCGCGACGGCGTCGAGACCGGCCTGGCTGCCCTTGTCGCCACCGCAGCGCCATAGGCCGCCAACTGCGGGCTGGACGAGACAGTCGCGGTCACAGCCGATCCGGCACAATGACCGGCGGGGTGGCGATGCCCTCGGCGGCCAGGGCTTCGCGGGCGTGCTCGGCGAGGGAGTGCATGCGGTCGGGTGGCAAGGCGCAGTCGAGCGCGGTGCTCAGCAGGGCGGCCAGGCTGTTGTGTGGATCTGCGGTGAGCGCGGCCTCGATAGCCATCCCCGCCACCACACCCTCGCCGCGGTGGTAGGCCAGAAAAGCCAGCACCGCCGCCGCGCGGGCTCGATCCCTACCGGTCAGGGCGCGGGTGAGCATGATCGCTACCCGTTCGGCGGCCTCGGCATGCACAGTGCCGGCCAAACCGAGTGAGGCATCCCGGGCAGGAGTGTCGCGCCAGGAGACGACGATTTCGGCGAGCGCACGCGCGTCGGGGTCCGCACCGGCGTCGGTTGCGGCGACGGTGTGCAGGACGCTCCGAATCCAGGCGCGGCTACGCGCGTCCGGGTCGCTGCGGCGGAGGGTTTCGGCGTCGGGAAGGTGACGGTTGAGTTCTGCGGCGAGGTCGGGCAGTGGAGTCAAGAGGTCTTCCAAGGTGCGTCGGTCGGGTGCGACGGTTCTGCCCTGGTAGACACGGTCGACCGCGATGACGGTGGTAGCTGGGTCGGGCAGCGTCCCGGCACGTTGGGGTGGGCGCAGACTCTGCCACCGCTGCCCGGCGACGATCCGGCCCGCGGTCCACGCTCCTTTCACCTCGATACCAGCCTCGGCGAGACGATCGTGCACAGCGATCAGAACTGCGTCGTGGGGATAGAGCGGAGGCCGCTGGTCGTCGATGACGACGATCAGGACCGCGTCGGCACTGTTGGCGGCCGCCGCTGTCGCTATGGCATCGGCCATGACCTCGGGATCCTGAAGATCGCAGCGGATCACTGCACTGATGACGGCCATACACCGGTCGGATCCCATCTTGAGCAGCGCAACGACCAAGGAGCGGTGCGGGATGAAACCCAACACCGCGGGAACCGAAGCAATGAACTCGCCCGGATCATCGATCCGCACACCGTGATCCTGGGGGAATCGGGCACTCGCGGCGGTAGCGGGCAGGTTTCGGTCAGACATGCTTTCCTCTCGTGGGACGGGGCAGAAGGCAGGGCCCAAGCGCGATGCTGGCCGAGCGGGGGCCGGGCGTGACGCGGACTCTGTGCGGGCATACATCCGGAGGCGTATAATCAACGTGGGGAAAGATCGGGTTGGCAGGCTGGGATAGGAGCCTGTGATGCCTAATCCGAGACGCGGCGCGAAGGCGCCGGAAGTTGCTGAGCGCTTGCAGCGTTCCCGGGACCGAATGCGGCAACGCCGTACGCGGGAGCGTCAGCGGGAAAAAGAGATCAAAGCGGCAGTCGCCGAACACATCGCTGCCTGGCAAGCGATCAACGCGCTCATCACCCGTCGGGACACCGAGATCGAGCAGCTACGAGAACGGATCGCCGAACTCGAAGCTGCGGCCACAGAACAAGTTGCCGTGCAGCGTGCTCGGCAAGCAGCGGCTGTCGCGGCGATCAAACAGCACGGTGATTCCGACGGCGAGATTGCCGAACTGCTCGAAATCACGCCACGACAGGTCCGGCAGTTACTGGCAGCGGCTCGTATCAATACCTACAACTCGGCCGAGGGTTCGGCCCGTGACCAAGCCGGTACATCGGAGGCTACGCAGTCCGGGATTGGTCGAGATGTTGGTCCAGACAAAGTTGCTGGCAAAGGGCTCGAGGCTCAGGACGAGACGACGAGCTGGAGCAGACGCGACCACTAGGGCATCGGGTCACGCCCGGGCGTAACGTCCGGCCCTCCAGACGAACCACTGGAACTGCCCGGGCGCGAATCCCTGCCGCGCCGGGATGGCAGGGGAGGGGGAGACGGGCCAGAAGGCGAGACCGCAACGGTGGCAGTACCACGCCGAGCTCCATACCGCCCAGGCTGCTGGGCGGCCACGCCGGATCTTGGCGTTGTCACGAGCACGAAGCGCGGCGAACAATAGCGGGATCGAGCCCGGCAGCGAGAACAGGCCAACCATGACGATGGCTGCGACTGCTGTCGACCACGCTTCGGAGCCCGACAACGTCCGTATGTAGGCCCCGGCAACGATGAGTGTCAACACTGCCGGAATCGATAGCAGCGATCCCCACCCGACAAGGCGGCCGAGTGGTTGCTCACGGGGCGCCAACGGCAAAGCCTGCACCAGAGCGCTGGTTTGCGTGCGCTCGATATCGGAGGCCCCGATGACGGGTACGAATCCGTGGGTGGTGATGCCGACGCCGGTGTGGTTGGCGCTGCTGTAGGTGGTGGACACACCGTCGGCGTGCAGGGCGGGAACGCTTTGCACGAGATCGAGACCGTGGCAGTGCGGGCAGGTGATATCGGTATCCATGCGGATCTCCCCCTCGTCCGCCCGGCCACCGATAGTGCGGGTGTGAGGCGGAACAGATTTCAGGGCACTCGAAAGAACACTGGTCGTATTATCCAACACCGGTTACTCCTTGATGTCGAGTCACCCGCCCTACCCGTTGTTCTAGAGAATGCGTTCAGGGTGTACGGGAAAGATCGGACAGCGAAGCGCTTTTGGCCGACGACACAGCAACGCGATCGGCTCCTGGATGTGCAGGGCCGGCCGACTCGGTGTCGCTGCCTTTGCTGATCCGAGGGGGCGCGGGCGGCGGTGTCGGCGCGGGTTCGGATGGTGTGGGGATGGTGTCGGCGTCGCGGAGGATTCGGCTGATGGTGGAGCGGCTTTTGTTCAGTTCCGCGGCGATGCGCGTCGGGTTCCAGCCGTCGAGGTGATGATGTTGGAGGGCTTTGGTGACCATGGCGAGGTCGCGGCGCCCACTGGGATCGCGTGCGCACAACGCCTGTGCGGTCCGGGTCACTTCCTCCCGGTTCAGTGCTCGTCCGGGCACGCGGTGGCCGGGCTGCCCGGTGCGCGTCGACGTGCGTACGCGACTTGATGGTGCGTGCGCACGCTGGGCGGTTTCGGCCGCGGGGGAAGCGGTGTCCAGTTGCGATGTGCCCGGGTCATGGTGTGCGGGGGATGCGGTGGTGCGTGCGCCAGAGTGGGCGAGGGCGAGCAGGGCGACGGTGGCCTGGGCCATTTCTCTGCACCAAGCAAGAAGACACGCCGGGCGGCCATCGGTTCAGATCCGAAAGGAGGCCGACGGTCTCGCCGTTGCGCCTCGCGCGGCGACCTTCGGATCTCCACGTCAGAACGTGTCTTGGTCGTGTCCACGCTTGGCCAAGGCTGGCGGTGAAGCTGTGAGCTACCGTCGCGCGCCAGTTCGGCAGGGTTGACTGGCCGTGTACGCAAGTAGAAGGTGCGCTGGAAGCAGCCCACCTGGGGCGCGATACAGTCCTCCAACCCCTCCTGATCGAAGGAGTATCCATGCCCAGATCGCCCGATGACGTTCTGACCCAGCTAATCGCCGATTGCCGCAGATCTGGGTGGGCGTCCTCGACGATTCCGTTTTTCTACTTCCAGAGTTTTGCGCGTGCGAGCGGCTGGGAGCCGGTAGCGACCAGACGTGGCGATCCGGCGATCTCCCGACTCAGACCGAACACAAGAGGTGACGCCACCCCGCAGTCGATCAGCGCCATAACTGGTCTGGACGAACAGGCGCTCCATGTTGATGGCGCGCATCTTCATTCGGTTCCCGACATTGTGGTGATGCACTCGACCACGCCGAACTCGACTCCAACGCGGATCTGGAAGCCGCGGTTCGAGATCGTGCATTCACATGCCGTGAAACACGGCGTGTTCTTCGTGGGAAGCGGACGGCAGACGTTCCTGGCGACGGCAGTGGATGACTGCGGATTGCGATTCGATCCCCATTGCATGGCTCCAGCAGACAAGCGGGCGCGGGACGCTTGGACGCTGCTTACCACCTATGGCGATGTCCACGAACACCGATGGGACACCCCGGACACACTGCTCTTCGTCCACAACCGCGCTGTTCTGCATGGCCGGGCGAAAGCAGCCGAGAACGAAGAGCGCGAGCTCACCAGAATCGCTTACAAGACAGGGATTCTGAAATGACAATGCCATACGGCTACGAGCAATTTTGGGTCAAGGCAAAGCTGTTCATTAACCGAGCGATGGACCCGTCCGATGATCGGACTGAAGATGAAAAGCAACTGTGGGCTGCCCTTGCGCTCGAATTGCTGGCGAAAGCGGCATTGTGCAAGGTCTCGCCCACCCTGGTGGCTGAGCCGACCGACGACGGAACTCACGTCCTGAAAGCTGCTGGCTTAATCGAGGGTGAGACACACTTCACAACCGCGCGTGCATCAACGATCTTTAAGCGGTGTGAACGAGTGTTCCGGCCTTTCAGTGCGGAGGAGGCTTCCAAGATCTCAAACGGTAGAAACGAGTACCTCCACGGTGCCGCGTTGGGTATCACTAAGATTCCGGCACATGCGTGGTGGCCGCAGTTCTGGGCTCAGATCGACATTCTTCTTGCTGCGCAGGGCAGTGATGTTTCCATGCTCGTCGGAGGAGATCGAACCGATACAGTCGAGGAACATCTCGCGCGGAACAGACAGAATGTTCAAAATCAGGTGATGGCACGAATCTCTGCTGCCAAGCAATCTTTGACTCGTTTCCGCGATGGCCGGATGAGCGGACCAGAACAAGCCAAGTGGGAGTCGGCATCGCAATGGTCACCCATAATGGCCTACCGAACTATCACAGATTGCCCCGCATGCGGGAACGGCGGGTGGTTGGAGGGTGAAGAAATCGTCGATCGGCGTGTCACCGAATACGGCGCCGACGAGCGGGACCACTTCGTCGGAACGATTGCAGAAGTGGATATAGCTCCCGACTATTTCAGTTGCCCGACATGCCATCTCGTTCTTGAGAGATCCGAACTAATCGCAGCCACAGATCTGACCGATGACGCGTTCACCGTCGAACTTGATCCGGAAGACATGGACGATTGGCCCGACGAGGCGGAGTATGGCAACGACTGATGTTCTCGCTGAACTCCGGTCACCTTGAACCGCCCCGGGGTCGATGCGCACCGGTTTATCTGTCTCCAGCCGGTTGCTCGGCGTGGAGTGCATAGTAGTCGGCTTCGTGCTCGGTCGGTGGTCGGCGGCCGAGTCGGTGCATGATCCGGTACTGGTTGTACCAACCGGCCCAGTCGGCGGTGAGGAGTTCGACGTCGGTGAGCCGGGTCAGTGGGCCGCGCCGGAACGGGGAATCGTCCCGGATCGCCTCGGTTTTGTAGAGCCCGATCGTGGTCTCGGTCAGTGCATTATCGTAGGCGTCGCCGACCGACCCGATCGAGGGCCGCAGATCCGAAAGTGCCAGTGTTTCATCAAGTTTCACTGCCGTAAATTGCGACCCGGCATCGGAATGATGTATTGCCCCACCGATCGGATGGCCTTCGCGGGCCCGCAATGCGACGGCTTGCCGGATCGCTTTCTCCACGAAGGTAGCGTGTTTGCTGGTCGAGCATTCCCAGCCCAGGATCCGCCCGGCGTAGGCGTCGACGACGAACGCGGTATAGACGAACGCGCCGGTCACCAGCCGGACGTAGGTGAAGTCGGCGACGAGCAGCATGTTCGGCGCCGGAACCCGGAAGTGCCGGTCGACCAGATTAGGCGCCCTCGATGCGGCCGGGTCCGGTTCGGTGGTGCGGACCTTCTTGCGCCGCACGACGCCTTTCCAGCCATTGGCGCGCATCAGCCGTTCCACCGTGCATCGGGCGACGGGGATGCCCTGGCGCTGCAGATACGCCCACATCTTGGCCGCCCCGTACAACGACTCCGGCGTCCGCCGCCCCCGCTCGTCCGGTTCGTAGTGGCCGGCCAGGGCCTCGGTCACCGTGGTATCCCACAGGGCACGCTTCGACGGTGCCCGCCGCGCCCAGGCATGGAAAGTCCTCGGGGCGATCTTGCATCCGTGCGCGGTCAGCGCACGGCAGATCGGAATGACCCCGAACCGAGCCCGATACTTGGCGATGAATCCACAGACTACTTCTGTCGCGGGTCGCTCGCCCGCGCGAAGAAAGACGTTGCTGCCGACAGTATCTCGATGGTCTGTTCCAGCTCGGCGATCTTCCGCTTCTGCTCGCGGATCGTCCGCGCTGCCTCCGTGGTGACGCCGTCGGTGTCACCACGGTCGATCTCGGCCTGGCGGACCCATTTTGCGCAGGGTCTCGGTGGTCATCCCCAGCCGGGACGCCACCGCCTTCATCGCGGCCCACTCGCTGTCGTAGTCGTCACGGTGATCGATGACCAGCCGGACAGCCTTGGCCTTGGTCGCTTCGTCGTACTTCGCAGGCCTGATCTGCCCATCCTTCCCAAGAAAGAAGGTGATGTGCCCCCGGTTCTACGGAGTCGGTGATGTGCCCCCGGTTCTACGGAGTCGGTTTGCTTGACTCTTGGTCACGAAGTCATCGAAGGAGACTTGTTCGTGCCAAGGCGTTATCCCGAAGAGTTCCGCCGCAAGGTGCTGGACCTGGTCGCTGCCGGTCGCCCGGTCGCGCAGGTAGCGGCCGATCTGGGCATCAGTGATCAGACGATTTACGGCTGGCGTAAGCAGGAGCTGGTCGACACCGGGCAGCTATCGGGTGTGACCCGCGGTGAACAGGTCGAACTATCGGCCGCGAAGCGGCGGATCCGGGAACTCGAGCAAGAGGTCGCGATCGGAGAAACGGGCTCGTGAGCTGCTGAAAGAGCAAGGTGGCGACCCAAAAGGCGATACGCGGCCATAGCAACGATGGCGTCCGAGGGGTTGCCGGTGCAGGCCGCGTGCCGGCTCCTCGGTGTCGCCGAATCCGGGTACTACCTCTGGCGGTCCCGGCCACCGTCGCAACGGGCGATTCGGCATGCGTGGCTGCTCGATCAGATCCGTGGCGTGCATGCCGCTTCGCGCGGCACCTACGGCGCTCGACGCGTCCACGCCGAACTCACCCTCGGTCTCGGTATCCGCGTCGGTCACAACCAGGTCGAGATGCTGATGGCACGTGCAGCAGTCAAAGGGCTGCCCGGAAACCGGCGGGCGAGACCGAAGCACCAGACGCCGACCGCCAGTGATCTGGTCAACCGATCATTCGCCCGCAAACAGCCGAATCAGTTGTGGGTCACCGATATAACGGAGCATTTCACGAGGGAAGGCAAGGTGTATTGCGCGGTTGTGCTCGATACGTTCTCGCGGCGGGTGGTCGGCTGGTCGATCGACTCGACGCAGACCGCGGCACTGGTCACCAACGCGCTCGGGATGGCGATATCGAACCGCGCACCAGAGCCCGGGACACTGATTCATTCCGATCATGGGACGCAATTCACCTCTTGGGCCTTCACCGACCGGGCTCGCAGGTCCGGGCTGGTGCCGTCGATGGGTTCGATCGGTGACTGCTACGACAATGCGGTCATCGAATCCTTCTGGGGCAGAATGCAAACCGAGCTGCTCAACCGGAAACGCTGGCGAACCCGGATCGAACTGGCGAACGCGATTTTCGAGTACCTCGAGATCTTCCACAACCGTCAGCGGCGCCACTCCGCCCTCGGTATGCGGACTCCGATCGAATACGAGATGATGCAACCACCCGTCCAACCCGTGGCCTGAAGTCCAGTATCCCGACTCCACGAAACCAGGGGAACATCCGGTGGTGTTCTGGGTCCAGGTGGGGAGTGTCCGATTAACGGCTCTGGCCCACTTTCGGTGGTAGCTGGTGGGGTTCAGGCCAAGAGGATGCGATGGCGGAGCAGCCGGAATCCGGCGCGGCCATACATTTGTCGTTTGATCAGTTTGGTTTTCGTGTTCACGCCTTCGACCGGGCCGTTGCTGTAGGGCATGCAGAGTCCGGCCAGGACCGCGTGGTAGTCACGGTCGATGCCGCGCAAGAAGGGGTCGAGTTCGGGTAGCGCCGCGGCGCGGGCGCTGCTCATCCAGTCGTCGAGGTCACGGCCGCGGTGTTCGGTGACGATGCGGGCGAACCCGCTCACCAGCTCCGCGAGCACCGTCAGGTCCGGACAGGTCGCCAGCAGTTCGGTGAGGTGAGTGTGTCGCTGCTGGCCCAGTTCGCTGGGGCGGGTGGTGATCCAGGAGGTGAGCCGCCGGGGCGAGGGCATGACCCGGTCGGACTCGGCGCGGCCCTGATTCAGATACTTGTGCAGGAGATTCAGGCTACCGGTGTAGCCGAGATCGGTGATCTCGGCCAAAAGGGTAGTGACCGCGACGCCGGGTTCTGTGGCGCGGCGGACGCGCAGGTGATCACGGTAGGGGTCGACCAGACTTGCCCGGTATTGCGGAGGGCGGCGCAGCTTCTCGGGTTCGCTGACGCGGGAATACCGTTTCACGGTGTTCAAGCCGAGGCCGAGCCGGCGGGCGCAGTCCATGAGTCCGACGCCGTGGTCGAGGAGGTCGTGGATGGCATGCCAGCGGGCGATAGTGGTGGTTTCGCGGGTCAGCTGCCGGCGTTTCGGGCCGGCAGCGGCCCAGCAGCGGGCGTGGGCGGCGACCACCTTCTCCGCTGCTCGCACCAGGTTGTGCTACAGGTGCCAGCGGTCGGCGATCTGGATCGCTGTCGGGGCGCCGCGGCGGATCGCTTCGGCATAGGTGGCCGACCCGTCACGCACGACGAACTCGACGCCGGGATGGGCCCGCAACCACGTTTCCAGGGTGGCGGAGCGGCGGTCGGGCAGGACATCGACGCGCTGGTGGGTCGCGCCGTCGATCAGCACGGTGCCGTAGCGGTGGCGGCGCAGCAAGGCGAAATCATCCACACTGAGCACCCTGGGCGCCTTCGGGGTCTGCAGCGGGATGCCGAGCAGCACCCGCACCGCGGTCTGCCGCGACAAACGCACCGACCACCGCCCGAGCATTCGGACCGAGGCCCGCCCGGCCAGCTCCCGGACCGTCGCACGCACGTGCCCGGTCAACCGGGTAGTGCGCCGCTGATAGCGTTCCAGCACACCGGGGACCTGTTCCCGGAACGTGCGCTGACATCCCTGGGTCTGGCAGTAGAGACGCCGGACACGCACCCGCACCACCACGCTGCGTCCATCGACCGGCAGATCGGCCAGCCGCCGCTCGTGAACGCCATGAACGCGGTCCGATCCCGCACCACAACCCGGGCATTCAGCCACACCACCAGGAGTCCGGGCCCGGACCTCCAGCCGCGAACCCGCCACACCGACATCCTCGACAACCAGTGGCGACAAACCTGAAAAGACCACGCCGACACCAACACTCACCTCAGCCACAGAGCTATCGTGTCGCCGTCACCTCACAGGCGCCACCGAAAGTGGGCCAGAGCCGAATTACGGACGGGAGTGTCGGAATTTTTGTGGGCAGAACGGTGAATTACCCTGCTAGTTTCCGGTTATCCGCTCACCGTAGAACAGGGCGAGCGTGTTGAGTAT
>JBFARE010000050.1:0-60261 GCA_040674215.1 Nocardia sp. NPDC050193 | reverse complement strand
ACCGCTACGCTGGCCATGAGGTCTCCGGGACTATTCAGATTTGCTTGGTCGCTAATCCGAATACCGGAGACCTCACCTATATGCCAGCGCGGGCAACAGTTTCCACCGAACATGCTGATGGGGTGGCACCGCTACGCGGTGCCACCCATCAAAGACTTCGAGACGCTGCCTAGCGCGTGTCCTCAAAGCCACATGAGCAGGGTGGCCAGGTCGAGCATCCCGCGATAGGAAGTAGCAGTCTTGTCGTAGCGGGTGGCGATTGCTCGATACTGTTTGAGCCGGTTGAAGCAGCGTTCGACCACGTTGCGGCGCCGGTAGGCCACGGGATCGAACACCGGTGGGCGGCCACCGGCACTGCCCCGTCGACGCCGGTTGGCCTGCTGATCGACACGTTCGGGAATCGTGGCGGCGATACCGCGACTACGCAGGTGAGCGCGGATCGCGCGGGTGGAGTATCCCTTGTCGGCCAGCACCCGCTGCGGTCGCTTCCACGATTGACCTCGACCGGGTTTCGGCATCCAGATCCCGGCCAGCACCTGGGTGAACATGGTGCAATCGTTGACGTTGCCCGCGGTCAGCACGACCGTCAACGGCCGCCCGTGCCCGTCACACGCCAAATGGATTTTCGTAGTCGGACCCCCACGAGAACGTCCGATGGCATGATCAACTGGTTCGCTGTGCCCGCACCCGGATCCGTTGTCCCCCTGTGTGAACCACACGCGTTCGAGCGCCGGCAGCGTGCTGATGAACGCGCACGAGCGAGGAATCCACCGACACCTCACGATCGAGTTCATCGATCGCCTCGGCGATCACCCGCACCTGCGCCACCAGCATCGCCAGAGTGCCGTTGCGCGACCACCGCCAAAACCGGTTGTACACCGTTTTCCACGGCCCGTACCGTTCGGGCAGATCCCGCCACGCCACCCCGGTCTTGGCCTTGTAGAGCATCGCGTTCAGGATCCGCCGGTCATCCACCCGCGGGCGGCCTTTCACTCCCGATACCGGCAACAACGGCTCGATCGTGCGCCACTGTTCCTCGGTCAACTCATGCCTACGCGCCACGACCACACACCAAACCAAACCCGCACCTCAACCGCACAAGCTTTGAGGACACTCTCTAGGGGCCCGCTGTCACATCGCAGGCTGTGGCCATGCCCCCTGGGGTCGGCATCATGCACGCGGCACCTCAGCCCGCTCAGCTGTCGTCGGAAGAGCAGGCCGTCCGTGGATAACAAGAACGCGGAACGACCCCACGATGTAGCGGCTTACACCCGCACCCAGAAGAAGATCCAGCAGGCAGAGAACTACGACGGCGACCGAAACAAGCAGAAGCGCGGTAAGAAGAAGTAGCCGAACGAGCGAGGAACAATGACAATCCCGCAGCAGTACACAATCTCTCACTTCTCTCAGTCGAATCCGGCTGGAGACAACCAGGGTGATGTCGTCGCCTTGTTGCGGACAGTGGCCGCCTCGATCGAAAGCCTCGGCAACGTGGTTGTGCAAGACCTGGTCTTGCACAACGAAATCACCGCCGACGGACCATGGCCGTCGATCACCGTCTACTACTCCGAAGAACCGAAAGAGTAGCTTCGACTGCACGCCAACCTCACCGAGATACCTCTCGTACAGGGTGCGGTGAGTGTTGATCTTCGGGTCGGGCCGGGGAGCATCCCGGCCCGACCCGGCCTGTCCAGCTCGGGAAAAACGAACGACCGCGAGTTGCCCCAGTTCGGGAGGCTGCCCAGGGACCAAAGGGCGGGCAGGCATCCGCTACTACAGACAGCTGTCGACCGACCTTCGTTTCAGCACGACCATATTGACCTGATCAACAGTGCACCTCCAGTCCTGTTTGGGCCCAGCTCGGCGACCGGTTCGAGGTAGCTCCACTGAATCCGGGTGACACCGTTGTCCGGTGCACCGCCTGACTCCATCGGTGAACCGTGACGTCGTTTATCGGTGAATGTCGACGGCAGGCCGACAGGACATGAGGTTGCCTCGGCGAAATTTGGCGTCGCCACCCCTGACCCGATTTTCGGGTCAGGGGTGGTCGTACAGCTCGCGGCCGAGCGCGCGGTTGAGTTTCCGCTGCAGCCGGCGAAGGACCCGAATGCTCTCCTCGTCGGAGAGCCCCGTGGTGGTCGACCACTCCACCCCGGAGCCGAAGACATCGCTGGCAAAGGCGAATTCGGTCGCCACCAGGGTTCGTCGCCAATCCCCCACGCTCAGCGGCTTATCCGAGGTCAACGCCGAACGCAATCGGCGTCCCTGCCCATGCAGGTCCACCACACTCCGGAAGCCCATCGCGACTGCCAGCGCCTCGGTGCAATGGGCTGGGCCACCCCATTCGCCCAGTCCCCGGCGTAGTACCTCACGCTCGTCCTCTGACAGTTCAATCGCCACCAGGCCGTCCGAATCCATCCACTCAGGATGGCCTACGGAAGCTCCGGCCCGGGTGGCCGGTTCGGTCAGCGGGTCCAGCGGCGGTAGCACGTGTTCAGCAGATTTGCTCAGCCAGGGGAAATGCGGTGAAGTGATGTCACATTTCACCGATACCGACGGATCTCGGAACCCTGTTGACCGACGTCACAGTTCGCCGATAACCGACGTCGGAATTCACCAGCGTAGCCAACCGCCCATGTGTCGCGCAGAACTCTGTCCGGCAGCTCGACGGCGTCGAGGTCGAGAAGACCCTCACCGGCAAGGACACATCTGGCCCGAGCGCGACGAGCTGCTCGCGTTCGTCCGCGAAGGCGACGAGCTGATCGTGCACTCCGAGGACCGGCTTGCCCGCAAACTCGACAACCTCTGTCAGCTCATCCGCACCTCACCGGGAAGGGTGCGAAGGTGGTGTTCGTCAAGGAGTCGCCGACGATCACCGTTCGAACTGCACCTCCATCCTGCGCACCACCCAGCACGGCGTGCTCGCAGTTACCGTCGCGGCGGCCTCGGTGAGGTCGGAGCGGCCCATGGTGGGTGACAGGTTGACCGCGTCTTTCGAGATTCGCTATGTAAATGGTGCGGAAGTAGAGCGCATTGCTGCCGCGGAGGCGAAGGCTCTCGCTGCACTGCTCAGGTGGCAGGCAGGCCACTTCGAAGTTGGCTGACCCTGAATTCCGGTGAATCGGCGGTCCAGTTGCCCCTGTTTTGTGTGTCCTAGAGGATCCAACCAGGGCAACCGTTTGACCTGCACATATTCGGTTCTGTTGACGATTCACTTGCCGTTCGCAGATCACGAAACCCAGTTGACCTGCGAAAATGTGTCGCAGGTTTGTGCCCTCGGCAGGATACGCAAAACAAGGGCAACCGGAAAATGCCTGGTAATCGCCGGCACGTATGTCATCTGATGATCGCGGACCTCCCGCGGATTGCTCACCGGATCCGTCCGCCCGTGCGCCTCCACGCACTCGGAATCGCACTGAGTTGCTGTCGGATGGAAAGGCTGTCGGTATGCCGATGTGGGTGTGGACGCATCCGCCCGGCGTGGTGCGTGCATCGAAGCCGGTGTCCACCGATCGGTGGACACCGAATACGACCGGTCGAGGCTGTCCTGGGGAGGAGGTCGGACAGCAGTATTCGAGTATGCGAAATCGCCTGGTGGCCACAGCCGGCTGGAGTGCACGTCGCCCGTGGCTTGCCATAATCGGATGGTTCGTTTTCGTTGCCCTGTGCATCGGGGTGGGAGCGGGGATCGGTGGGAAACCGGCTGCTACAGAGGATTTCCGGATCGGAGAAGCCGGGCGGGGCGAGGCGATCGCGGCCTCCGGTGGTCTGCAACCGCGAGCGGTGGAGCGGGTGCTCATCACCGCGGACGGGGCCCGGCTGGACGGTGTGGCCGATAATGTTGCGCAGGAAGTTGCCGATCGGATGCTGCGGCTGCGGGAGGTCGAATCCGTGGCAGTACCGGTGTACTCACCCGGCAGTACGGCGCTGCGGGTCGATGTGACCTTGGTGGGGGCGGAGCTCGACGGGAAAAAGCATGTCGGTGCGTTGCGGGCGCAGACCGAGGAGGTGCAGCGGGCTCATCCCGAGCTGCTGATCGAGCAGACGGGTGGGCCTTCGGTCAGCAGCGGTGTCGACGAGTTGCGCGGGCGGGACCTGGCCCGCACGGAGTTGATCGCAATACCGGTCACATTGATCACCCTGCTGTTCGTCTTCCGTTCAGTGGCGATGGCGCTGGTACCGGTGCTGCTGGCGGTGTCGTCGATCATCGCTGCCGTCGGGTTGTCGATGCCCGCCTCGCACCTGTTTCCCGATAACGGTGTCGGCACCAACATCATCTTGCTCCTCGGTCTGGCTGTCGGCGTCGACTACACGCTGTTCTATTTGAAGCGTGCCCGGGAGGAGCGCGCCCGCTCCGGTGGAGTGCTGGGTACACAGGCGTTGGTGGAGCTTGCCGCGGCGACCTCGGGCCGGGCTGTGGTGGTGTCCGGGCTTGCCGTCGCGGCCTCCACCGCGACCTTGTACTTCGCCGATGACGTGATCTTCTCCTCGATCGCCACCGCCGCGATACTGGTGACGCTGGTCGCGGTGATCAGCTCGCTTACCGCGCTACCGGCACTGCTTGCGGTGCTCACCCGTCGGGCCGCACGCAAGGCCGCGGTTACCGCACCGAACCACCGTGAGCCGTCGAACGGCGGGCGATTCACCAGGTTCCTGCTCGGTAGGATAGCGATGAAACCTGCTGCTGGGCTGGCGGTAGCGGTGACGGCGATGCTGGCGCTCACCGCGCCGGTGCTCGGTCTGGAAATCACTGATATGGGGCGGGAGACTCATCCGCGCACAATCCCCGCCATGCAGACCTTCGATCGTCTGAACGCCGCCTTCCCGGAGCTGAAAGCCATGCACCAGGTGGTCGTCGCGGCGGAACCGGATCGGGCGAACGAGGTCACGGACGCGCTGTATGCCCTGGCGCGACGGGCCGCGGCGGACCCGGCTCTGACGGGCACCTCGGACCTGCGTACCTCGGCCGACGGCCGCGTCAGTCTGCTGGAACTACCGGCGCCGCACTACGTCAGCGATAAGGCGGCCGTTGAGTCGCTCGAGAGAATCCGAGCGGACTACGTGCCGACCACGATCGGCGCCCTGTCCGATATCGACTTCGCGGTGACCGGTGACGTCGCCCGCTACGCGGACTACCCGGCACATCAGAAACAGAAATTACCCGTGATCATCGCGGCATTGTTGCTCGCGACCTTCGTTCTGACGGCCGCGGCATTCCGGTCTCTCGCGCTCGGTGCGATCGGTGTGGTGCTGAACCTGCTCTCTGCGGGTGCGTCTCTGGGACTGGTGACCCTGGTCTTTCAGCACACCTGGGCCGAGGACCTGCTCGACTTCGATTCGACCGGCACGATCGGTTCCCGGGTGCCATTGCTCCTGCTGGTGATCCTGTTCGGTCTATCGATGGACTATCAGATCTTCGTGCTGAGCCGGATCAAAGAAGCCGTCGACAAGGGGCTGAATGCCAGGCAAGCCGTGCTCGAAGGTGTCGGCGGTTCGGCTGCGGTGGTGACCAGCGCCGCATTCATCATGGTCACCGTGTTCGCCAGTTTCGTTCCGCTGCACATCATGGAAATGAAGCAGATGGGCTTCGCGCTCGCTGCCGCCGTGCTCCTCGACGCGTTTGTCATCAGGATCGTGATCCTGCCCGCGCTGCTGCTCATACTGGGGGAGCGAGCCTGGTGGCCCGTCCGGCCGGTCGGCACCACGGAACGCTTCGTACCGGTGAAAGTAGGCTGATCGAAATGGACGAGCAGCCGCGTACCGACGATCGATTCCGGGTGCGGATATTGCGGCGGTGGTACCACGGCTGTTGGGTCCTGTTCGGTCTGTGCCCGCCGGTGATCGCTGTGCACGACAGGATCGATGCCACGAAGTACGGGACGTGGGCGCTGGTGGCAGTACTCGCCGTGACCTACGTCGTCCTGAGGTGGTTTCCCGGCAATCCTCTGGTGCGGCCGAGCGGTTTCCTCTGGGTGCTCGTGCTGGTGCTCGGCGGGACCGCGATCCTGCTCGACGGCGGCGCGGCGTTCTTCATCGTGTCGCTGCCCATGTTCTGGATCTATACCGCCACCCAGCGCCAGGCGATCGGCTTCATCGGTGCGGCCGCGGCGGCTACGTTGATCGGTACTTTCACCGGGACGCCGTTTTCCCCGGGGAACGTGGTTTTCACCCTGATCGGCCTCGCCGGCGGTGTCTTGCTGGGGTTGTGGATGGACCGGGTGCTCGAACAGGGGGAAGAACGTGCCCGGATGCTCGGCGCCGAACTGGAACGCACACAATCGGAACTGGTCGCGGCGCACCAGCGGCAGGGCGCGGCCGAGGAACGTGAACGGCTCGCCCGCGAGATCCACGACACGCTGGCCCAGGGCTTCGCCTCCATCGTTGTGCTGGCCGAGGCGGCGCGCGCAGGCCTCGAAACCGATCCGGTGGCAAGCGCCGGACAGCTCTTGTCCATCGAACGCACTGCCCGCGAAAACCTGACGGAAGCACGTGTCCTGGTCGGGCCGGCGCCGACGGGCGGTGTCGTGTCCGGCGGTATCGCACCGGCGCTGCGGCGCATTCTCGACAGGTTCGTCGAGGACACCGGGCTGGTCGTGGACGCGGAGCTGCACGATGTCGGCTGTGATCAGCGCACCAGGATCGCACTGGTGCGCTGCGCCCAGGAATCGCTGGCCAATATCCGTAAGCACGCTGGGGCGAGCACGGTGAGCATCGTTCTGGCAGAAGGAGTGTCCGGGTTGGAACTCGAAATCACCGATGATGGAACAGGGTTCAGTCCCATCGCGGCCCGGGGCTTCGGCCTGAACGGTATGCGCGCCCGGCTCGCCGAACTCGGCGGTGAGCTCACCGTTACCAGTTCGCCCGGCGAAGGTACCCGTATCTTCGCCGTACTACCCGCCGGCGATCGGACGTGATGTGGCTGGACCTCTACGCCTGATCCTCGCTGACGACCATATCGTCATGCGTGTTGGTCTCACGGCACTGCTCGCCGCCGAAGCAAGTATCGATATCGTCGGTGAAGCGGAGGACGGCCGCGCCGCCCTCGAACTCGCGAAGCGACTGAAACCCGATGTGGCCTTGCTCGATCTGCGCATGCCGGTCATGGACGGCGTAGCCGCCACCCGGGAGATCACCGGCCGCACCACAACGCGCGTCCTCATCTTGACCACCTACGACACCGACTCCGATATCGAACGAGCCATCGAAGCCGGCGCTATGGGCTATCTCCTCAAGGACACCACTCGCGACCAACTCGTCGAGGCCATCCACTCCGCCGCCCGCGGCCGCACTGTCCTGGCTCCCCGGGTCGCGGATCTACTTGTCGCCCGGTTGCGCCGCCCGGAACCGATTCCCTTGACCGCTCGTGAAACCGAGGTCCTGCAAGCCGTAGCCGGCGGCCTCTCCAACCCGGAAATCGGCAGGTTCCTGAACATCGCCGAAGCCACCGTCAAAACCCATCTGCTTCGCATTTTTGCCAAACTCGACGTCAGCGACCGCACCCACGCCGTGGTCGTCGCCCTGGATCGCGGGCTCCTGCCCCGGTCGAGGTCGGAAGGCCCGCGCTAGAGCCGCCCGGATGCTCCGCTACGTGCAGTTGCCCTCCGAATCACCAGCACCTGCGGTGCGCCTCCGATCATTACCGCCGTGGGCTGCGATGGGAGGACCAACGTACTGCCCTCGCGATTGTGATCAGATTGGAGCCGTTTCATTTGTCCAATATGTGCCCTCGGCAGGACACACAAAACATGGGCAACCGGACAACGCCTGGTCATCGTGGGTGCGTATCCGATTTGATGCTTCAGTGGACGTGCTACGTCGCAACTGGTGGGCGCTGCCCGGAGTTACCGACGCCGCGCAGACTGCTCGAACGGCTGCTCGGGCGTGCGTTTGCGATTCGGCCGACGGCCAGCTGCCCACCTGGCCGGTCGACGTGTAGTCGCGGATCGAGTTGTGGACCCGCGGGCTGACTGAAGTCGATGCAAGTGATCTGTAATGCCGCGTGGCGGACCGGTGCGGACAGGGGCGTGCCGGATCGTGATTCTTGAAGGCCAGCTCGTCTGAAGCCCGAGTTGGGCCTGTTGCGGCCGGCAAAAAAGCTTCGCCCCTCGTCGGTGCGAAGCTCTTCAAGAACTCGCTATGAATCAGACGACGTGGACGTCCCCGGCTTGGGGCCCTTCCGGTCCTCCTCCACCGAGAACTCGACACGTTGACCCAATGGCAGACCGCCACCCTCCTAGAAGGTATGGGCTGATGCCGATAGCCGCCTCACTTCGTGTGTCGACTAGTACGCTGGTCATTGGTCCCGGTGATTGCCGAGCCGCTCGAGGCCTCTCCGCGGTCCTGTTTCTCGAATCGCGATGTCGCCCGAATCACTCGGAGAGGCGAATGTGGCAACGACCGCAGGCGAAACAAATGGCCAAGATTCCACCGGCACCTCGGCGGAGCAAGATGACGTTGCGGACGACATCTTGTATGAGGACGAGTCTCCAGCGCTGCGTCGGGCGCGTAAGGAAGCCGAGCTCACCGCCGGTGGGGACTCGACACGGGCGTATCTGAAGCAGATCGGGCGAGTTCCCCTACTCTCTGCGGTCGAGGAGGTCGATCTCGCGGTCCGGATCGAAGTCGGTCTGTATGCGGTGCAGAAACTGCAGGCCGAATGCGAGGGGCCCGCGGGTGTCACGATCGCACGTCGCCGAGACCTGACCTGGATCGTACAGGACGGCATCGCGGCCAAAGATCATCTGCTCCAGGCAAACCTGCGGCTGGTGGTGTCGATCGCAAAACGGTACACCGGGCGGGGCATGGCCTTCCTCGACCTGATCCAGGAGGGAAATCTGGGTCTGCTGCGGGCGGTCGAAAAGTTCGACTACAGTAAAGGGTTCAAGTTCTCGACCTATGCCACATGGTGGATTCGCCAGGCGATTTCTCGCGCCATGGCCGACCAGTCCCGCACCATACGAATCCCCGTGCACATGGTGGAGATCATCAATAAACTCGGGCGCGTGGAGCGCGAACTGCTTCAGCAGCTGGGCCGCGAGGCAACAGCACAAGAGCTTGCCGCAGAATTGGGTACTACGCCCGAGAAGGTTCTCGAGATTCGGCAAATCGCACGGGAGCCGATCTCGTTGGACCAGACGCTCGGTGACGAGGGCACGACCCAGTTCGGCGATTTCATCGAAGACTCCGAGGCTGTCGTAGCCGTCGAGAAGGTAGCGTTCACCCTGCTGCAGGAGCAGTTGCGGTCGGTACTCGACACGCTCAGCGAGCGTGAAGCCGGTGTCGTGCGCCTGCGTTACGGCCTGGGTGATGGGCGGCCTCGAACGCTCGACGACATCGGGAAGGTCTACGGCGTCACCCGTGAGCGGATCCGGCAAATCGAATCGAAGACGATGTCGAAGCTACGTCACCCATCGCGCTCCCAGTTGCTTCGGGATTACCTCGAATAGAGGGCAATGGCCGGGGTTGAGCATTTCCATCCTCGACGCGCACGTGAGAATGCCGATCGCTGCGTCCGTCACCACGAAAGACCCGCCGTGACGCACCGTGATGGCCTACTCACATCTCATCCTCGTGGTCTGCGCGACAGGCGTTCGACGAGTTCAGCGTTGGTGCGGTCGCCGGTGTTCAGCGGCGGTGGTGCGGGTATTGCGGTAGGCGCTGTTGGAAAGACAGGATCGCGGGGTTCTGGATCGTGCCGTTGCGGATCTCGATCGCGCGTCGGACGGTTTCGTGATCGTCCCAGGTGGAGTGTTCGGAAAGGACCGACCGCAGGTGCGGCAGCAGCGCTTCGCTGATCTCCCAGGTCGCCGAGTTCCACAGGTAGGACGGGCTGTGATCGACAGCGTAGTAGGTGACCCCGTCGCCGACCGGGAGGGTCGGCCGGGTGAACGTCGTGGGCTGCGCCCAGCTGAAGCCCATGGCTTCATCGCAGGAGACGTCGACGATGAGGCTACCCGGGGCGAAAGCGGCGAGGTCGTCTTCGATGAGGAAGGTCAGCGGCGCGTCGGTGTCCTGCAGCACGCAATTGACGACGATGTCGTGCTCGGCGAGGAACCCGGCCAACGGCACCCGGCCGGACTCGGTGTGTGCGTAGCTGCGACGCGGGTCGCCCGGGTTGTTCGTGTCGTGGTCGAAATGCACCATCGTGGCGGAATGGATCGGCGATCCGACGGTGCTGAGGCCACGGGCGGTGAGAACCTTGACGTCGTGGATCCCGTGGGCGTTCAGTGCGGTCACCGCGCCGCGCGCGGTCGCCCCGAAGCCGATCACCGCCGCTCGTAGTCGGCGGCCGTAGTCCCCGGTCGACCCGATCAACTGCAAGGCGTGCAGCACCGAGCAGTAGCCTGCCAGCTCGTTGTTCTTGTGGAAAACGTGCAGGCCGAACGACCCGTCGCGTCGCCAGTGGTTCATCGCCTCGAACGCGATCACGGTCAGTCGACGGTCGATGGCCAGTTGGGTCAGCTCGGCGTCCTGCACACAGTGGGGCCAGCCCCACAGCACCTGGCCGGTCCGCAGTTCGGCGACATCCTCCCGCAGCGGCTTGGCCAGCAGGATGACCTCGCACTCGGCGACGAGCTGCTCGCGTGTGCGCATCCCTGCGACCGAGCCCGCCAATTGTTCGTCGGGCACGCCGAAGGGTTCACCGTAGCCGTGTTCGAGGTAGATGGTTTTCCGGAGATCGGCGTCGATCCGGTCGAGGTGGTGTGGGTGGATCGGCAACCGCCGTTCGTTCTCTTTTCGTGAACGCGCGACGACGCCGAGACTGAGCTGGTGCACCGGAGGCCCCTTTGCTAGGAACCAGTCTTAGCACACCCGCGGCAATCGTCGTGTACTCGGGTGGTGTCCGGTCTCGACCTCGCGCTGCACGCCCTCACCACCCCAGTACACACCAGAACAACACCGACAGCGCGCAACTGCTCGCAGCCCGCTGCACTGCCGACGAGGAGGCAGGTCATGGTCGGTGGCAGCCCGGTAGTAAGGGGGCAAGAAAAGAAGGCTACTGCGTGCTGTGCTGGTGGTTGTGGAGAAATCCACTCCCGGAGACCTGTCAGGAATTCCTGACAGACGATAAACTGTCAGGAATTCAGGCAACAGATTCAAAGGCAGGTATGAGTAGAAGCACCGAAGATGGACAGCACGAGGGATGGATCATGCAGCTGTTCGCAGACGGCTACAGCGGCCGGGGATACAGCAGCGAAGGCATCCCGGTCACCCACACCCCGGATGGTTCGCCCATGATCGACCGTGGGCACTATCGCGCCGAAGAGGAGATCACCGGCTGGCAGGTGGCATGTGTTGCGGAAGGTAGTGGGCGCATTCACTGGCGGGGCCCGGTCTGGACACGAACACAGACAGCCGACGATGCCGATACCCACTACTGTTTCAACGATGGTCACGGATTTGCCGAGGACTCCGGCGTATTCGGAGATGCTGCCATGCAGGACTGGTACGCCCATATCCGCCCGTTCCAAGCGCTCCGAAAGATCGAGGTAATCACTGACGAAATCGCCGAAGCTGAACACCGGCGCATCGAAGCTGTGCGTCAGGCCCGCGCAGGCGGAGCCTCATGGGCCGATATCGGCCGGGCCGCGCACATCACCCGGCAGTCCGCACATGAGCGCTGGTCGAAACCGTGAGAACAATTCGCGTCGACGCGATCGAGATCGCGGCACTGACCACTCCGGCAATCGAGGTGAGTTCTGCACCAGGACTTCTCGCTCGTCCGTTCGCCTCTTCGTGGCGAGCGAACAACGCCCGTGCCGCTGCCTGCTCCATTGTCGCTGGCGCGTACCCCTTGGCTTGATCCGGGCCGTGACGCCCCCGGGCGGGATTTGTTCGTCGGCTCGGCCCGACATCGACCTTCCCGCGTCGGAGCCGAGCCCGTGAGGGCTGAGCTCCGACGCCGGACATGAGTATGTCTAATTGCGCTTTTTGCCCCTGCTCTCCAAGGCTTCAACACCGGATTCAATCGCGGCTGACTTGGCCTTTTTCTCCGCTCTTTTCTCCTTGATCGATTTCCCCTGTTTTTTGGACATCGTGCTACGCGGAGATTTGTCGGACAACTTGGCATCCTTTGTTTGCAAGACCTCGGCGGTCTCGTTCCCTCGACGGTACGCTTCCGGGGAGATTCCAGCCCGGGGCAGAGCGAGGCGAGCCGGCACTCGAGCGTTTCCACGACGAGCGCGGATAGTTTGTCCGACAACGCATCCGGCCTCAGCCGAACGGACTGTCGCAGAGGGCGGTCGGCAGCGCCGCTGCCCTCTGCTCCGCAACGGCATGGCCGTATCGCTCGCGCGGCGGGCGGCGCGCTTACCCGACGGTCTCTCGGCGCACGGCGTGAGCGATGCGGAAAGTGCTGCACCGAGGTGGCTGCGCTGCACGGCTGTCAGCGGGTCGAACACGAGTCGGCACACTTGCGCGACATGTCCCGGCGCGCTGTCCACCCGCTTCGGTCGGCCTTTCCCTGTCAACGTGGCGAGTGCGTAGCGACCGTCGCTCGGGTCGATTCGGCGAATGCTCTACTCCCGCGCCTCGTAGCGGTCCAACAGCTTCGACAGCTGCGGAAGTGTTTCGGGCCGGCTCGCTGAGCCGCATGGTGATCTGATCCGCCATCGATAACAGCGTCAGCACCACAGGTAGGACGGCCAACGAGATGCGGCGTCCTTCGTTGTGGGCCGTAAAAATACAGTCCACCTGCTTCGACGGATCCCCGAACGCCTCCGTCAGCTCGTGTCGACCCCGTGCTCGCGGACGGTGGTGATGAGCAGGTCGGCATCGACATAGCCGGCATCGACCAGATGGACGGCGGGAAGCAGATCCCGCTCAGCCAGGCTGGTATGGATCGCAGCGGTCATCGCCATGTCCGGAACCGGGGCCGGGGTAGTTGTGACCTGCGTGATCAGGTGCGGGGTCTCGGATTCGCAGGTTTCGGTGAGATGGACCTTGTAACCGTTCCAGGAAGCGTCGCGTTTGGTGCCGGTGCGAGCCTGATCGTCATAGGGCGAGCAGTAGCGAATCGCTGCCGGTGGCAGATCTTTCTCAAACGCCACCCGGGCGACCCGCACCGTCTCGGCCGGAACCACTGCCCCGCGCAGCAGGGCGTGCAGCGCCGCCCGGTGGTTACGCTTCATCGCGTGCGCGCGGCCCAGCTCCACAAAGAACTGAGCGTGCCGCACCCCGTTCGGGAGGGCGGCCGGGTTCAGCGTCTCCGCGATCCGCAGAGCCTCGCCGGGCTCCCGCCGCTCCACGGCCGAACTCATCCGCCACAGCGCGACATTCGCCGCGCCGAATGTCCGGTTGCGGGCGGAGCTGTGCCCGGCCGGAGCCTCGGCCAGCCGATCCGCCAGTTCCGCCGCCTCCTCGAGGTGCGGTGCCGCATCCCCTCCGGCCAGGGTCTCCGCGAATCCCGCCTGTAGGCGTGCCATCCCCACCGTCTCCAATTCGCCGCGCGTGCGCGCGTCGGAGGTCAGCCGGTCAGCCACCCTGGTCGCAGTCGTCGACGCGGCCGTGAGCGCCCCGGGACGGGCAGCCAGAATCTGAGACTTCAGGAACTGGGCAGCGGCGACCGGAGCCAGTGAGTCGGCACGCTCCGCCGCCCGCTCGGACTCCTGCACAGCCGTCCACGCCAAGGCATCGTGCCCGCGCTGCCGCAGTACGGAGGACACCCCATAGGCGGCGGTCGCCAGCAGGTCCCACGACTGCGCGTTGCCATCTTCGGTGAGCCGGTAGGCATCGGTCAGCAGGTCCGGCAACAGCGGGCCCAGCGCCGCATAGTCTCCGGCATGGCGCAGCCGGGAAGCGTGCTCGACGGTCGCAGCCAAGTCATCCAGAGTGCGCGGCGCCCGGGTATCGGTGACATTGCCCTGTGTCCACAGCGCGGTTTCGATATCGGCTACCGACCGGTGAAACGTGCTGGTGGACGGGTCTATTCGGTCCTCGCTGCCGGTGAGGTCACCGAGTGTGTAACCGAGCGCACCGGCCAGTGCCAGCAGGGTGCGGCGGGAATCGACCGGCCGTAGCCCGGTCTCGTACTTGGCGATCACGGACCGGCTCACCCCCGCCCGGTCTGCGAGAACCTGCTGGGAGATGCCGCGCCGCGCCCGGATCTGGCGCACCCGTTCCCCGATGAAGGTGTCCGGTTCGTCGGTCATGTCGCGCACCTGCGCTTTCCCTGTCGATTACGCACGCCTCAAGTGCATTGTCCCCCATCCGTCGGGCGACGGCGTGGCGGCGAGCGCGGCCCCAGATGTTCCCTCCAGGAACAATTTCCGCTCGCCCCGGTGTGACGCTCTGCACAGCCCCGCCGCCGAGTGGTCGAGCCCCCGGCGGCGAGTGCATACCGGGGAAATTCGAGGTCACCTCGAATTTCGTTGAGGTTGTCGCAGCCGATGGTGTGGTGATCGAACAGGTGCCCCTGATGTATCAGGTGGCCGGTCAGCAGATCCGTCTCGATCCGCGAGTGGATGCGGCGGGGACCTCGCTGACCATCGACCGTCCTGCAGCGGCTGCGAATAATGCGCTGCAGGCAGATGCTGTTGCACTGAAGGAGGTCGCCAGCAACGAAACAATAATCTTGGGTGCTGCCGTCGGGTGTGGCATCGGTGCCTTGGTCGGGCTCCTTCTCCTCATCGTGGGTGCGCTGCCCGGGTGCCTCATCGGCGCGCTCGTCAACGGTGGTCTCGTGATGAACGGTCAGGGAATCCTCCCGCCCCCGATGTGACAGGCCCCGCCGGGCGGTAGTGAGACATAGCCGCTGCAGTGATGGATCGACCGCCGGACCGCACGACCCCGGCGGTCGGCGCGGTCCGCAGACGGCCTGTCCGCCCGGCGTGCTCGGGGTGGAGCCGGGATTCCGGGGTCAGCCGGTGTAGGTACCGGTCAATCGGCCGTAACCGAGGCTGGCTGCTTCGATCGTGGATATTGCTTGTGCCACTGGCGTTTCCGGATCCAGGTCGAGCGGGTGTGGCAATGTGTGAATGGTGAACCGGTAATGGTGTACCCCGGTGCCGGCCGGCGGACACGGCCCGAGGTAGGCGGCGCGCCCGGAGCTGTTCGTACTGACGACACCGCCGTCCGGGGCTCGGCCCGCTGGGGCGGAGGTGGTGGTTGTCGGGATGTCGGTGACCACCCAGTGAGTGAACGTTCCGCCGACGGCGTCCGGGTCGTCCATGATCAGGGCCAGTCGGTCGGCCGATGCGTGAACGGTCCAGGTCAGCGGTGGGGACTGGTTGGCGCCGGTACACGAGTACGTTGCCGGGATAGGTGCCCCATCGGCGAAGGCGTCGCTGGTCACTTCGATATCGTTGATAGCGGGCATGGTGGCCTCCGCTGCGCGGGTTGTGGTGGCCGATTCCTTCGATTCGCTGGTGTCCGTGCCGGAGCAGGCCGACAGCAGTCCGAATGACAGCATCACGGCCGACACCAGGCAGACCCTGAACGAGGCCATGGGGCAACTATAGGCCGCCGGACGCACGGTGTCAGTCACCTCGCGCCGACGAGACGTATCGTGTACTGCAAGGACGGACGGCGGCGTGGCGAGTATTCGAATACGTCGTTCACGTTCATGGGGTTCGAGTTCCGGCCGCGGCGGGTGCGGGTGAGATCCGGGGTTCTACGAACCCACCGCAGAGTTCAACGACAAGACCTTCAAAATGCCCGACTTCACGCTGGCCCGATAGGAACCGCTACCACCGGCCCACCGTCGAACGGCGACCAGCCGGTTCTCTCGTCGAGCAAGAGGCCGGCGCGCCTGCCCGAGCTGCGGTGTGGTTTGGGCGAAATCCCTCGAATGGCTGGAAGCAACGAGGTCGATCGTGTCTCGGTGGTGCCCGAGTCGGTTGTTCCGGTGAGTGAGGCGTCGATCGGCAACCGGGGCGGAGCTGTCGACCCGGCAATATCGGGACCGGACGGTAGTCAGGTCGACGTACCTGTCCAACGTGCCGTTGACGGGGTGACGGCGTCTTTCGCGATCCGCTATGTCAGTGGTGCGTAAGCAGAGCGCATCGCTGCCGCTCAGGCGAAGGCTCTTGCTGCACTGCTGAGGTGACAGGCAGGCCGCTCCCAAGTTGGCTGACCCTGAATCCGGTGAATTGCCGGTACCGTTGCCCTTGTTTTGTGTTTCCTAGAGGATTGAACCACGGCAACCGTCTGACCTGTACATATGCGGTTCTGTTGATGCTTCACAAGCCTGTCGCGGATCGAGAAATCCAGTTGACCTGCGGAAATGCCGTCGCAGATTGTGCCCTCGGCAGGATTCGAACCTGCGACACCCGCTTTAGGAGAGCGGTGCTCTATCCCCTGAGCTACGAGGGCCCGGGCCGTGGCCGGTGGGCAGAGTCTACCGGGTCACCGCTTCGGGGCCGCATCGTGGGGAGCGGCCCCGGTGGGGATCAGGCCGCGCGGCTGGTCTCGTAGTCGGCGGGGTCGAAGCGGCGGGTCTTCCAGCGGTAGAGGACCGTGGCGCCCGGCCAGTTGTTGGTGATGCGGCCCGAGGCGTTGCGGTACCAGCTGGAGCAGAAGTTCCAGGGGGTGTCCTTCAGGCGTTTCTGGAGCCAATCGTCCCAGCGCTGTTCGGTTTCCGGGCGGGCGGACAGGCCGCGGCCGGGGTTGTCGCGCAGGTATTCGATGGCTTGGCGGATGTAGCGGGCCTGCGCTTCGAGCATGTAGACGATGGAGCCGGAGCCGACGTTGGTGTTCGGGCCGTACATCATGAACAGGTTGGGGAATTCGGGTACCGAGACACCGAGGTAGGCGCGGGCGCCTTCGGCGGCCCAGGTGTCGGCGAGTTTGCGGCCGCCCGCGCCGTAGATGTTCATGGGGGCGAGGAATTCGGTGCCCTTGAAGCCGGTGCCGTAGATGATGACATCGACTTCGTGGTGGATACCGTCGGCGGTGCGTACGCCGGTGGGGGTGATCTCGGTGATGGGGTTGGTCTCCACGGTGACGTTCGGCCGGCTCAGGGCGGGAAAGTAGTCGTTGGAGAAGAGGGCGCGTTTGCAGCCGGGGGCGTAGTCGGGGGTGAGTTTCTCGCGCAGGATCAGGTCGGGGACCTGGCGGGCGCGGTGGGCGTCGGCGACCTTCACCACGGGGGCCTGGATGCCCTGGAGGTCGGTGAGGGCCAGGGCCATGAACTCGAAGAACATCCACCAGCCGAAGCGTTCGGCCCAGCGGACCGGCGGCAGGTACTTGAATACGGCGTGGTGGCGGGGGGCGTAGGCGGCGTCGGCCTTGGGCAGGACCCAGGCGGCGGAACGCTGGAAGAGGGTGAGGTGTTCGGTGAGCGGCTGGATCCGGGGGATGTACTGGATGGCGCTGGCGCCGGTGCCGATACAGGCGACGCGTTTACCGGTGAGGTCGATCGCGTGGTCCCATTCGGCGGAGTGGAAGGCGGGGCCGGTGAAGGTGTCGATACCGGGGATGTTCGGCATGGCGGGGCGGGAGAGCTGGCCGACGGCGGAGATCAGGACGTCGGTGGTGAGCTGTTCGCCGTCGGTGGTGCGGATCTGCCACTTCGCGGTGGTCTCGTCGTATTCGGCGTCGCTGATCTCGGTGCCGAAGCGGATGTGGCGTTCGAGATCGTATTTACCGACCACGCGGCGCATATAGGCGTGGATATCGGCCTGCTCGGAGAAGCGGCGGGGCCAATCGGAGCGGGGTTCGAAGGACCAGGAGTACAGCGGGGACGGCACATCGCAGGCCGCGCCGGGGTAGGTGTTCTCGCGCCATACGCCGCCGAAGTCCTGGGCGCGTTCGAGGATGGCGAAATCTTTCACGCCGGAACGCAGGAGCTCCAGTCCCATACCGAGCCCACCGAACCCGGCCCCGATGATGATGATCGACGGCGATGTCATGGTCTCAGAGTAGGTCGGGCGGCGGTGCCGTCGAAGAGAACGACGGTCAGTGAATCGAGATTTTCGGCCATGGAATCGGGCCCGCGAAGGCGATGCGCGTGCATATGTAAGCGAGCGCTCGCCGAGTCCGGCGTTATCGGACCGAGTGGGTGAAACCAGTGGTCCACGGACTTACGAGCTGCGAATATTCGTCCTATGAACGAGTCATGAACTGGGTTCGTGTCTCGTTTGGATGTCATTTCGTTATCTGACTTGGCGGCGGGCCGGAATTCCCGTTATCACAGTGGAGTGCTCGGCGGCGATGGCGCAGTGCCGGTGGCCCGCAGGGGGCGTCGCGGGCATTGCGTTCCATCCCGCCGTCCGGCGCCGATCATCGGTCCACCCCGTTGTCGCGCTGACCAGCCCCCCGGTGCATCCGCCCGGTTTACGTCTACCTACACCACGCCCGGCTACTCCACGGTAGTGTTCGGCGGTGTGTGATGTGAGTCATGTCCGTTCCTGTGTCTCACAGGGGCGTGACCCGGACTCACCGCGCGACCGTCCGCCGCCCAGATGAGTTAGGGGTATTTCCGATGTTGAGCACCATGATGGACGACCAGCTGTCATTGGCCACGCTGCTGCGCTACGCGTCCACCTTCGTCGGCGATTCCACGGTGTCCACCTGGACCGGGGACGGTGTACGCACCATGACCTACCGCGAGGTCGGGGCCGACTCGGCCCGGCTGGCCAACGCGCTCACCGATCTGGGAATCGGCCAGGGCGATCGGGTCGGTACGTTCATGTGGAACAACAACGAGCATTTCCTGGCCTACATCGCGATCCCGGCCATGGGGGCGGTGCTGCACGCGCTGAATATCCGGCTCTCGGCCGACCAACTCATCTTCGTGGCCAACCACGCCGAGGACCAGGTGGTACTCGTCGACGCCAGTCTGGTGCCGATGTTCGCCCAGTACCTGCCGCATCTGAAAACGGTCCGGCATGTGATCGTGGTGAACGGTGACGCCGCGTCGCTGGCCGCGCCCGAGGGCGTGACCGTGCACGATTACACCGAGCTGCTGGCGAAATGCCCGGCCGAGTTCGATTTTCCGGTGCTGGACGAGCGCTCGCCGTCGTCGATGTGCTACACCTCCGGCACCACCGGCGACCCGAAGGGCGTCGTCTACTCCCATCGATCCAATTGGCTGCACGCCATGCAGGCGACCACGCCCTCGTCGATGGGGACCCGCAACGACGACACCATGCTCGCGATCGTGCCGCTGTTCCACGCCAATGCCTGGGGGCTGCCCTACACGGCGCTGCTGACCGGGGCGAATCTGCTGATGCCGGACCGGTTCCTGCAGCCGGCGCCGCTGCTGGAGATGATGGCCGCGGTGAAACCCACCTTCGCGGCGGCGGTGCCGACCATCTGGGGTGGAGTGCTCGCCGCGCTGGAGGCGCATCCGCAGGACATCACGCATCTGCGTTCGGTGGTCGTGGGTGGTGCCGCCGCGCCGCCGTCGATGATGAAGGCGTTCGAGCAGAAGCACGGGGTGCGGGTGATCCACGCCTGGGGAATGACCGAGACCTCGCCGCTGGGCAGCGTGGCGCAGCCGCCGCAGGGCGTGACCGAGGAGGAGGCCTGGGCCTACCGGGTCACCCAGGGGCGGTTTCCGGCCGGGGTGCAGGCCCGGCTGGTCGGCGACGACGGGAACGTAGTGCCCAACGACGGAAACTCCTTGGGCGAGGTGGAGGTTCGCGGGCCGTGGATCACCGGCTCCTACTATTCGCCCGACGGGGTGGCGGTGGATCCCGGGAAGTTCGACGAGGGTTGGTTGCGCACCGGGGATGTGGGCAAGATCAGCCCGGACGGCTACCTGACGCTGGTCGACCGGTCCAAGGACGTGATCAAGTCCGGCGGTGAGTGGATCTCCTCGGTGGACCTGGAGAACGCGGTGATGGGGCATCCCGCGGTGGCCGAGGCGGCGGTGATCGGTATCCCCGACGAGAAGTGGGACGAGCGCCCGCTGGTGGCGATCGTGCCGGCCGAGGGCGCGTCGGTGGAACCCGCGGAGCTGCGCGAATTCCTCGCGGATCGTTTCGCGAAATGGCAGCTGCCGGAGTATTGGACCTTCATCACCGAGGTGCCCAAGACCAGTGTCGGCAAGTTCGACAAGAAGCGGCTGCGGGCCCAGCACGCAGACGGTGAGCTGATCGTCACGACCGTGCACTGAGGCTGCGCGGACCGGGACGGTATCGGTGGCCGGGGTTGCCGGCCGGATGCGCGGTCCCCGGCGCGAATTCGCGCCGGGGACCTTGCCGGGTCAGCAGTTACGCAGTTCCGGGCTCTGGTTGAGCAACTGGTTGCGGGGGCTGATGAAGCGGCTGTAGGTCTCACCGCCGACCGCCGACAGCGGGAACGCCGCCACCCGGTGGCAGTTCTGGAACGCCAGTTTGACGCCGAAATGCCGTTCCAGGCCGCCCCTGATGGCGTCCGAGGCCAGCGCGCGCAGCAGCTGACCGCGCGCCGTCTCGTCCGGCGGGGCCACTTCGTTGTCGGCGAATTCGGCGGTGCCGGAACCGAGTTCGCCGGCGACGCGACTGACGACCTCCCACGCGTAGGGCAGCGAGTTGCGGACGCATTCGACGAATTCGGCGTCGGTGACATCACCGCGTTCGGCGCGTTCCAGCAGAGCGGTGGGGACATCTAGGGACACGGCGACCTCCTGGGTCAACTGGTCTTGCAACTGATGGCGCGGAAACCCGCTTGCAGATCTGCCGGGTCGAGTCTAATCGAAATTGGTTGTCAATAGCAGTGGATTGGTCACGAAAGTCGTTAGCGAGACGAGGCTTTGGAGGTAGCGGGTTCATTGCTGCCCCGGCGAACCGCCGGGTGGGGCGTGCGTGACGGCCGCTGTCGGTGGTCGGTGTGCCGGGGTTGCCGGGGGGTGACCGCGCTGGGTAGGGGTTGGCATGAGAAGCTCGCGAATATTACGAAAAAGGCAGTGTTCACAACTGGGTGAGCGGGCTGTATTGCTCGGCTGAACTGGCCTTTTTCTGAAAAGGTTGCGATTCGGTCACGGGCCGGTAGAGTTACCGTCACAACGGATGCCGAAACGTTACGTTTACCCCGGCTCGAGTAGGCGGATCCGTGCACGGCGTTCGACCCTGATGACCGGATAGCGAGGACGGACCTTTGGCGCACCATCGATTAGGCCCCGGCTCCATCACCGTGATGAGCCTTGTCGGCGACGATGTGCAGGTCCGACCCCGCCGCCACCGCGCCGCCGCCACCGCGGCCGAAAAAGTCCGCGCCGCCGCCGGAGCCGCTGTCGCGGCCGGCGCGCTGATCGGTACCGCTTCCCAGATCGCTCCCGCCATCGCCTACGCGACGCCACTACTGCCCGGCGGTGGTGACGACGAGGCGGTGAAGGCCGAACCGGTCACACCCGCCGCGGCCGCCTCGCCCGCCTCCGCCGAGCGGATGGCGCAGGCCGCGCCGGTCGCCGATACGCAGCCCGCGCCGGTCCGGGCCGCTCCGATCGCCGCGCCCGCGCCCGCGCCGGTGGCCGCACCGTTCGGCCTGCAGAATCTGCCGCCCGAGGTCGCCACCCCGCTGACCCAGGCCGAGCAGACCCTGAAGCAGTTGCATCAGCAACTCGCCCCCGCCGCCGCGGTCCGGCCGGTCGCCGGCGTCGTCAGCTCCACCTATGGCAGCCGGTGGGGCGCCATGCACTACGGAATCGACTTCGCCGATACACTCGGCGCGCCGATCAAATCGGTTGCCTCCGGCACGGTGGTCGAGGCCGGTCCGGCCTCCGGATTCGGAATGTGGGTCCGGGTCCTGCACGACGACGGCACCACCGGCGTCTACGGGCACGTCAACGATATCTACGTCAGCGAGGGACAGCGGGTGAACGCGGGTGATGTGATCGCCACCGTGGGCAACCGCGGGCAATCCACCGGACCCCACCTGCATCTGGAGATCTGGGACCAAGGTGGTAACAAAATCGATCCGATGACCTGGATGATGTCCAAGGGGGTGCCGCTGGAGTGGGGACCCTCACACTGAGATCGACAGAATCGCTCGACCGCCCGGTCCTTGCCACCCCCGCCGGGTTGCAGGCAGAACTGCGGACGCCCGGCGTGACCGAACTGGCCGATATCTTCGAACCCGAATCGATCCACGGCCGGGTGTACGCGGCACTGGTGCAGCGACCACGTTCGGGACTCGCCGATATTGCCCGGCACACCGCATTGTCGGAGACCGTGGTCGAGAAGGCGCTCGACGACCTGTGCGGGTTGCGTGCCGTGATCCGGCTCACCGAGTCCGACGGCACCCCGCGCTGGGACGCCCAAGCGCCGGAATCGCTCTCCGAGGCCGAGGCCCGGCGGCGGCGCCAGGAGATCAGCACCATGCACGCGGCCGCGGCCCGGCTCAGCGAGACCTTCCGTTCCGTACGGCGCTCGCAGGGCTGGAACGGCGTGATCTCGCCGGTCTTCGAACGGGCCGAACTGCTCGCCGACTTCGAGGCGCTACACGCAAACGCCGACAACTCGGTGAAAATGGTCGAGCGCAGTCCGCATATCAGCGACCCCGAACGCGACAGCCGGATCGCCGAACTCAAACAGACCCGGATGGCCGAGGGCGTGCGGTACCGGATCCTGTATCAGGACACGATCTATCAGGACGCGGACCGGCTGCGGCACACCCTGGCCACCAATGCGCGTGGTGCGCAGGCCCGTACCCTGCCCGATCCGCCGTTCAAGCTGATCATCGCCGACGATGAACGCGCGAGCCTGGTGCTGCACACCGACGAACGCCGGCCCGACCCGATGGCGTTGCGGATCAACGGGTCACCCCTGCTGGATATGTTGATCCGTAGTTTCGATGTGTTGTGGACCCTGTCCGCGCCGATCTCGGTGCAGCCGGAAGCCGACGAACTCGACGAACGCGACCGCGCGATCCTCACCATGATGGGAATGGGCGCGACCGACGATACGATCGCCCGCCGGCTCGGTATGTCGCGGCGCACCGTGGTCCGGCGCACCGCCCGGCTGCTGGAGCGGCTCGGGGCCAGCACCCGGTTCCAGGCCGGCGTACAGGCGATCCGGCGCGGCTGGTTGTGAACCCGTGCATCGGCCGGGTGCGGGCGGTGACGTCCGGGCCTGTTCTTCCGGTGTAGCCACGGAACCCGGACGGCGGCAGCTTCCCGGCGGGGCATGACGGCTGCCGGTGGTGGCCCGTTCCCCGGGCGGCGACCCGGGACACTCCCGAATATGATGGCCACACCGCGCCGGCCCCGGTCCATATGCCCTTTCCACCCCCGCTGGGTATGTGAGGGGCCGGGACCTGGCTCGATGCGAGAGGTGAACGCACCCGAATGCACACTGCCCGCCGTCCTTTTCTCGGTAGTCGACGGCGTCGTTCGGGAAGCCCGCTGTTCGCCCAGCTGCTGACCGCCGCCGTCGAATCCGCCGCCACCGAGGTGGCGATCCGATACAACCCCACAGGCGACCCTGCCCACCAGCGCGAGATCACCTATCAGGAGCTGGACGAAGGGTCCTCACGACTGGCCCGGGAACTGATCGAACGCGGCATCGGACCGGGTGACGCAGTAGCGATCGGGCTCGCGCGCAGCCCCGAATCGGTGCTCGCGGTATGGGCTATCGCGAAAGCCGGCGCCGCTCATGTACCGATCGACCCGAGCCTCCCCGGTGACCGGATCGACCGGATGGCCGCCGGTTCCGGAGCCGTTCTCGGTCTGACGACTTCACGCTATCGATCCGCGCTCGGCCGGTCCCTGTACTGGATGGAACTGGACGATCCGGTGCAGGCCGACCGGATCACGCGCCGAGCGCGGCATCCGATCTCCTACGCCGACCGGGTGCGCATGCTCGACGCGCGCCATCCCGCCTATATCGCCTACACCTCCGCTCCGGGCGGGGAACACACCGCGGTGGTGGTCCCGCACAGCGGACTGGCCCCGGTGGTCGCGGCGGCCACCGACCACTACGGCATCACCAGTGATTCGCGGGTCGCCCATCTGTGCTCACCCGACATCGACGTCGCGGTGCTGGAACTGCTGCTGACCTTCTCCTCCGGCGCCACATTGGTGCTCGTCCCCGCGCAGACCCCCGGCGGCCGGCACCTCACCGATCTGCTGGCCCGGGAACAGGTGACCCATGTGCTCACCACCCCGGCGGCACTGGCCTCCGTGGACCCGGCGGGGCTCACCGGCCTCCACGTGGTCGCCGCCATCGGTGGCGCATGCGATTTCGAGCCGATCGGCCGCTGGGCGCACGAGCGGAACTTCTTCACCGGCTACGGCCGCCCCGAGGCCGGTGTCCTCGCGACCGGGCCCGGTACGACAGCGCCGGGGGCACCGATCACGATCGGTGCCGCCCTGAACGGATCCGGTGCCTTCGTTCTCGACGCTCGGCTGCGGCCGGTACCCACCGGTGTGGTGGGTGAGCTCTACCTGTCCGGGCCGGCGCTGGCGCACGGGTACCTCGAGCGGCGTGGACTCACCGCCCAGCATTTCGTCGCCGCGCCCTTCGACGCCGAACTCGGCCGGCCCGGCGCCCGGATGTACCGCACCGGCGACCTGGTGCGGCGGATTGTCACACCGCGCGGCGAAGAGATCGAATACCTGGGCCGCAGCGGTTCTCGGGCGGATGGGCGCGAGACCGGGCGCGGCGAGGTCCCGCAGGCTCTCAACGGTGGGTTCGGCCGGGGTGCGCTGCCGCAACGTTCGCGTGGGTTCGTGGGGGGAACGGACTCGCCGAATCCGGCGGACCGGGCGGAGCCCGAAGCTCTTCCCGCCGGCGTGCGCGAACCGGTGCCGACTCCCGTCCACGAGTCCGGTCACGGTGGCGCGCTCGGAGGCAGGCGCGCGGCCGGGTCGGCGGGGGCCTCTCCGGCTCCGGGACGTGCGGGGGAGCGCAGAGCCATGCCGGAACGCGAGCGCGCGATCGGGCGCGAAGAGTCTGTGGTAGGTGAGTTCGATCGAGCTGTGCCGCCGGGGTCTGCGCGTGGGCTCGGGGGCGGTGCGGTGGCGGGTTCGGCCGACGGCGTCGAACGGGTTGCGCTACCCCAACGTACGCGGGGACCGGGAGGAGAGGTGCCGCCGGCTTCCGGCCGTGAGGTCGGTCGGGCTGTGCTGCCGGGGTCTTCGACTGGGCGCGAGAGCGATGATGTTCCAGGGAATTCGGGCCGTGAGTTCGGGCGCCCCGGGCTGTCGGGTCCCTCGCGTGGGCGCGAGGGGGATGGGGCGGCCGACGAGATCGCACGGGTTGCGCTACCGCAACGTTCGCGTGGTCCAGGGGGAGAGGTGCCGCCGGCTGCGGGTCGTGAGATCGGTGGGGCTGTGCTGCCGCAACCTTCGCACGGACTCGGAGGAGAGGTGTCACCGACTTCTGGCCGTGCGGCCGGTCGAGGTGTGCCGCCGGAATCTTCGCATGGGCTCGGGGGCGGCGCGGTGCCGGCGGGCTCGGCCGAAGACTTCGACCGTGTCGTGCTGCCGCGGCGTTCGCGTGGGCTCGGAGGAGAGGCGCGGCCGGGGTCTGCCGCTGGACGCGAGGGTGGTGCGGTGCCGCCTGATCGGTCCGGTGAGTTCGCGCCCGGTGTAATGCCTCGAAACGGGAGGCCGGGGCGCGAAGAGGTTCCACAGCATCGGGACGCCGCGCCGGATCGGAGTGCCCTGCCGCAACGTTCGCGTGGACTCGCCGAGGAAGTGGCCCCGCCTGCCGCGACGGACACAGCGGTGCGCGATGCGCGACGCGAAGCCGGGCGTACGGGTGGGCCGGGGGAGAGCCCGTCGTCTTCGGCGCGCCCGTTCGACCGCGGGGGCCCGGCGCAGAACTGGCGCAACTTCCGGGAGGACGCGGTTTCGCCCAATTCGGCGGGACAGCCCGAACGCCGGGACCGGCGTGGGTACTCGCGCGGATTCGGCCGGCCGGAGACTCCGCCGATCCCGGCCGACGGTATCGGTGCGGTGCCGCCGACCCCGATCCTGGCCGAATATTCGGCGGAGGGTGTGTATTCCGGTTTCGCGCAGACCGCGGTGCTGGCGCTACCGGAGGGGATCGACCGGGCCTGGACGGCGGCGGTCCTCGGTGCCGTGGTGGAGCGGCACGATATGTTGCGGGCGCGGCTGGTGGCCGCGGACGGGCAGTACCGGTGGGAGGTTCCCGACAGCGGGCCGGTGGGGGAGAGCTGGCTGCTCGCCGAGGTCGAGGTGCCCGCGGGGACCCGTCCGGACGAGGTCGGCGCGATCGCCGGTGCGGTGATGGAAACGACTGTGAGGCGCCTGGATCCGCTCGGCGGCCGGATGGTCGCCGCGACCCGGCTGTGCCGTCCGGGCGCTCGCGACGCGCTGTTGCTCGCCGTGCACCACTACGTGGTCGACACTGTGTCCTGGCAGATCCTCCTGGCGGATCTGGCTCGGGCCTGGGCGCAGGTGGCCGGCCGGTTGCGTCCCGAACTGCCCCCGGTCATCACTTCGTTCCGGCGCTGGGCGCGGGCGGCGACCGACTCCGTCGCGCCACCGGACCGCGACACCGCCCTCGCCGCGTGGCGGAAGGTGCTGGCCACCCCGGACCCGCTCCTCGGGACGCGGGCGCTCGACCCCACCGTCGATACCCACGCGTCGGTGCGCCGGTTCGCGGTGGAGGTGCCGGCGGATGGCGCCGAGGTGGTGCTGACCGAGGTACCGGCGCTGTACCGGACGAATTCCGAAGGTCCGCTGCTGGCCGCGCTCGCCCTGGCGGTGCGGAACTGGCGGTCCCGGCGTGGGGTGGACTGCGCGACCACCCGGGTCCGGTTGCACGGCGACGGACGCGCGGAACCGTTACTGCCCGAGGCGGATCTCACCCGTACCGTCGGTTGGTTCGATACGGCATACCCGGTGGCCCTGGATCTCGGCGATATCGACCCCCGGGCCGCACTTGCCGCGGGCCCGGTGACCGCCGCGCTGCTGCGGTCGGTGAAGGAACAGCTGGTAGCCCTTCCACGGCCGCTCGGTTTCGGGTTGCTGCGCCGGTCGGCCCCCGGTGAATTCGACGGGCCGGTGGCGCAGATCGGCTTCGCGTGTGCGGGCCGGTTCGTCGTGCCGGGTGACGACGAGACGGCGTGGCGGCCCCTCGGCGAACTCGGCGGGTTCGCGACCGCCTTCGACCGGGATATGCCGGTGGAGACGGTGATCGATATCGAAGCCGTCGTCGGTGGCGACGGCCGGATCACGGCCTCGTTCGCCTACGCCGCCGATATCGTCGACGAGCCGGCGGTCCGGGAACTGGCCGACGAGTGGCTGGCCGCGGTCAACGCCATCGCCCGGCATATCGCCGATCCCGCGGCCGGAGGGCTGACTCCCTCGGATCTGCCGCTGGTCCGCGTCGGGCAGTGGGAGCTCGATACCTGGCGCGCGGAGCATCCGGGCCTGACCGATGTGCTGCCGCTCGCGCCGCTGGGCGCGGGGCTGTTCTTCCGTTCCCAGTTCACGGTGGGCGGCCCCGACGACTACGTGATGTTGTTCGCCGTCGAACTCGGCGGTGTCATAGATCTGGACCGGTTGCACCGGGCCGCGCAGGGACTCGCCGACCGGCACCCGGTCCTGCGTACCGCGTTCGTGACCGCCGCGGACGGGGCACCGGTGCAGTTGGTGGCCGAGACGGTCACGGTGCCCTGGTCGGTGGTCGACGATGTCGGCGACTACGAGATCCCGGAACTGCTGGAGACCGAACGGCTCACCCGGTTCGCCCTGGATACCGCGCCGCTGCTGCGGGTCACGGTGTTCCGTACGGTATCCGGCCGCACCCATCTCGTGCTGGCCGCGCACCAGTTGCTCTTCGACGGCCGATCGGCGCCGATTTTGCTCGCGGACCTGCTGACCCTCTACGCCCACCACGGCGACCCGGCGGCGCTGCCGCAGCCCCCGGCCTACCGTGACTATCTGTGGTGGCTGGCGCGACAGGACACCGCGGCCGGCCGGGCACGCTGGGCAGAGGTATTGCGGGGAGCCCGGCCGACCGAACTCGCTCCGGTGCTCGCCCCGCCCACTCGACCGGAAACGGGGATCGGACAGGTCGATCTCGCGCTCGGCGATATCGAAACAGCCGCCATGGCGGCCTACGCGGCCGCGGCCGGGGTGACGGTCGAGACCGTGATGCAGGCGCTGTGGGCGCTGCTGCTGGCGGGCCTCACCGGACGCCGGGACGTGGTGTTCGGTGTCGTGGTCGCCGGTCGTCCGGCCGGGTTGAGCGGCGTCGACGAGATGGCCGGTCTGTTCGCCAACACCATCCCGATGCGGGTGCGTTTCGAGCCCGGGTGGACCGTCCGGGATCTACTCGCCCGCATCCGGTCCGAACAGCATGCCCTGCGTGACCATCACTATCTGAGCGCCGCGGATACGGCGCCGGGCGCGGCGGGACTCTTCGACACCCTGCTGGCCTACGACCCGCACCCGGTCGGCGCGGCGCGCCTGACAACCGCCGGTGGCGTCGACGGGCTCGAGGTGCTGGAGCTGACCTCCCGTGCCTTCACCCACTACCCGGTGACGCTGGTGGCGGAGTCGGCGGACCGGCTGCTGCTGCGCCTGTGGTACCGCCGCGAGCTCATCGACGAATCCGCGGCCGGCGCCCTCTCCATATTGCTGCACGCACTCGTGGGCCAGCTGCTGGCGGTGCCCGCGGAACTCGGGCCAACTCCGGCCGCGGATTGGTGGCGGGCCCCCGGCACGCTCGTCGGCCGCGCCGAACTGCCCGCCGATCGACCGCGCCCGGCCGCCCCGTCCGGACGCTGCGACCAGGTGACGCGGGAGCTGAGTATCGACCTGCTCGATTCGCTCAACGATATCGCGACGCATCAGGAGACGACCGCGTTCACCGTGATACAGGCGGCGCTGGCCATTCTGCTGGCCCGGCTGTCGGGGCATCGGGATATCGCGGTCGGCGCGTTCAGTACTCAGCACGCCGCGGCCGGATTGTCGGTACTGCACACCGATCTGGACCCGGCGCTGCGCTTCGACGAACTGCTCGACACCGCCCGGATCGCCGGTGGTGCGCTATTCGAGACCGGTGGTCGCGGCACCGAACGGCTGGGGCAGCTGATCGACACGGTGCGCACCGCCGCCGGACAGCCTCCCTTCCGGGTGCTGCTCGCCACCACCGACGCGCCCGCCCGCCTGCCGGACATGCTCGACCTGCGCGTGGACCTGCTGGATACCGGCGCCGAGGCGCGGCTGACCTTCACCTACACCAGCGACCTGTTCGACGCGCCCACGCTCGGCGACCACGCCGACCGGCTCCTGCGGATCCTGCACGCCGTGGCCGCCGATCCGCATCGCATCGTGGGCGATATCGATCTGCTCGCCCCCGGCGAACGCGATCTGGTGTTGCGGGAATGGAACAGCGGCGGGGTCCCGGTGCCGGCGGTGACACTCGTCGACCTCATCGAGGCCCAGGCCCGCCTGCGGCCGCGGTCTCCGGCCGTGCGATCCGGCGGAACCGTACTGAGTTTCGCGGAACTGCTGAGCCGGTCGTATCAAGTGGCACGCGCCCTGATCGCCGCCGGGGCGGCCCCGGAAACCCTGGTGGCCGTGGCGGTGCCGCGGACCGAGGAGTTGCCGGTAGCGCTGCTCGGTGTGCTGCTGTCCGGTGCCGCTTATCTGCCGATCGACACCGCCTTTCCGCCACAGCGCCTGGAATCCGTGCTCGCCGGATCGCACCCGGTCGCCGTTCTCACGACCGCCGCCGAACATGACGCGATCCCGGCCGTGGACGCGCCGGTCATCCTGCTCGCCGACACCGGGAATCGTTCCACCGAACCGGTCACCGATGCCGAGCGCCGGGCACCGCTGCGCCCGGACAACCTGGCCTATGTCGTGCATACCTCCGGTTCCACCGGTGTGCCGAGGGCCGTGGCCGTGGCGCATCGCAACGTGGTGGAGCTCTTCGCCAACACCCAGCTGCTGTTCGAATTCGACGACGCCGACGTGTGGACCCTGTTCCATTCGACAGCCTTCGACTTCTCGGTATGGGAACTGTGGTGCGCGCTGGCCAGCGGCGGATCGGTGGTGGTGGTCGACCGGCCGGAGGCCCGGTCACCCGAACAGTTCCGGGAACTGCTCATCCGCGAACGGGTGACCGTGCTCAACCAGACACCGTCGGAGTTCTATCGACTCGCGGAGGCCGACCGGCTCGCACACGGTGACCGTACCGGCGAACTCGCCCTGCGCTATGTGGTGTTCGGCGGCGAGGCGCTGGATCCGCGCCGGCTGCGGAGCTGGTACGAACGGCACGGTGGGCCCGAAACCGGCGGGCCGTGGCTGGTTAACATGTACGGCCTCACCGAGACCACCGTGCACGCCTCCTTCCTGGCCCTCGATGAAAAGCTGGTGGACAACCCGGCCGGCGTGATCGGCCGGGCGCTGCCCGGTCTGGACGCGTTCGTGCTCGACGAGCGTCTGCACCCGGCGCCGGTCGGTGTACCGGGCGAGATCTATGTGTCGGGGCGGCAACTGACCCGCGGCTATCCGGACGGTCCGGGCGTCACCGCCACCCGATTCGTCGCCGACCCGTTCGGTGCGCCGGGGTCACGGATGTACCGCAGCGGCGATATCGGCCGCTGGGCCGCCTTCGGTGGTCGCGCCGACCTGGAATATGCCGGCCGCGGGGACGCGCAGGCGCAGTTGCGGCGGTTCCGGATCGAACTGGGCGAGGTCGAGTCGGCCCTGCTGCGCTGCCCGGGGGTGGGCCGGGCGGTCGCGCTCGTGCGCGCCGACGAGGTGGCCGGGGACCGGCTGCTCGGTTACGCGGTGCCCGCCGCGGAGCAGGAGGTCGTCCTCGATCCGGCGCTGTTGCGTGAGCAGGTCGCCGAATTCCTGCCCCAATACATGATTCCCGAGGCCGTGGTCGTGGTCGAGGAGTTGCCGCTGACCCCGCACGGGAAGCTCGACCGGGACGCGCTACCGGTTCCGGCGGTGGCCGGCCGGGCGCCCTACACCGCCCCGGCGGGCCGGGTGGAAACGGTGGTGGCGGGGGTGTTCGCCGATCTGCTCGGGGTCGAACGTGTCGGTGCCGAGGACGATTTCTTCGTTCTCGGGGGTAATTCGCTGACCGCCACCCGGGCGGTGGCCCGGATCAACGAGGCGTTGTCGGCCGAGCTCGAGGTCCGCGCGCTGTTCGAGGCGCCGACGGTGGCCGCGCTGGCGACGCGCGTGGTCCCCGGGGTCATCCCGCAGGTGGAGCGACCGGCACTGGCGCGGGTCGATCGGCCCGAACGAATCCCATTGTCGCCGCGGCAATACCGGTTGTGGCCGGGCGACCGGCTCGTTCCGGATTCGGCAATCAACAATATCCCGTTCGCCATCGGACTCGACGGTGCGCTCGACACCTCCGCGTTGCGCTACGCCCTGTCCGATGTCCTGGAACGGCACGAGGTGCTGCGCACCCGCTATCCCGGTGGTCCGGACGGACTGCCGTACCAGGAAATCCTGCCCGTGGCGCAGGCGCTGCGCGGCGGTCTGGAGTCGGAGACCACCGAGGACGCGCTCGCCCGGATCGGCGAACTCCTCGCAGCCGGTTTCGATGTGACCACCCAGGTACCGGTCCGTGGGTTGCTGCTCACCACCGGCCCCGACCGGCATGTGCTGGTGCTGGTCGTGCACCGTATCGCCGCCGACCCGGCCTCGCTCGCCCCGCTGGCGCGCGACCTGATGACCGCGTACCTGGCCCGCGTGGGTGGGGAATCGCCGCGCTGGTCACCGCTGTCGGTGCAGTACTCCGACTACGCGATCTGGCAGGGCGCGGTGCTCGGTGCGGACACCGACGACAACTCCGTCGCGGCAACGCAATCGGCGTACTGGCGCGACCGGTTGCGCGGCGTGACCGCGGCACCGGAACTGCCGCTGGACCGGCCGCGTCCGGTGATGCCCTCGATGCGCGGCCGTGGTACGGGTTTCGCGGTGCCCGCCGATGTCCACGAGGGACTGGACCGGCTCGCCCGCGACCGCGGTGCCACACTGTTCATGGTGTTGCACGCTGCGGTGAGCGTGCTGCTGCACCAGCTTACCGGCGCGGAGGACATCGTTGTGGGTACCCCGGTCGTCGGCCGGGGCGAGCGGGCGCTCGACGACCTCGTCGGAATGTTCGCCAATACGCTCGCGCTGCGCACGCGCGTCGACGCCACCCGGCCCTTCGCCGAACTGCTCGACGAGACACGCGAAACCGGCCTGGCGGCGTTCGACCATGCCGATATCCCGTTCGAACAGGTCGTGGAGGTCGCGGCTCCGGAGCAGGCCACCGCGCGTAATCCGCTGTGCTCCGTGCTGCTGACGGTGGGGAAGGAGGAGCGCATCGCGCTGAAACTGCCGGGCCTTTCCGTATGGTCGCCGGATTGCCGAGAACTCACCGCCGTATTCGATCTGCGGATAGATATCGACCCCGGCCACGACGCCGACGGAGCGCCCGGTGATCTGCACGCCGTGCTGACCTGTCCCACCGACCTTTTCGACGAGGAGACGGTGCGGTCGTTCGGCCGCCGGCTGCGGCGGACCCTCACCGCGGTCGCCGCCGAGCCACTGATGCCGGTGGGCGAAATCGACCACTCGGACGCACCCGAACGTCCCCCCACACTCGCCCCGGCCGAGCAACCGGTACCGGCCGCGACCGCGGGAACCGCGCTCGCCCAAACCCTGAGTGCCTCGGTGGAGGACGATCCGGAAGGCCCCGCGGTGGTGTGTGGCGAGGCCACGGTGAGCTATCGCGAGCTCGACGCGCGGTCCTCGCGACTGGCGCGGGTATTGATCGCGCGCGGCTACGGCCCGGGCACCGGCGTGGTGAGTGCGCTGGAACGCGGGGTGGACGCGGTGGTGGCGACCTGGGCGGTACTGAAGGCGGGCGCCACCCTCGTGCCGACCGATGCCCTGGAGGTCGCGGCGGCCGCGGATCTGACGGTCGCGGCCGGACTGTCCGTGGGCCGGGCGCCGGCCGCGCCCCACCTCGAATGGCTGCTGCTCGACGATCCGGCGCTCGCGGCGGAGATCGCCGCCGAATCGCCGCGGCCGGTCACCTACGCGCATCGGGCGCAGCCGCTGCGCGGCAGTGATCTGGTCGTGGTGGACGGTTCCGGCCGACAGGTGAGTTACGACCAGCTGGCCACCGCGGTGACCCGGGTGCACACCGTCACCGGCCTCACCTACGAGTCCAGGACCTACCGCGCGGGCCGCGGCGACGGTCCGGCGGCGGTACTGGAAACCGTGGCCACCGGTGCCGCGGGCGCCTCGGTGGTGCTGCTCCCGGGAGAGCCGCCGGACGCGACCCCGGCGGGTGAGTGGATCACGCATCTGTGGTCCGACAGCGCCGGTCTGACGGTACTCGACCCCGGTGCGCTCGAGGATCTGACCACGCTGGTCCTCGACGAGCCGGACGAGCCGGGCGCGGCCTGGTCCGGTGTCGGCACGGTGCTCGACCTGCCCACGCTATTGGGCTGATACCGGGCCAGGACCGATTTCCGGAGGCCACGGAGTGTTCGGGCGCGGCCGGGTCCGGCCCGGGTTCCGCGGGTGTAGCTGTGCGCGGCCCCGACCGGTAACCTGCCGGGTGCCATACCGGGTACCGGCGCATTGTGGCAGGCTGCTGTCCAAGCTGCGGCACGGTAGGGCGCGGCGGTGAAGTGCGACAGGCAGGCGAGGCGGACAGATGGATGCGGTAGTCGGTCAGCGGTGTGACCACCTCCGGAGGGCGAAAACGGTATGACGCGGCCAGTCCGGACCCGGCCCCACCGAACCCGGCGGCCCCGCGTGACCACCCTTCCGCAGCTGATCGCGAACGCTGTCGAGACCAATCCCGACGGTGCGGCGCTCGTCCTCGCCGACGGCACCGGCCCGCTGGAGCAGGTCAGCTATGCCGATCTGGACGCCTGGTCGAGCCGGCTGGCGCGGTCGCTCGTGGCGCGCGGTATCGGTCCGGAGGATCTGGTGGCCGTGGCCATCCCGCGTTCGTTGGACGCGGTGCTGGCGGTCTGGGCGGTGGCCAAGACGGGAGCGGGTTTCGTACCGATCGATCCCGCCTATCCGCCGAACTGGATCGCGCATCTGCTGGTCGATGTCGGTGCGGTCTACGGTCTGGCGGTCTCCTGGGTCCGCAACGAACTCCCCGACGAAATCGAATGGTTGCAGGTCGACACGGTCGACGCCGCCCGCGCGCTGGAGCAGTTCTCCGCCGAGCCGGTCACTTACGCCGACCGGATCCGTCCGCTGCGGGCCGAACATCCCGCCTACGTCAGCTATGCCAGCGACGGCGAGGCCTCGCCGGACGGCGTGGTGGTCACCCAGGCCGGCTTGTCCGGCCTGTGCGCCGAACAGCAGGGCCGCTTCCGGGTCGAACCCGAGGACCGCACGCTGAACTTCGCGCCGCTTCCCTCGGATTCGGCCGTACTGGAACTGCTGCTCGCGCTCGGCGGCGCCGCGACCATGGTGGTGGTCTCCCCGCTGGTGTCCACGGCGGACGAACTGACCGAACTGCTGCGCCGTACCGGCGCCACCCATGCCTACCTGCCGCCGGAAGCGCTGGAGGTGATGGATCCGGCGGGGCTCGACGAACTGGGCGTGGTGATCGCCGGGCGCCGGCCGTGCCCGGCCGAACAGGTGTCGCGCTGGGCGATCCCCGTCGCCGGCGGGGCGACCCGGGTGCTGTATCAGGGTTATGGGCCGGCCGAGGCCACGATCATCACCAATATCAGCACCGCGCTGGCCCCCGGCGGGGCGCCGACCGTGGGCGCCCCGATCCGCGGTGTGACCGCCTACATCCTGGACGGACAGCTCGCGCAGGTGCCCGACGGCGTGGTGGGCGAGCTGTATCTCGGCGGTCCGCAACTGGCCCGCGGCTATCACCGCCGACCCGGGCGGACCGCGCAACTGCTGGTCGCCGACCCCTACGCCGACGACGGTTCCCGGCTCTTCCGCACCGGTGACCTGGTGCGCCGCACCGGCGACGGCGAAATGGAATATATGGGCGCGGTCGAACTGCCGGCCGGTCGACCGGGGCTGTCGGACGCCCCTGGGCCGAGCGAGGCGGATACACCGCCGCTCGTCCCCGTAGCGGCCGCCGCGGAGCCGGAGGCAGCGCTTGCCGAACCTCCGGCCGACTTCGAGCAGAGCCTGCCGATCCGGGAAACCGCTGCCGGGCCCGAGAAGCCCGGCCTTCCGTCCGTCGAACCGGAGCAGCCGGTCGACGACGGCACCTTCGCCGGATACGGCTACGGCTCGGCCCCTCGGGAACCCGGTGCCCCGGAGCCGGTTCCCGCCTCGCCCGCGCGCGGACTGCCCGGCGAGGACAGCAGGCTCGCCTCCGAACGGCGTGATATGGAACTGCCCGGGCGCGGCTACCTGGAAATGCCCGACCGTTCGCATCCGCTGGGCGCGCGTAGCGCCCGGACCGCGGAGTCCTCGCCCATCGGGACGGAGCCGAACGACCCGGCGGATCCGGGTGCCGACACCTGGCTGAGCGGCGGCCGGCAACTGTCCACGCCGAGCGATGCGCAGCCCTCCCGCGGGAGTTCGTTCCGGGCGGCCGGTGACGCGCTCGCGTTCTACGAGAACATGCCGGACAGTGCGGCCGCGCCGGGTAACCGGGGGCCGAGCCCGGCGGTGCTGCCCGCGACCCGCCCGGAGCCCGGGGGCTCGGATTTCCCGTTCGGCGCCCGGGACAGCAATGCCCCGAGCCCGCTGTGGCCCGACTCCGGCGGCGCTTCGCTGCGTGCGGAGCGATCTTCGGCGCCGGAACCGGTTCCGGCGCCGGACGACCCTCCGGCCGCGGCGCAACGGCCGGAATCCATTCCGCTCTCGCCGGGGCAGCTGCGCTTGTGGGAGCGCAATCGGTTCACCCCCGAAGAAGGCGCCGATACCTTCACCGCCGCGATGACCCTGACCGGCACCCTGGACGCGACGGCTATGCAGGCCGCCGTCGCCGATGTGGTCGACCGGCACGAAACGCTGCGCACCGTCTACCCCGAGGCCGGCGGCACCCCGCATCAGGTGGTGCTGCCGCGCGAACGGGCGGTACCGGAGGTGGTAGCCGAACCGGTCGCGCCCGCCGAACTGGCCGAATGGTTGCAGGCCCTGGCCCGGACCGATTTCGATGTCGCCGATCCTGAGCAGGTGCCGGTACGGTTCGCGCTGGCCGAAACCGGCCCCCGGGAACATGTGGTCGCGGTGGTCGTTCACCGCATCCTCGCCGACGAGGTGTCGGCCGGTCTGCTGCTGCGGGACCTGCTGCGAGCGTTCCTGGGCCGGCGTAACCGGTCGCGGCCGCTGTGGCAGCCGTTGTCGGTGCAGTACCTGGACTATTTCCTGAACCGGCAGGCCGTACTCGGCGACAGCACCGATCCGGGGTCGCTCGCCGCGGCGCGACTGGCGTTCTGGCGCGAATACCTGGCGGGGTTGCCGCCGCGGCTGGAGATTCCGGCCGCTACCGGCCGCTCCGGCGGCACGGGCTACGGCGTGCACGGTTTCGAGATCGGCACGCGCACCCATCGCCGGATCGCCGATATCGCCCGCCGGGCTGAGGTTTCCGAGTTCATCGTGGTGCGTGCCGCGTTCGCGGTGTTGCTGGCCCGCTCGGCCGCCGTCACCGATATCGTGCTCGGCAGTTCGGTGCGTGGGCACGACGAACGCGAACTCGACGACGCGATCGGCCCCTACGCCAACACCGTCGTCCTGCGCACCCGGATCGATCCGGCGGAGTCCTTCCTCGACCTGGTCGCGCGGGTCGCCGAATCCGATCGCGCGGCGTTCGCCCACGCGGATCTGCCCTTCGAGATCCTGGACGCGGCGATCGGCGTCGGTGCACCGCTGTTCGATATGGCGATCTCGTTGCGGCACAACGATGTTCCGCGACTCGAGATGCCGAGCCTGTCCACCGAGCCGATCGAGATCGCGAACGCCACCCCCGAGTGCGGCTTGCGGCTGGTGATCGACCCGCACCGCGCGCCCGACGGTTCACCCGACGGGATCGCGGCCGCGTTGCACTATGCCGCCGACCGGTTCGACACCGCCACCGTCACCGAATTCGCGCGCCGGTTGCAGCGCGTACTCACCGTCGCCGGCGGCGATCCGGACGGCCCGGTCGGTGATATCGATCTGCTGTCCCGGGCCGATCTGGACCGGTTGCTGGTGGTCTGGAACGACACCCGGTACCCGGTCGCCCCGGATCTGCTGCTCGACGGTTACCGCCGCACCGTCGCCACCCGCCCCGATACCGTGGCGGTTGCCGACGCGGAAGTCGAACTGACCTATCAGGAATTCGACGCCCGGGTGAACCGGCTGGCACGGCGGCTGATCGAGGCCGGCGTCGGCACCGAGACGCCGGTGGGCGTGGCGCTGCGGAACTCCACCGAACTGCTGGTCGCGATCTACGCGGTACTGGCCGCCGGTGGCGTCTGCCTGCCGCTGGACCCTGACGATCCGGCCGGCTGGAACGCGCGGGTCATCGATATCGCCGGACCGGCCTGTGTACTGGTGGCCCCGGCCGACCAGGCGCGGCTGGCGGCGGCGGTGGAAACCACCACGGGGCCGCGGCCACCGATCCTGGTGATCGGCACCGCAGACCTCGCCCGTCACTCCGCCGAGCCGGTACGCCCGGAGGAACTGATCCGGCAGGTACGCCCCGGTAACGCGGCCTACCTACTGTGCGCCTCGGTGTCGCCGGACGGGCCGGAGCTGACAGTGCTCTCGCACAGCGCGATCAACAACCAGATCACGCTGATGCTCGCCCAATACCCGATGGGTTTCACCGACGTCTACCTCCAGCAGAATCCGCCGACCCGTGACACCTCGCTGTGGGGTACTTTCCTGCCGCTGCGCGCCGGCGCGGAACTGGCCCTGGCCCCGGCCGGTACGCGGGATCCGGAGCGGATCGCCGCGGCGATCGCCGGGCGGGCGGTGACGGTCACCGATTTCGGGCCCGACGAACTCGCCGCCTTCGCCGAGCACGCCGATCCGGGACCGATGCGCAGTCTGCGCGAGGTGTTCGTGACCGGTGGTCCGCTGGCGCCGGAAACGGCCCGGGTGGTGCGGGAACGCTGCGGTGCCCGGGCACAGAACCTGTACGGGACCGCCGAAACCGCGGTGGCGGCGACCTCCTGGCCGGCCGCAGGGTCGGCCGATCGGTCGGTGCCGATCGGGCTGCCGCAGTGGAACACCCGGGTGTACGTGCTGGATGCGCGGCTGCGGCCGGTCCCGCCCGGAGTGCCCGGTGAGCTGTACCTGGCCGGTGACCAGCTCGCTCGCGGATACCTCGGCCGACACGGGGTCACCGCGGACCGGTTCGTCGCCAATCCCTTCGGTTACGGCCAGCGCATGTACCGCACTGGGGACATGGTGCGGTGGCGCGACGCCACCGCCACCACCCCACAGCGACTCGACTACCTGGGCCGTACCGATGACCAGTTCGGTTTCCGCGGCCACCGGATCCGCCCCGCCGCGGTCGCGGCCGCGTTGCGCGCCCTGCCCGGAGTCGCCGCGGCCGCGGTACTCACCCGTGGCACCGGTCCGGCCGTATCGTCGGCCGCGCGCCCCGGCGCCCGCCTGGTCGCTTACGTCGTCCCCGAGCAGGCCGGGACCGAACCCGATCTCGCCCTGTTCCGCTCCGCGCTCGCGCAGACGGTGCCCGTGGATCTGGTGCCGTCGGCTTTCGCGGCCGTCGAGCACATCTCGCTGACCGACACCGGCGAACCCGATCGGACCCGATTGCCGGACCCCGGCGAGATCGCGCCGCTACCGCCGGACCCGGGCCCGTGGGCCGCGGAAGCGCGCGTCGAACCCACCGGCGTGCTCGATATCGCGGAGACCGCACCGCCGCAACCGGAGCCGCGAGCGGCCGAACCCGCTCCGGCCGCTGCCGCGCCGGTCTCCTTCGCCGGCGCGGCGTCGGAAACCACCGGTGAACTGCCCGCGACCCCCACCGCCGCCCGGCTGCTGGACAATCCCGTCTCCGGGGTCGAGGTCCGCTCGGTGGTGCTCGATCTACCGGCCGACCGGCCGCTGAGCCGGACCGAGACCGCGGTGCGGTCGCTGATGGCCCGGCATCCGATGCTGTCGGCCCGGCTCGACACCGGCGCCCGTCCGCCCGTCCTGTGGATTCCGCCGCGCGAGCAGCGAGGCGAACGCCAGTACTGGTGGCTCGGACCGGAAACCGGTGAGAACACCCTGGCCACCGACGATGTGGTGCAGGCGGCGGCCGACGCGCTGGACCCCGCGACCGGCCGCAATATCCATTTCGTCGTCACCGGCACCGAACCGGACCGGCGGCTCGTGGTGGTGGCCAACGGTCTGGCCGTCGATGACCGCTCATGGCGGATCATCATCGACGAGTTGGTCGCCGGCTGGGCCGGTGCCGAACTCGCCGCGGCCGCACCGGAGACCAAACTGCCGCAGCTGGTGCATGCCCTGGACGCGCGCGCCCGCTCCATCGAACTGCTGGACGAGTCCGGATGGTGGCGGCGCAACCTGGCCGGCGCGCAGATCGCGGCTCCCCTCGGGTCCGCCGATCTGCGGGTCCGCCGCCGGGTCTCGCTGGCCATCACCGCCGAAGGCACCGCCGCGGTGACCGCGGCGGCCGCCGCCTACGGGGCTACCGTGCCCGAGGTACTGCTGACCGCGGTCGCCATCGCACTGCACACCGGCGCACAGGGCAAAGTCGCCCGCGCGATCGGGTCCTTGGTGCGCTGCGACGCCGACGCCCGGTCGTTCGCGAACGGGGCCGGGGATCTCGTCGGCGGTTTCGCCACGGAATTCCCGCTGTCGGTCCGGATCGTCGATATCGATACCACCGAGGCACTGGTCGGTGGGCCCGCCGCGGGAAGCGCGCTGGTCCAGATCCGTGACCTGTACCGGTCGGTGCCCGCCGGCGGCGCGGGCTACGCACTGCTGCGTCACCTGAACCCCGAGACGACCGCCGAATTCGCCGCCGCCGAATCCGGTCGGCTCACTCTGCGCTATCGGGATCTGCGTCCGGCCCGGGTCCACACCGACGGCCCGGCCGATGGAGTGCCGCTGGCGCTGACCGTCGACGCCACCGACGACGGTCTGCTGTGCCGGTTCGACTACGCGACCGACGTTTTCGCCGGCGAAGACGTGAAAACATTCGCCGAGCACTGGGTCCGCGCGCTCGGCGGTCTCGCCGAACACGGATTGCGCCCGGATATCGGGCGCACCGAACCGGCGCCGCAGCCCGCGTCCGCGCCGCAACCCCTGCCCGAGCGGCAGTCCGCGTCCGGGTCGCAGCCCGCGCCCACCCGCGAGCCGCGGCTCGCCGCCGAGCCGGAACCCGCGCACATGCCCGAACCGGTGCCGGACGCGGAGGTCACCTCACTGCTGCGCCCGATCACCGGCGAGCCGGGTGCCGCGACGCCCGAGCCGGGCCGCGGGGAGCTACCGCGGCGGCACGCATACGACGCGACTGCCGAACCGCTTCCGGACACGGCCGGTGCACCCGCCCCGGGCGAGCTGCCGCGGCGCCGGACCCCGGGCACCGGAACACCTGCACCGGATACGGACGCCGATGCGATCGGAGCCGGGCTCCCGCAACGTCGGCCGCTCGGCGGAGCCGGCACGCCCGCGCAACCGGAGTCCACGCCGGAGCCGACCGCGTTCCCGCAACCCGATACCAGGCCCCCGGTGGAAACCGAGACCGCCGTGAGCGGGAGCGATTCGACAGCGTCACCGGCCGCGTTGCCGCAGCGTCGCCCGCGACCCGAAGCGGATTCTGCGGCGCCGGTGGATTCGGGTTCGTTGCCGCAGCGTCGTTCCGCGCTCGACGCGAATCCCGCCGCGGTAGCGGATCCGGGCCCGGCCTCGCTGCCGCAACACCACCGCGGTCCGTCGCATTCGGCACCCGACGCCGTGAGTGCGGAACCGGCCGCACGTTCGGGGGCCCTCCCGCAGCGCCGGCCCCGGTACGACAGCGGCCCTGCCGGTGAGCCGGTATCGGAGCAGGCGCCCGAGCCCGCGACGACGCTGCCGCCGGGTGGTCCCCGGTACGGCGGGGGATCTGTCGCCGAGCCGATGGATGCCGTCGAGCCGCCGGCACTGCCCCGGCGGCAGTCCGGATCTGCCGGCCAACCGGAACGCCCCGGCACAGAAATGGACTCGCCCGAAGCCCCCGCGATTCCGGGGTTGCCCCAGCGCCGCCCGCGGCACGACAGCGCCCCGCTCGCGGAACCCGAACCAGCCGGGGCGTCCGAGCCGTCGTTGCCGCAGCGTCGGTCTCGGCTCGGCGCACAGTCCGAGGCCGATTCGGCGGGTGCCCGTTCCGAGCCCGTGTCCACCGAGCGCGGACCCGTACCGGAGCGCCGCCCGGCCGCCGAGACGCGTCCCGCGCCGGCCGGCGCGGAGTCCGAATCGGCGAGCGCGCCGGCGCCGGCACAGCGCGCAGCCCGCTCCGCGGTGGAAGCGGAAGCGGACGGTGCGGCCGGCGGCTTCGCATCCGAGCCGGGTCCGGCCGCGCTGCCGCGGCGCGAGCCCCGCGGCGAGGTCGAATCGGCGCCGGTCGAACTCCCGCCGGCCCTGCCACGGCGCCGGCCGCAACCCCTCCGGGACGAGACGGCATCGTCCGAACCCCGCGATTGGACGTTGAAGCGCTCGAAGCCCGCGGCCCCCGCACCCGGGCCCGAGCTCACCGCTGCCCCCGAGCTCACCGCCGACCCCGAGATCACCGCGGACCCGGAGTCCACTGCGGACCCGGAGTCCACTGCGGACCCGGAGTCCACTGCGGACCCGGAGCCCACCACCTTCCTGCGACCGATCCCCGATGTGGAGACGACCGCGTACATGTCCCCGGTCGTGGACCTGGCCGCGCGGGACGACCAGAGCACCCTGCTGTCCCTGTTCGACGAACAGGTGCGCCGGACTCCCACGGTCCCGGCCGTGCGGCAGGGGGCCCGGGTCCTCAGCTACAGCGAACTGGACCGCAAGTCCCGGGCGCTGGCCGTGGAACTGATCCGCTTCGGCGTCGGCGACCGCACCCTGGTCGCCGTGGCCATGCGACCCGGAATCGATCTGGTGGTGGCGGTCTGCGCGGTACTGCGCGCGGGCGGCGGATACGTGCCGGTCGATCCCGGCCGTCCGGCCGCGGAAGTCGACGAGGTGCTGGCCACCGCGGCACCGATCTGTGTGCTGAGCACCTCGGACGAGGGCTTCGGCACCGGTACCGGTATCTCGGTGGTCGCCATCGACCTGCTGTACCTGGACCTGCCCGCCGACCCGGCCGCCGACCCACCCGTCGCCGCCGACGACCTCGCCGATATCCGGTACGTCCCCGGCGGCACGGCCGGTGTCACCAGCACGCACCGGCAACTGGTGGAGCGACTGCGACGGGCGCAGCGCAGCCATCCCTACGATTCGTCGGATCTGGTGCTGCACGCCGCGCCGACCGTGACGGACATCACACTGTGGGAGTTGTTCCGGCCGCTGCACCACGGTGCCCAGATCCTGATGCCGGATCATCCGGGCCGGGCCGCGGATCTGTCCCGTTCGATCGCCGCCCACAAAGTGTCGATCGTGCACGTGGTCCCGTCCCTGCTGGACCGGTTCCTCGATTCGGTGACCGACGGCGGCGGCCGCGCCGCGCATCCCAGCCTGCGGCGGGTCGTCGTGGACGGCGCGGCGCTCCCGCCCGGCGGTGTCGAACGGTTCATCACGCTGTTGCCCGGTGCGGAACTGGTGATCTGGTACGGCCACAACGAGACGGGTGTGATCACCGTCGGGTCGGTCGGCGGGCGACCGGTCACCAACGACCGCGTATATCTCCTGGACGAGCAGTTGCGCCCGGTACCGCCGGGCACCGTCGGCGAGATGTATATCGGCGGTCCGCAGCTGGCCCGGGGTTACTACGCCGCGGCCGCGGAGACGGCGTCGAGGTTCGTCGCCACCGGTGGCGGGGGCCGGCTGTACCGGACGGGGGATCTGGTCCGCCGCCGGGACGGTGTGCTGGAATATCTCGGGCGTGTCGAACGCGTCGGCGGGTCGCTCATGAGCGGTTCCCGGCGGGGCGGGCATGATTGAACCCGCTCAGTGGTGTCCGGGAGCGCCGAGTCGGTGGGGTTCGGTACCGGATTCCCGGTCCGGTCGACCGGACCGCGATATCCGGGCAACGCTACGGTAACGATATGTCCGCAAGGTACGACTACAGGGACAGAACTCCTGGGGTGGGTGGATCCTGTCCCGTTACTGTGAGGCGTTCGGGACCTCGAGCCGGTTGTTACGGTGCGGAAAGACCCGGATGGAAATTCGAGACGAAGCGAAGGTGTGAAATTGATACGTCGACTCACCCGGCGTGGCGGTAGACGCGCCGCGGCAATGGTCGCGGCCACGGCAGTTCTGACCGGTGTGATGACCGGCCTCGGCGGGAGCACCGCCGGTGCGGATCCGATCATCGAATCCAAAACGCTGCTCGCCGACCCCACCGCGCCCGACGGGTCACGCATCGTCAAGGCCGAGTACAAGGACGATCGCAATCTGCGGCTGTACGTGAACTCGGTGGCCATGGACAAGGACATCGTCGTCGACGTCCAGCGCCCGGCCGACGCCTCGGTGCCCCGGCCCACCCTCTACCTGCTCAACGGCGCGGGTGGCGGCGAGGACGCGGCGTCGTGGCAGGCGCAGACCAACACCCTCGAATTCTTGTCCGACAAGAACGTCAATGTGATCCAGCCCATCGGCGGCGCCTGGAGCTACTACACCGACTGGATCAAGGACGACCCGGCGCTGGGCCGCAACAAGTGGAAGACCTTCTTCACCGAAGAGCTTCCGCCGCTCATCGACGGCGCGCTGGGCACCAACGGTGTGAACGGCCTCGCCGGTCTGTCCACCTCGGGCACCACCGTGCTGGCCCTGCCGATCGCCAAGCCCGGTCTCTACAGGGCGGCCGCCGCCTACAGCGGTTGCGCCCAGACCAGCGACCCGGTCGGTTCGGAGTTCGTGAAGCTCACCGTGAACACGTGGGGCGGCGGCGACACCGACAACATGTGGGGTCCGCAGGGCTCGCCGGAATGGGCCGCGAACGATCCGTATCTGCACGCCGAGGGGCTGCGCGGTCTCGAGCTCTACGTCTCCACCGGTAACGGCCTGCCCGGCCGCTGGGACACCCTGAACGGCCCGCACACCCTGCCCGGCTCCTACGGGCTGGCCAACCAGATCCTGGTCGGCGGCGTCATCGAGGCGGGTACCAACTTCTGCACCCACAACCTCAAGACGCGGCTGGATTCCCTGGGTATCCCGGCCACCTTCAATTTCCGTGACGCGGGTACCCACTCCTGGGGTTACTGGGAGGACGAGTTCAAGGTGTCGTGGCCGGTGCTGGCCCGCGGCCTGGGCCTGTAGTCCCACCGCTGTTTCCCACGCCCGTGCCGGGGCGGCCGTGCGCCGTCCCGGCACGGGCGTTTGCCATCCCCTCCGGCCTCTCCCGATGACGAGAACGCCCGCCCTGCCGGTGGACAGGGCGGGCGTTCTCGCGGCCGGGGTCGCCTTACTCCGCGAAGACCGCTTTGCGTTTGCCCAGCATGGCGCCGGCGCCTTCGAAGAAGTCGGGGGACTGCAGCAGTTCGACCTGGCCGGCCTTCTCGTCGGCCAGGGCCGAGTCCAGAGCGCTGAGGGTGGCGCGATTGAGCGCCTTCTTGGTGAGTTCGAGCGCGCGCCGCGGACCGTGCGAGATCTTCTCGGCGGCGGCCTCGACGGCGGCGTCGAGTTCCTCGGTGGTGGCCAGGACCTCGGTGAGCAGGCCTTCGGCGCGGGCCGCGAGGGCGGGCAGGCGTTCGCCGAGCAGTGCCATCCGCGCGGCCAGTGGACGGCCGGCGGCCGCGGCCACCAGCGCCGCGGCGCCACCGTCGGGCATCAGGCCGATATTGATGAACGCCAGCAGCAGGTAGGAGTCGGCTTCGGCGTAGACCAGGTCGGCGGCCAGCGCGATACCGACACCGACTCCGGCGGTCGCGCCCCGGAGGCGGGCGATCACCGGTACCGGCAGGTCGACGATGGCGCGGACGAGCCTGTTGGCGGCGTCCATCACCTGGTCGGGGGTGATTCCGCGGGCACCCTCTTCGGCGCTGGCGGCCAGGTCGGCGCCGGTGCAGAAGTCGCCGCCGTCACCGGTGAGCACGACCACCCGCACGGCTTTGTCCTGCGCGGCTGCGAGGAAGGTGTCGCCCAGCGCGACCAGCGAGTCGTAGTCGAGCGCATTCTTGCGCTTGGGCTTGGTGAGGGTGATCCGCAGTACCCGGCCGTCCTGCACGGCGGAGAAACCCGCCGGCTGCGTGGTGGGGGAATCTATGTTGACCATACGCGCTCCATCGAGTGCCCTCCGGTGCCGACCGGGTGGCGAATAGCGGTTAACCTTGCGAATTGTGGTTAACTTAGGTTGACTTGTCGGGCGCTGTCAACACCGGCGGCGCCGCCGAGGCGAACGGAGAATGCATGGTCGCGGATAGCAGCCGGGTGGACCCGGTGCGCGTGCGTCCGGCCGACCGTGGCAACGGCCAGGGCGGGCGGCGCCGGCCCAAGGACCGCAAGGTGCAGATCATGCGCGCCGCGGCCCGCGCCTTCAGCGAACGTGGTTACTACCCGGTCGGTGTGGACGAGATCGCGGCCGAGGTCGGGATCTCCGGTCCCGCACTGTACCGCCATTTCGCCAATAAATACGCCCTGCTGGTCGCCGCCGCGGAGGAAGGTGCCCGGCAACTGCTCGAGGCCGCCCGGGCCGCGGACGATCCGGAAGCGAAGCCGGACGAACGTCTCGACGCCCTCATCCGGGCGGTTTCCGAGCACACCATCGAGATCCGGCGGGAGGCCGGTTTGTACCGGTGGGAGGGCCGCTACCTGGAGCAGCCCGACCGTGCCCGTATCCGCACCCTCTACAACGGGATCAACGCCGCGCTGGCCGCGCCGATCGAGCAGCTCCGCCCGGACGCCCCACCGGAGGACATCGCCCTGCTGGCCGCGGCGGTGCTCAGCGTGATCGGCAGTATCTCGGCCCATCGCACCGCCCTGTCCAGTGCCAAACTGCTGCCGTTGCTGCACGATATGGCCTGGTCGATCGTGCGTACCGAACTGCCGCCCGCCCCCGGACCCGGCGAACCCGACAACACCCCGCGCGGCCTGCCGGTGACCTCCAAGCGGGAACAGTTGCTCACCGAGGCCATCCGGATCTTCGGCCGCCGCGGCTACCACGAGGCCAGTATCGAAGAGATCGGCGCGGCCGTGGGGATCAACGCCTCGAGCGTCTACCGGTACTTCAGCAGTAAATCCGATCTGCTGGCGGCGGCCTTCCATCGCACTGGCGACCGGCTGGCCTTCGCCATCACCGAGGCGCTCGCCGAGGCGAGCGGACGCGCCGACGCGGTGGACAAGATCGCCGACCGCTACGTCCGGCTCAGTTTCACCATGCCCGAGATCATGTCGGTGTACTACGCGGAATTCCCGAATCTGCCTCCGGCCGAACAGCACAAACTCCGGGCCATCCAGCGGCAGAACGTGCACGAGTGGGCGAATCTGCTCGACGGTGATCCGATCGAGGCGCGTTTCCGGGTGCATTCGGCGATCGGCCAGGTTATCGATGTGGGCCGGTTGATTCGTTTCGATTCCCGGCCCCAGCACATGGCCCGGGTGCACGCCCTCATGATGGCGGCCATGCTCGGTTCTCCGAGGGCCTGATCGGTGTCGCGTGCGCCGACCGGCCCGGGAAGTCGTGTTCAGCCGTGCCGAAAGCGGAAAACCGTGCGCGCCACCCGCAGTCGCCGCATATTGCGGTGGAAGCCGGACAGGCCCAGCGGTTCACCGTAGCGGTTACGGGCGATGGACAGAGTCCGGCTGAATTCGCGCAGCCCGTGAACGCCGTGGCTGTGCCCCTGCCCGTATTCGCCGACTCCACCGAAGGGCAGCGCCGGGATACTGGCATAGGTGGTGGCGGTATTGACCGTGACCACCCCGACTCGTAGTCGTTCGGCGTAGATCTCGACCTCGGCGATATCGCGGGTGAATACCGACACCGCGATACCGCGGCCGGCATCGTTGATCCGGTCCACGGCGTCGTCGAGATCGCGCACTTTGTTCACGATGAGAACTGGGCCGATGCCCTCCTCGGTGATGGCGATACTCTCCTCCGGCACATCGGCCAGCACGATGGGCTCGATGTATGGCTCGCGAATGGAATCCAGCCCACCGACGACCGCGCGCCCGCCGCGCGCCAAGGCGTCGCGGACCTGTTTGCGCACCACCTCGGTCTGCGATTCCAGGATCATCGGTCCGTAGGACGATCGCCGGTCCGCGCCGGGCTTCAGCGCGCGCGCCCGCGCGACCACCAGCTCGAGGAACTGGTCGTAGACCGAGGCCGCGACATAGGCACGCTGGACGCCGGTCGCGTTCTGGCCCGCGTTGGCCATGGCCCCGAATACCGCGGCGTCGGCGGCGTCGTCGAGTTTCGCGTCGACGTGCACGATCATCGCGCCTTTACCGGAGTTCTCGACCACCACCGGGGTCATGGTCTGGGCGCACAGCGAGATCACCTCGCGGCCTTCGACTTCCGGGCCCGCGTAGGCGATCTTGTCCACCCCGGCGCGGCACAGCGCGGCCGCGGTCGAATCGTCGCCGGTGACCGCCGCCAGCACGGGCCTGTCGGGCGCGATCTCGCGCCAGGTCTCGGCCAGCCACAGCCCGGTGCCGCTGGTCACCGCGTGCGGTTTGAAAACCACCGCGTTGCCCGCGGCCATGGCGTAGGCGATCGAACCCATCGGAGTGAAAACCGGGTTCTGCCAGGGACCGAGGACACCGATCACGCCCAGCGGCAGGTAGCCGACCGACGCCCGCTGATTGCGGGTGAGCCAGTTGGAGGCCAGCGGTTTCCGGCTCAGCGCGCGACCGGCGTTGCGGGCCGCCCAGTCCAGGTTCTCCACGGCGAGCATGACTTCGATCGCCGCGTCGGCCTCGGGTTTGCCGGTTTCCTCGCGCAGGATCTCCACCAGTTGCGCGGCCCGGCGCGCGATAACCCGTTTCCACTCCAGCAGGAGTCGCTTGCGGGCTGCGAAACCCGCTGTCGACCACCACTGCTCGACCGTGCGCGCGGCATGGACCGCGCGTTCGAGTTCGCTGGGGCCGGCAACGGCATAACTGCCCACCACCTCGCCGGTGCGGGGGTCGTGGGATGTGAGCACGCTCGGTCGGCCGGGTCCTCCCGAACGCGCCGCCACCTCGGGCTGCGCGGTATCGGCCATGGCACTCAGATTATGGTGGTGGCGTAGCGCCGACAAGGTACGAGCACTGCCCATGGACTGTCCCTGCACCGCCGACCAGGGTTGATGACCGGCCACGGCGTCGCTGTGAGCAAGGGCACATTTGGTTCGACCCGGTATCGGGTAGAGGCGGCGCTCCGGCGCCCGGTTCCTCGGCCGGTAACATCACGCCCGGCGCCAGGGATCATCCAGGGGGATACCGATGCGCCGGTCACCCCGCCAGCCAATCAGGCCGATAGTGGAGAGTTGATGCCGAGTCCGAACGAAGCCGTGACAACCGCCGGCGAGAATGCCCCACCGCTTCGATCGGTGCATTCCCGTCCCCCCGGCGCCGAGACGCGGGAGTACGGGAACGGCCCCGCCGCACCGGCGCCCGCACCGCTCCGCCCGAACGGCGCCGGACCCGCCTGGGCGGACACCGTGCGTGTCGAGGGCATCACCAAATCTTTCGGTGAGGTGCACGCGTTGCGCGGGGTGAGCTTCACGGCCACCCGCGGCACCGTGCTCGGCATCCTGGGACCCAACGGCGCGGGCAAGACCACCACCGTGAAGATCCTGTCCACCCTGCTGCGCCCCGACTCCGGGACCGCGGTGGTGGCCGGTCACGATATCCGCAAGGATCCGGCCGGGGTGCGCCGCTCGATCATGATGACCGGCCAGTACGCCGCCCTCGACGAAAACCTCTCGGGCCGGGAGAACCTCGAACTGTTCGGCCGGTTGATGGGCCTGAGCAAATCGGCGGCGCGTAAGCGCGCGGACGCATTGCTCGAGGAATTCGACCTGGTCGCTTCCGGCCGCCGCCCGGTCCGCCAGTACTCCGGCGGTATGCGGCGGCGAGTCGATATCGCCTGCGGCCTGGTGGTCCGGCCCGAAGTGGTATTCCTCGACGAACCGACCACCGGCCTGGATCCGCGCAGCCGGCAAGGTGTCTGGGATCTGGTGACCGCGCTGAAAGAGCAGGGCATCACCGTGCTGCTCACCACCCAGTACCTGGAAGAAGCCGATGTGCTGTCGGACAACATCATCGTGATCGACAAGGGCACGGTGATCGCGGAGGGCACCGCCGACGAGCTCAAGGAGAAAACCGGCGGTAGCTACTGCGAGATCGTTCCGCTCGATCCGACCCAGCTGGCCCGGGCCGCCACCGCACTCGGGGACCTGGTTCCGCCGGCCGTCGCGGCCGAGCTCGCCGGGTCCGAACGCCTTTCCATCCCGGCGCCCGACGGTGCCGCGACGCTGGCCGAGGCCCTGCGCCGGTTGGACGGCGCAGGCATCACGCTGGCCGATATCGGGCTACGCCGCCCCTCCCTCGATGATGTGTTCCTGTCCATCACCGGGCATCCGGGCGGTACCGACCAGCCGGGTGGTCCGGCATGAGCGGGTCGGGCCCGGAGGCGGTAGCGGAGCGTGACCACGCGGGGCCCTCGCTCATGCCCCAGAGATACAGCGTGAGCGCTCCCGCGGTCGCCCGCCCCGAGCTGTTCGGTGACCTGCCCCGGACGCGGGTGTCCACGTTCGCACAGTGGCGGGCGTTGACCGGACGCGTCGTCTGGACCATGGTCACCAAGGGCGAGATGATCGCCGCGATCGTGATGCCGCTGGTGTTCACCCTCGGTTTCTATCTCCCGCTGCGCTATGTGATGCAGTTCCAGGGCATCGACTACGCGCAGTTCGTCATGCCGATCGTGGTGCTGCAGACCATGGCGTTCACCATGATGTCCAATGCGCAGCTGGCCGCCGTCGAGGCGCTCACCGGGTTCAGCACCCGGTTGCAGACCATGCCGATCGGCATGCTGGTACCGCTGGGTTCGCGGATCGCGGCCGGACTGTTCCGCTCGGTCGTATCGTTGGCCGCGGCCCTGATCTACGGCCACCTCATCGGTTTCGAGTTCACCGCCGGCTGGGGTCAGACCATCGGCTTCTGTGCTTTCGCGCTCGCCGTCGGGACCGTGCTGGCGGTCGGCGCGGACGGGCTGGGCAGCCTGACCAAGAGCCCCGCCTCGCTGAGCCAGGCGCTCACCCTGCCGACGCTGATCTTCGGCATGATGTCGTGCGGTTTCGTGCCCGAGACCGGTTTCCCCGCATGGGTGCGGCCGTTCGTGCGCAATCAGCCGATCACCCAGTTCGCCTACGCACTGCGCGATATGGCGGGTGACGGGGTGACCTGGGAGGTACTGCGAGTGGGATTGTTCTGGCTGGTCGGTGCGGCGGCGGTGTTCACCCCGTTCGCCGTCTGGGCGAGTGTGAGGCGGTCATGAGGGAGCCGGGCCCGGAGGCGGTAGTGGAGCGTGACCATGGAGTGCCCTCGCTCATGACCAAAGGACACAGCGCATGAGCGTTATCGAACGACCCGCCGCGACCGGAGCCGAGGAGCTGCCGGTACATATCGCCGCGCTCGAACTACCCCGGGTCACTCCACGGTCCGAGCGATCGCTGGTGGTCTGGGCGGTACACAGTTCCATTCAGTGCAAACGGCTGCTGACGGCCTGGTTGCGCGATCCGGCCACCACCATCCAGACGATCGTGTACCCGGCGCTGACCCTGGTGATGTTCTGGATCGTGCTCGACGATTCCATCTCCGGTTTCACCGGCAAGCCCGCCATCTACGGCACCGTCCCGATGATCACTCTCGTCGCGGCCATGACCGGCGCGGTGGTCAGCGCGCTGGGCTTCAAGGTCGAGAAGGCCACCGGGCTGCTGGGCCGGTTCTGGACCATGCCGATCCATCGCGCGGCGAGCCTGACCGGCCGGTTGTTCGCCGAGGTGATCCGGATCTCGCTCACCACGGTCATCATCATCGCCGTCGGTTTCGCCCTCGGATTCCGCTTCGACCAGGGGCTGTGGGCCGCACTCGGACTCATGGGCATCCCGATCCTGTTCGGGCTCGCGTTCGCCGTCTTCATCACCGCGCTCGCGGCCTCCACCGAGGGCCCGCTGCTGGTCCAGCTGGTCGCGATCTTCATGAACCTGCTGCTGTTCTTCAATTCCGGTTTCGTCCCGGTGTTCGCCTACCCGAGCTGGCTGCGGTCGACGGTGGAGAACCAGCCGATGAGCTGCGCCATCGAAGCGATGAAGGGGCTGTCGCTCGGCGGCCCGGTCGCCGAACCGCTCGTGGACACCCTGCTGTGGGTGGTCGGCGCCATCCTGGTGTTCGGCTACCCCGCGGTCCGCGGCTACCGCAAATCCGCCGAGCGCAGCGGCTGAGCGCAGCCGGCTACTACCGCGACTCGGACGACCGCGTCTCGGAAGTGGCCGGCGCGAACGGGTAGCCGACCCAGCGGTCGCGGTTGGTCCAGCCGACCAGGTCGTAGCGCCAGCGGAACGGCCAGGTGTGCGAGACGGTGTTGAACAGCACCGCGCCCAGCGCCGCGTAATCGTCGTGGGCCGAGAGCAGGGCGCGCTGTCCCCGCGGCGAGGCGGAGAAAAAGGAATCGAACATGGCGATCGACTGCTCGGTGGTCAACCGGCCCAACCCCCACAGGCCGCGCATCCGCATCCAGTAGGTCAGCCGGGCCTGCCACGGCCACAGCGCGGCGATGGGGTCCTCGCCGGCCAGGATCGCGGTGACCGCGGTATCGGCCAGCGCGAACGAATCGGCGACGCTGTAGCCGGTACAGGGGTGCATCATCCCGCCGCGGGACCCGTAGGGCACCACCTTTCCCACCCAGTTCTTCGGCGGTGGGGTGTCCAGCGGATAGTGCGCGGCCTCGCTCGGCTCCTCGCCGGTCAGTTCGATACCGTGTGCCGCCAGCCGCGCGAGAGTGCGTCGGCGCAGTTCGTGCTGGGGCATCCCGCCGCGCAGCCCGAGACTGGTCTCCTCGAATATCACGGTGCCGTCGCCGAGGGGTACCGAGTACAGGAACGACGGCGGCTCGTCGGGCCCGGCCCCGTTCTCCGGCCGCCAGTCCAGTAGCAGGCCCTCGCCCTCTCCGACCATCGGGGCCGCGGTCTCGGCGTTCACGAAGATCCCGTGCGCACTGGCCGCACGCCGGTCGCCGAGCGGCGGCATGCCACGCGAATCCACCACCACCGCCGCGCGGATCACCGTGCCGTCGGCCACTTCGACCTCGTGCGCCTCCACCCGGGTCGCCCGTCCCGCGTACACCTGGGCATCGTCGAGCGACAGCGCATCGTGCAGCAGCGGCTTGGACAGCACGCAATAGGGCCGCTCGATCTTGATCGCGGACGTCGTCCAGACCACCGGCGCCGGAATCCGGCTCGCGATCACACTGCGCGGCAACCAGTCCGGGAGCTCGTCGATCCAGCAGGAGAAAGTCGGCGGCCACAGCCGATCCGGGCGTGGATCCACGGCGGCGACCCGGAGACCGGCCACGACGGCCCGGTGGGCCAGCGCCCGCCCGGACGGCCCCAGCCCGACCACACAGATATCGAACTCACGGACCACGCTGTCTGCCATGTACTGCATTCAACGGGGTGGGGCGGGGGAGGGCAACACAGCTCAGTTCTTCGGGGTGACCCAGGTGGTGATGTCGGCGTGAACCACTTCTTTGCCGGTCTTGTCGTAGATCGAGACCGGCACCGTGAGGTCTCGGCCCTCGGTGATCGCGGCGAAATCCGGGACCTCCGTCAGTTCCGCGACCGCGCGCAGGCCGGTGGTGGCTTTGGTGAGGTACCGGACCTGCATCGCTTTGGGGATCCAGCGGTGGGTGGTGGGGACCGTGGCCTCGCTCAGCATGCCCATTGCGATCTCCGCGAGGTTGCAGGCGGCGATGGCGTGGAAGGTGCCCAGATGGTTGTGTACGCCGAACCATTTGGGGGCTTTGACCTCGCAGCGGCCGGGTTCCAGCCGGACCACCCGGGGCAGCACGGTGGCGAAGTACGGCACCCGGGCCACCATCGACAGGGAGAACAGGCCGTGGCCGAAGGGGTTGTCCGGCAGTTTGCGCCAGCCACGGTAAGTACCGGTCTCGTTCGTCATACCGCTATCTTACTCATCGGTAAGATAGCGGCGGCGCGGTATGGTTGCCGCAGTGCCGGACCTCGGCCGACCCCGATTTGAAACGCCTCGGGGGGCTCGTGCATACTGTTCGGGTTGCCTTGCCCCGGGTGGCGGTCGTTTCTGTGAAGCGACCAGGCCGGGCGGGGTGAGCAAAACCAGCGAGTACCTCATCGTTCACCGATGTGGGTACGTCCGGGACGCAGTTCCGAAGGCCAGGATCGAAGTTTTCTTCCGGGGCCGAGGAATGAGCGGAGGGGCGACACGCCCGACCGCGTGGACCGGAGAACCATGACAGATGAACAGCGGCGCGGATCGGGCATGCCCCGGTCGTGGTCTCCACTGTGTCGGTCTGGTGCCCGATCGGGAGCCCTGCGTGGTTACGCAGGCTGCCTCCTCCGGGCTCTGACCGATAGGGCACGGGACGTCATCGTGTGTTCGGGCTGTGCAAATGAAGGTGGTACGGACGCCGTAGCCGGTATCCGGATCACGGACGAAAGCGGAGAAAAGGACACTTAGCGTGGCGGGACAGAAGATCCGCATCAGGCTCAAGGCCTATGACCACGAGGCGATCGATGCGTCTGCACGCAAGATCGTCGAAACGGTGACCCGCACCGGGGCCCGGGTCGTCGGGCCGGTGCCGTTGCCGACCGAGAAGAACGTGTACTGCGTCATCCGTTCGCCGCACAAGTACAAGGACTCGCGCGAGCACTTCGAGATGCGTACGCACAAGCGGCTGATCGACATCCTCGACCCGACGCCGAAGACGGTGGACGCGCTCATGCGCATCGACCTGCCGGCCAGCGTCGACGTCAATATCCAGTGACGGGGACTCGAGACATGACTGACAACAAGAGCAGGCCCGCGGCCGGCATCCTGGGCACCAAACTGGGCATGACCCAGGTGTTCGACGACAAGAACCGGGTCGTCCCGGTCACCGTCGTCAAGGCCGGACCGAATGTGGTCACCCAGATCCGCACCGTCGAGCGTGACGGCTACAGCGCCGTCCAGGTCGCCTTCGGCGCCATCGACCCCCGCAAGGTGAACAAGCCGGAGTCCGGCCAGTTCGCCAAGGCCGGTGTCACCCCGCGTCGCCATGTCGCGGAGATCCGGGTCGCGGATGCCTCCACCTTCGAGGTCGGCCAGGAGATCTCGGCCGCCGCGTTCGAAGAGGGCACCTACGTCGACGTCACCGGCACCAGCAAGGGCAAGGGCTTCGCCGGCACCATGAAGCGCCACGGCTTCCGTGGCCAGGGTGCCTCCCACGGTGCGCAGGCCGTGCACCGTCGCCCGGGTTCCATCGGTGGCTGCGCCACCCCCGGCCGTGTGTTCAAGGGCATGCGCATGTCGGGCCGCATGGGTAACGACCGCGTCACCACGCAGAACCTGTCGGTTCACAAGGTGGACGCCGAGAACGGCCTGCTGCTGATCAAGGGTGCGATCCCGGGTCGCAAGGGCGGCGTCGTGATCGTCAAGAGCGCCGTGAAGGGTGGTGCGCACGCATGACCAGCCTCGAGAAGAAGGCCAATCTGACGCTGCCGGTCAAGGAACTCGGTGGCAAGACCAATGGCACCGTCGATCTCCCCGCCGAGATCTTCGACGTGACCGCGAACATCGCGCTGATGCACCAGGTGGTCGTGGCCCAGCAGGCCGCCGCCCGCCAGGGCACGCATTCCACCAAGACCCGCGGCGAGGTCCGCGGCGGTGGTAAGAAGCCGTACCGCCAGAAGGGCACCGGCCGCGCCCGCCAGGGTTCGACCCGTGCGCCGCAGTTCGCCGGTGGTGGCACCGTGCACGGCCCCAAGCCGCGCGACTACAGCCAGCGCACCCCCAAGAAGATGATCCAGGCCGCCCTGCGTGGCGCGCTGTCGGATCGGGCGCGTAACGAGCGGATCCACGTGATCAGCGAACTCGTCGCGGGCCAGGACCCCTCGACCAAGACCGCGAAGACCTTCCTGTCCGAGATCTCGGATCGCAAGAAGTTCCTGCTGGTCGTCGGCCGCGAGGACGTCAACGCCTGGAAGAGTGCCCGCAACCTGGAATACGTGCACACGATCGCACCGGACCAGCTGAACACCTACGACGTGCTGGACAGCGACGAAGTCGTGTTCAGCGTCGAGGCGCTCAACGCCTTCGTGCACGGCCCGGCCGAGGCTGCACAGGAGGAGAGCAAGTGAGCACCATCGCCGATCCGCGCGACATCCTGCTGGCGCCGGTCATCTCGGAGAAGTCCTACGGGCTGATCGAGGAAGGCACCTACACCTTCATCGTGCACCCCGACTCCAACAAGACCCAGATCAAGATCGCGGTCGAGAAGGTCTTCGGGGTGAAGGTCACCAGCGTCAACACCGCCAACCGTCAGGGCAAGCGCAAGCGGACCCGCTTCGGTTACGGCAAGCGCAAGGACACCAAGCGCGCGCTCGTGACCATCTCGGCCGACAGCAAGCCCATCGAGATCTTCGGAGGCCCGGTCGCGTAGGCGGCGGGGAGTCCAGAAAGCAGAGAAGAACTCATGGCAATCCGTAAATACAAGCCGACTACCCCGGGCCGCCGCGGGTCGTCCGTCTCGGACTTCGCCGAGATCACCCGGTCGACCCCCGAGAAGTCGCTCATCCGCCCGCTCAGCAAGAGCGGTGGTCGTAACGCCCACGGCCGGATCACCACCCGGCATCGCGGTGGCGGTCACAAGCGCGCCTACCGGCTGATCGACTTCCGCCGGCTGGACAAGGACGGCGTGCCGGCCAAGGTCGCTCATATCGAGTACGACCCCAACCGCACCGCCAATATCGCGCTGCTGCACTACCTGGACGGCGAGAAGCGCTACATCATCGCGCCCAAGGGCATCGCGCAGGGCACGAAGATCGAGTCCGGTCCGACCGCGGATATCAAGCCCGGCAACAACCTGCCGCTGCGCAATATCCCGACCGGTACCACCATCCACGCGGTGGAGCTGCGTCCCGGCGGCGGCGCCAAGATGGCCCGCTCGGCCGGTGCCAGCATCCAGCTGCTGGGTAAGGAAGGCCCCTACGCCACGCTGCGTATGCCCTCCGGTGAGATCCGCCGCGTGGATGTGCGCTGCCGCGCCACCGTCGGCGAGGTCGGCAATGCCGAGCAGTCGAACATCAACTGGGGCAAGGCCGGTCGTATGCGCTGGAAGGGTCGCCGCCCCACGGTCCGTGGTGTGGTCATGAACCCGGTCGACCACCCGCACGGCGGTGGTGAGGGCAAGACCTCCGGTGGTCGCCACCCGGTCTCGCCCTGGGGTCAGCCGGAAGGTCGCACCCGTAAGCCGAACCGTCCGAGCGACAAGCTCATCGTCCGTCGCCGTCGTACCGGCAAGAAGCGCTAAGGAGGAGGTAAGAAATGCCACGCAGCCTCAAGAAGGGCCCGTTCGTCGACGACCACCTCCAGGCGAAGGTGGACGTGCAGAACGACAAGGGCACCAAGCAGGTCATCAAGACCTGGTCGCGTCGTTCGACCATCACCCCCGATTTCATCGGCCACACCTTCGCCGTCCACGACGGCCGCAAGCACGTGCCGGTGTTCGTCTCGGAGAACATGGTCGGGCACAAGCTCGGTGAGTTCGCGCCGACGAGGACGTTCCGCAGCCACGTCAAGGAAGATCGGAAGAGCAAGCGGCGATGAGCACAGAAACTCAGAATCCGACTGCGCGCGCGACCGCCAAGCACGTGCGCGTGACCCCGATGAAGGCCCGCCGGGTCGTGGACCTCGTTCGCGGCAAGCGTGTCTCCGACGCGCTCGACCTGCTCCGGTTCGCCCCGCAGGCCGCCAGCGAGCCGGTCGCCAAGGTCGTGGCCAGTGCCGCGGCGAACGCCGAGAACAACCTCGGCCTCAACCCCGACACCCTGGTCATCTCGACGGCGTATGTCGACGAGGGCGCGACCATGAAGCGTTTCCAGCCGCGCGCCCAGGGTCGCGCGTTCCGGATCCGCAAGCGCACCAGCCACATCACCATCGAGGTCGAGAGCGTCCCCACCGCCGGTGGCACTCGTGGCCGCCGGAAGGGAGCGGCAAAGTAAATGGGACAGAAAATCAATCCCCATGGCTTCCGCCTCGGAATCACCACCGACTGGAAGTCCCGTTGGTACGCCGACAAGCAGTACTCGGACTACGTCAAGGAAGACGTCGCCATCCGCAAGCTGCTGGGCACCGGCATGGAACGGGCCGGCATCTCCAAGGTGGAGATCGAGCGCACCCGTGACCGGGTCCGCGTCGATATCCACACCGCGCGTCCGGGCATCGTCATCGGTCGCCGCGGCGCCGAGGCCGACCGCATCCGCGCCGAGCTGGAGAAGCTCACCGGCAAGCAGGTCCAGTTGAACATCCTCGAGGTCAAGAACCCCGAGTCGGATGCGCAGCTGGTCGCCCAGGGTGTGGCCGAGCAGCTGTCCAACCGTGTGGCGTTCCGTCGCGCGATGCGCAAGGCCATCCAGTCGGCCATGCGTTCGCCGAACGTCAAGGGCATCCGTGTGCAGTGCTCGGGCCGCCTCGGTGGCGCCGAGATGTCGCGCTCGGAGTTCTACCGCGAGGGCCGCGTCCCGCTGCACACCCTGCGTGCCGATATCGATTACGGCCTCTACGAGGCCAAGACCACCTTCGGTCGTATCGGTGTCAAGGTCTGGATCTACAAGGGCGATATCGTCGGCGGCAAGCGTGAGCTGCCCGCCCCGAGCGCGCCGGCCGGGGATCGCCCGCGCCGCGAGCGCCCGAACCGCCCGCGTCGTTCCGGTTCCTCCGGCACCACCGCGACCAGCACCGAGGCCGGGCGCGCCGCTACCGCGGTGGCCGAGCCCCCGGCAGAAAAGCAGGAGGGCTGACCAATGCTGATGCCCCGCAAGGTCAAGTTCCGCAAGCAGCATCACCCGAGCCGCAGCGGTCTCGCCAAGGGCGGCACCTCGGTGTCGTTCGGTGACTTCGGCATCCAGGCGCTGGAGCCGGCGTACGTGACCAACCGGCAGATCGAGTCGGCGCGTATCGCGATGACCCGCCACATCAAGCGTGGCGGCAAGATCTGGATCAATATCTATCCGGATCGCCCGCTCACCAAGAAGCCGGCCGAAACCCGAATGGGTTCCGGTAAGGGTTCACCGGAGTGGTGGGTCGCGAACGTCAAGCCCGGCCGCGTGATGTTCGAGATGAGTTACCCCAATGAGGAGATCGCTCGCGAGGCGCTGCGCCGCGCGATGCACAAGCTCCCGATGAAGTGCAGGATCGTGACGAGGGAGGAGCAGTTCTGATGGCAACCGGTACCCCTGCCGCAGAGCTCCGCGAGCTGACCGAGGAGGAGCTCGTCTCCCGCCTGCGCGAATCGAAGGAAGAGCTGTTCAACCTGCGCTTCCAGATGGCGACCGGTCAGCTGACCAACAATCGCCGGCTGCGTGTGGTGCGTCACGAGATCGCGCGTATCTACACGGTCATGCGTGAGCGCGAGCTCGGTTTGGCCACCGGACCCGCTGACAAGGGAGATGCGGCATGAGCGAGAAAGAGCAGGAGCGCGGCCGCCGCAAGGTGCGGACCGGCTATGTCGTCTCCGACAAGATGAACAAGACGATCGTCGTCGAGTTGGAAGATCGCCATCGGCACGCTCTCTACGGCAAGATCATTCGCACCACCTCCAAGGTGAAGGCGCATGATGAGAACGAGACCGCCGGTGTCGGCGATCGCGTGCAGCTGATGGAGACCCGGCCCACGTCGGCCACCAAGCGGTGGCGGCTGATCGAGGTCCTGGAGAAGGCCAAGTAGGTCGCTCTTCGGCTGAGAAGGTCGTAAACGTAAGGCCCGCTTCCCGTTCCGGGAGGCGGGCCTTCGTGCATATTGCGGGTGGTGCACCAGGGCGTACCTACCGGCACTCGGGCGACCGAAGGAGCTCACCTACGTTCGTGCTCGCCTTACAGGACGGACTGGTACGAATTGTTGGTCACTGACATCCACCATCTACCCGGCCTGAGCATCCACGACCCCGAAGATGGTTCCACCAGGAACCGCTGACGAGGTCCTCGAAACACTCGCCCCTTACAGTCAGCGAATCAACGGCTCACGACGCGAGCGGAGCTCGGCTCGACGCAAAACCCATCAAATCCCCTCACTTCCGTCTCACTGCACTCGAGTGCTGACAACACCGGCTTGTCGTGTAACTTCCTGCGCTGTAATGGTTCTCGACATCGGATTACTATCGGAGGACGAGGATGTGGCGGGAGATCGGCAAGACCGTACGGGCGGCGATCGGAGGCTGGGACACAACTCTTCGACTCGTGGTGTGTGTCGTGACCCTGGCGCTCGCGACAGCCACGGTGCTCCACACGGCCGGGCTGTGAGCCAGGAAAGTCGGCGGCGATGAGTGAGGACAAGCAACTGGCGGATAAACTCTGTCGCGACCTGGCCGCCTTGAGGGCTTCTGTCGGCGACCCCAGCCACATGCGCATGAGCAAGGCTGTGCGCGGCTTCGCGAACCCGGTAAGCGCTAACACTCTGCGTAACGCGGAGGTTGGAAAATGGCTACCCGCGCTGGCAACAGTCATTCAGTTCGTGACTGCCTGCCAGCGAGTCGCTGAGCAAGACGGCATCGTTATTACACGTGCACGGTTCGAGCTGTCCGCATGGCAAGATCGCTGGTACGGGATCAAGAATCCGAGCTCTGGTCACTCGGTTTCGTTAGGCCCGCGCCGTTTGGTGCTATCGGTCGGGCAGAAGTGGTCCGGAGAGCCGGATGACCAGCGTGACAGTCTTATGAGGGAAGTCAATAGCCTGGTTGGGCGGGCGGCGCGACGCGCTCGCGGGGACCATGCCCACTTAATCCGGCAGTCGAGCGGCGATGGGGAGTTTCTAGCGTTACCGCCCGAGGATCTCGCCATCAGCGCCCTGTTCTTTGGCAACTTCATTCGTGAGCTGAGAAGTAGTTTGACCGCACGGAATCATCAGTCTCAAAATCGTCGGCAATTGCGAGTCAAGCTAGCTGCGCACTTCGGGGCCCTCCACCAAGACGAACACGGCGTGACAGGCACGGCCATTATCGCCACGTCTCGTATGGTGGAGAGTCTGGCCCTTCGTGAGGTGTTCCAGAAGGTTCCTTTGGCCTACCTCACAGTATGAACCGTCACGGGTTGGGGGCCGCTTCCTTCGTAGAGGAAGATGGTCACCATCATGTCGAAGCGTTACCCGCCCGAGGTTCGTGAGAAGGCCGT
>JBFARE010000049.1:0-63266 GCA_040674215.1 Nocardia sp. NPDC050193 | reverse complement strand
GCCGAGTACGAAGCCGCCTACTACGCTCAACTCACGCCAGGCCGACCGGCGCTGGTCTGAAACCGAAGCCGGTCCCCAACCCGTGACGGTTCACAGTTCGATCGACGTCACCACGAACACCTACATGGAAGTGATCGAATCAGTCCAGCGAGACGCCCTGGACGCCCTGATGCCCCTGCTTTTCGGCGAGAGAAACGACGGTAAACGCACAGGAAACGGATGACGGGCTGGTGGCATAGACGTTGCCCGTCCAGAGCGCCAGGTTCCCAGGCGCCCCTATCTATCTACCGATCTGAACCATCTAATGTACTGGTCGCCCGGTTCGATGATGTCGGCAGATTTCTTCGAATTGCATTCGCTGCAGAGCAATTGAAGATTGGTTACGTCGTTCAAGCCGCCCTCTGCAAGTGGAACCATGTGGTCGTAATTCTCCACAGACATCGCGTGCATCAGTCCGGTCAGGTCACGCTTGCAGTAGGTGCAATGCCCTTGATCTCGAAAGAAAACCGCTCGCTGCACCCACTTCGGGATAGTTCGGCGCTTGAGCCGCCCGGGCCGCGCGAAGAGCTTGGCTACCTCGGGGTCCATGCTGCACATCTCAGCATCGAGTTCGGATATGAAGGTTGCGGCGATCCAATTGAGATTGTAGAGCAAGGTGCGGTAGGGAAAGATCGCATGAAATACCTCGTCGGCCATCCTATGGAGAAGCTGTTCGTAGGGTGCGCCCAACATGATGTCGTTGACGAAGTGGTCGCTGGATATCTCACGGGCATTCGGGGCGCTGGGGACCTCGAAACTATCGCGTACATGCTCAAGGCGATAATGAAGGAGCGCAACCGTTACGGACATGTAACGCACCGTGCGGAACTCTCCAGGCGTCGTAGCACTATGGAGGTCCCACATCGAAGGCTCAGAATCCGACTCGTCATAGAACATATCGTGGGCGGCCATCCGCGCGAGGCGATGAACAAATGTGTCCCTCGACCAGGTCGCCAGGAATTCGTTCTCTTGCTCCGCATCTCGAATGCGGGCGACTGTTGACAAACCTCCAAGGGCCATACCATACAATCGGTCGGCAAGTTCGAAGGTACGGTGACCAGTGTGCGAGAACCATTCTAGGTCATGAGCATTCGTCGAGGGCACTGCCTGATTCTAAGCCTACTCACTGACAAGAGCAGCACGCCTTGCACAGGCGACTTCCCTCACGGATATCCGTCGGAGCGAAAGCGAGCTGGCGTAACCGACAGGCTCTGGGGTGCGGGCCTTGGAAACGTCATGTAGCGGCGATTGCCCGAATCATAGACCCACGTGACTCCGCAGCCGCCGCGCAAACAACTCCGCAATCGGCACGGCGACAGCGTTTCCGATGGCTCCCATGCTTCGGGAACGCGCGACTGGGAACTCGTAGTCGTCGGGGAACCCTTGGATGCGAGCGGACTCGCGCACAGTCAGGTACCGCAGCGAGTTGTCATCGAAGCGGATCATCGCCTCACCCCCGCTGACTCCGTGGACCCCGGCCTTGATCGTCTTGGCCGGCCAGTCGAATGGACTCCCTGAGTGCTTGGGATAGGCGCGGGCACCCGGGATCCCTCGATGGTTCGTGAAGTCCTCGGCCTCGACGCCATCGATGGGCTCCGGAAGCCCCACTACAGCGTCTCTGATCGTTTGCCACCGCGCCTTGTCCGGACGACCTTGCTCCTTCAATGCCCGTTTGCGCTCCTCGATGTCATCTGGCAGCGCGGGCATCGCCATTCCGTGTGAGGTCCAGTAGTCGCCAGTGACCCACTGGTCGTAGAGCAACGCGTCACGACTGAACTCGCCGTCGATCTCGTCCGGCCAGGTGTCGGCGTTCGGGAGATCCGTTCGGATACCCACGAGGAATACGCGCCGTCGGTTCTGTGGGAGGCCAAAATCTGCAGCATCGATCAGGTGCTGAGTGACGTGGTAGCGGAGCGTACGTGGCCGAGCCTTCTTGATCCGAGCATCGTGCTCTGCCCAAAGTTCATCGCTCTTGGGACTCACCGTCGGCTTCTCAAGCTGACGCTTGATGTACGAGAAGTACGGCGAGAAGGACGGCCTAGTGAGGCCTGGGACGTTTTCGAAGATGACGAGTTTTGGACGCAGCTTCCGCACGATGTCCAACGCCGCGGGGAACATGTTCCTGTCGTCCTCGTCTCCGGCGTGGACGCCTGCTAGGGAGAACGGTTGGCACGGTGGTCCGCCTGCAACGAGGTCAACCTGCCCTTCAGCCAAGTCAGTCTCGTTGAGCCAGATGCGGACGTCTTTCTGATGCACGGCGCTGTCTTGCCAGAGGCTCGGGTGCAACTTTGCGTTGTGCCGAAGGATGGTGGCTGCGGGCTTGTACCACTCGACTAGAGCAAGGTGTCGAAACCCTGCGTCTCGGGTTCCGAGCGCCATGCCTCCGCCGCCCGCGAACAGCTCGACTGAGGTCAACAACTCGCTCATCGACCGGTGCCACCGTGACTGGCGCGAACCGCGAATTCGATCCGGTCCGCTGCGGCGACAAGATCTCGCTCGACGTCGGATGCCCAGATACGAATGACCTTCCAACCGTCGGCGGTCAGTGCCTCAGTGACCTCCGCGTCACGCTGCATGTTGCGGCTGATCTTCTGCTTCCAGAAGTCTGAGTTCGCGTGCTTGAATTCATCCTCGAAGGACTTGAAGCCTCGGGTCCGCCACCCATTGCCATGCCAACGATCACCGTCGACAAAGCACGCGATACGAGCCGGCCCGAACACGATGTCGGGCTTGCCCATCAGATTCGTAGACACGCGGTAGCGGAGTCCTCTCTTGTGCAGTTCTCGGCGCAGTGCCATCTCTGGTCGGGTTCCGGTGTGCCTGACTGCGGACATGATCCGGGATGTCACCCCGGGGTCACGTGCCATCGCTACTCACCACCTTTCGGCTGGCGAGATATCACCCGGTAGTACTTGATTGCAAGAGAGCAGCGCTCAGCGATGCGCTCGTGGTGCTCCTTGTCAGCTCGCGTGATCGGGTGATCCAAGGTCTCCAGGATCACGATGCAACCCTCGTGCTCAGGGTTGCTTGCGAGGTGGTTGATCGTGGCCCACACAAGGTGGCGAAGGTTCTTGGCCGCGTCCCAAACGACGTAGGCGGTCGAGCGTTCGACTGTGGCGAGGCAGTGGAAGGGCTTCACGCCCTGGCTGTTCTCCACCACGGCGGCGCTCGCGCCGAGCGCATGGCTGACGAGTTGCTCTGCGGTTGGGCCGACCGACGTGCCGAACCTCGCGTACCTCCCGGCTCCGAGTCGAGCACGCCCGTACTCTTTCATCGGACCGTCCTTGATCCACGAGCGGGCGTTCTCGCTGCTCATGTATTTGGTGAGAACTCCACCGATTGCTACATCCGTCACCCACTCGTCGTACTGGGCGGTCCGACGGTTGGGTGGCAGGTGCTCCCAGTCGATCCGGTCCGCAGCGGCGTACAGGGCCTTGACCACACCGTCAGTCTGGTCCTTCGGCATGCGGCGGGACTCAGCGGCATTCATGAGGCGGGAAGTTCTGGATCGATGAACTGGAGACGTGCGTCATCGTTCGCCGTCTCAAGGTCGGCGGCATCGAGAATCCATTGCTCAAGTAGGGACTCGGCTCGTGCATCGCTGAAGCTGATCTTCGGCTGAGGAACCTCGGGGACCACCTCGATCTCGTCGACGTTGGTCTGCCTGCGCAGGTTCAGTAGTGCGGCAACGCGACGTAGATCGCTGACGAAGTCCAGCGCGATCACCTTGTGCTTGCCCTCGCGGAGCCGCAGGCCACGGCCCAACTGCTGGACGAAGATCCGACGACTATGCGTGACGCGGGCGAAGCAGATGATGTTCACGTCGGGCACGTCAACGCCCTCGTTCAGGATGTCCACCGCCGTCAGGATCGGCACTCGGCCAGATCGGAAGTCAAGTAGGCGAAGCTGCCGCTCGCGAACCTTCAAACCCTCGTGGATTGCCTGGGCGTTGGACCACTCCGGCGTGCGGCGGATCAGTTCCGCCATGCGTTCGGCGTGCTCCTTCGTCTGGCAAAATACGATGGCCCGCGGATCGAGGGTCGACCGCCAAGCGGCACTCAGTTCATCGAGGATCGCCTCGTCCCGCTGCGGCAGGAACAGCTTGGAGTTGAGCTCCTTCATCGAGTAGGAGCGGCGCGACACGTCCTTGACCACATCCCAATCGATGTTGTCGAGGAACAGTCGGTAGTCGACCTGCACCAAGTAGCCGAGACGCATCCCCTCTCCGATGCCCAACTTGTACGATGCAGGTCCGAAGTGGCTCTCGATGTCGTACTTGTCGCCACGCCATGGAGTCGCGGTCACTCCGAACTGGCTGGAGTCGCTCAACTCCGCCAAGAGTTGCCCGTACTGACCGTCCTCCCCCACGTGGTGAGTCTCGTCAACCATGACGAGGGAGGGGCGGTATCCAGCCAGAGCCACGTTGAGGGCACTGGCGACGGTTGCGAAGGTCACCCCGCGCAGATCCTTGGGCTTCATGTCGCCGGTTAGCACCTGGGTCTTCACTGTCTTCGGCAGGTGTCTCCAGAGCGCACGCTCAAGTTGAGCAACGAGGTCCTTGGTGTGGGCAGCGACTAAAATGTCGGCTTTCGGATCCAATGAGAGGTGGTGGGCGATCACCTCTCCGCCGACGACGGTCTTGCCCAGGCCGGTGGCGAGCACAAGCAGCGCACGCCCCTCGGTTTCGAGGTCGGCGATTAGCGAAGCCACCGCCTCGCTCTGGTAGTCCCGCAACCTGATGCGCACCGGTTGGTCGCCGGCTTGCTTCCAGAGTTGGAGTAGGTCGGAACCCGTCCAAAAGTCGATGCGCTGACCGGTGCGAGCGAGGACCTGGGCTCGCGCGACCGCGTCACGGCTGGGACGCACGTTGGTGACGACGACGCCACGGTCCGCGCGGTAGTGGTCCATGGCGTTGGAGACCTCATCAACAGCGCTCTTGGGAACGCTGCCCTGCTTCTGCCACTTCGCCTGGAACACCCATGTCTGCCCTGCTATGCCTGCGAGAAGGTCTCCGCCCTCATCACCGGAGCCATCGATGTTCGAAATGTCGCTGTACCCCAGCAGGCCCAAGAGCCGCTCGACCTGCGTTGTGAACCGACGCTCACCCCCGAGGATGAGCTGCTTGGGATCAACGAAGGACTCGCTCACGACGAGCCCTCTGGTGCCTCGACCAACTCGGCCTCCAGGAGGCGGCAGCTCAACCGACCGCGGTTGAGCTCGTCGGGGCGTCGTCCGGCCTTGTGCTCAGCCAACTGGCCGGCATCGTTCAGATAGCCGATCAGCCGGTTGACCGTGAGGGCACGAGCGTGATTGTCGGTGAAGGTCTGGTACGACGCACGGAAGACCCGGCTATCGAGAAACTCGCCGGGACGCTGCTGGATCAACCGAGACATTGCCGCTGAGGACGCGTACAGGATCCATGCACCGCTCTCGCGGGCCTCCTGCCAGTCGGCGTCCATCCCCTCCCGCGCGAACCGCTGCTCGGCGGCAGCCTGCTCAGCCTCTACTACGTACCCCCAGAAGCCCTCCGAGTTGCCGGAAATCACCGGCCGCATGGTGCGCCGCACACGGTCGAGCAAGTCGTGCGCAGCGGCGCTCAAGACCGCGGGGGTCACCTTCTGGTCAGGGAGGCAACGCTCCATCAGCTGAGCAATGATCGAACTCAGAGCCTGGTTGCTGCCACGACGGTCGCGGATGTGCTCAGCAATGCCGAGGACGGCGTACTCCCGTGGGTCTGCGCCGAAGTCAGTGAACAGGTTGTGCCCGAAGTCCACGAACACGTGCACGTCGGTTCCCCGCTGCTGCCGGACATACACCGGGACGCGCTCGCCCTGGGTGTCAGCGACCTCCGTGCCGTTGAGGCCGTAGACCGTCACCTTCAGCGCATTACCGAACCCCGGCAGCGCGTACTCACCGGAGATGTCATGGAGCACCTCGCCGAGTCGGCGATACCGATCCTGCTTCTGGTCCTCGGTCTCTCGCGGCGGCGGCGGGTCAACGGGCTGCGGCTGAGAGTCAGTGGGTTGAGGAATGCCCAGACGATCCCGAGCGTCATCGTCAGCCCCATCGCCTTTACTTTCCGTGTCAGTCGACTCGGGCGGTACGATCACCTTCGGCTCGTCGTGCTGCGTCGCCTGCTCGTACCAGATGTGGTCGTCCTGGTAGTCAGGGTCACCCTTCCGGAACAGCTTCGCCCACTCACGAGCCCTGTCATGGATCGCGTGTTTACCGTCGCCCGGAACCAGGTTCTTCAGTCCAGGATCGAGCCGTCGGTAGCCGGTGAACAGGCGACCGATCGGGGACTCGTTGGTGGGGTACCCCGCGTCCCGTGCCTTGTTCGGGCGCAGCGGGCCCTCGCCCCGCAGGGTGCGGACGGCGTGCTTCCACTCGATCGTGTTGTATTCGAATGCATTCTTCTGGTAGTTCACCCGCACGTGGTCGATGTGGATCTCACCGACGATCCGCCCTTCGTAGGGAACCTCGATCGGGTACTCACGCTCCGGCCGCGCACCAAGTTCGTTCGGGTCCTCCCACTCGAAGATCCGCACGTCGCGGACCAGGATCTTGCGGCCGTTCCGCAGGAAATCGACGCCGAAGTCCGACTTGTGGGAGTACCGCTGGATGCCCAGCCATCCCCAAATCCGCCGCTCGCGCTCTTCCAACTGATCGCTGCCGCACTCCTCGCACGCGCTCAACCCGAGATCCTGCCAGCGACCGCAGTCGTGGCACGCGTTCAACGACGGCAACTCCTTGTCGATCTCGATGTACGCGGGGTACTTGACGCCCCGTTGCACCACTGACCGGTCCTTGTTCCAGATGCACGGCAGCAGCGGCTGAACAGCCTTGCCGTCAACGCGGAGAGCGAAGTCCCGCTCACGCAGGAGGTAGGAGTAGACGTCTCCGAGTAGGTCCCGGATCTTCGTCTGCTGACGGGACAGGAGGTCATGCTGCTCCTGCTTGAGGTCGCTCACGATGACCTGCGTCCCGTGCTCAGCGGGGTCGTCCTTAGGTTCACGGATGACCGGCACCACGAAGTTGTCCTGGGTGGCCATCTTACGGAGGTCCAGCGTGACGCTCACCCACTCCGAGTCACCGGCGCGGGTTGTTCGGACCTGGGTCGTGTTGCCGAGTCGGGCAGTCGCGATGTTGAAGCCCATGCCGAACAGCCCCAACTTGCCGTAGCGGGCGTTGCTCGACCAGCCAGCCGACAGGGCCAGGTTGAGGTGTTCGAGGCTCATGCCCCGTCCGTTGTCCTGAATCCAGACCTGCGCGGAGCGGTGGTCAGATCCCCGGCCCGGCAGACTGATCGTGACTGTCGGCCCGTCGTCCTCCGGAGGGTCCGTGAGGAAGTCATCGAAGGCGTTGTCGATCAGCTCGGCCAGACATTGCCACGGTGCGAACTCGATGTCACCTAGAACCGCCAGCAGTCGGGGATGCGGTGTGACGTCGATGCTTTCACCGCCAACGGTGACGCCTTCATAAACCACGAGCAAGCCTTCCTCGGACTCTCATCCACGACCTCAGGATGTGACTCTCTGACCTTAGCTGTCACGTCCGACAGAACTGATCTCAACCGGCCAGAGTCGGTTCACACAGGTGCCTGCTCTCGCCCGAGGACCCCGGATCTAACGGCTCCTCACTATGTCAAGCGTAGACGAGCAGAGAGGTACCAGTATCGGGGTGCATGGTTCGGTAGATGACGTCAGCGAGCTGGCGCTTCCACTCGGCAGAACCGCCGACATTCGCCGGTTTCGGAGGCCTTCCACCGACTGGACAGTGACCTGACGGGCTGTTTCATGGGGGCTGTCCGAGCGCTGTAATTGCAACATGCAGCGCAGCTATCCGGCGGACTGCCGCCGCAGGGGTCGTTCATCCTCAGTCACGGTGTTGCCCTCGTTCTGACGGACGGTGACGAACGACGTGAATTGCGCCGCTTCCAGCCGCTTCAGATGGGCAGTCAGTCTGCGATTGCGCGGCACGATCTCGACGATCCTATCGGAGGACCAGAGGTCGCGGGCAACGGCCAGGACCTCGGCGACCGGAACATCGGCTTCGGCGAGCACAGCAACTGCGGATCGTGTCCCGGTGTCCTGGACGAAGCCGATGATGCTCGGAACCGATCGAGAATCCGAAGGCGGGCACGTCGCGACCGTGGGTGTGGCCGATCAGGTTGTCATAGCGGCCACCGCTGGCGACCGAACTCGACATCCCTGCATGCGAGATCTCGAAGATCTGGCCCGGTGTAGTAGCCTATCCTCCGCACGAGTGTCGGGTCGAAACACCCTCCGACGCTGCGGTATTCACCGAGCCGATCGAGACTGCCGGTCGTAGCGCTGAGATCGTCCAGCACGGCAGTGTCGAGGCCCGGCAGAGAATCAGCGACGGTACCGATGAGCTTGCCGCCGGCACCTCCTGGAGCCGTTCGATCACTTCGAGGGTGCGGGTGATCGCGGCGGCGGGCAGTCCAAGTGCGTCGAGCTCGGTGCGGGCACCATCCCAGCCGATCTGGTCGAGTTTGTCCAGGATGATGAAGAAGTGATCCCAGCTCGACTCGGGCAGTCCGGCGGCGGTGGCGAGGATGGTGAGGAAGCGCCGGTCGGACAGACGGACAGTCATATCGTTGAGTCCGACGGCGGTCAGGGCGGCGGTGGTGGCTTCGATTAGTTCAGCTTCAGCCAGAACGGTCAGTTCCGCCGATGATGTCGATATCGCACTGGTAGAACTGTCGGAAGCGGCCCTTCTGGGGGTCGACCAGGTCGGCCAGCGGGGTGTCGACCTCGACGCTCGCCGGAAGACCTCGCCGCAGGACCTGGTAGATGAGTTTTTCGTTCTCGCCGCCCTGTCAGCCTTGTAGGCGGGTGATGGTCTTGAGGGCGGGGTTTCGATGCGGCGGTAGCCGAAGTTGCGGTACACCTGCGTGATCGTCGACAGCACATGGTCCCGGGTGGCGACTTCCTCGGGGAGTAGGTCACGCATGCCGCAGGCGGGGCGGTATTTCCCTATAGCGCGTTCCAGTTCCAGGGTTTATGGACGCGGCCGCGTAGGCAGGCGATGCGGTGGGTGGCTTCGGCTTGGGCGGTGGGGCTGTGGTGGGACAGGCTGATGGCGAAGGCGGTCCAGCGGAGTTCTTGTACATCGGCGTAGATGCGGAATTCCGGTGTAGTGGTCATGTCGTCGCCGCCGTAGGCGGTGACGAAGGCGTGGTAGGCGGTGCTGTGGAGGCGGTTGAAGTCGGTGTGGTCGACTGCGAGTTGGATGAGGTCCCATTCCGGGCGCCCAAAGGAGACCTTGTCGAGGTCGAGGAATATTGGTGTGCCGGTTGAGGGTACGAGGAGGTTGCCTTGCCAGGCGTCGCCGTGGATGACCGAGGTTCGGTTCACTGGCGGGAGTTGTTCGTAGCGTTGCCGGAGTTCCCGGTAGTGCTCGGTCAGCCAGTGGCGGTCGTCGTCGGGGAGCATGGTGGCTGTGGTGATGCGTTCCTCGATTCCAGCGAACGGCTGGTATTTGGGGAGTTGGAAGGCGGTCGGTGGGGTGAGGGTGTGCAAGCGGGCCAGAGCTGCGCCGAGTTCGGCGGGTGTGGCGGGGCGGTGGTCGGGGATGAGCCGCCACCAGGTGACCGGGTGGCCGTCGATGACGATCGGCTGCGGCAGTGTGTCCACGGCGTGGACGACGGGGATGCCGGACTGGTTGAGCCAGTGGGAGACGCGTAGCTCGCGACGGGCGGTGTCGGCGCTGCCGGGTTTCCCGATGCGGGCGATGATTCCGCCGGTAAGTTCGAAGATGGCGTGGGCTCCGGTGCGGAGCGGGGTCGCGGTGGAGGCGTCGAGACCGGCGTGGGCGGCGGCTTGTTCGAGGATGCCGGCTGCAGAGGCGGGGGTCATGGGGTCGCCTCGAGTTCTGGTAGGGCGGCGATGGCATGGCGGAGTTCGGTGACTTCGGGGATTCTGCGGTGTGGTGTCGCGGCGGCGACAAGGTTCATGAGTTCGTCGCGGATGCGTTGGGAGCGGAAGTGCGCAGCGTCGGTGGCGGCTTGTATACCGAGCCCGGCGGCACTACGTGGGTCGCCGAGTTGCATGGTGAGGGTGGCCAGGCGGGTGCGGGAGAAGGTGCGTGAACGGGGGTAGTCGTCGCCTTGGAGTTGGATGGCTTGGCGGATACGGGGTGCGGCGAGATCGATTCGCTGGCGTGCGAGGGCGACGGGGATGAGGGCTTTCCCGGTGCTGCCGAGGTGTTCGGCGTGGTCGTAGTAGCACATCCAGGCCGGGTCTTCGTCGGGGTTGCGGGCGGCAAAATGTTCGTCGGCGCGGGCGACTTCGGAGAGGGCGGCGTCGGTGCGGTTGAGCGCGGACAGGAATTGGGCGCGCAGGGTGGCCAGCATCGCGCAAGTCGTTCCGGTAAGGCGGTCGGCGCGGACCTGGGCCAGTTCGATCAGGGAGAGTGCTCCGTCGGGGTTGCCGACGTAGGCGGTCTTGCGTGCCATGTCGGCCAGGGTCGCCGCACGCAGTTCCCAGGATCCGGCGGCGTCGGCGCACCAGAGAGCGAAGCGGAAGCGTCGTTCTGCTTCGGTGTGGGCGGCGATGTCGAAGGCGGAGTAGGCGGCGATCCCGCTGAGATTGCCGACTGCCTCGCAGAGCGCCTGCCGTGCGGCGGGGGCGGCGTGGGCATGGAGCAGTGGGGCGAAAACGCGGAGATGGTGAGCCGCGTTGTCGGCGGCCGAGCCACCACCGTGCAGGTTCTCCGCCGCGGCGGCTGCGGCGACCGCATACCGGACCTTGTCGATGTCGGATCGTCCCACGCGGCCCACGGGCTTCGAGCTTGTTAGATAGTCGGTGGGGATGTGGTCGGGATCGAAGGGGCTGAACAGATTGATCGCCAATGGATCTCGATGCTCGACGGCAGGCGCCCGGCGGGCGGCGGCGAAGCCGAGTTCGGTTTCGGTGGCGTTGAGCACCACGCACAAGGCCTGGCGGTAGTCTTTGCCGGGCCAGCGCACCGCACCGCGTTCGTAGCGCGCGATCGTATGTGCATCGAGTTCACGGCGTCGGCCGGTAGTTCGCCACAGGTGGTCGTTGACCGCTTCGGCCAGTTCGGCGCGGGTCATCGACCGTCCCGCCACGGTCGGTGACGGGGTCGCTTCCCGGCGCTGCTGCAGTTTCAGGTTCGGTGTCGGCAACTTCGATCCCCTCGATCGGCCGCGCCCAGTCTATCGACCTGCCCGAACCCAGGACCGGTTCACGCCGATCTGCCCCGCAATCTGCCCTCCTGGAATACCGCGCCGCGCACGAGTCTGGAGGAACAAGTTCGACGCACACGCCGAATGAGCGAGACCCCTGATTCTCGCGCGGCGAGAGGAGACAACGATGAAACCACTTGTCTACGGCTACCTGCGACTCGACGTCGCGGGCGAACACATCCGCGACTGCGAGAGACGAATTGAACAGTTCGCCGATCAGCAAGGCTACGACCTGGGCATGGTGTTCCACGAACGTACCTACGGGCGGGCAGGGTTGGATGCATTGGTCGCAGAGCTGGTTCGCGCGCAATGCCGCAATGTGGTCGTGCCCGATCTGGAGCATCTGACCCGGCGGACCGCTCTCCGGCAGGAGGTGGAGGCACGCCTGTGGTGTGAAGCCGGCGCGGGCGTGCTGGTTGCGGGCGCCTCGGCCGGGGTCCTGGATCGGGCGTTGGCGGGAGCGATCCGATGACGGCACTCGATTGCGCCCGCGTGGACCAGCTCCCAGAAGGGCCGACAGGCACAGGCGAGCTGCCCTCTCGCCCACTGTCCCTCATCCCTCGGCGGCGTGTTCCGCTGCGTGTGGGTGTGATCGGGTTGGGCAGGCAGGCGATCGACGATCATCTCCCCGGGCTGGCGTCATGCGAGGCCGCCGAGCTGGTGGCGGTGTGCGATGAGGATCCCGAGATCGTGCGCGAACACCAGTACCGGTGCAGGGTCCCCGGATACACCGACTTCACCGCCATGCTGTGCTCGGAGCAGTTGGATCTGGTGGTGGTGTGCGTCCCGCATTGCGTCGGCCGCCGGGTGATCGAAGCCGCCGCCGAGCACCGCGTCCACGTGCTGAAGGAGAAACCGTTCGCCACATCGCTGACCGAGGCCCGGGAGCTGGCGCGGCTGTGCGAGGACGCTGGGATCGAGCTGATGGTCACCCTGCAACGCCGCTTCAATCCGATCTATACGAGCTTCCCGCAGCTGGCCGATCAGATCGGGACGCCGTTCGTCATCGACGCCCGCTATACCCTGCACACCGCCGACCCCTCCGACGGGTGGCGCGGCGACGTCGCCACCGCCGGCGGAGGCTGCGTGATCGACATGGGCTACCACGTCATCGACCTCATCCTGTGGTACTTCGGTCTCCCAGATCGCATCACCGCGGACCTGTCGGTCGCGGCCCGCCCGGACCGCGAATACGACGCCGAAGACACCGCACTGGTGCACTTCTCCTACGACTCCGGCCTCTACGGATCAATCCTGCTATCCCGATTCATCGGACCCAAAGCCGAAGACCTGCGCCTGATCGGCTCCAAGGGCATGGTCCATCTCGAACGCGGACGCATCCGCCGCCTCACCAACAACGGCGAAGTCGTCGAATCCCTGCTCCGGGAACAAGCCTGGCCCTCGGCGGCGGCCACCCAGCTCGACTACTTCCGCCGGGTGATCGATGGTGAACGCCCCAACCTCAACGGCCCTCGCCAGCACCTTGCCCACCTGCGTTTCGTCACCGCCTGCTACCAAGCCGCCCGCACCCGCACCTGCGTCGACCCCAAGGAGCTCCGGTGAACTCACCTCTCGCTCTGCTCGGCGGCACACCCGCCGTCACCGACCCGGCCCCGCACTTCCAGTGGCCGCCGACCGACCACCTCACCCGCAAAGCCGTCCTGGCCCAGCTCGACGACACCATCTCCATCTACGACCGCTCCGGTGTCATCGCCGACCTCGAAGACGCGCTCGCCGCCTACTTCGGCAGCCGGTACGCCGTGCTCACCAGCTCCGGCACCGCCGGCCTGTACTCGATGTACGCGGCTTGCGGCCTGCGTCCCGGCGACGAGGTCATCGTGCCCGCTTACACCTACTTCGCCACCGCCACTCCATTGCTGCACCTGGGCGTCATCCCGGTCCTGGCCGACTGCGACGACACCGGCAACCTCGACCCCCGCGAGCTTCCCCACCGCATCACCGAGAAGACAAAAGCCGTCGTCGTCACCCATATGTGGGGAATGCCCGCACAGATGCGCAGCCTCGCCGGCCTCGCCGAGGTCTACGGGCTGCAGCTCCTCGAAGACGGATCCCACGCCCACGGCGCGACCATCGGCGGCGGCAAGATCGGCACCTTCGGCCGCGCTGCCGCCTTCAGCATGAACGGCCCCAAGCCGCTCTCGGCCGGCGAAGGGGGATTCGTGCTCACCGACGACGAAAACCTCTACTACCGGCTGCTCCTGCACGGCCAATACAACAAGCGATGCCGCAACGAAATCCCCGAAAACCACTCCCTGCACCGCTACGCGGTCACCGGCATGGGCCTCAAACACCGGATCCACCCACTCGCAGCCGCCATCGCCCTCGACCAACTCCGCTACCTCGACGACTACCTCACCGGCCGCAACCGGATGGCCACCCACATCGCCGACCGCATCGACGGCTTACCCGGCATCGTCGCACCCCGGCCCAGCCCCGGGACACGGCCCTCCTGGTACGGGATGGCCCTGCAATACCGACCCGAGGAACTCGAAGGAATCCCCGTCGAACGCATCCACCAGGCGCTACTGGCCGAGGGATGCCGGGACATCGACCGACCGGGCTCCACCTGCCCTCTCAATCTGCTGGAACTCTTCCAGACGCCGGGTACCCTCTTCCCCGAATACGCAGGCGAATTCACCTACCGCCCCGGCGAATTCCCGCACGCCGAACACCTGCACCACCACACCCTCAAACTCCCCGTGTGGCACCGCGAACACGATCTCCCCCTCGTCGACCGCTACCTCGACGCCATCGAAAAAGTATTCCGCCACGCCGACCACCTGAAAGGGTGAACACCATGACGACCCACCTCGAAGACCTCACCACCGAAGCCGAACGCGACGGTGTCCAGCAACTCGTCGTCGGCGCGGTCGTAGAACACGACGGGCGCGTCCTGCTGCTGCGCCGCCCCGGCGACGACTTCATGGGCGGCATCTGGGAACTGCCCAGCGGCAAAGTCGAACCCGGTGAAAACCTCGGCCAAGCCCTTGCCCGCGAAGTCGAGGAAGAAACCGGCCTCAAGGTCACCGGCATCGGCCGCTTCATCGACAGCTTCGACTACCGCTCCGGCAGCGGAAAACACAGCCGGCAATTCAACTTCACCGTCCAATGCGCCGCACCCGAACCCGTCCGGCTCACCGAACACGACGCCTACACCTGGACCCGACTCACCGAGGAACCGCCCGTCACCGACGCGGTCAAACAGACACTCACCACCTACCGAAACGCCGACTGAACGGCGAGATCATCGCGGATACGGGGCATCAGGTGAGCGCTGATGGGCATCCGTCCGGCTGCCCGTGGGCCGCTCGGTCGCGGTCCTGCCGGTCAGCAGCTTCGAAGAGCACGGCAACCACCTACCCCTCGTCACCAGAGTCCCGGCGTTTCGTGGCCGCCGACCGGACCGCCAGGCGCAACCTACCTTTACGCCATCGGCATGACTCCGGTCACACACCACAGGAGGACACGTGGTCGGGAGGAGCGGCTCGGCCCCGGTCCGGTGACCACCACACCGACAAGAAAGGACCCTCACACCAGGGTCTCGGGCGTGAGGGTCACTGTCGTCGAAAACTGTCGTAAAACCGACCAGATCGGGCATATCCAATGGATATAACCCCTGGTGGAGCTAAGGGGACTCGAACCCCTGACCCCCACACTGCCAGTGTGGTGCGCTACCAGCTGCGCCATAGCCCCGGATGTCTGCCGCCGGTTCCCCGGCTGCCTGAACGAAGTTACACCACGGGGACGCCGGGCGCCAAATCGCCTGGATTCCGGGTGAACGTCCAGGTCACGGCGCCAGGTGCTGGACCCACTCCGGGTCGTTGACGTCGATCTTCGTGGTGCCGTCGAACACACTCGGGGTGGCGGCGGCGCCGTCGAGGGCCGCGGTCAGGGCGTCGAGGGTGGCGGCGGCCTGGTCGGTCACCTGGCCGCGGCGGGCACCGCCGGTGATGCAGTCGCGGGCGGGGCCGGTGGCGCCGGACTCGGTCGCGATGGTGAGCAGTTCGTCGTCGGTGAGTTCGGAGCCTTCTTCCGGCTGGCGGGTGGTGAACAGGGTGTCGTGGAATTTGGAGTAGGCGACGCCGGAACCGGTGTCGGCGACGCATTGGAGGGCGGCGATGGCGCGGGTGGAGTAGTCGCCGCTCGACGATTTGGGGTCGAGGAAGTTGACGAAGCGGTAGTGCACGGCGAGTTTGCCCTCGTCCAGCTTCTGCGCGATTTCCTGGCCGTAGAGGGTTTCCAGGGTGCCGCAGGACGGGCACATGGGGTCTTCGTAGACCTCGATCGTCTTGGGCGCGTCGGGGCGGCCGAGCCGGACGCCGCCGTCGCTCTGCAGGGCGGCGGTGACGGCCTCGTTGCGGACCGTGCCGTATCCCTCGTTGCGCACCTCGGCCTGCTGGTCGCCGCCCCAGCGGTAGGCGAACACGACGATCAGCGCGATGAGGACCAGGGCCAGCGCGCCGAGGGCGTAGGTGGTCCGGTTGGACATCGGCCGCGGGGTGTAGTCGGACGGCTTGTTGCTCACGCGACCACTCTGCCGTATCCGGGCGAACCGGTCACGCACGAATCGTTGCGCCCCGGGTCAGCTGCGGTTTTCCGGCCCACTCTCGGCGGTCGTGGAGCCGGGGCGGCCCGCGGTGGTGGGGTCGTTGCCGGAGGTTTTCGCCAGGGAGACGCCGGCGTGCGCGGTCGCGCGGTCGGGTTCTGGTGCGGCGGCGGGCGCGCGATCCATCGGTTCGGGCACGATCAGCCAGGCCAGCGCGGCGACGGCGAGCAGCGAACCGGTGACGGCCAGGCCGGCGCCGTAGGACAACCGCTGGGCGATGGCGCCCACCACGATCGGGCCCAGGACGGTGCCCAGGTCCTGGGCCATCTGGAAACCGGCGAGCATGGTGCCGCCTCGGGCGCGGTTGCCGATGATATCGCCGACGGCCGCCTGCTGGGCGGGAGTCAGCAGGCCGGACCCGATACCGGCGACGAACGAGGTGACCAGCAGCCAGGTCAGGGTGGGTGCCAGACCGAGGCCGGTGGTGCCGACGGCGCACACCAGCGCACCGGAGATCAGCAGCGGGCGGCGGCCATAGCGGTCGGACAACCGCCCGGAGAAGAACAGCACCGTCGCGTTACCGGCCGCGAACACGGTGAGCGCGACCCCGGCCATCCCGGACGACTGACCCAGCACTTCGACCACCAGCAGTGGGACGAGCGCCATCCGGACCCCGAACACCGCGGCTCCGCTGGCGAAATTGGAGAACAGTGCCGCCCGGTACTCGGGCCGCGCGAGGCCCTGCCGGAAGCTGACGGTGGCGATATCGCGGCCGGTGTCGGATTCGGCGATGTCGGAATCGCGCAGATTGAAGTAGACGACCGCGACGGCGAGCAGCAGCGCCACGGCGTATATGAGGAACGGGGCGCGCAGGCCGAAGCCGGCCAGCGCGCCACCGATCAGGGGGCCGGACAGGCCGCCGATGAGGAAACAGGTGGACCACAGTCCGGTGACCCGTCCTCGTTCGGTCGGCGGGGAGAGCCGGATCACCAGCGCCATGGACGAAACGGTGAACATGGTCGACCCGACCCCGCCCAGTGAGCGCAGCACCATCAGCTGCCAGTAGGTCTGCGCGAAGGCGCTCGCACCGGTGGAGATCGCCACGATGAGCAGGCCGACCAGATAGATCCGCCGCTCCCCCAGCAGTTGCACGAGCCGGCCGCTGACCGGCGCGAACAGTAGCCGCATGGCGGCGAAGGCGCTCACGATGGCGGAGGCGGCCGCGACGCCCACCCCGAAGCTCAGCGCGAACTGCGGCAGCACCGGGGATACCAGGCCGAACCCCATGGCGATACAGAAAGCGGCGCCGACCAGCACCCATATCTCGCTGGGTAGCGGGGGTTTGCCCGAGGTGTTCGGAGACCGGCGAGCCGGGCGCAGACGCCGGAGTCCGGGCCTTCGCACCCCGACCTGTCCGCCCGTTCCGTGCGCATTCCCGGATCCGGGTCGATCATCTGCCAGGGCCTCACCACTCACCCCGGCAGTCAACGCCAGGGCGGACCCGACAATTCCCCGCCCCGAGGCGGGGTTCACCGAGAGGAGCGGCCCCAGCTCTGGGAATCCTTCCCGGCCGGCCCGGGCACGTCGTCTCGGCCTGCCCGGCGAGCAGCTCCGGCTCCGGGGCCCATTCCTGGACCGAGCCGGGCGGCGTCGACCTGGACCGGCCCCGACCCGGCTGTTACCCGGCGGCCAGTACCCGCCCGACCATCTCCCGGGCCGCCTCCTGGACCTGCGCGAGGTGTTCGGCGCCGTGGAAGGACTCGGCGTAGATCTTGTACTTGTTCTCGGTGCCCGACGGCCGCGCGGCGAACCAGGCGTTCTCGGTGCTCACCTTGAGCCCGCCCAGCGCGGCGCCGTTGCCCCGGGCCCGGGTGGCGATATCGGTGATGGGTTCGCCCGCGATCTCGTCGCCGGTCACCTGCTCGGGGCTGAGACCGGCAAGCAGATTCTTCTGGGCGGGGTCGGCGGGCGCATCGATCCGGGCGTAGGCGGGGCTGCCGTAGCGGCGTTCCAGTTCGTGGTAGCGGGTCGAGGGGCTCTGCCCGGTGACCGCGGCGATCTCGGCGGCCAGCATGGCCAGCAGGATTCCGTCCTTCTCGGTGGTCCACACGGTGCCGTCCATCCGGAGGAACGACGCGCCCGCGCTCTCCTCACCGCCGAACGCGAGGCTGCCGCTGAACAGTCCCGGGACGAACCATTTGAACCCGACCGGCACCTCGTACACGTCGCGGCCCAGCACACTCACCACCCGGTCGATCATGGAGGAGGTGACCGCGGTTTTACCGATCTTGGTGAGCGCGTCCCAGCCCCGCCGGTTGGCGACCAGGTATTCGATGGCCACCGCGAGGAAGTGGTTCGGGTTCATCAGGCCACCGTCGGGGGTGACGATGCCGTGCCGGTCGGCGTCGGCGTCGTTGCCGGTGGAGATGTCGTAGTCGTCGCGGATCGCCACCAGCGAGGCCATGGCGTGCGGGGACGAGGGATCCATCCGGATCTGACCGTCGCTGTCGAGCGTCATGAACCGCCAGGTGGGGTCCACGCTCGGGTTCACCACTTCGAGGTCGAGGTCGTAGCGCTGCCCGATCTCCTCCCAGTAGTCGACGCTGGCACCGCCCATGGGGTCGGCGCCGAGCCGGATTCCCGCGCCCCGGATGGCATCGAGGTTCAGTACCGCGGGTAGGTCGGCGATGTAGTGGGCGAGATAGTCGTAGCGCTGCACCGAGTCCATCGCCCGGGTGAGCGGAGCGCGCTTCACCTCGGCCAGGCCACCGCGCAACAGTTGGTTGGCGCGTTCGGCGATGCTGTCGGTGGCGCCGGTATCGGCCGGGCCGCCGTGCGGCGGGTTGTATTTGATGCCGCCGTCGCGCGGCGGGTTGTGCGACGGGGTCACCACGATGCCGTCGGCCTGGGAGCGGGCGCCGTCCCGGTTGTGTCGCACCACCGCGTGACTCAGCGCGGGGGTCGGGGTGTAGCGGCCGCGGGAATCGACCACGGCGCCGATATCATTGCCGGCCAGCACTTCCAGGACCGTGGTCCACGCGGGTTCGGACAGCGCGTGGGTGTCGCGGGCGAGATAGACCGGGCCGGTGATGCCCCGGGTCGCCCGGTATTCGACGACGGCCTGGGTGATGGCCAGGATATGGGCCTCGTTGAAGGTGCCGTCCAGACTCGAACCGCGGTGCCCGGAGGTCCCGAAGATCACCCGCTGGGTGGGTTCGGCCGGGTCGGGTACCCGGCTGTAATACGCGGTCACCAGCCCCGGAACATCCACCAGATCGCCGGGGCGGGCGGGCCGTCCGGCTCGATTGTGGGCCATGCTCGGGTCTCCCTTCGTGGTCGGCCGCACGCGGCTGGTCATCGTGATCACCGGAACGGCCCCGCGGCCGCGTCCGGTGCTCCGGACCTTCCCGACACCATCATGACCCGACCCCTCTCGCTCGTACCGTACTGCGTTCAGCTCGTGCCGTACTGCGTTGCCACACCGTGCCTTCCGGCCACCGCACAGGCGGGCGTACCGGGCCGCGGCGACAGCAGCATCGGCACACCACCACTCGGCGCAGACCCACACCGGCGGCTACCGGTCCGAGAAGTGTACGAACCCGGCCGGTGTCGCCGGAAAGGGTGGTGAACCCTGCCGCTCGCGCGGCACCGGCAACCTCACGCGAGTCCGACGGTGACCTCGATGACGGTGACCAGCAACTACCGTCCTATCGGGAGTAAGGGGCCGGCCGCGGCGGAACCGCCGAATCCGCGGGCCCGCAAGTGGTCCCGAGGATATCGGGATCTATTCGGCCGGATCCGAACCGATTCCGGTTGATTCCTGGCTTGCTACCATCCCGGATGTGAATCTCGCCACCACCACACCCCGGACGCGCCCGCTCCGGGTCGATGCGGCGCGAAATCAGCAGCGGATCGTCGATGCCGCACGCGAGTTGTTCGCCGATCGTGGCCTGGATATCACCCTCGATGATGTAGCCGAACGGGCCGGGGTCGGGGTGGGGACCGTCTACCGGAGATTCGCCGGCAAACGGGAACTGGTGGCCGAGGTCTTCGCCGGACATATTCGCGAATTCGCCGAGGCCACCGAGGACGCGCTCGCCACTGCGGACCCGTGGGACGGGTTGGTGCGGTTGTTCGAATACGCCTGCCGCCGGATGGCGACCAATCGCGGTCTCAGTGAGGTCGTACTCGACTCGGTCGACGAACCGGCCCGTTTCGGCTGCACCGGCGAGGCACTGGGCCCGGCGGTCGCGGCGGTGATGGACCGCGCCCGGGCGGCCGGGGTGGTGCAGCCGGGTATCGAAGCGACCGACCTGTTCGCACTGATCTATATGGTCGATTCACTGGCCGAGTTCGCCCGGCCCATCGATTCCGATATCTGGCGGCGCTATATGGCGATCGCCCTGAACGGTATCCGGGCCGCGAATTCGCCACCGCAGCCGCTGACGGTGGACGCGCTCAGTCTGGCCGAGGTCGAGCAGGCCAAGGCCGCGAAACCGGGCCCGATGCCGATCCGGCGGCGCTGAGCTCCCGCCTTCCGGTTTCTCCGCGCTTTTTCCCCATCGGCCGCATTCTTCCCCTAGAGTTGGACGCGTGACCAAGTTATGGGTGAACTGGGCCGGTGATCAGCAGTGCGCACCGGCCCGCCTGTGCGCGCCGCGCGATCACGCGGAACTGGCCGCCGAACTCGCCCGTGCGGCCGAGGCCGGGCACCGGGTCCGCGTCGCGGGCTCCGGGCACTCGTTCACCGACACCTGCCTCACCGACGGCGTTCTGCTCGACCTCTCCCGGATGAACCGTGTCCTCGAGGCGGACCCGGCGACCGGTCTGGCCCGGGTGCAGGCGGGGACGACCCTGGCCGCCCTCAACGCCAGGCTCGACGAGTACGGCCTCGCGTTTCCCAATCTGGGCGATATCGATGTCCAGACCATCGCGGGCGCCACCGCCACCGGCACCCACGGCACCGGCGGCCGGCTGCCCAATCTCTCCGCCGCCCTGCACGCGGTGGAACTGATGACGGCGGACGGCCAGATCGTCGAACTGACCGAGGACTCCAACCCACCGGCCTGGCGTGCCGCCCGGGTCGGACTGGGCGCCCTGGGCGTGGTCACCGCGTTCACCCTGAAACTCGTCCCCTCGTTCGTCCTCGAAGGCGTCGAACGTCCGGTCCCGGTCGAGGAAGTACTGGCCGATCTGGATTCGTATATCGACGGCAACGACCATTTCGAGTTCTACATGTTCGCGCACAGTCCGATCGCCATGACCAAACGCAACAACCGCGTCGACCTTCCCGCCGCGCCGCGGTCCGAACTGGCGGACTGGTTCGCCGATATCCTGCTGTCCAACCACACCTTCGACGCGCTGTGCCGGCTCGCCCGCCGCCGGCCCGGGCTCATTCCGTGGATCCAGCGCGGCGCCGCCTACGCGGGCAGCTACCGCCGCCAGGTCGATCGTTCCTACCGGGTGTTCACCAGCCCACGGCTGTTCCGCTTCACCGAGATGGAATACGCGATCCCCCGCGAGCATTCGGTGGCGGCGATCCGGGAGATCAAGGAAACCGCGCGGCGCTTCGACAGCCCCATGCCGATAGAGGTGCGCTGGGTGGCGGCCGACGACGCCTTCCTTTCACCCGCGGGCGGACGCGCCACCTGCTATATCGCGGTGCACCAATACCAGGGCATGGCCCACGAGCCGTTCTTCCGGGCGTGCGAGGCGGTCTTCGACCGCTACGCCGGCCGCCCGCACTGGGGCAAACGCCACTATCAGACAGCGGACACACTGCGCGGCCGCTATCCCGACTGGGACCGGTTCGCGACGGTGCGCCGGCGCTACGACCCCGACGGCCGGTTCGCCAACGCTTACCTGGACCGAGTCCTCGGTCCGATGTCAGCGGCCGAGCAGGCGGTCGACCAGCTGGGGTAGCGCGGTGCCGATCGGTTCGCGCACGACCTCGGTCGCGAGCGAATCGTAGGGGGTGGGTTCGGCATTGACGATGATGAGATCGGCACCGGCCGATACCGCCCGCCCGCACAGCGAGGCCGCCGGCTCCACCTGCAACGAGGTCCCGACCGCCAGGAAGATCTCGGCCGTCTCGGCGGCCAGCGTCGCCTTGATCAGCGTGCGGTGATCGAGTGCCTGGCCGAACATGATCACATCGGCCTTGAGGACTCCCCCGCATTTCGGGCAGGGCGGATCCGCCTCACCGGCGGCCACCCGCTCCAGCGTGGCGGCCATGGTGGCGGTGTAGTCGCATTGCACACAGACGACGTCGAACATGTTGCCGTGGATCTCCACCACCCGCTGCGGGTTGGATCCGGCACGCTGATGCAGCCTGTCGATGTTCTGGGTGACGATGGTGAGCGCTCGGCCCGCTCGTTCGAGGTCCACCAGCGCACGGTGGGCACCGTTGGGTTCGGCCGCCCACGCGGGGTTGTCCCGGCGGGCGAGCCACGATTTCTCGCGTAGCGCCGGATCGGCCAGGTAGTGGTCATAGGTCGACAACAGTTCGGCGATCGGATCTTCGGTCCACACACCACGCGGCCCGCGGAAATCGGGGATACCGCTGTCGGTGGAGATTCCGGCGCCGGTCAGCGCGGCGATCCGGCCGGTGCGCGCGTACCAATCGGTCACCGCCCCGCCTCCGGCCCGCGGCGCGCGGCGCGGAGCCGCGCCACCCGAGGGGTTGGATTGCACATGCCACGAGCTTAGGCAGCGAGCACCGCGCACCGGACGAGACGGTCTCGCGAATCACCCTCCGGTCGATTGTTAGCGATAGGTTTGCTTTATTTCGATCCAGCTTCCAGACCCGTTGAAATCCCCCGGTCGCAATAGCCGGACATAAACCGACTCCGAGTCTTTTGACAGGCATTTTTACCGAAAGATCACAAGCTCATCGCACGATTGCGCCATTTCACCGGAGCTGCTGTGATAGCCATCTCTTGATTTGCTGAGGGTATCCAGGAGGAGATTTCTCCGTTACTGTCAACACATCCACACCGCCACCGAAACGGAGGTACTGCCATGGCTCGCCACCGCATTCCCCGTCCGGCAGACCCGCGGGTCGGATACCATATTCCGAGCGATTACGGCAGTCACGGTTTGATAACCCACGCGGCTGGGTACACCGAAGATATGACAGCACTGCGTAACCGACCCACCCGGATCGCCGGTATGGAATGGGGCACCGCATTGCTGGCCCTGGCCACGTGCCTCATCTTCAGCATGGGCATCGCAGCCATCACACAATCCTTCGCGACCGCACTGGTCGCCACCGCCAGCATTCTCATCGGCCTCGGCATCACGCTGCGGATCCTCAGATAAGCCGAATTCGCGTGCCCGCCCGCGAATATCCGCCCGCACGGCTAGTCTGCGAGCATGGTATCCGGGGACGGGTCCGACGACACCATCGGCGGAGACGAGGGCGGCCCCTCCGGTGAACCGGCCGACCGTCCACCGCGGCGCCGGAGCGTGGACCCGGCAGTCGAGAGCGGCTGGCTCGATCGCCGGCCTCGGCCACATCCCACCGGCATGCCTCGGCTCTCCACCGTTCTGCTGGTCCTCGCCTTCGCCGGGGTGCTCGTTCTGTATCTGATCCTGCAACCCGGCTGACCGGCGACCGGGAATAATCCGGTTGCCGCGGCCGCTTAAGGTTGTCGTTATGAAGGAGAACGGGCGTAAGGTCATCGCGACCAACCGCCGGGCACGGCACAACTACACGATTCTGGACACCTACGAAGCCGGGATCGCGCTGGTCGGTACCGAGGTCAAGAGTCTGCGTGAGGGCAAGGCCTCACTGGTGGACGCCTTCGCGACCGTGGACAACGGCGAAGTGTGGCTGCGGGGCCTGCATATCCCCGAGTTCAGCCACGGCACCTGGACCAACCACGCACCGCGCCGGGTCCGGAAGCTGCTGTTGCACAAACGGGAGATCGAGCGCCTGGTCGGCAAATCGCGCGAGGGCAACCAAACCCTCGTCCCGCTGTCGATGTACTTCTCCGACGGCAAGGTGAAGGTGGAACTCGCCCTCGCCAAGGGTAAGCAGGACTACGACAAACGGCAGGATCTGGCCCGGCGGACCGCCGAACGCGAGGTCACCCGCGAGCTCGGCCGCCGCATCAAGGGCATGCACTGAGCAATCCCGGCGGCGCCGGGAAAAGGGAATGAACCACGGTGGGTCAGGTGTTAACATGACTAGCCCGGCAAGGTGTCGGGACGTACGGGGCTGAACGGTTTCGACTGCGTACGTAGATTCAGGGGAAGCGTGTCGGTGCAGGCAAGAGACCACCGTAAGCGTCGTTGCAACCAATTAAGCGCCGATTCCAATCAGCGCGAGTACGCTCTCGCTGCCTAAGCGATAGCGTCTCTGTCGGCCCGAGGTTCGCCCTCGGCTTCGGTGCCGGCATCAGCTAGAGGGCTCACCGCGCGGCTCGGTCGCGGAGTAGTGCGGGACATCCAACAGCGACTGGGATCGTCATCCCGGCTTGTTCGCGAGACCGGGAGATCCGAGTAGAGGCACAGCGGACTGCACACGGAGAAGCCTTGATGACGCGGCGGAGGACCCGGGTTCGATTCCCGGCAGCTCCACCAAAGGCCCGCAGGTCACCGACCTGCGGGCCTTTCCTTTGCGGAGGTACCGGGCTCACCGATGACGTCACCGGCTACGCGCGGCCCGGCCGATACCCGGCGGCTACTCGCGCCCGGCGCGCAGCCCGGCCACCACCAGTGACCCACCCGCCAGCGCGGCGGTCGCGGCGACGAGTGCGAAAAGGGTGACGCCCACGGCGAAACCGAGGTGGTCACTGAGGAAGCCCAGGGCCAGGATCAGCAGGCCGGCGAAGGCGTAGGCGCCGATATTGAGCGCCGCGTTGGCCTCGGCCAGCCGGCCGGCCGGGATATGGGCATTCAGCAGAGCCAGTCCACCGAGCATTCCCGGACCGTAGGCGGTCCCGGCCAGGATCGCGGCGACGGTCAGCCCGGCCACCGAGGACGTATCGACCGCGACCACCAGCGTGGCCACGCACATGATCGTGCCGGCCACCGAAACCAGCAGCAACCGGCGCACCGGGAGGCCGCGCAGGGCGAACTGGCTCCCGGTGGCGACGGCGAAGGTCAGGCAGGCCAGGGCACCGGCGACGATCCGGTTGGTGGTGCCGAGCAGTTCCGACAGCAGCGACGGCGCCAGCGAGAGCATGAACGCCGTCGTGGTCAGGGCGGCACCTGCCACGGTAACGGCGACGAGCAACTGCCGCCGGTTCGGGCGCGGCACCCGGGGCACCCGGATCCATGCCGCACCGGCCCCGGCACCGGTGCGTGGAATCGGCACCAGCGTGACGATGGCCAGCGCCACCAGCAGGAACAGCGTTTCGAGTAGGAAGACGGTCACGGTCGGGCCGGGCACGGTTTCCGAGAGCACGCCGCCCAACAGCGGGCCCAGCCCGGTACCGACGGCGATTCCGACGGCACCGGCCAGTGCCGCGGATCGGGTGCCGGCCGGGCCCGCGATATCGGTCACCGCGGCCACGCCCGCGGAAACCATGGCGCCGCTGGCGATACCGGTCAGGGTGCGTGCCACGAACAAGGCGAGGATGCTCGGCGCGGCGGCGAAGAGCAGCCCGGCGGCGATCGCCAGTACGAGGGCGGGTATCAGCACCGCTTTGCGCCCCAGCCGATCCGAGGTGACTCCCGAGACGAGGAGGGCGAGGGCCATACCGGCCATGTAGCAGCAGAACACCGCGGTGAGAGTGCTCTTGTCGAAACCGAATTCGTCCTGCCACAGCACATACAGCGGGGTGGCCGCATTCGCGAGGACGAAGACCGCGGCGATCGGCCAGGCGGCCGACCAGATACGCAGTCGAGAGCGACGCTCCCCCGGCGGGCGGGCGACGAGGGCGGCGGTTACGGCCATGGTGCGCTCCTGACTCAAGTACGAGTTTTTTCGAACAAGTACGAACAGAGTCGAACTGTAGCATCCAGTACGATAATTGTCGTACTGGATGACGAGCCGAGGAGAGACATGCCGGATACCACCACCCCACCGGGCCGCACAGACATCCCCGGCGAGCCGCTTCCCGAGCCCACGCGCGCGGAACTACGCCTGGAAACCGTGCTGGCCGCACTCAGCGATCCGCTGCGACTCGCCATCGTGCGCGCGTACTACCTCGACTCGGGTGGCATACCGCAGGCGTGCGGCTGGTTCCGGATCGATCGGCCGAAATCGACGCGTACCCATCACTGGCGGGTGCTTCGCGAGGCCGGGTTGATCCGGCAGTGGCAGCACGGACTGGAACGCCGCAATGTGGTGCGCGTCGAGGATCTCGACGCGCGGTTCCCGGGCCTGCTGAACCTGATCGCGGACTGGGAGCCGCCGGACTGACCAGGCAGGCATTCCTGTTACCCATCTTTTCTGTAACTCATCGTCTCATCAATGTGTATCATCACAGGTGCCGGTGAACCGCCTGCCGCGACGCGTCGCCGCTGGTCCCGGTGACGATCGAGGAGGATCGATGAGGTTGTTCGGTAATGCCGCCCCCACCCGGGCGACCGATCCGGGAGACGTCGCGTTGCACGCGCGCGATGTGCGCTTCGACTGGGCCGAGATCCCACTGCACTGGATGGCCGCCGAACCCATCGCCTCCCATGTGATGAACTCGCTCAATCTTTTGCTGCCCGAAGGCGAACGCAGCTTCCTGACCACCTTCGGCGAGGCCCTTCCCTTCGTACGGGACGAGAGACTGCGCGAGGATATGCTCGGCTTCATCGGCCAGGAGTCGATGCACGCCGAAACCCACGCCGGCTCCCACGACATGCTGCTCACCGCCAACGGTATCGATCCGCGGCCGTTCCTGCGGCACGCGGAATACCTCTTCCGTAAGACCGTCGGCCCCCGGCAGGGCACCGGGACCCGGGCCGGGCGCCAGCAACTGGTCGACCGGCTGGGGGTCATCGCGTCGCTGGAACACTTCTTCGCGTTCCTCGGCGACTGGGTGCTCAACAGTGATCTGGAACAGTTCGACGCCGACCCGCGCATGCTCGACCTGTACCGCTGGCACGGCGCCGAAGAAGTCGAACACCGCAATGTGGCCCACGATGTCGCCGAATACTTCGGCGTGGGCTACTTCCGGCGCGGCGCGTTGATGCTGCTGGTCTTCCCGTCGTTCCTGGTACTACTGGTGCGCGGCACGAAATATCTGGTGCGCCGGGACCCGTCCCTGCCCGACCTGGGCTATCCGCGGCTACTGTTGCGGATCTTCGGCGCCATGCGGCGCGGTGCGCTCCCCGGTGTCCCGGCCCTGCTGATCAGCGCGCTGTCGACGTTCCGGCCCGGATACAGCCCGGAATCGGTCGGGTCCACCGCGCAGGCGATCGCCTATCTGGCGCAGTCCCCGGCCGCCCGGGCGGCCTCGTGACCGTCACCGGCCCGCGTCCGGGGGTGTCGCTTCCGCTGCCGGCCGATCTGTACGGCAGGCCGCGGCGCGACCGGACCCTGCGGCTGCTCGACGCCGTGGTGGACGCCCGCATGCGCTGGACCGCCCTCACCAACCGGCGCGAGCCGACACCGCGCGCGGATGACGGGCGGATCGGTGTCCGCGTCGTCGAGCGGCGGATCCGCGCGCACGACAACGAGGTGGTGAGTCTGCGGCTGGCCGCGGCCGACGGCCGGGACCTGCCGCGATGGCGGCCGGGCGCACATCTGGATGTGGAACTGCCCTCCGGGCGGCTGCGCCAGTACTCGCTGTGCGGCGACCCGGCCGATACCCGGACCTACCGGATCGCGGTCCGGCGCATCCCCGGCGTCGGAGCCTCCGAGGAGGTGCACCGGGCGTTGCGGGTCGGATCCGCGCTCACCGTTCGGGGCCCGCGTAACGCGTTCCCGTTCGCGGTACCGGGCCACGGATCTCCGGCCACCCGGCTGCGTTTCGTGGCCGGTGGTATCGGTATCACCCCGATCCTGCCGATGATGCGACTCGCCGACTCCCTCGGTATCGACTGGACCGCGCTGTACACCGGACGCGCCCGCGCGACCCTGCCCTTTCTCGACGAGGTCGAGCGCTTCGGCGGCCGGGTCACCGTGCGCACCGACGACCGGTCCGGACTGCCCACCGGCGCCGAACTGGTGGACGGCGTGCGCCGGGGTACCGCGGTGTACTGCTGCGGTCCGGCACCGATGGTCGGTGCGGTCGCCACGGCCCTGCGCGGGATCTCCGGTGTGGAACTGCATTCCGAACGGTTCTCGGCACCGCCGATCGTGGACGGTGTGCCGTTCGAGATCGAATTGTCCCGCAGCGGCGAAGTACTCGCCGTCCCGGCCGACCGGTCCGCGCTGGACGTACTGCTGGCGCACCGTCCCGACCAGCCGTACTCGTGCCGCCAGGGTTTCTGCCGCACCTGCCGGGTACGGGTCCTGTCCGGTACACCCGACCACCGCGATTCCGTCCTGACCCCGGCCGAGCGTGCCGCCGGTGACCTGCTGGCGTGCGTATCACGCTGCGCGGGTGACCGGCTGGTACTCGACCTCTAGCATCCGTGAGCACCGAGGAGCAAGCGTGACCGAATCCGGCAACGAACCCATCGCGACCCGGCGCACGGTGCGCAGCGGCGCCTTCGACCTCGCGGTCTACGAATACGGCGACCCAGCCGCCGACACGGTGGTACTGGTACACGGCTGGCCCGATACGAGCCACCTGTGGCACGGGGTGATCCCGCTGCTGGCCGCGCGATTCCATGTGGTGGCCTACGACACTCGCGGTCACGGGGCCTCCACCCGCACCGGCCGGGTCGCTGATTTCCGGCTCGCGGAACTGGCCGCGGACTTCTTCACGGTCGCCGACGCGGTCAGCCCCGATCGGCCGGTCCACGTCCTCGCGCACGACTGGGGTTCGGTCCAGGTCTGGGAGGCGGTCTGCGAGCCACGGGCGGTCGGACGTATCGCCTCGTTCACCTCCGTCTCCGGCCCCAACCTCGACCATCTGGGCAAATGGGTACGCGACCGGCTCGGCCGGCCCAGCCCGCGCAATATCTGGCAGCCGTTCACCCAGTTGCTGTCCTCGGCCTATACCGGATTCTTCATGACACCCGGTCTGCCGCGGCTGGCGTTCGGCCTGCTCGCCACCGAGCACCGCTGGCGCCGGGTCATCCAACTCATGAACGACACCGCGCCCTCGACGATCTTCTTCGCCCCGACACTGAAGCGGGATATGGTCGACGGTCTGCTCATCTACCGCGCGAATATCCTCCCGCACCTGATGAACCCGCGTGAACGGACCACCGACGTACCGGTCCAGCTCATCGTCGCCGGTCGTGATATCGCGGTGCGACCCGCGGGGTACGACGATACGGGCCGGTGGGTCTCGCGGTTGTGGCGCCGCGATGTACCCGCCGGGCATTGGATGCCCTTCTCCCACCCCGGGCTACTGGCCGGCGCCACCACGGAATTCGTGGACGCGCTGCGCCACGGCCAGGTCGCGGCGGGGGTCACCACACCGAAGGCCGGTGGGCAACCGTCCCGCCGATTGCGAGCGGTACGCCGCACCGGCACGAACTGACGCCGGATCGCTCACGACGCGGCGGGCGGTGCGGCGGATCGCCGGGCTGCGCGACGGAAGCGTTCGCCCCAGACCCGGATATGCTCCACCAGTTCCGGGGGTTCCAAGACCTCGAACTCGGCGTCGAGCGATCCGAATGTCAGGGCGGGCCAGTCCAGCGAGTCGGTGGTCATCGCGACCCGGCAGCGAGCCGTGTCGATCTCCTCGACACTGCCCCAGCGGCCGAGACGCTGCCGCACCGACTCCGCCGGGGCTTCGACCACTGCCTCGATCCGGTACAGATGCGGCATATTGTCCACACCGGAACGGACGAACTCCGCGGCATCCGCGGTGGGCAGTTCCCGTGGGCGGAAACGTGCCCCGTCGCCCGCCGGTCCGGTGAGCCGGTCGACCCGGAAACTACGCCAGTCGTGGCGGGTCAGGTCGAACGCCACCAGATACCAGCGCCGGCCCAGGGCGACCAGGCGGTGCGGTTCGACATGCCGTTCGCTGCGACGGCCGTCGGCGGCGGTGTAGGTGAAACGCAACCGCTCACTGTCGCGGCAGGTCAGAGCCACCGTGGCGAGCGCCGACGGATCGAGGGCGGCGGAGCGGTCGCCACCCCAGCCCGCGGGCACCGTCATGGCTCGGATCGCCTCCACCCGCTTGCGCAGCCGGGGCGGCATCACCTGCACCACCTTCGCCAGCGCGCGCACCGAGGACTCCGCAACGCCCTCCACCATGCCCTGCATCGCGAACTGGAGTCCGACCACGAGTGCCACGGCTTCGTCGTCGTCGACCATCAACGGCGGTAGCGCCGCCCCGGCGGCGAGCTGGTAGCCGCCGTCGACACCGCGTTGCGCTTCCACCGGATATCCCAGATCGCGCAACCGGTCGATATCGCGCCGCAGGGTCCGCGGCGAGACTTCCAGCCGCTGCGCCAGCTCGGTGCCGGGCCAGTATTTGTGGGTCTGCAGCAGCGACAGCAGGCGCAGGGTCCGCGTGCTCGTATTGGCCATACCGTCGATTGTTCTCGAATTGCGGTCGATTAGTGGCCGCAGGTCCGGTTTCCCCGGGAAGCCGGCCGGGGGCCACGGGTTCGCCGCGGCCCGTGCCGCCCGTACCCGGCTAGTGTGTTCCGAGTGCCCGCAGTGATACACCGGTGATGGTGTCGGCGAAGATCGAGCCGTCGGCGTGCCTGCGGCCGTAGACGATAATCGGGGCACCCTCGGCGATTGCCTGGATGGTGGTGGCGATCAACACGTAGATCTTGGTGTGGTCGTCGGTGTGCACCACGACCTCGGAATGGCTGATCTCGCTCTTCACAGTGAGCGTGCTTCCGTCGTTGGTCAGCACCTTGCCCCAGACGAAACCGATCCCGATATCGGAAGATTCCGCAGCCGGCGCCGCGGTCTCGCGGCGCGCCATGGTCGAGGCGGCGATGGCCGCGGTCGGGGCGGCGGCCTGGTCGGGATCAGTCGTCCGCCCGAGGTAGAAGAACCCCACCGCGAGCAGCACAGCCAGCCCGAGACACAGGCCGAGCAGCGCGTGACCGCCGAGGGGAAGCAGTTCCAGAGCTTCGGTCTCCGGTACGGTCCACACCGGATTCGGGGGCTCGGGAGGCGGGCCCGCATCATGAGCCCCACGCACGCTCGCCGGGGCGGCCGGTATGCGTGCCGGGTGCATCATCGGCGGATCGGGCACGGTCCATCGCCGCCCGCCGTCGTCGACAGCGGGTTCCGTGGGCCGATATTCCTCCGGTGCGGGTCCGGCCGAAAGATCCGTCGACCCGCCCCCCTCCGGATCGAGTCCCGGTCGCCCGGGCGCCGAGGGTGGTTCCCTCGACGGAAGGCTCTGCCTACGGCCGGGCGGACACTCGGATAGATCGTCCTCGCCGTCGGAGTCGACGTCCTCGGCCCACGTATCGGCTCCGAGGCCGATATCGTGCGCGGCGGTTCCGAGGAGCCGAACCGATTCGGGTGACCCGGCAACCGGCGCGCGATTCCGGGGGGCGCGAGATGTCGCGGCCCGGATGGCCCCTGGGTCCAAGCTGCCGAACTGGTCGGCGGACAAGCCCGCGCGGTGGCGTGACCGCGACCACGGAGTGTGCTTGCTGGACATACTGCCAGGTTATGTCCTCTGTTCAGACCCCTATCGTCACTGGCGGGAGGAATCATCGGATGAAAGCGATTCTGTCACAGCGGTTTCCGCACGCCCAGGACTCATCCGGCCGCCAGCACCTCGAGAACCTGCTCTCCGTAACGTGCCAGCTTGTTCTCGCCGACACCGTTCACCGTGCCCAGTTCCCGCAGATCGGCGGGTTTGCGGGCGGCGATATCGCGCAGGGTGGCATCGTGGAACACCACATACGCGGGAACGCCCTGCTCCTTGGCGGTATCGGCCCGCCACTGCCGCAGTTTCTCGAACAGTGCGGTATCGGCGGTATCGAGATCGGCGGGTGCGGCCCGGCCGGATTTCGCGCTGCGCGCCGCCCGCGCGGGCGTGGGCCGGTCCGGTTCACGCCGTAGCGCGACGGTCCGGCCGTCGAAGAGGACGGCTTGGCTGGCCTCGGTCAGGGTGAGCACACCGTAATCGCCGTGGACCGCGAGCAGCCCCTGGGCCAGCAACTGCCGGACCACCCCGCGCCACTGGGTATCACGCAGATCGGTGCCGACTCCGAACACGCTGAGTTCGTGGTGGTCGTACTGCTGCACCTTCTGGTTCTTCTTGCCGAGCAGGATATCGATGAGGTGACCCGCGCCGAAGCTCTGCCCGCGCTCCCGCTTCAGGCGCAGTACCGCCGAGAGCAGTTTCTGCGCGGCCATGGTGCCATCCCACGATTCGGGCGGGTTCAGGCAGGTGTCGCAGTTCCCGCACGGCTGCGGCGGCTGACCGAAGTAGGCCAGCAGCTGGGACCGGCGGCAGTCGACCGTCTCGCACAGGGCGAGCATCGCGTCCAGGTGCAGCTGCAGCTGACGCCGGTGCGCGGCATCGCCCTCGGAGGTTTCGATGAGTTTGCGCTGTTGCACCACGTCCTGCAGGCCGTAGACCATCCACGCCGTGGACGGCAGACCGTCCCGCCCGGCACGTCCGGTCTCCTGGTAGTAGCCCTCGACGGATTTGGGCAGATCGAGGTGGGCGACGAAACGCACGTCGGGTTTGTCGATACCCATACCGAAGGCGATGGTCGCCACCACCACCAGACCCTCCTCGCGCAGGAAACGCGCCTGGTTCTCGGCGCGGGTGCGATTGTCCAGGCCCGCGTGGTAGGGAACGGCCCGGATACCGTTCTCGGTGAGGAACGCCGCGGTCTTCTCGACGGAGTTGCGGGACAGGCAGTAGACGATGCCGGCGTCACCGGGATGCTCGGCGCGCAGGAACTCCAGGAGCTGCCGATCGGGCCGGTTCTTCGGTTCGATGCGGTACTGGATGTTCGGCCGGTCGAAACTGGCCACGAAGCGCCGGGCGCCGCCCAGGTCGAGCCTGGTGATGATCTCGTCGCGGGTCTTCTCGGTGGCGGTCGCGGTGAGCGCGATCCGGGGCACGTCGGGCCAGCGTTCGTGCAGCACGGACAGCGCCAGGTAGTCGGGCCGGAAATCGTGACCCCACTGCGAGACGCAGTGCGCCTCATCGATCGCGAACAACGCGATCCGGCCCCGGTCGAGCAGCCGGGCGGTGGTCTCCATGCGCAGCCGCTCCGGCGCGAGATACAGCAGATCGAGTTCACCGGCCGCGAACTGCGCCTCCACGGTGCGGCGTTCGTCCGGGAACTGGGTGGAGTTCAGGAAGCCGGCCCGCACCCCGAGCGCGCTGAGCGCGTCCACCTGGTCCTGCATGAGCGCGATCAGTGGGGAAACCACCACTCCGACGCCGTCGCGGACCAGCGCGGGAATCTGATAGCACAACGACTTGCCGCCGCCGGTGGGCATGAGCACCAGTGCGTCGCCGCCGCCGATCACCTGGTCGACGATCGAGCGCTGTTCGCCCCGGAAACTGTCGTAACCGAAGACCCGGTTCAGAATCCGCTGTGCCGCATCGGGTTCGGCACCGGACTCGGTAACGGGCACGGGCGGGGCTTCGGGGGCTTCCACGCGGCCCATCCTACGAGCACCGCCGGACAACCCGAGGGGCGTACGGCGCGCACGACGAGGTCCCGCGCGTAGTGCACACATGTGGATGAACCAGGACCCGCTGCGGCCGCCGACACCATGACCGGTGGCCGTGCGGAATCCCGCGGGTACCGCCGCAGATCACTTAGGTTGTCCGGTATGGCATCCAGAACGCGATCATGGGCTCGGTGGGCGATGTTCACCGCCGCTACGGCGGCAGCGGCCTGTGTGAGCGCGGCCCCCGCGCACGCACAGGAATTCCCGGCCATGTGCGCCGACGGCTGGCAGGCGACCACGATCGTGGAAGGGGTCGGCAATCTGGAGAACCTGGATTCCGACGGGGCCGGTGGCTTCTATGTCACCGGCATCGTCGACGGCTACCTCGCCCATGTCTCGGCCGACGGGACGTTCGAGAAGCTGATCACCGGACTGCAGCATCCGGCAGGAGTCCGGGTGGCCGGGCGCTCGGTGTACTTCCTGACCGGCGACGGGGTGACTGACCCGCCGGGCACGCTACAGCGCTACGACCTCGATACCGGCGCGGTGACCGTGCTGCGCACCGGGCTCAACGGCCCGAACGGACTGCTGCTGCTTCCCGACGGGGACCTGCTGATCAGCACGATCGGGCTGTCGCGGGCGCCGACCGGAATCGCCCGGTACCGGCCGTCGACCGGCGAGTTCACCGAATCGTGGTCGCCGCTCCCGCTGACCAACGGCCTGGCACTGGCTCCCGACGGGCAGTCGATCTATACAGGCAATCTGACCATGCGGATCTTCCGGATCCCACTGCATTCGCCCGCCGACGCCCAGGTGGTCGCCGGGCCACCGAACCTGCTCACCGTTCCCGACGATATGGAGGCCACCCGCGCCGGTGACCTGTATGTCGCCGATCACGGAGTCGGCGCGGTCTACCGGGTGGACCCGGCCACGGGGACCGGATGCGCGATCATCACCGGCCTGATCAGGCGGCCCGACCCGGTCCGGACCGTGCCCGATGGCACCACCTCGGTGCGCATCGCCCGCGCCGGCGGGTCGTGGGCATTGTTCGTCACCGGGATGGACGGGGCGCTGCGGCGGCTGAGCCCGCCGCCGGATATCGATCTGACACCGGCCGACGTCATCCGACGCTGACATGAACTGCCGGCTCAGACACAATTTCCAGGAATCTGCGAGCTTTGGCTCAATTGAGGCCGGAAAGTGGCCGTTAAGGGTCATACCGTGGTTCCCGAACACGGAATCCACCGAACCCCGACGGAAGGCGAAGACCTTGAGCGAGAACTCCACCCTCCCCTGGACCGATATCGCCGCGACCCTGTCCGGCGAGCGCGCCGACCTGCTGGCCGAACTGCGCGGCGCGCGCTTCTTCCTGCGTTTCACCACCCGCGATCTCACCGACGACCAGGCCGCGGCCCGGCCCACGCCCAGCGCACTGTGTCTGGGCGGCCTGATCAAACATGTGACCGGCGTCGAACGCGGCTGGGTCGATCTCATCGTCGACGGAATCGCGACCTCGAAGGATTTCGACGAACTGACCACCGAGGATTTCGCGGCCCGGGAGAACGAGTTCCGGATGCTGCCCGGTGAGACGCTGGCCGGCGTGCTCGCGGCCTACGACGAGGTGGCGCGCCGGACCGACGAGATGGTGGCCACGCTGCCCGACCTGGACGCGAAGTGGCCGCTGCCCAAAGCTCCCTGGTTCCAGGAGACCCACTGGTCGACGCGCCGGGCGTTGCTGCACATCATCGCCGAGACCACGCAGCACGCGGGTCACGCGGACATCATCCGCGAGGCGATCGATGGCGCCAAGACCATGGGCTGACGGGCCCCCGAAGGCGGGGCCGAGTCGCGTCCCAGGGAGGTCACCACTGCGCGTCGAGCGGGCGGTGGGGGCCGGCGGCCGCCCACTCCCGGGTGAGATGCGCCAGCTTCGCCGGCGCGACCTGCACATGCAGCGCGGCGATCCCCGTGGGAGCCATTTCGAGGCACAGGACGCCGTAGACCCGTCCGCCGACCTCGATCACGATCGCGGGATCGCCGTTGAGCACGGCCGCATAGAAGGTGAGGTCGTCGCCGACGAAGGCGCGTTTGGCGCCGGTCGGGCGGAACAGCGTGCGCAGGTAGCCGGCCACGGCAGCCGCTCCCACCACCGGGGTCCGGCGGGCCGGCACGGCGCCGCCGCCATCGGCCACGCTGACCACGTCACCGGTGAGCAACCGGACCAGCGGCTCGGTATCGCCGCTGAGGGCGGCGGCGAGGAACTCCTCGGCGATCCGGCGCGCGGCCGCCGCGTCGACCTCGGTGCGGGACCGGCCGCCGAGATGCCGCGCGGCCCGGCGGTAGATCTGCTGACAGTTCGATTCGGTGAGATCGAGGATCTCCCCGATCTCCCGGTGCGAGTACCCGAACGCCTCGCGCAGCACATACACGGCGCGTTCGTTGGGGGTGAGCCGCTCCATCACGGTGAGCATCGCGAGCGAGACCGACTCACGCTGTTCGGCGGTCTCGGCGGGGCCGAGCATCGGGCTCCCGGCCAGAACCGGCTCCGGAAGCCACTGCCCGACATAGGTCTCGCGCCGGGCCCGCGCGGAGGTGAGCTGATTGAGACACAGGTTGGTGAGGACCTTCGTCAACCAGGCCTCGGGCGTCTCGATCTGCTCCCGGTCCACCGCGTGCCACCGCAGGAACGTTTCCTGGACCGCGTCCTCGGCATCGCCGGCCGACCCCAGCAGCCGGTAGGCGATCGCCGCAAGGCGGCCGCGGGCGCCCTCGAAGAGATCGGCCTCGCGCGTACTGAGCGTCATCAACCCATGGTCGGCCATCGGCGCAGTTCGCGTCCACCGGTGCGGTCCCCGGGCGGAGTAAGGCGCCGAGCCCGCGCGGCGCCGTGCGGTCGTGCGCGGAGGCTGCGGCCTAGCTGCGCAGGCGCAGCAGAACCTGCTGGTGCAGCCGCCCGTTGGAGGCCACGGCGTCCCCGCCGTGCGGGCCCTCACGACCGTCGAGGGCGGTGAAAGTGCCACCGGCCTCGCGGATCAGGATGTCGAGCGCGGCCAGATCCCACAGCGATACCTCGGGTTCGGCCACGATATCCACCGCCCCCTCGGCGACCAGGCAGTAGTTGAAGAAGTCGCCGTAACCGCGGACCCGCCACACCTCGTCGGTGAGGTCGATGAACTGTTCGCGCAGACCGCGGTCGCGCCAGCCGGACAGACTGGAGAACGCGAGGCTGGCCGCACCGAGATCGGAAACGGCGCTGACCGTGATGGGCTGCGGCGCACCGGGATGGAAACTCGACCACGCGCCCTGCCCCGCGGCGGCCCACCAGCGGCGGGCCAGCGCGGGCGCGCTCACCACACCGACCACCGGGACACCGTCCTCCAGCAGGGCGATGAGAGTGGCCCACACCGGGACGCCGCGCACGAAATTCTTGGTGCCGTCGATCGGATCGACGACCCATTGCCGGCCGGTGAACTCGGCCGTGCCGCCGAATTCCTCGCCGAGCACCGAGTCCTCGGGGCGGCCGTGCCGCAGCATCCGGCGGACCGCTTCCTCCACGGCCAGATCGGCGTCCGATACCGGGGTGAGGTCCGGTTTGGCATCGACCTTCAAGTCCAGCGCGCGGAACCGTTCGCGGGTGATCGCGTCCGCTTCGTCGGCCAGCCGCAATGCGAGTTCGAGGTCAGAGGAGTGAGCAGCCACACCCGAACACTATCGAGTCGGTCCGGGCGCGGCCGCGCGCCGTGCCGTCACGCGACCGTGACCGCCCGGCCCTCAGGCCGCGACGGCGCGGGCCGCCACCAGTGCCTCCGCCCACCAGTGCAACCGGTCCAGCATGACCTGGGCCGCGGCCTCCGGTTCCGCGGGTGCCAGGAGTTGCCCGTCCGCCCCGAACAACAGGTAGTAGCGCGGGAAGGAGACGTACTCGCGCACAGTGTGGGCGTCGAGCTCGGTGAACACCTGGCGGAGTTGTTCGATGGCCAGCAACCCGCCGCTGGCCCCGCTGTAGCCGACGAACGCGATGGCCTTGCGCTGCCACTGCGTGAAATGCCAGTCGATGACGGCCTTCAGCGAAGCCGGGAAGCTGCGGTTGTAGTCGGGGGTGACGATGACGAACGCGTCGGCGGCTTCGAGCCGTTCGGTCAGCTCGCGCATTCCGGCGGGACGCTGCGGGTCGGGCTCGATCGCCGGGGGAACAGCGGGTAGCGCCAGGGGGATATCGGCTTCGGCCAGGTCGATCACATCGATCTCGAACCGGTCGTGGCGGGCGGCCTGCGCGGTGATCCACGAGGCGACGACCGGCCCGAAGCGGCCCTCGCGGACGCTGCCGACGATCACCGCGAGGCGCAGGGGCGTTGTGGTCATGGTGTGCTCCGTTCTTCTCGGGCGGCCGGTTGCCGCCCGGGTCGAATCTGCCGTGCCGGGCGCCGCGGTGGGAGACCGCGCCGAGAGTGGTACTGCCAGGGTCACCCTGAGCGGCCCGCCCGCCACTACTGTGGGACCGTGAGCGAGAACGAGATGGGCCTGTTCCTGCGCAGCAGGCGGGACGCGGTGACACCGGCCCAGGTGGGGCTGCCCACCGGTGCGCGCCGCCGGGCGCCCGGACTGCGCCGGGCCGAACTCGCCACACTGGCAGGGGTCAGCGTCGAATACATCACCCGTCTCGAGCAGGGGCGGGACCGCAATCCCTCGCCCCAGGTCCTGGCCGCGCTGGCCGACGCGCTGGGGCTCACCTCCGCCGAACGTGTCCACCTGTACCGCCTGACCAAGGCCGATACCGGGTTCAACTGCATGGGCCGGGCCCGGCCGGGCCGCGAGATCCGGCCGACGATCCGGGCGCTGCTCGATCAGCTCGAACCCGCGGCGGCGGTCGTGGTCAACCGGCTCACCGAGGTGCTGGCCTGCACCGAGGGCTACCGCAGGTTGATGGAGCCGACCGGCGCGCTCGACGGTGAACACTGGTCGAATCTCGCTCATTTCGCCTTCACCGATCCGCGGGCCCGCGAGGTCTACCCGGATTGGGGTCATCTGGCCGACCATCTGGTCGCCACCCTCAAACAGGGCCCCTTCCGCGCCGACCCGGAGATCGCGGCGCTGGCCGACCAGCTCACCATCACCGCGGGTGCGGCGTTCACCGACCGGGTCGCCACGGTGCCCAATCTGCCCGCCGCGACCGGCGTGACCCGGATGGCGCACCCCACCGCCGGGACGCTGCGGCTGGCCTTCGAAACCCTGGACCTTTTCGCCGACGACGATCAGCAGTTGATCGTCCACCTGCCCGCCGACCCGGCGACGGCCGCCGCCCTGGACCGCCTCGCCGGCCACCGGCCCGGCAACCTGCGGGCCGTCCCGAGCTGACCGGCGGCGGTCTCCGCGGGCCGCGCGGTACACCGCGACCAACGCTCCTAGTAGCCTTGAACACCGTGCATCCAGACGTGACCGCCGACCTCGCCGAACTCGACGCGACCCTGAAGACCGTCGAATCGGTCCTCGATATCGAGGAGCTGCGCCGCCGTATAGACGAGCTGGAGCACCAGGCCGCCGATCCCGAGCTCTGGAACGACCAGGATCACGCGCAGCGGGTCACCAGCGAGCTCTCGCACGCCCAGGGTGAACTGCGCCGGGTCGAGGAGTTACGGCAGCGGCTCGAGGATCTCCCGGTGCTCTACGAGCTGGCCGAGGAGGAAGAAGGCGAGGCGAGGACCAGCGCGCTGGCCGATGCCGATGCCGAGCGGGCCGCACTGCACACCGATGTGGAGGCGCTCGAGGTCCGCACCCTGCTGTCGGGCGAGTACGACAAACGTGACGCGCTGGTCAACATCCGCTCCGGCGCGGGCGGCGTGGACGCGGCCGACTGGGCCGAGATGCTCATGCGCATGTATATCCGCTGGGCCGACCGGCACAAGTACTCGGTCGAGGTCTACGACACCTCCTACGCCGAAGAAGCCGGTATCAAGAGCGCCACCTTCGCGGTGAAGACGCCCTACGCCTACGGCACCCTGTCGGTGGAGATGGGCACGCACCGGCTGGTCCGGATCAGCCCGTTCGACAATCAGGGCCGCCGCCAGACCTCCTTCGCCGAGGTCGAGGTGCTGCCGGTGGTGGAGACCACCGACCATATCGAGGTCCCGGAAACCGATATCCGGGTCGATGTGTACCGGTCCTCCGGGCCCGGCGGTCAGAGCGTCAACACCACCGACTCGGCGGTGCGGATCACCCATATCCCCACCGGGATCGTCGTCACCTGCCAGAACGAGAAATCGCAGCTGCAGAACAAGGTGTCGGCCATGCGGGTGCTGCAGGCCAAACTGCTGGAACGCAAACGGCAGGAGGAGCGCGCCCAGATGGATGCGCTCAAGACCAACGAGGGCGCGTCCTGGGGCAACCAGATGCGGTCCTATGTGCTGCATCCGTATCAGATGGTCAAGGATCTGCGCACCAACTACGAGGTCAACAATCCCTCGGCGGTACTCGACGGCGATATCGACGGATTCATCGAATCCGGGATCCGCTGGCGGATGAGTACAGTGCTGCAGGAGAGCTAGCGGTCCCGGGATCCGGGGCGCCGCAAGCTGTTTCGGTGGTGCGAGAGCAGGTGATCTGATGCATTCGGACGGGACCGAAGCCCTGGCGCTGTCGCTGGCGGCATCCTCGGAGGTCACGTCGTGGCTGCGGTCGTCCGGGCTGGAGATCGTGCTGCTGATCCTCGGGGCGATGCTGTTCGCCCGGTTCGCCACCTACGTGCGCGACCGGGTCACCCAGAAGATCGATTCCGGGTTCCGTGGCGGTGACGCGCTGGTCCGCTCCGAGGAGGCCAAGCATCGGCACGCATTGGCGCAGGTGCTCACCTGGGTGGTGCTCACCGTGGCCTACGCGCTCGTCGCCATGGAGGTCCTGGGACGGATCGGATTCTCGATGTCGGGCCTGGTCGCACCGGCGGCGGTACTGGGTGCCGCGCTCGGTTTCGGCGCACAGCGCATCGTGCAGGACATCCTGGCCGGGTTCTTCCTCATCACCGAACGGCAGTACGGGTTCGGTGATGTGGTGCGGATCGCGGTGACCGGTATCCAGGATCCGGCCGAGGGCACGGTCGAGGATGTGACGCTGCGGGTCACCAAATTGCGCAACCCGGACGGTGAGGTGATCACCGTCCCGAACGGCCAGATCGTGAAAGTCACCAATCTGTCCAAGGATTGGGCCCGGGCCGCGATCGATGTACCGGTCTCGGCCAGTGCGGATATCATCCGGATCAACGAAGTGCTGCACGAGGTGGGCGGCCAGGCCTACCAGGACCCTCGCCTCGAACCGCTGCTGCTCGACGAGCCGACGGTGATGGGCGTGGAGGACCTGACCGTGGACCAGATGAACATCCGGATGGTCGCCCGGACGCTACCGGGTAAACAGTTCGAGGTGAGTCGTGAGCTACGGGTGCGTGTGGCCGCGGCCATGCGCCGGGAGGGCCTGAATGCGCGCCCGTAGATCGACGCTGATCCTGGCGTGCGGCTGGGTGGCGACCTTCGTGCTGTACCTGTTCGTCAAACCGGATCAGATCACACCCGCGAAACCGGCGCCCGCCCCCGCCGTACCCGCCGTTCATCAGGTCCCTGTGCAGGTGATTCCCGTCCGATAGCGGCTGCGACACGGCCCGCGAGCCGCTTCGTTATCGAATGGTTACACTGTCTCCTCGTGATCACCCTGCGCAACGTCAGCAAGTCGTATCCGACCGCTACGCGACCAGCGCTGGAAAACATCACCGTCCATATCGGCAAGGGTGAGTTCGTCTTCCTCATCGGTCCGTCGGGTTCGGGCAAATCGACCTTCATGCGGTTGCTGCTCAAAGAGGAGACACCGACCGCGGGCGAGATCTCGGTGGCGGATTTCCGGGTCGACCGGCTGCCGGGGCGGAGGGTGCCGCGATTGCGGCAGCGAATCGGGTGTGTTTTTCAGGATTTCCGGCTGCTGCAGCAGCGCACTGTCGCCCAGAATGTGGCGTTCGCCCTGGAGGTGATCGGAAAACGCCGGCAGTTCATCGACCGGACCGTGCCCGAAGTGCTCGAACTGGTCGGGCTGGGTAACAAGGCAGACCGGCTGCCCACCGAATTGTCCGGTGGCGAACAGCAGCGGGTCGCGATCGCCCGGGCCTTCGTCAACCGGCCGCTGGTCCTGCTGGCCGACGAACCCACCGGCAACCTCGACCCCGAGACGAGTTACGAGATCATGCTGCTGCTCGAGCACATCAACCGGATGGGCACCACCGTGCTCATGGCCACCCACGATCCGCTGATCGTGGACGGTATGCGCCGGCGGGTGGTGGAACTCTACGAGGGCCATCTGGTCCGCGATCAGGCCGACGGTGGTTACGAGGTGCGTCGGTAATGCGGGCGGGATTCCTGTTCGGCGAGGTCTCCGAGGGGCTGCGCCGCAATGTCACCATGACCATCGCCATGATCCTGACCACCGCGGTCTCGTTGACCATGCTGGGCGGCGGTCTGCTGGCGGTGCGGATCGCCGACAAGACCGAGCAGTACTTCCTGGACCGGCTCGAGGTGCGGCTGTATCTCACCGAGGACGTGTCCGCGACCGATCCGGATTGTGTGAACGATCCGTGCCGGACGCTCATGGCCGATCTCGAGGCCGTGGACGGCGTGGAGAACGTGCAGTATCTCAACCGGGACGCCGCGGTCCGGGAGGCGAAGGAGAAGACCTTCAAGGACCAGCCGGAACTGGCCGAATACGTGAGCGAGACCCCGCTGCCGGCCTCGCTACGGGTCAAGATGACCGACGCGTCGCTGTATCCGACGATCTATGAGCAGTTCTACGAGCGACCCGGCGTCGGCATGGTCCGCAACGACAAGGACATCGTGGACCGGCTGGTCAGCCTGTTCGACGGGCTACGCAACGCGGCGTTCGGTATGGCGCTGCTGCAGGCGGTGGCGGCACTCCTGCTGATCGCGAACATGGTGCAGATCGCGGCCTTCACCCGGCGTACGGAGGTGAGCATCATGCGCCTGGTGGGCGCCACCCGGTGGTACACCCAGCTGCCGTTCCTGCTGGAGGCGGTGGCCGCCGCACTGGCGGGCGGTCTGCTGGCCACGGCGGGCCTGTTCGTGGCCCGGCCGCTGGTGATCGACCGGGCTCTGGGCGATCTGTTCGCCAGCAATGTGTTCCCGCAGATCACCTTCGACGACATCTTCACCACCGCGCTCATGGTGATGCCGGTCGGCGTGCTCTTCGCCGGTCTCACCGCCTACGCGACCCTGCGCTGGTACGTGCGGGAATAGCCGGCCGGAGTCCGCGGCCCCGGGTGACGACAACTCCCACCCGCGGTAACTCCGGTAACCGAGAACGCCCGCCCCGCTCGCCGGGGCGGGCGTTCTCGGCTTCATCACCTGCGCGTTCCACGCACGCGTCCGCTCACCAGGACGTACAGACCACTCGACGCCTTTCTTACTCCGCAGTAAGATAGCCTTACTCCGCAGTAAGATACCCGGGGTCCGACCCTCACCCCCGCGCGAGAAACAGGTGATGATGAGCATTCGAGACAGCGCTACCGAGCGGCGGTCGCCGGACGGCGTCCGCCAGGAGAACGGGGTGGGCCTGCACCAACCCAAACGGGACTGGATGGGCGCCGCCATGCGGGTCATGTCGACCATCACCGGTTCGGAGCTGGCCGAGAAATACAACCTGCGCAAGCCGATCGACCGGGTCACCTACCAGAGCACCAAAACCGGATTCCGCACCCTCGGCGCGGCCACCCGTGCCTTCAACAAGGTCGCGGGCGGTGGTGCGCCCAAGCGGCTACCGGACAACGAGTCCAAGACCAAGGACTATTTCGACCTCACCCCCACCGACGAACAGCAGATGATCGTCGAGACGGTGCGTGAGTTCGCGGCCGAGATCCTGCGCCCGGCCGCACACGACGCCGACACGGCGGCCGCCGCGCCGGCCGATCTGCTCGGCCGGGCCGCGGAACTGGGTATCACCCTCATCAATGTGCCCGAGGAGCTCGAGGGCGCGGCCACCGAACGCGGCGCGGTCACCAATGCGCTGGTCGCCGAGGCACTCGCGCACGGCGATATGGGCCTGGCGCTGCCGCTGCTCGCGCCGAGCGGGGTCGCGGTCGCGCTGTCCCAGTGGGGCACCGACGCCCAGCAGCAGACCTATCTGCCGGCCTTCACCGGCGAGAACGTACCCCAGGCCTCCGTGGTCATCAGCGAACCGCGCGCCTTGTTCGACCCCTTCAGCCTGCAGACCAAGGCAGTACGTTCCCCCAGCGGATACCGGTTGAACGGTGTCAAGAGCCTGGTCCCCGCGGCCGCCGACGCCGAGATCTTCGTGGTGGGTGCCGAACTCGACGGACGCCCGGCCCTGTTCGTCGTCGAATCCGACGCCAAGGGCCTGTCGGTGGAAGCCGATCCGAGCATGGGCCTGCGCGCGGCCGGCCTGGGCCGGCTGGTCCTGGACAATGTGGCCGTCGCCGCCGACGCCGTCCTCGGTGAGGGCGATGCCGCGCAGCACGCGGCCGACTACCGCGATGCCGTCCAGCTCGCCCGCCTCGGCTGGGCGTCGCTGGCCACCGGCACCGGGCAGGCCGTACTGGACTATGTGATCCCCTACGTCAACGAGCGGGAAGCCTTCGGCGAACCGATCAGCCACCGGCAGGCGGTCGCGTTCATGGTCGCCGATATCGCCATCGAACTCGACGGTCTGCGCCTGGTCACGCTGCGCGGTGCCGCCCGCGCCGAACAGGGCCTCACCTTCGCCCGCGAAGCGGCGCTGGCCAAGAAGCTGGCGGCGGACAAGGGGATGCGCTTCGGGCTGGACGGTGTCCAACTGCTCGGCGGCCACGGCTTCACCAAGGAACACCCCGTCGAACGCTGGTACCGCGATCTGAGGGGTATCGCGGTCGCCGAGGGCGTGGTGTTGGTCTGAGTTCCCGGCGTCGTCACAGCTCTTTTCCCAGGAGACTTTCATGATCAATCTCGAACTTCCCAAGAAGCTGCGGGCCAGCGCCAACCAAGCGCATCAGGTGGCCGCGCAGATCTTCCGGCCCATCTCGCGCAAATACGATCTCGGCGAGCACGAATACCCGGTGGAACTCGACACCATGGCCGCCATGGTCGACGGGCTCAGCGATTCGGGCACGCAGAAGATCAGCGGGGCCAGCGGCGGGCGCTCCGACGACGAGAAGCCCTCCACCGATGTGCTCCTCAATGCCAACGGCGGCAATATGTCGGCGCTGCTCAACGCCCTGGAAACGTCCTGGGGCGATGTCGGGCTGATGCTGTCCATCCCCTACCAGGGGCTGGGCAATGCCGCGATCGCCGCGGTGGCCACCGACGAACAGTTGGAACGGTTCGGCAAGGTGTGGGCGTCGATGGCGATCACCGAACCGAGCTTCGGATCCGATTCGGCCGCGGTCACCACCACCGCCGTCCTCGACGGCGACGAATGGGTGCTCAACGGCGAGAAGATCTTCGTCACCGCGGGGCAGCGTTCCACCCATATCGTGGTGTGGGCGTCGGTGGACCGCAGCCTCGGCCGCGCCGCCATCAAATCGTTCGTGGTCCCGCGGGACGCTCCCGGCCTGTCGGTGGCCCGGCTCGAGCACAAGCTCGGTATCAAGGCCTCCGATACCGCGGTGCTGTTGCTCCAGGACTGCCGGATCCCGAAGGACAATATCCTCGGCAGCCCGGAGGTGAACGTGGAGAAGGGTTTCGCCGGGGTCATGCAGACCTTCGACAACACCCGCCCCATGGTCGCGGCCATGGCCATCGGTGTCACCCGCGCCGCGCTCGAGGAATTGCGCGCCATCCTCACCGACGCGGGTATCGAGATCTCCTACGACACCCCGCCCAACAATCAGCACGCGGCGGCGGCCGAGTTCCTGCGGATGGAAGCCGATTACGAATCCGCCTACCTGCTGGCCTTACGTGCGGCCTGGATGGCCGACAACAAGAAGCCCAATTCGCTGGAGGCGTCGATGTCCAAGGCGAAGGCGGGGCGCACCGGCACCGATGTGACGCTGAAGTCGGTCGAGCTGGCCGGCACGGTCGGATACTCGCAGCGGTTGCTGTTGGAGAAGTGGGGCCGGGACTCGAAGATTTTGGACATCTTCGAGGGCACCCAGCAGATCCAGCAGCTCATCGTGGCACGCCGGGTGCTGGGCAAGACCAGCGCCGAATTGAAGTAGGCGGCAGGTGAACCGGTGTGGGCTCGTCGGGCGGGCCCACACCGGCCCATATCTCTTCCGGGCGACGTCGGAAGCGTCCGGAAGTCAGGGCAGCGGCACCCAGGAGGTACGGCCGGCGCCGTCGCGGGCGACCGTACCGAATACCACGTCGGCGAAATGATTGCCGAAGGCCGGGTCACCGGTCGCGGCGAGGTCGTCGACCAGCCGGTGTCGTGCCTGTGCCGACCGGACCCGGTCGTGGTCCGCGCCCGAAGACCAGTGCGGATATCGCACCTGTAGCGGGGTGTGCAGGGCGTCACCGAAGGCGAGCAGACGCCGGCCGGCGGAAGTTATCGAGTAGCTCGTATGACCGGCGGTATGGCCCGCCGCCACCACCGCCCGCACGCCGGGGAAAATCTCTTCGCCGTCGGCGATCGTGCGGACCTTGGGGCTCATCACCTCGAGCATGTCCGAGGTCACCGCGTGTTCGGGCGACGGATGCCGGTGCGCCCATTCCGTTTCGCCGACGAGGTAATCGGCGGCGGTGAACACCGGACCGCCGACAACGGCCGGATGGGCCGCCCAGCCGATGTGGTCGCCGTGCAGATGCGTGAATGCCACCGCCTCGATGGTGTGCGGCGCCCGGCCGACCCGGGCCAGGTTCTCCAGCAGCGCGCCGCCGTCGATGGCGCCGATCAGTGGGTTGTCCGGATCGTCGGGCACCGTCACCGGCCCGACGCCGGTATCGATCAGCAGCGCGCGGTCTCCGAGTTCGACGAGCAGCCCGCCGATACCGGCCACCAGGTACCCCTTGTCATCGAGGTGATCGGCGTGCGCCATCCAGTCCGCGGCGGTGGTGCCGGGCAGCCAGCCGCGCGGTACCAGGCCCACTGTCCCGTCGGGTACGTAGCTGACGGTCAGCTCACCCAGCCGGATCGACCGAAGGCGTCCCGGGCGGCGCAGGCGTTGCCGGCCACCGGGTCCGGTGGTTACGGCGATCGGATCGATGGGTTCGGCGGCCTGCTGGGCAGTGGTCATCGTGGAACTCCTGGCTCGGGCGGTACGTGGCTGTCGGCCACGCGCTTAAGGTTAAAGTTAGAATGATTAGAGTTGCAACTATTAAAGTTGGATGCACTTCGCTAGGATCAGCACCATGAGCAATTCCCGGGGAGCGCACGCCGAGAGCCTCGCGGCCGCGGAGCGCGAACTGTGCGGGCTGGTCAACGCTCTCAACCACCGCATCGAGAACCATGTACGCCTGCGTGCCACTCCACTGGGCCTCAGTGCGCCGCAGGCGGTCGCGCTCCGTGAGCTGACCGGTCCGATGACCATGCGCGAACTGGCCGAGCGAATGAGCTGCGAACCCTCGAACGCGACGTTCATCGTCGACCGGCTCGAGGCGAACGGCTACGTCGAGCGACGCGCCCACCCCACGGACCGCCGCGCCAAACAACTCGTACTCACCCCGGCGGGCAGCGAACTACGCATACGACTGCTCGATCTACTCGCGGCCGATTCGCCGTTACAACCCCTCACCCGGCAGGAACAGCAAACCCTGCAGCAGCTACTCCAGCGCGCGGTCACCGCAGGCTGATCCGGCGCCGCTATCGGATACGAAACCGCGACCGACCGGCCGCGCGGCGGTTCTGGACACCGCCGGGACCGAGTGACAGGGTTTGTTCGATCGGACGATCGGTGCCGCCGGATCCACTCTTGCACCGCGCCGGCACGAGTTCCACCACGCAGCACCCATACCGAGTCACTGAGCAGTACCCCGGACATCACCCGGCAAGGAGACTGGTTATGCGTAAATCGGCCTTTACCCGTCGGCTCCTCACCGCTGCCGTGGGGACAGCCGCAGCCACCGTTCTGTTCACCGGGCACGCGACCGCCGAACCCGCCCAGGTCGATTGGACTTCGGCCACCCAGGCCCTGCACACGGCCGCGGCGGGAGATCCGGCCGCCGAGCAGGCGGTATCCCGGCTGCTCGGCGACGCGCGGGTCGCCACGGCCACCCGCGATGCCGCCCTGCCCGCGCAGCCGTTCCAGATCCCGGCCGAATCCACCGTGGGCCGCGGCGGCGGTCCGGGAATGTACGGCTCGGGCCTGTCGCTGAACATCGACGGCTTCCGGTTCGCGTTCTTCGGCGGACCGGGCACGATCGCCCCGGATCAGACGGGCGCGCGGCTGGATGTCGTCTGGCTCAATCTCAACAACGGCCGCAGCGGTATCGAGCAGCTCACCGAGCATCGGGACATCATCGCCGACACCACGATCCGCACCCGGCCGATCGATCCGGGCCCGGGCCTGATCGTGGCCGCGGTGTACGGCAACCTGTGGCACCGCTGGCCGGTGCCGGTGAGCGCAGAACACCCGGACGGGTTCCAGTACGTGCGCGGCGACATCACTTTCCCGTCGCTGGGCTCGGTCTACCACTGACCCGAGGAGCCGGCGGCCGGTGCGCGTGAACGCGTCGACCATCCGACGCCCGCCCGCACCGGCCACCTCGGCGACCGCTCGCGAATGTCTTTTTTGTCCGGAGCGTACGTTGTGAGCGATTACACTTTCACTGCTACGGTGGCCACCGATATGCCGTTCGGAATCGCTAGGTCGAGTGCCGACGCGAGAATCTGTGGAGGTGTTCGAAGGTGAACCTGGCGCACACGCTGGAAGTCGTCAAGGCATACGGACTGCTGCAGTCCAGCGGATTCATCGATCTGAGGAATCCGGGAGAAACGCTGCGGACGCTGAAGGATTCCAAAACCTACATCCCGCAGGCCACCCTGATCATGCACTCCGCGCGCATCGCGCCGGACGCACCCGGACTGGCCGACGAACGCGGTGAGCTCACCTACCGCGAACTGGACGAGCAGTCCACCCGGATCGCCCACGGGCTGCGCGCCGCGGGGATCACCGAGGGCACCGTGATCGGCATCCTCGCCCGTGACCATCGCGGGCTGATCCTGTCCATGGCCGCCGCGGGCAAGCTCGGCGTGAAGATCGCGCTGATGAACACCGGGTTCGCCAAACCGCAGTTCGCCGAGGTGTGCGAACGGGAACAGGTGAAGGCGGTTCTGCACGACAGCGAATTCCTCGGCCTGCTCGACGCGCTGCCCGCGGATATGCCCCGAATCCTCACCTGGGTGGACGAGGGCACCGAGATCCCCGCAGGCGCCCGCACGCTGGACGACCTGATCGCCGAGAACGGCACCGGAGCATTGCCCGTCCCGGCCAAGCCCGGTGGTTTCATCATCCTCACCAGCGGTACCACCGGTCTGCCGAAGGGCGCGCCGCGGGAGAAGGCCAGCCCGGTGGCGACCGCACAGTTCCTGGACCGGATGCCGTTCCCGAAGCGCGGCTCCGTCGTCATCGTCTCGCCGATCTTCCACAGCACCGGGCTCGGCACCTATCTGGTCAGCATCGGCCTCACCAATAAGATCGTCATGCGGCGCCGTTTCGATGCCGAGGCGACCTTGAAGATGCTCTCCGATCACAACGCCGAACTGCTGGTCGCGGTGCCGACGATGCTGCACCGCATGGTGGAATTGCCCGCGGAGATCCGCGCGAAGTACGACACCTCGGCGCTGAAGGGCATCATCCTGGCGGGTTCGGCGTTGTCACCGGAACTGTGTGTCAAGGCGACCGAGATCTTCGGGCCCGTGCTGTACAACCTCTACGGCTCCACCGAGTGCGCCATCGCCACCGTGGCCCAGCCGGCCGACCTGGCCAAGGCTCCCGGCACCGTCGGCCGGCCGCCGCTCACCTGCCATGTCCGCCTCTACGACGACAACGACGAGCCGGTGACCGCGAAGAACGTCACCGCCCGGATCTTCATCCGCAGCGGCGCGCCCTTCGAGGGCTACACCGACGGCCGGCACAAGCAGATCATCGACGGTTACATGTCCAGCGGCGACGTCGGCCACTTCACCGAGGACGGTCTGCTCATGGTGGACGGCCGTGACGACGACATGATCGTCTCCGGCGGCGAGAACGTCTTCCCGCAGGAGGTCGAGAATTTGCTGCTCGAGCGCGACGATATCTTCGACGCCGCGGTGGTCGGCGTGGACGATGTGGAGTTCGGGAAGCGGCTGCGCGCCTTCGTCGTCCCCGAACCCGGGCACGCCCCGGACGAATCCGAGATCAAGACCTACGTCAAGGAGAACCTGGCCCGGTACAAGGTGCCGCGCGAGGTCGTCTTCCTCGACGATCTGCCCCGCAACCCGACCGGCAAACTGCTGCGCCGGGTGCTGGTGGAATACGAGGTCTGATAGCCCTTCTCGCCGGGAAACCGGGAATTCTCACAGTAATGTCCCGGTTTCCCTACTGTCCGAGACAATCGGATGGAAGTCTCCGCGACGGTTGCTAGGGTTGGCAGTGCACAGGAGCTCGAGGAGGTAGCCGCCGTTCCCGGCGGTACGCCGCGGAAGGTTGTCACCGATGACATTGTCGCTGCCCGGTCCCGTTCGCCGCGTCGGCGATATCGCCTCGGCCGTGAACGTGATGCGTAAACGCGGCCTCTTCGATCCGCTGCGGCTCGACCACGCCGTCCGGTCGATGAGCAACGCGACCAAGTACGGTCCGTTCGCCGGTGTGGTCATGCATGCCGTGCAGACCCGGCCCGACTCCCCGGCCATCGTCGACGAGCGGGGCGAACTCACCTTCCGCGAACTCGACGATCGCTCGAATGCCTTCGCCCGCGGCCTCACCGAACGCGGGCTGCGCCCCGGTGACGTGGTCGCGGTGCTGGCCCGCGACCATCGCGGCATGGTGCTGAGCATGCTGACCGCAGGCAAACTCGGCCTGCGCGCGGTCCTGATGAACACCGGCTTCGCCAAGCCGCAGTTCGCGGATGTGGCCGAACGCGAGCAGATCAAAGCGGTGCTGCACGACAGCGAGTTCTTCGATCTGATGAGCGCCATCCCCGCCGAGATCCCGCGCATCCTCACCTGGGTCGACGAATCCGACGGCGCCGACCCCGCGATCCCGACGGTCGAATCGATCTCGGCAGGGCAGTCCACCGTACCACTGGCGGCCCCCGCCAAGCCGGGTGGGACGGTCATCCTCACCAGCGGCACCACCGGCACGCCCAAGGGCGCCCCGCGCGACAAGGTCAGCCCGTTCATCACCGCCCAGTTCATCGACCGGGTGCCGCTACCGACCGACGGCACCATGGTGATGGCCGCGCCGATCTTCCACGGCACCGGACTGTCCCAGTTCTCCCTCGGCCTGGCACTGGGCAACCGGGTGGTGTTCCAGCAGCGCCGGTTCGACCCCGAACTCACCCTGGCCAATATCGCCCGCTACCGCGCGGATTCGCTCGTGGTGGTGCCCACCATGCTGCAACGCATCCTGGACCAGCCGAAAGAGGTACTCGACCGCTACGACGTCTCCTCGCTGCGGGTGATCTTCGCGGCGGGCTCGGCCATCCAGCCCGATGTGGTGGTGCGCACGGGCGAACACTTCGGCGATGTGCTGTACAACCTGTACGGCTCCACCGAATGCGCGGTCATCACTGTGGCGACACCGCAGGAGCTGAAGAAATCGCCGACCACTGCGGGCCGGGCGCCGGTCGGGGTGCGGATCGCCCTCTACGACGAGAACCGCAAGCGGATCACCGCGCCGAATGTCACCGGCACGATCTTCATCGACAACCCGCACGCCTTCAAGGCCTACACCGACGGACGCACCAAGGAGACCGTCGACGGCATGATGTCCAGCGGCGATGTCGGGCATCTCGATTCCGACGGCCTGCTGTTCATCGACGGCCGCGACGACGACATGATCGTCTCCGGTGGCGAGAACGTGTTCCCGCAGGAGGTCGAGCATCTCATCGCCGAACGGCCCGATGTACTCGAGGCCGCGGTGGTCGGCGTGGACGACCGGGAGTTCGGCAAACGACTGCGCGCGGTCGTGGTCCCGGGGCCGGATTCGGCCCGCGACGCCCAGGAGATCAAGGATTACGTCAAGGCGAATCTGGCACGCTACAAGGTCCCTCGGGAAGTGGTGTTCCTCGACGAACTGCCGCGCAACGCCACCGGGAAACTGCTGCGGAAACCATTGATGGAACTGGAGCCCGGCAGCTGAATTCCGAGCGCCCGGACAGCAGCTCCGCGCCCTGGACGGCAAGCCGGGAATCCGGGCGGTTACGCCGGACCCGCACGGTGTGATGCGCACGCACCCGGAGCAGGCCGGACCGGATATCGACCGGCCCAAGGCAGCGCGGGGGTCGGATATCATCCTCTGGTGCGTATCAGGTTCGGTTCCACCCATGTGGTGGACCAGCTCGGCGCCGCCCGCGTCCGCGGTGCGGCGGCCGGCCTGATCTCGGGGGCCGTCTCGGTGGCCGCGCACGGCTGGGCGGACCGGACGAGCTCGCCCGACGGAACGGCGGTCGTCCTGCTGGCGCTCACGGCTGCGGCGGTCGGTGCCCTGGTCACCGGTTTGCGCCCGCTGCGCACCGGAACCACCGGACTCGCCGCGGCACTGACAGCCGGGCAACTGCTCGGCCATCTGAGTCTGGGCTGGAGTTCCGGACATCTGCACCACGGTGATCTCCAGCTGACCCCCACCATGCTCGCGGCGCACTTCGTCGTCGCCTGCGCCGCGGCGATGGTCGTACGCGGAGCCGAATTCGCCTACCGGGTCGTCGCCACCGCCCTGGCGCGCCTGGTACCCGTCGCGCCCCGGCCACCGGCAGTCCCGGACCCACTGCCGTTGCTCCTGCTGCACCGCGACCAGGTCGTCGCGTGGATTCTCGCGGCCGATACGGGCCGCACCCGGGCACCGCCCCGGGCCGTGCTGATCTGATCTCCCACCCGGCCGTCCCGGCCGGGCGCCGGCCGTTGCTGCGGTGATCTCCGCCCGCGCCCGCGCCCGTGGCCCCGGCCGGTTCCCTCAGCGCGGCGACCCGAGTTCTCGGTGCGCGCCGCGTCCCCGCGCACCCGCTTGCCTCCGGCCGGGTGCCGGGCCGGCACAGGACGCAGGTAACACCGATGAGTATCACCGAGGTCCCCGCGGCGCCCGAAAGCGCCACTCCGGCGACCGATCCACCCCGGCCGAGCAGCGGCGCGTTCCGCGCGCTCGCGCTGCGGCTACATTTCTACGCCGGTCTCTTCGTGGGGCCGTTTCTCCTGATCACGGCGGTGACCGGCGGGCTCTACGCCGTCGCGCCCAGTATCGAATCCTTCGTGAACCGGGATCTGCTGACCGTGGATTCCCGTGGACCCGAGCGACCGCTGGCCGAACAGGTGACCGCCGGAACCGCGGTCCAGCCCGACCTCACACCGGTGGCGGTCGCACCCGCGCCGACACCGGGTGAGACGACCCGCGTGCTGTTCAGTGATCCCACCCTCGGCGAATCCGAGCGGCGCGCCGTCTTCGTCGACCCGGTGACCGCGCGGCCGGTGGGCGAATCGGTGGTCTACGGCAGTTCCGGTGCGCTGCCCTTCCGGACGTGGGTGTCCCAGATGCACCGCCATCTGCATCTCGGCGAACCCGGCCGGTTGTACTCCGAGCTGGCGGCCTCCTGGCTGTGGCTGATCGCGCTCGCCGGGCTCGCTCTGTGGATCCGGCGGGTACGCAGCCGGCGGCTGCGTAACTCGGGGCGGTGGCTGTTCGTCCCGAATCGGGCGAACGCGCGGGAACGCCGGTTGAACTGGCATGCGGTGGTCGGGGTATGGATTCTCCCGGCGGCGCTGCTGCTCTCGGCCACCGGTCTGACCTGGTCGACGTATGCGGGCGCCAATATCGAGGCACTCCGGGAGAACCTCGGCTGGACCACCCCCGTCGTCGCGACGGCACTGCCCGGGGCGGCGGCGCCGGCCGATACCGGGCACGGCGACCATCACGGCGGTCACCCGGCCGGCCATTCGGTTCCGGCGGACCGGATCCAGCAACTGGATCGGGTCCTCGCCGCGGCGCGCGAGGCCGGGGTCACCCGCCCCGCGGAGATCACGATCCCGGCGACCGACGGCACCGCGTTCGCGGTGAAGGAACGGCGGCTGTCGGGCACACTGACCGCCGATGCAGCGGCCGTCGACGGCGTCACCGGCACCGTCTCCGATCGGCTCCCCTACTCCGAGTGGCCGTTCATGGCCAAGCTGGCCAACTGGGGCATCCAGCTCCATATGGGCCTGATGTTCGGCGTGCTCAACCAGTTGTTGCTGCTGGCAGCGGCGATCGGGCTGATCACGGTGATCGTGCGCGGATACCTCATGTGGTGGCGGCGCCGGCCCACCGTCACGGGCCGCACCTTCGCGGTGGGTAGGCCACCGCGCCGCGGCGCACTGCGCCGATCGGCGGTCCTGGCGGTGCCGGTGCTCGCCGCGGCCGCCGCGATCGGCTGGTTCGCTCCGGTGTTCGGCCTGAGCCTGCTGGCCTTCCTCATGGTCGACGTCCTCGTCGGAGCGCTGCGCCGCGCGCGGCCGGCGGCCTGAGCAGGAAGGTTCGGTGCCGTGGTCGCCGCGGCACCGTACCTTCTCGACCCACCGAACCTCCTCAACCGACCGGGCCGGCGCCCGGGCCGGCCACCGCCTCGATGGCCCGCGCGTCAGGGAATCCCATGCCCGCGAGACGTTCCCGGATCGCCTGCTCGACCCGGCCGGCGGCCGCGGTATCGACCAGGGCGATGATGCTGCCCCCGAAACCGCCGCCGACCATCCGTGACCCGTGGGCACCGGCCGCGCGAGCGGCGTCCACCGCCGCGTCCAGCACTTCGGTGGACACCTCGAAATCGTCACGCAGCGAATCGTGTCCCGCATCGAGCAGCGGACCGATCTCACGCGGGTCGGCACCCGAGCGCAGCAGTTCCGCCACCGTGCGCACCCGGTCGTTCTCGCCGAGAACATGTCGCGCCCGCCGGTACAGCACCGGATCGGTGAGTCCGGACAGTTGCCCCGCATCGGCGATATCGCGCAGCGACACCACCCCGAGAGCCGCCGCCGCGGCGGCGCATTCGGCGCGCCGGGCGCCGTACCCGCCGGCCGCGTGCTCATGGGTCTGCCCTGTATCGATGACCAGCAGTCGCAGACCGGTGGCCGCGAGATCGAACGGGATCTGTTCGAAACCGCCCGAATCGGCCGCACCGAAGGCACGTACATCCAGGTACAGGGCGTGTCCCGCGGTGCACAGGATGGATGCCGCCTGATCCAGAATCCCCGTGGGCGCACCCACATAGTCGTTTTCGGCGGCCCGGGCGATATCGATCAGTTCCCGGTCACCGACCTCCGGCGCGCACAGATCGCGGACCGCCACCGCGGCGGCACAGCACAGCGCCGCCGACGAGGACAGCCCGGCCCCGGCCGGGACCGCGCCGTCGAAATCCAGCGCCAAGCCCTCGATCCCGTGGCCGCGACGCCCGAACTCCGCGACGACGCCCAGCGGGTACCGCGCCCAGCCCGGCAGCAGGTCACGCTCGGTGGCCAGCGCCGCGGCGGGGAGTCGCACCGGTTCACCCGGCCGCTGGTGCGAGCCCACCCGGACCAGATCGTCGGCGTGCCGGACACCTTCACAGGTGACCACCAGGGGTATCGCTATCGGCAGCACCAGGCCGTCGTTGTAATCGGTGTGCTCGCCGATCAGGTTGACCCGGCCCGGCGCCGACCATCGACGACGCCCGCCGGTGCTCTCCTCGCGTTCTGTCACCGGACCACCGTACGAGCCGCCCGCCACTGCCCGGGAACCGCCGCGCCGCCACCATCGAGACACCTGTTACGACGTTGTTGTGCCAAGAGAGCGACAAATTCGACACTGCGTGTCATCATCGGATCCATAGTCCAGGTTTGGTGGGCCGGACGCACTGCGGACGGCTCGGGACATCCCCTCGTACAGGAACACTCGGTTTGCGTCAGCCGCCGCTCGATGAACAGGTAGAGCACGACAGACAGATAAGGACCCAGGCCTGCGACGCGGCTCGATTTCACCGGGAATGGAGCGATCAAAGGGGGGCTGATGATCATCAGCGAACCGCAGGGAGCAGGGCGGCACGGTATCCACCGGATACGGTATGGCGCAGCGTTTTCCGTGATGGTGGGCGCGCCGCTCCTGGTGCATCTGATACTCGGGTCCCGTCCGCTGTCGGTGGCGGTCACCTTGTTCGTGGCCGCCGGCACCGTCGCCATGATCGGCTTCGGCCTGCGCCGGCACCGTCCGTCACATCCGCTGCCGTGGTATCTGTTGGCCGGGGCCGCGCTCCCCTTCGCGACCGGAACTGTGCTGCGGGAATTGACCGGCTACGCGTCCACCCCGCTGGACGAGATCTGCACGCTCGCCGGTTACCTCGGTTCCGGTCTGGCGGCCCTGATGTGGCTGCGGCCGCGGCAGGCCCGGGCCCATCCCGATGTCGTCCTGGACTCGGGACTGATCGGGCTCGGCGCGCTGCTGGCGTCCTGGATCTTCCTCATCGCACCCGTTCTGCACTCCGAGACCCCGGACGTGAACACGGTCACGGCAGTGGCCCTGCCGGTCTGCGACGCGCTGCTGCTCACCCTGCTGGCGCATTCGCTGGCCACCTCCAGCCGCTCGGAAACCTCGCTACGCCTGCTGCACACAGCCCTCGCGGGAGTGCTGGCGACCGATCTCGGGTACCGGCTGGTCGCGGCCGGCACCCTCGACACGGCGCCGGAAGTGCTGGTCCTTCCCCTGATCGGCGCGTATCTGGCGGCCGGGGCGGCGGCCCTGCACCCGACCATGACGACACTGGGTGCGCCGCGCACCATCCGTATCCACCACTCCCGCCAGCGTGCCAGCGTCATCGCCGTCGCCCTGGTGCTCTCCTCCCTGGTGCCGGTGGCCCGCGCTCCGCTGAGCCCGCTCGACCAGGTCATCGTGTCCTCGATGCTTGCCCTGCTGCTCATCGGATTGCTGATCCGCAGCGAACGCGCGATCGGCCACAGCGCCCGCAGCGAACGACGCGCCCAGTACCAGGCCGACCACGATCCGCTCACCGGATTGCTCAACCGTTCCGCGCTGCTACGGGTACTGCATCGTGAGCACCGGGACTGGGCCGAACGCGCGCTCTGTCTGCTCTTCATCGATCTCGACGAGTTCAAGGCGATCAACGACAGTTACGGGCACACCGTCGGCGACGAGCTGATCGCCGAAGCCGCCACCCGGATCCGCTCCACCGTGCGCCGCGACGATGTGGTGGCCCGCTACGGCGGAGACGAATTCGTGGTTTTGGCTCCGCTGGAACGCATGGAAGCGACCAAAATGGCCGAACGCCTACTCGGTGTGTTCATGAAGCCGTTCCAGCTCAGCACCGGCGAAGTACCGCTGACGGCCAGTATCGGGCTGGCCTGCGGCGGCCCCCGCGATATCGACGCCAGCATCTACGACCTCATCCGCGACGCGGACGCCGCCATGTACCAGGCGAAACGGCGCGGCTTCGGCTACATGTTCCACGACTCGATCCGGTACACCCCGCCCGAACCCAGCCGCCACGGCTGGCGACCGCGGGAAACTGCGGTGTGATCTGCCCGCCTCGGACGCCGCACGGACGAGCCCGCCCGGTCACGAACACAATTCATCGGAAGAAGCGGTGCGACGCGGCTGTCGTGTGGTCGGCAAACCTGGTCGGGCCCATAGCACTTTCGGTGCGCGACAGGCGGCCTTACACGCGCCGGAACCCGAGCCGATCCCGCCCGCGGAGGTGATTCCGGAGACGGGTTCGTATCGGCGAATGCGGATCAGTCCGTCAGTTCTTCCAGGAGTTTGCGCGCCTGCTCGAGTTCGGCCTGTAGCTGCTGGACCTTGGCTTCCTGGGCGCCCCGCACCGATTCCAGCAGACCGTCCACCACCTCGGATACCTCCGGCGGCAGGAGTTTCGCCGCCTGCGCCACAGTGGTACCGGTGACCGGGACCGCCCGCGCGGTCCGCTTCTTACCCGCGGTGACGTCCACGGTCCACTCACCGTCGGCCGTGCCGTTGATGGTGACGGTGACCTCCGGCGTCTTGGCCTTGCGCGCGGCCGGTGCCTTGCTCGCCTTGGCGGCGGCCGGGGTTCGCGGCGCCGCCGCCGGTTTCGTGTCGGCAGCAGCACTCTTCGCCGGGGCGGGCGCCGGTTTCCGATCCGCGGCCGAGGGGGCGGAGGTGGACGGGGACGCGGCGGGAGTCACGGGCGGTTCCTTCTTCTCGGGGGCGGGTGGTGGCGCGGCGGCCGGCTTGTCACGCTGGGGTTTTACCATTGTGACCTCGGTGGGACCGAAGGACAGTACATCCTTGGACCCGGTGGGCCGGATCTGCAGGAAGTCGCCGTCGGCGGGATCGCCGAGCGAGACCACCTTTCCGGAGCGGCCCTCGGTGACCCCCACCGCCGCGGCGGTGAACCAGACCATCGGCGGGCGCCCCGCTTCGATCTCCGCGGCGATCTGCTCGAGGTCGTTGTCGGACAGAGGTTTCGGCTTCGCGCTCGATGGTGTTCGCGACGGCATGGGGCACTCCGGGCAATCTCGCTTGTTCGTCGAATAGCTGCGTGCACAGATGATGCCGCACCGCACCGACATTTTCACAAGCAGGCAGGGTTACGTCACTCGGACACCCATGGAACGTGTTCTATTGTAGGAGCGAAATACGGCCATCCGAAGGGAGTCACCGTGCCGCTGGACCCGACCGCCGCGGATCTGCGCGAGGCCGTTCTGGCGTCCCCGCGCGCCGTAGCCGCCCACGACCGGGCGGCCTGGGTGGGCCTGTTCGCGACCGGTGCGGTGGTCAACGATCCGGTCGGCTCGGACCCGCACACCGGATACGACGCGATCACCCGGTTCTACGACACCTTCATCGCGCCCAACGACATCGTGTTCGACGTGGCGCACGATTTCGCCGGTCCGGCGACCGTGCTGCGCGATCTCACCATCACCATCACGATGTCGACCGGCGCCCGGGTCCGGGTACCGATGCATCTGCGCTACGAAGTGGTCGAAGAGGACGGCGCCCTGCGGATCGGATATCTGGCCGCGTATTGGGAACTGGTGCCCATGGTCGGGCAGCTCATCGGCACCGGACCGAAGGGATGGCGGGCCGGTACCCGGCTCGGCATGCTGCTGCTGCGCAATCAGGGCGTGCGCGGCCTGACGGGTATGGCCCGGGCGTGCACCGGTATCGGTGCCACCGGGAAACGGATCGCACACCGGTTGTGCGCGGCGGCGGCCGCCGGCGATACCGCGACGGTCACCGCACTGACCGGCGACCGCGATACGGTGCGGTTGTGGTCGGGTGAGTCGATCGGCAGCGCGGAGCTGGCCGTCCGCGCGCGCGGCCTGCGGCAGGGCAAAACGCTGGCGGCGGGTCGTTCGGTCACGATCAGCGCCGATCTGCCGACGGGTCCGGCGCTGCTGATCCTGGACTTCCACCCCACCCGGGACCGGATCGAGACGCTGCGAGTGCACACGAACACTGTCGGCGCGCGATAGCGCCCCGGTCGCACCGCCCGGTCGGCACACCGCATCGTGACCCGGCGCGCGGCCCCGTACGCACCCCCGCGCGACCGGGCGGTATGACATGAAGCGCGGCCTTCGCGCACACCCTCGGTACCGCCTTCGCGCTCATCACCATAGGGCACGATTGCGCACCGGCTCCGCGCGCTCTATTTACTGAGACGCTGAGTCCCGGTAAATTCATCCGTAGAGAGATGTACGCCATACGCACGAGGAGGCACCGATGACGCCGTCGACTCTGCCGCGGGCTCCCAAACTGGACACCCGGTACCGCGAGACGCTGGAAACACTGTCGGAGGGCTCGGTGCACCGCCGGTTCGATCCGTACCTGGACATCGATTGGGATTCGCCCGAACTCGCCCTCGACCGTGACGACCCCCGCTGGATCCTCTCCCCCGACTACGACCCGCTCGGCGCCACCCGCTGGTATCGAGAACTACCGTCGGCGAAACAGATCGAAATCGGCCGGTGGCGGATCGCCAACGCCATCAAGGTCGGCGCGGCCTTCGAAACCGTACTCATCCGCGGGATGATGCAGTACATCGCGAAACTCCCCAACGGGTCGCCGGAGTTCCGCTACTGCCTGCACGAGATGACCGAAGAGTGCAACCACATCCAGATGTTCCAGGAACTGGTGAACCGGATCGGCGACGATGTCCCCGGTATGCGGCCGATCTTCCGGGCGCTCTCCCCGTTCATCGGGGTTGCCGGGGGCTACGCGCATGTGGTGCTGTTCCTGGGCATCCTCGGCGGCGAGGAGCCGATCGACCACTACCAGAAGGCGATGATCCGCAACGGCGCGAACCTGCCACCGCTGGTGGTGCGGACGATGGAGATCCATATCGCCGAGGAAGCGCGCCACATCTCCTTCGCGGGAGAGTTCCTGCGCGCGCATATCGCGAAACTCGGCCCGGTCTCGACCGCGCTGTGCGGACTGTCCTTCCCGCTGGCGCTGCGCTGGCTGGCCGGAGAGATCATGGCGCCGCCGCCGGAGTTCGCCCGCCGCTTCGATGTGCCGCGCGAGGTGATCGAGGAAGCGTTCTGGCGTAGCCCGCACTCACGGAAGATCCTGTCCGGCTACTTCGGCGATATGCGTGCCCTCGCCGACGAGCTCGGTCTGATGAACCCGGTCACCTCGCGGCTGTGGCGGGCACTCGGAATCGACGGCGACCGCTCGCGCTACCGCAGCGAACCGGAACGCCGGGTTCGGGCCTCGGTGGCCTGACCCGGGACGGCCGGGCCGACCGACGACGTTCGGCCCGGTCGACGACCCCGCACACTCACGAGGCCGAACCACGCAGCCCGGCGACCACCTGCGCCAGTTCCCGGTCCGGGTCGACCGTCACACCGACCGTCCGGGCCGCGCCGTCGAGGATGTACCAGGCGTAGCCGGAGAGGTCGGCGACCATTTCCGCGCGCGTCCGGCTCGGCTCCGGATCGGCTACCCACGCGGCCAGCACCCCCTCGACCATGGTCACCACCGCGAAGGGCACCGGCTCCAGCGCGGCCGACTCCACATCCATGATGCGGGCGATCGCATCGATCAGCTCACGTGACCGCTCGGTGATCCGGATCTTGAGGCTGGAGATCGCGTCCACACTGTCCGGCCCGCCGACCGGCGGGCCGGTCCGCGCGAACGCCGCCAGGTTGGGGTGGTCGCCCATCCAGTCGGCGACCGCGCGAACCGTCCGGGTGATGATCTCGCGCACCGAGCCGGACGATACGTCCAGCTGCGCGTCCAGCAGGGCCCCCAGATCGTCGATCAGGTACGACCGGATGCGCCGGTCCAGATCCTCCCGGCCGCTGAACTGCCGGTACACCACCGATTTGGCGACCCCGGCCCGTTCGGCGATCTGCCGCACGGGCACATCGGCGCCCAGGGGCTTCTCCTCCAGCAGTTGGACTGCGGCCCGCAGGATGCGCAACTGACGCTCGGTATTGTGCTGCTCCCAGCGCGCCTCGTATCCGTTGACCTCCCCCGGAATCCGCGATCGCGACGACGCCACCGACATGCCTGGCAGTGTACTCAGCACCGCCGCCGGGAGCGGCGGGTCCCGGCGGCGGTCTGCTCCGTCAACCGCCCGACCGGGGATTTCTTCACCGGGATTTCATATGACGCCCCGTTCTGCACGATCAAATGAAAGTACATTTACACCGGCATTAATTGGGGATTGCGCGCACACATCACGCAATACGTTCGCGATATATTACAAACCGGTCGTTTTGTCGACTCCGCGGGTCACGACGTGTCGCGTAGCATCGGAAGATGTTCTCGCACAGACACATCCAGAATACCGCCCCGACAGAGGGTTCCACCAGGAATAAGTCACCGGCTGCCCACGGATTCCAATCCGTGGGCAGCCGGTGCGAAAAAGGCTAGAATTGCGGCACATTGGTACCGGGCGGGTCCGGCGATCTGCTGTCACTACGTTGCTCGGTCGCGGGAATTCCCGGCGACACCGGTTACGGGGGGCGGCGCAATCGGAGCAGCGTACGAATACGCGCAGCGACCCGCCGGAGCACCACGCGTACAGGAGGCAAGGATGCCCGACAACACCGGCCCCGAGGAGAACGACGTGGAATCGACCGCCGAGCACGCACCTGTGATCTGGCCGGAGCCCAGCCGGCTGGATTCCTGGTGGCGCGACATCATGACCGATCCAGGCGCCGCGGCCCCGGTCGCGGAGTCCGAACCGGTGCCCCCGAGCCTCAGCCGTAACGGCTGAGCCGGCCGGCCCCGGCGCCGCACCCCGTCGCCACCCGGCGCCGGACCACCGGCCGATACCGCGCACCGGCTCGTTCGCCGCGTTCACCGATCATCCGGACATCACGACATGCTTCCCCGGCCGCGGGCGCCCCGCGGCGATCAAGGCGGCGACGGCTCGCAGCCTCCTTACGACGAAGGCAACGCCTGGCAGGCCGCCCGAAGGATGACGGCGACGCGCCGCGATCTCCGGACAGCGATCTCGATTACCGCCCCCACACCCCTCCGGTACCCGAATGCATCGTGACGGTGATCCGTCTCCTACGCAATCGGGCGCCGGGCGGACCGGGCGGCGCCACGCCCGCACCCGGGCACCCGTCGGGTCGGCCCGCTTACTTGCGACCGCGCGTGGCTACGCGGCTCCCGCCCTGGGCGTGAGCCGGATCAGCGGGATCTCCCGATCGGTGCGCTTTTGGTAATCCCCGTATACGGGATAGGTGGCGGTGATCTGCGACCACAGCGGCGCCCGCTGCTCGGCGGAGAGGATGTGCGCGGTCATCGCCCGGCGCGGACCGTGGCGGAACGAGACCTCGACGGCGGGATTGTCGCGGAGGTTCCGATACCACGCCGGGTGGGCCGGATCGCCGGCCCGGGACGCGACGATGATGTACTCCTCGCCTTCGACGACCGGCGCGGTCAACATGACCGAGCGCGGTTGCCCGCTCTTGCGGCCGACAGTGGTCAGCTCCAGCGCGGGCATCCCGAAGTACTCGGTCCCCAGGCGGCCGAAGCTGATACGCAGCAGGGCTCGGTGCACAGTGTTGACGGCCTTCAGCGTGAAATCGGATGGCACGACAGCTCTTTCCCTCAGTTCGCGGCAGTGTATCCAGCAAAGCAGCTCGGCCGAAGTCCGGCAATGCCGCACACCCCACCCTCCGCCGGAATCCGCCGAAGGATCCGGCGCGGCGACTCCGCTACGCGCGGCGCCCCCGAGAAGCCCATGACCCCCTCTGGGTTCGGCCGCCGAAATCCACCCCACAGTACCCGAATCCGATCGCCCCGGCGCCCATCGAGGGCAGCCGGCGCGCGGCCGCGCGCCATCGACGTGGTGTCCGAGAGGCAGGTGAATTGCACCGATGTAATTCGGCATATGCATGTCCGCTATCGACAAACCGGTCGACGATAAATGCAATTCGACCACCCGATTCGGACGATATCCGGTCGGCATAGCCGCCCCGGAACCGCTTTCCTTTATGGAATAGCTACATGATTGCCCATTCTTCCGCTACGGCAATGCATCCGGCCATCAGCGGGTCCACCCACGCCGGACAGCACGCCGAATACCCGCAGATATCGGATGATTCGGGCAGGACTGTAGGTCGACGGAGCACTACGGGCACACCCGGGGTTGCGTCCAGCAGGATGGTGTACGACCCGGACGCCAGACCGAGTCTGAGCGTGTCGTAGCCGGGAAAGGGGTGGCCACCGCGTGATCCTT
>JBFARE010000048.1:0-63617 GCA_040674215.1 Nocardia sp. NPDC050193 | reverse complement strand
GACAAATGTATGGCCGCGCCGGATTCCAACTGCTCCGCCACCGCATCCTCCTGACCTGAAAACCCGCCAGGCACCACCGAAAGTGGGCCAGAGCCCGCCGATCGGTGTGGCGGTGCCGTTGGTCGCCGCGCTCTTCGCCACGGCCGACGCGGGTTCGGCGCGGTGGGCCGGGGCCGCCGGGGCACTCGTCTTCGCTGTCTCATTGGCTTTCCGTATCCACGAGGGTGAATCCGCGGCGTACCTGATTGGGTACGAAGGGGTGGCGAACGCGGCCCTCATCGTGACCGCGATCGCGCTCGGGTATGCCGTGCGCGCACGGCGGGACCGATTGGCCCAGCAAGCGCAGATCATGCGATTGCTCGCCGAACAGTCGGCGCGGGAAGCCGAATCGCGCATCCGGGACGAACGGACGCGCCTGTCGCGGGATCTGCACGATACGGTCGGTCACGCGATGTCGGTGATCTCGCTGCAGGCCGGGGTGGCCGCCGAGGCGGTGGGCCGGGACGACGCGGCGGCCCGGCTGGCGATCGGCCATATCGCGGATACGAGCAGGCAGTCGTTGCGCGATGTCCGGTCCATGGTCCGGCTGCTGCGCGGCGAGGAGGAGGCGGATACGACGCGCGTGCAGTCGCTGGCCGCGGTACCCGATCTGATCCGGACGGCCCGCGCGGTGGGTATCGATACGAGATGCGAACTGCGGGCCGGGCCGGGCCGGCTGCCGCCGCAGCTCGACGCGACCGCGTATCGCGTGGTGCAGGAGGCGCTCACCAATGTGATCTGCCACGCCCGGGCCACCCGCGCCGAGGTCGCGATCGATATCGAAGACGGCCTGCTCCATGTCACGATCCGAGACAACGGCACAGTCGCGGCAGGGATACCCGCGGGCGGCGGGCGTGGTCACGGACTGGCCGGAATGCGGGAACGGGTACGGCTGCTCGGCGGTACCCTCACCGCGGGCCCGGACGCCGGCGCCGGCTTCCGCGTCGAGGCCCGCGTCCCGGTGGAGGTGAGTGAATGATCCGCGTGGTGGTTGTCGATGATCAGGAACTTGTGCGCACCGGTCTGCGGGCGCTGGCCGAACGGGACGGCGATATCGGCATCGTCGCCGAAGCGGCCACGGGCACGGACGGAGTGGCCGCGGTGCGCCGCCACCGGCCCGATGTGGTGTTGATGGATATCCGCATGCCGGTATCGGATGGTATCCGGGCCGCCCGGCAGATCGCCGCCGATACCGCGCTGCACGGTGTACGGGTGGTGATGCTGACGACCTTCGACGAGGACGACAACATCGTCGCGGCGATCCGGGCGGGCGCCGTCGGCTATCTACTCAAGGACATCGGCCCCGCCGAACTGCGTGCCGCGATCCGCACCGTCGCCGCCGGTGACTCGCTGCTCTCCCCGTCGATCACCCGCACCCTCGTCGACCGTGTGGCCCGGGATCTCGGCGCGACCCGTCCCGAGCTCATCGCCGGGCTGACCGAACGGGAACGGCAGGTACTCGCGCGCGTCGGTATGGGGGAGAGCAACAGCGAGATCGGTGCGAGCCTGCACCTGAGCCCGGCCACGGCCCGCACCTATGTGAGCCGGCTGCTGGCGGCGCTGGGCGCCCGGGACCGCGCACAACTCGTCGTCCTCGCCTACGAGTCCGGGCTGCTCACCCCGGGAAGACATCCGGCCCGGTAGCGGACTACGCCACCAGCGCTCGGCGGGCTGTTTCGTCGTCCCGGCGGCGTCGCGGACGGTCCGGTCCGCCGGGGCCGCGTCTGCCCGGGCCGTCGAATGCCGCCTCGTCCCCACGTCACCGCGGTGTGAACCAGCGAGCGGGATAGCCGGAAAGGAGGCTGCGAACAGCGGTAATGGGAGACCGTAGGCGGCGGGTGGTTGCCGGTCGGCGGAATCGATAGGACCGCGGCATCGGGTGCTCGAATACTCGGTGAGGTGTCCATCCGGCACTGATATCCGGGCGTGGGGTCCACCGGAGGACACGTCGAGCCGGCGGGCGTACGCACTCCCTACCGCTCGCGGCGTTTCGGGAGAACGAGCACTTCGGCCGGGGCTGCGGGACCACACCTGTATCGGCGGTCCACTCGCCCGGCTGGAAGCCGACCACGCGCTGGAAACCTTCGTACGCCGCGTAGTCGCTCCCGGCCTGGTCGTCGACCCGCCGCCCTACCGGCGCAGCCAGCTCTTCCGCGGACCCCGGCACCTGCTCGTCCACTTCGACCACATCATCGATCGAGACGGTGCACGACCGAGGGGACATGAAACGAATCCGCGCCGATCGATGAACCGCGCGTTGTGCGCACGGTTGGGTTCCGATACCGCAACGCGCGGCGCGCGCACCTTGGACCACCCTTTTCCACGCCTACACTCGCCCGAATGCATCGACCGACCACTCGGGAAGCGTGAGCGCATGCGGGGTCTCGATTTCGGTGGGTTCGCGCGGCTCGCGGCAGGGGCGATGGCGTCGACCGTCCGTATCGGTTCCGCTACCGCGCTGGTCGCGCCGACGCTCGTGGGCCCGGCGGTCGGGCCGGTTCGCGACTGGGCCCGCGTGGTACTCGGCGGGCCACCGCGCGCCGGCGCGGACGAGGCGGGTGTAGAACCCGCGTGGGTGTCCGGACGCAGGCTGCACATCGATCTCGACCGGACCGCGCTGGGGACCGACGGCGCCGCAGGTCCCGCGCGGCTCGCCCGGCTGGTCGCCGGCGGACCAGGTGTCGTGTCCGCACACGTCGAGGACATACTCGGGCGACTGGTGATCGAGCTGGCGGAGACCGCGGATCCGGACGAGATCCGCACGATGATCCGCCCCGCCGCCGACCTGCCGGAGGCCGGGCCGGAGCCGGGAACGCAATACCGCGGGCTGGTCACCGATCCCGGCGACCCCCTGGCGGTGGCGGTTCCGGCGGTGGCCGCGGTGGCCGATGTCCTGGCGATCGGTACCTCGGTGATCGGATGGCTGGGCCGCTTCCCCCGGGCACCCCGGGCCGCCCGGGCCGCTGCGGCGGTGATCAACCATCAGCCGCGGATCGTCGCGCTGCTGGAGTCGAAGCTCGGACGAGCCGGCACCGATCTGCTGACGACCGTGTTCTCCGCCACCGCGCACGGGCTCGGGCTGGCGCCCGCCGCGCCGCTGCTGGATCTCGTCGCGCGAACGGCCCAGATCTCCGAGGCACTGGCGCGCCGGCAGACCTGGTGTGCACGTGAACCCGGGCTCGCGGCCGCCACCCGGCCGCGCGGCCCGGCGCCCGCGGCGATCTTCGCGGCGACGCAGGCCGGTCCGGAACTCCGCCCGGCGTCCGAAGAAACCTACGCCACCGCGGCGTCCGGCCCGGTCGAGGAGTACGCCGAACAAGCCGCCAACGGGTCGCTCGTGGCGGCCGCGGGCACCCTGCTCGGCGGCGGTACCGCCGACGATATCGCCGATACACTGCTGGCCGGCATACCGAAAGCGGCGCATATGGGCCGGGAGGCCTACGCACTCGTCCTCGGCCGGGGATTGGCGAAGGCGGGCTCGCTGGTGCTGGACCCGGGGGTGTTACGCCGGCTCGACCGGGTCCGGGTGGTGGTCATCGATGGCGCGGCGCTACGTGGCGATACCCGGGTCGTGCTCGACGTGGAGGTCTCCGCTCCGGGATGGCACCGGGGACGCATCTTCGAGATCGCCGATGCCCTGCTGCACGGTGAACAGATCCCCGCGTCCGCCGACGCGATCGGTTTCGACAGCGCCACCCTGCAATGGCACGAACCTCCGGCTTCCACGATGCCGGGGACCGACCGTGCCGACCTGCTCGCAGACGGCGCGGTGGTCGCCACCGTGACGATCGGGTGGGAACTCGACCCCTGGGCTGTTCCGCTGATCGAGACCGCCCGGCGTACCGGTGCGCGGGTGGTGCTGCGCAATGTGAGTGGCACCGAAGAACTCGGCGCCTCGGTCACCGCCGCGTACGACCCCGGCACCGGTCTGCTCGACCTCGTCCGGGAACTGCGCGTCGACCGTGGCCCGGTCCTGCTGATCTCGTCGTTGCATCCGGACGCCGACGCCGTGGATACCCTGGCCGCGCTGGCGCTCGCCGATATCGGGGTCGCCGTGGACGATCCCACGGCAGCGACACCGTGGACCGCCGACCTCGTCACCGGCGCCGACCTCGCCGACGCCGTCCGGGTGCTCGCGGCCGTCGTGGCCGCGCGCCCGGCGATCGACACCGCGGTGCGGCTGGCCAAGGCGGGCAGCACCCTGGCGGGCCTGCTCGTGGTGACCGGGGAGACCGGCCGGCGGAGCCGGCTCGGGCTGGGACGGTGGCTCGCTCCGGTCGACGCCGCGGGCGCGACCGCCTGGATCCTGTGCGGACTGGCCGCGCAGCGGGTGGTGCGGTCACCGGATCCGCCGCCGCAACCGCTCACCGCCTGGCACGCGCTCGACCCCGCGATCGTGTACGCGCGCGTCCTACGGGGCCGGCGGGCCCCGATTCCGAACCCCGCGCCGGGTTGGCGCCGAAGGGTCTCCGTTCTGTCGCACAGCGTGGTGGGAGAACGACTGCGCGTACCCGCGGCACTGCTGGGCCGGCTGGCCGGAGCGGCCCGCCGGGAACTGAGCGATCCGCTCACGCCGGTTCTCGCCATCGGTGCCGCGGCCGCCGCGATCCTGGGCAGCAATATCGATGCGCTGCTGGTCGCGGGCGTGATGAGTGTCAACGCACTGGTCAGCGGTATCCAGCGGCTGCGCGCCGAGGACGCCGCGGCGGCCCTGTTCGCCGAACAGGAGCAGGCTGTCCGCCGAGTCGTCGTTCCGCGCGCGGCCACGGAGAACCGCCTGGAAGCGGCGCGGACCTCGGATCGGGTCACAGTCGTCTCCGCGACCCGGCTGCGCCCGGGCGATGTTCTGGAGCTACGGGCGCCGGAGGTGGTACCGGCCGATGCCCGGCTGCTGGTCGCCGAGGATCTCGAGGTCGACGAGTCGTCGATGACCGGCGAGTCGGTGCCGGTACTCAAACATGTCGAGCCGGTGGCCGGCCACACCGCGGAACGCGCCAGCATGCTGTTCCAGGGCAGCACGATAGTCGCCGGGCGGGCCCGCGCCATCGTGGTGGCCACCGGGCCTGCCACGGTGGCGAATCGCGCGATCTCCACGGTGTCGGGCGTGGCACCCGCCACCGGTGTCCAGGGCAGGCTGCGCGATCTCACCGGCCGGGTACTGCCGCTCACACTGGCCGGTGGCGCGGTGGTCACCGGATTGTCGCTGGTGCGGCGGGGACCGCTGCGCCGGGCGGTGGCCGACGGGGTGGCCATCGCCGTGGCAGCGGTTCCGGAAGGACTACCGCTGGTGGCGACCATGGCGCAGCTGGCCGCAGCCCGCCGGCTCTCGAAACTGGGGGTGCTGGTCCGGGCGCCCCGCGCGCTGGAGGCCATCGGCCGCGTCGACACCGTCTGCTTCGACAAGACGGGCACGCTGACACTGAACCGGCTCGCCGTCGTGACCGCGGTACCACCGGAGTTCCCGCCGGGTGGCGACTATCCGGCGATCACCGACCCGCCGGCCGCCGCGGTGGTGCGGGCCGCCGGGTGGGCCTGCCCCCGGCCGCATACGGGGGAGGGACACACCCATGCCACGGACGAGGCCGTCCTCACCGCGGCCGCCCGCCTGCCGGGTGCCGGTCCCGATCCGATCGTTATCGCCGAGCTGCCCTTCGAATCCTGCCGCGGTTACGCCGCGGCCGTCATCGTCGACGGCGACGGCGACGGCGGACCCGGTACCTCGGCGCGGTTGGTACTCAAAGGCGCCCCGGAGGTGATCGTGCCGCGCTGCCGGTTCGACAGCGCATCCGCCGGCCGGGACGCGGCGGATGCCCTCGTCCACCACCTGGCGGATCAGGGCCTGCGGGTGCTCGCCGTAGCCCAATGCGAACTCGGCTCGGTGGGGGACGGGACACATTTCGATCAGGAACGGATCGAGGAACTGGCGACCGATCTGACCATCACCGGATACGTCGGTCTCGCCGATACCGTCCGCGATTCGGCGCGCCCCCTCCTGCAGCAGCTGGCCACCGCCCGCTGCGCTGTCGCGCTGATCACCGGGGATCACCCCGTCACCGCCCGCGCCATCGCGCGTCAACTCGGTTTCCCGGCCGGCGCCCGGGTCGTCACCGGTGCCGAATTGGCCGCCGCCGACGAGAACGGCCGCGCCGAACTGGCGGCCTCGGCCCAGGTTTTCGCGCGGGTCGGCCCGGAGCAGAAGGTGCAGGTGATCGCGGCCCTGCAGCAGTGCGGGCGGGTGGTCGCCATGGTCGGCGACGGTGCCAACGACGCCGCGGCGATCCGGATGGCCGATGCCGGAATCGGGGTGACCGGGCGCGGTTCATCACCTGCTCGGGAAGCCGCCGATCTGGTCCTCACCGGCGACAATCTCACCGCACTGCTCGACGCTCTCGTCGAAGGCCGCAATATGTGGATCGGTGTCCGCGATGCTCTGACCTTGTTGCTCGGGGGCAATGCGGGCGAAGTGGTGTTCACCATTGTCGGCACCGCGCTCGGTCGGGGCGGCGCACCGGTGAGTACCCGCCAGCTCCTGCTGGTCAACCTGCTCACGGATATGTTCCCGGCGCTCGCCATCGCTGTGTCACCGCCGAGTCCCTCGGCCACGGTGGCGCCGGCCGCGGCCGGTAGCGGCTATCCGGATTCGGTCCTGTCCACGCCCGCTCCCTCGCTGGGCCGCCCGCTGATCGAGGCGATAGTCCGGCGCGGGGCGGCCACTGCCGCGGCGGCCACCGCCGCGTGGGCGATCGGCCGATGGACGCCGGGGACCCGGCGGCGCTCCGCGACGATGGGGTTGACGGCACTGGTCGGCGCCCAACTCGCCCAGACACTGGTACTGCGGCACGACGATCCGCTCGTGGTGGCCACGGCGGTCGGGAGCGCGGCGGTGCTCGTGGCCGTCGTCGAAATGCCCGGCGTCAGTCAGTTCTTCGGGTGCACGCCGCTGGGTCCGGTGGCCTGGGCCGGTGTGCTCACGGCGGTCAGCGGCGCCACCGCGCTGGTCGTGCTCTCCCCGGCCTGGTTCGCCCGGCGGACCGAGGAGCTGATCGATCGTGTCGACCGGTTGCCTTCCACCCCTCCGGAGCGAGATCATCGATGACGTTCACGCTCGCTGTCACACCTTTCCGGCGCCCGCCGGAAGGCCAGAACCGGTAGTTCTCGACGACGAGAGGATCGTGTCCCGTGCCTGCACAAGGTAAAGCGAACAGTACCGCCGCGGCCGACGCCGGCGAAGCGGCCCGCGAGAAGAGCTCGGGGTCCCCGAAGAAACCGGATGAGCAATCCACTGGTGACAACGCACCCGCGGCCACGCTGGCGTTGCCGTTCTTCGACGCCAGGGTCGCGATTCCCGGCCAGGGCATCAAAATGAAGGCGGGCCCGGTCGAGTTGTCCCTGCCCACCCGCTACCTCTACTACGGCGGACTCGGTGCGCTCACCGTCGCGGGGGCGGTCGAGTGGCCCATCGCGGGTGCGCTCGCGGCAACCGGGTTGATCGTCGGCCGCTTGCGGAAACCCGCTTCGCGGCCCGAGCCCGTGGGCGCCGGCACGGCCTCGACCTAGCGGCGACCCGGGTGGAGCGCCATGTCGAGTGATCACCCCGAGGAACGAACGACAGTGAACCGCCGGGCCGTGATCGGTACCGGTGCGGCGGTACTGGGCGGTGCGGCATTCGGTGCGGCAGCGGCCGCGGTGACCGCGTGCGCGGAGTCCGCGGACGCCGGGCTGCCGAGCGCGAGCGAGATCGATGCCAACCTGAACACCTCGGCGCATCTGTTCCATCTCGCCGACGCCGAACCGAGCCGCTACGACGGCGGTACCCTCCGGGGTGCGCATGAGCAGAACTTCCCGGTACTGGCCGGTCAGCACGGTGCCGCGTATTTCGTGCGGCTCGAGCCCGGCAGTATCCGGGAACCGCATTGGCATCCCACGGCGTGGGAACTCAACTACCACATCTCGGGTACCGCGAAATGGACGGTTCTCGGGACCCACCCGGACGGCAGCCATCACACCGACGTGTTCGAGGCACATGCGGGAGATCTGGTGTTCGCGCCGCAGGGGTTCTTCCACTACTTCGAGAACACCCGTACCGACGCACCGCTCGAACTGCTCATCGTCTTCAACACGAGCGCCCCGGAGACCAGCGACGATATCGGCCTCCGGGCCGCCCTGAATTCGATCCCCCGGGAGATCACCGCCTCGGTGCTGGGTGTGCCGGTCTCGGCGCTGGACGATATCCCGGCCGGGGTCGAGCCGGTCGTGATCACCAGACGGCACTGAGTCCACCGGACGATATGGTCGCCGTGGAAGCGGCGTCCGTGCGTCACGCCTTGTCGAGGCGTGGAAAGAGCACCTCCTGGGCGATCAGGTGCAGGGCGGCCGCGACGGGGATCGCCACCAGGGCGCCGACCAGTCCGAGCAGCGCCCCGCCGATCAGGACCGCGAGGAGAGTACTCAGCGCGGGAACCTTCACCGACCTCCCGATGATCTTGGGTACGAGCAGGTAATCCTCCGCGAGGCGGAAGGCGACGAAGAAGATGACGGTGATCACGCAGACCGGAACCGATACCGTCAACGCCACGGCCGCCACCGCGATCCCGGCGATCGTCGACCCGACCACGGGTACCAGATCGAGTACCGCGACGAACAGGGCCAGCAGCAGCGCGTACGGCACCGAGAACGCGACCAACCACAGAAAAGTCGCCGCTCCCGCGATCACCGAAATGAGGATGTTGCCGGCGACATAGGCGCCGACCTTGGCGAAGATCTCATCGCCGAGCAGGATCGCCCGCGGCCTGCGGGAATGCGGTACGAACCGGTACAGCGCGGCCCGCAGACGAGGCAGTCCGGCCAGGAAGTAGACGGTCAGGACCGTGACGATGACGGTATCGGTCAACGCGGTGAACACCGCCTCCCCGGCCGTGGCGATCTCGCCGACCACCGACGATCCGGCGCCGTTCCACGCCTGTGTCAATCGATTCTGCAGGTCGAACCGGTCGTTGAGCCGACCGGTCCAGGACGCGGGGATCGGTGAGCTGGTCGAGATACCGGGGGACCGCGTCGATGAACTGCGAAGCCTGCAGGGTCAGTGGAGGGACCGCCGCCGCCACCAATCCGCCCACCGCCGCGCCCCCGAGGACGAACACCACGGTGACCGCGGCCCAGCGCGGCACATGGCGCGCGGTTGCCCACCGGACAACAGGTTCGAGGCCGAGGGCGAGAAAGAACGCCACGCCGATCATCACCAGCACCGATTCCACCGCCCGCAGTGCCGCGACCGCGATGATCGTGGTGAAAACCCCGGCCGCCGCCGTCATGCCGACGAAGAAGGGGGAGTTCCGGTCGAATCGCGGGCCGAGTCCGCCGCGCGGCTGCGAGCCGCTGCTCAGCTCGGCCGCGGTGCGTTCGGCCTCACCGATCGGATCGGCGCCGGGTGTGGGCCCCGGTGCCGGGTCCGGCCCGGGCTCGTCGTCGGGCGTGCTCATCACCGCACCTCATATGCCGCATGCCGGCGGGCCGGCCGACGTGCGATGTCGTGGCGGGAACGCCGCGGAGATGTCCAGAGGCCGGCGCGGCGGGGGACGAACGGTCTCGGCGCCCCGGTGGGATGGCCCCCGGGCAGCGATTGCCCGCGCTCGCGTTCGGCGCGCAACGCGGGCCCTACCAGCAGTAGCTCGACAATGCCGACCACGGCCACATGTGGAGCATAGATCTGCGTTATGTCGACGAACAGAGGGCGGATCACCGGGCGGCGACTCGTTACGAGCGCCCGGTGCTCCGGCAGCCCTCCTCTCCACATTCGGCGGAAGCGGATATTCCGCTGCCCGCGGTGGGAGAACCAGCGGTCGCGACGGACTCGGCAGCGGGAGGCGCCGCAGCCAACTCGTGTACCGGTCACCGGCCGACCACCGCGGTATCCCTCTCGGCGGCCGCATATTCGGGTTCCCGCCCACATTTTTCGGGTTCGGGGCACAGTCGGGCCACGCGGTCGTCCGCCGAGGCGCCGGAGCGCGATACTCCTCGGCGAGCATCCGGTGACGCCCGGGCCTGTCGAAAGGAATGCACGTGCCGACCACACTTCCCGCTTTCCCCGCTCTGAACGAGAATCCGCTCGATACGTGCCGCCGTCTGCGCCAGACCGCGCCCGTCGTCGAGGTCGAATTCCCCGGCGGCGTACCCGGCTACCTGGCCCTGACCTACGCCGCCGTTCGCGAGGTGCTCGCCGGTGACAACACCACCTTCGCCAGGGACCCCCGGCACTGGCCCGCCCTGCACAACGGAGCGATCCCCCAGGACTGGCCGTTGCGCGCGGTGGTTCAGGGCGAACATCTGTCGACCAAGGACGGTGGTGATCATCGCCGGTTGCGCGGTTTGATCAGCAAGGCATTCACGCCGGGCCGGGTGCTGGCGCTGGAGCCGCGGATCCAGGCCATCATCGATGAACTTCTCGACGGGGTGGTGGCCGCCGGTGACGGGGTCGATCTCGTGCCCGCCTTCACCGAAGCGCTGCCGATGGCGGTGATCTGCGAACTGTTCGGAGTTCCCGAACAGGATCGCGGCCGCCTGCGCGGCTGGACGGCGACCCTGCTGGCGCACAACAGCTCTCCGGAGCAGGCCTTCGCGGCGCAGAACGGGCTGCAGGCCTATCTGTACGACCTGGTCGAGCGGAAGGAGCGGGAGCCGGGGACCGATCTGACCTCGGGTCTGGTGCAGGCGCGAGAGCGCGACGACCGGCTCACCACCGAGGAACTGGTGGCGGTCCTGTGGATCATGCTCGTTGCCGGGCACGAGACCACCGTGCATATGCTGGGGTATGCCATCCTGGCGCTGGCCCGGGATCCCGAGCAGCTGCGCCTGGCGAAAGCCGGCGATCGGTGGGCCGATGTGGTGGAAGAGACCGTACGCTACCGCCATTCGGTGATGATGACCAGTTGGCGCTTCACCCTGACAGATGTGACCATTGCTGGTGTGACGATTCCGAAGGGCAATGCGGTGGGCGTGGTCTACCAGGCGTGCGGAATCGATCCCGCGGAGTACGGTGAGACGGCCGAACGGTTCGATATCACCCGTGCACAGCGGGCCGGGCACCTGGGCTTCGGGCACGGCCCGCGCTACTGCATCGGTGCCGGGCTCGCCCGGCTCGAGGGGCGGCTGGCGCTCGCGTCGCTGTACCGGCGGCTGCCGGATCTGCGACTCGCCATCGATCCGGACGAGGTCCCCTACACGCCCTCGTTCTTCACCATCGGACCGCTGTCCATACCGATCTCGCTCGGCGAGCCGCGGTGACCACAGCCCACCGGCCGGCCGGTCCCGCCGGAGCATCGTCCAGGACGGGATCGTGCAGTTCTACAGTGTGACGGCGCGGAGTTCGGCGTCGTGGACCACTATCGCCGACAGCCTTATGCCGATGGATCACGACTACCACGAATCCGATCGGTGGAGTGCGACGATGTCGGTGCAGGAGAGCACCGGCTACCGGTTACTGCGCTGGGATCAACGCGGATCACGGACCTCGCGCCGGACCCGGCCGCATATCCGCCGGGTCGCGGGCGACGACTTCTACTGGGTGGTGGTCCCCGAGCAGGGGACCTACACGGTCCGGTACCGAGACGGCAGTGTCACCGGTGCCGGACCTGGTCAGGGTGCGGTCACCGTGCTAGATACGGTGTGTCAGCTGCACATCCCGCGATCCTCCGCCTACGCGTTCCAGGTGTCGCGGGACGAAATCGAGGACCGCTTGGGTTCTTTCGGGACCCGTACCGCCGAACTCGATATGTCGTCCGGTCTGGGCCGGATCACCCGGACACTCATTCGGAGCACTCATGCCGAGCAAGCGGCGCTGTCAGAGGCCGAGTTCGAGGCGGTGTGCCGTCGTATCGGGGAACTGCTGTGCATGCTGTCGGCCGGTGAGGTGAGCCCGCAGCGGGGTCAGCACGGTGAGGTGACCGAACAGGTGCGTCGCTATGTGCGCACCCATATCGGCCACCGGGATGTCCGCCTGCCCGCCGTCGCCGCGGCGCTGGGCTGGTCGCCCCGTCAGGTGCGTGCCATTCTGCGCCGCGGTGGGATCACCTTTCGTGATCTGCGGCGCGAGGAAGCCCTGCGCGCCGCGTGCTCGTTCCTCGGGGATCCCGCCTACTCCGAGGTACCGATCGGTGAGCTGGCCGCCCGGTGCGGGTTCAACGCCGCGTGGTTCTCCACCGCGTTCAAGGAGGCGACAGGAGAGACGCCGCGGGAGTACCGGCAGCGCCGGCGCAGTGAACTGGCCGTACGGGCCGTCGGCGCCAGGGCGCGATAATTCCGCTGCGGCCGGGACGTACGCCTTATCCGTCGGGGCGGGCATCGCGCGCCTGTCGATGATCGAGTCGAATGACTAGAATTGCAGTCGGCCGACGGCCGCAACGGATACCGCACGGTGTGGGTACGCGAACCGCGGGAGCACGACCATGACAGAACGGTCATGGCAGGGGGAGCGTCACTACGGGGACGATGCCGTGGGTGCGCCCGGCGGCCGCGCACCTCTCGGTTATCGCGAAATCGCCTCGCCCGCGACCCCCGCGGTGCGTGTGGTGGCGGTTATCGTCATCCTGCTGATCGCGCTGACCCTGATATACGAAGCGGAGGTCACCTCCCGCGGCGGCGCCGCCCGTTCGGGGGCGACCGCGCTCGCGCTGGCCGGGCTGCTGGTGGCCCGCGGCGTGCACCTGCGCCGTCCGATCACCTACCCGCACATCGCGGCCGCGGTACTGGTACTCGCCGTCGCGAGCTTCGCCTACCGGGTTCACCAGTCCGGCGTGGGCTTCGTTCTGCTGGCCGCCACCGGCTTCGTTCTGGTGCTGCCGCAGCGGGCCGGATCGCAGCCCTACCGGATCGACAGGGTGGCGGGGCTGGTCGGCCGCACGGAAGGCGACCCGCTCGCGCCGTTCGTCATGCACTCGGCGAAGGCGTACTTTTTCGACAGGCGATCCACCGCGGCCATCGGCTATCGCACCCGCTTCGGTGTGGCTGTCGTCGGCGGCGACCCGGTCGGTGATCGCGCCGCGTTCCCGGACCTGATCTCGGCGTTCTCCGAGTTCGCCGCCGGTCGTGGCTGGCGGATCGCGGTCCTGGGCGCGAGTCCGGGCCTGGCCGAGTTGTGGCAGGTCTGTGCCGGGGGGCATCGCGGACTGTATCCGGTGCCGATCGGTAACGACGTGGTCATCGACGTCGACCGATTCGATTTGAGCGGCCGCAAGTTCCGTAATTTGCGTCAGGCGGTGAACCGCACCGTGAACGCCGGGGTCGGCACGGAGGTGCGCTACGAGTCGTCGCTGACCGCGACGCGGCGGGACGAGCTGCTGGCCATTGTCGACCAATGGGGCAGGGGCAGGCAGGTCCGCGGATTCTCGATGATTCTCGATCACCTGCTCGACGGCCGTCATCCGAATATGCTGGTCGTCATCGCCGACGATATGGACGGGCGGGCGGTCGGCTTCCAGCGCTACGGCATCTCGGGAAAAGGGAAAGAACTGAGTCTCGATGTCCCGTGGCGGCGCAGAGACGCGTGCAACGGCGTGAACGAGCGCATGATCGTCGATCTGGTCGGCTATGCGAGAGTTCACGGTATTCACCGGATCTCTTTGGCCTTCGCGCCCTTCCCGGAGTTGTTCGCCCGGCGGAACACCTCGCGCGGCGCCCGGGCGGCCCGCCTGGTGGCGCATCTGGGCGATCCACTGATACGGCTGGAATCGCTCTACCGTTTTCTGTGCAAATTCCATGCCCTGTCCGATCGGCGATATGTCCTGATCCGCCGCCGGGAAATAGCCGTGGCCGCCGCGGCGCTGCTCACCCTGGAATTCATGCCGCACCGCCGGGAACGCTGATGCCGGCCCGGCCGTGGGAAGGACTCGGGACGCCGGGGGCTCGACCGGCATTCCACGAAACAGGCGGATGTCGCTCACCGCGACGATCCGGGGCGGTGCCGCCGTAATACTTGTTCGGACGGGCACGGCCACCCTGTCCGGACGTAGAATCGTCGGTGGCCGGCCTCCTCGGCTCGCTCTTCTCTTCGGGGCCTCGGCAGAAAACAGTGTGCTCTTTTCGCGTGTGATCGCCTTGTCCGTATCCGCCGTTCGATCGGGAGGTTGCCTCGTGCGAACCGAAGGAGATGTCTGGGATATCGTCACCGGTGTCGGACTCACCGCATTGGGGGTGGCGACATTCCGAGCGCTGGAATCGGCTCTGCCGGAGCCGCTCATCCGCGACGAGTACGCGGAACTTTTCGTCCGCGCGGCCGGTGAGCCGCACTTTCTGGACATACTGGCGGATCCGCCGACCCTTGCCGGCGCTCCGCTCGTACCCGGATTCATGGGGCTGCGCACCAAATTCTTCGACGATTTCTTCCTGTCGGCCGCCGCGGACGGAGTCACCCAGGTGGTGATACTCGCCGCCGGATTGGACGCGCGAGCGTATCGGCTCGACTGGCCGCCGGGAACAGTGGTCTACGAGATCGATCAACCCGGTGTGCTCGACTTCAAGAACCGGGTGCTGGCCGAACACGGGGCGACGCCGCGCGCCGAACGCCGCACGGTGGCCGTGGACCTGCGTGCCAACTGGCCGGCCGCGCTCGCGGTGGCCGGAGCGGATCCGGCCGCCGCTACGGCGTGGTCGGCCGAAGGCCTGCTGCCGTATCTGCCCGGGGCGGCCCAGGACGCGTTGTTCACACATATCGGTGGACTGAGCCCGGCCGGCAGCCGGATCGCGGTGGAGAGCATCCCGGACGGGTCGGCGAGCGGCAATTTCGCCAAGATGGAAACGAAGTACCTGGACAAGAACCCGTTCGGCGGCATGGACCCGGCCGAACTGTTCTACACCGACGACCGAACCGACCCGGAACAGTGGTTGAGCGGGCACGGCTGGTCGGTGCAGGCCGCGGCGCCCGCCGAGCTGGCCGCCACCTACGGTCTGGTTCTCCCGGAACTCCCCGAAGAACTCGAACAGCACTGGGAACGACCGCGGTACCTGTCCGGGGTACGGAAACCGGGCCGAACGGCGTAGGGCAGGGGGCGGCCGGTGATCACGGTGCACCGCCGTGCGCGCCGACCGGTTTCGGTGCGGCCGGATCCTCTTGCCGGACAGCGGGTGCGTGCACGAGCCGGTCGGCCATGGCCGAGGTGATGAACTCGGGAATGGCCGGGGCGAAGATCCGGAGGTAGATAGCGATCCATTCCGGGCTGGTGTCGAGGAACAGGAAATCGGTGGACACCATATGCCGCACGGCGAGCAGGGGGAGTGGCGAATCGAGAGCCGGGAAGTCCGGGTTGTGCAGCCCGGCGACGGTGCAGCCGGGGTAGAACTGCCCGAGCATCAGACCGTCGTGGACGAAACGGGTCTTCTGATCGCGCTGGACGGCCTCGATACCGGTGTAGTCGGTGAGATCGGGAAAGACCGCGAGGATGGCCTTGAACCGGGCATCGGGTTCTTTCGTGGGCTGTAGCACGGGGAACAGTTCATAGAGGTCGTCGACAATGGCGGCGATGCGCTCGACACCGATCCGGGGACCGTCGAAGAACGCCGCCCACAGGAACCGGCGCTCGACGGCATGGCTCATATACGGACAGACAGGACCGTGGCGGCCGAGGTCCGGATGCGGCCGGCACAGGTAATCGAGAGTCCATCGCCGGAGTTCGCAGGTGCGGGGGTGCTCGAGTGCGGCGCTCACCGGGTCCGGCGCGAACAGACTGGCGGGTTCGATCCCGGAACGTCTACCTATGACTCGGTCGGTGGTCATGATTCGGTGTCCTTGCTGGAGACGGGCCGGGCGACGAGGTGGTCCGGACGGAGTGGAAATGCTGGGTGAGGGCCGGTCCGATCGCACGGAGTGCGTCGGGCGCGGTCATCTGTTCGTGCCGGACCGGGATCCGGTGCTCGGTGATCCGGCCGGTGATGTGGTCGGCCCAGGCGCGCGCCGGGGCCGCGTCGTCGTCCGTGCCCTCCGGGGCGGCACCGAAATAGATCAGGTCACCGTCGAAGAGCCCGGGCCGGTGGTGCCAGGTCAGGTCGACCAGCCGGGTGTAGTCGCGGTGCAGCCGCGTGAGGTGTTCCGCGGTCAGGAGGGTGCCGAGCCCCCCTCGCCGGTGCAGTAGTTCGGCCGCGGCCGCCATCGTGAGTTCGGCGGAGTCCGGGTCGGCGGCGCCGGCCTCGACCAGCATCTCCCCGATGGTGGGTGTGGGTGCGCGGACGCTGTCCGCGGTGACGACACGGGTGTCCATCATGGCCAGCGTCGCCACCGCCTCGCCGTCCCGGCGCAATCGGACGGCGATCGCGTGCGCGATGGTGCCGCCGAGCGAATAGCCGAGCAGGTGGTACGGGCCGTGCGGCTGGACGACCCTGATCTCCTGGACGTAGCGGTCCGCGAGCCCGTCCAGGGTGGCGTACTGCGTATCGGGTTCGGTGAGCGCCGGTGATTGCAGCCCGTAGACGGGGCGGTCGGAGTCGAGGTAGCGCACCAGTCCGCTGAACCCCCAGGCCACACCGATGGCGGGGTGGACACAGAACAGCGGTGGTCCGTGTCCGGTGCCGCGCAGGGGAAGCACCACCGCGAGCGCGTCCTCGGGTGCCGGCTCCTCGTCACCGAGCTCGCGGAACTCGATGCGGTGGGCCAGCGCCTGCGGAGTCGGATCGGTGAACACCCAGTGGAGTGGCACCTCGGCTTCGATCGTTTCGCCCAGCCGTGCCGCCAACCGGGCCGCGTCCAATGAGTTGCCACCGAGATCGAAGAAGTTGTCGTCGGCACCGGCCCGGTCCAGCTCGAGGATATCGGCGACGGCATCGCACACCGTGGCCTCGAGCGGTGTGGCCGGTGGCCGGTACACCGCGGACGGCCGGTCGGGTGCCGGGAGGGCCCGGTAGTCCAGTTTGCCGGTGGCGGTGAGTGGGAGCCGGTCGAGGGTGACGACGGCGGCCGGGATCATCTGGGTGGGCAGCCGTGTCGCGAGGTGGGCGGTCAGGGCTGGGATATCGGGGGTGGTGCCGGGGGCGGGGACGACGTATCCGACGAGCCTGCCGCTGCCGTCACCTCGATCGTGGACGGTGACGGCGGCCTGTGCGATATCCGTCCCGCTGCGCAGGGCGGCCTCGACCTCACCGGGTTCGACGCGATTGCCCGCGATCTCGAGCTGCCGGTCGCTGCGGCCGGCGTACCGGAGTGACCCGTCGATGTTCCAGGCGACCAGGTCGCCGGTCCGGTACATCCGGGTGCCGGGTGGTCCGTACGGATCCGGGACGAACGCGGCGGCAGTGGTGGCGGGGCGCCGGTGGTAACACCGGGCGAGGCCCGGTCCGGAAAGGTACAGTTCGCCGACCGCCCCGGGCGGGACGGGACGCATGCCGCGGTCGAGCACCACGGCGGCGAAGCCCCGGACCGGGCCACCGATGGGGAGCTGGTCGTCCGGGGTGGTGCGCAGCGGTGCGGCCGCGCAGCTCATGATCGTGGTTTCGGTGGCCCCATAGGTGTTGATCACCGTGTGGCCGGTCGTCCACCGGGCCGCCAGCTCGGGTGGGCATGTCTCCCCGCCGAGAACCAGGGTCTCGAGTGTGCCGAGCGTGCCCGGGTCCAGCGAGGCGAGCACGGTCGGCGTGAGCGCCGCGTGGGTGACGCGCCCGGCGTCGATCGCCGCGGCCAGTTCGGCGCCGGCGACCACCCGGGCGGGGGCGAGGACCGCAGTGGCTCCGGCGGCCGCGGCGGCGAGCCATTCCAGAATCGAGACATCGAAGCCGGGGGAGGCGGCGGCCAGTACCCGGGACGCGGGGGTGAGACCGAACCGTTCCCGTGCTTCGGCGGCCAGATTCGCGGTCCCGGCGTGGGTGACCACCACGCCTTTCGGGGTGCCGGTGGAGCCCGAGGTGTAGATGAGATAGGCCGGGTGCTCCGGGCGGAGCGCGGTCGTGCGCTCGGCGTCGGTGATCACGGCGGGTGAGGTGGCCGCCGCGAAGGCCCGGCTGTCGAGGGTGAGCCAGTCGATCGTATCCGGCAGCCGGTGCCGGACGTCTGTCGAGGTGATCCCGGTGGCGGCGCCGGAATCGGTGAGAATTCGGGCGATCCGCTCGTCCGGGTCCGCCGGGTCGAGTTGTACGAACGCACCACCGGTTTTCGCGACCGCCCATACGGCGACGACAGCGTCGACCGAACGCGGTAGCACCAGTGCTACGAAGGACTCCGGCCCTACTCCGGTGCCCAGGAGCACCCGGGCCCATCGGTTGGAGAGTTCGTCGAGTTCGCGGTAGGTCAGGCGTACGCCGTCGCCGGCCACCGCTTCGGTATCGGGAGCCATCGCCGCCCTCAGCACCTGCGGTAACACCGCCGGCGCCGTACCGGCCCGGCCTCGAACGGGTACCAGGGCGGCCTGCTCGTCCGGCGACAGCAGCCGGAGCCGGGTGAGGGGAAGATCGACATCGTCGGCGACGGCGACCAGGACGCGCAGTACCCGGTCGGCGAGCGCTTCGATCCGGTCGCGGGTGAAGAGTTCGGGCAGGTATTCGAAGCCGAGGCGCAGCCGGGTGTCGTGCTCGACGATCAGGCCGAGCGGATAGTGTGCGGCATCGCGTCCGTGGACACCCAGAACACGCAGTCCAGCGATATCGGCGGCCTCGGACAAGCCGGTCCGATCGATCGGATAGGACTCGAAGACGGTGACGGTGTCGAAGATCGCGCCAGGACCCGCCACGTTCTGGATCCGGGCCAGCCCGAGGTGCTGATGGTCCAGCAGCGTGGTCTGTTCGGTCCGGATGCGCCGGAGCAGCCGGGCGAGGGTGTCGCCGGGGGCGAGCCGTACCCGGACCGGCACCGTGTCGACGAATAGCCCGACCATCGATTCGATGCCCTCCAACTGCGGAGGACGGCCGGAAACGGTGGCGCCGAACACCACATCCGCACGGCCGGTCTCGGCCGCGAGCACTATCGCCCAGGCGGCTTGGACGATGGTGTTGAGCGTGATCTCCTGGTGCCGGGCCACCGCGACCAGTGCCGCGGTGCGGTCCTCGCTCAACCGCCGCTCGACCTCGCGCCCGGCGGCGGTCTGCCGACGGCCGCGGTCGGCGGGTGCCAGCAGGGTCGGCTCGACCGCGCCGGCGAAGGCCCGGGCCCACGCGTCGTCCGCGGCGTCCCGGTCCTGGGCCCGCAACCAGGTCAGATAGTCGCGGTAGGGGCGTACCGGGGGCGGCACCAGGGCGAGGTCGCCGTCGCCGATGTAGAGCTGCAGCAGTTCCCGGATGAGCAGGGGTGTCGACCAGCCGTCGATCAGGAGGTGGTGCATGCTCACCAGCAGCCGGTACCGCTGCGGGCCCAGGTCGATCAGCGTCAGCCGCAGCAGCGGTGCGACGGCCGGGTCGAAACCGGCGCGGCGGTCCGCCGCCATGATTTGTTCGAGTTCGGTCGCCGCCGCGTCCCGGCCCGGCAGTCCGATCCGGCCGAACGGTACGGCGACGTGCCGGTGCACCACCTGGACCGGTCTCCCGGCACCGTCGTGGTCGAAGGAGGTCCGCAGGTTCGGGTGCCGCCCGAGGAGATCCCGCCCGGCGCGCCGGAGACGGTCCACGTCGATGGTGCCGCCGAGTTCCAGGCAGAGCTGCACCACATAGGCGTCGAGGTCGCCGGCCGCCAGCTGGGCGTGGAAGAGCAATCCGGCCTGCAGCGGGGTGAGCGGCCAGATGTCGTCCAGCCCCGGGTGCCGGGCCGCGAGCCGGTCGATGGTGGCCTGGTCCAGGTCGAGGAGATCGATATCCGACGGGGTGGGGCCACCGCTGCCCGGACGGGCCGCGTGCGCGGCCAGCGCCGTCATCGCGTCGCGCCAGAGTTCCATGAGTTCGGTGACCTCGGCCGGCTCGAGAATGCCGGTGGGGTATTCCCAGGCGGCGGTGAGCGCCGGCCCGCCGGGCGTATCGGTGGTGGCCGCGTTGATACCCAGCAGGGCGGCCACGGGTGCTTCTGGATTCTGGGCGCCGCCGGCGGCCCGTGCGCCGGCCGGCATCCACTCGGCCGGCGAGAGTGCGGGCAGTGTGTCGAACCGGCCGAGATAGTTGAAACTCACCTGCGGGGTGGGCAGTGCGCGCAGCACGCGAGCGGTATCGCTGTCGAGGTAGCGCAGCAATCCGAAGCCGGTTCCGTGGCGGGGTACCTGCCGCAGCTGTTCCTTGATCGATTTGACCGCCGCTCCGGCGGCGGCTCCGGCGGCGAACGCCTCGCCGATATCGATACCCGACAGGTCGAGTCGCACCGGATAGGTGGTGGTGAACCATCCGACAGTGCGGGTGAGGTCGGCCCCCGGCAGCACGGTGTCGTGGCGGCCGTGGCTCTCCAGGGTCAGCACCGTATCGGTGCCGCTGACACCGCGCCGGTGCCGCCACCGGACCAGGGCCAGCGCCAGTCCGGTCAGGAGCGCGTCGTCCACATTGCCGTGGAAGGCCCGGGGGAGCGTGGTGAGCACCTCATGGGTGACCGCGGAGGGCAGCGTGATCTCGGCGGTGGCAACGGTGGCCTGTGTATCCACGGCGGGATCGATCGGCCGGGGGCCCAGCGGCGGATCGCCGGCGCCCAGGACAGAGCGCCACCGGTCGAGTTCGCGGTGATCACCGGCGGCGGTGTGCAGCGCGTCCGCCCAGCGACGCATCGAGGTACCGACGGGTGCGAGGCGCGGTCGTTGCCCGGCCCGCACCTGGGCCCAGGCGGCGGCGAGGTCGGGGACGAGGATCTGCCACGACACACCGTCGACCACGAGGTGGTGCGCGACGACGAGCAACCGACCGGGCTGCCCGGCCGGATCCAGCCAGACCAGTTGCAGCACCACGCCCTTCGCGGGGTCGAGGCGGCCGGCCGCCGCGTCCGCCTCGGCCGCGGTGAGCGCGGCGAACGCGCTGCTGCCGGGGGCCGAGTCGGCCGGAACGTGCCGGATGAGCGCGGCGGCCGATACCGCGGCCGGTTCCACACGCAGCGCCCAGCCCGACGGATGCGCCGGATCAGGGTACAGCCGGGCCCGCAGCATGTCGTGGTGATCGAGTACCGCCTGGACGGTGGCGCCGATACCGACGGCGTCGATACCGGCCGGCAGCGTCAGCTCCACCCACTGGCAGAAGCGGTCGAAGCCGCCGCGTTCGAACATCCAGCACATGATCGGGGTGAGTGGCACCGGTCCCACACCCCCGCCCGGCAGTTCCGCCGGACGCGACGGCGCCGCCGAACCACTGTCGGGCACCGCGATCCGGGCCAGCCCGGCGACTGTGCGGTGATCGAACACCGCGCCCGCCGAGAACACCAGTCCCGCCGCCCTGGCCCGGGTTACCAGCTGGATGGCCATGATGCTGTCGCCGCCGAGTGCGAAGAACGAATCGTCCGCACCGACTTCGTCGAGTCCGAGTACCTCCCCGAACAGTCGCGCCAGCGTCTGCTCCGCCCCGGTGGCCGGGGCCCGCGATACGGTCCGGGCCGCGGCGAAGTCCGGCTCGGGGAGCGCGCGGCGATCGAGTTTGCCGGTCGCGGTCAGCGGCAGCGCGTCGAGCACCATGGCATGCGCGGGAACCATATGCGCGGCCAACCGCTCGCCGGCGTTCGCGAGAATCGCGGCGGGATCGATCTCGGCGCCGGGTTCGGGGACCAGGTATCCGATCAACCGGTCTCCGGTGGCGGGGTCGCGGTGCACGGCCGCCGCGGCGCGGGCCACCCCCGGACCGGCCCGCAGCACCGCTTCGACCTCACCGAGTTCGATGCGGAAACCACGGATCTTCACCTGCGCATCCGCCCGGCCCATATACTCGAGTGCCGGGCGTCCGTCCGGTTGCCGTGACCAGCGCACCAGGTCGCCGGTGCGATACATCCGGCGTCCCGGCCCCGCGAACGGATCGGCGACGAATCGTGCCGCGGTCGTACCCCTCCGGTTGCGGTAGCCGCGGGCCAGGCCGGGCCCGGCCAGGTACAACTCGCCCACGACCCCGACCGGCACCGGGCGCAACCAGGTGTCGAGGACGACCTGCCCGACCCCGCGGGTCGGTCCACCGATGGTCACCGCCGCGTCCGCCGCCAGTGGCGCGGAGACATGGGTTTCGACCGTGGCCTCCGCGGGACCGTAACTGTTGACCAGGGTTCGGCCCGGTGCCCATTGCGACACCAGTTCCGGCGAGGGCACCTCGCCTCCCAATGCGACCGTTTCGAGGCACTCCAGTCCGGCCGGGTCGATCGTCCCCAGCACCGTGGGGGTGAGCGCGGCATGGGTCACGCGCTCCCGGCGCAGGATCCGGGACAGCTCGGCCCCGCCGTAGGCCTCCGGGGGCGCTATCACGAGCTGTCCGCCCGACCCGAACGCGCACAGCTGTTCCAGGACCGCCACGTCGAAACTCGGCGAGGCGGCATGCAGGACCCGGTTGGCCGGCCCGACCCCGAAACGCGATTGTTGTTCGGTGACCAGATTCGCCAACCCCCGATGCGAGACGACCACACCCTTCGGCACCCCGGTGGAGCCGGACGTGTAGATCACATACGCCATCTGGTCGGCCCGCACCGGCAGTATGCGCTCTGCATCGGTCACCGGCGCCGCCGCCGCGGCCGCGATCCCCGCGGCCGTCGCCGGTTCGTCGAGGACCAGCCAGCTCACCCGTGCGGGCAGCCGATCTCGCCACTGCGTCGAGGTGATCCCCACCGTCACACCGGAATCGGCGAGCATATGCTCGATCCGGCCCGCGGGGTAGGCGGGGTCGACCGGAACGAACGCCGCTCCCGATTTGGCCACCGCCCAGAACGCCAGCACCGACTCGACCGACCGCGGCAATCCCACCGCGACACCGGTCTCCGGCCCGGCGCCCCAGGCGATCAGGCAGCGTGCCAGCCGATTCGATTCCGCGTCGAGTTCGCGGTAGGTCCACCGGCCATCTCCGCACACCACCGCGACCGCCTCCGGGTCTCCGCCGGCGGCCAGCAGTTCCGGGAGGATCCGCTCGGGCACCGCCGGATCGCCCGACACCGCGAGCAGCTCCCGGTACTCCGCCGGCGCGAGCGGATCCAGCCGGCTCAGCGGCCGATCCGGGTCGGCGACGAGGAGGTCCAGTACGCGCAGGATCCGGCGCAGTATCGTGGCCGCCGCGTCCTGGTCGAAGAGTTCCGGCAGGTATTTGACGCGGAGGTGGAGCCGGGTGTCGGTGTGCGCGACCACGCCCAGCGGATAGTGGGCGGCGTCGGTACCGGTCACGTCGGCAACCCGCAGGCCGGCGATATCGGTCTGCGCGGTCAGCCCGCCGCGGTCCACCGGATAGGACTCGAACACCGTCATCGTGTCGAACACCGCCGCGGGGCCAGCGATATGTTCGATATCGGCCAGGCCCACGTGGTGGTGATCGAGCAGGGCGGACTGTTCTGCCTGGATCCGCTCCAGCAGGTGTCCTATGCTCTCGGCGGGGTCGAGACGGACCCGCACCGGCAGGGTGTTGACGAACAATCCGACCATTGATTCGATACCCGCGATCTGCGGGGGACGCCCGGAGACCGTCGACCCGAAGGTCACGTCGTCGCGGGATGTCACCAGGCCCAGCACGATCGCCCACGACCCCTGGATCACCGTATTGAGAGTGACCCCACGGGCCTGTGCGAGGCCGGTCAGCCGCGCGGTCTGTGCCTCGGTCAGTTCACCGGTCACATCACGGGACCCGGTGTAGCCGCGCCCGGGGTCCGCCGGAGCCACCAGGGTCGGTTCGTCGGCGCCGTCGAATACGCGGGCCCAGGCCTCGAGCGCCGCGGTCCGGTCCTGCTTGCCGAGCCAGGCCAGGAAGTCCCGGTAGGGCCGGACCGGGGGCAGTACCGTGACATCACCGTCGGTGGCGTAGAGCACCAGCAACTCGCGCACGAGCAGCGGCGTGGACCAGCCGTCGAGCAGCAGGTGGTGCTGGGTGAGCACCAGCCGGTAGCTGTCCGGCCCCGTGGTGACCAGCATCCAGCGCAGCAGCGGGGGGCGCGCCGGGTCGAACCGGGTCGCCCGGTCCGCGGCCGTCAGCAGCTCCCATTCCCGGGCTCGCGCCTGGTCGTCCAGCCCGGACAGGTCGACCTCCGACCAGGGCGCCGCCGCACCGCCGTCGACGACCTGGACCGGCCCGATATCGGTGACAAACGCGGTCCGCAGGTTTGCATGCCGGTCGAGCAGCAGTTGTCCGGCACGCCGCAGCCGCTCCGGATCGACCCGCCCGCGCAGTTCGAGGACCAGCTGCACCACATACGCGTCCGTCGATTCCTCGGCGGCCAGCGCGTGGAACAGCAGACCCTCCTGTAGTGGGGTCAACGGCCAGATGTCCCGCGCCGCCGGGTATTTCTGCTCGAGCCGCTCGATCTCGGACTGCCCCAGCCGGACCAGATCCAGATCCGACGGTGTCCGGCCTCCGGCTCCGGGATCCCGGACATATGCCGCCAGCGCGGTCAGCATGTCCGACCACGAGTGCGCGACTCGGCGGACCTCCGCGGCGTCCAGCACTCCGGCGGGGTACGACCAGATCGCCCGCAGGCGCTGCTGTACTCCGTCGTCGACGATCCGGGCGGTGATATCGAGTGCGGCGGTCACCGGCATATCGGGATTCAGGGCACGGGCGAGTTCGGCGCCGGAGAAGTCGCCACCGTCGTCCACCGGCTGCCATGGCTGCGCCTGGCCGCGGGGCCCGGCGATGAGGCGGCCGAGATAGTTGAACCCGATCTGCGGTGTAGGCAGGGCGCGCAGGGCCGGCGCGGTGTCCTCGTTGAGGTAGCGCAGCAGGCCGTAGCCGATGCCGTGGTCCGGGACGGCCCGCAGCTGTTCCTTGACGGCCTTGACCGCCGCGCCGATCGCCGGCCCGCCGGTGTACGCGTCGTCGACGTCGGTATGGGAGAGGTCCAGTCGCACAGGGAAATTGGTGGTGAACCAGCCGACCGTCCGCGTCAGGTCCGCGCCCGGGACGATCTGTTCCTCGCGCCCGTGGCCTTCGAGCCCGATCACCGTCGCCGCGGTGGCCGTGGGCTCGCGCTCCCGGCGCCACTTCGTGGTCGCCAGCGCCAATGCGGCCAGCAGACCGTCGGCCACGGTGCCGTGGAACACGGCGGGTACATCGGCCGACAGCGCCGCGGTGACCTCGGCCGGAAGCTCGACCTCGACCGTGCGCACCGTCTCGGCCACATCGACCGCGGGGTCCAGGGGACGTGACCCGAGCACCGGATCGGGTTCCGCGGTCACGGCCTGCCACCGGCCGACTTCCGCAGCGCGCTCCGGACGGTGGGCTGCCTCGACAAGCCCGTGCGCCCAGCCGCGCATCGAAGTTCCCACCGGGGCGAGATCGGGCGGTTCGCCGGACTCCGTCCGCGCCCACGCGATCGCGAGGTCCGGTACCAGCACCCGCCACGAGACACCGTCGATCGCCGAATGATGCACCAGCATCAACATCCGGTCCGGCACCGCGGGGTCCACCGCATCGAACCAGACCACCTGCACGACGATGCCCGCACCCGGATCGAGCCGGTCCGCCGCGGCCGCCGCCTCCGCGGCGGTCACGGCGCGGAACCCGGGGCTACCCGGGGCCGCCTCCGTGGCCACCCGGTGGATGATCTCGTCGGATCGGATCGCGCCGACCGGTAATGATTCCCAGGTCCGGCCGCCGTCGTCGGCCGGCCGCAACCGGGAGCGCAGCATATCGTGCCGGTCGAGGACCGCCTGCACGGTCTCGGCCAGCCGGCGCCGCTCCGTTCCGGTGGGCAGGGCCAGCAGCACGGCCTGGGCGATGCGGCCCGATCCGGCGCGCGCGTGTTCGGTGAACCAGTGCATGACCGGGGTCAGCGGGATCGGTCCCACGCCCCCGCCGGGCAGTTCCACCGAACCGGAAGCGCGCGCGGCCTCGTCGTCACGGACGGCGACCCGGGCCAGCCCGGCGACGGTCCGATGGTCGAACACCTCACGGGCGGAAAACAGTACGCCCGCCGTCCGGGCCCGGGTCACCAGCATGATCGACATGATGCTGTCGCCGCCGAGCGCGAAGAACGAATCGTCGAGCCCCACGGTGTCGACACCCAGCACATCGGCGAATGCTCCGGCGATGGTGCGTTCGAGCGGTGTCCGCGGCGCCCGGAAGGGCGGGCTGTCCGCGCGGACCGGGTCCGGCAGTGCCCTGCGGTCCAATTTGCCCGCCGGTGTGAGCGGAATGTGGTCGAGCACGGTGACCGAAGCCGGGATCATATAGGACGGCAAGCGGCTACCGAGGAATTCCTCGAGCTGGTCGATATCGATCGAACGGTCCGGTCCGGGAACGACGTAGGAGGCCAGCGCCATGGCGCCGGCGGCACCGCGGTGGCCGACGGTGGTGGCGAATCCGACGGATTCGTGCGCGCCCAGGACCGCGTCGATCTCCCCGAGTTCGATGCGCAGGCCGCGGATCTTGACCTGGAAATCCGACCGGCCCAGATACTGGATCGTTCCGTTCGCGGTCCACCGGGCCATATCTCCGGTGCGGTACATCCGCTGGCCGGGTTTCCAGGGGCAGGCGACGAAGCGTTCGGCGGTCGTGCCCGGCCGGCGATGGTAGCCGCGGGCGAGCAGCGCACCCGCGATATACAGTTCACCTGTGACACCGGACGGGACGGGTTGCAGCCGCTGATCCAGAATCCACACCGTGACACCGCGGATCGGACCACCGATCGTCACCGGATCGCCCGCCCGCATCGGGGCGGAGCGGGTAGCGGCGACCGTGACCTCGGTGGGCCCGTACTCGTCGAACACCTCATGGCCGTGGCTCCAGCGCTCGACCAGGTCGGTCCCGTAGCTCTCGCCGCCGACCATCAGCGTGCGCAGATGCGGTAGCGGCCATCGGCCGGCGTCGACGGTGGACAGCGCAGAGGGGGTGATGAACACATGGCCGACCCGCTCGCGGTCGAGCAGTTCGCCGAGCGCGTCGCCGCCGTTGACGTCACCGGGCGCGATGACCATCGTCGCGCCCGCGACAAGTGCCGACACCAGTTCCAGTATCGAGACATCGAAGCTCGGCGAGGACAGGCACAGCACGCGCGAGCCGGGGCCGATGTGCAGGCCGTCGTGATGCTCGGTCGCGCAGCCGGCCAGCCCACGGTGGCCTACCGCGACGGCTTTGGGCACGCCGGTCGACCCGGAGGTGTAGATGACGTAGGCGAGATCGTCGAGACGCAGGGGGCGCACCCGGTCGGCGTCGGAGATCGGTCCGGTGCCGTCGTCCCGCTCCGCGAGGTCGTCGGGGGTCAACCAGTCGATGGTGCCGGGGAGCCGGTCGCGTGCCGAGGCGATCGTCAGACCGAGTACAGCGCCGGAATCGGTGGTCATATGGTTGATCCGGGCAGTCGGATACGCCGGGTCGATCGGCAGGAACGCGGCACCGGACGCGGCCACCGCGCACACCGCGAGCACGAAATCCGCGGACCGCGGCATTGCCACCGCGACGATGTCACCCGGGCCGACGCCCCGCCGGATGAGCATCCTGGCCGATCGGCCGACGCGTTCGGTCAATTCCCGGTAATCGATGTGGGCACCGTCGAAGACGAGCGCGGTCGCCGCGGGATCCCGTGCGGCGCCGGCGGCCAGCAATTCGGCCAGCGTGCGGGGCGTGGCAGCGGGCGGACCGGACCGCGTCAGCGGATCGGCATGTTCGGCGGGCTCGAGTACCTCGATCGATCCGACAGGAACCGCCGGATCGACCGCCACCGCGTCCAGTATCCGAACCCACCGGCGCACCAGGGATTCGACCGTGCGCGCATCGAACAGTTCGGTCGAGTAGGTGACCGTCACCGCCAGCCCGCCGCCGCCCTCGTCGTCGGCCAGCATCAGTTGCAGATCGAACCGGGACACGTCGTCGGGCAGGTCGAGTACCGAGACATCCAGGCCGGGCAGTCGCAGATCGGCGCGGGCCAGATTCTGGAAGGCCAGCAGCACCTGGAACAGCGGATGCCGCGACTGCGACCGCTCCGGAGCGAGTTCGTCCACCAATTGTTCGAAGGGGACGTCGGCATTCCCGAACGCGGCCAGATCGATCCGCTCGACCCGGTCGAGGAAGGCGGTGAACGACTCGCCGAGATCGACCTCCGTTCGCAGGACCACCGTATTGACGAACATTCCGATCACGTCGTCGAGCGCGGCGGCGCCCCGCCCGGCTACCGGTGTCCCGATCGCGATATCACCGGAACCGCTCGACCGGGCCAGAGTCGCCGCGAGGGCCGCATGGATCACCATGAACAATGACGAGCTGCGGTCGCGGGCGAACGCGCGCAGCTTCGCCACCAGATCCGCGCCCAATCCGAATCGGTGACTCGCACCCCGGTTGGACCGTACCGCGGGCCGCGGCCGGTCGAACGGCAGGCGCAGCTCCTCCGGTAGTTCGGCGAGCGTTTCCGTCCAATACCGGATCTGCCGGGCGCTCAGCGATCCGGGGTCGGCGGGGTCGCCCAGGACAGCGCGCTGCCACAGGGCGTAGTCGGCGTATTGGACGGGTAGCGGTGGCCACGACGGCACCTCGCCACGCACCCGGGCGGCATACGCGATCGTCACATCGCGGGCCAGCGGCGCCATCGAGAAACCGTCCGCGGCGATATGATGCACTACCACGGCCAGCACGTATTCGGTCTCCGCACCGCCGGTTACGCGGAACAACCGGGTACGCACAGGCACCCGGGCGCTCACGTCGAAACCTTCGTGGACGAAGGCGGTGATCGCGGCGACCAACCGGTCCGGCCCGACCGGTTCCGGGCTCAACTCGGCGTCGACGGCGTCGACCGGTTCGATCACCTGGGTCAGCGTTCCGTCCTTCTCGGGATAACGCGTCCGCAGCGATTCGTGCCTGCCCAGGACGTCGGCCATCGCCGCGCGCAGGGCGCCGAGGTCGAGCTCGCCCCGCAGCCGGACCGCGATCGGCATGTTGTAGGCACCGGAGCCGGTGTCGTACTGGTTGAAGAACCACATCCGCTGCTGGGCGGGTGCCAACGGCACGAGGTCGGGGCGCGGACCGGCAATCAGTGGCGGGCGTTGCCGTCCCGCGCGCCTCTGCCCCTCCACGTGGGTGGCCAGCTCGGACACCCGTGGCGCCTCGAACAACAACCGCACCGGTATCTCGGCGCCCACGGCCGTTCCGAGCCGGGCGGCGACCCGGGTCGCCGTCAGGCTGTCGCCGCCGAGCGCGAAGAAGGAATCGTCGAGACCGACGGGGCCCAGGCCGAGCACCTCGGCGAAAACCCGTGCGATGGTCCGTTCGACCGGTGTCCCGGGCGGCCGGAACGGCACGGTGCCGGTGACGACGGGCTCCGGGAGCGCCTTGCGATCCAGTTTGCCCGACGGTGTGAGCGGAATATGTTCGAGCACCGTGATCGAGGGCGGGACCATATAGGACGGCAGCAGGCCGCGCAGGTGTTCGGTGAGGAACGCGATATCGATCGAATGACCGGGCGCTGGCACGACATAGGAGGCCAGCGCGGCGGTACCGGAACCGGTGCGGTGGCCCACGGTGACGGCGAATGCCACGGACGCACAGGCGGTCAGAGTGGTATCGATCTCGCCGAGTTCGATCCGGACACCCCGGATCTCGACCTGGAAATCCGACCGGCCCAGATACTGGATGGTTCCCTCGGCGGTCCAGCGGACCATATCCCCGGTGCGGTACATCCGCCGACCGCTTTTCCAGGGGCAGGCGACGAAGCGGGCGGCGGTCGTGCCCGGGCGGTGATGGTAGCCACGGGCGAGCAGCGGGCCTGCGATGTACAACTCACCGGCCACACCCACCGGGACGGGTTCCAGCCGCCGGTCCAGTACCCACTCCGTGGCCCCGCGGATCGGGCCGCCGATGGTGACCGGGTCTCCCGGCGCCAACGGGGTGCTGTGGTTCGCCATGATCGTGACCTCGGTCGGCCCGTAGGCGTCGAAGAACTCGCGCCCCCCGACGGCCCAACGCCGCACCAGTTCCGGGGGGCAGGCGTCACCGGCGGCGACAACGACCCGCAAGCTGTCCAGCCCGGCCGGGTCCACCGAAGCCAATGCGGCCGGGGTCGCGACCGCGTGTGTCACCCGGCGGCGGCGTACCAGATCGGCGAGCTCCACGCCGCCGTAGGTGCCGGGTTCGGCGATCACCATCGTGGCGCCGGAGCCCACCGCGAGAAGAAGTTCCCAGACCGAGGCGTCGAAGCTGGGTGACGCCAGGTGCAGGGTGCGTGAATCCCCGGTGACCGTATAGCGTTCGCGCTGTTCGGCAGCGAGGGCGGCCAGCCCGGTGTGGGTCACCGTCACACCCTTCGGCGTGCCCGTGGAACCGGAGGTGTAGATCAGGTAGGCCGGATGCCCGGGCCGTAGCTCGGTGGTCCGGTCGCGGTCGGTGACCGGCCGGGCGTCACAGGGCGGATCGTGGTCGCGGGGTAGCAGCCACTCGACGGTGCCGGGTAGTTTCTCGCGCACCGCGCCGACCGTGAGACCGAGTGCGGCCCCGGAGTCGGCGACCATATGGGTGATCCGGGCGGCCGGATATGACGGATCGATCGGCAGGAACGCGGCGCCGGACTTCGCCACCGCCCAGAGGGCGAGAACGGAATCGGCGGAGCGTGGCATCGCCACCGCGACGACGCTTTCCGGCCCCGCACCCCGCTCGATGAGCGCCCTGGCCCATCGGTTGGAGCGCTCGTCCAGCTGCCGGTAGTCGATCCGGGTATCGCCGAATACGAGCGCCGGCGCGCCGGGGTCCCGGGCGGCGGCCGCGGCCAGCAGTTCGGCGAAGGTACGGGGAGCCGGGGCGCCGGGACCGGACCGGGTCAGCAATCCCGCGCGTTCGGCAGCATCGAGTATGTCCATCGATCCCACCGCGGCGTCCGGTTCCGCGGCCACCGATTCCAGGATCCGGAGCCATCGGCCCATCAGGGAGTCGACCGTGTCCGCATCGAACAGGTCTGCCGAGTAGTCAACCGTGACGGTCGATCCGGCGGTGCCGACGGCGGAGACCGCGACCCGCAGATCGATCCCGGGTACCTCGGGAAGGTCCGTCGCCGCAGCGTCCGGATCGTTCGCGTCCGGTCCCACCTGCGGCGGGCTCCCGCAGGCCACCATCACCTGGAACAGCGGATGCCGTGAGGGCGACCGGGTTGGGCGCAACTCCTCGACCAGCCGCGCGAACGGGATATCGGCATGGTCGAAGGCGGTCGAATCGACCCGTGCCACGCGATCGACGAAACCCGTGAACGATTCACCGGGATCTATTTCGGTCCGCAATACCACCGCATCGCCGAACGCCGGGTCCGTCGCGTCCGGTGTGACGGTGCCACGCCGGGCCACCGGGGCGCCGACCGCGATATCACCGGAACCGCTCAACCGGGCGAGCAGCACCGCAGTCGCGGCATGGACCACCGTGAACAACGGTATGCCACGGTCCCGTGCGAGTCCTTCGAGCGCACCGGTCAGGTCCGCGCCCAATCCGAACCGGCGGATCCCGCGCCGGTCCGACGCTACCACCGCACGTGGCCGATCGAACGGTAGCGGCAACTCCTCCGGTAGGTCGGCGAGTGTGGCCTGCCAGAATGCGAGGGTTTCGCGACGGCGCCGGATCCGGGCGCCGGCCCGGGCACTGTCGGGGTGGACCTGCCCGAGGCCGGTGTCCGGCCCGGCGGCCGCGAAGGCATCCAGGAACCGCGCAAATCCGGTCCGGTGTGCCGCCAGTTCGGCCTCGGTGTAGAGGTCGGGGTTGGCCATGAAGTGCAGGATCGTCCGCGGTGGATCGCCTGTCTGGTAGAGATCGACCAGCAGATCGTCGACCGGGCCGGAGCTGAGAATATGGAATTCCCCGGTGACCGGCCCGAGCCGTATCTCCTGGGGGAAGAACATCACGTTCACCATCGGGCCGGCGAAACGACGCTGTCCGTTGCTCCCGGCGGCGGCGCGGATATCGTAGAGGCCGAAGCGTTGATGACGCAGGGCGCCGATCAGATCGGATTGCACGTGCCGCACCAGCGTCGCCACCGTGTCGGTGCTGCCGAGCTCGATCGGGAACGGTGCGACATTGACGAACACGCCGCCGGAGCGGCGCAGTACGGCGGTGGTGCGGCCCGATACCGGGATATCGACCAGAACGTCGTCCCGGCCGGTCATCCGGGCCAGATAGCACCCGAAGGCGGCGATCACCACGGCGGCCGGGCTCGCGGCCAGCGCAGTCGCGGATCGGTCTATACGGGCCACCGTCTCCGGCGCCAGTTCGCCGAGCACGGCCACGCTTTCCGCGCACGCGGGCGCGGAACCGGTCGCGAGACTCGATCCCTCCTGCGCTCCGGCGAGCCGCTCCAGCCAATACGCCCGATCATCGGTGAATCTCTTCGACTCCCGATAGCTGCGATCCGCTTCGTACAGGGTGCGCAGATCCGCCGCCCGGCACGGCTCCGGCGGGGCACCGCGCGCCACGGTCCCGTCCCGCACCGCCGCGGTGTACAGCGCCGCGACCCGGTTCACCATGGTCATCGCGCCGTAGCCGTCCAGCGCGACATGGTGAACCCGGTTGTACCACAGGTAATGTCTGTCGCCGACCTGCAACAGCGCCCCGGCGAACAGGCGGTCCCGGACCATATCCAGAGGTGCCGTGTATTCGCGCCGCATCCACCGCAGACCCGCCGCCATCGGATCCGGTTCGCCTCGCATATCGAGCACCGGCCCCGTCGACGCCAGCTCGGGGTCGTACAACTGTCGCGGTTCGCCGCCGTTCTCCACCAGACGTAGGTATCCGGATTGGTATTCGTGGCCTGCTCGAAGCATGCTACGGCGCAGCAGCTCGATATCCAGATCCCCGTGCAGTTCGATGTACTGCGCCTCGGAAATCGGGATATCCGGGCGCAGCTGCTGTGCGAGCCACAGCCCCCGCTGCCCGGCGGACAGGGGAACGGGATTTCCGACCGTAGTCCCGGGCCGGGCTGTCCCGTTTTCTCCCGGTCCTGGCTCGAAATAGGGGTCCGAGCGGTCCATAGCTCTCCTCCATAAGCGGCCGCCCTCAGTGTAAGCAGAGATTTTTGCCCGAGTACAGACCGAAATTTCACTTAACGTCCCCGATTCTTTGTCCGGTCCCCGGAATCGGCAGCGAATGCCGTAACCGGATCCAGTCCTTTCGGTATCGACCATGTCGAGCTCCCCGCAGAATGCGGGCCGATGTCACGCGACGATAAACGACATCGTGGGAATTCATTGCACCTTGTGAACACTTCTTCCCGTCGAAACCCGCTAACCGCGAAATGGAGCAGGAGTTTTCGTAACGGGGCTCCGGAGCGGTGGCCGGAATAAACCTCGGATGTCGCCCGGCGTGGTGCTCCGCCCGGCGCATTATGGTTTCTTCACCGGTTCCGCCGGGTCGGGCGGCGAATGAACGCCCTCGTCCGAAGCGTGGGGTACGAATCTGGAGGACAATGGAATCCCGGCCACCGTGCGCGATAATGGAATACGGCTACGGCGAGGCGGTTCACGGTATCGTGCACCCGAAAGGCGGGCTCGGTGGCAAAATCCGGTTTCCCGGTGTCGTCCTATCGGCAGTGACGAGGAGCCCAGAATGGATTCGGTGACGGAGTTCCCGCTCTTCGTGGTGGTCACGCACGCGCTGAACATCCTGTTCGTGACGCTGTTGATCCGCTCCGGTATCGAAGTACTCTCCTCGATGCCGAAGCTGTACTGGAGTGACGGTTGCCCACCGGGACGTGAGTGGTTACGGCTGTCGGGGCACAACTACGGAGCCGCCGAGCGGCGCCCCTGGGTTTCCCTGGACGAGGAGCGGTACTGGCATCCGCTGATCGCGCTGCCCGGCCGGGGCAATCTCGGTCTGGGGCGACACTGGCATTTTCTGACGGTGCAGTTCTGGATCGTCACCGGAGCGGTGTACATCGCGATGGTGTTCGCCACCGGTTACTGGCACAACCTGGTACCCACACAGTGGAGCATCGTGCCGGACGCGATCCGCGATGTCGGCACCTACCTGCACTTCCAGCTCCCCGCGCAGCTGCCCGGAGAGCCCTTCGACGCGGCCCAGAAACTGACCTACTTCGCGGTGGTGTTCGTGCTCGCACCCGTGCAGATCGCCTCGGGGGCAGCGATGTCACCGGCAGTGCTGGCGCGTTTCCCCCGATACGGGCGACTGTTCGGCGGCAAGCAGGGCGCCCGTAGCATCCATTTCCTCGGGTTGTGCGCGTTTTGTGTATTCATCCTGGTGCACGTGTTCATGGTCGTCGTGCACGGCGTGCCCAGCGAGTTCGGCAAGATCTTTCTCGGTTCGGCCGAGGCCGCTCCGGTCACGGCGACCGTGGTCGGTAGCCTGGTGCTCGTCACGGTCGTAGTCGTGCACATCCTGGCCACGGTCTTCTCGCGCGCGCGGCCGCGGCAGGCCCAGCGAGCGCTGGGAGTCGTGGTGCACCGATTCGAATACCTGCTGTCGCGATTGGGGCGCCCCCGGCAGCACTACCGCCGCAGCGATATCTCCGAATACCACCGGGTCAACGGCTACCCACCCATCGATGAGAACTACCGCAAGCTCGCCGCCGGCGGATTCCGCGATTACCGCCTGCCGGTCGGTGGGCTGGTCGCCCATCCGATGACCCTGTCGCTACCGGAACTGGCAGCGCTGGGCTTCACCCACCAGATCACCAACCACAACTGCATCCAGGGCTGGAACGGTATCGCCGAATGGGGCGGGGTGCCGGTGACCGCGCTCATCGACCGTGTCCGGCCCGCCGCGTCGGTGACCCATATGGTGTTCTACGCCATGGACGACAAGGCCCTGACCGAAGGACGTGGCCGCTACGGGTTCTTCTACGAAGCCGTCCCGCTGTCCATCGCCCGGGCGCCGCAAGCGTTGCTGGCGATGGAGATGAATGGCGCGCCCCTGCCGATCGAGCACGGCGCGCCACTACGGCTGCGGCTGGAGAACCAGCTCGGCTACAAGATGGTCAAATGGATCGAGGCCGTCGAATTCGTCGACGATATCGCCGATATCGGTATGGGCCAGGGCGGCTACCGTGAAGACCAGCTCTACTACGGCAACACGCCCGGAATCTGACGCGCCGGCGAGGAACCACCATGACCGGACCCATCGAGCAAGCCACGCATCCCACCCAGTTGACCGTCGCCCATATCCGCGCCCGAGTGCTCGGCGGCCGCGGCCGCGACACCGAGCCCGACGAGCGAGACCGCGCCCAGCATTACCGCGATATGCTGGGCGCGCTGCCGGCGCCGCTCGAACGCGAACTGGTCGCTCTCACCAACGACCTCATCCGCACCACGCCGACCGGGCCGGTGCTGCCCCGGCTGAGGCAACAATTCGAGCGGCTGTGCGCGGATTGGCGGCCGGCGGACAGCCCACCGCCGGAGGCCCGGCTGACACCTGCCTGGTCTCCCGGCGACAACGACGTCGATCGCCGGCCGGCCACCGGACGGTGACGGTTCTCCCGGCCGCCGTTGGAGCGTCTTCCGGCGTGGTCCGAATAGCCGGTGCCGTGGTGGGTACGCGTGAGCTGTCGCTGTACTTCCGAGTCGGCTCGCGCAGGGAGGAGGTCACTCGATATGACAGGTTCGGAAACCACTGATCGACAGCCGCGCGCCGGCGCCAAGTGGCCATTGGACGCATTGCGTACCGAGCTCACCGAGCGTATCGCGGGGGAGGTGCGGTTCGATTCCGGCAGCCGCGCGGCCTACTCCACCGACGCCTCCAACTATCGTGCGGTCCCGATCGGCGTAGTGGTGCCGCGTACCCCGGAGGACGCCGCCATCGCGATCGGTGTGTGCAGTGCCCACGATGTGCCGGTGGTTTCGCGCGGTGGTGGTACCAGCCTGGCCGGCCAGAGCTGCAATACCGCCGTGGTCATCGACTGGAGCAAGTACTGCACCAGGGTGGTGTCGGTGGACCGGGACGCCGGCACGGTCGTGATCGAACCGGGTATCGCGCTGGACCGGCTCAATACCGCGCTCGCCGATACCGGGTTGATGGTCGGTCCGAAACCCTCGACCCATGTCAGCTGCACCCTCGGCGGCATGATCGGCAACAACTCCTGCGGCTCCACCGCGCAGGCCTACGGCAAAACCGTCGATGCCGTGCGGCGCCTGGAAATCCTCACCTATGACGGTTTCCGCGCCTGGGTCGGCCCGGGCGCGACCGTGGATACCGATGATCCGCGCGCCGGTGAGCTGGTGGCGCGGCTGCACACGATCGCCGCGGACTACGCCGCCGATATCCGCGCGAAGTATCCCCGGATCCCGCGCCGGGTCTCGGGGTACAACCTGGATTCGCTTCTTCCGGAATACGGCTTCGACCTCGCCAAACTATTGGTCGGCAGCGAGAGCACGCTGGTGAGCGTGCTGCGTGCGGAGATCGCGCTGGTGCCGCGCCCGCCGGCGACCGCGCTGACGGTGCTCGGATTCGAGGATATCTACCGCGCCGCGGACGCGGTGCCGATGATCCTGGCGCACCGGCCGGCCGCGCTCGAAGGTTTGGACCACCGTTTGATCCAGCTCGAGCACACCCGGCATCTCGCCGAACCCGCGCTAGGGCAACTGCCGGACGGGACCGCGTACCTGATGGTGCAGTTCGACGCCGACGACCGAGCCGAAGCCGATCGCCGGGCCTGCGCGATGGCCGAGGAGCTCGGCCGCCGCGCCGGTGCCAGTTCGACCATGCTGGATGATCCGCGACGTGAAGCCGAACTGTGGGCGGCCCGCGAAGCCGGACTCGGCGCGACCGCCTATCCGCCGCGCGGCGCCGAAACCCACGAAGGGTGGGAGGATGCCGCGGTGCCGCCGGAGCGGCTCGGCGAGTACCTGCGTGATTTCGATCGGCTGCTGACCCGGTTCGGCTACGAATCGTCCTCGCTGTACGGGCATTTCGGGCACGGCTGCGTGCACACCCGTATTCCGTTCGATCTGCGTACCGCCGCGGGAGTCGCGAACTATCGCGCGTTCGCTGAGGACAGCGCCCGGCTGGTCGTCTCCTACGGGGGCTCGCTGTCCGGTGAGCACGGCGACGGTCAATCCCGCGGCGAGCTGCTGCCGATCATGTTCGGAGAGCGGCTGGTCGAGGCATTCCGGGAGGTGAAATCGGTGTTCGATCCCCGGAACCGGATGAACCCGGGCAAAGTGGTCGATCCACACCGCCTCGATCAGGATCTGCGGCAGGGCAGCGCGTACCGGCCGTGGGAGCCGGCCACCCATTTCGCCTTCCCGGACGACGACCATCGGTTCAGCGTGGCCGCGGCCCGCTGCGTCGGGGTCGGGAAATGCCGCGGCGACAGTGGTGGCGTGATGTGCCCCAGCTACCGGGCGACCCGCGAAGAGGAGCACTCGACCCGCGGCCGCGCCCGTGTACTGTTCGAAATGCTCAACGGTGAGGTGATCACTGCCGGCTGGCGTTCCACCGAAGTCCGCGACGCCCTGGACCTGTGCCTGGCATGCAAAGGATGCCGCAGCGATTGCCCCGTGGATGTCGATATGGCGACCTACAAAGCCGAGTTCCTCGCCCACCACTACCGGTGGCGGCCGCGGCCGATGGCCCATTACTCGATGGGCTGGATCCCGCTGTGGGCCCGGTTGGCCACCGGCGCCGCGCCGGTGGCCAACGCGCTCACCCACACCCGCGGGCTGCGGCGGCTCGTCGCCCGGGCCGGCGGACTCGACCCCCGCCGGGAACTGCCCCGCTTCGCCTCCCCCCGGTTCACCGAAACCTTCGCCGGCTCGGCCATGGCCGCCGATACCCGGCCCACCGTGCTGTTGTGGCCGGATACCTTCACCAACAACTTCGAACCGGATATCGCCCGGGCGGCGGTACAGGTCCTGGACGCGGCGGGTTTCCGGGTCGAAGTGCCGCCGCGGACGGTGTGCTGCGGACTCACCTGGATCTCCACCGGCCAGCTGGCCACCGCCGCACGTGTGCTGACCCGCACTCTGCGCATCCTGGAGCCGCAGCTGCGCGCGGGTACGCCCGTCGTCGTGCTGGAACCGAGCTGCGCCGCGGTCTTCCGCGCGGACCTGCCCGAACTGCTCGACGGTGACGAGGACGCACATCGCCTCGCCGCCCAGACCCACACCCTCGCCGAAATACTGACCCGGCACGCGCCGGAGTGGGTACCGCCCGCCGTGGGCGCCGCGACCATGGTGCAACCGCATTGCCATCAGCATGCCGTCCTGGGCTACGACCGGGACCGCGAACTGCTCCGGGACACCGGTGCCCAGGTGGAGGTACTCGATGCCGGATGCTGCGGTCTGGCGGGTAATTTCGGCTTCGAGCGGGGCCATTACGATATCTCGGTCGCCTGCGCGGAAGACGCGCTGCTGCCGGCACTCGGTGGCCGGGCCCCGGGTACCGAGGTGCTGGCGGACGGTTTCAGCTGCCGCACCCAGATCCGCCAGCTCGCCCCGGATGCCCGGCCCCGCCACCTGGCCGAACTGCTGGCCGCGGCCCTCGCCGACCCCCGTCCCCAATGACCCGCGACCTCCGCATCGACGAGTCCGTGGAGGTCGGGGTCTACCGTTTCCCGACGCCCGGCCCCGAATCCGACGGCACATTGACCTGGGACGCCACCACCGCGGTCACCGTCGAACTCGGTGCGGGCGGGGTTCGTGGTCTGGGCTGGACCTACACCAGTCCGGCCGCGGCCGCGGTCGTCACCCACGAGCTGGCCCCTGTACTGGGCGGCCGCCACCCGTTCGACATACCCGGTATCCGCACCGACCTGCGGCGCGCCTGCCGCAATACCGGCACCGCGGCGGTGGTCGCGCACGCGTTGAGCGCGGTCGATATCGCGCTGTGGGATCTGAAGGCACGGGTGCTGGGCGTGCCGCTGCCGGCGCTGTTCGGTGCCGTCCGGGCCGCGACCCCCGTCTACGGGTCCGGTGGCTTCACCGATCTCTCCGATACCGCGCTGGCCGAGCAGATCACCGGCTGGCTGGCGGCCGGCTGCCATAAGGTCAAGATCAAGATCGGACAGGACCGGGGGACCGCCCTCGACCGCGATCTGCACCGCATCGAGCAGGCCGGCGACTTGCTCGACGGACGTGCCCGGCTCATGGTCGACGCCAACGGCGGCTACTCGACCGGCTCGGCACGTCGTATCGGCGGCGAACTGGACCGGCTCGGCGTCATCTGGTTCGAGGAACCGGTCACCAGCGACGATCCGTCCGGGCTGGCTCTGGTCCGCGCGTCGGTGCGCGCGGATGTGGCGGCCGGCGAATACATCTACAACGCCTACGACGCCGCGCGACTCGTCGATGTCGTCGACTGCCTCCAATTGGATCTGACCCGCTGTGGCGGATACAGCGGCTTCCTCGAATGCGCCGCGCTCGCCACCGCACACGGCACGCCCGTTTCGGCGCACTGCGCGCCCGCCCTGCACGCACCGGTCACCGTGGCCGTACCCCACCTGCGCCACCTGGAGTGGTTCATCGACCATGCCCGGCTGGAACCGCTCCTGGTAGACGGCGCCCCTGAAGTGGGTGGCGGCCTGCTCCCGGCGCCCGGTGACCGACCCGGCCACGGGATGACCGTGGCCGCGAGCGCCGCTTCGTTCCGGGTGTCAGCGCCGGCGTAGCCGGGCGGCGAGCGATTCGGCGCCTTCTGCCAGCCATGTCTGCGGAGACCGCCAGTGGGCCCGGGTATCGAAACGGCCGTGCGCACCGAAATCGGCCCCCGCGGCGTTGTCGAGAGGTTCCCACAGGTTGTCGGCCCGCGCGGTGTCGCGGGCCTCGGTCTGCTGTGCCGAGTAGCCCGTACGTGCCAGGTACCGGTCGAGCAGCGCGGGCGCCAAGCGCTGACCGAGCACGGTGCCGACCGTACTGGCCCCCACCCAGTACTGTTTACGCCGCGGGTGGGCCGCGGCGAACGCTATCGCGTCCGCGACGACTTCGGGCTGATAGATCGGTGGCACCGGCTGCGGACGGTTCGGCAGCCGTGAACGCACCCAGGAGAACTGCGGGGTGTTCACCGCCGGCGCTTGCACGATCGTGACGTGGATACCGCTGTGTTCGTGCAGCAGTTCGACCCGGACCGCCTCGACGAATCCATCGATGCCGTGTTTGGCCCCGCAGTACGCCGACTGCAATGGAATCGAACGCTTACCCAGTGCCGAGCCCACCTGGACGATCGCGCCCCGGTCGCGGCGGCGCATCCGGGCCAGCGCCACCATCACCCCGTGCACCGACCCCAGGTAGGTGACCTCGGTGACCCGCCGGAATTCGTCCGGCGCGATCTGTGAAATGGGCGCGAACACCGTGGCGAACGCCGAGTTCACCCACACGTCGATCGGCCCGAATTCGGCTTCGCCCCGGTCCGCGGCCGCCTCCACCGCCGCGAAGTCGGCGACATCGGTGCCGACCGGCAAGGCCCGCCCGCCGACCGCGCGGACCTCTTCCGCCGCGGCGGTCAACCCGGTGACTCCGCGCGCGAGCAAGGTGATAGAGGCGCCGTCGGCGGCGAACCGGCGTACGGTCGCCCGGCCGATCCCGCCACTGGCACCTGTGATCACCACATGCTGCGAACTGGACATACCATCTCCTTTCCGCCCGCGTCGCGACCGCTGGTCACGGTCGGTTCGCGTCATTTCTCGAGCGGTGCCAGCCGAATCGCCGATTCCAGCAGCATCGCGTGGACGAATGCCTGCGGTAGGTTGCCGCGCAACTGGCGCTGGCGGATATCGAACTCCTCGGCGAAGAGCCCGGGTGTACCGCAGGCGGCGCGGTTGCGTTCGAAGTACCGCATCGCCATCACCGGACGCCCGAGCTGGGCCGCGGCCATCGCCATCGTGAAACCACAGAAGAGGAACGCGCCCTCGGTGACCTCCAGCGCCCGTTCGTCGTGGCGGAAGCGGTACACGTAGAAGTCGTCGCACAACTGCGCCGCCACGGCGTCGAAGGTGGCCGGGTAGCGCGGATCGTCGACGGGCAGCGCGCCGCGGATCATCGGGAGCAGCAGTGCGGCGTCCACACCCGGGAGATCCGGAGCGCGCTGCCAGCGCCCGCTCGGATGCAATGCGTCGCGTGACGCGGAGGCGATCAGAGCATCTGCGAGCGCACTGCACACCGGCGCGTCCGCTCCGGTCGCGGAACAGGCCGCCACCGCCCGCAACCCGGCCGCACAGGTCAGCCGGGAATGGGTCCAGTGCCGATTGTCGAGTTCCCAGATCCCGGCATCGGGCCGCTCGTACTGGTCGGCGATCACCGATACCGCGACCTGCACGGCGCGCCGATGCTCTACGGTCAGCCGGTCACGGCGGCCCGCCGCGGCCAGGAGCAGCAGGATCTCCCCGAAGGTGTCCAACTGGAACTGGTCGCACACCCGGTTGCCGGTCAGCGGCTCGGCGCCGGGGTAACCCGGCATGTCCAGCGGATGCGGTTTCGGCACCGGGTGCCCGCCCACGGTGTAGGCGGGTGCCAGCCGGGCGCCGTCGGCGCGCAGGCGTTCGGTGACGAAATCGACCATATCGTCGAGTAATCGGTTGCCTCCCGCGGCGGCGACAGCTTGTCCGGCAAGGCACTGGTCCCGGATCCACACATACCGGTAGTCGTAGTTCTCGCCCTGGTCGGCGCGTTCGGGCAGGCTTGTCGTGGCGGCGGCGACCATCCCGCCGCTGTCGGCGGTCATACCGCGCAGCACCGCGTAGGCGTGGCCGGCGTCGCGGTCGGCCACCGTGGGCGGCGGATCCGGCATATGCCGCCGCCATCCGTCCTCGGTCTCGTCCCAGAGGAAATCCGGATCCGGCGGCTGTGGGGGCAGTCGGCCCGCGGACAATTCCAGGACCAGATCGTGGTGGCCGCCGGCGGGGACGGTGATCCGGCCGGCCCAGAAGGGACCGCCGGGTCCGTCGTCCGGTGCTGCCCAGCCGGCGCCGGACCACCGCAGTCGTAGTGGCCCGAGGCGAGCGGTCCAGACACCGTCGTGGTCGCGCGTGGGATCGCGCGGGGGGTGCGCACCGAACCCGGCGGCCGGCGCGAGTACCACCTCGACTTCGGCGTCGCCGTGCACAGCGACGATCCGCCGCAGCAGCACGGTCTGCCGCGACCACCCGGGGAAGGCCAGCGCTTCCCGGCTCTCGATCACCGATGACCCGGAGACCCAGCGCGAACGCCAGATCAACGAACCCGGTTCGTAGTAACCGCCCCAGACGAACGGCCCGGCGGGGGCCACCGCGTACATTCCGTGCCCGCCCAGCAGCGAGGCGAAGACCGCGTCACTGTCCCAATCGGGGGCACACATCCAGGAAATATCGCCCCGTGGCCCCACGAGCGCGCCGCGCTGCCCATCGGCGAGCAGCGCGTACTCCCGCAGCACGTGCGGTGAGCCGACCGGCGCGATCTCGTTCACCCCGGCCGTGTACCACCCGCGCCGCCGGATAACCGTCGCTCGGCAATCGGCCCGGGTACCGAACCGTCGACTCGTTCGCGGGCACCGGGGTGTTGTTGCGGTGCCGGCACCGGGTGCCCAGGCTTGCCGGGTGCGCACCGATCATCGGACGTGCGCGTTTCCGGCCACGACCGGGTCAGGGTGTGACGATGGCGAAGTTCCGGTCGGGTGCCTCGAGCAATTCCTTCGGCTGTGCCAGTATCCCGGGATTCCCCGTGACACCGATACCCCGGCCCGGACCGCCTCACCGACGTCCCGGCCCGTCAGCAGCACACCGAGCAGCATGGCCGGGTGAGTGCGAACGAGGCGTCGGGCGCGGGCCCGCGGTACCCGAGCCAGGTGCGCGGCGGTCGGCAGTCCCTAAATTTTCTCGAGCCAGTGCGTGACCGAGAGCCGGTCGCTGTGCCGGACGGCCAGTTCACGCAGTTCGCGCGCGAAGATCACCGCTCTCTCATCCCGGTTGGCGTAGACGAGTGTCACCCGGCCCGACCCCTGTGTCAGCGCCGATTTCAGAATCGAGATCACCGGAGTGTGCCGCGGCGCGCTCATCGCTCGGGTCGGTGGTCATGAGGGAGAGGGTGCCAGGCGGCGGCGCGCCGCACAGTGCCGTTTCCGTTGAGCGAGAGAGCGGACGCGTCGTCCGGTGGAGGCTTCCACTGAGCGAGAGGAGGGTGGGAACCGCCACCGGCCGGCCATACGCTCACAGCGTCGACGCAGTCGGAGCCCTCGACCGTACAACGGAACCGGAGGTAGTCGGATGACCATGGAATCGGTGTCGCCGGCCGCGATGCGCAGCGCATTGAGCCACTTCGCCAGCGGGGTGACCGTGGTGACGGGGCGGGACGAACAGGGCCCGGTCGGGTTCGCCTGCCAGTCGTTCGCGTCGGTCTCGTTCGACCCGCCGCTCATCCTCTTCTGCGCCGACCACCGGGGTCGCTCCTGGCCGCGGATCCGCGTGTCCGGACTGTTCACCGTCAATGTGCTCAACGAGGACCAGGCCGGCCTGTGCGCGCGGTTCGGTTCGCGTGACGGGCGCAAGTTCGACGGACTCGACTGCGAGGCGTCGAAGTGGTCGACTCCATCGCTGCCCGGTGTGTTCATGCGGGTGCACGCCGAGGTGGCCGAAGTGCACCGGGCCGGAGACCAGGATGTGGTGATCGGCCGGGTGCTGGAGCTGGAAACCGTCGCCCGGAAAGCGCCGATGATCTTCTTCCGGGGCAAGTTCGGAATCGACCCGCGCGCAGATCTGCTCAGCGCCTGGAAAGGTGTGCACAACCATGCCGGAACCTACGTCGACTCATCTTCCCCCCGGCGTCTCCGCTGCCGAAGCCGCGCTGGCGACAGAAGAGATCAAGCGCGTCTTCGCGGCCCGGCTTCGGTATATGGATACCAAGCAGTGGCACAGGTACGCCGGACTGCATACCGAGGACGTGATCAGCGAGACCTGGGGCGGGCTTCCCGACGACAGACAACCCCGCAGCGGCGGCGCCGCGAACCGCGTGGTCGGCAACCACGTCCTGGCCGATACGATCCGCGCCCTGCTCGACGGCCCGGTGCCGGTGACCACGGTGCATCACGGGCACACCCCCGAGATCGAGTTCACCTCGGCCACCACCGCCCGCGGTGTCTGGGCGATGGAGGATCTGCTCTGGTGGTCTGATGGCGACGAGGAACTGCACCTGCACGGGTACGGCCACTACCACGAGGAATACCGCAAGGTGGCAGGGCGGTGGCTGATCGGCTATCGCAAACTCACCCGCCTGCGGGTCGATGCCCCACCGGACTTCTTCCGTTTCCTGAAAGCCCTGTGACCCATGATGGCCGATCACCACGCCGCCCTGTTCCGGCCGCTGACCATCCGTTCCCTGGAACTGCCGAACCGGATCGTCATGTCAGCGATGACCCGGTCGGCTTCACCTGCGGGTGTTCCGGGCCCTGATGTAGCCCGGTATTACCGGCGCCGGGCCGACGGCGGAACCGGCCTGATCATCACCGAGGGCGTCGCCATCGACCACCCCGCGGCGGTCGACAACCCGCGGGTGCCCCGCATGTACGGCGCGGACGCGCTGGCCGGGTGGCGGAGGGTGGTCGACGAGGTGCACGCGGCGGGCGGCCGGATCGTTCCGCAGCTCTGGCACGTCGGACCGCTCTGGGGCGCGATGAGCGCGGTCGATCCGGCAATCACGCCGATGCGGCCGTCCGGGCGCTGGGGCACCGCGGGCACCACGTCCTATCCCGACGACTATGTCGCGCGTGCCGCCCGGCCCACACAGCCGATGACCGACGACGATATCGCCGAGGTCGTCGCCGCCTTCGCGCGCGCCGCGGTGAGTGCGGCCGAACTCGGCTTCGACGGCATCGCACTGCACGGTGGTCACGGCTACCTGCTGGATTCGTTCCTCTGGCCGGACACCAACATCCGCAACGACCGGTGGGGTGGTGGCCCCTCGGCGCGCAGCCGGTTTCCCGCCCGGGTGGTCGAGGCCGTCCGCGGTGCCGTCGGCGACGAGTTGCCCATCTTCTTCCGCTTCTCCCAGCACAAACAGCAGGACTACGCCGCCCGTATCGCCGAGACACCCGACGAACTACAGGTGATCCTCGGGTCGCTCGCCGATGCGGGTGTGGATGTCTTCGACGCAAGCATCCGGCGCTTCGATCTACCGGCGTTCGAGGGCAGCGACCTGTCGCTGGCCGGATGGGCCAAGAAACTCACGGGCGCGCACGTGATGGCGGTGGGCAGTGTCGGCCTCGGAAAGACGCTGCGCGACAGCCGAATCGACGGCGCAGCAGGCGTGGTCGACAATATCGGTGAGGCGGAACGCCGCATCGAGACCGGTGAGTTCGACCTGATCGCGATCGGGCGCATGCATCTCGCCGATCCGGCGCTGGCGACAACTCTGCGCACCGGAGCGCCGCTGACGCCGTTCGATCGCGCAGTCCACGAAGGCAACCTGTACTGACCCATCGGCCGCGGGGCCGCGCCCCGGGCGGCGAACCACCGGCGCCGGCGCCGGCGGAACAGTCCGCCCCGGCGGCCGGCTCAACGGCCCGCGCGGCCGAGCAGGTCCCGCGCCGCCGCCCCGCCGTCCAGTAGTCGCGCGGTGCGGCGCCGGATAAGCCACCTTCCGTCGGTGCGGACGAGTTCGAAGCGGTTGGCGGTGACCCGCCACACCCGGAACGAATCCGCATCGGCGTCGCGGCGCAGCAGCAGCGAATGACAGGTCGCCACCGCGGTGTCGCCGTCGATCCGGATGTGGACGGGATCGAGCAGATGCCCGCAGCCTTCGTGGATGTAGTCCTGATGCGGCGCGGTACGCACCATCTCGATGATCGCGTCGCGTCCTTCCATCACCCGGATATCGATGTCGTACACGGCGTCCTCGGTCCACAACCGGCCCACGGCGTCGGCGTCACCGGCGTCCACGGCGGGTCCGTAGGCCGTGAGTACCTCATGGACAGCGGCTCTGTCCTCGAGGGCCCGTACCCGGTCGAGCAGGGTGGCCACCAGGTCTGCGGTGTCGGTCATATCGATCCTCTCCGAAGCCGCCGGCCACCCGCGCGGGCGGCCCGGTCTCCCTGTTCTACCGACATCGTCGGCGGCGAACCTCGAGCCTTCCGCTCAACGGAAACCCGGGTGTGCCGCCACCTCGTGCCTGCCATGTTTGTCGGATCGCATCCCGCGCGCCGCGCGGGCCGACAATTCGTCCCCACCGGTTCCGCCGGGGAATTACCGGCCAAGGCGGCTACCGGTATCAGGCGATCGTTGGGAAGGGTGGCCATGCATACTCCTGGAGTGAGAGCGCGAGGGTTCCGTTGACCGTTTGATCAATGGATGTGGCACAATCGGCCGAACAGGCAAGTCGCGCCCGAAGCCGACAGGGGATGACCGTGGACCCGCAGGAACGCAGGAAGCTGATTCTCGACCGCTCGGCCGAGATATTCGCCCGCAAGGGGATTTCCGCGACGACCATCCGTGAGATAGGCGATGCGGTAGGGGTGCATTCGGGCGCGCTCTACCACTACTTCCCGTCCAAGGAAGCGATCGTCACCGAACTCATCCGCGAGTACATCGAGGACCTGGCGGCGCGTTGCAAGGCCGTGCTGGCGCGGGAACTGCCGCCGATCGAACGTCTCGAGGCGCTCACCGAAGTCGCGCTGGCGACCGGTGAGCAGTACCACGGCGCCACATCGATCTGGCGCCGCGAAAGCGAGTACATGCGGGACCGTGTGGTCGAGGCCGATATGGCGGCGACCGCCGACATCATGCAAGTCGCCTGGCGTGAGGCCATCAGAGAGGGAGTCGCGGCCGGCGAGCTCCGCGGCGATATCGATCCCGAGGCATTCCGGGAACTCCTCTACGACGCGGTCTGGCACGCTTCTCGCTGGTTCCGGCCGGATCCGCGGCACTCCTCGGCCGAACTCGCCCGAACCGTGATCTCGGTGTTCGTCGACGGGATGCGCCCCCGCTCCACTGTCGAGGTTAGGAACCCGTCTGTGGCGGAGGCCACAGGAATTCAGTCCAGCGGAACAGCCCCGGCGGTGATCACGGGCAGCACCCGCTCACTCCAGTCGTCCCGGACGCTGCCGTTGCGAGCGATCTCCGCGAGATAGGCGCCCACGATCATGTCCAAGAAGGTCTGGACATCGAGGTCCGCGATCTGGGCCGACACGACTGCGGCCGCCACCGGTCTCACGTTCGGGCTGGGTGCGCTGACCGTCATCTTCGCGCGGGTTCGCGGCCGAGGCCACGGGATGGGTGGCGTGGACGACCGGTCTGCTCCTCGCCCTGTCGCCGGGCACGGCCTATGTGCGCGACGAGGCCGGCAATGTTGCCGAGGCCGCTCGGGCCGACGAGTTGGTGACCTACCGACTGCAGCAGATCCGGCAAGACGAGATCGTCGGTGTCGGCCGCAGCAACCGATCGGGTAGTGCCACATGAACACCGAGGGTCCGGGCCGCCGGGCCCGTTCCCGGGATCGGGATCGCGCCGGGGTGGTGCCTGTGCTGCGGAGTCGCAGGCACCTCGCGGGAGAATCCGCGGGTGGTCGTGGGGATCCAGGTGTCCGCGGAGCCGTGACCGGAGTCCCGGGTGCGGGCTCCGCGGCATTGCTGTCGCCCGAGCGATTGCTCGCGGCGATCTCGGGTCATCTCGATTCCGACGGCGCTCCGGTGTTGGTCGGGCTTGCCCGAGACCTGGTGCCGAAGCCTGTGCTGACCGGCTTCTGTCGGCTCGCTGGTGGACCATCATGCGACGGGGGGACCGTCGCCGTGGATGTCGGACCCTGGTGCCAGACTCGGGGACGTGCGGTGGGCGGTGGCGGAGTCGGGCGACGGGGGCGCGTATCTGTGTCCACTCGACCCGTCCGGCCGGCCCGTTGGCGCGGTGGTCCACGAGCCCTCGCTCGCCGAGGCGGTGCGGTCACGTCCCGACGTCGAGCGGTGGGTGTGGCGGTCCACCGCCGAGATCTACCGATCCTTGCTGGTGGCGGGTGTGCGGGTCGAGCGCTGCTATGACGTGGAGGCCGCGGAGGCGCTGCTGATCGGGTACGCGGAGGGGCAGGCGGGTCAGCCCCGTTCGCTGGCGGCCGCCTGGGCTCGGCTGCACAACCTGCCCGTTCCGCCCGACGGCCCGGCCCGCGCCGCCGAGAGCCAGCCGTCGTTGTTCGAGTCGGGTTCGGTCCCGCTGCCGTCGGGCACCGACGAATTCACCGCACTGTTGGAGGTCTACGCGAGTCAGCTCGCCCGGACCGCGGCCACCGAGTATCCGGAACGCATGCGGCTGCTGCTCGCCGCCGAATCGGCCGGGATGCTGGTCGCCGCCGAGATGTCGCGATCGGGGATCCCGTGGCGCGCGGATGTGCACCGCGAGTTGCTGGACACGATGCTGGGGGAGCGCTTTCCGGGTGGGGCGGAACCACGCCGGCTGGCGGAGTTGGCCGAGGAGGTGTCGCGGGCCTTCGGGGTGCGGGTCCGCCCGGATCTGCCCAACGACATCATCAGGGCATTCTCCCGGGCCGGAATCCTGTTGGCCTCCACCCGGAAATGGGAACTCCAGCGCATCGACCACCCCGCGGTGGCGCCACTGCTGGCCTATAAATCGCTGTACCGCCTGTATACCGCGCACGGCTGGTCCTGGCTGGAACAGTGGGTACACGGCGGCCGATTCCGTCCCGAATATCTGCCCGGTGGCACGGTGACCGGCCGCTGGACCACCAATGGTGGTGGCGCGTTGCAGATCCCGAAGGTGATCCGCCGGGCGATCCGTGCCGACCCGGGTTGGGCCCTGGTGGTGGCCGACGCCGACCAGATGGAGCCGCGCGTACTCGCCGCCGTCTCCCGCGATCCGGGGTTGATGGAAGTGGCCGGCCGGGATGCGGATCTGTACGCGGATCTGGCGGCCCGGGGCTTCGGTGGCGACCGTGCGCAAGCCAAACTCGCCCTGCTGGGCGCCATCTACGGCCAGACCTCGGGCGATGCCCTGACCCATCTGGCCGGTCTCCGCCGGCGCTATCCGGCCGCGGTGGCCTATGTCGACGACGCGGCCCGGGCCGGCGAGGAGGGCCGTCTGGTCCGCACCTGGCTGGGGCGGACGTGTCCGCCGATATCGGTCGTGGCACCGGATCAGGGGGAACTGTCCCGGGAGGATACCGGCGAGTACCGCAGCACCTCGGCGGCGCGCGCCCGGGGCCGCTTCACGCGTAACTTCGTGGTGCAGGGCAGCGGCGCCGATTGGGCCCTCCTGGTCCTGGCGGGTCTACGGCACGCGATAGCACGTGCCGAGCTCCGGGCCGAGCTGGTGTTCTTCCAGCACGACGAGGTGATCGTGCACTGTCCGGCGGAGGAGGCGCCGCGGGTCACCGAAATGATCGCCACCGCGGCCGATACCGCGGGCCGGCTGGCTTTCGGGCCGACACCGGTGCGGTTTCCCTTCACCACGGCGGTGGTGGAGTGCTACGGGGACGCGAAGTAGGCCTTCGTCTCATCCGGGATGTCGAGCGGCGGATTCGTCGCCGGCCGGGAGCCCGGGGGCGTCACGATGTGACTAGTCGAGAATGCGCCGGGCGACATTGGTGGTGACCAGGTCGAGTAGTTCGTCGGCGCGGCCGGCGAGGATGGTGCGGATGGCGTAGATGGTGAACCCCTTGGCCTGCTCTGCCGAGATGGCCGGTGGAATCGTCAGTTCCTGCCGCGCCACGACGACGTCGACGAGTGCGGGCCCGTCGTGCGCGAGCGCCTCCGCGACGGCCGGCTCCAGGTCGCCGGGCGCTTCTACACGCCGCCCCCAGATCCCCATGGCCCGGGCGGCGGTGCCGAAATCGGGGTTCGACAGGTCGGTGCCGAAGTTCACCACCCCGGCCGCCTTCATCTCCAATTCCACGAAGTTCAGCGACGAATTATTGAACACGATCACCTTGACCGGTAGGTCGTTCTGCAGCAGGGTGATCAGCTCGCCGAACAGCATCGTCAATCCACCGTCGCCGGCGAGGGCGATCACCTGGCGTCCCCGATGGGCCGTTTGCGCACCGATCGCGTGCGGTAGGGCGCAGGCCATCGTGCCGTGGGTGAACGAGCCGGTCAAACGTCGCCGGCCGTTCATGGTCAGATAGCGTGCCGCCCAGATCGTCGGCGAGCCGACGTCGAAGGTGAATACCGCGTCGTCGGCGGCCAGTCGATTCACCACCCCGGCGACATATTCCGGCCGGATGGGTGTGCGGTCGCGGTCGTTGACCGCCAGCGCGTCCAGTGATTCCCGGGTGCGCCGATAATGCCGCAGCGACCTGTCCAGATGCGTTCGGTCGGTCTTCCGCTCCAGCAGCGGCAACAGCGCGTCGATCGTGTCCCGCACGCTGCCGACCATGCCCAGATCGACCGGGGTGCGGCGGCCGAGATGGCTGCCGCGGATGTCGACCTGGATGACCGCGGCGTCCTCGGGATAGAACTGCGGGTAAGGGAAGTCGGTGCCCAGCATCAGCAGCACATCGGCTTCTTTGATCGCCTTGTATCCCGAGGCGTACCCGAGCAATCCGGTCATCCCCACGTCGTAGGGGTTGTCGTACTCCAGGTGTTCCTTGCCGCGGAACGCGTGCACGATCGGCGAGTGCAGCGTACCGGCCAGTGTCATGACCTGGTCGTGCGCGCCCGCGGTGCCGGCGCCGCCGAGAATCGTCACCCGCGACCCGGCATTCAGGATATCCGCGGCGCGGCGCAGGGTGGAGTCGTCCGGACGTAGCACCGAACGGGACGGCAATACCGGCCGGCTGCTCCACCGTTCGCCGGAGAGGCGACTCTGGAAGACCTCACCGGGTATCACGACGACGGCGACACCGTTCTCCTCGACCGCTGCCCGCATCGCCATCTCCACGACCCGCGGCGCCGACCGGGGGCTGCTGATGAGCTCGCAGTACACACTGCATTCGCGGAACAACTCCTCGGGATGGGTTTCCTGGAAGTATCCGGATCCGATCTCACCGATCGGGATGTGCGCGGCGACGGCCAGCACCGGAACACGTGTGCGCTGGGCGTCGTAGAGGCCGTTGATCAGATGTAGGTTGCCCGGCCCGCAACTGCCGGCGCATACGGCGAGCCGGCCCGTCAGCGCCGCCTCCGCGGTCGCCGCGAACGCGGCGGCCTCCTCGTGCCGCACGTGCTCCCAGGTGATGCCGTCGGATCGCCGTATCGCGTCGGTGAACCCGTTCAGACTGTCACCGGGCAACCCGTAGACCCGGCTGACGCCGCTGACCTGCAACGCAGTGATCATGTGCTGAGCGACAGTCGCCATGGCCCGACCCTACGCGGTGATTGCCGAGATGTAGCCGGACATGCGGAGTGGGTCGGTGGATACGTTCTCTCGGGTGCCCGCCTCGAAAGGCTCTACTCTGTAGCAGTTCGGTATCGAAGTATGCCGCTCTCGGCGAGGAGAACCGCCGCGCCGACGGTTCCGGCGCGGTGGTCGAGCGGGTGATCAGGCGGGTTGCAACGGGCCGATGTAGGTGCCCGGATGGGTGGCGCCGTCCTGGCGTTGCACACTGATGCCCGTCGGCCATGGCGCCTGCAGCCGGGTGGTGGTATCCGGCGGGGTCACCATGAGTGTCACCGGGATCCAGCCGTCCGGGCCGTCGGGCAGGTAGGCGAGCAGGCTGCTCACCGCGGCGCCCGGTTCCACCGTCAGCGGGGCGGGCTCCGCGGCCTGGCGGGGCAGCTGGTAGGTCGGGCCGAAGGTGGGATCTTCCGGGCCCGCCAGATCCACGCCCGGGAATCCCTGCACCGCGCAGCTCTGCGCGGAGGTATTGGTCAGCACGACTTCGATCCGGCCCTGGCCGGGCGAGTCGGACGGGCGCTCCCGGGTGCTCAGGCCGAGCGCTTCCGCGGCACACGGGGCAGGCGCGGCGGCGCTGGTCGCGGCCGGGATCGCCACCGTGGCCAGGGTCGCTGCCGCCGCCCCGGCCGCACCCGCGACGCGCCACCCGGTCGATGTTCTGGTTCCTTTCGAAATGCGATACATCATCGGGCCATTCGAACAGATATCCCGCCCGGAGGTGCGGAGGGCGGCAGGTGGCACCGACGAGCATGCTCATACTCCGGCGCTGTCGCGTCGATGGAAGACCGGGAGCCCGGTCACCAGTGCCACGGCTCCCGCCGCCGGCAGCCAGCCGTATGCGGCAGGAAGCCCGGCGCCCAGGGGCCCACCTTCGATGGCCTGGTGGAAGGTGATCGCGAAAACGAGGAACAGGGTCGGCAGCAACATGCCGAACAGCTCGACGCTGAGAAACCCGGTGCCGGTGCCGAGTTCGTCCAGGTCGAACAGCTCGCGCAAGGGTTCGGGATAGTCTTCACGAAATCCCGCATACCTGCTGTGTTCGAGGTCGATGGCCACAGTGCGCTCTCCAGAAGTACCAGCGCGACAATGCCGATGCGCCAACCCGCCAGGCCACGTCGCTGATCGCGCAAGCACTTCAGATAGACATTGCGCAGCATAACGTTTCAGTCCTGTCCGTAGTAGCCGAGGACGATCTCTTCGAGGTCCCGTTCACGGCTGACGAGATCGATGACGTCGTAAGGCGCGATTGCTTTCACCAGCCCGGCCGTGGAACCATCCATCTCGACCTCGACTCGGTGTCGATCCGAGCTCGCCGGCTACGGGCGTGGCTCGGTCGGTCGTGGCTTCGGCGGCGGACAAACCCGCGGTGGGTAGAGCCCGGAGCGGTGCCGGAAACAGGTATACCCCGGGCCGACCAACCGATGCCTCGGCGCTGCCTACCCCGGAAGCTGGTGTAGCAGGCGCCGACCGTCGCCTCCGTACCTGTCGCCGGTCGGCTCGTGAGCCCATCGAGGAGAGGGGATGACGATGGATGATCGACAGATCGCGGTGGATCCCGACGGATTCGCTGCCGCGATGGAAGCGCTCATCATGGATGATCCGCACCCGAATGGTTCTGTCGCGGACAGCCCCTCGCAATGGCTACGCCGGGCGCTCTATGCCTACGAATGGGCGAAGCAAGCCTGCCGGGAGTCCGGTGCGCGACCGGATGCCGCGGAAGTCGGGCCGGGACGAGCGCGCGCGGCTGTGTTGCGTCATGAGGCTCATCAGTAGGAACAGCAGGTCGTGCGATAGACGAGTGGGCGCGTCAGTCCTGGCCGGATGCGGCTTTGGTGGCCACGCCCATGATCAGCGGCCGAACGATCGGGGGCATGCGTCGCCACGACGTTTCCTGCACCTGGTCGAGGTCCAGCCCGCGTGCCCGGATCAGCTCGAGTGTCGCACGATTGCAGTGGCAGCCCTCGGCGAACCGGCGCCACGGGCCGGCGAGGCGGTCCTGCCAACGGGCGAGTCGCGGTGATTCGGAACGTACGTGCTCTATGAACAAAAGCTGACCGCGGGGATGCAATACGCGTTCGATCTCCCGTAGCGCCGCGTCCGGGTCCGCCACAGTGCACAACACGAGCGTCGAGACGACAGTGTCCACCGTGCCATCCGCGAACGGCAACCGCTCCGCCGAGGCGTCGGCGACGCGCGCCCCTTCGCGCCGACGGCCCAGCCGCCGCGTCAGCCGGGTACGCATCGCGGCTTCCGGTTCGGTCAGGATCAGCTCGTCGAGGGCGTGGGGGTAGTACCTCAGATTGAGGCCGGTACCGCTACCGAGCTCGACGGTGCGCCCCCGTGCGTGGCCGAGCAGATCCCGCCGGCGATCGGCCATACCCGACCTCTCACCCAGCCAGAGCAGGGGATCGTACAGCGCCGCGAACACCCGTGCCCACGGGCCCGAGCCCTTAACCGCTGTCGCCGATACGGCGCCGCTGCTCACAGGTTCGACCGTACGCCGGGGTCTGTCCTCACGCACCCGGACGCCGATCGATCTCCGGAAGTGTTCCTCGGGCCGGGGGAGTGGGTATCGCGTCCACCGGACAAAAGTGCCGATACGTAGATATGCGAATCTATTGATTTGACACAGCTGATGGCGAGAGCCGCACAGACCCGGGCTCCGGGATCAGATCCGGGTCGCCGCGAGCGAAAGCAACACCACGTTGAGCGCTGTCACGAGAACGGCCACCGACCAGGCCGCCACCGTGGTGAACCAATGATTGGCGTCGTGACCCATCAGGGTTCGATCGCTGGTGAAGCGAACCAGCGGGATCAGCGCGAACGGTATGCCGAAGGACAGGATCACTTGGGAGATGATGAGTGCCCGGGTCGGGTCGACTCCGGCGGCCAGGACCGCGAATGCGGGGATCAGTGTGATCAGCCGACGCACGACCAGTGCTACGTGCCGGTGGAGAAGGCCTTGCATGATCATGGCGCCGGCGTAGGCGCCGACCGAGGTCGATGCCACGCCCGAGGCGAGGAGGCCGGTCGCGAGCAGCGCTGCGGCCGTCGGCCCCAGCACGTCGCCGATTCCGGCGAATGCCGCGTCCAACGAGGTGGCTTCGATGCGGCCGTGCAGGGTACCGGCGGCCACCAGCAGCATTGCCAGATTGACCGTGCCGGCCAGCAGCATGGCCATTCCGACGTCGCTGCGGGTCGCCCGTAGCAGCCGGGAGAGTTCCGGACGTGTCCTCGGATGACCGTGCCGATCCCGGACCAGCCCGGAATGCAGATACACCGCGTGGGGCATCACGGTGGCGCCGATTATGGCGGCGGCGAGCACCAAGCTCTCGGTCCCGTCGAACCGGGGCACGGCGCCACCCATCGCACCGGAAATCGAGGGGCGGGCCAGGACCGCGCCGGCGAGAAAGCCCAGGGCGATAATGGTGAGCAGGCCTATGGCGGCCCGTTCGAAGGGTTGTTGCCCGAACCGGTTCTGTATCGCCAGCAATATCATCGACGCGATGCCGGTGACGGCACCGCCCACAACGGGTGGGAGGCCGAACAAGATGTGTAATGCGGTGGCGCCGCCCACCACTTCGGCGATATCGGTCGCCATGGCGACGGTTTCCGCCTGAATCCAGTACGCCAGCCGCACCGGGCGGCTCGTATGGCCACGCACCAGCTCCGGCAGTGTCCGGCCGGTGGCCAACCCGAGTTTCGCGGACAGGTACTGCACCAGACCCGCCACGGCGTCGGCCACGATGATGACCCATACGAGCAGGTACCCGAACCGCGCGCCCGCACTGATATTGGCAGCGACATTACCGGGATCCACATACGCGATCGCCGCCACGAAGGCGGGACCGAGCAGCACCGCCGCCGAGCGAATTCGCGCCAGCGTTGCTCGTCGAGACACGAAACCGGCCGTGCCCATGAACCCCGATAGTACGGTCGGCCGGAGTCGGTGGGTTCCCGCGGCCGCATCGGAGTGATGTTGCCGGCCGCGCATATTCGATCTGTGACCGCGTCGCCCGGACCAAGCGCTCGTGTAGGTCGGCGGTGGGTCGGTATTCCGGCGCCGCCGGTGCGGGCGAAACCGAACGGCTCTCCTGCGGGCCGGGCGGATTCCGGTGACTTTGTCCTCGCTGCCGGGGTCCTCGTCCTCTGCCGCGATTCCGGTTCGGGCCGCGAGGCAGGGAAGCAGCGATCTCCGGCGCGGCGGAGGAGGTTGTCATGAGAACGCGGAACCCGGTCGTGTGCCGATGGCTCGGTGACGGTGGGGGACGGCCGTGTTGATGTGGTATGGCACGGGGATGAGCGGTTGGGGTCTCGGGCTGATGGTCGTCGGCACGATCCTGTTCTGGGCACTGGTTATCTCGGGATCAGTGCTGCTGGTGCGGTATATGTCGTCGTCCGCGTCACCGCCCCGGGGGTGGGCGAGTCCGCGACAGATGCTCGCCGAGCGGTACGCCCGGGCTAGATCACCGACGACGAGTATGTGCGGCGTATGAAACTGCTCGATTCGCACACCGATGTCTGAACGGCGGGAGTCGAAGCGTTCGGAGCCGGCCGGCCCGGGAAAGGTGGTGACGCAGCGTTCGGTGCCAGGCGAGTGGGCCCGTGGGGTCCGGCGGTGCGTTGATCGCTGTCATGCTGGCGACCGGTCGCGCCCCGGACCCGGCAGGGGCCATCATCCGTAGCGGCGGGGCCTTGGAGAATCTCGGCCACGCGACGACTTCGGTCATGGACAAGACCGGCACATTCACCGCCGGTCGACCGGCGGTCACCGAGGTGATCGCAGTGCCCGGCGACGACCCGGCCGACGCGCTTCGGCCGGCGGCCTCGCTCGATCAACTGTCGCCGCACGTGCTGGCCGAGGCGATCGTCACCGAAGCCTTGGTTCGCGGTCTGGTGCTCTCGCTGCCGTCGGATGTGACCGAGCAACCCGGACGAGGAGTGCGCGGTGTCGTGGACGGGCAGCGCGTCGAGGTCGGGAAACTACCGGATACGGCGATCGATGGCCACTGGGCGCGTGCGGCGCTGAACAGGGCGGCCCTGGACTCGGCGGCTATCGCGTGGGTCGTCGTCGACGTCACCCTCGACGCCGACGCCGCATCATCTCGCTCCGTCACACCTTCGCTACAGCAGTGACCATTGTCGTGAAAATGGTCGTAGGGAGGGTGTTTTCGCCTTTCCCGCCCGGTCACCCGGCCGAGGCATGCATCCGCAGGGTGCGGAGGTTCACCACCCACTCCGGTACGGCGAGGGCGAACGAACACACCGAGGTCGCCAGTGGTCTGCATCGTAGGGCAGAGGGTGGTCATCGCTTGCGGACCGGATGACCTCGAGGCCACTACGGCGTCCGTCCACGCGTGCCGAGCACCCGCGGCCCGGCGGTGCCGGCGCGCCGGTCGATCGGGGCATTGGGCCCATGAACTCGGTGACATTCTTCCCTGATCCGTGGTGCGCGCGGGCGGGAACATCGAGGAAGGGACCAACCCGGAAAGGGTGGTGATGATGCCGGAAGAGGTGGCGGCGCAGTGGTTGCGATATCAAATGGCTTTCCGGCGTCTCTGGGCCCTGCGGCCGAGTAATCCGAACGCGCTGCTGCGCCCGGTCGACCGGATCGAGTCCGTCGTGCTGATGATGGCCGCGGTGATGGCGCTGGTCGTGGTTCCGGTCGCCGGGACCGTCGGCACGGTGGTCTACGCGAACGGTGCGACAGCGGTGGCCGGTATCTGCGCGGGTCTCGGGATAGTCGTCGTGGGCTGGCTGAGCGCATGGTGTCTGGCGTTCGGCGGTGCGCGTCTCGCCGCCCGCCGCCGGGACCGCTATTGGGACCGGCACTGGCGTTCGTTCGTTCGCTCGGCGGAGAACAGCCCGCACGGAGACACCCAGGAAGGCAGCCCATGACCGACTCGGTTCCCGGCTCCGGAGAACACGCCGCCGCGCCGGTGGTCGCGGCGGTGGATGGTTCACCCGGCTCGAATCGGGCGGTGGCCTGGGCCGCCGTCGAAGCGAGTATCCACGGGTGCGATCTGCACTTGCTCAACTCGTGGATACTGCCGGTCGGCTTCGGTCCCGAAGCCACCATCACCGAGTACGACCTGCGGGCGTTGCACGACGAGGCCGGCCGGCTGCTGGCCGGGGCAGAGCATGTCGCCCGGACCGCGGCGCCGGACCCCGGCCTGGTGATCACCACCGAGGCGATCGACAAGCTCGCCGTGCCCGCGCTCGTCGAGCGGTCGGATTCGGCGCGGATGCTGGTCGTCGGGAGCCGAGGGCTCGGAGCTTTCCAGCGTGGGCTGATCGGCTCGGTGAGCACTGCGGTGACCCAGCACGCTCGATGCCCGGTCGCGGTGATCCACGCGGACGCGCCCCTGGATGTGGCCGGGGCGACCCGGCCGGTGCTGGTGGGAGTCGACGGCAGCGGCAACAGCGTCCCGGCCGTCGAATTGGCCTTCGATGAGGCGGCGCGTCGGAGAGTCGGATTGATTGCCGTGCACGCCTGGAGCGATACCAGTGGCTACGAGATCCCGCTCCGGCATTGGGACAACGCGCGGGATTCGGCCGGCGCGCTGCTCGCCGAGAACCTCGCCGGGTATGCGGAGAAGTATCCGGATGTCTCCGTCGAGCGACGCGTCACGGCGGACCGCCCGGTGCGTTCACTGCTCGACGCGTCGGCGGATGCCCAACTGGTCGTGGTCGGTAGCCACGGCCGAGGCGGTTTCACCAGCATGCTGCTGGGATCCACCAGCAACGCGCTGCTGCACGCCGTGGACACGCCGATCGTCATCGTCCGCGCGCGCGACCTGCTCTGACAGGATACCCGCCGAATAGTCCCACGGCGCGCCTGTCGGACGGCGTGACCGAGGCAGTGCGGCTGGGTGGGGTGCTCGGCCGGCGACCGGACCGCCTGGTGATCTTCGCCGTCGACGCCGAACGAGACGATCTCGGAATCGGCCTGTCCGCGCCGGTGGCGGCCGCGGTACCACGGCTGACCGCGGCGGTATGCGCCGAACTCGAGCGGTGTGCCCGCGGCCGGCGTTGTGCGGCCGAGCGCTAACCGAGCTTCGGCGGTCCGTCGTAAGGGCGCTGCAGGGCGGCGAATTCGGGTGCGGTCGCGACGGTGACCAGTGCGTCCAGTAGTTGGGTGGCCCGGTTCGGGGCCGGTGGGGCGGTGAGCACCGGACCGGCGAATCCGCGCCCGTCGACAGTGATGATCGGACTGCCACCGGGCCCACCGAGCGCTCTCTGGCTCGCGTGGTGCGCCGCGGCGACATCGGCGTCGTACGCGGGGTCGTCGAGTGCGCCGGTGAGAGCGCGGTCCAGGCCTGCCTCGGTGAGGGCGTCGGCGATGGCCGTCTCGTCATCGAGGTCGGGATCGCGCGGGTGCAGCCGGGTGCCCGTGGAGAGGTAGAGCGGCGCGAAAGCCCCGGGACCGGCCAACTGCACGGCCGCGGCGAATACCCGCCCGATCCGTTGTGAACGGGTGAGCATCGCTCGTTGACGGGCGTCATCCGGGGAAAGACCCTCGTTGAGTACTGCCAGGCTGAGTTGTTCGAGAGTGACGGTGTGCCGGTCTCCGGCGCTGGTCAGTAGCCAGCGCGCGGTGACCCATGCAAAGGGGCACACCGGGTCCACGTACAGAGCGATTTCGGCCATCTGTTCCTCGTTCCGATCGTTGTTCTCGACGGCAGTACCCCCGGCGTGTGCTCCCAAGCTCGACCACTTCCTTCGGAATATATCCCGGGGGTATCGGCCTTCTCGATATACCCCCCGCGGGTACCGGAAGCGGGCTTTCTCGACGGCTGGGGTCCGGTGTTCTTCTTCGCGATGATCTTCGCGATCGCCATGGATTGCACCGTGTTTCTGCGGGCCACCGCGAAAGAGCGCTACGAGCGTTCCGGTGACCCGCGGGGTGTCGCGGAACTGCTCGACGCACTGATCGTCCGGTTGGTCCCGCTGCCTGTCGCGTTACGTCCGACCGGGCATCTCGCCTGGTGGTCTCCGACGTCGCTGCGCCGGCTGCTTCCGGCCGCCAGTTTCTCCCATGGGTGAGGCCCGGTGGCGCGTTATACCCCAGGGGGTATGCTGGACGAAGGAAGAAGAGGAAGGTGGGATATGGTCGGCGACGAGACCGCGATAAACGAGGTGCTGAACCGGTTGCGACGGGCCCACGGCCAGCTGTCCGGGGTCATCACGATGATCGAGCAGGGCCGCGACTGCAAGGATGTCGTGACCCAGCTGGCCGCTGTATCCCGCGCACTCGATCGCGCCGGGTTCAAGATCGTGGCCACCGGCCTACGTGAATGTGTCACCGAGTCCGGGGAGAAAACGGATCCCATGACGGTCGACGAACTGGAGAAATTGTTCCTCGCCCTGGCCTGACCGGCACACTGTCCGAAAGGAGGCCGACATATGGAAATCGGTCTGTCCACTACCCTGCACACCGGCTTCGAAGAAGCCGTACGGCGCACCCGCGCCGCCCTCGCCGAGCAAGGTTTCGGGGTGCTCACCGAAATCGATATGCGAGCCACGCTCGAGGACAAACTCGGCGAGAAGATGGAGGATTACCTGATTCTGGGCGCCTGCAATCCGCCCCTGGCCCATCGAGCCGTCGGCGTCGACCGCCGGATCGGCCTGTTGCTGCCCTGCAATGTGGTGGTGCGCCGCGATCGCGATTCCGCCACAGCGGTTCTCGTCGAGGCGATGAATCCGGAGGTCATGGTCCAGGTGACCGAGGAGAAGGCGCTGGAACCGGTGGCGGAGGAGGCCACCGCGAAACTGCGGGCGGCCCTGGAGTCGTTGAACACCGGCGAAAACTGATCGCTGCGGGGGATCGGCCGGCGGGGGTGTCCATGATACGGACTTCGCCGACGCCGGCGACCGTGCGGGCCATCGCGGCCACCACTCGCTGTTCGGACTCGTCGGCGAAGATTCCCTGGATCGCCACCACACCGTGGCCGGGGTCGAGATCCCATTGTCGATGGCTGCCGGCGTAGTCGTCGAGCAGCGCCCGCAGCAGGTGGAAGGCCGCGCCCGCGCCCACGGCGACCGCGGCGATCAGCCAGGCGACCCGGCGCATCCGAGGCTCGAGCGGGCTCTCCTCGGGGCGGACATGCTGGGACAGGGCCGCGATCCGGCCGAGTTCGGTATGCACACCGGTGCCGTGTACGAGCGCACGACCGCTTCCGCCCACACAGGCGGTGCCACTGAAGACGAGCACGGGTGAATCCAGTGATCGGTCGGCGTGATCGGTGGCGCCGGCGCTCCGGTCCAGGATTTCGGATTCGCCGGTGAGCGCCGACATATCGACCTCGACCCGTCCGTCGATCATCCGTGCGTCGGCGGGAATGCGTTCGCCCTCCTCCAGCACGAGGATATCGCCGCGTACCAGTTGTCCGGCCGGTACCTCGGTCCGAGTTCCGTCGCGCACCGCCGACACCCGAGCGGGCAGGAACCGGCCCAGCGCTCGGACCGCGTGTTCGGCCTGGCTCTCCTGCCAGAAGGCGAGCACCGCGTTGAGCACGATGACGACCAGGATCGCGAGACCGAGCGCGACTGCCCCGCTGCCGAGCGCGAGTGCCGCCGCCACCCACAGCAACAGGGCGAGCGGGTGACCGAACTGCCGGCCCAGCGCCACCCACCAGGGCTGTCCGCGACGCAGCGGGAGCTCGTTGGAGCCATACAGCTCGAGCCTGCGCGCCGCCTCCCGGGAGGTGAGTCCCTCGGGGCCCGTCCGCAGGTCCCGCATCAGGGCCGAAACGGGTTCCCGCGGGTCGACCACCGCCTCGGAGCGCATCTGTTCGGGCGGAGCTGCGGATTCGGCTACGAAGGGCACGCGACCTGCCTCAGGCCGCGTGGGCGACGAGAACCGGGCAGTGGGCGCGCTGGACCACGATATTGCTCTTGGACCCCAGCAGCAGTCCGTGGAAACCACCGCGTCCGCGACTTCCGACGACGATCAGCTGCGCGGATTCCGACCACTGGATCAGATGCAGATCCGGTCCGGCCAGATAGGTCCGGCGGGTCACCCGGACACCGGGATATTTCTCGCTCCAGCCGGCCAGCCAGGTGCGGAGATGGGCATCGGCCGCCTCCGCGATCGGCGGATCCTCGATCATCTCAGGCATTCCGGCGAACCAGTGAGCACGCAGATCGTGCCAGGTGTGGAGGGCGATCAGGGCCACACCGCGCGCGTCCGCCTCGGCGAATGCGGCCGCCGCGGCGGCTTCGCTGCACGGGGAACCGTCCAGGCCGACGACGACCGGCCCGTGCCGGTGTTCGGGCCGGCCGGCGGCGGCACCCCGTGCTACGACCACATGGCCGTGTCCGTGGGCGACCACGGACAGCAGGGTCGAACCGAGATGGGTGAGTGTCGATCCGTTGCCGGACGCGCCGAGGACGGTGAGGTCGGCTGTGGCAGAAAGGTCGATGAGCCGCCGGGCCGCGCCCACCTCGGACAGTTCGGTTTCCACCGGCAGCGACGGGTCGACGCGAAGCAGTTCCAGGTCACCGGGTTCGACGACCCGGCGCCCCGCGCGATCGGTGAACGCGGACAGGTCGGCGTGGAAGCGGAAGGTCACCCGGGCCGCCGCGCCCGCCTCGAGTTCCAGTCTCCGGTACCCGACGAGCCGTACGTCCGGACGCGTCACGCTCGCCACCGGGTCGTGCAGATACAGCTGCACGACCTCCGCGCCCGCCTGCCCCCCGGTGTTGCGGACCGTGACGGACAGGTCGTAGGAGCCGTCCGTGCCGATCTCGGCGTCCGGTCCGGAGAAGTCCTCCCACGTGAACTCCGTGTAGGAGCGCCCGTGTCCGAAGGGGTACAGGGGGGTCGGGTCCAGGTTGCTGACCTCGCCCGCCAGGCCCAGCGGCGGCTGGAGGTAGGTCCAGGGCTGTCCGCCGGGCAGGTGCGGCACGCTGACCGGGAGGCGGCCCGAGGGGTTCACCCGGCCGGACAGCACGCCCGCCACCGCGGGGCCGCCCTCCTCGCCGGGGAAGAACGCCTGGACGACGGCCCCGAGCCGGCCGTGCCAGCGGCCGAGCGCGTAGGGGCGGCCGGTGAGCAGCACGAGGACGACGGGGACGCCCGTCGCGACCAGGGCGTCCAGCAGTTCGCCCTGGACGCCGGGCAGGCCGAGGTCGGCCACGTCGCAGCCCTCGCCCGAGGTGCCCCGGCCGAACAGGCCCGCCCGGTCGCCGAGCACGGCCACGCAGACGTCCGCCTCCGAGGCGCGGGCGATGGCCTCCGCGAAGCCGGACGGGTCCGGGTCCGAGACCCCGCACCCCTCCGTGAACGTGACCTTCGCGTCGGGGAGTTCGGCCCGCAGGGACTCCAGCACGGTCGGGACGGCGATCCCCAGGTCCACCTCGGGGTGGTGGGGCAGGACATGGGAGGGGAAGGAGTAGCAGCCCAGCATCGCCAGCGCGTCCGCCGCCCTCGGGCCCACCACGGCGACCCGGGTGTCGGGGGCGAGGGGCAGCAGCCCGTCGGGGTTGTCCAGCAGGACCACCGACTCCTCCGCCAGCCTGCGGGCCAGGGCGCGGTTGGCCGGCGGATCGAGGTCCACGGGTCCGGTCGCCGCGGGCTCCGGCCGCCAGTCCTCGTCCAGCAGGCCCAGTTCGCACTTCTGGAGCAGGACGCGGCGGGCGGCCCGGTCGATCAGCTCCTCGGGGAGCTCGCCGGCGCGCACGGCCGCCACCAGCGACTCGTCGTAGTACTTGACGGTGGGCAGCTCGACGTCGATGCCGGCCGCGAGGGCGAGGTGGGCCGCCTGGACGGGCGTGCCCGCGACCCGGTGCAGGGTCTGGAGGAAACCGATGCCGAAGTAGTCGGCCACCACGGTGCCGGTGAAGCCCCACTCCTCCCGCAGCAGACGGGTCAGCAGCTCGGGGTCGGCGGAGGCCGGGACGCCGTCCCGTTCCGTGTAGGCCGCCATCACCGAGCGGGCGCCGCCCTCGCGCAGCGCCATCTCGAACGGGGGCAGGGTGACGTCCGCGAACTCGCGTGTCCCCGCCCGCACCGGGGCCAGGTTGCGGGCGCCCGCCGAGGAGGCGTACCCGGCGAAGTGCTTCAGCGTGGCGACGATCCCGGCGGACTCGAGCCCGCGGACATAGGCGGTGCCGACCGTGCCGACCAGGTACGGGTCCTCGCCGATCGTCTCCTCGACCCGGCCCCAGCGCGGATCCCGTACGACGTCCAGGACGGGGGCGAGGCCCTGGTGGACGCCGACGGCGCGCAGGTCCCGGCCGATCGCCCGGCCCATCTCCTCCACCAGCGGCGGGTCGAAGGCGGCGCCCCAGGCGAGCGGGACCGGGTAGGCGGTGGCCCGCCAGGCGGTGAAGCCCGCCAGGCACTCCTCGTGGGCGACCGGGGGGATGCCGAAGCGGCCGGCCGCGGCGATCTCGCGCTGCGCGCGGG
>JBFARE010000047.1:0-64798 GCA_040674215.1 Nocardia sp. NPDC050193 | reverse complement strand
CTGAAGGATCACGCGGTGGCCACCCCTTTCCCGGCTACGACACGCTCAGACTCGGTCTGGCGTCCGGGTCGTACACCATCCTGCTGGACGCAACCCCGCGTTTGTTCGAACCCCGGCACCACCACGGCGTCAGCCGCGTATTCGGTCACTGTGCCGGCTAGGATCAACGCGCTTGCAAGCGGACCGGTATCAAGGCGTACCGTCCACACGATTCGGTGGCCGAACCGCGCGGCAACACGGTGGATATCTACCCCGTGGCCGAATACGTCCCTGCGGATCAACCCGACGGCCTTCGGTCGATCCTCGCCCATGGTGCGCTCCTGTCTCCTCATGCAATGTGTGGTTGGCGTGCACCCACCGCCGAGGCCGGGTCGGCAGCTCGGCGGCGGGGCCGAATTCGACGCTATGCGGGCCGTTTACGCGCGCATATGCATACGCTGTTGACAGGTGTTTGCTGTCGGCGTTCGCCGGAAGGGGACTCATGGAACCGGGCTCGCTTCTCCGGGCCGCTCGTGAAGCGGCTGGTATGAAGCTGCGCGAGATGGCCAGACGCACGCACTACAGCGCGTCCTACCTGTCACTGATCGAGTCCGGTAAGCGGACCCTGCCCGCCTCGGTGGTCGCGGCTTACGAGTCGGCCTTGGGGTCGGATCTGGAGCGGTTGACCGCCGTCGCGAAGTCGGCCGCCAATGTTGACGCCGGCGCCCTGTCCGACGTTGCCGTGATGCTCTCGGCTACTCGCCGGATCGAGGACGCCACCGGTCCGGTCGCTGTGCTCCCGGCGATCAAGGGCATGGCGATGATGGCCGAGACCTTTGCCGGCCAGGCCCGCTCGGCCGCCGGGACGACCGCCGCCTCCATCGCCTCGGAAATCGATCAGTACCGGGGCTGGCTGGAACATGCGACCGGGGCCGCGGCCGCCTCGAGGCGCAGCCTCGGCAAGGCCGTGGACCTGGCACAGCAGTCCGGCGACCCGGACCGTCTGGCGCACGGCCTCAGTTTCACTGCCTATGTGTGTGCCGAGACCAATCGGCACACCGAGGCCGCCGCACTGTCGGACGCGGTCCTGGCGGTATCCGGCGTCCATCCGTTGATCGTGGCCTATGAGCTTTTCCAGCGGGCTCGTCTCCACGCCGTGACCCGAGAAAACCGCGAAGCGCAGCGGGTCCTTGCGCTCGCCGACAGGGCCGCGGCATCGGCCGAGGACGAAGAGAAGCCCGACGCCGGGTACTGGTACACCCCAGGGTTCTACGGCCTTCAGCGCTCCCGGGTGCTGTGCGCGCTGGGACAAGCCGAGCGGGCACGGGAAGAAGTCCGGGCCGCTGTCGACGCGCTTCCGCCCGAGCACCGCCGGGCCGAGTGGGCCGCGAAGTGGCGGCGGGCGGCGGAGGGGGTCGACGATGTGCCGCACTGAGCAGTAGAGCAATTCCGGGATCCGGCGTCCGTTGTGTCGCCGGCTGGCACTCGCTGTCTTCCGGCCCTGACGTGAGCACTGCCGGTGGCGCACGGCGGATATCCGATTCGTCCGGGCTGGGGCGGGTCCGGCCCTACCATCGGGTCTGCCACTGCTTCCCCGGCCGGTCCACGCCCAACTACGGCGCTACTCCCCGGCTACCCACGGCAGGCAGCACATAGGAGAAGCGCCGCACCCGCGGCAGCCACAGCTGCAACTCGGTGAGGTCGGTCAGGTCGGTAACCCCCGCTACCCGGGCCAGCCCCTCGTGCAGACGTTGCCACTGTCCGATCCGGCCCGGCGGCAGCGTTCCGGCGACACGGTTCGCCCATCCGTCGTCGCGGGGACGTGGTTCCAGGTCGGCGACGAACCGGTGCAGCGGGGTGCCGGGCGGTCGGTGCGCGAGCCCGCCGTCGACCCCGTCCCCCGGCCGCGGCGGGCCGTCGAGGACCACGCCGAGCAGTTGTGTACCGGCGGTGAGCAGGCCCAGCAGAATGATGACGGCCTGGTATTCGCCCGGCTGCCCGTCGGATCCGAGGAAGCGGGACGCGTCGGACAGATCGCGGGTGGCGCGGACCATCCGATACAGGTTGACGAGACGTTTCGCCTCGCGCGGTGTCTCGATCAGCGTGTCCAATGCCGCGAGCAGGGTGATCTCGGCTTCGGTCATCGGACGCGGTGGCGGCGTATGGGGCCCGTCCTGCTGTTGCCGGTCGACCTCGGATCCGCGTTCGACCGTGATCACGCCGGTGGGCACGGGGTCGATCGCCGGCGGCGCCGGTACGGGCGGTAGCGGATCCTCGACCGGCTCCACCGCGGGGACCGGTGCGGGATCGGGTCCGCTGATCGAGCGGAGCAGGCGGCCCAGGCTGTCCGACGACATCGCCGGTAGTACGAGCGGGATATTGAGGATCTTCTCGAGGTAGTCCTCCGGGGTGCGCCCGAACGCGTCCGGGTCGTCGTCGGCGTCCATCGCCAGCAGATCGGAGTAGCTGCTGCGCAACGAGCGCAGCAACCACCGCGGGTCCACACCGACTACAACGACGAACAGTTCGAAGGCCAGCAGCAGGTGTACCGCCTGCAATACCTCGACCACCTGCGCCGGCCGGCAGCGGTCCAGATCGTCGATATAGAGGACGATCCGGTCGACCGGACGCCGGGCTCGATCCCATTCCTGGTCGCTCGCCCGCCATTCCATCATCAATTCGACGAGCTGTTCGAAATCCTTGCGGACCGTCGAGACCAGTCCGAGGCTGCCCGAGTAGTCGTCGCTGCGCGCCCGGTCGGCGATGAAACTGTGCAGGCGCCGCCCCGGCGCGAGCTGGGCGAGCTGCCGGCCGAGTTCGCCCACCTGGGTGACGACCTCATCCAATTGCGCCTGCGCCACCCGCTGTCGCGCCTCGGCGGCCCGTAGCCGGTGCAGCGTGTCCGACATCTGTTCGGCCACCGCCGCGTCGGCCGCACCGCGCATCCCGGTATGCAGTTCCCCGGCGAGTTCCCGCAGTGTCTGCAAGCCGGTGCGCGCCCGGACGAGCAGCGCGACCCCGGTGCCGGCGCACGCGCCGAAGAGGGCGACGGCCCCGGTCAGCCAGTCCCGCAGGCCGGGCGCGAGAACCGCGGCCAGCAGGCCGGTGAGCAACACCACGGCCGCGACCGCCAGTGCGATCCGGCCGCGCCGGTCGGCCGGAACCCGGCGCAACGCCTCGGCTTCGGTGAGGGTGCCGTGCATCTCCTCGGCCAGCAATCTGGCTCGGGCGGCTTCGTCGGTGAGGCCGAGCCGACGCCACAGACCGTCGACGCGGTGCCGGAACGACTCGGAGTTGCGTAGCGCCACCAGGAGATCGCCGGCGGTTGTCGTACGCGTGGCCGTGGCCTCGTCGATCTCCGCGCGCAGGGCCGCGGCGGTATCGCCGGCCTCCCGGGTGGCGATCTCGAGCTGTCTGCGCTGGTCGACCCGGTGGCCGAGTTCCCGGCGGATCCGCTCCGCCCGCTCCCGCGAACCGGGCTCGGCGCCGGCGAGCTGCCGGAAGATCTCGTCCCCGAGGCTGGCCCACAGATTGCTGTCCGTGTAATGCCAGGCATTGAAGCCGATCTGCACGATCTCGGTGCAGTACCGTTCACCGGTTCCGGCCAGTCCGTCGATCCGGTCTCGCAGCATCGCCATGAAATAGCTCTTGCCCGAACCCCACGCACCGAAGACGCCGACCGACAGCGGCAGTGGTGTCTCGCGGTCGGCGATCACCGTGGCCAGCATGGACACATATGGTGCGACGCCGAGTTGGTCACGTTCCAGCGGGATCCCGATATTCGGATCGACCAGATCGGCGGACAGGCTACCGGCCAGCCCGCCGGACAGATCGGGTACCGACCGGGCGAATTCCGCCGCGATGGCCGCCGCCTCGCTCTGCTCGCGGCAGAAGAAGACGAGGCCGTCCAATCGCTGCCCGGGCGTGGCCGACGCGGATTCCACTGCGGCGGAGACCACCGCCGCCGCGACCTCTGTCTCGGGCCGGTTCAGGATCCCGGCCGTGAACAGTGGCAGACCGAGAATTCTCGTGCCGCCGCCGACCGCGGTCCGGATGGCTTCCCGGACGGCCAGCCGGAGAATGTCGTCCGACAACGCGCTCTCGTCGCCGCCGATCTCACGAGGGTTGACCAGAAGCGCCTGTTCCGGCCTCGTGGACGACAGCGCGAAGAATCGTGGGTGGCGGGCGTCGATATGGTCGTACAGGATCGCATTCCACGCCGCGTCCGGATAGGCCTCGCGGAGCGCGTTCCCGAGCGCACCGACTCCGGCCCCCACCGATACCGCGATCGTATCGATGTCGAGTTCCCACGGGCGATCGGTCAAAGCCAACGAGAACCGCGTCGCGCCGATCACACCGAGCTCGGTGATGTCGACGGCATCCGATGCTGTCAATGTTCATCTCCCCCGATCGCGTTCACGCGGTGCCGAGTATGCCATTCGTGAACACGAGACAGACTCGCACACAACAGCTGTCGGCGAATTCCCGAGCGTCCGACGGCATGGTCGCGCGACTGTCACCGAGGGGAATCGACCAGACCCGTCTACCGCACGCGGACTCGAAAAATTTCCATTGCAACGCTCTCCAGCTCCGAGAAGGCTGCGATGTCCACTTTGCGATGATATGTCCGCCGTGGTGTCCGGGGTCGGAGGGGTGTGATGGGTCGAGCAGGTGGCCTCGGCCCGGGCGACCCGGCGGAAGTCATGCGCCAGGCTGCCGAGCGGACCGCGCACTCGGCGATCACAGGCGGTGCCGATACCGGCGCACGAGTCTCGCAGCTGGCGGACACCGGGCGCGCCTCGGCCACCGGGCTGCTCCGGAGCGACCATGACGGGGCGATCCCGGTCGACGTGACCGCACGTGCGCTGATCCCGGACGGCCACGTGCACGGCGACCGCCGGGAACCCGCATACACCGAGTGGTTGCGGGGTCTGCGTGAGCGCGGGGTGGACACCGACCGCGCGATGGCCGATCTCGGCACCATCTGGGACTTCCTACGCCACGACCCGAAGTGGGCGTTCGACCCCGCCCGAGCGTACGGGGGCGTGCTCATGTTCGGCAGTCCCGATATCGGTGGTGCGGCGGCACTCACCGGGTTCGTCCGGCATCGGGGACTGACCGATATCCCGGTGGTTTTCTCCGGCTACGCGGACCCGGATAAAGGCGACACGGTTTCCGAAGCGGTGCGGTTCCGGACGCAGGCCGAGAAGGTGGGCTTGGGGGCCCATCGCATCCTGGAGGATCGGGCGGCCAGGAATACCGGTGAGAACGCGCTCAACTCGTTGGAGTTGCTCCGGGAGAACGGCAGAGCGGTGGGTTCGGTCATCGGTGTGTGCACACCGCAGCACGCGCGACGGGTGTGGGCCACGATCATGAAGCAGGGCCGCGATATCGAGCACGCGGCCATCATCACCGCCGATGTCTCGGTGGAGAACTTCCTGCGCTACGGCATGCGGACCGACGCCGCCGCGGCCGCGCCGCCGGGCGAGACCGCCTCCGCGATCATGGGCGAGATCAAACGCCTCGACGACTATCCCGCCGAAGGTCATATCGTCGCCCAGAACATCCCCGGCCACATCCGCGACGCCTACGAGGGACTCGCCGAAGTGTTCCGCCCGACCGGAAAACGTTTCTGAGCACGGCGGAACAACGACACCACCGTGCCTGTGCTCGACACCGCCTCACGGTGGTCCCGGTCGCCTCCTCCGGACCACGACATCGTTCATTGTGTCGGTGAGGACGAAGGGAGCCGACGGCACCGGCCACCGAGGGTGTCCGGCACCGCACTGCCGGAAGGCATCGGAGCGCGTTTCATCGGACCGGCGGCCGAGTTCCCCCCGCCCCAGAGTTGTCGCACCGGCGAGTGCCAACCCGAAGCTCGGCGAGGACCTGATGCGAGGGACTCGGTGGTACGGAGCGAAGAAACTGAGACGCTACCGAACACTCACGCGTGCACGTACCTGTCCTCCTCCCGCGCGACCGGCTCGGGTTCGCCGCCGTGGCGCAGGTACGGGAAGCGCAGGGCAGGCAGGATCGCGGCGACCGCGAGTACGGCGAGCACGATTGCGAGGATCAGCGGCGCCCGGAGGCCGTGGCCGGGCAGGAGGCTCGATCCGACCGCCGAGCCGAGGATCACACCGAGCGTGATGAAGGAGGTGTGCACCGTGTTCACCAGGACCCCGGTGCCGCCCGCGCGCTGCACCCGCACGGCCATGGCCGGATTCATCGTCACGCCGACGAGACCGATCCCGAGCATGAACACCAAGGCTGCCGGCTTGGAGGCGGTGCAGGCGGCGAAACCGGTGAGGAACACGATATTGAGCAGGGTGCCGATCAGCAGCGTGGCGATGGTGTGGCGATCCGCGAAACGCCCCACGACGGCATTGCCCACCACTGTCGCGGCACCGTAGGCCAGGAGCAGCAGGGGCACCGAACTGTCGGCGAATCCGCTGATCCGGGTGAGTACCGGGGTGAGGAAGCTGAAGACGGAGAAGGTCGCGCCGATGATCAGCGTGCTGGAGACGAGAGCGAGCAGCAGGTGGGGGCGACGGAAAGCACGGAGCTCGGCGGCCGATGAGGCGACGGCCGCGCCGTCCTCGGGAACCGGCCGGCCGGGGTCGCGGACGAAGGCCATGGTGAGGGCCGCGGCGAACGCGGTGAGCACTGCCACCGTCCAGAAGGCGGCCGGCCAGCCGAGGCGCCCGCCGATGAAGGTGGCCAGCGGCAGTCCGAGCAGGGTGCCCAGCATGAGCCCGCTCATGGCCACCGATACCGCGCGGCCCCGGAACTGTTCGTCGACGAGCCGCATGCACAGTGATACCGCGATACCGAAGAATGCCTGGGCGGCGACACCGGTGATGATCCGGGCGACCACCATCACCGAGTACGAGGAGGCCAGGGCCGCCGATAGATTCCCGGCGAAGAAGATCGCGAAGACGATCATGAGCGCGGGTTTCGGGGAGATCCGCAGCAGCGCCGCGACGAGTACCGGGCCGCCGAGCGCCATGGCGGCGGCGAAGACCGTGACGAGGTAGCCGATCCGGTCGATACCGGTGTGCAGGCTCTCGGCCAATTGCGGCATCAGGCCGGCGACCGCGAATTCGCTGGTCACCATGGCGAAAATACCCGCGGCCAGGACGTAGACGGCGGCGGGGACCGCGGCGGTGCGCGTGGCGGGGAGGGTCGGTGGCACGGAATGCTCTCCTTAGTTATGTAATGATTAGTACAAAATGCGGGCGCGGAAGGCGGTGATCGGCTCATCAGCGGTTCAGTCGTTCGCCGGATCCGGCCGCAGTGCGCGCAGGGTGGCGGTGATGATCTCCCCGGACCACGGAGCCGCCACCCGGCCCTGCGAGGAGATCCGCAGACCGGCGATCGCCGAGTTCACGAAAGCGGCAAGCCCTTCGGCGGAAACGCTTTTCGTGACCTCTCCGGCGGCCTGACCCGCCCGCAGGACGGCGCTCAGTAATTCCAGCCGGGCGGCGGTATCCCGCCCGATCCGCTCGACGCTCTTCTCGTACACGGGATCGTCGGCCAGTTCGGCCACCGTGTTCACCGCCAGGCAACCCCGCGGCGACCCGGACCCGGTCCGTTCGGCCTCCTCGGCCGCGACCCGGCGCAACAACACCTCGATACGTTCGACGGTGCCGAGCGAACCGTCACCGATGACCTCCCCCGTGCGCGCCAGGGTCTTCTCCAGATAGGCATCGAGGCACTGCGCGAAGAGTTCGTCCTTGCTACCGAAGGTGTTGTACAGGCTGCTTCGCCCCAGCCCCGTGGCCCGGCAGAGATCCTCCGCACTGGTGGCGTGCAGGCCGGCGCGCTGGAACTGACTCGTGGCGGCCGCGAGCACCTTCTCGTATTCGAAGCTGCGCGGTCTGGCCATGTGCCCGACCCTAACCCATTTTGTAACAAATTGTCCATAACCCGTCGCGCGCGTTCGGGTACCGAGCCTTTCCCGCACGGCCGCCTCGTTGCCGAACGATTGGTTCAGATCGCGCCGCCCCGTATCATCCCTTGCGGGTACACATGTTCGGGATATACCACACGGCAGTGGATGAGCGGGGCGATCAGGGGAGCACTATGTGATCAGAAAGCTGATCGCCGATATACGGGACGATCTGGCTCGTATTCTGAAACAGATGTCGCAGCCACCGGCCGCACAGCTGCGTCGCACCGCCGAACCGTACAAAGAGAAACCACCCCAGGCGGTCGTGGACGAGACGGCTGCGCGCACCGTGCCGACCGCGACGCCCGGTTCGTCGACTTCCACGAATACTACGGCTGTTGCGTCGGCGAACGATTCGAACCGGTTTCTGGCCAAGACGGAAACGAACCGGACCGAGGATTCGACCCGGGACGACGACCACGACGTCACCCGCAAGGACGACAACGATCGATCCGACGTGCCGGCAACCGCGAATGCCTCCAACACACCGGGAACCCCGGAATACGAGGCGCGTCTCAACGAACTGGCGCGGGATCCGGCAAAGAACGGCAAGGTGAGCCCGCTGTCGCTGCGGGAAGCGGAAATCGGGCTGGCCCTCGAACGCAAAGGCATATTGAAGGGGCCGATCACCCGCGCGCCGTTGGATGACGACGGCAACGACCAGGGGGAGTTCTTCGACGGCGACGGCACGCGGTGGGATGTGAAGAGCTCCCCCGACGTACGCCCGAGCTATCGGCCGAAGGCCGGGACGCCGATCCCGGGTGCACAATCGACCAGTGCGTTCGAGGCGATGATCGACAAAGAATTGGGTCTACAAACGAAGGTCATCCTCGACGCCGACGGGATGACGCCGGAACGCCTGGAGAGGCTGAAAGCCGTCGTGGAAGCGAACGAACGTTGGAAAGGCAATGTGGTGTGGGAACAATGAGCACGGCACGCGGACGTCGACGGGAGAATGTACGGCGCTGGCCCGCCGATAACACGGCCTACCGTGCGCTGGCTGCCTACTTCGACGAGATAGCCGCCGCCGGCGAATCCGGGCCCGCGTCCGCCGACGCGCTACTGGACGGGGCGGCGCTCGACTTCACCGGCGCGGATCTGTCGGACCTCGATCTACTCGGTGCGGAGTTGAGCGAGGCGATCCTCGACGGTGTCCCGATGCGCCACACCGATCTGTACACGGCATGGTTACTGGAGGCTCGACTACGCGGCGCCGACCTCACCGGCGCGGACCTCCGTAAGACACAGATCCGCGGCTGCGCCGCGCACGGCGCGATCCTACGCGCCGCCGACGCGCGGGACGCGGACTTCAGCGACGCCGATCTCGGTGCGGCAGATCTCAGTACCGCGCAGCTGCAGAAAGCACTTTTCGTGAATGCCGACCTGCGCAACGCCGACCTGCGGGACTGCCGATTCCATGCCACGGTGCTGACCGGGGCGAGGATGTCGGGTTGCCGGCTCGCGGGTTCGCGGGGGCTGGTGTCGGGACCGGTCGATATCGGTGAACACTCACCACAGCTGATCGATGGGAAGGAGCTGCAAGCCTGGTTCGCCGGCCGCGGCGCACCGGAAGTGGCCCTCTCCCCGGACCCGGACTCGTGAACAGACTCGGACTCGTGAATACCGGGTGACCCGGGGACGAACCGATATCGTCGCCGGCTCGGCAACGGCCGTCGAATGCTCGACAACGAGAAGCCCGGCGGGAACCGGCCCGGCCGCCGCCGAGCCCGGCGACCCGCGTCAGCCGACGTCGCGACGCAACCAGGTGACCTCGGCGCCCTCGCTGCCGGTCCGGTAGACCTCCAGCTCCTCGTCCCAGGCCGTCCCCAGCGCCCGATCCAGTTCGCCGGCCAGATCGAACCCGGCGTACCGGCCCAGTTCCCGATCGGCCTGCAACAGGACCCGCAGGCGCATCTCCCCCAGCATCACATCCCCGTTGGCGCTGGTGGAGCCGTGCCACAGGCCCAGCGACGGCACGAAACTGTACCGCTCCCCGTCGACCCCCTCGCTGGGATCCTCGGTCACCTCGAAACGCAGGACCGGCCAGGGACGCAGCGACTGCGCGATACGGGATGCGGTACCGGCCGGGCCCATCCATTCGGTCGTTGCCCGGAGTTGCCCGGGGGCGGCGGGCTGCGCCGTCCAGCGCAGGGAGGCCGGAGCGCCGAGAGCGGCCGCGAGCGCCCATTCGATATGCGGGCACAGCGCGGCGGGCGACGAGTGGATGTACACCACACCCGCCGTTGCCTCCGCGTATCGAGACGATCCGCGCACCACGTACACCTCCGGTTTCGACGATGCTCGTCTTCCCCAACGGGTCCGTCGAAAAGGCGTTGCCCGAGTGTACTCGAGTGCCCGGTGTTACACGTGTTACTTCACTGCTGTGTTGCGGGCGAGTGTTGCCTCCGCGATGACCGAATCACTGAACGGAGGCCATACTTCGCGCGACCAGTCGCCGAAATTCTCGTCGCTCAAGGCCACACACGCCACGCCGGGACGCGGATCCACCCACAGGAATGTCCCGGACTGCCCGAAATGACCGAAGGTCTCGGGCGAATTGGCGGACCCGGTCCAGTGCGGCGACTTCCCGTCCTTGATCTCGAAGCCCAGGCCCCAATCGTTGGGCCGCTGCGAGCCGAAGCCCGGCAGGACACCGTCGCTGCCCGGGAACTGGATGCTGGTGGCCTCCGCGAGGGTCTGCGCCGAGATCAGGCGGGGTTCGAGAAGTTCGGCGGCGAAACGCAACAGGTCGGCGAGGGTCGAATTCGCGCCGTGCCCGGCCGAGCCGGTCAGTTCCGAATCGACCATGCCCAGCGGTTCGAAGACGCCCTCGCGCAGGTACTCCGGGAAAGGGATACCGGTGTGTTCGGCGACCGCGTCGGCCAGCAGTTCGAAACCGGCGCTCGAATAGATCCGTTTGGCCCCGGGCCGGGCCAGGATATCGGTGGTGTCGAAGGCCACGCCGGACGTGTGGGCCAGCAGGTGCCGGACGGTCGCGCCGGGCGGCCCGGCGGGCTGATCGAGTTCGATCGCCCCCTCCTCCACGGCGACCAGCACCGCGTAGGCGGCCAGGGGTTTGGTGACCGACGCCAGGCGGTAGACCCGGTCCGTCTCACCGGCCGACCAGCTCCCGTCCCGGGTGATCACACCCGCCGCGGCATGCCTGACCGGCCATTCCTGGATCTGCTCGAGTGCGCGCACACCCCGAGGTTACGAGACGGAAGCGAGGTCGCCGAACCCGGCCGAACAGTTACCGGGGAGCAGTGGGATGCCGCCGCGCGCCGACGGTCGGTCCGGGAACCGCGAATGCGCTGCGGCGGAGCAGACCACCAGGTCGTACGCGCCGGCGTGTCACGTGGATCGGCTCGCCCCGGCCGCCGCGGCGCGGGGAACATCGGGTGCGGAAATCACAGCGACACAGCAGGCGAGCACCGGGTGGGCCGGTGAGGGTCGGCCCACCCGGGAACGCGCGGGTACGCTCGCCGATCAGCGGTCGGCGTCGGTGTACTTGATGATGCCGCGAATGTTCTTGCCGTCGAGCATGTCCTTGTAACCCTGGTTCACGTCCTCCAGGGAGTAGCTGCGGGTGACCATATCGTCCAGATTCAGCTGGCCGGCCTTGTACATGGACAGTAGCCGCGGAATGTCCTGGCGGGCGTTGCCACCGCCGAAGATGCAGCCCTTGACCGTCTTCTGGAGCATGCAGAGCAAGAAGTTGTTCATCTTCACGTCGGCAGCGTCCATCCGGCCCATGGAGGTGACGACCAGGGTGCCCGCCTTCGCGGTGAGAATCAGGCCCTCTTCGATGTATTCGCCCTGCATCTCGCCCATGGTGAGAATGACCTTGTCGGCCATCCGGCCCTCGGTCGCCTCCATCAGCGGCATGATCGCCTCGGCCATGCCGGTGTAGGTATGGGTGGCACCGAACTTCTTGGCCTGCTCCAGTTTCCACGGGTTCGGGTCGATGGCGACGACCTTCTGCGCCCCGGAGAGCACCGCGCCCTGCAGCGCGCTCATCCCGACACCGCCGATACCGACGATGGCCGCGGTATCGCCGGGCATCACATTGGCGACATGGGTGGAGGAACCGAATCCGGTGGGCACACCGCAGCCGACCAGGCAGGCGACCTCGAACGGGATCTCGGGGTCGATCTTGACCACCGAGCTGTAGTGCACCGTCATGTAGGGCGAGAACGTGCCGAGCAGGCACATCGGGATGACATCCTTGCCGCGGGCCTGGATGCGGTAGCTGCCATCGCTGATGGACTGCCCGGACAGTAGTCCCATCCCGAGATCACAGAGGGCCATATTCCCCGATACGCACGCCGGACAGCGGCCGCAGGCGGGGATGAACGACAGCACCACGTGATCGCCGACGGCCAGGTCGGGTGGGGTGCCGGGGCCCAGCTTGGTGATGACGCCCGCGCCCTCGTGGCCGCCCATGGCCGGGAACGACGGCATCGGGGTGGCGCCGGTGACCATATGGTGGTCCGAATGGCACATTCCGGCGGTTTCCAGCTGGATCTGCACCTCACCGGCGCGGGGGTCACCGAGTTCGATTTCCTCGACCGACCACGGTTCGTCGATCCCCCACAGGATCGCGCCCTTCGTCTTCATTCGTGTCCGACCTCTCGCATGCGCGGGCTTTCATGTGACGGCCTCCACACTACGATACGAACTGGAACACGTTCTAGTGGTTTGGCGAAGATTTTCCCGAGAGAACTGGTCGGCCGACCATGTCACCGCGGCCGACGGTGGAAACCCACCGCCGGCCGCCGGCCGAGCACCTTCCGAATCGTCCGCTTCCACCGCCGATACCCCCGCGGCGGCGCCTACCGACAGGCGCACCGGGCCGCGGCCCGGTACCGGCCGGGGGAAGCACCGGCACACATCGGAGACATCGAATTTATGAAACCTGTTCTCACTCCATGAGTCCGCGCGCCCGCGCGAAGAGTTCGAGCGTATTCGCGTGCAGGAACTCGCCCACCTGCTTCGGCGCCTTGCCCGCGAAGGACCGCGCGTAGGTGCCCTCCAGCACGATGCCGAGTTTGAAGCAGGCCAGCACCGTGTACCAGGTGACCGCACTCAGATCCCGGTCGGAGAACTTGCCGTAGTGCTCGATCATCTCCGCGCTCGTCGGCAGCGAACCGGCCTCGCCGAGCTTGCCGATCAGCGCCGCACCGGAGGTACCCGGCTCGGGCCGGGTGGCGATCTGCCAGCCGAGATCCAGCAGCGGATCGCCGATGGTCGACATCTCCCAGTCGACCAGTGCCGCGACCTCGGGCCGCTCGTAGGAGAACATGATGTTGGCCAGATGGCAGTCACCGTGCAGGATGCCGGGGGTCCATTCGGCCGGACGGTGGCGTTCCAGCCAGTCCGCCACCGCGTCCAGACCCGGGATCTGCGGGCCCGGGTATCCCTCGTTCGCCGAGTACGACTCCAATTCGTGGGTCCATCGGCCCACCTGACGTTCCAGGAAACCTTCGGGTTTACCGTAGTCGTCCAGGCCCAGCGCCCGGTAGTCCAGCGCGCCCAGCCGGGCGATGGCCTCGACCGCCGACAGGCCCATCTGCCGGCGGGCCTCGGGGTTCTCGGCGAAGGGGGCCGGCAGCTCGGTCTGCGGGTTGAAGCCCTCGATCGGCTCCATCAGGTAGAAGACCGCGCCCAGCACCGATTCGTCGGGTTCGGCGGCGATCACCCGTGGGGCGCGGACGTCGGTATCGGCCAGCGCGCCCAGCAGTCGCGCCTCCCGCCGGATGACCTCGTTACTCTTCGGGCGCAGATGCGCCGGGCCGCGGCGCAGCACGTAGTCGCGACCGCCCCGGGTGAAACACAGCATGATGTTCTGCGTGCCGCCACCGAGCGCCTTCACCTCATGGAACTCACCGCCGGTGAGCCCCCGCTCATCCATCCAGTTCCCGACCACGGTGAAGTCGACGTGTTCACGATCCACGCCTACCGGCTGCGCAACAGACATGTCTGACATTGTGCCCCAACCGCCCGGATGAACTGCGGGCAACCGACAACAGTTTGCTACCCGCCCACGGCGTAGGGTTCGGGCCACGATGTCTTTCTCCGTGACCCTCCAGCACCGCGTACTCGAGCGGGCCGTCGATACCGAGGCCGCATTCCTGCGGTTGTACGGCGCCTCGCCCGCCGCGTTCTGGCTCGACAGCGAGCACGTGGAACCGGGGATGGACCGCTTCTCGTTCCTCGGCGACGCCTCCGGCCCGCTGGCCGAGGTGATCGGCTACCGGGTCGGCAGCGGTACGGTCAGCGTCCGCACGGCCGACGGCGGCGTCCGCGAGGAACGGGGCACCATCCTGGATCATCTGACCGAAGCGCTGCGGGCCAGGCCGGTCCCGCTGCCGGACGACTTCCCGTTCGATTTCGCGGGAGGCTATGTCGGATACCTGGGCTACGAGGTCAAGGCCGATTGCGGCGGGTCCGCGGCACACCGCGCCCCGGCGCCCGACGCCCAGTGGATCTTCGCCGACCGGGTGGTGGTCGTCGACCATCTCGCCGGGCGCACATATCTGCTCGCACTGGCCGAGGAATCCGGCCGCGCCGCGGCCCGGACCTGGCTGCGCACCACCGCGGCGACCCTGGAGACACTGCCGACCCGGTCGAACCCGCCCCCGATCACGACGGCGGGCGAGTCCGCCGGCCTGGAGGAACACCTGGTCCGCGGCCGGGCGCGCTACCTGCGCGATATCGCCGACTGCCGGGCCGCGCTGCGGGCCGGTGAATCGTACGAGATCACACTGACCGACCAGCTCGTCTTTCCCGACACGTCCGGCGGACTCGACGTCTACCGCACACTGCGCCGGGCCAATCCCGCGCCCTACTCGGCCTACCTACGATTCGGCGATCTGGAGATCGCCTGCTCCTCACCCGAACGCTTCCTGAAGATCGACCGCGACCGGACCGTCGAGACGAAACCGATCAAGGGCACCTCCCGCCGCGACCCCGACCCGATTGTGGATGAACGACTGCGCCGCGCACTGACCGAGGACCCGAAGACCCGGGCCGAGAACGTGATGATCGTGGACCTGCTGCGCAATGATCTCGGGCGGGTCTGCGAGATCGGCAGTGTGCGGGTGCGCGACTTGCTGGTCACCGAAACCTATTCGACCCTGCACCAGCTCGTTTCGACCGTGCGCGGGACCCTGCGCACCGATACCGGGATCATCGACTGCCTGCGCGCCTGCTTCCCGGGGGGTTCCATGACGGGGGCGCCCAAGATCCGCACCATGCAGATCATCGACACCCTGGAAACCCGGGCCCGCGGGGTGTATTCGGGGACGATCGGTTTCCTGGGCCTCGGGGGTACGGCCGACCTCAATATCGTTATCCGCACCGCGGTGCGCTACGGCGGGACCTGGCAGATCGGTGCCGGTGGAGCCATCGTGCTGGACTCGGCGGCCGCCGCGGAATACGAGGAGATGCTGCTCAAGGCCGCGGCGGTATACCGGGCTCTGGCCACCGGGCCGGCCGCCGCCGCGCCGGCCACCGAGGTCACCGCGGCCGGGTGAGCGCCGCGGCCGGCCGAGAAGTATTGCAGGCCATCGGAAACGAGCGGCCCGATCCGGCGAACAGCGCGACAATGGAGCGATGGCACAGCTCTGGGTGAGAACACATGGTGGGGACTGGCTTCGGGCCGACCAGATCATCGAGATCGGCACGGAATCGGTACGTGAACGCGGCCCACACGACGGTCCGGGCGCCGTCGAGGTCGTGGCCCGGCTGGCGGTGGCGACCGGCAGCGGGCAATGGGACTACGACCGGGGCAGCGGCACCATCGGACCCGGTGTCCGGGTCCTGGGGCGGTATCCCAGCGGGGAGGCCGCCGAACGGATCGCCGATCAACTGGTACTGATCCTGCTCAGTGCGAACAAGAACGCGCAGATCACCTTCGACGACGCCGAGGTCCGGGTACGTCCCGTCCACGACCGCACCGCCCACGACACCCCCTACAACGGCCGGGCACTCGACTCGGCCTGAGCGCTCAGGACCGGCGCCGGGACCGTTTCTTCGGTTCGGGTTCCGGTTCCGGGGGTTCGGCCGCGGTGAAGCCGGTCATCCGGCCGAGCCGCCCGACTCCGGGCAGCCGGGCCAGCGCGCCGAACAGATCCTCCCCCAGTGCGATCATCGCCTCCAGCCGCGGCAGCAGCCGGTCATAGGCGGCGAACGCGGGGTCGGCCAGGGCCAGGGTGCGGTCGAGCCGGTCGATGGTGGCATTGAGCCGGTCGATGGCACTGGACAGATTCTCGAGCAGATCGGGCAGTTGCGCGGCGAGCTGCGCCGACGCCGGTGGCAGCCGTACCGCGGCGTCGAAGGCCTGGCCGGCGGTGAGCTGGGCGGCCTCCAAGGCCTGGCCGGCCGCGGACTGCGCGGCGTCCACCGCGGTCTGCGCGGCGGCGAGCACATCGGCGGGTGAGGGGACCCGCCGGACGCCCGGCCGCTTGTCCCCCGGCTGCCCCGGATCGGTCATGCGACAACTCTGCCGCATCGATCACGGAAACCGCTACGACCTGCACACCTGCGGGCGTGTCGGCGGCACATGGCATAGTTCGACGACGATGGAACTGAGCAAGGGCGCCAACACGCCGATACCGACATCGCTTCTGGCCGTGGTGATTTCCTGGCGGTCGGACCATACGGTGGACGCGCACGCCCTGCTGCTGGGCAGCGACGGGTCGGTGCGCGGCGACCGGGATCTGGTCTTCTACAACGCACCCCGCCACATCTCCCAGGCCGTCACCCTCGATCAGGACCCCGATCCGGGCACGGCGCGGCTGAGCGTTTCGCTGCCGCGCACCGAGGCCGAGGTGGACCGCATCGTGGTGTCGGGCTCGCTCGAGGAGGCGACCTTCGCCGATCTCGGCGAGGTCACGCTCACGGTCTTCGCGGTCGACGGCCCGGTCGCGGTGTTCACCGTCGACGATTCGGAATCGGTATCGGCCATGATGTTCGGCGAGTTCTATCGCCGGGACGGCGGCTGGCGGTTCCGTGCGGTCGGGCAGGGTTGGGCCGCCGGAATGGCGGGCCTGATCACCGAGTTCGGCATCCAGGTCGACGAGGGACCGGCGACACGACAGCCCACCCCGCCGGGTCGCCGCGGCGAGAGCCCGGCCCGGACGATGACCGAGGACGCCACAGAGCTGCTGCGACCGGCCGGGGACCGCAGTACCGCAGTGCTCGACCGCCCCGCCGATGCCGGGCACCGCCGCACCGGTGCCGCGGCCGCCGACCCGGCCGGTGACCGGGCGACCCCCCACCGCGGCCCGGACCGGACCACCGCCGCGAACGGCGACCGCACCGCGGCCCCCGGAGCACATCCGGGCAACGCCCACTACCGCCTCGACGAGAACCCGTCCACCGCGGCCCCCGCCGCACCCTGGGACCGTTTCGCCGAGCCACAGCCCACTCGGCAACTCCCCGGCACGGTGTCACTGCGCCGGCTCGCCACCACCGAGCCGGTACGCCTGCCGCCGCCGCCCGACCCCGGCCGCGCCGACTGGTACCGCGACCCCGAGGAGCCGGTGCGCCTGCGCTGGTGGGATGGGGAACGCTGGACCGCCGACCGGCGTCCGGCCGTGCGACCGCACGCCCACGACTGCGACCGCTGTGGCGCGCGCCTGCGACGCCGGGTCTTCGGTGGACATCATCCGTGCTCGTCCTGCGCGGCGGAGACCGAGGAATTCCTCATCCACTGGCACACCCGCGCGGCCCGGCTGCTCGCCTCGTCCGGGCCGCGCGGCCCGGAATGGGAGGCGCTGTGGGCTTCCCTGCGCTACCAGCGCATCGACGCGGCCGCGGCGCGCGCCGCGCTGCAACCCGCGGCCCTGCAGTACGTGGAGCGCCGGGTCGCCTTCGCGTTCGCCGACGGGCAGATCACCGCCGAGGAATTCGACGAGATCGAATACGCCGTCACCGAGCTCGGCCTGAGTGGCCCCCTGATCGATGAGCTGCGGTCGCGAATGGCCCGCGGACGCGCGTTGTCTCGGTTGCGGGAGGGCGACCTGCCCGCCATCGCCACGCCGGGTCTGCATCTGGATGCCGAGGAACTGGTCTACCTCGATATCGATGCCACCCATATCCGGGAACTGGCCCGCGGACCCAAGCACACCGACGGCCGGTTGATCGTGAGCACCAAGAAGCTACGTTTCGTGGGTGCGGGGGCGGGCGTCGAGCTGCCGTGGTCGCGGATCGTCTCGGTGGCCGCCGAATACGACACCGTGGAGGTCGCGGCGACGTCGGCGCGCGGTGGCGCCACCTTCGCCGTCGCCGACCCGGAATACCTCGCGGCCGCTCTCGAGGGCGCGCTGCGCATTGCGAAACGGCTGGTGCTGGCGCCGGGCCAACGGGATTCACGCAGCATCCCGCAGGAGGTGAAGGCGGAGGTGTGGCAGCGCGACGGCGGTCGCTGCGTGGAATGCGGGGACAGCCACTATCTGGAATTCGACCATGTGATCCCGCTCAGCCGCGGCGGCGCCACCAGCGCGGCCAACCTGCAGATCCTGTGCCGCGGCTGTAACCGCAGCAAAGGGGCCAATATCTGATCCCGCGCGACCGGAAGACTAGGACACCAGCGGCGGTGGCGACCAGCTGCCATCCAGCACCCGGGGTTCCGGCTCGTACAACCGCATGATCAGGGAGAACTGGCCCGCCTCGGGAATCGGCAGCCAATTGGACCGCGGCACCCCGGGGCCGGGGTCCGCGGCCTGCACCGCGAACTCCAGCGCACCGTCGGGCGCGAACTGCGGTGCGACCGGATGTCCGATGGTGTGCAGATCCGCCTGGTTCGGCACCAGAAAGGCGTCGGCCCCGTAGGCGGTGATCGACCAGAACGCTTTCACCGGGGGTGCCTGGCCGGGTTCGAATCGCAGGGTGAACTGTCTCGGCACACCATTGTCGTCGGCCTCGTCGAACAGTGCCGGATACAGCGCTGCCTCGGCGATATTGGCACCCACCCCTCTCCTGGCGGTCGTGGCGCGCAGCAGGTAGTTGGTGCCGTACCGGCCGACATTCAGGGCCATCAGCCACCCGTCGCGCATCTGGGAGGCCGGATCGACATAGGCCACTATCTTCTTCTTCGCCGCGTCGGCACCCGCGTCGAGTTCCCCGGTGCTCACGCCTTCCGGGGACCCACCCGGGCGGATTCCGATGGTGGCGAAGCGCCGCATCGCCGGTTCGTCCTCCGGTGCCGGCGGATTGTCCTGCATCAGCTCGCACAGGCGGTCGAAGTACTCGCGCGACGACATCGCCTCGACCGAATCACGGCCCACCGGTTCCGACCAGTCCTGGTTACCCGGTATCGACTCGGATTCCGTGGCCGCCGGCGTGTTCCAGGCGCTGAGCGGCGCGAGACGGAGCTGGGCCTGCAGTGCGCGCACGGCGGGAACGTCGGCGCTACCGCGCACCTCGATCCGCCCATAGAGCCAGGCATCTGCGGTCGGCACCGGAAGATGTACGACACCGGCCGGGAGTTTCCCGGCCCAGCCCGGTCCCGTGATCGCGTAGGTATAGGGCGCGACCGCGCCCGGCTCGACCTCCGGTCGCACACTGCTCGGCGTGGACACCGTATTGGACCAGGCGTCGAGAACCTGCATCACCCAGTACCGATCCGGGATCTCCGGTACCTCGAACAGCACCGGTTCCTGGCGCAGATCCAGCCAGGCCACCGAGTACAGGTTGTCCAGGTCGATCCGGACCACCGTGCGCTGACTCGCGGGCGGCAGGGAGGAGGTGTGCTGGAACCGATTCGTGGATACGTACTCCAGGGCCCGCCGGCGGAGCGTATCGATCAGGATCATCGGGTAGCCGAAGATATAGGCGTCGGCCGCCACCTCCCGCCGGGCGGCCGGGGTGCCCGACGGCGGAACCTCGTTTCCGGAGTCCTCACCCCCGCACGCTGCCAGACCGGTGACAGCGACGAGACCCAGCATCGACCGCCGGGTCATGCGGAACCGGTCTGCCACCGGCCGCGTCATGTCTCCGGCTGCCGCGGCGGGCGCTTCGCGCATTCGCACTCTCCCTGCTCATCGCTGTCGACTGACTGCGAGCAGGATACGCGGAGATAGCTGGAGCGTAGCGGATGCGGGCGGCGCGGCCGCTCTCAGATGGCGAGAACCGTGTTCATGATGGTGCCCGCGCTGGTGGCGACGACACCGCCGATCATGGCCCCGGCCACCATCTTCGGCGACTCCATACCGCTACCCGACCACTTCTCCCAGGCGAATTTCGCGCCCGCGAAGATGATGCTGACCGTGCCCGAGAGAATGGCCAGCCATGTGCCGTACCGAACGAACTGATCGATCTTGTCCGCCAGTGGCGGCGGTTCCGGGGTAGGGTCGCTGACCTGCGCGTATACCGATACTGCGTCCACAACCGACGCCGCGATGCTGCTCACCGTCTACTCCCTCGCCGATACCGTCCGGGGCCCACGGCCCCGCCTCAATCATCCAGACTAGAACCGGTACGGCGCAAGTTCTTGCCGCGCAGTGACTTTCACGCTATAACCGCTGGTGACCCGGACACCTGCCCGGACCTGGGATTACTGCACACCACCCGGCGAGCGGTTACGATGCGTTAGCGTTCCCGCCCACCCCGAAACCAGAGTGAGCTGCGAGATGATACTGGCCGCCGTGACCGATACGCTGGCGCAAATCGGTAACCCCACACCCGAAGCACCCCCCATCTCGGATAAATTCCTGCAACTGGTCAGGTATCTCACCTGGTTCGTGCTGCTCGCCGGGATCTGCGCGATCATCTACGCCGGCGGCAAGTTCGCCTGGGAGAAATGGTCCGGTGGCGGTCTGGAATCCCCGAAGATGGTGGCCGGTGCCATGATCGGTGGTGTCATCGCGACCAGCGCGGGCACCATCATGAACGCCGTGATCGGCTGACGCGCCGCATTCCGCTCCGCCCCGGGGCGTCTCGTCCGGATCGACACCCGGCACACGCGGGTTCGCCTCGACAACCCCGCCACGCGGCCGGCAGCCAGGGATGCCGGACCGCGTGCGGGTCGACCCGGGACGCAACTCGGCGCGGGCGACCGGGCGCAGATCAGGGCAGCAGCGCCTCGATCAGATCGGCGGCCCGCATCGTGCCGCCTTCGTTCCGTGCCTTCGCGCGCAGTCGCGCCGACCGGTCGGCCACCCCCGGATCCCCGACGAGGTCCAGCAGCGCCGCACGCAGGTTCTGGGGAGTGGCGTCATCGGTGTCGATACGGCGGGCCACACCCAGTTCCACCAGGCGGTCGGCATTGAGGAACTGTTCGGCGGCCTGCGGTACCGCGATCATCGGGACACCGGCCAGCAGCCCTTCGCCGCAACCACCCATACCGGCATGGGTGAGGAACGCGTCCGCCCGGTCGAGGATGGCCCGCTGCGGGACCCAGGAGTGCACTTCGACATCGGCCGGGATATCACCGAGTTCTCCCGGGTCGGTGTGCTTTCCGATCTGCAGCACGATGTGCCAGCCCGGCAGATCACCGAAGGCGCGCAGGCAGCGGCGATAGAACTCCGGCCGGTGGGTGTAGGCCGAACCCAGCGAGATCAGCAGGACCTTGTCCGCCGCGGCCGGGCGCACCCAGCCGCCGTCGGACCCGTCCGGGCCGAAACAGGGCCCGACGAAGGTCACCGTGTCGGTGTTCACCCGGTCGGCCTGCGGTTGCATCGCCCGGGGTATCAGTGCCAGCGCCCGATCGGGCAGACCGGAGAAGGCGTCCACATCGGTGGTCACCGCACCGCAATCGGCGAGCCACCGGGCGAATCGCGCCCGGTAGGCTTCGGCACCCGGCAGTTGCCGCAGGTGTGCCGCGACATCCTGCTCGTACCCGTCCCAGCCCACGAATGTCGGGGACAGCTGCAGGACGGGACGGCCCTGCGCTTCGGCGAGCGCGCGTGCGGCATACGCGCCGATGTCGTACATGTACAGGTCGGCCGGATCGCCCCCGTAGGCCGCCGACAACTGCGGTAGGGCCGCGACGGCATCGTCGAGGAAAAGGTTCATCGCGGCGATCGGGTCGTCGGGCCAGTTGTCGTCGGCGACCGGTAGCCCGGACGTGCACGGGACGAATTCGGCGCCGGTAGCGGTGATCGGCTCGGCCACCACCGGGTCGTTGGCGTAGGTGACGCGATGGCCCCGGGCCACCAGTTCACCGATGATCGCGAGGCTCGGCAGCACGTGGCTGACGATCGGGATACCGACCATCGCGATATGGGCGGGGCGAGAAGGCACAGTGGTTCCCTTCATTTCAGTTCGGTGGCAGCCGCTTCGAGGTCGGCGATACTGCCCGACATGAGCGCGCGCACATGGCGGGTGATGTGTTCGACGGGCCAGTCCCACCAGGCCACCGCCAGCATCCGGGCGATATCGGGCTGGAGGTAGCGAGTGCGGATGAGGCGGGCCGGATTACCGCCGACGATGCCGTAATCGGGGACATCGCCGGTGACGACGGCGCCGGTGCCGATGATCGCGCCGTGGCCGATTCGCACACCGGGCAGGATCATCGCGCCGTTACCGATCCAGACGTCGTTGCCGACGACGGTATCGCCCCGGTTCGGCAGATCGCTCAGCAGATCGATGTGGTGCGCCCACCCACCGCCCATGGTGGGGAACGGGAATGTCGACGGACCATCCATCCGATGGTTTGCGCCGTTCATGATGAACCGCACGCCGGTGGCCAGTGCGCAGAACTTCCCGATGATCAGTTTCTCCGGCCCGTAGTGGTAGAGCACATTGCGGGTTTCGAACGCGGTCGGGTCGCCCGGGTCGTCGTAGTAGGAGAACTCCCCGGCCTCGATCAGCGGTGAGCTGATCAGCGGTTTCAGCAGGACCACACGCGGCTGCCCGGGCATGGGATGCAGCATGGTGGGGTCGGCGGGAAGCGTGACGGGGTCGGCGGGCACAGCGGAACTCCTTCGATACGTGAGGATGCCGATTTCGGCGTGGTTCAGACGGGTACCGTCGCCCGCAGCGCGAGCCGGTCACCGTGCCACCGCGCGCGCAGCCGGCGGTCGTGGCTGACGATCACCAGCGCGCCCGGGTAATCGGCCAGCGCGGTCTCCATGTCCTCGACCAGCCCGGGTGACAGATGATTGGTGGGCTCGTCGAGCAGCAGCACGTCGAACGGTTCCACGACCAGCCGTGCCAGGGCCAGCCGCTGCCGCTGCCCGGTGGACAACTCCGCGACGCGGGCGGTGAGCTGCGCGCGGTCGAACAGGCCCAGGGCCAGGAGTCGTACGGCGTGCCATTCGGTGTCACCGGTGCGGCCGCGGGCGAAGGCGGCCAGTAGCGTCTCCCCCGGCGCGGCGGGCGGCGGCTCCTGCGCGAGATAGCCGACCCGGCCGCGGCGGACGACGGTACCGCCGTCCGGTGCGAGGGCTCCGGCCAGCACCCGCAACAGCGTGGACTTGCCCGCGCCGTTCGGGCCGGTGATCAGCAGGCGCTCCCCGGCGGCGAGGGTGAGGCTCGTCGGATCCAGCCGGCCGGCGACCGTGATTCCGGTGGCGTCGAGCACGGTGCCGTGCGTGCCGCCGGAGCGCAGCGCGGGGGTGAAACGCAACGGCTGCGGGGGCGGCGGCACCGGGTCGGCGAGCAGGCGGCGCAATCGTTCCTCGGCATTGCGGACCCGCCCGGCCAGCGACTGCTGCACCCGGCCGGCCGCCCGGTCGTAGGCCATTTTGTTGTTGTCCTTCATCGCCCGGCCCGGGGCGACCCGGCGGGCCGTGGTGGCGGCGGTCTCCCGCAGCCGCTCGATATCGGCCTGCCATTGTTCGTGGGCCTGCACCCACCGCTGCCGCGCGGCGGCCTTCTCGGCGCGAAAGCCCGCGTAGCCGTTGCCGTATCGGACCACGCGCCGCCGGTCCGCGTCGACCTCCAGCAGGGAGGTCGCGATCCGCTCCAGGAAGACCCGGTCGTGGGAGACGGTCACCGTGGTGCCGCGACGGGTGCGCAGATGGTCCTCCAACCAGGTGAGGGCGTCGTCGTCGAGGTGATTGGTGGGCTCGTCGAGCAGCAGGACCTCCGATCCGGCCGCCAGCACCGCCGCCAGACGCAACCGGACCTGCTCGCCGCCGGAGAGCCCGCCCACCCGACGGTCGCGGGCGACCAGACCCAGGCCGAGACCGTGCAGGGCACGTTCTACCCGGGCATCGGCGTCGTAGCCGCCGCGCAGTTCGAACACGGTTGTCAGTTCGCCGTATTCGGCGAATCCGGACTCGTCGCCGGCCGCCATGGCGGCCTCCAGGCCACGCATCCGGCCCTCGATCGCGCGCAGCTCACTCAGGGCTCGGTCGATGACCTGCGCAACGGTCGTCTCCGGCGGCAGCTGCTCGTCCTGGGCGAGATAGCCGACACCACCGTCGGCCTGGACGACGATCTCGCCGGAGTCGGGCCGCTCCCGCCCGGCGAACAGGCGCAGCAGGGTGGACTTACCGGATCCGTTCTCGCCGATGATGCCGGTGCGCGCGCCCGCGGCGAGCGCACACGTCACCTCATCGAGAACGCGGCGGCCGTGAAAGGACTTGGTAACCGCGTGCGCGGTGATCTGCGTGGGCATGGACACTCTCCGAAGCATTCGTGTACGACGCGGCCCCCGGGGACCACAGGACGGGATGAACGCTTCGAAGGAGCATCGGCGACCTCACTAGTGCGACGAATGTTGCATTAGCATGGTGCCACAGCCCGCACCCCAGAGCAACCGGATGATCGAAATGACTTCTCCCCCCCGAGCGGGCACAGGCCCGCACCAGGCACCGCGACCGGGCGGACGCACTGCCCGTATCCGCGCCCAGGTCCTGGAAGCCGTGCACGCGGAATTGACCGAGCACGGCTACGACGCACTCACCGTGGACACGGTCGCCGCCCGGGCGGGCGTCCACCGCACCACCGTCTACCGCCGCTGGCGCGATGTCGGCGGGCTGATCGCCGACGTCTTCGCCGCGGCCGCCGATATCGATTGGCACCCCCGCGACACCGGCTCCCTCCAGGGCGATCTGGCCGCGCTCAATCAGGAGATCCAGGATTCGCTCATCGAGGAGCCGTCGATCGCGGCGGCGCTGATCGCGGTGTCGTTCCGTTCCGAAGAGGCCGCCCAGGCCCTGCGACAGTTGTGGGAGAACCGATACGCCCAGTCCGAGATCGTCGTCGAACGAGCCGTGCGCCGTGGCGAACTGAGCCCCGGTGTCGACGCGCGCGCGGTACTGATCGCGGCCACCGCGCCGGTCTACCACCAGTTGACGCTGCTGCGGACCCCACCAGACCCACATCTTCCCGACCGCGCGGCGGCAGCCGCGGCATTGGCCGCACGCGGCGGCGCGTTCCCCGGCCCATGAAAGCTCGGCGCATCTATCGAAAATATGTTCGAACTCGGGTACGGTTACCCGCATGCCCGAACTCGCCCCCATCCCGTTCGCCCGGCTCAATCTCGAACAGGTACGGGAACGACTCCTCGCCGCGGCGGCCTTCGGCGAATCCCTCTCCCCCGATCAGCTCGAGGCCCTGGCCGGCAAGCTCAGCACCGGTCTGAGCATCTACATCGAGGCGACCCAGAACAGCGCGCCCCGCGCCCACCGCCCGGCGGTACCCGGCCGGGCCTGCCTGGATTTCCGCGGGCACCTGCGCTGAACCCGGTCCGCGCCGCGGCGCGGACCGGTCGGCACTATCGGGTCACCGGTCGCCCTCCACCACCGGCTCCCCGTCCACGACCTCGATGGGCGAGGTGACGAGTTCGAACTCGCCCTCGTGCTTGGCCACACCCTGCAGCACCGCACCCTCGACCAGCTCGACGCCCAGATTCGCTCGCACGATGAGCGGATCACTGCGGACATCGCGGTAGAGCGAAACGCACATCAGCACCATCACCACCATGAACGGCAGCGCCACCACGGTGGTGAGTGCCTGCAAACCGGTCAACGCGCCACCGAGATCGCTCGAATCGGCGATCACCAGCATGATCGCGGCGACCGCGCCGGTGGCGGTACCCCAGAAGATCACGGTGAGCCGGGACGGTTCGATACTGCCCCGCTCCGACAGGGTGCCCATGACGATCGAGGCGGCGTCCGCGCCGGAGACGAAGAAGATACCCACCAGGATCATCACCAGCACGGTGGTGATCGAGGTCAGCGGATACTCCGCGAGCAGGTGGAAGAGCGCGAAATCGGGGTTCACGCTGCCGTCGGCCTCGGTGAGGTCGTGGGTATCGGTCTGCTGGCGGATGGCCGCGCCGCCGAAGATCGCGAACCAGACCAGGCTCACCAGGCTGGGCACCAGCAGGACGCCCGCCACGAACTGCCGGATGGTGCGCCCGCGGCTGATCCGCGCGATGAACATTCCGACGAAGGGGGTCCAGGAGATCCACCACGCCCAGTAGAAGATGGTCCAGCTCGACAGCCACGTCTCCATTGCCTCGCCGCCGGCTATTCCGGTGCGCGAGGCCATGGTCGGTAGCTCGGCGATGTAGTCGCCGACCGCGGTGGGCAGGAAATTCAGCATGAACAGGGTGGGCCCGGCGATGAAGACGAAGGCCGCCAGGATCACCGCGAGAACCATGTTGATATTCGACAACCACTGGATACCGCGGGCGACACCGGAAACCGCGGACAGGACGAACGCGACGGTGAGCCCGGTGATCACCGCCACCAGGCCGACCTTGCCGACGGCGTCCACCCAGCCGTTGAACTCGAACCCGGCTCCGATCTGCAACGCGCCCAGGCCGAGCGAGGCCGCCGAACCGAAGAGGGTGGCGAAGATCGCCATCACATCGATGGCCTTACCGCCCAGGCCCTCGGCGTGCCTGCCGAGCAGGGGCCGGAACACCGACGAGAACAGCTGGGACCGGCCGCGCCGGAAGGTGCCGTAGGCGATGGCCAGACCGGCGACGGCGTAGATGGCCCAGGGGTGCAGCGTCCAATGGAACAGCGTGGTCGCCATGGCGACCTCGGCCGCCTGCGGGCTGCCCGCCGCGGCGGTCCCCGGCGGCGGGGAGGTGAAATGCGTCAGCGGTTCGGCGACACCCCAGAACATGAGGCCGATCCCCATACCGGCACTGAACATCATGGCGATCCAGGAGACCGTCCGGAACTCCGGCTGTTCGTCGTCGGCGCCGAGCGGGATCTTGCCGTAGCGACTCAGCGCCAGCCAGATCACGAAGACCACGAAGGAGGTGGCCACCAGAACGAACAGCCAGCCGGTATTGGTGATCACCCAGGACTGGGCATTCGAGGCGAAGGTGGCCAAACTGTCCTGGTCGAAGATCCCCCAGAGCACGAAGGCCACGGCCCCTACCGAGGTGATGCCGAAGACCAGCCGGTCGAGGCGGCGGCCCACCGGTCTGTGTCTGTTCGAGCCCGGCACGCCGCTGTTACGCGTCGCAGATTTTCCGCCGGTGTCGATCGCCATGGACGAGTCCTTTCAGATCGCACGTACGTCCGGCGCCGAGGTCGCGGGGCCACGCGGACCAGCCGTTACCCGGCCCTTCCGCGCACCGCGACCACGCCGCCGAACCGGATGTTCCGGAAAAAACCGTACTCGCCCCCGATTCGGACGCTGCGTCGAACATATGAACAGTGGGCGGCGCGTCCACCCCGGCGGCACCCGGGACGACCCGATCAGCCGTTCGGACATTTGTCCGAACCGGCGTACGGACGTACGACCGGTTTCCTGTACAGAAACCGCCCCGCCCTGCCACACTCGTACCCGGACCGACAAACCGACCAGGAGGCGCACCGCCATGGCGGACCCCATGAAACTGGTGGTGGGAGCCTCGGGATTCCTCGGCTCGCATCTGACCCGCCAACTGGCGGCGACCGGCGCGCCCGTCCGCGTCCTGGTACGCCGTACCAGCGATCTCCGTGCCCTCGCGGACCTGCCGGTGGAGATCCACTACGGTGACCTGTTCGACGATCACGCGCTGCGCACGGCCATGCGCGACTGCGACGAGATCTATCACTGCGCGGTGGACACCCGGGCCTGGCTCCGCGATCCCGAACCCCTGTTCCGGACCAATATCGCCGGGCTGCGCCATGTGCTCGATGCCGCCTGCGCGACCGGGCCGCGGCGGTTCGTCTTCACCAGTTCCGCCGCCACCATCGGACGCCGGCCGGGCGGCGTCGCCGACGAAACCGTCGCGTTCGACTGGCCCCGCCGCGGTGGTCCGTACGTGCGCTCGCGGGTCGAGGCGGAGAATCTGGTGCTGCGCTACGCGACCGAACGCGGGCTGCCCGCGGTGGCGATGTGCGTCGCCAACACCTACGGCCCGGGCGATTGGCAACCGACCCCGCACGGCTCCTTCGTGGCCGCCGCCGCGCTCGGCAGACTCCCGTTCCGCTTCGCCGGCACCGGGTCGGAATCGGTGGGGGTCGAGGACGCGGCCCGGGCCCTGATCCTGGCGGGTACGGCCGGACGGCCCGGCGAACGCTATATCGTCTCCGACCGCTTCCTCACCAATACCGAACTCCTCACCGCCGCCGCCCACGCGGCCGGCCGCGAGCCGCCCCGGGCGGCCGTACCGCTGCCGCTGCTGTACCCGGCCGCCGGTATCGCCTCGGCCGTGGCCCGGGTACGCGGCCGGGACAGCCGGTTCACGGTGACCTCGGTGAACCTGATGCACGTCATGTCCCGGCTCGACCACGGCAAGGCCGAACGGGAGCTCGGCTGGAAACCCGGACCGGTGCTGGACTCGGTGGCACGGGCGGCACGGTTCTTCGTCGAACGCCGGTCCCGGCGGGCCGCGACCGCCGCTTGACGGTAGCTGGTGCATACGACCTAGAAATTGCACACTACATACAATGTGTAGGATGCAATACACTCCCGGCCGCGTGGTATAACGACTGGCGGGACGCCCGCCGCGCCGCCACGGCATCCGAGTACGAGCCAGGACACCCGCCATGGAAAAACCCACGCATCTGATCGAATTCGAGACCATGCTCCTGGGCCGGCACAGCCTCAATGCCCATCTGCGCCGCCCGGACCACCTCGAGCGCAGCGCCTATCTGGTGCTGCGCCGCTTGCGGATCGAGGGACCCATGTCCATCGGCGAACTCAGCGAGGCCTTCGGCCTGGACACCTCGACTGTGCACCGGCAGACCGCGGCCATGCTGAAAGCCGGTCTGGTGGAGCGCATCCCCGACCCCGAGGGCGGCCTGGCACGTAAGTTCCGGATCACCGACGAGGGCGAACGCCGGGTCCTGGCCGACCGCGACTACAACATCAGCGCCCTCGACCGCCTCCTGCGCGGCTGGAACAGCGAGGACGTAGAGACCTTCGCCGCCTACCTGGAACGGTTCAACACCGACCTCGAGGCCCGGGAGGCGCGCCCCTGGCCGCGGCCCTCCCGCACCGAGCCCCGACCCTAGGCGCGGCGATCGATCTCAGAGCGCCGCATATCGACCTGGCGGCGCACATTGGACAACGCGGTCACCACGGCCGTGCCCAGCGGGCCGCTCCGGTCGTAGAGGGTGGTGGTGCCGACCGAGACCCCCGCACAGGCCACCTGATCCTGCGCCAGCACCCCGATCCCCGGGCCGGACGGCACCCGGGCAAGCGTCAGTGTGACGTCGGAGTTGATATAGCCGATCCCTTCGGTGCCCCAATTGCACATGAAGCTCGCGGCGTCACCGGCCATCCCCGCTCGCTGCAGCGGCGTCACCGGCTCACCCGCGACCACCGGCAGCATGTTCTGCCAGATCGCCTTGCGCTCGGCATTCTGCGTGGCCGCGAAATCGCGGGTCCAGGCGCCGTCACCGCTCTTGAACAGCGGGTGGGCGCCGGCCTCGGAGGTGTCGGGGGTGCCGGGCACCGGGAAGTCGTGCGACGGCTGCCACAGGTCACCGGCGGGCACCTCCCCGGTACGCAGGTAGACCACGGTCGCCCGCGACCGCACCTCCCCCCGCTGCCGCAGTTCGGCGTCCGCGACGCAGATACGTTTACCCTCCCGGACCACCACGCTGCGCAGCGTGGCCGGCTCGTCGACGACCGGACGGAACAGGTCCACGGTCACCCGGGCGGGGACGAACTCCTCGCCGGGGGATCGCGTCTCCAGCTCGCGCGCCAGCAGCCCGCAGATCGCCGGTCCGCCCACCTGGGTCGGGCTCCAGCTGGACATGGCTATGCGGGTGGGGAGGTACTGCTCACCCTCCCTGGTGAAGAACGCGAACACGCCTATCGGCTCCTCTCACACGGATCCCCGTCCGAGAATTACAACACGTTCTAGTTTTACCGTCGCCCGAAGGTCCCGGTCGGGTGCTGTTCAGACCTGCAACTCCCGGGCGAGGACGCCGGCCGCCACCCCGAGGAAGCTCGGTCAGTTGCGCCCGGGTGACCGGGTACGTTTCGTCCCGGTGCGCGCGGAGCGGGCCGCGTCACCGGCCGAACTGGGCCCCGCGCGCCGGGCAGGCTGGCCGATCGTCCTGTCCACCGGCGGCGACGGCGACGACGGGATCCTGCGGCACGGGGAAACCGCGGACGGCACCCCGGTGACCTACCGCCGCGCGGGCGACGACGGAATCCTCGTCGAATACGGCGCCATGACACTCGATCTCGCACTGCGCGCCCGCGTCCACGCATTGCACGAGCACCTGCGCGTCCGCGGTGAACGAGGTATCACCGAACTCACGCCGGGCGTCCGGTCGCTCCAGGTGCGGATCGAACCGCGCACGCTGCGTACAGGTGCGGTCCTGGATCTACTGGCCGAGGCGGAGGCCGCGTTACCGGCCGCCGACGACCTCGTCGTCCCCAGCCGCACCGTGGACCTGCCACTGTCCTGGGACGATCCAGCGACCCGGGAGGCGATCACCCGATATATGCACGGCGTCCGCGCCGACGCACCGTGGTGCCCGTGGAATATCGAGTTCATTCGGCGGATGAACGGACTCGATACCGTCGCCGAGGTCTTCGACACCGTGTTCGCCGCCGAGTACCTGGTACTGGGGCTGGGGGACGTCTATCTCGGTGCGCCGCTGGCCACCCCGACCGATCCCCGGCACCGGCTGATCACCACCAAGTACAACCCCGCCCGGACCTGGACCCCGGAGAACGCGGTCGGTATCGGCGGCGCCTACCTGTGCATCTACGGAATGGAGGGACCGGGCGGATATCAGTTCGTCGGGCGCACCATTCAGGTGTGGAGCCGGCGCCCCGATATCGAAACTCCCTGGCTGCTGCGCTTCTTCGACCGGATCCGCTGGTATCCGGTGAGCGCGGCGGAACTACTCGACCTGCGGGCCGATATCGCGGCCGGCCGCGGTGAATTGCGCACCGGCTCCGGAGAATTCCGCCTCGCGGAGCACCGCAGGTTCCTCGCCGAGGAAGCGGAGTCGATCGAATCGTTCCGGGTCCGGCAGTCGGCCGCCTTCGCGGCCGAACGCGAATCCTGGCGCCGCTCCGGGGAACTGGGCCGGACACGCTGAACACCCGGCCGTCGCACGGCCGACCGGCCGGCGGCGCCGGGCGGGTCGCCGCCGGTCAGGCCCCCGACGCCACCACCGAGGGCTGCAACTGGCTCAGCATCTCGTCGGTACCGAGCACCATGCCGCAGCGGCGGGCGGTGTACTTGGAGGCGATCAGATGTTCTTCCCGGCTGAAATCGGCCACCGCGTCGTGCGCCAGGAACGCGTGGATATCGTTCATGAACGCCTCGGCCGCACTGAGCATGCAGCCCATATGGGCGTAGACGCCGGTGACCACGAGCTGGTCCCGGTTACGGTAGCCGAGCAGTTGACGCAGATCCGTGCGCTGGAACGCCGAATAGCGCCATTTGGTGACCTGGATGTCCTGGTCGTGGGGTGTCAGTTCGGCGATGATCTCGGTATCCGGGCCGTCCGACATACCGGTACCCCAGAAATCGGCGAGCAGGCCGCGGCGGTCGGGATGCTGGTCCCCCGGCTGCATACTGTAGATCACCGGGATGCCCAGCTCATGGCAGCAATCGCGGAGCCGGACAATATTGCCGATCATCGTCCGGGCGGGATCGCGATCGAACTGATAGGCGGTGAGGAAGTAGTTCTGCATGTCGTGGATCAGCAGGGCGGCACGATCGGGATCGAGTCTCCAGGCCACTCTGTTGGTGATCTCGTCGTCCAACGGCGGCATCGCATAGGGTGCGATCGGCTGCATGGGCATGTCCAGAACTCCTCATCTCTTGTGGCCCGCGACCTTCTGGAGGGCCGCGGGCCCGGGCGCAGTGGCGGAAAGGGGTGGGTCAGGGCACCGCCGCCGGGCGGCCGGCCACGCCCAGCGGTCCGAGGACCCGCTGTAATTTCCCGGTGGTCTCGGCCAGTTCGTCCTCGGGATCGGATTCCGCGACGATGCCGCCACCGGCGTAGGCGACCAGGGTCCGGTGGTCGGCGGCGAGTTCGGCGCAGCGGATGCTGACCATCCATTCCCCGTTGCCCTCGGCGTCACACCAGCCGACCGCGCCGGCGTAGAAACCGCGTTCGCCTTCGAGCTCGGCGATCAGCCGGGCGGCCGCCGCCGTGGGGGTACCGCAGATGGCCGGGGTCGGATGCAGTGCGGCGGCCAGTTCCAGCGCCGACGGCCCGGATGCCGCAACGGTCGCTCCGATAGTGGTTCCCAGATGCCACATGGCCGGTGTCTCGGTGAGATCGGGGCGGGCGGGCGTGCGTACATCGGTGCACCGATCGCGCAGCACCCCCGCCACATGGTCCACCACGAAGCCGTGTTCGTGCTGATCCTTCGCCGACTCGAGCAAGGTCTCGGCGGCGAGCCGATCGGCCAGCGCGTTCTCCGGCACCCGCCGGGCCGAACCCGCGAGCGGATGGCTGGTGATCTCGGTACCGATCCGCCGCACCAGGATCTCCGGGCTGGAACCCACCAGGTGCCGCCCGGTGAACAGACCACCGGCCGCGGACAGGTCCACCAGGTAACCGTTACCGGCGGGGTCGGTGGAGACCAGGAGATCCAGCAGGTCGACGGCGCGCACGGTCCGACCGGCGCGGGCCCGCAGCGCCCGGGCGAGGACGACCTTGCGCAGCGGATGCGCGGGATCGACCAGCAGCCGCACCGCGGCGCCCACCCGGCGCAGATGTTCCTCCGGTTCCGGGAGGTGTTCGGTGACCGCGATATCGGGTGCGGTGACCGGCCGGGCAGTCCGGGGGCCGTCGGTCACCGAAATGGTTTCGGGAGCCCACAGCGCCGCCGGCGCACCGGGGGTGAACGGCAGCGCACCGACGATATGGGAGACCCGGCGCGCACGCAGTTGCGCGACGGCTTCGGCGGGACTGTGGAAGACACGCCCTCCGGCAGACGCGGTCACGGTGCGCTGCGGCCGGGACAGGACAAAGGCGGGATCCGCGACGGGCGCGGGGTTCTCGGCGTTGATGGTGATCATCCTCTCGTGTCACATATCCAGCGTTGCGCCGCCGTCGACCCGCAGATCGTGCATGGTGATGTGGCGCGCGGCATCGGAAACCAGGAAGCGGACGGCGGCGGCGATATCGGCGGGATCGGCGATCCGCCGCAACGGGATGCCCAGCCGGTAGTTCTCGGGGTCGCCGTCGAGCAGGCCGACCCGTCCGGCCTCGCCGAGACCGTTCTCGTCGGAGTCCGCGTACATTCCGCGCAGCATCGGGGTATCGGTGGAACCCGGGGAGACCAGGTTGACCCGCACTCCGTGCGGCGCCACCTGCAGCGCGAGCGAGCGGGTGAATGCCGTGGCCGCGGCCTTGGCGGCGCCGTAGGCGGCGAGGTTCACCCGGGGGACGGTGGCGGAGTTCGAGGAGACGACCACGATGGATCCCGCACCCACCGTGACCATTTCGCGCGCGGCGCGCTGGGCCACGTATACGGCGCCGCCTGCGTTCACGGCCACACAGCGCTGCCACTCCTCCGGGGAGGTGTCCAGGGCAGAGCCGCCGATCATGGCGCCGGCGGCGTGGACGACCACCCGGGGTGTGCCGCGTTCGGCGAGCTCTTTGTCGAAGGCTTCGGCGACCGCGGCCGCATCACTGACATCGACTTCGGCGGATGTCACGCCGGTGCCCTCGTGCTGCCGCCCGAGCCCGGCCGCGACGTCGTGCACCCGGAGGTCCTTGTCCCACAGCGAGATATGAACGCAATCGCCGGCGAGTTCCGCGGCGATTGCCGCACCGATTCCCCCTGCGGCTCCGGTGACGATGACCCCTTCGCCCCATTGCTTCGTGACCATTAGGTTAGCCTAACCTGAAGTTACACCGTAAGGCCAGCATTCCGGTGTGACATGGAACAAGATCGCCGATCGGAAAGAGGTGCTCCATGCCGTCGCCCGCCCTCCCCGGTTTCACACCGTGGCCGCCGGACCAGATCGACCGATACCGAGCCGAAAAGCTCTGGACGGGTGAGACATTCGGCGCTCTGCTGACAGCTCGCGCTACGGCGAGCCCGGAGGCGATCGCCGTCGTGGACGCCGCGAACCGCTGGACCTACGCCGAACTGGAGCACCGGTCCCGGTCGCTGGCCACCGGATTCGCCCGGCTGGGCATCCGGCCGCGGGACCGTGTCCTGGTCCAGCTTCCCAACCGCGCCGAATTCGTCGAAGTGATCTTCGCGCTGTTCCACCTGGGCGCCCTGCCGGTGTTCTGCCTGCCCGCGCACCGGGAGGCCGAATTGACCCCCATCGCCAGGGCGAGCGGGGCGGTCGCGATGGTCACCTGCGACCGGCATCAGCGATTCGACCATGCCGCACTGGCCGAGACGGTCCGACGCGAGGTCGAGACCCTGCGGTACGTGCTGCTGGTCACCGATGATCCCACGCACGAATTCGCCGAGGGCACCGCGGACCTCGCCGACTACCGGGACGAACCCGGCGAACTCACCGAGCCGGACGCCGACGACGTCGCGTTCCTGCAATTGTCCGGCGGCAGTACCGGTATCCCGAAACTCATCCCGCGCACCCACGACGACTATCTGTACAGCGTGCGGCGCAGTGCCGAGATCACCGAACTGGGCCCCGACAGCGTCTACATGGCGACACTGCCGATCGCGCACAACTTCCCGATGAGTTCCCCGGGCATCCTCGGTGCGCTCTACGCGGGCGGCACAGTGGCCATGACATCCGACCCGACCCCCTCGACCGCATTCGCGGCAATCGAACGTTTCGGTGTCACCATCACCGGCCTGGTGCCGCCGCTGGCGCGGCTGTGGGTCGAACGGGCCGAGAAGGGCGGCGAACTCCCCGATCTGTCCAGTCTGCAGGTGGTCCAGGTGGGCGGCGCCCGCTGCCCGGACGAACTGGCCCGCCGGGTCGGCCCCGCGCTGGGCGTCACCCTGCAGCAGGTGTTCGGCATGGCGGAGGGCCTGGTCTGCTACACCCGGCTCGACGATCCGATCGACGTGGTGGTCGGCACCCAGGGCCGGCCGATGTCGGAGTACGACCGGATCCGGGTCGTCGACGACACGGACGTGGATGTGGCGCCGGGCGCCGACGGGAATCTGCTGACCCAGGGTCCGTACACGATCCGCGGCTACTACGACAATCCCGAGGCCAACGCCCGCGGCTTCACAGCCGACGGCTGGTACCGCACCGGCGATATCGTCGCGCTGCGGCCGGACGGGAACCTGGTGGTGAAAGGCCGCGCGGGCGACTGGGTCAACCGCGGCGGCGAGAAGGTGTCGGCCGAGGAGCTCGAGGCCCATCTGCTGGAACATCCCGGGATCCGGGACGCGGTGATCGTCGGTACGCCCGATCCCGTACTCGGCCAGCGGATCTGCGCTTTCGTCCAGCCCCTGGACCCGCAGACCCCGCCGACGCTGACCACGGTGCGCACCTTCGTCCGGGAACGGGGTATCGCGGCCTGGAAGATGCCGGACGCGGTGGTCACCGTCGCCGAATTCCCCGAAACGGGAGTGGGCAAGACCAGCCGCCGCGATCTGCGCCGGCTGCTCGCCGAGGGGCACCGCACCGCGTGACCCCCGGTGCCGCGGACCGCGCCGGGCGCGCGGTCCGCGGTGCCCGGTCACGGGCACAGCACCTCCAGCCAGGACTCCAGTACGGGGTCACCGGCCAGCATCAACGGGTCGACGGTCTCGTGTCCCTCCGACCGCCATTTCTCCACCAACTGCATGATGCGCACCGAATCCAGTCCGGCATCCAGCAGATTGGTATCGGTGGACAGTTCCTCCGGCGCCACGCCCAGCAGATCGGCCACATCGCGGATGAAGTGGTCGCGGTCGGCCACCGCGGTCGGCTCGTTCGTCATCTCTGTCCTCCTTATTCCTCGCGGTCGAAATCCGCGACTCCGTGCTTCCAATAGCCCGCGATCAGGCAGTCCTTCGCCGGCACGCCGAGTTCGCCGCGCACCCATTTGCGGATCGGCCGCAGCTGCCCGGCTTCCCCGGCAACCCACACGTAGACGTTCTGGCCGGCCGGCACGGTGACCGTGCGGATCGCCTTCTCCAGCAGGTCACCGGTTCCCGCACGCGCGTCGCCCCGGTGCAGCCAGCGGACCTCCACCCCGGCCGGGGCCGCCAGTTCGATCTCCTGGCTCTCGTCGACCACTTCGACGAACACCCACCCGGTCTTCTCGCGCGGTAGCCACTCCAGCCAGCGGGCGATCGCGGGCAGCGCGGTGATATCGCCGGCGAACACATAGTTGTCGTAACTGGTGGGCACCACCACGCCACCGGGCGGGCCCGCGATGTGGATGCGGGTGCCCGGCCGCACGGCCAGCGCCCAGTCCGAGGCCAGACCGCCGGTATGCAGCGCGAAATCGATATCGAGTTCCCCGGCCGCCGCGTCGTGGCGACGCACCGTGTACTCCCGGGAGATCGGCCGCGGTGCCGGCCAATCCAGCGACAGGCCGTCGGGGATCGGCAGCCGCAGCGTGCCGTCGGTATCCGGGAACACCAGGCGCACGTGCTCGTCGGGCACATAGCTGTGGAACCCGTCGAGTTCGGGGCCGCCGAAGGTGATCCGGATCAGCCCCGAACCCACCGGGGCGGTGCGGATCACCTCCAGCTCCCGCAACCCGATCGGATAACCGACCTTCGCGCCGTGCGGGCCGGCGAGCACCTCGGCGATCCGTTCCCGGTAGGCTCCGCGATCCACCATCACACTCCGTCCTTCTTCTCCTCGGCCACGGACCCGGCGGCCTTCTCTTCGACGATGTTGCCGCCCACCGGAACCTGCGCCGGCGGCGGTTGCGGCGGCCCGCCCGCGGGCGCGGCGAGCCCGTACAGCGGCCACACCAGCACCAGCGCGAATACGAACAGCACCAGTACCGCCGCCCCATAGACGACCAGTGCGGTCCCGGGTTCGACCAGATTGCCGATCGCCCCGGCCGCCATGGAGCCGACCGCGGTGCCGGCCACCGACTGCACCATGAGCAGCCCCGACATCCGCCCGCGCATATCCTCGGGCGCGTTCTGCTGCAGTACCGCGTAGCGCAGGATGCCGTTGACCGCCCGGGCGACGCCGAACGCGGCCAGTCCGAGGAAACTCCACGCGGCCTGCGGCCAGATACCGGCCATGACCAGGCCGAGCGGCATGAGCGCCAGCGAACCCAGCAGCACCAGTCCGTTGCGCCGCGTGCGGCCGATCCAGCCACTGGTCAGCGATCCGAGGACGGCACCCGCGCCGGGCGCGGCGTAGAGCAGGCCCAGGGTGGCGGGGCCCGCGTCCAGGGCCCGGTCGGCGAACGCCGGGAGCAGTACCAGGGGTCCACTGACCAGCATGGCGAGCAGTCCGCTCACCAGTACCGCGCGAATAACGTAATGCCGCGCGGCGAACGCGATACCGTGACCCAATTCCACAAGTGGGTTGCGGACCTCGCGGGACGGCGGCGGAGCGGCCCCGATGGCCCGGATGAGCGATACCGTGCCCACGGTTGCCGCCGCGGCGGCGAAGAACGCGAAGGACACCCCGATCCGGGCGATGAGCACCCCGGCGATCGCCGGCGTGATCATGGTGCCCAGGTCGGAGGTCAGCGTGGTCAGCGCGCCGGCGGCCGGGACCTTCTCCCGCGCCACCAGCATGGGCACCAGCGCCATCATGGCCGAGCCGCTGATTCCACCGGCCAGGCCGTCGGTCACCGCCGCGGCGTAGATCACCGCGAGGAACGGATCGGGCAGCAGCGCGTTCACACCCAGCGCCAGGAACGCCAGACCGGCCGCTGACCGGGACAGCGAGATCACGGTGCGCCGGTCGTACCGGTCGGCGATCACGCCGCCGCCGAGACTGCCCACGAACAGCGCGACCGCCATGGCCGTAGACACCCCGGCGACATGCAGACTCGAGCCGGTGAGCTCGTAGACCTGCACCGGCAGGGCCACCATCAGCAGGCCGATGCCGAGAACAGAGACCAGTCGCGCGCCGAAGGCAGCGCGGAACCGCCGGCTCTCCCGCAACGGAGAGATATCGATGAGGAGGCCGGCGGGGGCTTTCACTGGAACTGCTCCTGGATCAGGTCGAGGGTGTCCATGACGCCGCGGTAGTCCGGCCGGTAGCTGGTGGCCGGCAGTTCGTAGACCTTCTTGTCCTCGAACGCGGGCAGCTGCGCGTACAGCGGATCCTTCGCCAGATCGGCCGCGCCCTTGGCGCCACTGAGCGGTACGACGAACACCACGGGCGCGTCCACTACCTTGGTCAGCAGTTCGGGACTGAAACCGAACCAGTCGGCCGAGGGGTTCAGCTCGGGGTTACCGGCCTTGGCGAGAACCTGGTCATCGGCCTTGAAACCCAGTTCGGCGAGCAGCGTCGGCAGCGCGGCGTTCGGCAGGATCATCTTCGGCCGGCCGTCGGCGGCGGACTGGAAGTAGCCGACCTGCTGCGCGGGGACCTTGATCGCCGCGGAAACCTGCTTCACCTTGTCGTCGTAGGCCGAGACCAGGTCGGCGACCTTGTCGGCGCGGTTGACCACATCGGCGATCTGCTTCAGCTGATCCTGCCAGCCGGTGACATTGCCGGGCAGCAGTACCGTCGGCGCGATCGCGCGGAGCCGGTCGTAGGCGTCCACCGACTGTTTGGCCGGGAAACCCTGGCCGCCACCGATGATCAGATCGGGCTGGAGGGAGGCGACGAACTCCACGTTCACGGCCTGACCCACCGGTACCATCTGGGTGCCCTGTTCCTTCGCGGCGTCGGCCCAGGTCTGCGGGAAATCGGCATTACGGCCGCTGACCCCCAGCACCCGCGGGTCCGCCGCGGCCACCGGGACGTCGAGGTCGTACAGGTAGCCGGCCAGTGCGCCGTTGAGCACCACCACCCGCTGCGGATCCGCGGGCACCTCGATGGTGCCCTTCTCGGTCTGGACCGGGCGGGTGCCGGAGGCGGCGGGTTCGGCATCGGAGCTACAGCCCGCGACGGCGACCACCGCGACGAACAGACCGACCACGAGGCGTAGCCGGGCCGCGAAGCGGCTGTGGGATAACAGCGACATAGGTGTTCTACTTTCTTTCTCGAATCGCCGGGGTACCGGCCGGTGCCGCGGCGAGGTCTCGGGGACCGGGGCGCACGGTCAGGTCCGCAGGGCCGCTTCGGTATCCAGCAGCGCGGCGACCTCCGACCAGCCGTCCTCGGAAACGATTTCGAAATGGGAGTAGGGCAGACGACGCGCGGTGATTCGTGCGCCGGCGGCACGCCAGCCCGACAGCTGGGCGGCGACCCGCGCGGCATCGTCCTCGCCACCGGGATCGGCCGCGTACAGCGCCATCGGCCCGGTATAGCGCGGTGTCTCGGAGACGGTGACCATGCGCAACAGTTCACCGGCCGCACCCCGGATGAGCGCCGCGAGGTCCGGGGCGTCGTCGGGGAGTTCGGGCAGCAGGGCCGCCAGGCGCTCCGGATCCGCCAGGGCCGCGGTGGCCTGATCGGCCAGATTCGCCAACGGATGCGAATCGACCAGGCCCACGAAAGCGATCTCCGCGCCGCGCTCGGCGAGGGCCGCGGCGATCGCGTGCACGATATTGCCGCCGAGTGAGTACCCGAGCAGGTGGTAGGGCCCCCCGGGCTGGATCTCGCGGAGGGTCGCCAGGTACCGCGCGGCGAGTTCATCGATGGTCGTGGCGCCCGATTCCGCGCCCCGCAGCGCCGGCAACTGCAATCCGATCAGCGGCCGGTCCGCGCGCAGCCGCCGGGCCAGCGGGGTGAACTGCCAGGCGGTGCCGCCCACCGGGTGCACACAGAACAGCGGTTCGGCCGAGCCGCGGGAACGTAGTTCGAGCACATGGTCGAGGCGCCGGCCCAGCATGGCGATCTCCTCGGAGGGCACGGCCGGATCCCCTTCCCGAGCCGGAACGGCCTGCGGCGCTGCCACCGTGGCGGCACCGTCGATCCGGGCCGCCAGTGCCCGCGCGGTGGGCGCCTCGAAGATATCGTCGACCACCACCTCGTGCCCCGCCCGGCGCAATCGGCCGACCAGCCGCACCGCGGTGAGCGAATGACCGCCCGCGGCGAAGAAATCGTCGTCCGGGCCGACGGCCGCCACGCCGAGCACCGCGGCCATGGCCGCGAGCACCGGCCCGGCGGCGGCGGACAACGTCGGGTCCGCGACCGCGGTGACGGCGATGACGGGGGCTTCCACGGGATAGTCGGGAATCGGCAGCGCCTTGCGGTCGAGTTTGTCACTGCTCGTCATCGGGATCTCGTCGAGTTCCACGAACGCCGCCGGAATCATGTACTCCGGCAGGGCGTCGCGCACCGTGGCGCGCACCGCGTCGATGTCCAGGGCGGCGCCGGTCCGCGTCCGCAGATAGGCCACCAGGCGCTGATCGCCGGGGTTGTCCTCACGCAGGATCACCGCCGCCTGGGCGATATCGGGGCGGCGCAGGATCGCCGACTCGATATCGCCGAGTTCGATCCGCTGACCGCGCAGTTTGATCTGGCTGTCGGTGCGGCCCAGGTACTCGAGTTCGCCGTCGGCGCCCCAGCGGACCAGATCACCGGTGCGGTACATCCGTGCGCCGTTTCCGGCGGGGTCGGCGACGAAGGTCCGCGCGGTCTGCTCCGGGCGGTGCAGGTAGCCGCGGGCGAGCTGGACCCCGGTCAGATACAGCTCCCCGACCACCCCCGACGGCACCGGCAGCAACCTGTCGTCGAGCACCCGTACACCTGCGCCACCGGGCGGACGGCCGATCGGGACCGTCACGGTATCGGCGTCGTTGGTCGCGTGATAGGTGATGCAGACCGCGGCCTCGGTGGGGCCGTACAGATTGTTCACCCGGGCCCCGGTGGCGGTCCGGAAACGCTGTGCCGTCGCGGGCGGCAGCGGTTCGCCGCCGGTGAACACGCAGCGCAGCGCCCCGCACCCGGACAGATCGCTTTCCTCGGCCGTGGTGGTGAGCATGGACGAGGTCATCTGGATCGCGGTGACCCGTTCCGCGGCCATCAACCGCGCCTGATAGTAGGGGTCACGGTGACCGTTGGGGCGGGCCACCACGATCCGGGCGCCCACCAGCAGCGGCAGGAAAATCTCCAGCAGCGAGGCGTCGAAGGTCGCCGGGGTCCGGTACAGCACCGTGTCGCCGATGCCGAATCCGTGCTGCTCCTGCAACCAGGCGAAGGTGTTCACGATGGCCGCGTGCGGGACCGTCACGCCTTTGGGCACACCGGTGGAGCCGGAGGTGAACAGCAGGTAGGCCGCGTTGTCCGGACGCAACGGCGCGAGCCGGTCGGCGTCGGTGAGCGCGGTGTCCGCGAGTTCCGTGGTATCGAGCGTATCGACGGAAACGACAGGCGCCCGGCCGGTTTCGAAGGCGTCGGCGGCCGTGGTCAACACCAGCGGCGTCGCGGCGGCCGCGAGGATGGTGTCCACCCGTTCGGCGGGCTGCCCCGGATCCACCGGCAGGTACACCCCGCCGGCCCGGCAGACGGCGTGCGCCGCGATCACCTGGTCGGCGCCGCGCCGCATGGCCACCGCCACCACGGTCTCGGGACCGATGTCCCGGGCGACCAGCCAGCGGGCGAGTCGGTTGGCGCGCGTCTCGAATTCGCGATAGGTGACGGTCTCGCCGTCGACCGTGATCGCGGGCGCCGCGGGATCGAGCGCGGTGTGCGGACCCCAGTCGGCCATGGTGCCGCCGCGGGTGTCCGGGTGGCGGGTGGCCGCCAGGACGGCACCGGCGGTGGCGCCGGGCGCATCGACCAGGGCGGAGAGTACCGCACCGAGCCGGGCCGCCATCCGCGTGGCGGACGCGGCGTCCACGGCGCCGGGGTCGTGGTGCAGCATCAGGCGGAACCGGTCGCCGGGCAGGGCCGTCACCGTCACCGGGTAATGGGTGAGGCTGTGCACCGTCACACCGGCCACTCCCACCTCGTGTGATTCATTGCCCCGCACACCGGTTTTCGGGAAGTTCTCGTACACCACCAGCGTGTCGAAGAGCCGCCCGATTCCGGCCGCCCGTTCGACCGTGGCCAGGCCCAGATAACCCTGGTTCTGCAGATCGAGTGTGGTCCGCTGGAATTCGGTGAACTGAACGGCTGCGGGCCGCGCCGGGTCCAGGGTCAGCCGGACCGGGACGGTGTTGCTGAACAACCCGACCATGCCCGCCACACCCGGCAGTTCGCTCGGCCTACCCGACACCACCGCGCCGAAGACCACATCGTCGCGGCCCAGCTGTTCGGCCAGGACCAGTCCCCACGCACCCTGTAACAGGGTGTTCATGGTCAGTCCGTTGGCCCGGCCGAACGATTCGAGCTCGGCCGCGGTCTCGACGGCCAGCGGCACATCCAGTCCCACCGCGGCCGACCGCGGGCCGGGCGCACCGACCAGGCTCGGTGTGGACAGCCCGCCCAGGTATTCGGCCCAGCGGCGGACGGCCGCGTCGCTGTCACGGGCGGCGAGCCAGGCCAGATAGGTGCCGTAGTAGCCGGGTTCGGGCAGCCACTCGCCGTGGTAGAGCGCGAGCATCTCGCGCAGCACGATCGGCACCGACCAGCCGTCGGCCAGCAGGTGGTGGGCGGTCAGCACCAGCCGGTGCGCGGTATCGGACAGCCGGATGAGCAGTGCCCGCAACAGCGGCGGTTCGGCGAGTTCGAAGGTTCGCGCCCCGGCCGACTCCTCCAGTTCCAGCGCGTCCGCCGCGGCCGCGGCCGGTGGCCGGTCGCGCAGATCCGCGACCTGCCACGCCACCCGCGGTGTCCGCGGGATCACCTGTACGGGGCGGTCGAACTGCTCGTACCGGAAGGCCGCGGCCAGGTTGGGGTGCCGTCCCAGCACCGTCGCGAACGCCGCGCCCAGCCGGTCCGGGTCCAGCGGTCCGGCCAGCTCGAAACGGGCGGTCAGCGTGTAGACATCGGCCGCGCCGTCGCGCAGGGCGTGGAAGAGCAGCCCCTCCTGCAAGGGGGACAGCGGCAGTACATCGGCGATCGGCCCGTACGCGGCGATCAATTCGGCGGTCTCGGCGGCCGGGAGCGCTATCGAGACGGCGGCCGCGGACGACGGCTGCGCCGCCTCGGAAATAGCCGCGGGATCGGCGCTTTCGGCCGCCGCGGCCAGATCGGCCAGACTGCGGCGGGTCAGCATGTCCTGCGGGGCCAGGATCAGTCCTCGTTCCCGGAGCCGGGTGCAGACCCCGATCGCGGTGATGGAGTCACCCCCGGCGCCGAAGAAGTCGTCGTCGATATCGACGGTGGCGCCGCCGAGCAGTTCGGCGACCGCCTCGGCCACCGCGCGTTCGGCCGCGGTGGCCGGCGCGCGCCCACCGGCCGGTTCGGCCGGATCGGGCAGGGCGGCCCGGTCGACCTTGCCGTTCACCGTCCACGGCAGTTCGTCGAGCACCACGATCCGGGTCGGGACCATCGGGTCGGGCAGCGATTCGGCCAACCGGTTGCGTATCCGGGCTCCGAGATCGCCCGGCCCGCCGCCGCCCGGCGCGTCCCGGCCCGGCACGACGTAACCGACGAGACTCGCCCGCCCCGCGATATCGCGGATATCGGCGGCCGCCGCCGCGACCTCCGGAAGCCCGCTCAGCGCGGCCTCCACCTCACCGATCTCGATCCGGTGCCCGCGAATTTTCACCTGGGCGTCGGCGCGGCCGGAATAGAAATAACCGCTACCGGGCTCCCAGCGCGCCAGATCGCCGCTGCGGTACATCCGTGCCCCCGGCGGACCGAAAGGATCGGCTACGAAGCGCACAGCGGTGATTCCGGGTGCGCCCAGATAACCCTGCGCGATACCCGCGCCCGCCAGATACAACTCACCGGACTGCCCGTCGGCCACCGCCTGGAGTCCGTTGTCCAGGAGATAGGCCCGCACCGCGGGCAGCGGGACACCGATATGCGGGTCCGTGCCCCGCACCGGCGCGCCGATGGCGTCGACGGTGGCCTCGGTCGGGCCGTACAGATTGACCGCGGTGATCCCGGCGCGCTGCACCTGCTGCCACAGATCGGGCGGGCAGGCTTCCCCACCCAGGACGAGCAGCCGTGGCGCGAGCTCGGCCAGCCCGTGCCCCAAGAGCGTGGCGGCCAGTGTCGGGGTCCCGTCCACGACCTCGATACCGTCGCTGCGCAGCGCCGCGACCAGTGCGGCGGGATCGCGCCGGATCGCGCTGTCGTACAGGTGGATCCGATGGCCGTCGAGCAACCACAGCAGTGGATCGAGAGCGGCGTCGAAGGCGAAGGAGGTCGTATGCGCGACCGCGAGCCGTCGGCCCCCGGCCCGTTCGACGGTGTCGGCGTAGATCCCGGACCGGTGCCCGGCCACCAGCTGCGCCAGCGCGGCATGATCGATCACCACGCCTTTGGGCGTACCGGTGGAGCCGGAGGTGTAGAGCACGTAGGCGGGGTGATCGCCCCGGACGGGCGCAATCTCGTCCGCGGTCGGCGATATGCCCGGATAACCACGCAGTGCCGCACCCACCGGGTCGCTGTCGAGGACCACTTTCGGTCCGTCGAGAGCACCGGCCAGCGCGCTGTCGGTGAGTACCAGGACCGGGACGGCGTCGTCGATCATGGTCTGGAGCCGGGGCACCGGATGTTCCGGATCCAGCGGCAGATATGTACCGCCCGCGCGCCAGACGGCCAGTAGCGCGACCACCAGATCCACGGTTCGCGGAAGCGCGACACCGACGAGCCCGCCCGGTGTCACGCCCCGGTCCCGCAGATACCGGGTCAGCCGGTACACCCGCTCGCCGAGTTCTCCGGCCGTGTAGCGCTGTGTCCCGCCGACCAGAACCGTGGTGTCGGCATACTCCGCGACCATCCGGTCCAGCGCAGCGGGCACCGGTTCGGCGGGGCCGGCGGCCGGCGGCCCGGAGCGCGCGGCCAGCAGGCGGTCGCGGTCCGCACGGTCGATCAGTTCCAGGGCCCCGACGGCCACCTTGTCCAGTTCGGTGAACGCTTCGATCACCCGCACCAGCCCCGCCACGCGGCGATAGGCGGTCTCCGGATCATTGGTCCGGGCATCGCATTCGAAGCCGAGCAGCACCGATTTGTCGGGAAGCGGGGTCACCACCAGGCCGAGATCCTCCGGCGGCCCGCCGGCCACATTCCGCAGCACACCTTTCGCGCCGTCGAAGTCGAGGGCGAAATCGAACACCTTGAGGTTCATGCCGATTCCGTGCAGCAGTTCCCCCGCCCCGAAACCGCTGAGATCGCGGGCGAGGTCGGCACCGCTGTAGCGCTGATGCCGGCGCATCTCCCGCAATGTCTCGGCGACCCGCACGCCGAGTTCACCGACGGTGTCGTGCGCGTGCACGGTCAGCCGTAGCGGCAGCACATTGACCGCCATCGCGGGGGTGCTCAGCGCGACCCGGCCGACCCGGCCCATCATCAGCATCGAGAGCACGACATCGGAATTACCCAGCAGCCGCTGCACATAGGCGGCGTAGCAGGCGATCAGGCCGTCGGCCCAGGTGATCCGGTAGCGCTCGGTGCAAGTGCGCAGCCGCTCCAGCGTTTCCGCCGACAGGATCGCCTCGGCGCGAATGGTGCGGTCCACCGCGCCCCCGAGGGCGGTCCCGCGGCCGTCGAGCGAGGGCGCGGGGGTGAGCTGTTCACGCCAGTAGCGCTGATCCTCGGTGAATTGGGCACTGGCGCGATAGTTCTGCTCGTCGGCGACCAGCTCGGCGGTGGTACCGAAGGTCGCCCGGGGCGGTTCGGTCCCCCGGCGCAGCGCGGTGTAGTGCGCGGCGACCCGGCGCGACAGCAGTGCCGCGCTGTAGCCGTCGACGATCAGGTGGTGGTACAGCTGCACACACCAGACCTCGGAGTCGGTGAGCCGGATCAGCGTGTAGTTGTACAACCGCCGGTCCACCATGCCGCGGCAGCGCTGCGCCGCCTGATGACGTTCCAGTGCCACCGCCTCGTGGGCGAGCGCATGCGGTTCGGCCGCACCGCGTAGATCGATCGTCGGTTGCAGTGCGGCGGGTTCGTCGCAGACGTCTTGCCGTGGGCCGGACGCGGTATCGCGGAACCGCAGCCGCATGTTCTCCGCCTCCGCCACCGTGCGGCGGATCGCCTCGGCCAGCGCCTCGACGTCGATCGGGGTGTCGCCGGAGATCTCGAGGACCTCACCGACCAGATAGCGCCCGGAGTCCGGGTCGAACAGCTGCGCATTCCAGATTCCCAGTTGGGGGCCGGTGAGCGGTAACCCGGGATCGCTGGCCTTCGAGGCATCCTGCTCTGCCGCCGGCACGGCAACTCCCTTCGCTGTGAACCACATTGGGTGTGGTGCCGATACCGGTCCCTCCATCGACCGGCACGACACACAACCACAGTTGAGGTTAGCCTAACCTTTACTGAAGTAAAACATCTATCCGGTAAGAGTTCCTGTCCGGTTTGTCTGCGATCAGCCCGCGCGCACCGCGTTCTCGGCCAGCGGAACCACCAGCGGGGCCCCGGTTTCGGGATCATCGATCACCCGGCAGCCCAGGTCGAACACCTTCTGCACCAGTTCGGCGGTGACGATCTCGCGCGGCGCTCCGGCCGCGATCACCGCCCCGTCCCGCATGGCGATCAGATGATCGGCGTACCGGAACGCGTGATTCAGATCGTGCAGGACCGCGACCACCGTCCGCCCGGTCTCCCGGTTCAATTCGCGGCACAGATCCAGCAGCTGGATCTGGTGGGCGATATCGAGGAAGGTCGTCGGTTCGTCGAGCAGCACGATCGGCGTTTCCTGCGCGAGCACCATCGCGATCCATACCCGTTGCCGCTGACCACCGGACAGTTCGTCCACCAGCCGCCCGGACAGCTCGGCCACCCCGGTCGCGGCCATGGCCGCGGCGACGGCCTCCTCGTCGCGCCGCGACCACTGCCGGATCAGCGACTGATGCGGATACCGGCCGCGCGCCACCAGATCGGCGACCCGGATACCCTCCGGCGCCGTCGAGGTCTGCGGCAGCAGCCCGATCCGCCGGGCGACCTCTTTGGCCGGATAGCTGCCGATCTGTTTCCCGTCGAGCAGCACCGCACCGGATTCGGGCGCCAGCAAGCGCGACAGCGCCCGCAGCAGCGTGGATTTCCCGCAGGCGTTCGGGCCGATGATGACTGTGAAGGTGCCATCGGGGATATCGACGGTCAGTTCGTCGCTGATGACCCGGGTGCGGTAGCCCAGGCGTAACCGGTCGGCGCGCAACCTGGCCGGCGCGGCGGTCCCGGCGGCGGCGTCGTGCCCGAGTTTTTCGTCCACCATGATTCCCTCAGTTCCGTCGAGCCTCGGCCACCAGCAGATAGGCCAGATACGCGCCACCGATCGACGCGGTCACCACCCCGACCGGCAGGGTGGTCGGCGCGAACGCCCGGCGCGAGATCCAGTCGCAGACCACCAGTAGCAGCGCGCCCATCGCCGCGGCCGGCAGGAGCGCGGTGGTCGGGGTACGCGCCAGGCGCCGGCCCAGTTGCGGCGCCGCCAGCGCGACGAACGCGATCGGGCCCGCCACCGCGGTGCCGACCGCGGTGAACGCGACACTGAGCACAGTCAGCACCAGTCGTGCCCGCGCCACCCGGATCCCGAGTGCCTGCGCCGCGTCGTCCCCCAGTTCCAGCACCTGCAACCGGTAGGCGGCGGGCACCACCACGACGGCCAGGATCGCCAGCACGATCAGGGCCGGCACGATCTCGTCCCAGGTGAGCCCGTCCAGCGTTCCGACGCCCCAGGCGGCGGCCGACATCGCCTCGCCGAGGTCGGCGCGCAGAATGAGCCAGGTGTTGACCGCGGCCAGCATCGCGCCGACCCCGATACCGACGATGATCAGCCGAAAACCCTTGACGTTCCGCCGGAAGGCCAGCACGAAGATCGCGAGCGCGGTGAGCAGCCCGCCGCCCAGCGCACCGGCCGCGGTGGCGTAGTAGCCGCCACCGGACAGCAGCACCAGCAGCGCACCGGTGTAGGCGCCGGAGTTGAACCCGACGATATCCGGGCTACCCAGCGGGTTCCGGGTGACCGACTGCAGGATCGCACCGCTGATCCCGAGCGCCGCGCCGAGCACCAGCGCCATGAGTACCCGCGGCATCCGCCATTCCCGCACGACCAGTTCGTCACTGCCCACCCCGTTGCCGAGCAGCGCCCGCACCACCCGGTCCGGCGGAATCGCGAAATCGCCGGTGCCCAGTGCCAGCAGCGCCACCACCACGGCGGCGGCCAGCAGCACAATCGTCACCACGAGGCCGCGCATCCCGAAACGGGTGGTGATACCGCGCAGGCGCAGCACCCGGACCGACCGGCCGAAATCGATGGTCGAGGGGGTGCCGAGGCGGGGCGGCTTGCGCACGGTGGTCACGACTGCCTCAGCTCCGAGCGGCGGGCCAGCCAGATCAGCACCGGCGCACCCAGGAACGCGGTCACCACACCGGCGGACAGTTCGTCGGGCGGGATGGCGATCCGGCCCACCACATCCGCGAAGAGCACCAGCGCGGGCGCCAGGACCAAGGAATAGGCGACGATCCAGCGGTGGTCGGGGCCGACGATCCAGCGCGCGATATGCGGCACCGCCAGGCCCACGAAGGTGATCGGGCCGACCGCCGCGGTCGCGGTGCCACAGAGCAGGATCAGCGCCAGCGCGGTACAGGCCCGGGTGCGGGCCACATGCACACCCAGCGCGCGGGCCAGATCGTCGCCCAGCGCCACGGCATTGAGCGAGCGGGCGGCGACGAAGGCCAGGATCATCCCGGCCACGATGAAGGGCGTGGCACCGGCGAGGACGTCGTAGCCGCGGCCGGTCAGCGCACCGGCGTCCCACTGCCGCATCTTGTCGAAGGCGGTCGAGTTCAGCAGGATCAGCCCCTTGGTGACACCGGTGAGTACGGCGGTCACCGCGACACCGGCCAGGGTGAGCCGGATCGGATCGGTCCCACCGCGCCCGACGGTCCCCAGCCGATACACCGCCACTGACACTACCGCGGCGCCCGCGAACCCGAACCAGACATAGGAGGCGATCCCGTCGGCACCCAGATAGGCGACGGCGACCGCGATGGCGAAGGCGGCGCCCGCATTGATACCGAGCAGGCCCGGATCGGCGAGCGGGTTGCGGGTCAGGCCCTGCATCAGACAGCCCGCGACCCCCAGCGCGCTACCGGCGAGCAATCCGAGCAGCGTACGGGGCAGGCGGTATTCGCTGATGACCAGGTCTCCCGGGGAGCCGTCGGGCTCCCACAGTGCACTAATGATTTCCGTGATCGGAATATGCGCCACCCCGACCCCGAGGCTCAGTAAGCAGGCGATTACCAGAAATATTGCCCCCAGCAACCATCCAGACCACCTGCGGACACCCACATGTGTGTGGTATTCATAGGACGAACCGGCAGTCATGAGGCGGTGTCACAACTTCTGTGCATCGAATCGTCCCTTCCGGCCCGTGTGATGTAGGCCACTGTCATCGCTCACAAAAAACGTTAACAAGGCTTTATAGTGAGCGAAGGCTAACCTAACTACAGACGGGCTGGCAACAGACTGCGCCGACACCGCACCCACGGTGTCCGCGAACGGTGCCCACCCCGAACGGGGTGAGCATCCGTCCGGCGCAACGACGCACGAGCGAGAGGTGTGAGGGATGTGGACTCCGACGCTGCTGACGCCCGTGCGCCTGCCTTCCCCCTCGCCGCAGAGTTTCCGGCCGAACCCGGCCGGGTTGTAAGAAGATGGACAGGGATGAGGGATAGATGACGCAGCCATTCGTCACCTGATCGCCCAGGAAGACGATCCGACACCACCGGTGGGTTATTCGTAACCCCCGGATTTCACCTGCGATTGCGCAGTAATACCCCCCGAACCGCGGCCTACGCGCGTGCGCGTACAGGCCCGGGGATCACTGCTGCCGTTTTTCGCCGGACGGCACCGTCCGACCGAAATAAGGCGACAATTCGCAAAACCATGAGGGAACCACCATGAATATCAAGTCGATTGCTGCCACCGCGGCGATGACGGCGGCGGTACTGGGCGTCGCCGGAGGCATGGCGAATGCCGACACCTTCGTGCCGCTGCCCGGCGGCGAAAAACTCGGACCCGGCGTGAAACTGAGCCGTGTCGACGAGAGCGCGCTCATCTCTCCATCGCTGTCGGCCAACGGCGCCGGCCGGGTCGCCTGGCTGAGCGGACGGGTCTTCGCCGACGTCAGCCAGACCCCGGAGGGCACCCCCGGTCCATGGAAGGGCCCCACCAACGCCCCCGGCACCAACAACTCCTCCACCCACGGCACCTCCCGGGTCAGCGCCGGGTACATCGTCGGCTGCCAGGTCAGCATCGCCGACGACGCCATCTCGGCCGGGGTATCGGCCAGCGTGAGCACCTCCAGCCTGGGTGCCAGCGGCTCGCTCGGCATCAAACTCGGCCCGGGCCAGGTCAAATTCATCAATGTCGAAGGCGTCGATATTCCGAAGCCCGGCGTGTACTGGGTCGACTACAAAGATGTCGAAATCAATATCGAAGGCTGCGCCGGATACGCGCAGGCCCGCTCCTACGCGGTCGTCGAAATCATCGGCGACCATTATTCGAAGACCACCCTGTACGGAGCTCCGTTCAGCATCGGCTGACGCACGTCGTATCTGGTCGATCAAATCCGTCGCTGAACGAAATTCTTTTCCGAGAGGGAAACTGTCATGTCTGTCATCAAGAAAAGCGTCGTACGGGCCGCGAGCGTGACGGCCGCGACCGTCGCCGCGGTCGGCCTGTTCTCGACCGGCGCGGCCAATGCCGACACCTTCGTACCGCTGCCGGGTGCCGAGCTGAACCACACCCTGCCCAACGGCCTGAGCATCACCGCGCGGATCGCCAATGAATCGGCGCTGATCAACCCGTCGATGGGCTCGACCCCGCTGCACCGCAACGCCTGGGTCTCCGGTAGCGCACAGGTCGAGGTGCACGGTCCGCACAAGGGCACCAAGATCACCCCGGGATATGTCGTGGGCTGCCAGGTCGATATCAGCGGTGGCGCCGGCAACGCCGGAGCCGGTCTGACCCAGTCCGGTGAGAACCTCAGCGGCAACCTCAGCTCCGGCGCCAACCTGACCCTCGGCCCGGGCCAGGCCACCTCGTTCCTGCTGCTCGATATCGAGAAGCCGGACGTCTACGGCGACGAAGGCCATACCTTCGCCAATAAGTTCACCGGTCCCAACGGCTCGGTGACCTGGACCGATTCCACCATCGGCCTCAACGGCTGCGCCGGTTACGCCCAGGCCCGTGCCTTCGTGCGGGTCGAGACCACCACCGACCACGGCATCTCCGAATTCCGCGTCTGGGGTCAGCCCTTCAGCCTCGGCTGAGTCCGGCCCGGCGGAACCGCTCGACGGCAGTAGCCCCGGCCCGGTGGCCGGGGCTACTGCCGCGTGCGCGACCGGCCGTATCCGCAAGACATAACCTCTCCGGCCGTCCGGTTCGACACCGCCGAGACCGCGACGCCACCGACTCACGAGACGTTCGGGTTCCGGCGTATTTGTGACACTGCACAAGAACACTCGGATCGTCCGGAGCATTCCCGGCGTCTGTACCGACACCGCCGGCACCGCGCGCCCGTGCTCCCCCAGACCTACATTTGCCCCCGGCTCCGGCCGTACGCGGACCGGGCACGGGAGTCCGCCCGTGCCCCGTTCGTTAGGCTGACCGTCCTATGGCTACCGGCGCGACTCTGCACACCGTCACCCTGCACCTGTCCGATATCGACCGGGGCGTGTACCAGGAGCTGGAATTGCGGATGGCCCGGCATCCCTCGGAGACCACGGAATTCCTGATCACCCGGCTGCTGGCCTACTGCCTCGAATACACCGACGGCATCACCTTCAGCGACGGCGGCGTCTCGTCCACCGACGAACCGGCGGTACTGGTCCGCGATCTCACCGGCCGGATCACCGCGTGGATAGAGGTCGGGGCCCCCGATGCCGACCGCGTGCATCGCGGCAGCAAACTCGCCGAGCGGGTGGCGGTGTACACCCATCGCGACCCGGCCAAGGTGCTGGCGCAGCTGTCCGGCAAACGGATCCATCACGCCACCGACATCCCGCTCGTCTCTTTCGACCGGCCCTTCGTCGAGGCCGCGGCGGCGGCCCTCGAACGCCGCAACACCGTCACCGTGTCGGTCACCGAGCGCCAGCTGTACCTCGAAATCAACGACACTTCGCTGAGTACGCCCATCGCCGAACAGCGACTCACATGAACCCCGCGGTCCGGAGACCGAACCGCGGACTTGACTTCAACTTACGTTGAGGTTCCAGAGTGTCGGTATGCACGCGGAAGACGAGCGCAGTATCAGAGCCACCCTGACCGCCCACACCGAACTGTGGGTGCGTCACGAAATGCGGCAGTGGGGAGAGTATTTCACCGAGGACGCGGATTTCATCACCCACCGCGGGATCTGGTGGCGGACACGCGAGGCGAACATCCGGGGTCATCTGGACGTACCGGAGTCCGTCATCGCGCAGAAGCGCGAATACACCCAGGAGATCGTGGCGATCGACGAACTCGCACCCGGCGTCGCACTCGTCCACACCCGCTGGAGCTGGCCGGACCACGTACTGCCCGGCACGGAGATCGCCGAGGACCGGCAGGGATTCATCACCCTGGTCCTGGTCCGACACGACGATGAGTGGCGGATCCGGGCCGCGCACAACACCCGGACGAACGGATTGGACGATTTCGCCCCGGCGCCGACCGCCGGCGAGACGCGGTGATTCCGCGCGGTCGTCAGACCACCTCACTCGCGGCCCGGTAGCGCACCGGCGGGAACACCCGGTCGACGCCGAGCCGGACCGCCGCATCCCGCCGGGTCAGTACGGCCGCACCGCGCATCAGGTTCTCCGCGATCTCGACCACGCTCGGCGCGGCGATATCCGGGCCCGCCCAGCGGTTGAACGCCCCCATCGCCGGCCCGCACCACAGTTGGAAGTCACCGCGGCGCTCGATTTCGCCCTCGGTGGCCCAGCGGGTGGACATCCCGAGATACCAGCGGAAGCACAGGGCCATCCGGTGTTTGCGGTCCCGTTCGGCGCGGGTGAGCTGCCTGGGGTCGCGGTCCTGCCAGAAGTCGCAGGTCCGTACCCAGATTTCGTCGACAGTGGCGCCGAAGATCTCGGTCTCGAGCTTGTTCAGATCGGCCGGGCTCAGCTCGTCCAGACCGGAATGAGCGGTGTAGCGGTCGTAGAGCCACTGGGCGCGGGTCCAGAAGCGGCTCCCCTTCTTGAGCACCTGGACGCGGGCACCGATCTCGAACATATCGGCGGCGGGCGCCGTGGTGAAGTCGGCGATATCGGCGGCCGCGAGCAGGGTTTTCGCCGCCGAAGACAGATCCGCTTCGGGTGCGAGCTGATTGATCGAACCGGTCAGCACATAGTCCGCGCCCAAGGCGAAGGCGGCGGCGACCGCCTCCGGGGTGCCCAGGCCGCCGGCGGCCCCGAGGCGGACCCGCCGGTCGTATCCGTACTGCCGGGCGATCTCGTCGCGTAGAGCGATCATCCGCGGCAGCAGCGCCAACAGCGGCCGGCCGTCGGTATGACCGCCGCTGTCGCCCTCCACCGTGATGTCCTCGGCCACCGGCACCAGGGCGGCCAACTCGGCCTCGGCGGCGGTCAGTTGTCCGGCAGCCACCAGCTTGCGCAGAATCTTCTCCGGGGCGGGCGCGAGGAACATCCGCGCGACCTCGGGCCGCGACACCTTGGCCAGGATCTTGGTGGCACGCCGGACCCGGTCGTCCGGCCCGCGGTGCAATCCGGCCGCCGCGCAACGCACCACGGCCGGGGTGAGCCCCATGAAGGCGGACGCCGATACGGCCGGCACCCGGTGTTCGAGCAGCAGCGCGGCAGTGGCCTCCTCCAGTTCGGGTTCGCCGGGGTTGTGCAGCAGGTTCGCTCCCCATGGGAGACCCTCCAGCTGCCGGGCCAATTCGGCTACCGTCCGCTCCACCCGGGCCAGACTCAGCCCGCCGGTGCCGAAGAAGGCCAGGATTCCCGAACGGGCTGCGGCGGTGACCATTTCGGCGGAGGCGATCCCGCGGGCCATTTCCCCCACCACGTACGAGAGCCGCACTCCGTGCGCGCGACGGAAGGCCGCCGAGCCGAGAGTTTCGGTCCCGCAGGGTTCCACCGTCCCGAGCACCGGGAGGTCCCCGGCCGCCGCGGCGGCGGCAGGCACCAGCGTTCCGCCCGCCGCCGGTATCGGTTCGGCGGCCGCCACCACGACCAGCCGCCGGCCGATATCGTCCAGCAGTTCCGCGGCGTCACCGCCCACCACGTCCGGGTCGCGCAGGTAGAGATCGTGGGCGTCGCGTGACCCGGACAGGGTCGAAGTGGCGTACGGGGAAGACATCGGCGATCCTTCGGTCGGAGAGTGGGTGCGGGCCACCGGCGGGCGAGGACGGCCGGACCGGCCTCGCCCGCCGGGTTCATTCCGCGGTGAGCTGCTGGTCGATCAGTGCGAAAAGCTCCTCGGCACTGGCTTGTTCGACCGCGGCCTGGTCGACACCGGTCTCGGTGTCCGATTCGGGCAGGGCCTCGGCCAGCAGGGCGCGCAGGCCCTCGGCCAGCCGCGACCTGTCCCGCTCGGCAGGCAGGGTCCCGAGCAGGGCCCGGAGTGCGGCGAGCTGATCGTCCACCGCCGACCCGTTCGACGCCGCCGAGGTGGCGGCAGCCGCACCGGCCTCCTCCACCAGCGACCGCAGCATGCCCGCCACCGCGACCGCGGTCGGATAGTTGAAGACCAGCGCGTAGGGCAGCGTGACACCCGCCGCCTCGGCCAGGCGGTTGCGCAGTTCCACCGCGGCGAGCGAATCGAATCCCAGTTCCTGGAAGGGTGTTTCGGGATCCAGTGCCGTGACGTCCGGATAACCCAGCACCGCCGCGGCGTGCTCACGCACCACCTCCAGCACCACGCGGTCGCGCTGGTCCTCCGGTACCGCGGCCAGCCGGTCGGCCAGCGCGGTGCCGTCGCCGCCGGACCCGGTGACCGCGGGTCCGGCCTCCTGCCGGGCCCGCGGCGCCGGGATGAGCGCACCGAGCACGGCGGGCAGGCGACCGGCCCGGGCGCCCGCGGCCAGGGTCGGCCGGTCGAAATCGACACAGACGGCCAGGGCCGAGTCCGTGGCCGCCGCCGCGTCCAGGTAGGCGGTCCCGGCGGCATCACTCAACGGGGTGATGCCCATTCTGCGCAGCCGGGCCACCGCGGCCCGGTCCAGCGCGCCCGTCATACCCACTTCCTGACTCCAGGCGCCCCAGGCCACCGAGAGCGCGGGCAGCCCCGCGATACGGCGGTTGCGGGCCAGCGCGTCGAGGAAGGAGTTCGCGGCCACGTAATTCCCCTGCCCGGGGGCGCCGAGCACACCGGCCACCGACGAGTACACGATGAACGCCGCCAGCTCGTGCCCGCGGGTGAGCTCGTCGAGATTCAGCGCGCCGTCGACCTTCGGGGTGAGTACCCGATCGACCTGTTCGGTGGTGAGGGTGTCGATGGTCGCGTCGTCGACCACACCGGCCGAGTGGATCACGGCGGTCAGCGGATGGTCGGCGTCGACGGAGTCCAGTACCGCCGCCACGCTGGCCCGGTCGGCGACATCGCAGGCGGCGACCCGGGCCCGCGCGCCGAGTTCCGTCAGTTCGGCCACCAGTTCCGCGACCCCTTCGGCCGCTCCGCCCCGGCGCGACACCAGCAGCAGGTGCCGGACACCGTGTGCCGTCACCAGATGCCGGGCGGTCACCGCGCCGAGACCGCTGGTCCCCCCGGTGATCAGCACCGTACCCGTCCCGAAGGCGCCCCCGTCCCGGGCCGGGGACTCCGTGGTGGGCGGGGCGGCAGGGGTCAGGCGCGGTACGAACATTCGCGCCCCGCGGACCGCCACCGAGGGCTCCCCGGCTTCCAGGACACCGCGCAACACCGCCGCGTCCAGTCCGCCGTCGTGGTCCAGCAGCAGGATCCGGCCGGGATGTTCCGACTGCGCGCTGCGCACCAGGCCCGCCACCGCGGCCGCGACCGGGTCCACCGGGGCATCCGGCAGGCCTGCCGCACCGCGGGTCGCGACCACGAGCCGGATATCGGCGGTCCGTTCCGCCGACAGCCAGGACCGCAGCATGGCCAGCGTGGCGTGTACCGCCCGCCGCACCGCGGCGGCGCGATTCTCGCCCGGTGCTGTGCCGGCCTCAGGCCACGACCACACCACGACATCGGGGAGGAGCTTCGCCGCGGCGAGCTCGGTGCTTTCGGCGAAATGCCGCTCTACACCGGGTATCCGCAGCGGGCCCAGTGTGGCGGGGGTCGTGGCGGTGCGCGGAGTGGGCAGTTCGACCGGCGTCCAGTTCAGCACCAGCGGTGCCGGCCCGGCTTGCGCGCCCGCGGCCGCGAGCGCCGCCGGCGTCACCCCGCGCGCGGTGACCGCCGCGACCGACGCCACGAAAGCTCCGGTGCCGTCGACGATATCGATCCCGATCCGCCCGCCGCCGAGCGCGACGATACGGGCCCGCGCGGCCGCCGCACCCCGGCGGCCCAGCCGTACCCCGGCGAACGAGAAGGGCAGTGGTACCTGGTCTTCCGCGAACTCGCCGGTCAACCCGTCCAGCGAAGCGTGCAGGCAGGAGTCCAGCAGAGCCGGGTGCACACCGAACCCGGCGACCGGACCGCTCGCGGTCTCGTCGAGGGAGACCTCGGCGAAGGTCTCGCTCCCCCGCTTCCACAGCCCGGTGACTCCCCGGAAGGCCGGGCCGTAATCGAAGCCGCGCTCCGCGAGACGGTCGTAGAACGCACGGTCGTCCGCGCGTTCGGCACCCGGCGGCGGCCACGCTTGTTCATGCCACCCCGCGCGGGGTTCGGCACTGCCGGCCAGCACACCGTTCGCGTGCAGCACCCAGGGTGTCGCGGCGGGCGAATCACCGGTTCCGACCGGGCGGGAATGGATTTCGAAGGTGCGCCGGCCGGTACCGTCGGGTACCGCCAGACCCACCTGGATATCCACTTCGGCGCCCGCGGCGAACACCAGCGGCGCGGCCAGGACGAGTTCCTCGACCGTATCCAGGCCCAGCCGGGTACCGGCCGCCGCGACCATCTCCACAAAGGCGGTACCGGGCAGCAGCACCGATCCGAGCACCGCGTGGTCGGCGAGCCACGAATGGGTGCGCAGCGACAGATGTCCGGTGAACAGCCACTCGTCCTGCGCCGCGCGCGGTACGGCGGCGGTGAGCAGGGGGTGCCCGAACGAGCCCGTCGCCGGTTCGGGGGCCGGCTGCGGCCAGTACCGCTGTCGCCGGAACGCGTAGGTGGGCAGATCGACCCGGTTCACGGGACGCCCGGCGAACAGGGAGGCCCACTGCACGGGGCCGCCCGCCACCGATACCCGGGCGAGTACGGACACCAGGCCGCGTACCTCGTCGACCGCGCGCCGCACCGAGGCCACGACGACCGACCTGGCCTCGGCCTCGGGGTGTTCGGCCAGGCACTCCCGGGTCATCGCGGTCAGCACCGCATCGGGGCCCACCTCGACGAAGGTGCGCGTCCCGGCCTCGACCAGCGCGTCAACTCCGGGCGCGAAGCGCACGCATTCGCGTACCTGGTCCACCCAGTGCTCGGGGTCGGTGAGTTCCGCCGCGGCGAGCCCACCGGAGAGACCGGATACCACCGGCAGCAGCGGTTCCCGGTAGGTCAGGCCCCGGGCGATCTCCCGGAATTCGTCGAGCATCGGTTCCATGAGTTCGGAATGGAAGGCGTGGCTCACCCGCAACCGCGAGGTCCGTACTCCCTCGTCGGTGAACCGCTGCGCGATCTCCTCGATCGCGTCCTCCTCGCCGGAGAACACGACCGAGGACGGCCCGTTCAGCGCGGCGATCGATACCCGGCCGAGGTAGCCGAACGCCACCTCGGTGGCTTCGGTCCCGGTCACCGCGACGGCCACCATGGCGCCGCCCGCGGGCAGCGCGCCCATCAACCGGCCCCGCGCCGCGACCAGCGCACAGGCATCCGGCAGCGACCACACCCCGGCCACATACGCCGCCGCCAGCTCACCGATCGAATGCCCGGTGACCAGGTCGGGCACGACTCCGAAGGATTCCAGCAGCCGGAAGAGCGCGACCTCGAACGCGAACAGGGCCGGCTGGGTGAACTCCGTCCGATCGATCTCGCCTTCGGGATCGGTGAACATCACCTCCCGCAACGAGCGACCCAGCAGCGGATCGAACTCCGCGCACACCTCGTCCAACGCCGCCGCGAACACCGGGAACACCGCGTACAGCTCCCGGCCCATCCCCACCCGCTGCGCCCCCTGACCGGTGAACAGAAACGCCGTCTGCCCCGGCAACGGCCCACCGGCCACCACCCCCGGTCCGCCGGAGCCGGTGGCCAGCGCGGCCAGGCCCGCCAGCACTTCGGCGCGGTCGCCGCCGAGGACCACCGCACGCCGGTTCAGCACGGCCCGCGAGTCCAGCAGCGATCGTGCCACCGCCCACGGCTCCATCTCCGGCCGGTCCGTCATCCAGTCCAGCAACCGCTGCGCCTGTGCCCGCAGCGCCTCCTCGGTTTTCGCGGAGATCCGCAGCGGCACCACGGGGATATCGGGTGCTCCCGCGCCCGCGGTATCCGGACCGGCACCCGGCCGCGTGCTCGGTACGGCGGGGGCCTCCTCGATGATCACATGCGCGTTGGTACCGCTGATGCCGAAGGAGGAGACCCCGGCCCGGCGTACCCGGCCGGCCGTCGCGGTCCAGTCCCGCGCCTCGGTGAGCACCTCCACCGACCCCGCCGACCAATCCACATGCGGCGACAGTTCGTCCACGTGCAGGGTCCGGGGCAGTTCCTCGTGCCGCAGGGCCTGCACCATCTTGATGATGCCGCCGACGCCCGCCGCGGCCTGGGTATGTCCGATATTCGATTTCAGCGACCCGATCCACAGCGGCTCGGACCGCTGCCGGCCGTAGGCGGTGAGCAGCGCCCGCGCCTCGATCGGATCACCGAGCGCGGTACCCGTACCGTGGGCCTCCACGACGTCCACGTCCACCGGCGTCAGTCCGGCGTCGGCCAGCGCGGCCGCGATGACCCGTTCCTGTGCGGGCCCGTTCGGCGCGGTCAGCCCGTTGCTGGCGCCGTCCTGGTTCACCGCCGACCCGCGTACCACCGCCAGGATCCGGTGGCCTGCGCGCTGGGCGTCGGACAGCCGTTCCAGCACCAGTACACCCGCGCCCTCGGCCCACGCGACCCCGTCGGCGGCGGCCGAGAAGGATTTGCACCGTCCGTCGGCGGCCAGGCCGCGCTGCCGGGAGAAGTCCACGAACACCGAGGGCGTCGACATGACCGTCGCCCCGCCTACCAGCGCCAGCGTGCTCTCCCCGGCGCGCAGCGCGCGGCAGGCGGTGTGCAGTGCCACCAGCGATGAGGAACAGGCGGTGTCCATGGTCACTGCCGGCCCTTCCAGGCCCAGGGCGTAGGATACCCGACCCGACACCACGCTGCCCGCCGCGCCCGTCGCGATATAGCCCTCCATTTCGGGCCCGGCCCGGCGGGTCAAGGCATCGTAGTCCTGGTACATCACGCCGGTGTAGACGCCGGTATCGCTGCCGCGCAGCGACGTCGGATCGATTCCCGCGTGTTCGATCGCCTCCCAGGACACTTCGAGCAACAGCCGCTGCTGCGGGTCCATCGCAACCGCCTCGCGCGGGCCGATACCGAAGAAGCCGGCATCGAAATCGGCCGCGTCCAGCAGGAATCCACCCTCGCGGACATAGGACGTGCCCGGGTGCGCGGGATCCGGGTCGAAGAGCCGCTCCAGATCCCAGCCGCGGTCGGCGGGGAAGCCGGTGATGGCGTCCCGTCCGGACGCCACGAGATCCCAGAGCTGATCCGGGGATTCCACACCGCCGGGATACCGGCAGGCCATGCCCACGATGGCGATGGGTTCGTCGGCGCGGGGCCGCCGCCGGGCCGGCCGGTCGGCCGGTGTGGCGCCGGCGAGTTCGGCGCGCACGAAGCCGGCGATCGCCGCGGCGGTCGGATAGTCGAAGGCCAGGGTCGAGGGCAGGCGCAGTCCGGTCGCCTTGCCCAGCCGGTTGCGGAACTCGACCGCGCCCAGCGAATCGAAACCGAGTTCGGTGAACGGCTTGTCGATCTCGATGAGCGTCCCCGCGGCGTAACCCAGTACCGCCGCGACCTGGTCGCGCACGAAATCCAGGACGAGCGCGTCGTGTTTCTCGGCGGGGATGGCGGCCAGCCGCCGCGGCAGCTCACCGCCACCGCTGTCGACGCGGCGCGAACGCGGAACCAGTGACCGCACCAGCGCGGGCAGCAGGCCGGCCCGCACCTGAAGCGCGAGGGCCGCCGTATCGAAATCGACCGCGCCGACGAAGGGTGTCCCGGCCGCGCCCGCCAGGTCGAAGAACGCGAGCCCGTCGGCGTGGCCGAGTGAGCGCAGGCCCATTCGCGCCATCCGCTCGGTCGCGCCCCGGCCCAGGGTGGCGGTCATACCGCCGCTCTGTTCCCAGGGTCCCCAGGCCACCGAGACCGCGGCGAGCCCGGCCTGGGCCCGCCGCTGGGCGAGCGCGTCCAGTACGGAGTTGGCCGCCGCGTAGTTGCCCTGGCCCGGTGAGCCCAGTACGGCCGCGATCGAGGAGAACAGCACGAAGGCCGACAGGTCGAGTCCGTCGGTGAGTTCGTGTAGGTGCAGGGCCGCGTCGACTTTCGGCGCGAGCACCGTATCGATCTGCTCCGGGGTGAGCGTGTCCAAGGTCGCGTCGGCCAGCACACCGGCCGCGTGCACCACGGCCGTCAGGGCCGGCCCGGAAGCCGCGATCTCGTCGAGGACCGCGGCCACCGCGGATCGGTGGCTCATATCGCCGGCCCGCACCCGGACTCGCGCACCGTGGCCGGCCAATTCGGCGACGAGTTCGGCCGCACCGTCGGCCGCTTCCCCGCGCCGGGACACCAGGACCAGGTCGCGGGCACCGTGCGCGACGACGAGATGGCGCGCCACCAGCGCGCCCAGCCCACCGGTCCCACCGGTGATCAGTACCGTGCCCGAGCCGATATCGGTTCCCGGGCCGGGCACGTCGCGCCGGGCCAGCCGGGGTACCAGGAGCTCGCCCGCCCGGGCGGCGAGCGTTTCTTCGTCGGCAGCCAGCGCCGCGCCGACCAGTTCCGGTGTGATCTCGGCACCGGGCTCGACGTCGAGCAGCACTATCCGGCCAGGATTCTCGGACTGGGCACTGCGCAGCAGGCCCCGGATCGCCGCGGCCGGAAGCTCCGGGTTCTCCTCGGGCAGACCGGCTCCACCTTGGGTGACGACGACCAACCGGGCCCCCTCCGCGGACAGCCGCAACCAGGCCCGGACCGCGGCGGCCACCTCGTGCACGTGGGCGCGCACCGCGGCTCCCGGATCCCCCGGATCCGCCGGACCATTGCCGGCGCACCACACCACCGCGTCGGGCCGGGACCGGTCTCCCGCACCGAGGGAATTCGCGGGTCCGGTCTCGATCAGGGCGGTCATATCCGGGTACGCCGCGGTGAAACCGGCCGCCGCGGGCAGCCCGACCGCGATGAGGACCGGGGTGTCACCCGTGCTGGGCACCGGCGATTCGGGCGCGCTCCAACGCACCTCGTACAGCGGGCGCCCACCGGCCCGGGCCCGGCCGAGCACGCGGCTGTTCACCGGGCGGGCCCGGAGCGCCTCGACGGTCAGCACCGGCGCGCCGTCGGCGTCGAATGTCTCCACCCGCAGCGTTTCCGCGCCGGTACGCCGGATCCGCACCCGGACCGCGGTGACCCCGGTACGGAACAACCGCACACCATTGAAGGAAAACGGCAGCGGTACCTCGTCTTGCGGCAGGTCGGCGATCCAGGCGTGCACACCGGCGTGCAGGGCGGCGTCGAGCAGCGCGGGATGGATACCGAACCGCGCGGCCTCGGTGTCGAGTTCGGCGGGCAACGTGACCTCGGCGAGGATGTCCTCGTCCGCCTGCCACAGTCGGCGCACACCCTGGAACGCGGGCCCGTAGCCGAACCCGCGAGCGGCCAGTTCGTCGTAGAGGGCTTCGCCCGGTGTCGACACATCCGCGGGCGGGATATCCGCACCGTCGGAGCCCCCGGTATCGATCCGCACACCCGGTGCCAGGACGCCACGGGCGTGGGTGGTCCCGGACCCGCCGGTGGATCTGTCCTCCGCGTGCCGCGAGGCCACCACGAAGCGCCGCCGCCCGTCGGCATCCGGTGCCTCGACCCCGACCTGGATATCGGCCTCGGCGCCGTCGTCCAACCGCAGCGGTGTCTCCAGCACCAGTTCGTCGATCAGTTCGGTGCCCAGCCGTGCCCCCGCCGCCAGCGCCAGTTCCACGAAACCGGTGCCGGGCAGCAGCACCGCGTCGAAGACCTGGTGATCGACCACCCAAGGCTGCGTCCCGGCCGAGAGCCGGCCGGTGAACAACCATTCGTCCTTCCCGGGCAGCGCCGTCACCGCGCCCAGCAGCGGGTGGTCGGCAGACCGCAGACCGAGCCGGCTCACATCGCCGGTTTCGGCACCGGCCGGCAACCAGTAGCGGGACCGCTGGAAGGCATAGCCGGGGAGCGGCACCCGGCGCGGCGACCGTCCCGCGTACAGCGGCGCCCAGCGCACCGCCGTCCCGGCCGTGAACACGGCGCCCAGGAAGGTGGTGAACCACGCGACCTCGTCCGTCCCGCGCCGGGCGGCGGCAGCCACCACGGCCCGCGCCTCGAGTTCGGGGTCGGCGGCCAGGCACTGCCGGGTCATCGCCGTCAGCGCGGCATCCGGACCGAGTTCGACGAATCGCCGGGTCCCGGTGGCCATCAGGGTTTCGACCCCGGGGGCGAACCGGACGGCTTCCCGGACCTGCCGGACCCAGTACTCCGGCGTGGCGAGTTCGGCCTTCGCCACCGCACCGCTCACCTCGGAGACGATCGGGACGGACGGCGCGTGATAGGTCATCCGGGCGGCGACCGCCCGGAATTCGTCGAGCATCGGGTTCATCCGGGCCGAATGGAACGCGTGACTCACCCGCAGCCGGTTGGTTTTGCGGCCGCGGCCGGCGAACAGCCGCTCGGCCTCCTCGACCGCGTCCGCGTCCCCGGCGAGCACCACCGAATGCGGGCCGTTCACGGCGGCCATCGACAGGCGCTCGCCGTATCCGGCGAGGACCGCGGTGGCCTCGTCCTCCGACACCGCGACGGCCACCATGGCGCCGCCCGCGGGCAGCGCGCCCATCAACCGGCCCCGCGCCGCGACCAGCGCACAGGCATCCGGCAGCGACCACACCCCGGCGACATATGCCGCCACCAGTTCACCGATCGAATGTCCCAGCAGCACATCGGGAGTGGGTCCGAACGAGGTCACGAGCCGGTACAGCGCGACCTCGAAGGCGAACAGCGCGGGCTGGGTGAACTCCGTCCGATCGATCTCGCCTTCGGGATCGGTGAACATCACCTCCCGCAACGACCGGCCCAGCAGCGAATCGAACTCCGCGCACACCTCGTCCAACGCCGCCGCGAACACCGGGAACACCGCGTACAGCTCCCGGCCCATCCCCACCCGCTGCGCCCCCTGACCGGTGAACAGAAACGCCGTACGCCCGGCACCGCTCGAACCGGCGACGACACCGGCGGCCGCGGAGGTTCGGCCCTCGGCCAGGGCGGCCAGACCGGCCAGCAACTCCGCGCGGTCGCGGCCCACCACTACACCGCGGTGGTCCAGCAGTGCCCGGGAGGTGATCAGGGAGTACGCCACATCCCACAGGTCGGCGGCGGGGTCGGCGAGCACATGGTCACGGAGTCGCCGGGCCTGAGCCCGCAGTCCCGGCTCGGATTTCGCCGAGACCACCCACGGCACGGCGTCCGTGGTGACCGTGGGCTCGGCCTCCGGCGCGTCCGGCTCGGGCCCGCCGGTCTCCGCCGCGACCGGTTCGCCGGTGCTCTCCGGTACCGCGGTTTCCGCGATCGGTTCGGCCGGTGCCTCTTCGAGGATCACATGCGTATTCGTGCCGCTGACACCGAACGACGAGACCCCGGCCCGGCGCACCCGCTCCCCCGCCGGCCACGACTCCGACTCGGTCAGCAACCGCACCGTGGCCGGATCCCACTCCACATGGGGTGTCGGGGCGTCCACGTGCAGCGTGCGCGGCAGGGTCTCGTGCCGCATGGCCTGCACCATCTTGATCACACCACCCACACCCGCCGCCGCCGAGGTATGACCGATATTCGACTTCAACGAACCCAACCGGAACGGACCACTGTCCCCCCGCGCGCCGTAAACATTGATCAACGCCCGCGCCTCGATCGGATCACCCAGCATCGTGCCCGTACCGTGGGCTTCCACCGCGTCGATATCCGCCGGTTCGAGTCCGGCGTTCGCCAGCGCGGCTCGGATGACCCGTTCCTGCGACGGGCCGTTGGGCGCCGTGAGTCCCTTGCTCGCCCCGTCCTGGTTCACCGCGGTGCCGCGCACTACCGCCAGCACGGTGTGTCCCAGCCGCCGGGCATCCGACAGCCGTTCCAGTACCAGCATCCCCAAACCCTCGGAGAAACCCGTACCATCCGCCCCCGC
>JBFARE010000046.1:0-67170 GCA_040674215.1 Nocardia sp. NPDC050193 | reverse complement strand
GGACACCTGCGGAACCTTCGGTTCCCGCGGTGTCCAGGGGCCGTTGCGCGACTATCCCGCTTCGCCGTCGGATAACGGGCGTCCCGGCCCCGGCAGGAGCTGGTCCCGGGACATGTCCTTCAGCGTCACACCGGAACGATCGAGCCGGCGGGCCCCGGCCACCAGGGCGGCGACGACCTCCGCCGCCCGCCGGTATCCCGTGCCCTCGGGCGGGTGGATATTCGATACGCAATTACGATCGGCATCGGTGCGGCCGGGTCGTGGCCGGTGGGTCAGGTAGATGCCGAGGCTGTCGGCCACCGAGAGGCCGGGACGTTCACCGATCAGCACCAGCACGGTCGACACCCCCAGGGCGGCACCGATATGGTCGCCCAGCGCCACCCGCGCCTGTGTCGTCACCACCGGCGGCGCGATCGACCAGTGTGGGCGCAGAACCTCCAGCAATGCGGCGACAGTGGGCGGTCCGTGGCTGGTGAGCGCCCGGGCCGACAATCCATCGGCGAGCACCAGGCCGATATCGGCGCCCGAGGACGCGAGTGACGCCGGCCCGCGGTCGGTCGTGTCCGGGTCGAGGGCCGGCAGCCGGCCGAGGTCCGGGCGACGCAGATATTCGGCCCGGTCCCGGGCCCGGCTGCGGAGTTGAACCGGATCGCCCACGCCCAGTTCGGCGATCCGCGCGCACAGCGCCGGTACGTCGAGCGGAATGTGCACCGCATCGCGGGCGGCGGCGTGCGCGGCGGCGAATTCCAGGACACGCCGGGTGGGTAGCGCGTCACCGGCCCGGCCCAATCCGATACGCGCCTGGGTGAACGACCGCAAACCGGTCCAGAACGCCTGGGTGTCCGCAGGTGCCCTCTCCCCGTCGGTGGTCATCGGCCCCCCGTCAGCGCGCGCAGGGGGGACACGGCCGGCGCCACCGGTAGCACCCGGCCGGTCTCGTCCAGCATGCCGAGCCGGTCCAGCCACTGCGCGAACTCCGGGGCAGGCCGTAGTCCCAGCACCCGGCGGGCGTAGAGCGCGTCGTGGAAGCTCAGGCTCTGGTAGCCGAGCATCACATCGTCGGCGCCGGGGACGGTGATGACGAAGGCACAGCCGGCGGCACCGAGCAGGGTGAGCAGCGTGTCCATATCGTCCTGGTCGGCTTCGGCGTGGTTGGTGTAGCAGACGTCCACGCCCATCGGCAGGCCCAGCAATTTGCCGCAGAAATGATCCTCGAGGCCCGCCCGCACGATCTGTTCGCCGTCGTAGAGGTACTCCGGGCCGATGAACCCGACCACCGTGTTCACCAGCAGCGGCCGCAGCTCCCGCGCCACGCCGTAGGCTCGCGCCTCGAGGGTCTGCTGATCCACCGGTCCGCCGCCCGTTCCCCGGTGCGCATCGGCCGACAGCGCCGACCCCTGACCGGTCTCCAGATACATCACATTGTCGCCGACGGTGCCGCGCCGCAACGACCGCCCGGCGTCGTTCGCTTCCCGGAGCAGCGCCAGGTTCACGCCGAACGCCGAATTGGCCGCCTCCGTTCCGGCGACGGACTGGAAGACCAGGTCGACCGGCGCCCCGGCCGATATCAGCTCGAGCGTGGTGGTGACGTGGGCGAGCACGCACGACTGCGCCGGAATATCGAAGCGGGTACGAATATCGTCGAGCAGCGTGAGCAGATCCGCCGCGGCCCGCGGGGAGTCGGTGGCCGGGTTGACGCCGATCACGGCGTCACCGCAGCCCAGCAGCAGGCCGTCCAGGACGGCGGCGACGATCCCGTCGGGGTCGTCGGTGGGATGGTTGGGTTGTAACCGAGTGGCCAGTGTGCCGGGCTCCCCGATGGTGGTCCGGAATCCCGAACCCACACGGGCCGCGTGCGCTACGGCGATGAGGTCCTGATTGCGCATGATCTTGCTCACCGCGGCGGCCATCTCCGGGGTCAGTCCGGGCGCGAGTGCGCGCAGGGTGGCGGCCGGGTCGACGGTTCCCTCGCCGGCCGCGACAGCGAGCAGCCGGTCCCGGAGCCCGCCGACCGTCAGAGCGGCGACCGGATCGAACGCGGCGCGATCGTGGGTGTCCAGGATCAGCCGGGTCACCTCGTCGGTTTCGTAGGGAACCACCGGTTGCTCGAGGAACTCGGTGAGCGGGATATCGGCGAGAACCCATTGCGCGGCCGCCCGTTCGGCATCGGTGCCCGCGGCACATCCGGCCAGTTCGTCGCCGCTGCGCCGGGGTGTGGCCTTGGCCAGCACGTCCACGAGTCCGTCGAAGCGATAGTTGGTGCCGCCGAGGCGCTGGGTGTAGACCGTCATCCGGTTCCCGTCCGTCCGGGCCGCTGGGGACGCCCGGCCGGTGGACGGTGTCCTACCGGCCCGGTCGGTGGGCGGCCGACATACACGGTGCCTCCGCAGATTACCGCTGCCGACGGTTCTGTGCCGGAAGGCCGGGAACCTCGCGAGACCACCGCGGATCCCATCGCCGGGTCCCCAGTTCGTACCGGCACCGCTCATCACTTCGATGGATCCGGGCGGCCGATCGGTGTGCTGAGATGAACGGATGCAGCGGTGGTCGGCGTTATCGGCGACGACACGGGACGTCGTCGTGGCGGGCGGATGGTTTCTGTTCGGCGTGCTGTTGTACCTGGCGGGCTTCCATATGATGTTCGCGCGCGAGGCGCAGGCCGGCCCGCTGTGGCCGCGGATCGCGATCCTCGCGCTGGCGAGTGCGGTATTGCCGGTGCGGCGCCGGGCGCCGATCACCGCGATGGTGCTGGGGCTGATACCGCTGGTGCTGGATCTCTCGTTCGGGCCGACACTGCCGGTTTGGCTGGTGTACACCGATCTCATCTACGCGGCCGTGGTGTACGGCACGCGACGCCAGATGCAGGGCGCGGTGGTGGCCTGGCTGTCCCTCTCGGCGACCGCGGCGGGGGTGGTGCTGGCGATTACCGGCGACTGGCATCTGATGTCGCTGGCGCTGGTTCTGGCGGCGGCCTTCGTCGGCACCTCGCTGTGGTGGGGCCTGACCGTCCGCGCGCACAAGGAGACCGCCGACGCCGAGCGGGCCCGCGTCCGTGCCCTCTCGCTGGTCGCCGAACTGGACCGGCGGGCGGCGGTGGCCGACGAACGCAAGGCCATGGCCCGGGACCTGCACGATGTGATCGCCGGACATCTGTCGGCCATCGCCCTGCAGTCCGAAGCGGCACTGGGCAGCCTCGACGGTGCCGCCGATCCGCGGCTGACCGGCGTGCTCGGCGCGATCCGCACCAACAGCGTCGAAGCACTCCGGGAGATGCGCACGATGATCGGCCTGCTGCGCCGCGCGGACGACGCCGACCAGACGACCGCGCCGGGGCGCCTGGCCCAACTCCCCGGGCTGGTCGACTCGGCCCGGCAGGCGGGTATGCGGGTGCGGGTGCGGCTGGACCTGGGCGAGACCGTACCGGCCGGGGCGGTGGACCAGGCGGCCTACCGCATCGTCCAGGAAGCGGTGACCAATGTCATGAAACACGCTCCCGGGCAGGAGGTCGATATCGACGTGCACGCCGAGTCCACGACACTGGTGCTGACGGTAGGTAACCCGCTGCGCGCCGGACCGCCGCCGGGGCGGGGGTCGGCCGCCGACCGGCGCGGCCTGTCGAACATGCGCGAACGCGCGGCCGCCCTCGGCGGTACGTTGTGGGCGGGGCCCGAGGCCGGCACCTGGTGGGTGCGGGCGCGCCTCCCGCTGGCGGCGGTACCCGAAACCGCGGGTGATCCGCGATGACAGTCCGGGTTCTGATCGCCGACGACCATGCCGCGATCCGTGCCGGACTGCGCATGATCCTGGACGCGGCCGGCGATATCGAGGTGATCGGGGAGGCCGCCGATGGCGAGGTCGCGGTGGCCCAGGCCCGGGCGCTGCGGCCGGATGTGGTGCTGATGGATGTACGCATGCCGGGGGTGGACGGCATCACCGCGACCACCCGGGTGACCGGCGAGGGCCTGGCCCGGGTGCTCGTCCTCACCACCTTCGACCTCGACGAGTACGTGTTCCGCAGCCTCCGCGCGGGCGCCTCCGGGTTCGTGCTGAAGTCCGCGTCCGGGCCCGCGCTGGTGGACGCGGTCCGCGCGGTCGCCGCGGGCGAGGGGGTGCTCGCCCCGGAGGTCACCCGCGCGGTGATCGACGCCTTCGCCGGCATACCGGCCGATCGGGGCCCCGAACCGCCACCGGGTATGGCCGAGCTCACCGGCCGGGAGAAAGAGGTGTTCGTCTGTCTGGGCGGCGGACTGCCCAACGCGCAGATCGCGGCTCGGTTGTTCATCAGCGAGACCACGGTCAAAACACATGTGTCCCGTGTTCTCACCAAGCTGGGGATGCGGTCGCGGGTGCAGGCCGCGATCCTGGCGCGGGAACTCGGCGACGGGGCCGCCGGGCACTCGTAGCCGAGGCCGGTCGCGGCTCAGCCGGGTAGCGGCGCAAAACGTCCGTCGATGCCCGGAAGGTAGCTGTCCACCCCGGTCACGGCCTCGACCGGCAGCGGACCGTACAGATGTGGGAAACGCAACGCCGGATCGTCGCCGGGCGCCCCCGGCTCCCAGCGCACCGGCGCCGCGAGGCGGCCGGGGTCCAGACGCAGCAGCAAAAGATCGCGCCTACCTGCGAAAAGACGATTCGCGGGCAGGTGCACCTGCTGCGGCGCGGAGAGATGAACGAAGCCCTCCGCCCGCAGCGAATCGGGCCGATGCGCACCATTCTCCCGGGCGCGTGCCCACTCAGCGGGAGTACAGAGGTGAACAAGGGTGTGAGTGTCACAGGGCACGGGTAACCTCCGATACACAACTCGACAGTCGGTACGGAGCAAGGGCCGTACGTTTTCCACACCCGCCCCGCGGTGTTCGCCACAGGCGAAAACCGCTGGTCGTGTTAGGGAAAACACACTGGTTCCCCAGGGGGAACAAACCCGATGCCCCGAACGTCTGACAGAGTAGTTACACCACTGCTGGGAAGTAGCGGAAGCGAGCCCGCGGAGTGACCACGGGCCTCACACCAGGTGAACGGTATTGTGCCGGAAGCCAGGACGGAGGAGTCATGCCAGGAACCCTGACTAGCACCCCACTGACCGCGGTCGATCGCTGCGATCGCTGCGGGGCGGCTGCGCGTGTACGTGCCGTTCTGCCCGCAGGTGGCGAGTTGCTCTTCTGCCAGCATCACGCGAACGAACATATGGAACGACTGCGCGAGCTCGACGCCGTGATCGACACGGAGTCCGCTCCCGCTCTCTGACCCGTCCTCGCGTCCGACACAACAGCATCGAACAACAGAACACCGTCTCCGTGGCGGGCGACCGATCCGGTCGCCCGCCACGGACGTTTCAGCCGGGAAGGATGCCGTCGATCAGGCGTTGCAGCCCGTAGTCGAAATCCCCGGCCGGATCACCAGGCGCCTGATACAGCTCGCCGACAGCGGCACCGACCCGGGCGGACAGCGGGAAATCGGCGGCCGGCATAACCTGCTCGAGCACCGGGCCGTGCGCCGCCCACCAGTCGGCATCGGATTGTTCCCGCACGCTGCGGGCCGCGGCGAGCGCGGTCCGCGCGTTACCGGTCGCGAACTGCGACAGCACCGCGATCACCCGGTCCATCTCGATATCGTCGAGACCGGTTCCGGCCACCGCTGCCAGGTGCCGCTCGTACCGCCGCGTCCGGCCGGGTCCCAGCACCATGCGCCAGGAGGGCACCTCGAACAGCCACGGATGGGTCAGGTACTCGTTCCGGATCTGCCGGGCGACGGCCACCAGCCGGTCCCGCACCGGCAGGCCCGCGGGGATGGGGGCGTCCTCCAGCGCGACCGCGTCGACCATCAGGACGGTGAGCGCATCCTTGCTCGGGACGTAGGTGTACAGGCTCATCGGCCGCAGTCCCAGCTCCGCGGCGACCGCGCGGACCGATACTTTCTCGTAGCCCTCGCGGTCCGCGAGCCTGATCGCCGCGGCCACCACCTCGTCGACGCTCACGGTCTGCCGGGGGCCACGGCCGCCGCGCCGGGGCGGCAGCTCGTGCCGCCACAGGAGTTCGAGCAGGACACGGGCAGGATCGGGCGGACGGGTCACCAGCGCCTCCGGCCGGCCGCAGCCGATAGCGGCAGCGGACGGGCCGGGGTCCGTGCTGCCGGGGGCGCATCGTCGCTGCTCATCGCATTCCCTTCACCACCTAGAGATACCACCCGAGCACTGTGCGGTACGTACCGGAACAAATCCGGTACGGTGCGCGTTGGCCTAATACTCCGTACGCCATACGCTGATCATAGGGGTGCACTCTGCCGACCATCGAGACCACCTATCTGCCCGACCGTCATATGTTCGCCCTGTGGACCTGGACCGGCCGGGAGCCCGGCCCTGCACCCGCGGGAATCGGCGACACCGCGACCCTCGCCCTGGCCGTACCCGGCGGAACCCGGGCACAGGCCCGTGCGGGAAGCGTCACCGTACAGGTGGCCCCGGTCGACTGCGCGCTGGTGGACCCCGCCGGTCTCGCCGGATTCGCACCCGCCGATCCAGGCCACTCCACCCGCGCCTGGCAGGCGATCCTCGTCGGCGAGCACGCGGACCTCCCCCTCGCCGGACACGCCGTTCCCAACGCGACGGGTACCGCGATACCCACCGGTGACCACGCCCGCTCGGTGCTCCACGACACCACGGCAGTCGCCGCCGGCCTGCGCGCCGAGCTGCGCGCGGACCTGCGGCCCTATCAGGCGCGCGGGATCGGCTGGTTACGCGATACCGTCACCCGCCACGGCGGGGCGATCCTCGCCGACGAGATGGGTCTCGGCAAAACCGTACAGACCATCGGCCTGCTGCTCGAACGGGCCGGCCGCGGCCCGCAACTCGTGGTGTGCCCGACCTCACTGGTGGGCAACTGGGTACACGAGATACAACGCTTCGCCCCCGCGTTGCGGCCGGTGGCCTGGCAGGGCGGCGAGATCGGCGCCGCAGCAGGCGATATCGTGGTGACGGGTTACCCGGTGCTGCGGCTGCACGGTCACCGGCTCACCGAAAACACCTGGGCGACCGTGGTGTTCGACGAGGCCCAGGCGCTGAAGAATCCCCGCACGCAGGTCTCGAAGGCGGCCCGGTCTCTCGATGCCGTGGCCGTCGTCGCGCTGACCGGTACTCCGGTGGAGAATCATCTCGACGAACTGTGGTCGCTGCTGCACCTGGTGACACCACGCCTGTTCGGGCATCGCGCCCAGTTCCGCAGGCGCTTCGTCAAACCCATCGAGCAGGGTTCGGCCACCGCGGCCGCGCGCCTGCAGGACGCGATCGAACCGGTCCTGCTCGCCCGCCGCAAAGCTCAGGTCGCCGCCGCGCTCCCGGCCAAGATCCATAACGATCTGCTGTGCGATCTCACCCCCGAACAGGAAAAACTCTACGATCAGCTGCTCGACCGCGCGGTCGCCGACGGCTTCGGTACCGGCACCCGGCGGCAGACCCGGATACTGGCGGCACTCACCGCGCTGAAACAGGTGTGCAACCATCCCGGCCTGATGGACGGCGACCAGGGCGAATTGGCAGGTCGCTCGGGAAAACTCGACCTGTGCACCGATATCGTCGCCGCCAACCTCGACAACGGCGCGCCGACACTGATCTTCACCCAGTACCGGGCCACCGGCGATCTGCTGGTACGGCATCTGGCCGAGCGGTTCGGCGTCGCCGCACCGTTCTTCCACGGTGGACTGTCCCAGGCCGAACGCGCGGCGATCGTCACCCGGTTCCAGTCCCCCGGCGGACCACCGGTCCTGGTGCTCAGCCTGCGGGCGGCGGGGACCGGGCTCACCCTCACCCGCGCCGCCGATGTGATCCATTTCGACCGGTGGTGGAATCCCGCGGTCGAAGCCCAGGCCTCCGACCGGGTGCACCGGATCGGGCAGACTCGTACCGTCACCGTCACCACCCTGACCTCGGCCACCACGGTGGAGGAACATATCGCGGGCATGCAGCGCCGCAAATCCGCGCTGACCGATCTCGGCGACGGCAGCGGCATCGCCGATCTCGCGCGGCTCGACGACGAGCGGCTCCTGGAAGTACTGCGACGGAAGCGGGGTAACTGATGGCAGACAACGAATTCGGTTACACCCGCTGGGGGATGGACTGGGTCCGGCTGGCCGAGCCGCTACGGCAGACCCGACCCGATCCACTGCTCCCGCGGGCACGCAGTATCGCCCGCAACGACGGGGTGCGGTCCGTGGTGGAAGGGCGGATCGTCCGCGCACACATTCACCGCGGCGGCCAGGCGTCGGTGGTCCATATCGAACTGGCGCCGCTCACCCGGACCGCGCTCACGGCACTGTCTGCGATCGTCGGCACCGAACCCACCCTGCTGACCGACGAGATGCACGCGGCCGCGCTCACGGCGGGCGTCCCGGTGGCCCCGGAACCCGCGGCGATCGACTGCTCGTGCAGCGCGCGCACCGCACGCTGCCTCCATGTGCTGGCGACGTTCTACGACCTCGCCCGCCGGGTGGACGAGTATCCGCGGCTCGGCCTGGATATGCAGGGGTACGGCCACCCGGAACAGGCTGCCGGGCCGGAGGATTCCGGCGGCGGGCCGGAAACACCGCGCTGGATACCGCTCAACACACTGGACCCCGCGATGTTCTTCGAAGTATGAGCTGAACCACGGCCCGGTTCGGGCACCGTCGTTCTCGCGACGACTGCTCTGCACGGCGCACGGCACCGGGCACCGTCCTTTCGAAGGAGACGTGCTCACCGGGATCGTCGCCGTTCTTGTCGGAGCGGCTGCACGTCCGGGGCGGAGGCCGACGACGGCCATGCCTCTGCCCACGGGGGGCGGAACACCAACGCCCAGGCCGGTGCGTTCCTGTGTCCGCCGGACCGGGTCGCCGAGGCAGTTCACATCCGGCGCAGCGCCGCGATCCGTTCACCGAGCTGGTCGGCGGTGGCCAGTGCGGTGGGCGGGCCGCCGCACTGGCGACGGAGCTCACCGTGGATCACCCCGTGTGGTTTACCGGTGCGGTGGTGGTGCATGGCGACCAGGCTGTTCAGCTCGCGCCGCAGTTCGCCCAATTTGTCCGCGGTCGCCACCCGCTCGGCGGCATGGCCCGCCGCCGGGGACGCGGCGGCCGGCGCCTCCGGTTGCGCCTTGGACCGGTCGGCGACCTGCCGGGCCTGCCGCTCCCGCAGCAGGGCACGCATCTGATCGGCATCGAGCAGGCCCGGAATGCCCAGATAGTCGGCTTCTTCGGCGCTACCGGCGAAGGTCGCGGTACCGAACGAGGACCCGTCGTAGATCACCTGGTCCAGTTCGGCGTCGGCGGCCAGCGGTACGAACGCCTTCTCTTCCTCGCCTGGTTCGTCCTGTTGTTTGTTCGCTTCGGTGAGCAGATCGTCGTCGAGACCGTCCTTCTCACGGTGTGGTTTCCCGATGACATGGTCGCGTTGCACCTCGAGCTGCGCGGCCAGGTCCAGCAGTACCGGAACCGACGGCAGGAACACACTGGCGGTCTCACCCGGCCGCCGGGCACGGACGAAACGACCGATGGCCTGGGCGAAATACAGCGGCGTCGAGGCGCTGGTGGCGTACACGCCGACCGCCAGCCGCGGGACGTCCACGCCCTCGGAGACCATTCGCACCGCGACCATCCACGGCTGGGTGCCCGCGCTGAACTCGCCGATCCGGGCCGAGGAGGTGGGGTCGTCGGAGAGCACCAGCACCGGCCGGGTGCCGGTGAGATGCTCGATCAGTTCCGCGTAGGCGCGGGCCCGCTCCTGATCGGAGGCGATCACCAGACCGCCGGCATCGTGCATACCGCCCTCGCGCAGTTGCGCCAGCCGCATATCCGCCGCACGCAACACCGCGTAGATCCAGTCCCCCGCCGGGTCGAGCGCGGTACGCCAGGCCCGGGCGGTCTGTTCGGCGTTCAGCGGTTCACCGAGCCGGGCGGTGTACTCCTCGCCCGCACTGTCGCGCCAGTGTGCTTCACCGGAGTAGGCGAGGAACACCACCGGCCGCACGACCCCGTCGGCGAGTGCCTCGGTGTAGCCGTAACTGTGATCGGCCCGGGACCGCGGCAGACCGGCCTCGTCGGGTTCGTAGGTGATGAACGGGATCTGACTGTCGTCGCTGCGGAACGGGGTACCGGTGAGGGAGAGCCGGCGGGTGGCGTCACCGAACGCCTCGGCCACCGCGTCCCCCCAGCTCTTCGAATCGCCGGCGTGATGGATCTCGTCCAGGATCACCAAGGTACGCCGGTTCTCGGTGCGCACACGGTGCTTGAACGGGTGCGCGGCGACCTGGGCATAGGTGACCACCACGCCGTGGTAGTCGCCCGAAGTGCCGCCGGTGGTGTTGGAGAAGTTCGAATCCAGCGCCAGTCCCGAGCGCGCCCCCGACGCGGCCCACTGGTGTTTCAGATGTTCGGTCGGCGCGACCACGGTGACCTGGTCGACCGTACGATCGGCCAGCAATTCCGCGGCGACCCGCAGCGCGAAGGTCGTCTTACCGGCCCCGGGAGTCGCCACAGCGAGGAAATCACGGGGTTTGGTCGTCAGGTACCGGGTGAGCGCGCGCCGCTGCCACGCGCGCAGGGATGCGCCCGGAACCCCCGTCGCAATAGCACCGCTCGCATCGGTCACGGAGACAAAGACTAGCGGCCGTGGCGGCGGTGGCGCCAAACCGGCACGGGGCGCGCGACGGGTGTCACACACCGTGGGGGCCGGTTTTCCGGGCCGTGCCCGATAACCGGCGATTCACCGATCGACCCCCGACACGTTGCCCGCCGCCATACCGCTGGGCGCCTGGGTGCGCGATGCTGGAAAGACCATGCACAGTTACGGACGCGAACCCGGCGCGGACCCGTCGGGTACCGCGTGGGCCCGGCGGGCCCTCGCCCAGATCGGCCGGCTGGTGGTCCGGGTGGCCGTCAAGGCCTGGGACGACTCGATTTTCGCGAAATCCGCCGCCGCCGCATTCTGGCAGACCCTGTCGCTGGTACCGCTGCTGTTCGGCCTGCTCGGCGGGCTCGGTTACGTCAGCGGCCTCTTCGGGCCGGACACCGTGGAGATCGTGGAATCGAAAGCTCTCACGTTCAGCCGCGACCTGTTCAGCCAGAGTGTGGTCACCGATCTGATCGAACCGACGATCCGCGATGTGCTCGGGCGCGGCCGGGCCGCGTTCGTCTCGGTGGGTTTCGTACTCTCGCTGTGGGCCGGGTCCTCGGCCATGGCGACCTTCGTCGACGCGATCGTGGAAGCACACGACCAGCAGGACGCCCGGAACCCGATCTGGCAGCGCATCTTCGCCCTGCTCCTCTACGTCCAGTTCCTGATCGCGGCGATCTTCATCCTGCCGCTCGTCGCGCTGGGCCCGGTACTCATCGGGCGGGTACTGCCGGATTCGTGGCTGGAGCCGGGACTGCGCCTGATCGATATGTTCTACTACCCGGCGGTCGGGTTGCTGCTCATCGTCGGGCTGGCCACGCTGTACAAACTCGCGCTACACAGTTCGTTGCCCTACCACCGGCTGTTCTGCGGGGCGTTGCTGGCGGCGGTGTTCTTCATGGCGGCCAGCGATATCCTGCGCCACTACCTGGCCCTGGTGACCCGGACGGGCGTCACCTACGGCGCCCTGGCCACCCCGATCGCCTTCCTGCTGTTCACGTTCTTCCTGGGTTTCGCGGTGATCCTCGGCGCGGAATTCAACGCGGCGGTCCAGGAGTTCTGGCCGGCCCGCGCCACCCGGATGGAGCAGTTCAAGGCCTGGCTGGCCAAACGACGCAGCGCCGCGCAGGACGGCGAGGAGGCCGATCCGGCGGATCCCGGTTCACACCGGATCCCGCGCCGGCGCGGCACCCGACGCGGTGACGAGAACGGCCCGGAGGGCGGTTCCGCGGGCGGAACACCGGCGCCGCTGGTCACCCGGTGACCTACCGGCCGGGCACCCGGCGATCGGCGAGGGGGATGGACCCGGCCGGTGGTTGAACAGTGTGAGCTGTTTCACCTGATGTGGGTCGGCTCCCGGGTCGCCCGGGACACCGACCGCGAATCGTGACATCGGACCGGGTACCCGCCGGATGCATGACCGGACCGCCGATTGCTCGGCCGAAGCGGCGGCGCTCACGACGGGGCAGGAGCAGCCCGCAATCCGGACCGGTGACGACGTTCGCGCCCCTGCCCGCCGACCACACGGCGCGGCGGAGCGCGCCTGGTGCGGCGACCTTACCGGCACCGACCACTGCGCAACGTGGCGCTCGATCCGGGTGCGGTCACTCGCCCTTACGGAGGGTCTCGTAGACCTTCTTGCACTCGGGGCACACCGGCGAACCGGGCTTCGGCGAGCGCGTCACCGGGAAGACTTCCCCACACAACGCGACCACCATGGTGCCCATCACGGCACTCTCGGCGATCTTGTCCTTCTTCACATAGTGGAAGAACTTGGGGGTGTCGTCACCGGTGGTCTCGTCGGTGGTCGTATCGGGGCGGACCAGAGTATCGGTACTCACGCACTCCATGATGCCGCATCACGGCACCCGGGTCGCACGATCACCCCCGTGACCGGGCAGTACCGGCGTGTGGCGGCGGTGGCGGCCACCGTTGCGCCGGCCCCGGCCGGCGATCGACGCGACGGGGGCTCCGCGAAAAGCGGTCGGTCCGGCCGGGAGAAGGCACAGTTCCCCCGCCCACCGCCGACGACGATCCGGCACCGTCGGCGAGGAGGCCGGAGCTGCCCTCACGGCCGCCGCGGACGGTTACCGGCGGACGCGTTGTACACGGTGGTGGCGATAGTGGAAGACTCGAGGGTATGCAGCAGCACGGCGAAGACTCCGAGCGCGGCTCGGAGCACCTCGACGCCGGTGCGAGCGGTCCCGGTGCGCCCCCCGGCACACCGCGGCCGGCCCGTCCCTCTCGTTCGCGCGGATACTTTCCCGGCGACGACGCCAGACACGCGGCGCTGATCACGAAGGCGGCCCCGTCCTTCGAGGAGCAGCACCGGGCCCGGGTTCGCCGGTACACGATCATCATGGCGTTCCGGATCCCGGCGCTGATCCTGGCCGGGGTGGCCTACACGGTCTTCGGCAATGCCCTGATCTCGATCCTGATCATGGCGGCTTCGGTACCCCTGCCCTGGATCGCGGTGCTCATCGCCAATGACCGGCCGCCGCGGGATAAGAACGAACCCAGCCGCTGGGACCGCCCACGTCCCGCGCTGGAGGAACGCCGGCACGACCAGATCGACGGCTAGACCGCTCGTCATCGCCGAATCCGGCCACACCGCCACGGTGGTGCGGCCATCGGGGCGAGCCCACGGAGGTGGCAGAGTACCGGTGTGCCCACCTACGGATCGACTGTCCGCTCACCGCTGACCGCCCTGTGCCCCGCCCTGCGCACCGCACTGACCAGGGTGGGGTACGACGCCGACACCCTGCTCGAAACGCTGGGCGACGACGCGCACAGCGCCCTGGGCCGCGGGGAACCGGTACCGGTGCGCCGGGCCGCGCGGGCCGCCGGTGAACTGGGTTCCCTCGTCCGACTACTGCTCCTCGGTGACGCGCTGGACGAGCGCGAGGCCGCTGCGGCACTGGCCCCCGTCCGGGTCGACGAGGCCGTGGCGGCAGGACTGCTGACCCGCTCGGGCGGCGAGGTCCGCGCGGCGCTGGACCTGCGCCCGACCGATATCGGCGCGGGTAACCGCTGGATCCTGTCCGACCTCGACGATTCGATGCACCGGCGCACCCTGACCGAGGACCACGTGCTCGGGATCGGCCATGCCTCGCTCTCCCTGCTGCGGGCCACCCCGACGGCACCGGTCGGCTCGGTACTGGATCTGGGCACCGGCTGCGGTATCCAGGCTGTGCACGCCGCGTCCTACGCCCGCTCGGTCACCGCCACGGACGTGAACCCGCGCGCGCTGTGGCTGGCCGAGGCCACCGCGGCGCTCAACGATCTGGATATCGACCTGGTCCAGGGGTCGTGGTTCGACCCGGTCGCCGGGCGCCGGTTCGATCAGGTGGTGGCCAATCCGCCCTTCGTAGTCGGGCCCGCCCGGGTCGAGCACACCTACCGTGATTCCGGGCTCGCCCTCGACGGCGCCAGCGAGCTGGTGATCTCGGGTGTCCCCGGACTGCTGGCCCCCGGCGGGACCGCGGCGGTGCTGGCCGCCTGGGTGCACACCGAAGACCAGGACTGGCGGCAGCGCGTCTCGAGCTGGTTGCCCACGCACGGTATCGACGCATGGGTCGTCCAGCGTGATGTCGCCGATCCCGCGCTGTACGTGGGCACCTGGCTGCGCGACGCCGGCCTCGATCCGCGCACCCCCGCGGCCCAGCAGCGGGCCGAGGAATGGCTGACCGCGCTGGAACAGGCCGAGGTGACCGCTATCGGTTTCGGTTTCGTCTACCTACGCGCCGTGGACGCGCCGACCGAACTGCTGGCCGAGGACCTCACCCACGGCTTCGACGATCCGCTGGGCGCGGAAGCGCTGGCCTACTTCCGTCGATCCGCCTGGCTGCGCGATATCGCCGGGTATCCGGACCGGGCCTGGCGCTCGCGCTACCGGATCGACCCGGCGACCGCGCTCGAGCGGGTGTCGCTGCCAGGTGATCAGGGCTGGGAGCAGCGGGTGATACGGCTGCACCGGGGCGATGGACCACGCTGGCAGCACGAAGTGGACGAGACGACCGTCTCCCTGCTGGCGGGAATGCGGTCCGACGGCCTGCCGTTGTACGAACTGATCGAGCTGCTGGCACTGTCACAGGGAGCGGAGGAGGTCTCCCCCGAGTTCGCGGATGCCGCCCTCGGAGTGGTCACCGGTTTGGTGCGACACGGGTTGATCCACCCGGTACCGCGCTAGGGGTACACCCCACCGCGTGTTCCGCCACCTGCCGAGGCGTTTCCCTTCTCAGGAACTTCTCAGAACGTCACAGTGAAAACCGCAGTTCAGAGCGGTTTATCCGCGCCCGGCGAGGGAACTTTCCCTTTGTCGGGTCCGTTGTTCGGAGTGAGACACCACCGACAGGAGGCAAGTCATGACAAGCCCCGCCACCACTCGTGTGCGCCCCACCGATTCGGACCTCGACGCTCAGAGCCCCGCCGCCGACCTGGTACGCGTGTACCTGAACGGTATCGGCCGGACCGCACTGCTCACAGCTGCCGACGAAGTCGAACTGGCCAAGCGCATCGAGGCGGGTCTCTACGCCCAGCACCTGCTGGAGACCGGCAAGCGTTTGTCGGCGACCCGCAAGCGTGATCTGGCCATGGTCGTCCGAGAGGGCCAGGCCGCGCGGTCGCACCTGCTGGAGGCCAACCTTCGCCTGGTCGTCTCGCTCGCCAAGCGGTATACGGGTCGCGGAATGCCCCTGCTGGACCTCATCCAAGAGGGCAATCTGGGTCTGATCCGCGCGATGGAGAAGTTCGACTACGCGAAGGGCTTCAAATTCTCGACCTACGCCACCTGGTGGATTCGGCAGGCGATCACCAGAGGTATGGCCGATCAGAGCCGCACCATCCGGCTCCCGGTCCATCTGGTCGAACAGGTCAACAAGCTGGCCCGGATCAAGCGCGAACTCCATCAGCAACTCGGCCGGGAGGCCACCGACGAGGAACTCGCGGCCGAATCGGGTATCGCGGTGGAGAAGATCGCCGACCTGCTCGATCACAGCCGCGATCCGGTGAGCCTGGACATGCCGGTGGGTAACGACGAAGAAGCCCCCCTGGGCGATTTCATCGAGGACTCCGAGGCGACCTCGGCCGAGAGCGCCGTGATCGCCGGCCTGTTGCACCACGATGTGCGCAGCGTGCTCAATACTCTCGACGAACGCGAACAGCAGGTGATCCGCCTGCGGTTCGGTCTGGACGACGGCCAGCCGCGCACCCTGGACCAGATCGGCAAGCTGTTCGGCCTGTCCCGGGAACGGGTCCGGCAGATCGAACGCGAGGTCATGTCCAAACTCCGCAAGGGCGAGCGAGCGGACAGGTTGCGCGCCTACGCGAGCTGATAGCAACCCCAACCGGAAACGGTGACCGGCCGGTTTCGGCCGGTCACGCTGTATCGATACTCCGTTTCGGCGCGGCCTCGTGCCCGGCCGAATGGCGCTTCGCCGGGTGCCGGTGCCTACCGCCCTCGCCGATCCGTCGCCATCGGCGGCCGTCACGGCCGCCGGCCCGCCGGAGAAGGCCCCGGAGGGCCTGGCCAGGAACCTCCGCCCGGTCTCTACCCCAACCGGCGTGGCCCGGCGTCGAAACGGCTCGGCTGCGGACCGATCCGAGCGCGGGCATAGAGGATCGCCGCCGATTCCGGGGCCGCCAGCACCGGCTCGAAGGACAGTTCCCGCAGCTCGGGGAGATCGTCGAACATCGCCGAGATACGCCGGGTGAGTTCGACGAGAGCCGCTTTGTCCACCCGGGGACTCGCCGGGGTCCCGTTCAGTAGCGGGGCGGCGCGCGGCGCATCGATCAGCGCGGCGGCCTCCTGGGCCGACAGCGGCAGCGCTCGGTAGGCCCGATCACCGAGAAGTTCGATGATCGGCCCGGAAAGCCCGAATTCGATCACCGACCCGAACGCCGGGTCATCCTGCACCTTCAGCACACAGCCGACTCCCTTGGGCGCCATTGCCTGGATGTGCAGGAGCGGATCCCCGCACAACTCGACCAGATCGCGATAGGCCTGGCGGACCGCATCCGGACGCCACAGGTCCAGCCGTACCCAGCTCATATCGGGGCGGCGCCGCCAGCTCTCGTTGGTGGCCTTCGCCGCCACCGGATAGCCCAGTTCCTCGGCGGCCGCCACGGCGGCCTCGCCATCGCGGACCGCCCGGAACTCCACCACGGAGATGCCGTAGGACTCGAGCAGTAGCACGGTCTCGTCGTCGGTCAGCCACCGCCCGGCCGGATCGGTCCACCACTGCTCCATCAGCCGCACCGCCCGCCCACTGTCGATACCGGCCGGTCGCCCGTTCTCGTCGCCGGTGTGGACGGTATCGGAATCCGGAAACGCGGGCAGGTCGCGCCAGCGCGCATAGCGATGTACCCGGGCCAGCGCGCGGACCGCGCGCGCCGGGTCGGGAAAGGACGGGATGGATCCGCGGATCGCAGCCGCGCCCGGACCGCGGACGGCCAGCAGGTTCGGGATACCGTCCCCGCCGGCGAAGGTGGTGAGGACCGGTTTGGTCGCGGGGACCGAGGCCACGGCCGCCCGGATCGCCTCGGCATATCCGGTCTGCGGCAGCGGAATCGGCGGTGCGAAGATCACGATCACGGCATCGGTGTTCTCGGCTTCCAGTGCCGCGGCGACAGCGATCCGGAAATCCTCGGGGGTGGCCTGCGGACCGAGGTCCACCGGCTCGACCACGGTGAGCCCCTCACTGCGCGCCGCGTCGGAGGTCAGCCAGTTGAGTGCGGTGCTGTTGCCCACGACGGCCGGCCGCGGCCCGCGGGGCAGCGGCTGATAGCCCAGCAGGGCCGCACAGTCGAACATCTCGGAAATCGAATCCGCCTGCACCACACCGGATTGTGCGAACAGATCGCGTACAATGGACCGGTCCAGCCCGCCGTCCGATATCCCGCGCGCGGCCAGCCGGCTGGGACTGACCGCGATAATCGGTTTGTTGCGGGCCACCCGGCGCGCGATACGGGAGAATTTCCGCGGATTACCGAAACTCTCCAAGTACAGCAAAATCACATCGGTATCGGCGTCGGTATCCCAGTACTGCAGCAGATCGTTGCCGGAGACATCGGCACGGTTACCGGCGGAGACGAAGGTGGACAATCCCAGATTGCGCGTGGCGGCCTCGGCGAGGATGGCCACCCCGAGCGGCCCCGACTGACAGAAGAACCCGATTCGCCCGCGGCCCGGCAACAGAGTGGCCAGCGTGGCATTGAGGCCGACTGCCGGGTCGGTGTTCGCGATGCCCAGCGCGCTCGGCCCCACGACGCGCATGCCGTGCCCGCGGGCGGCCGCGACCAATTCGGCCTCCGCCCTGCGGCCCTGCTCCCCCGTCTCCCCGAACCCCGCCGACAGCACCAGTAGACCCTTGACACCCTTGGTCATACAGTCGTCGAGCACCGACCCGATGGCGGCGGCGGGGACCGCGACAACGGCCAGGTCCACCTCGTCCGGGATATCGCGCACCGTCGGATACGCGTGGACACCGCGGACCGAACGCCGCCCGGGGTTCACCGGGTAGACCGCCCCCTGGAACGTTCCGTCCAATAGATTGGCGAGCACCACACCACCGACACGGGCGGTGCTCGGCGTCGCGCCGATCACCGCCACCGAGCGCGGGGCCAGTAGATTACCCACACTGCGTGCCTCCGAGGCCCGTTCCCGCGCGTCGCGCACCGAGCGCAACGCCTCGGTGGGGTCGATGGCGAATTCCAGATGCAGCACCGAACCGTCACGACTGCGCTCCACCTGGTAGCCCGCCTCACGGAAGACGGTGACCATCACGGTGTTCTCGGCCAGCACCTCGGCGACGAAGGTGTCGATCAGGTTCTCCGCGGCCGCGCCTGCCAGATGTTCGAGCAGAATCGATCCGAGTCCGCGTCCCTGGTGCTCGTCGGCCACCACGAAAGCGACCTCCGCCGCGCGCGAGCCGGTCCGGTCCAGGATCTCGTAGCGCCCGACGGCGATTATCGCGTCCCCCAGAACGACGACGAGCCCGACCCGGTCCCGATAGTCGAGGTGGGTGGTGCGGTGCAGATCCTTCGGCGATATCCGCGGATACGGCCCGAAATAGCGCAGGTAGCGGCTGCGCTCGGATAGCGCGGTGTGGAATCGCTGCAGTTCGTCGGCATCGGCCGGAGTGATCGGGCGCACCCGCACCACCCCGCCGTCGGAGGCCAGGACATCGGCCTGCCAGTGCAGCGGCGCCGGCGGCGGATCGTCGGGAACACGGTCGGTGGAGTCAGTCACGCGGATCCTCCGGGTCCAGGCCGAGCGGGCCGAAGCACGCGCGGCGGGTGGCGAGAACGGCCGTATCGACGGCGCGTTGGGCACGGTCGAACCGGGCGTCACCGGTTTCGGTGGTCCCCCCGGGGCCGTCCCAGCGCCGGAACGCGATATCCACACCGTCGCCCATAGTGCGCGGCGGTGCTATCCGCGGCCTGTCGGTATGCACGAGATCGATCCAATCCTGCGGTATCGGGGTCGCCGGGTCCACCGGGCGGTCGAGCGCGATACCCAGGAGATGGGTCCAGGCCCGCGGCACCACCCGCACCAGGCCGTACCCACCCCCGCCGACCGCCAACCACCGTCCTTCGGCATATCGGTCGGCCAGCTCTCGCATCGCCAGGAAGGCCGCCCGCTGCCCCTCGATACCCAACTCCAGTTCCGCGAGCGGATCCTCGCGGTGGGTGTCCACTCCGCACTGGCTGACCACCAGCTGGGGCCGGAACGCCGCCACCGCGCCGGGCACCACCGCGTGGAAGGCGCGCAACCATTGCGGGTCGCGGGTGCCCGGCAGCAGGGGAAGATTGATCACGGTGCCGTCTCCGGGGCCACTACCGGTCTCGTCCGGCCAGCCGGTGTTCGGCCACAGTGTGGCGGGATGCTGGTGGATCGACACGGTGAGCACCCGCGGGTCCCGATAGAACGCATGCTGCACCCCGTCACCGTGATGGACATCCACATCGAGGTAGGCGATCCGGTCGAAACCGTGGTCGAGCAGCCAGGAGATGGCGACCGCGGCGTCGTTGTACACACAGAAACCGGCGGCCCGGCCCGGCATGGCGTGGTGCATACCGCCGCCGATACTCACCGCCCGCCGCGTGGCGCCCGTCGCGATGGCACGCGCCGCGGCCAGGGTGCCGCCGACGATCACCGACGCGGCCTCGTGCATCCGGGGGAACACCGGATTATCGCTGGACCCGAGCCCGTAGGGCGGATCGAGCGGAAGATCACCCACCGTCTCCCGCGGCACCGCCGAGCGGACCGCCTCGATGTAGTCGCCGGTATGGATCCGGAGCAAATCTCCGCGACCGGCCGCGCCGGGCTCCAGGAGTTCTATTCCGTCGAGTATCCCGAGCGAGCGCGCCAGCGCCATCGTGTAGTGCAGACGGACCGGTTTCATCGGATGCTCGGGGGTCCACGAGTAGTCCAGGAAACGGTCGGTCCACACGACGGTCCCCGGTTCCCCGGAGCCGGGGTTCACATCCGGCGGTGCAGTGGCCATGATCGCAACCGTATCGGGAAGGGTGAAACCCCATCGCACGTTGTCATGCAGTAGAAATACATGTATGCGCGACTGCGGCGTCGGGCCGCGCGCCGAATGTATTCCCATCGCGTCAGGCGACCCGTTCGTTTCGGCCGGGGTCGCTGGTGCGCAGGTAGAATTCGTGCCGACGAAGGGGCAACAGTGAAGGATCTGGTCGACACCACGGAGATGTATCTCCGTACCATCTACGACCTCGAGGAGGAGGGCGTAGTACCCCTGCGCGCCCGGATCGCCGAGCGCCTCGAGCAGAGCGGCCCCACGGTCAGCCAGACCGTGGCCCGGATGGAACGCGACGGACTGCTGCTCGTGGCGGGTGACCGGCATCTCGAACTGACCGAGAAGGGCCGCAGTATGGCGGTCGCGGTCATGCGTAAACATCGGCTGGCCGAGCGATTGCTGGTGGATATCATCGGGCTGGACTGGCAGAACGTGCATGCCGAAGCCTGTCGCTGGGAACATGTGATGAGCGAGGATGTGGAACGTCGGCTGGTGGAGGTGCTCAACCACCCCACGACCTCTCCCTACGGCAACCCCATCCCCGGCCTGGACGAACTCGGTATCTCCGCGACCCAGTTGCTGGAGGAACCATTGAAGCGGTTGTCCGAACTGCCGCAGGGCCGTACGCACGCGGTGGTGGTGCGGCGGCTGGCCGAACACATCCAGACCGACCCCGAGGTCATCGGCCGGCTGCGGGAGGCGGGCGTGGTGCCCGACGCCCGGGTCACCGTCGAAAGCAAACCGGGCGCCGTCGTCATCACGGTGCCGGGCCACTCCGGGTACGAACTGCCCGACGAGATGGCCCACGCCGTTCAGGTGAAGCTGGTCTGATCGATGAAACTTCTGGTCACCGGCGGAGCCGGATATGTGGGTGGCGTCTGCGCGCTCGTGCTGCGGGAGCAGGGGCACGAGGTGGTGGTCCTCGACGATCTGTCGACGGGTAATGCCGACGGGGTGCCCGAGGGCGTCGAATTCGTCGAGGGTGATGTCGCCGAGACCGCGCCGGACCTGTTGCGCGCCCGGCAATTCGACGGAGTCCTGCATTTCGCGGCACAATCGCTGGTCGGCGAATCGGTACAGCGGCCCGAAAAGTACTGGCACGGCAATGTGGTGAAAACCCTCGCACTGCTGGAAGCGATGCGCGAAACCGATACCCGGCGACTCGTCTTCTCCTCGACGGCCGCGGTATACGGCGAGCCGGAACAGGTTCCGATCACCGAGGACGCCCCGACTCGTCCCACCAACCCCTACGGCGCGTCGAAGCTGGCGATCGATCACGCCATCACCTCGTATTCCATCGCCCACGGCCTGGCCGCCACCAGCCTGCGCTATTTCAATGTGGCCGGGGCCTACGGCGGTCTCGGCGAGAACCGGGTGGTGGAGACGCATCTGATTCCGCTGGTGCTGCAGGTGGCCGCGGGACACCGGGATTCCATTTCGGTGTTCGGCACCGATTGGCCGACCCACGACGGCACCGCGGTCCGCGATTACATCCATATCCTGGACCTGGCACGGGCACATCTGCTGGCCTTGGAGACCGCCGCGCCGAGCAGCCACCGGGTGTTCAATCTCGGCAGCGGTACGGGCTTCTCCGTACGCGAGGTGATCTCGGCGTGTGAACGGGTCACCGGCGGGCCCATCGCCGCGGTCGATGCCCCGCGCCGCGCCGGTGACCCGGCCGTGCTGATCGCCTCCAGCCGGCGCGCGATCGACGAACTCGGCTGGAAACCCGAGCACAACGACCTCGACGAGATCGTCTCCACCGCCTGGAGTTATCTGCGGGGGCTCGGCTCGCGCGCGCACAGCGCGCGCTGATCCGGCCGCGGCGGGCCTCACCACACCGCGGCCGGATCCACGCCGAGGGCGGTGGCGGCGTCCCGTCCGCATTGCGCCAGATCACGGAGGCGTTCGGGTCGCATACCGGCCTCCAGGGCAGTATGCAGCAGAGCAGCCATCGAATGGTTCGGCTCGGCATCCAGCGCCGCGTCCAGGGCGATTCCGGCGAACGGGCCGTCGCCCCGCACGTAGGCGAAATAGCCCAGCAGGGTCGCCGCTTCTGCCCGGTCGGCACCGTCCAGCGCCCGGGTCAGCAGGGCCAGCAGGCTTTCGGCCGCCTCGGCGTGCGCGGTATCCGCCACAGCGAACAGGGCATCGCGGACCTCCCGGTCACGCAGGGCCACCGCGATCTGGGCGAGCTCCCGGGCATCGAGTCCGGGAGCCGATTCGGCGTTCGCGATGAGCCAGAGCACGGTCATCAGCTCGCCGCGCAGATAACCGGCCGGATCGCCACGCTGCGCGGCGGCCACATATCTGTCCTTGGCGCGACCCCTGGCATCCTGCAGTTCGCTCGATACCCGCGCCCGCAGTGCGTCATCCGGGGCGACCAGCGCGGTCAGTTCGTCCCGGCTGCGGCGGATCGGCCGGCCGTCCAGGACCCGGTCGAGGGTCACCGTCGAGGCCACCGGATCGGCGATCCGCCCGCGGCGCGGTGGGCCCGTCACGCTCCACCACGGTTGCCCGGCGGCGATCGACCGAGCGGCCCAGGCGCCGCGCACCGGCACGGCACAGGAGGCCAGCTGCCGCGCCAGTTCTCCGAATACCGGGATCCGTTGCGGTCCAGCGGGTTCCCCATCGGTCAACGCCTCGTCCACCAGGACGGTGAGCACCCCGACCACTCCCGGGCGGGCACAGACCCGCGCGGACGCGGCAGCCACCGTCTCGCTGTCGGAAGGGGCGCCGGTGCCGGGATGCCGCAGATCGAATCGCACCACGAGATCGATGACCGCACTCTCCGCCGTGGACGCCGCGCACAGGACGACCAGCACCAGCGACCGCTCCGGCCGGAAGCCGAGCATGGCGGGGAGCGCGGCGAGCAGATCTCCCGGGTCGTCGAGCCGGGCGGGTCCGGTACGGAGCGGGCGGTCGTACGCGTCACCGGCCCGATCGGCGCAGCGTGCCCGCGCGGCCGCGGTGTACTCGTAGGTACTCCGTCCGACGGGGCGCGGGCCGGAAGCGCACACACCGGGTGCCACGGGAGCCGGAACCGCGTGTAACCCTCCGCGTGCGGCCAGGGCCCGCGCTGTCGGGCATCGTCCCGCGGACCGGTCGGCACGGGGTGGGGCGGGAGCCGGGCGGCCGGCTCGGTGCGGGACCGGGCGGGCGTCGACGGAGGGGGGACGGGAGAACGGCGCAGCGGAAGTCATGGCCTGAGCATGCGGTATCGGATCTCGTGCAGTACGGGCGTGAACTGGGAAAACACCGGTTCTCAGGAAGTCTGTGGACAACTCGGGGTTGTGGAGGAATCCGGCCGTCGGGCCGCCTCCGCGCCGAGACCTGGTTGCCGGCCAGGAAATGGGGTATATCCGGAAGCGGAGTGTGCCAGACTCCCCGGTGCGTTCACCGGCCACAAGACCACACCGAATCCCTGACCCGCCCCTCCGGGACCGGGGAATTCACCGGCGGCGACCGCTGTTGTCAGCACAGAGAGCCGATGTACGGCCGCGTGTGGCCCGTCATCTGCATGGGGGACAATGGAGGCGATTCGCGGCACGCGACACGGCAGCGGATACCAGCAGTGTTGCCCGACCCGCCCGCCACGGATCGCGCAGGAAGGAGTACGCGATGGACTACGAGTCGCGAATGTACGAACTGGAGTTCCCCGCTCCGCAGCTGTCGTCCGACGACGGTTCGGGGCCGGTCCTGGTGCACGGCTTGGAGGGGTACTCCGACGCGGGTCACGCGGTCCGGCTGGCGACGACCCATCTGCGGGAGAGTCTGGAGAGCGAGCTCGTCGCCTCGTTCGATGTGGACGAGCTGCTGGACTATCGCTCGCGACGCCCCCTGATGACCTTCAAAACCGACCATTTCTCCGAGTACGCCGAACCCGAGCTGAACCTGTGGGCGCTGCGCGATACCGCGGGGACCCCGTTCCTGCTGCTCGCGGGCATCGAACCGGATCTGCGCTGGGAGAAGTTCACCACCGCGGTGCGGTTGTTGGCCGAGCAGCTCGGTGTGCGCCGCAGTATCGGTCTGAGTGCCATCCCGATGGCGGTCCCGCACACCCGGCCGCTGGGGCTCACCGCGCATTCGTCGAACCGCGAACTCATCCCGGAGAACCAGCGCTGGCCGGGTGAACTGCAGGTACCGGCGAGCGCGGCCACACTGCTGGAGTACCGCATGGCCCAGCACGGGCACGAATCGCTGGGTTTCTCGGTCCATGTCCCGCATTATCTGGCGCAGACCTCGTACCCGGAAGCCGCGCAGACCCTGCTCGAACACGTCGGTGAGAACGCGGGCCTCGAGTTCCCGCTCGCCGCGCTGGGTGAGGCGGCGGCACGGGTGCGCGAGCAGGTCAACGAGCACATCGCCGGGAACGCGGAGGTGGAGACGGTGGTGCACGCGCTGGAGCGCCAGTACGACACCTTCGTCAGCGCCCAGGAACGGCAGTCCAGCCTGCTGGTCGGTGAGGGTGAGCTGCCCAGCGGCGACGAACTGGGCGCCGAATTCGAGCGTTTCCTCGCCGAGCAGGGCGGCTACTCCGGCGACGACGACGAACGCGGCTGACGCCGCGGCGGGTGAGACCCGGCACACGCCCACCGTGCCGGTGATCGAGGTGCGACAGCCCGTAGGGTGTCCGGAGTGGATCTGACCGAGCTGCTCGAGATACCGGGGACCGACGCCGACGCACTGTACGAGTCGTTCGCGATATGGGCCGCCGAGCAGGGTACCGCGCTCTATCCGGCTCAGGACGAGGCGTTGCTGGAGCTCGCGGCCGGATCCCATGTCATTCTGGCCACCCCCACCGGTTCGGGGAAATCGCTGGTCGCCGTGGGCGCTCATCTCTTCGCGTTGACCCGGGGGCTGCGCAGCTACTACACCGCACCGATCAAGGCCCTGGTGAGCGAGAAATTCTTCGCGCTGTGCGAGGTTTTCGGCGCCGACCGGGTGGGCATGGTAACCGGAGACGCCGCGGTGAATCCGACTGCGCCCATCATCTGCGCCACCGCCGAGATCCTCGCCAACCTGGCGTTGCGGGAGGGCCCGGCGGCCGATATCGGGCAGGTCGTGATGGACGAATTCCATTTCTACGCCGATCCCGATCGCGGCTGGGCCTGGCAGGTGCCGCTGCTCGAACTGCCCCGCGCCCAATTCCTACTGATGTCGGCCACCCTCGGCGAGGTCGATTTCTTCGCCGCCGACCTCGAGCGGCGCACCGGCCGCGCGGCCGCGGTGGTCGCGGGTACCGAGCGCCCGGTGCCGCTGCACTTCTCCTACGCGCGCACGCCGATCACCGAAACGCTGACCGAGCTGGTCACCACCCACCAGGCGCCGGTCTATGTGGTCCATTTCACCCAGGCTGCGGCGCTGGAACGGGCACAGGCACTGACCAGCGCGAACTTCGCAAGCCGGGCCGAGAAGGACGCCATCGCGGAAGCGCTGGGCGAGTTCCGCTTCTCGTCCGGTTTCGGAAAAACGCTGTCCCGCCTCATCCGGCACGGTATCGGCGTCCATCACGCCGGAATGCTGCCGAAATACCGCCGGTTGGTGGAGCGCCTCGCCCAGGACGGATTGCTGAAGGTCGTCTGCGGTACCGACACCCTGGGCGTCGGGATCAATGTTCCGATCCGCACCGTGCTGTTGACCGGTCTCACCAAATTCGACGGTGTCCGCACCCGGCGGCTCAAGGCCCGGGAATTCCATCAGATCGCCGGACGGGCCGGGCGGGCCGGTTTCGACACCATGGGCACCGTGGTGGTGCAGGCACCCGAACACGAGGTCGAGAACACCCGGTTGCTGGCCAAAGCCGGTAACGACCCGAAGAAGATGCGTAAAGTGCAGCGCCGCAAACCACCCGAGGGTTTCGTCTCGTGGAGCGAGGAGACATTCGACCGGCTGGTCGCGGCCGCGCCCGAACCCATGGTGTCGCGTTTCGCGGTCACCAACGCCATGCTGCTGAATGTGATCGCGCGGCCGGGTAACTGCTTCCGGGCCATGCGGCATCTACTGGAGGACAATCACGAACCGCGACCGGCGCAGCGGCGCCATATCCTGCGCGCGGTCCGGCTGTACCGGGCGCTGCGCGACGCCGGTGTGGTGCAGCAACTCCCCGAACCCGATGAACAGGGCCGCTACGCGCGGCTCACCGTGGACCTGCAGCGAGATTTCGCATTGGACCAGCCGCTGTCACCGTTCGCTCTCGCCACCTTCGAACTGCTCGACAGCGCGTCGCCGAGCTACGCGCTCGATATGGTGTCGCTGGTCGAGGCCACCCTCGAGGATCCCCGGCAGTTGCTGATGGCCCAGCAGCACAAGGCGCGCGGGGAGGCCGTGGCCGAGATGAAGGCCGAGGGCATCGACTACGACGAGCGGATGGAACTGCTCGAGGACATCACCTGGCCGAAACCGCTCGCGGAGCTGATCGAGGCCGCCTACGAGACCTACCGGGCCGGGCATCCGTGGTTGTCGGAGTTCGCCCCGTCACCGAAATCGGTGGTGCGCGACATGGTCGAGCGGGCCATGACTTTCACCGAACTGATCTCCTACTACGAACTCGCCCGCTCCGAAGGGGTGGTGCTGCGCTATCTCGCCGACGCCTACCGCGCCCTGCGCCGGACCGTGCCGGAGTCGGCGCGCACCGAGGAACTCGATGATCTCACCGAATGGCTGGGTGAGCTGGTGCGGCAGGTGGATTCCAGTCTGCTCGACGAATGGGAGCAGCTGACCGGGGCGGGCGCCGAGACCGACGCCGAGCAGATCGCGTTCGGCGGCGAGAACGTGCGCCCGGTCACGGCCAACGAGCGGGCATTCCGGGTGATGGTGCGCAATGCCGTGTTCCGTCGGGTCGAACTGGCCGCCCGGCAGCGCTGGGAGGAACTGGCGGAGCTGTCCCCCGGCCCGGACTGGGCGGCCGATCTCGGCCCCTATTTCGACGAATACGACACCATCGGTACCGGACCCGACGCGCGCGGTCCGCAACTGTTCCGGGTCGAGATACGGCCCGGTTTCTGGCAGGTGCGCCAGACACTCGACGATCCGGCGGGCGATCACGGCTGGGCGCTGCTCGCCACGGTCGACCTGGCCGAATCCGATGCGGCCGGTGATGTGGTCTTCGACGAGGTCACGGTGGTGTCGGGGTGATCCCGGGCGCCGTTGCGAGCCAGTGAGGCCGAAGGTGGCACCGGAGTTCAGCGGCCGGCATGTGCTGGCCGAGTTCGGTGGGGTGGACCGGGCGCTGTGCGACGATCTCGGGCGGCTCGAGGCCGTGCTGCGGCACGCGCTGTCCGCCGCGGGGGTGACCGTTTGTGAGATCGTCGGTAAACAGTTCGACCCGCACGGGGTCACCGTGCTGGCACTGCTGGCCGAATCGCATGCCTCACTGCACACCTACCCGGAGACCGGGGACATCTTCGTCGACGTGTTCACCTGCGGGGCTGCCGCGGATAGTGCCGGTGCGGTGGCCGAGCTGCTACGCGCCGAGCTCGCTCCCGAACATGTCCGTATCTCGACCGTGCTGCGCGGCCGGGCCGCCGGTGGTCAGGCCAGCAGCATATAGGCCATACCGAGATCCATGATGAGATGCGGGAGCACGGCGACGGGCAGCTCGCGGCCCGCGGCCGGCGCGACCGGATGCGCGGCCCACCAGCGCGCCCGCCCGCTGCGTACCGAGACCAGCATCACGACGGCGTCCACCACGAACAGGGCGGCGAATACGGAGGCCGGCCCTGGGTCGGCGCTGTGCCCGCCACTGCCGTGTCCCGCCATCGTGAACAGCATCACCGCGGCCGCGACCAGGTGGTACCCGATGGCCGCCGCAGGCCGGCCCGCCCGTGGATGAGCATCGCGGTACCCGCGTACGAGCCGGTCGCCCAGCAGCAGGGTGAACACCAGCGTCATCGCGAGCAGCACACCGTGCAGGGCATGGGTGTGCACCCGGGCGGGGAACAGCACCATCACCAGCATGACCGCACACATCAGCAGATGCGCGGCGGCGGATTCGTGATCACCGCCGTGCGCCGGGTCACCGCGGCCCGCAGTGCCGTCCACGGACTCCCCGGTCGCGAGGACCGGCGCGGCGGACATCACCCTTGCCAGCACCATCAGCGCCGCCACCGCGAACGCCAGCGCCACCAGCGCCCGCACCCCGACCTGGTCGAGTACGAATCCGGCCATGCCGCACCGCCTTTCGCAAAAGCGCACCCCGTCCATATTCGCACGACCGATCGACCGGAGGGAGGCCTTCGATCCGCCGGACACCGCCCGCGCCACCGCCGGGCCGCTGGTGCCGGACCGGGCCGCGACCCGGCCGGACGCCGGGTTTCGATAGGCTGGTCGATGCAATGACCAGGACCGCAGTCACGCGCCGGGAGCTTCGTACCCGGTTGGCTTCTCTCACCCTCCGCGACGAACACCGGCTGCACCGGCAGCTGGATCGAGTGCGCGGCGACGACCTGTCCCGGATCGAGTCCGAGATCACGGCGGCCGAGGAACGTATCGCGGCCCGGCGGGCGGCGGTACCGGCGATCACCTATCCCGAGCAGTTGCCGGTCACCGGGCGGCGCGACGATATCGCCGCCGCGATCGCCGCCCACCAGGTCGTGGTGGTGGCCGGGGAAACCGGCTCCGGTAAGACCACCCAGATCCCGAAGATCTGCCTGGAGCTGGGCCGCGGTATCCGTGGGGCGATCGGGCACACCCAGCCCCGCCGGTTGGCGGCGCGCACGGTCGCCGAGCGGATCGCCACGGAACTGGGGACCGAACTGGGCGACGCGGTCGGCTATACGGTCCGGTTCACCGATCACGCCGCCGAGCACACGCTGGTCAAATTGATGACCGACGGTATCCTGCTCGCCGAGATCCAGCGGGACAGGCTACTGCGCGCCTATGACACGATCATCATCGACGAGGCCCACGAACGCAGTCTCAATATCGATTTCCTGCTCGGCTACCTGAAGCAACTGCTCCCCCGGCGGCCGGATCTGAAGATCATCATCACCTCGGCCACCATCGACCCGGAACTGTTCGCCCGGCATTTCGTCGACGCCGCGGGCAACCCGGCGCCGGTTGTGGAGGTCTCGGGCCGGTCGTACCCGGTGGAGATCCGCTACCGGCCGCTGGCCCTGCCGGCGCCGACAGCGGACGACGAGGAAGAAGATCACCGGCCGGTCGACCGCGACCCGGTCGATGCGATCTGCGCGGCGGTCACCGAACTCTTCGCCGAAGGTGACGGCGATGTGCTGGTGTTCCTGTCCGGTGAACGGGAGATCCGCGATACCGCCGACGCGCTCGCGGATCTGAAACTCTCCCGGACCGAGATCCTGCCGCTGTACGCCCGGCTGTCCGCGGCCGAACAGCACCGGGTGTTCGCCCCGCACACCGGCCGGCGGGTGGTATTGGCCACCAATGTGGCCGAGACCTCGCTCACCGTGCCGGGAATCCGCTATGTGGTGGATCCCGGGACCGCCCGGATCTCCCGCTATTCCATGCGGACGAAGGTGCAGCGGCTGCCGATCGAATCGATTTCGCAGGCGTCGGCACGGCAACGGTCCGGGCGCTGCGGCCGCGTCGCCGACGGTATCTGTATCCGCCTGTACTCCGAGGACGATTTCGAATCCCGTCCGGCGTTCACCGATCCGGAGATCCTGCGTACCAACCTCGCCGCGGTCATCCTGCAGATGACCGCGCTCGGACTGGGTGAGATGGAACGGTTCCCGTTCGTGGAGGCGCCGGATCAGCGCGCGGTCCGCGACGGTGTCGCCCTGTTGGAGGAGCTGGGCGCCCTCACCCGCGGGACCTCGGACAAGCGCCCGCCGGCGGCGATCCCGGATACCGATGCCGGGGACGCGGGTCCCGCGGACCGGGACGAGGCGGGAGCCGGCCGGCGGCGCCGGGCCGAATCGGGCCCCATCCTCACGCCGACGGGCCGGGAGATGGCGCGACTGCCGGTGGACCCGCGTATGGGCCGGATGCTCGTCGAAGCCCACCGCAACGGCTGTCTGGCCGAGATGCTGGTGATCGTGGCCGCCCTGTCGATCCAGGATGTCCGCGAACGGCCGGTCGACCAGCAGCAGGCGGCCGACGCGAAACATGCCCGGTTCACCGTTCCCCACTCGGATTTCCTGGCGTACCTGCGACTGTGGGAGTACCTCACCGGGCAGCGGCGGGCGCTCTCGGCGAACCGTTTCCGGCGGATGTGCCGCGAGGAGTTCCTGCACTACCTGCGGATCCGCGAGTGGCAGGACCTGTACGGCCAGCTGCGCACCATCACCAAGGGGATGGGCTGGTCGCTACACGGGCAGGCCGCCGAGCCCGAGACGAAGGACTCCCGCCCCGCACGCTCCGGGAACGGTCCGCGGCGCGGACGCGGACGCGACGGTGCGAAGCCGGAAGCCGCCGAGCCCGTACCGGCCGGCACGGCGGCCCCCCGGCCGGTCGAAGAGATGACTCCGGACACCGATCCGTGGGACGCGACCGCCGTCCATCAGGCGCTGCTGTCGGGGATGCTGTCGCATATCGGGGTGCGGGAAGCCGAATCCCGAGAGTTCCTCGGCGCCCGCAACGCCAAGTTCATGATCTTCCCGGGTTCGTCGCTGGCCAAGAAACCGCCGCGCTGGGTGATGGCCGCGGAACTGGTGGAGACCTCGCGGCTGTGGGGCCGGATCGCCGCCCGCGTCGAACCCGAATGGGCCGAACGGCTCGCCGGGGATCTGGTCAAACGTGTCTATTCCGAACCGCACTGGTCGTCCAAACGCGGCGCCGCCCGGGCCTACGAACGCGTCACCCTCTACGGCGTGCCCCTGGTGACCGGCCGCCCGATCGACTACGGGCGGATCGATCCCGAGGTCTCGCGGGAACTGTTCCTACGGCACGCGCTGGTGCAGGGCGAATGGCAGACCCGGCACGAGTTCTTCCATCGCAACCGGGCGCTGCTCGACGATATCGCCGACCTCGAGCACCGCGCCCGGCGCCGGGACATCCGGGTCGACGACGAGGTGCTGTTCGAGTTCTACGACCGCCGGATCCCCGCCGACATCGTCTCGGTCCGGCATTTCGACAGCTGGTGGAAGACGGCCCGCCGGCAGGATCCGCACCAGCTCGATTTCACCACCGAGACGGTGGTGAACGAGAACGCGAACCGGCTGGACCCGACGGATTTCCCGGACGCCTGGCGCCAGGGCGAGCTGTCCTTCCCGCTCACCTACCAATTCGAACCGGGTCAGGCCGACGACGGTGTGACCGTGCGCATTCCGGTGGCCCAACTGGCCCATGTCCGGGCGGTCGGGTTCGACTGGCTGGTGCCGGGCATGCGTGCGGAACTGGCCGCGGCGCTGATCAAGACACTGCCGAAACAGTTGCGGCGCACGGTGGTCCCGGCGCCGGATTTCGCCGCTGCTGCCCTGCGCGTGCTCACCCCGCGGGCCGAACCGTTGCGGACCGGGCTGGCCCGGGAGCTGACCCGTCTGGCGGCCACACCGATCGCCCCCGGCGATATGGACCCGGCCGCGCTCCCCGAGCACCTCCGGATGACCTTCGCCGCCACCGATGCCGACGGGGGCGTCCTGGCCACCAGCAAGAGTCTGGCGCAGTTGCGGGCCCGCCTGGCCGATCAGGTCTCCGCCTCGGTGGCCGCGGCCACGGCGAATGCCGAACGCGCCCCCGCCACGGTGTGGACCTCGGAATCCCTGGGCACCCTGGACTCCACGGTGCGCCGGGAAGTGGGCGGCCAGACCATCACCGGTTACCCCGCGCTCGTCCCGGAGGCAGACGGGGTGGCGGTCCGGGTGCTCACCTCGCCCGCCGAGCAGGTCCGGGCTATGCGGGCCGGAACCCGGGCGCTGGTGCTCAACGCCATCCCCACCTCGGTGCGCGCCGTCACCGCGGGCCTGTCCCCCGCGGATCGGCTGGTACTCAGCCAGAACCCGTACGGTTCGGTCGACGCGCTGGTCGAGGACTGCCGCGCCGCGGCGGCCGACCAGCTCATCGCCGCCGCGGGCGGACCCGTCCGCGACCCCGCGCAATTCGAACGTTTGGTGTCGGCGCTGCGGCCGAAGTTGAACGAGGTGGTCACCCGGATCGTCCGGCTGGTCGTGCCGGTGCTGGCCGCGGCGCACGATGTGTCGACCGCGTTGAATGGTGTCCGGGAAGCCGATATCGCCGAGGATGTCCGGGATCAGCTGGCGGAGCTGCTGTTCGACGGGTTTGTTTCCGAATGGGGCCCGGCCTGGCTGCGGGAACTGCCCCGGTATCTGCGCGCGGCGCAGTCCCGGCTCGCGGCTCTGCCCGGGTCCGCGGTACGCGACCGCCAGGCGATGGCCGAGGTGGACACCGCGCTGGGCGCCTACGACCAGTTGCTGGCCCGGCTACCGGAGGCGCGACGGACCGCGCCCGATGTCACCGAGCTCTGGTGGATGATTCAGGAGTTGCGGGTGAGCCTGTTCGCCCAGAAGGTGGGCACACCGTATCCGGTCTCCGTCAAGCGGATCCAGAAGGCGATCGCGGCCGTGCGCCGCTGACTCCGCCCGATCAGTCTCCGGGGCCGACCGCCGCCCGGGCCTGCCGCATATCCCGGATCTCGCGTTCGAAATCCTCGGCGGAGGTGAAGGACCGGTAGACCGAGGCGAAACGCAGATACGCCACCTCGTCCAGTTCGCGTAGCGGCCCGAGAATCGCCAGACCGACCTCATGACTCGGCACTTCCGGTGACCCCTTGGCCCGGACCGCGTCCTCCACCTGCTGGGCCAGCAGGTTCAGCGCGTCGTCGTCGACCTCGCGGCCCTGGCAGGCGCGCCGGACCCCGCGGATCACCTTCTCCCGGCTGAACGGCTCCGTGACCCCGCTGCGTTTGACCACCGATAGGATCGCGGTCTCCACCGTGGTGAAACGGCGGCCGCATTCCGGGCAGGATCGTCTGCGGCGAATGGCGGCGCCCTCGTCGGCCAGTCGCGAGTCGACGACCCGGGAGTCGGGGTGTCGGCAGTACGGGCAGTGCATCCGGGGTCCTTCGTCGCTGCGAACGCTCGCGGCCGAACCGGCGCCGGTCGCGGGTCCGGCGAGCGCGGGTACCCGGGCGGTGCCCGGATACGGGTGGGCCGGTCACACGCACCGGCTCGAGTGCATAACACATCGAGGATACCGGTACGGGGTGTGCCGTGCGCGCGCTCACCCCTGGTCCGGACACACGCGCCGCCGGCACGCTACCGGGGCCCGGGCGTGTCGGCGGCCGGACCGGGCACCACCGCGCCCGGAATTCCGGGCTTCGTCGGCCCGGGCACGGGATCGGGGGCCCGCAGATGCGCCAGCGCGAGGAAGGCGACCACCACCGTCGCGGTGAGGACGGCGGTCAGAGCCGTCGCCGCGTAGCCGGCCCGGGCTCGCTCAACCAGATCACCGGGTTCGGGCGGCCCGGGCCGCGGCAGCACCGCCGGTCCGCGGCGTGCCACCGGCGCCGCGGGCCGGCCGACCGTGCGGTACCCGCTCGCCCCGCCCGGGTACGGTGCCGCGGCACAGGGGCGGGACGGGCCGGGCCGCCGCATGTCCGGACCCGGCAACCCGCCCTCGTCCGGGTGGGCGATTCCGGTCTCCCCCGGCGGGACCGGACCGGGCCGCATCCGGGCGGTAGCGTCTTCCCGCGTGCCGGTGCCGGTCACGCTGATGGCGATGTTCATCGGATAGACCTCCGTGCTGGTTGCTCGCGGAACCATCGGTATTCGATCAAACGTTCGACGAACTGATGTTCGATTTTTACCATGCGAGAGGGATAATGTCAGTAGCAACGCCGGACATACCTCGAACAGATGTTTGATAGATCGGAGAGCGCCGACTAGATTCACTGCACGACATCAAACTTCGGGCACAGCCGGTCCGGGCCGTCTGCCGGGACGGCGGTCACCGGGCCGGAGACCGACGAGAAAGGGCGGTTGTGGTGAGCCAATCAGACGACACGGGTGACGGGGCCGGCCCCGGCACCGAACCGGCGGCGACCGGTGCGGATCTCACCGTGCGTCAGCGCAAGGTGCTCGAGGTCATCCGTTCCTCGGTGAGTCTGCGTGGTTATCCGCCCAGCATTCGCGAGATCGGTGACGCGGTCGGCCTCAACTCCACCTCCTCGGTCGCGCACCAGCTGCGCACCCTGGAGCGCAAGGGATATCTACGCCGCGACCCCAACCGTCCCCGCGCCGTGGACGTCCGCGGTATGGACGAGGCGGTCCGCTCGGTGACCACCCTGCCCCCCGCCGATACCGCGGCCTCCGAGGCGGCCGGCGATACCGATCAGCCGATACCGACCTATGTACCGGTGCTCGGCCGAATCGCCGCCGGTGGCCCGATCCTGGCGGAACAGGCGGTGGAAGACGTGTTCCCACTCCCCCGCGAACTGGTCGGCGACGGTTCGCTGTTCCTGCTGAAGGTGGTCGGCGAATCCATGGTCGATGCCGCCATCTGCGACGGCGACTGGGTGGTGGTCCGGCAGCAGAACGTCGCCGACAACGGCGATATCGTCGCGGCGATGCTGGACGGCGAAGCGACCGTGAAGACGTTCAAACGCAGCGGCAAGGATGTCTGGCTCATGCCGCACAATCCGCATTTCGAACCGATACCGGGTAACGACGCGCGCATCCTCGGCAAAGTCGTCACCGTGATCCGCAAGATCTGAGACCACCCACCGGCACCGGCCACACACCGGTGCCGGGCCCTCTCCCGTCGGCGGTGAGCAGCCCATGACAGCACCCGAGGTCGCGGTCGCCCGGCCACGTTCGGGGCTCTCCCCCGGACCGATCCCGGATCGGATCTGGTATGCCGCCTACGGGTCGAACAGCGATCCCGAGCGCCTGCGCTGCTACCTCACCGGGACCCGCCCCGCCGGCGCGGTCCACCGCCCGCCCGATGCCGGGCCCGGCGCCGCCGCACCGGAGGGTTGCCGAGACCGGACGGCGCCGGCGCGTTCGATAGCGCTGATACTCCCCGGGTTGCTCTATTTCGCCACCGAATCGGTGATCTGGACCGGTGGCCGCGCCTTCTACGATCCCACCACCCCCGCCGCGACCCCGGTGCGCGCCTACCTGCTCACCCGGTCGCAGTTCAGCGATATCGCCGCCCAGGAGATGTACCGTCCGGCCGGAACCGACCTCGACCTGTCCGAGGCGGTGCGCACGGGCCGATCACGACTCGGACCCGGCCGCTACGAAACCCTGGTCTGCCCGGGCATATTCGACGGCATACCGATCCTGACCTGCACCGCCCCGTGGCGCTGGCGCGAGATCGCCGGAAACCCACCGGCCGCGGCGTACCTCCACCGGATCGGCACGGGTCTGCGTGCGGCACACCGCTGGTCTGTCCGCGAGACAGCGGGTTATCTGGCCGGCCGCCCGGGTGCCGCCGGTCACTGGACTCCCGGCGGGGTGGCCGATCTACTGCGCGGCGAATACGGCACGTGAGTTCCGCGACGGTGCACAAACCCGTATCGGTGCTCGGGCGACGTCGACTCATCCATCCGCGGTCCGCAACGCCACCGAGATCGACCGGGCCCCCGCGCGCACGATGTCGATATACCGGGACCGGTCCGCCGGGCCGGCCTCCGCCCGCAACGGGCCGAGCTGGACCTCGTAGGGCGCTTCGTCGCCGTGGAAAACCGGCGCGGACACATAGCTGAGCGGCAGCGGCTGCCGGGCGCGGATATCGGCCTCGGTGTACGCGCGCGAGGTCAATCGACCCAGCTGGCGCAGCGCCTCGGCACGCAACTTCGGCTGTAGGAGTTCGGCGCCGAGCGCGCCGAGCAGTTCGGTCAGCAGATCCACGAGCCCGGCATCGTCGGTTTCGGGCCGGAACATGGCGAATCCGTGTGCGGTGACGAAGTCGAGTAGTTCCGCCGCCCCGGTCCGCCCGTGCGTCGTCGCCAGCCAGCGCTGCCGTTCGGCGGGTGCCCGCCACGGCATCACCGCGGCCCCCGCGGGATAGACAACCGGGACCGACTGCCCGACGGACAGACCCGGCACTATCCGCGCACCCGCGTACTGTTTGGCGACGATGGTGAGCCGATCGTCGGAGATCCGGCTCAGAGTGGCTCCGCAACCGGCGGCCTCGGCCAGCGCCGCCAGCTCGGCGCCCACCGCGACCGCCGCGCCCACGGGTTCGGCGGGTGACAGGCGAGCCAAGGCCGGTCCGCGCCGGTAGGCAAGGTTCGCGTCCCGGACCACCCAATTCGCCTCACACAACTCGGTGAGCACCGCGGTAACCGTCGCCCGGGCCAATTCCAGACGCTCGGCGATCTCCGAAACGGTCAGCGCTCGCTCCGTTTCCGCGAGCAGTTCGACCACCGCCACCACCCGGCGTGTCGGCGGGGATCCGACCGTCGCCATATCCGATGCTCCCTTGTCGACCGGTGTACCGGGATCTACACTGCATCGACTATTCGATAACAAAACGTCGAATAGTCGACATCAGCATACTTCAGGAGGCGCCATGATTCTGGACCGGTTCCGGCTCGACGACCGGGTCGCCGTCGTGACCGGTGCCGGGCGCGGACTCGGCGCGGCCATCGCCCTCGGCTTCGCCGAGGCGGGAGCCGACGTCGTGATCGCCGCCCGCACCGAATCCGAGCTCACCGCGGTGGCCGAGCAGATCCGGCAGGCGGGGCACCGGGCCCATACCGTGGTCGCCGACCTGGCCGACCCCACGGCCTGCGCTGCCCTCGCCGACACCGCGTCGGCGGAGTTCGGGCGGCTCGACATCGTCGTGAACAATGTCGGCGGCGCCATGCCCACCCCGCTACTGGACACCACGCCCGACGCCCTGACCCAGGCCTTCGGCTTCAATGTCGCCAATGCCCACGCCCTGGTCCGGGCCGCCGTACCGATCATGCTGGACACCGCCGACGGCGGGTCGATCATCAACATCACCTCGACGATGGGCCGGCTTCCCGGCCGCGCGTTCGCCGCCTACGGCACCGCCAAGGCCGCGCTCGCGCACTACACCCGGCTGGCCGCCATGGATCTGTGCCCGCGCATCCGGGTCAATGCCATCGCGCCCGGTTCCATCGCGACCTCCGCGCTGGAGATTGTCGCCGCCGACGACACCCTGCGCGGCGCCCTGGAGAAGGCCACCCCGCTGCGCCGGATCGGTGATCCCGCCGATATCGCGGCCACCGCGCTGTTCCTGGCGTCCCCCGCCGGCGGTTACCTGACCGGGAAGGTGATCGAGACCGACGGCGGCCTGATCGCCCCGAATCTCGATATCCCGATTCCGGACCTGTGAGGAGACAGCTGTGACGTATCGCGTAGTGCACTGGGGGACCGGCAATGTCGGCCGCCACGCCCTGGCCGGGATCATCGACGATCCCCGGCTCGAACTGGTCGGCGTCAAGGTGTCCGGCAGCGCCAAGGAAGGCCGCGATGCCGGGGAACTCGCCGGGTCGGATACCCGTACCGGAATACTGGCCACCACCGACGCCGCCGCGCTCCTGGCCGCGAAACCGGATTGTGTGGTCTACACGGCGATGACCGACAATCGGCTCGTCGAGGCGCTCGCGGATCTGCGCACGATCCTGGCGGCCGGCGTGAATATCGCCGCGAGCGCCCCGGTCTTCCTGCAATACCCCTGGCAGGTGCTGCCGCCGGATATGCTCGCCCCGATCGAGGAAGCCGCCGCCGCGGGCGGTGCGTCGTTGTTCGTCAATGGAATCGACCCCGGCTTCGCCAACGATCTGCTCCCGCTGGCACTGGCCGGTACCTGCCGGCGGGTCGACCAGATCCGCTGCATGGAGATCCTCGACTACGCCACCTACGACAATGCCGCGGTGATGTTCGACATCATGGGGTTCGGCAAACCCCTCGACGAGACCCCCATGCTCCTGCAACCCGGGGTGCTCTCCCTGGCCTGGGGCAGCGTGGTGCGTCAGCTGGCGGCCGGGCTGGGCGTGGAACTCGACGCGGTCACCGAGACCCACGAGCGGATTCCCGCGCCCGAGGACATCGAGATCGCGGCGGGCACGGTCGCGGCGGGCACCACCGCGGCCATACGATTCGAGGTCCGCGGGATGGTCGGCGACCGGGTCGTCACGGTGCTGGAACACATCACCCGGACGCGCGCGGATCTGGCGCCCGCCTGGCCCCGGCCGGCCCAGGAGGGCGGATCGTACCGCGTCGAGATCACCGGCGAACCGAACTACGCCATGGACCTCTGCCTGTCCAGCGACAACGGCGACCACAACCACGCCGGACTGGTGGCCACGGCGATGCGGGTGGTCAACGCGGTCCCGGCGGTGGTGGCCGCCGCACCGGGTATCCGCACGACCCTGGACCTTCCGCTGATCACCGGGCCCGGCCGGGCGGGCTCCGGCGGATCCTGAACCGGCTCCGTCCCGTGGTCCGCCCGGGTGGCTCCCGGAGCGGCAAACGGGGACCGGTCGTCAGCAGAAGGTGATAACCGTGCTGTCGGCCAACGAAACACGGGCCGCCTCGTAGAAGAGCAGCCATGTCTCCCGTTCCTGGTACAGCGGATGCTCGTCGCCACCGCTCTCCCGGTGGATCCGCTCGACCTCGGAGTCGGTCAGCTCACCGTCGACCAGCGTGATGCCGACAAACGGTGCGACGTAGACCGGTTCGCGCAGCGGTCCGGCGCTCGAGCCGACCATTCCACCGGGCAGGCCGAGTTCCTCGGCCGGGAACAGGACTTCGTCGAACGCGACCGGCACGTAGTACCCGTCGCGGTCGGAATGGCGGACCAGATGTGATTCGAACAGGTACGCCAGCCGAGCGACCACCGGATCCTCGACCGGGTCCTCCCCTCGGTAACGGGTTCCACCCGACCCTCTGGATTCTCGCGGGCCCGAGCGTAGACGCGGCGCAGACAGTGCACGAAACTGTAGGGAACGCTGCCGATCCCGTCCCGAACGGTCGCCGGCCCCGGCGCGGTCGCCTCCTCGCGCGCCGGCAGCCCCTCACCGGCCGGCAATTCGTTGATCGCGCGGAGTTGTTCGCGCAAGAGGTCGTCCCGCTCCTCCGGATAATCACCGTCGAGCGCTTCGGCGTAAACGTGGGCGCCACGGCCGATCCCATGCGCCGGACACTGATGGACGCATCCGACAGGCGCTGGCGGGAGAGCGGCGGAGGCCGCCGAGAGGCAGCCCGCACGACCGAGGAACCGGTCGGATCCGCTGCCTGCGAGCACGCACGGAACCCCCGGGCGGAGGCCGCCGGCCGAACAATGGGTGGCCGCTCGGCCGGCACAGAATGCCGGCGGCAGCCGGAAAATACTCTTGGACAGCATGGTTCGGGTCATTCGAACGGTCGCCCACCGGTAGCGCGCACCCATGGACACGAAACAGGGCGGCCCCCGGACAACCGGTGGGCCCGCCCCGTTCGGGTAACCCGTCGCGCTGGCTCCCGGATCCCGGCGCTCAGGACAGCTTCAGGCTGCGCCCGATGATCTCCTTCATGATCTCGGTGGTGCCACCGTAGATCGTCTGCACCCGCGCGTCGAGGTAAGCCTGGGCGATCGGGTATTCGCGCATATAGCCGTAGCCGCCGTGCAACTGCAGGCACCGGTCGATGAGATCGACCTGCTCCTCGGTGCTCCACCATTTGGCCATGGCGGCATCCTCGGCCGAGAGGGTGCCCGCGTTGAGCTCGGTGATGCACCGGTCGACCAGCACCCGCACGGCCGTGGTCTTGGTGGCCAGTTCGGCGAGAACGAACCGGGTGTTCTGCAGGGCGCCGATCGGCTTACCGAAGGCCTTACGGTCGCGAACGTACTGACAGGTGTAGTCCAGGCAGGATTCCATCGCCGCGGCCGCCATGACAGCGATCGACAGCCGCTCCTGCGGGAGGTTCTGCATCAGGTGGATGAAGCCCTTGCCCTCCTCACCGAGCAGGTTGGCGGCGGGGACCCGGACATCGGTGAAACTGAGTTCGGCCGTGTCCTGCGCCTTCAGGCCCAGCTTGTCCAGGTTGCGGCCCCGTTCGAAGCCCGGCATCCCACGTTCCACCACCAGCAGGCTGAAGCCCATGGCACCGGCCGAGGGGTCGGTCTGGGCGACCACGATGACGATATCGGAGTTGATGCCGTTGGTGATGAAGGTCTTGGCACCGTTGAGGACCCAGTCGTCACCGTCGCGGACCGCGCGGGTCTTGATGCCCTGCAGGTCCGAACCGGTGCCGGGCTCGGTCATGGCGATGGCGGTGATGAGTTCGCCGGAACAGAACTTCGGCAGCCAGCGCTGCTTCTGCTCGTCGTTGGCCAGCTCCAGCAGGTAGGGCGCGATGACATCGTTGTGCAGGCTGAAGCCGAGGCCGGAGTACTGTCCGCGTACGGATTCCTCCGTGATGATGGAGTTGTAGCGGAAATCCTTCACGCCACCGCCGCCGTACTCCTCCGGCATCGCCATACCCAGAAAGCCCTGCTTACCGGCCTCGAGCCAGACCGACCGGTCCACGACGCCCTGTTCCGCCCACTGGTCGTGGAACGGCGCCACATGCGTCTCGAGAAACTTGCGGTACGACTCCCGGAACAGCTCGTGCTCGGGCTCGAACAGTGTGCGCTCCACACCAACCTCCTAGTGAACACTCGGACGGGACCGCGCCGGCCCGTCGCTGTGATCCACCGTACCCGGAGTGCGAATCAGTGTTCACTTCACGGCCAGAATTACCTGGTGTTCCCCTCCCGCGCGCCGCAGTCGCACCGCCTGCTCATTCACCGGCGGGACCGCCCGCGTCAGCCGGGCAGCAGTTGGCGCAACCGTCCGCCGAGCGTGCGGCCACGGTCGACGGCCTGGTGGCCGAGCAGGAAGAGCAGTTCCTCGCGCACCGCCTTCTGCACCACCCGAGAGAGTTGTTCGGCGGCCTCGTCGATATCGCCGGTATCGCGCCACGGCCCGGTATCGATGGGCGTCCCGGCGGTGAAATAGAACCGTTCGGGACGCGGGATCGGTGTGAAGCCGATACCGCGCACCAGCGGCGGGGTGAGTTCGGTGTGGATACCGAGCGATTCGACCAGCCGCCGCAGCGGCCACAGCAACCGGTCGTCCTTGTCGGCGACGATGTCGTAGGCATCGTCGATCCCGATCATCGCCACCGGCACGATCGGCGCACCGCATTCGATCGCCATCCGCGCAAAGCCGGTGCGGCCGTCCCACCGCAGCGCGTACTTCTCCCCCTTGCGGCGGATCGCTTCGCGACCTCCACCGGGAAAGACGAGAACCACTTCGCCCCGGTCGAGTAGTGTCCGGCAGTTGTCCCGGGTCCCGCGCACCGACCCGTAGTAGTGCAGCAGGTGCCGCACGCCCGGTACGGAGATGAGCAGATTCTCGGCGAGACCGCGGATCAACCGACCGCGCGTACGCAGCACTTCCGGTAGCAGTAACGGCGCGTCGATCAAGCCGAGCAGGTTGTGATTGGCGACCAGTAACACCGGCCCCTCGGCGGGAATGTTGTCCAAGCCGAAGAAACGGGGACTACTCCAGGCCCGGAGCGGCGCCAGGGCCGCCTCGAGTACCCGGAGATCGATCGCACTCAGATCGACCGATACCGGCGCGCCGTCACTGAGCCCGGTCCGGTCCATCAGCGCCCTGCGCTGTCGGTCGTCGCCGCTGAGAGCGGTGCGGCCAGTCTGTGACATAAAACCCTCCTGAGGTCGACTCATACCGATTGTGAATCGACATGGGTCGATATCCCACAGGGTTATGCAATGTCCCACACTTTCGCGACCTAGATCAACGCGGGCGGGCTGCGCTCGAACCCGTCACGCCGGCGCGGCACCGGCGTTGGCATAGCCGGAAAGCACCGCTGCCAGCGCACTCGGTACACGCGCTTGGACCCGGGTGCCGTTCTCGGTGTGCTCGGAGCGCGAAATCCGGCCGTCGGCATGGATTCTGGCGAGCAAATCGCCGCGAGTATACGGAAGAAGTACGCTCACTTCCACATCCAACCCACCGAGGACTTCGTCAAGCCTGGTACGCAGCCGGTCGATACCGAGATCCTTGTGGACGGAGACGAACTCGGCCCCGGGCAGCATCCCGCGCAGCCGGGTCAGCTCCACCGGATCGACCTCGTCGATCTTGTTCACCACCAGCAGTTCCGGTGGTGCGGACTGCCCCGATTCCCGAATCACCTCGGTGACGACCTCCCGGACCGCCTTGATCTGTTCGGCGGGCAGCGCGTCGGAACCGTCCACCACGTGCAGCAGCAGATCGGCGCCCGTGACCTCTTCCAGGGTGGAGCGGAACGCCTCGACGAGTTGGGTGGGCAGGTGACGAACGAAGCCGACGGTATCGGTGAATACCACCTCGCGGCCGTCGTCCAGCTCGGCGCGGCGGGTGGTGGGGTCCAGGGTGGCGAACAGCGCGTCCTGCACCAGCACGCCCGAGCCGGTGAGCGCGTTCATCAGGCTCGATTTGCCGGCATTGGTGTAACCCACGATGGCCACCGACGGCACCCCGCTGGAGGTGCGCCGCGCGCGCTTGGTGTCGCGGGCGGTCTTCATCTCCCGGATCTCGCGGCGCAGTTTGGCCATCCGCTCCCGGATCCGCCGCCGATCGGTTTCGATCTTGGTCTCACCGGGGCCGCGCAAACCCACCCCGCCGTTGCTGCCGGCCCGGCCGCCTGCCTGCCGCGACATGGATTCACCCCAGCCGCGCAGCCGGGGCAGCATGTACTCCATCTGGGCCAACGCGACCTGCGCCTTACCCTCGCGGGAGGTGGCGTGCTGGGCGAAGATATCGAGAATCAGCGCGGTCCGGTCGACCACCTTGACCTTGACGACCTTCTCCAGGGCGGTCAACTGTGCCGGGGTGAGCTCACCGTCGCAGATCACGGTATCCGCGCCGGTGGACAGCACCACCGCACGCAGCTCGTCGGCCTTACCCGACCCGATATAGGTCGCGGGATCGGGCCGGTCGCGCCGCTGGATCAGGGCTTCGAGCACTTCGGACCCGGCGGTCTCGGCGAGCCGGGCCAGTTCGGCCATACTCGCCTCGGCGCGCGCCACACTGCCTTCGGTCCACACCCCGACCAGTACGACCCGCTCGAGTCGCAGCTGCCGGTACTCGACCTCGGTGATATCGGTGAGCTCGGTGGACAGTCCCGCGATACGGCGTAGCGCGCTCCGCTCGTCCAGCTGGAGTTCGCCGGTGGTCGGATCGGTGGACCAGCCGCCGCGCCGCGCACTCGGCGTGGCGCCGTTCGCACCGGGCACACCCGAGTCGATATCGTCGACGGTGGCGACCGGATCCGACTCCGGCGAGTGCGCGTCGAACGATTCAGGGGACCGGTTTGTGGTCCCGGAAATGTCAGAATTTCTCATACACCATCCATGCTGCCACTGATGCGCTGGTCGGCGCATATGATTTTCCGGCCGGACGCGGCTACAGCGGGTCCCACCACTGTGCGGCGAGACGGCCGGTGGCGAGGAGTTCGGAGGGACCGCGCAACCACGCCGCGCCCGCCTCCACCCCGACGCGCACTTCCCCGCCCGGAATGCGGACGCCGACCTCCCCGGTCCCGTCCGTGAGATCGAATCCGCCGGCCGCCAGGGCCGCGGCGGCCGCCGCGACGGTTCCGGTGCCGCAGGAGCGGGTCTCGCCGACACCGCGTTCGTAGACCCGCATATCGACCGTGCCGTCGGCATCGAGGCCGGTCAGGATCTCGATATTGACGCCGCGCGGAAACATATCGGGGTCGTATCCGGGAGGCGCCGTGAGATCCAGTTCGGCCAGCGCACCGGCCGACAGATCCGCGACACACGCCAGATGCGGGTTGCCGACATCGATACCCAGGCCGGGATAACCGAACCCGGCCACCGTGGCGGTCGAGGCGCCGAGCACCCGCACCGGACCCATCTGCACGGTCACCTCGCCGGCGACCGCACCGGCCGAATGCACCACGACCGGACGCGCCCCCGCCCGGCTACCCACCACGAACTCCGCACCGCCGACCAGACCGCGGGCCACGAGATAGTGCGCGAAGACACGCACCCCGTTCCCGCACATCTCCGCGATGGAACCGTCGGCGTTGCGGTAGTCCATGAACCAATCGCCCGGGCCCACGCCCTCGGGGTATTCGCCGAGTACTCCCGCGGCGAGCAACTCGCCCGCCCGGGCGACGCGCAGCACCCCGTCGGCACCGAGCCCGCGGCGCCGGTCGCACAATGCCGCCACCCGGGACACGGTCAGGTCCAGCCGGACCTCCGGATCGGGCAGCACCACGAAATCGTTCTGGGTGCCGTGGCCCTTGGTGAACTCCACGTCCTTGTCGTTCCCGCTCTGGGACACGTCGGGGCTCTCCTGCACGTCGAGACTGTTCTGCACGTCGGTTCGGGTCTCCTCGTCCGCTGTTCTCACCGGGCAAACGTCCGGCGCTGCCGGGAAATTTCGTACAGCGCCACGGCCGCGGCCGACGGCGCCCCGAGCGAGCTGGCACTGCCGCCCATCGGAATCGTGACCGTCCGGTCGCAGGCAGCCAGCCAGGCGGCGCTCATACCGCTGGTCTCGTTGCCGACGACCAGGATCGTGGCGTCGATCAGATCCTCGTCGAAGATCGCGCGCTCACCGTTCTCGTCGGTACCCACGATCCGGGTGGGCACTCCGCGCGCCACCTGGCGGTCCCGGAACTCCAAGACCTCCGCGGGACCGGGCACCCGGAAGACCGGGACCGAGAACAGCGATCCGGTGGAGGCCCGGACGCAGCGCGGGTCGTACTGGTCGGCGCCGTGCCCCGCCACCACCACCGCCGACGCGCCGAACGCGTCGGCGGACCTGATCAAGGTGCCCAGGTTCCCGGGTGAATTCGGCCGGTCGAAGACGACGATCACCGGCGCGTCCCCCGGCTCGCCGAGTTCGCAACCCGTCAGATCGCCCCCGGCGTACTCCGCCACCGCCACCAGTTCGGGCGGCCCACCGGTTTTCTCCCCCAGGTCGGCCATCAGCTCGGGCGCCAGTCCGACAGCCGGCACCGCGCTCGTCTCCAGGATGTCGCGCGCCCACGGGGACAGGCCCGGATCACCCAGGCGGTACAGCAGGGTCTCCAGCGGCCAGTCGTGCGCGAGCGCCTGGGTGATCGGCCGGACCCCGTGCACCAGGAAACGGCTGTCCCGGTGCCGTTTGGCGCGATTGTCCAGATAGGCCGTCCACACCTGGACAGCGGCATTGCGGCGATGGATCTGCCGGGTCACGAGCGGGTTCGCTCCTCGGGTAGGCGATCGGATACCCGCGGAGCGGGCGCCGGTGGATGGGATACCGCAGAGTCTGCCAGCAGCGCGAGGGCGGTCGCGGTCGCGTCCGGGGCAGCGCCGTCCACCCAGCGCACCCGGCGATCACGCCGGAACCAGGACCGCTGCCGCCGGACGTAGCGGCGGGTCCCGATAAAGGTGCGCTCGCGCGCCTGCGCCTCGTCGTACTCGCCGTCGAAACAGGCCAGCACCTGGGCGTAGCCGATGGCCCGGCGCGCGGTCTGCCCCTCGCGCAGTCCGTGGGCGACCAGCCCGCGCACCTCGTCGACGAGGCCCTGCTCGAACATCGCCGCGGTGCGCCGGGCGATCCGCTCGTCCAGTTCGGCCGTCTCCCGGTCCACACCGAGGATGCGGGTATCCCAGCGCGGCGCACCGATCACCGGCGCGGAGGCCGCGAACGGCCGTCCGGTGAGTTCGACGACCTCCAGCGCGCGCACCATCCGGCGTCCGTCGGTGGACAGGATGGTGGCGGCGGCGGCCGGGTCGGCCCGGCGCAGCGCGTCGTGTACGGCCGCCACCCCCTGCGCGGCAAGCACCGCTTCCCATTTCGCCCGGACCGCGGGATCGGTGGCCGGGAACTCCCACTGGTCGAGCAGCGCCTGGACGTACATCATCGAACCGCCCACCACCACGGGTACTCGACCGCGGGCCATGATCGCCTCGACATCGGCGGATGCGGCGGCCTGGTACGCCGCGACGGTCGCCGTTTCGGTGATATCGAGCACGTCGAGCTGATGGTGCGGGATTCCGCGCCGCTGGTCCGGCGGCAGTTTCGCGGTCCCGATGTCCATACCTCGGTACAGCTGCATCGCGTCGATATTCACGATCTCGCCGCCGAGCTGTTCGGCCAGATCGAGAGCGAGATCCGATTTACCGGTCGCGGTGGGTCCGACCACCGCGACCGGGCGCGGGCCCCCGCTCACCGAGCCACGGCGGCCGGCCGCCACAATCCGGCGAACCAGCCGACGCCGAAGGGCGCGCCCCGATACCGCTCGGTCACCAGCGGGGGTGCGGCATCGACGGCGAAGAGCCCGGCGAGCGCCTGGTAGGCGGCGCGGCCGGACATCATCAGATCGGCGCACAGGATGGGGTCCAGGGCGAGCAGGGCTTCCGTATCGCCCGTCCCGGCCGCCCGGTCGAGCGCATCCTGTACCGGCACCGCCCGCGGATCGAAATATCCGGGAGCGGCGGTGGACAGGGTCGCGGCACCGTCGGCGACCACCAGCACCCCCTGGGGCTCGTCCTCGGCGTCGAGTTGGGCACGCAGCTTCGCGCCGAACTCCGCGCACTTGCGCACCGGAGCGTCGGCGGCGAGCAACTGCGCCCGCGCCGGCACATGGGGGGCCACCGCCGCGCGCAACCAGCCGGCGACGAGGACCGCCAGCGGCAGGTCCGCGGCCGGGTTCCCGGAGGTGTCCGCGCCCGGTCCACCCAGACTCACCCGCACATCCACGCCGAAGCCGCGGAAGGTGCCCGCCGTATCAGCGTCGTAGCTGCGCTCGCCGGGCCCGACCCCGAGCACCGTCCAGTGCGGTGTCGCCTCCGCCAGGGCCGCCCCCGCAGCGAGCACGGCCGCGCGGAGATCGTTCACCGCTGCCTCCGGGGGCCGCGCACCGGCCGGTTCCGGAGCGGAGCCCGTACCGGCCGCCGGCCCGCCGCCACACAACTCGGGGACGAGAACGGGCGGCGAGGGGATCAGAGCCGCTAGACAGAACACGCCGTCAACCGTAGCCCGTACCCGCCGACCAGGGACGCGGCCGGTTCTCCGGCACCGCCGCGTCCCGCACGCGGTACGAGTGTCTCTCCCGGAAACCGCGTGGCAATTGCTAGGGTGCGAAGTATCCGGACCAGGTCCGACAGGTCCGGATCTGCAGGTCCGGCTAGTCGCCGCCGCTGTCGGCGGTGTGGTTTCCGGAGGTGCGGCCGGGTTGAATGGTGGAACGTGCGGCCGCACGGGCAACGCACGCACGACACGTCGACCCCGGCATGGCCGAGACGGGCAGACGTGGCCAGAATGAGCGGGCGTGGCCAGAATGAGCAGAGCATAGCCAGAATGCGCAGCGCGTAAACCAGGCAGCCGTGACGCGCGGCAGGGACGAGGAGCAATGACCCACAGCAACGGAACCGCCAAACCCGGCCCGGGCAAGCCCGGTCGCCCGTCCAGCGCTCCCAAGCCGGGCAACCGTCCCAAACCCGGCGAGGCGCACCCCACCCCGGCCGCGCTGAAAACGTCCGGGCCCGCCGCCGAACACCCGCATCCGGTGGTCGTCCCCAGTGCCACCGACCCCAGTGCCTGGGGCCGGGTCGACGAGGACGGCACAGCCTGGGTCAAGACCGCCGACGGCGAGCGGATCATCGGTTCCTGGCAGGCCGGGGATGCCGCCGAGGGGCTGGCGCACTTCGGTCGCCGTTTCGACGATCTGGCCACTGAGGTCGCCCTGCTGGAGGCGCGGTTGGCCGCCGGCACCGATGCCCGCAAGACCAAGGCCGCCGCGCTCGCCCTGGCCGAAACGCTGCCGACGGCCGCGGTGATCGGCGATATCGAGGGCCTGGCCGCCCGGCTTCGCGCCATCGCCGAACATTCCGACGAGGCGGCCGCCCACGCCAAGGAGGAGAAGGAGCGCACCCGACACGAGCACACCGAGCGCAAGGAGGCGCTCGCGGCCGAAGCCGAACAGATCGCCGCCGAATCCACCCAGTGGAAGGCCGCCGGCGACCGGCTGCGCGAGATCCTCGACGAATGGAAGACCATCCGCGGGGTGGACCGCAAGGTCGACGATGCCCTCTGGCGCCGGTACTCCAAGGCCCGGGAGGCCTTCAACCGCCGGCGCGGCGCGCACTTCGCCGAACTGGATCGGGAACGGGCCGCCGCCAAGGCACGTAAAGAAGAACTCTGTGTCCAGGCCGAGGAACTGTCCGAATCCACCGATTGGTCCGGTACCGCGGCGGTGTTCCGGGAACTGCTCGTCGAGTGGAAGAACGCGGGCCGGGCCCCCCGGGAAGCCGACGAGGCACTGTGGCGCCGGTTCAAGAGCGCCCAGGACGTCTTCTTCGCCGCGCGCAACGCGGCGGCCTCCGAACGCGATGCCGAATTCGCCGATAACGCGGTCGCCAAAGAGGAACTGCTGAGCAGCTACGAACCGGCCATCGATCCCGATAACGATCTGGAAGGCGCCCGGGCCGCCCTGCGCGATCTGCAGGAACGCTGGGACGCCGTCGGCAAGGTCCCCCGCGAGCGGATGCACGATCTGGAAGGCCGGTTGCGCGCCCTCGAGAAGCGTGTCCGGCAGGCCGCCGACGCCCAGTGGCGCCGCACCGACCCGGAGGCGCTGGCCCGGGCCGCACAGTTCCGGGAGCGGGTGGCCCAGTTCGAGGAGCAGGCCGCCAAGGCCACGGCCGCCGGGAAAACCCGCGATGCGGAGAAGGCTCTCGCCCAGGCACAGCAGTGGCGGGAATGGGCCGACGCGGCGGAGGGCGCGGTCAGCAACCTCTGATCGGCTCGGATCGGCGGGTCGTCCGCCGTGGCCACCGGCCGCAGCGGACGGCCCGCGTCCGGCGCGTCAGTCCTTACCGAACCGATCGCGCCGCTGCCGCTCCTCCTCGCGGGCCGCGGCGAGCCGCCGCTGTTCCTCGGCCGCCAGTTGCAACGCGGTCCGGCTCCAGACGACCTTCACCCAGTGGAAGGTCAGCACCATGATCGCCAGGGTGCCCAGCACCAGGCCGATACCGGGCCCGGACCCCACATAGTTGTTCAGGCCCGGGGTCTGCCGATGCCAGATCGAGAACACCCCGAACGCACTGGCGATCGCCGACCCGGCCACCGCGATCCACGCGAGCACCCAGCGCCGGGTCATCAGGGCCAGCAGCGAGAAACCGATTCCGAAGATCAGCACGAACCAGACGAAGATCCGCGACGGCAACCCGACGTGCTCGGCCGCGGCCGCCTGGGAACCCAGCAGCACATCGAATCCGCGCGCGCCGCCGGTATGCGGCAACACCAGCGACAGCAGGAGCAGGAATACCGCACCGGCCACCACCATGGCGCGCACGCCCGGATCGATCTCACCCGCGATCCGGCGCTCCACCGCGTCGAGGTCTTCGCGGAATTCTTCGAACTGCTCGGTCTCGGCCGGATTCACCTGGTCCTCGTCTCCCTCGCCTGATCGATCTCCCGGGGTCGGCACATCGTGCGCCGACGGGGTCGCGTCCCGCGCATCCTCCGCCGCGCGATCCTCGTCGCGCCGGTCGTCGTCACCGGTCCCGCTCATGTCCCACATCCGGTGGCGCAACCCGCGGCGGCCGGTTCCGGTGCGGGCGCCCCGATCCGCGGCAGCCCGAGACCGACACCGATCGGCGCGGTCTTCGGCGTGGTACCGGCCTCGTGCGCGTCACCGGCCCGGGTCCGTCGATGCGCCCGGATCCCCGAGTCCGCGACCAGGTGATGTGGCGCCGCGCCGGTCACCTCGACGGTGACCAGGTCGCCCGGACGGATCGGCGCGCCCGGCCCGTCCGGCCGGAAATGCACCAGTCGCCCATCCCGGGCCCGCCCGCTCATCCGGGCGGTCGCGGCATTCTTCTTGCCCGCGCCGTCGGCGACCAGGAGTTCCACCTCGGTGCCGATCAGGGCGTGATTGGCCTCCACACAGATCTGCTCCTGCAGCGCGATCAGCCGGTCGTAACGCTCCTGGACCACCTTCTTGGGGACCTGATCGGCCATCTCCGCGGCCGGGGTGCCCGGTCGCGGGGAGTACTGGAAGGTGAAGGCGCTGGTGAACCGGGCCTGCCGCACCACCTCGAGGGTCTGCTGGAAATCCTCCTCGGTCTCCCCCGGGAAACCGACGATGATATCGGTGGTGATCGCCGCATGCGGCATCGCCGCCCGCACCTTCTCGATGATCCCCAGATAGCGGGCCTGCCGGTAGGACCGGCGCATGGCCTTGAGCACGCGGTCCGACCCCGACTGCAACGGCATGTGCAGCTGCGGGCAGACATTCGGGGTCTCGGCCATCGCCTCGATCACATCGTCGGTGAACTCCGCCGGGTGCGGTGAGGTGAAGCGCACCCGCTCCAGCCCCTCGATCCCGCCGCAGGCCCGCAGCAGTTTGGCGAACGCGCCGCGATCGCGGGGCTGCCCGGGGTCGGCGAAGGAGGCACCATAGGCGTTGACGTTCTGCCCGAGCAGCGTCACCTCCAGCACACCCTGGTCCACCAGTGCCTGCACCTCGGCCAGCACATCACCGGGGCGCCGGTCCACTTCCTTGCCACGTAGTGCGGGCACGATGCAGAAGGTGCAGGTGTTGTTGCAGCCGACCGAGATCGACACCCAACCCGCGTACGCCGATTCCCGGCGCGCGGGCAGGGTGGAGGGGAACGCCTCGAGCGATTCCAGGATCTCCACCTGGGCTTCGTCGTTGTGCCGGGCACGTTCCAGCAGCACCGGCAGCGAACCGATGTTGTGGGTGCCGAACACCACATCCACCCACGGCGCCCGGCGCAGGACCGAATCGCGGTCTTTCTGTGCCAGGCAGCCGCCGACCGCGATCTGCATACCGGGCCGGGACGCCTTGATCGGCGCGAGATGGCCGAGGGTTCCGTACAGCTTGTTGTCCGCGTTCTCCCGCACCGCGCAGGTGTTGAAGACCACCAGGTCGGCCGTCGCGCCGGGCGCGGCCTTCCGATAGCCCGCATCCTCGAGCAGCCCGGACAAGCGTTCGGAATCGTGCACGTTCATCTGGCAACCGAAGGTGCGGACCTCGTAACTGCGCGCGCCGACCGGCTCGATCCGGGTGGGGAGCGCTACCTGTCCGATCGAATCCACGCGTCCAGGGTACGGGCCACCGTCCGGGGGTTTTCCGGCAGATCCGCACCGCCCGCCGCGGCGGCGGGACCCGGCCCGCTCGCGACCGTGCGCACAGGGCGCGCCCGCCGTGGCGCTTCCCACATATGGGGACTCGGTCGGCCGGGCCGGACCGCACCGCCCGTCGGCGCCGCGGCGGGCAAATCCCGGCCGAGCGAACGGATTACAGCGGATGACCACTGGGTTAAACCCGAATTTCGGCGCGGTGTGGCGTCGGGGAGTGTCGCCGAAAGGCTCGCAAAACCGAAATTTCGGCTTAAGGTCAGTGCCATGACCGACACCGACGCCGACACGCCAGAGGCGGCCGGCGACACAAATGCTGTGCCCATGATCACCCTACGCGCCGTCGACAAGCACTTCGGTGCCCTGCACGTGCTGCGTGATATCAACCTCGAGGTGCCCCGTGGGCAGGTCGTGATCGTGCTCGGACCGTCGGGCTCCGGGAAATCGACGCTCTGCCGCACCATCAACCGGCTGGAGCCGATCGATTCGGGAGAGATCAGTGTCGACGGGGTGCCGCTGCCGGCCGAGGGTCGCGCTCTCGCCGCCCTGCGCGCCGATGTCGGCATGGTCTTCCAGTCGTTCAACCTCTTCGCGCACAAGACGATCGTGGACAATGTCATGCTCGCGCCGTTGAAGGTTCGCGGGAGCAAGAAGGACGAGGCCCGCCGCCACGCCATGGAACTGCTGGAACGGGTCGGTATCGCCAACCAGGCCGACAAGTATCCCGCCCAGCTCTCCGGCGGCCAGCAGCAGCGCGTCGCCATCGCCCGGGCCCTGGCGATGAACCCCAAGGTGATGCTGTTCGACGAGCCGACCTCGGCCCTCGACCCGGAAATGGTCAACGAAGTCCTCGATGTGATGGTCTCGCTGGCCAAAGAGGGCATGACCATGCTGGTGGTCACCCATGAGATGGGCTTCGCCCGCCGTGCCGGCGACCGGGTGTTGTTCATGGCCGATGGCCAGATCGTCGAAGACACCGACCCGGAGACGTTCTTCAGCGCACCGAAGTCCGATCGTGCCAAGGACTTCCTGGGCAAGATTCTCAGTCACTGAATCTGCCCGGCGGATAGATAGGCACAAACTCGAGGGCATCGCGCCGTCGAGGAGATGAGGGAAGGAAACCGATGAGGATCAACCGAGCACTCCGCATGGCGGTCGGCGCGGTCGCGGTGGCCGTCACCGCCACCACCGCGGCCTGTGGTGGCGGCAGCGACAAGAGCGCGCTGGAGAACGCCCAGGAGGGCGAGCTCACCATCGGCATCAAATACGATCAGCCCGGTCTGGGCCTGCGTAACACCGACGGGACCTACAGCGGCTTCGATGTCGAGGTCGCCAAGTACGTGGCCTCGAAACTCGGCGTCCAGCCGGACGGCATCACCTTCAAGGAAGCCCCCTCCGCACAGCGCGAGACCCTGATCGAGAACGGGCAGGTCGATTTCGTGGTCGCCACCTACTCGATCACCGACGCGCGCAAGGAGAAGGTCGATTTCGCCGGCCCCTACTACGTCGCGGGGCAGAGCCTGCTGGTGCGGGCCGACAACAACGATGTCACCGGCCCGGAGAGCCTCAAAGGCAAGACGGTGTGCTCGGTGACCGGTTCCACGCCCGCGCAGAACATCCAGAAGAAGTACCCCGACACCCAGCTGCAGACCTACGACACCTACTCGCTGTGCCTCGAGGGTTTGAACAGCGGCGCCGTCGCGGCGGTGACCACCGATGACATCATCCTGGCCGGTTACGCGTCGCAGTCGCCCGGCAAGTACAAGGTTGTCGGCGAGAAGTTCACCACCGAGAACTACGGGATCGGCCTGAAGAAGGGCGATCAGGACACTCGCAACAAGATCAACGACGCGATCGAGGAAATGATCAGCTCGGGCGCCTGGGACACCGCGTTCCAGGAGACGGTCGGTAAGGCCGCGAGCTACGAGACCCCGCAGGCCCCGCAGGTGGACCGGTACTGACCACCGCATCGGAGGGCCGGGCCGCGCTCGCGGCCCGGCCCTCCGGTCCGGGCCCATCCTGCCGATCGGAGGCGCGCGACCACCGTGTTCGATTTGATCTCGGAATACGACTCCCAGCTGCTCGAAGCATTCTGGATGACCATAAAACTGACCGTGTTCTCGGCGGTGGGTTCCCTGGTGCTGGGTACCGTTGTCGCCGGAATGCGAGTATCGCCGGTCCCGGTGGCCCGCTGGGTCGGCACGGCCTATGTGACCGTGTTCCGCAACACCCCGCTCACCCTCATCCTGGTGTTCTGCTCCCTGGGCCTGTACTCCACCCTCGGGATGAACCTGGCCTCCGAGGGACCCACCTCGCTGGCCGACAACAACTTCCGCTGGGCCGTCATCGGTCTCAGCGTGTACACGGCGGCATTCGTCTGTGAATCACTGCGGGCCGGTATCAACACCGTGCCGATGGGCCAATCGGAGGCCGGCCGCTCGCTGGGGCTGAGCTTCCTGCAGAATCTGCGGATCATCGTGCTGCCGCAGGCGTTCCGCTCGGTGATCGCCCCGCTGGGCAGCGTGTTCATCGCGCTGACCAAGAATACGACGGTCGCCTCCGCGATCAGCGTCGCCGAGGCGTCGTTCCTGATGAAGAACATGATCGAAACCGAAGCGGCGCTGCTGGCCATCGGGCTGATCTTCACGCTCGGTTTCGTGATCCTGACGCTGCCCGCCGGCCTGCTGTTCGGACATCTGGCCAAACGATTCGAGGTGGCCCGATGAGGCAATCCCTTCGCCTTCGCTGCGTCCTCCGCGGACCGCATGAACCTGCTCCGTGGGAGGCCAAATGACACGCCAGGCTTCTGTTCTGTACGACGCCCCGGGGCCCGTCGCCCGAGTCCGCAATATCGTCTACTCGGTCGTGGTGTTCGTGGTGATCGTGGCCGTGGGCTGGTTCGTCTACCGCGGCTTCGCCGACAAAGGGCAGTTCACGGCCGAGAAATGGGAGCCGTTCCTGGATGGGGCGGTCTGGAGCACCTACATCCTGCCGGGCCTGCGCGGCACGGTGGTCGCCGCGCTGCTGTCCATTGTGTTCGCCCTGGTGATCGGGATGATCTTCGGTATCGCCCGGCTCTCGGATCACCGTTGGGTGCGCTGGACCGCAGGCACAATCGTCGAGATCGCCCGCGCCGTCCCGGTGCTGATCCTGATGATCTTCCTGTTCGCCCTGTACTCCGAATACGACCTCTTCGAATCCGAGTACCTGGCATTGGGCGCCGTGGTGACGGCTCTGACCATCTACAACGGCTCGGTGATCGCCGAGATCGTGCGCGCCGGCATCCTGTCGCTGCCCAGGGGCCAGACCGAGGCCGGGGTGGCGCTGGGTCTGCGCAAGGGTCAGCTGATGCGGCTCATTCTGCTCCCGCAGGCGATCACGGCAATGCTGCCGGCCCTGATCTCCCAGATGGTGGTCGCGCTGAAGGATTCGGCGCTGGGCTATGTGATCACCTACGAGGAGGTTGTCCGCAGCGCCCAGCAGCTCGGCGCGGCGGAATCCAATACGATCCCCGCGCTGATCGTGGTCGCGATCATCATGATCGTGCTGAACGTGCTCCTCTCCACGGTCGCCACCGGGCTGGAGAAGCGCCTGCGGGCCGGTCGCCGCAAACGCGGCGGCGCGGTGGTGGCGGCCGATTCGGTGATCGCCGACGCGGCTCCCGGAGTGGATATCACCAAGTAGCCCGCCGCTGCGCCGGGCCTCGCGAGGTCCGGCGCAGCGGATTGCCGGCGAGAAACCACCACGCGAAGGAGCTCCGGTCCGGCCGAGATAGGCCCGAGATAGGTAAGGAGACCGCCCGCACCCGTGTCGAGTGCTCCGACCCCGGCGATATCGACCTCGGGCCGGCACACCGGTCGACCGGGCGATCTCCGGACGCGGAGCGCGTTCGACCGGCGGCCGAACTCGAGCAGCAACTCAGCTGCCCGGACAGTGGAAGTCGCGCCGGTGCGGAGGGGGGCGATGGACGGCGCTGCGCCGATCACGATCCGGTGTCCGGGTCCACTCCGCTTCGGAGGCCGGCTCCGGCCTCCACGAAACCGGGCCGCCGCGGTTGATCGGTGCGGGCGCGCTCAATCCGGGGGTGCGTCCGCGTCGCCGAACCCGGCGGACTCGTATTCGGATTTGACCACCGCGAATGCCACCGAATGTCCGTAGCCGCGCCGGGCGAGCATGCCGACCAGCCGCCGGATGGCCTTCTCCCGGTCCAGCCCCGCCGGCAGGCTTCGCAGTTTGCGGCGCACCAGTTCGGTGGCGCGCTCGTATTCGTCGTCGTCCGTCACAGTGTCCAGCGCGGCCGCGGAATCCTCCTGCGACACTCCTTTACGCCGCAGCTCCTGTTCCAGCGCACGCCGCCCCTTTCCGGAGAAGCCGTGCCGCTGCCGTACCCACTGCCGCGCGAAATCGGCGTCGTCGATCAGCCCGACCTCGGCCAGCCGGTCGAGTACCTGTTCGGTCACCTCGAGTGGATATCCCTTGGCGGGCAGCCGCTGCGCGAGCTCGGCTCGGCTGCGGGCCCGGACCGCCAGTAACCGCAGGGCGGCCTCTTTCGCCTGTTCGATACCGCCCTGCGCATCGTCACCGGTGTGCCGGTCGGTCGGCGCGTCGCCCGCCGGACCGGAATCGGCCGGACGAGGCCGCTGCGGATCGGGCTCGTCCGGCCGTGGACTCCGGACGGGATCGGTGGCCATACCACCGGCCGCCAGGAGTTCGTCGAGTCGGCGCCGCATTTGCGCCACCGGATCGGTGGCCTCGGGGCACGCGCCGGGCCGTTCGTCCATCGGGTCAGAAATCGGCCGGGGTCTCTTCCGTCGCGGTCACATCCGCACCGATCCCCAGCTTTTCCTTGATCTTCTTCTCGACCTCGTCCCGGATATCGGTGTTCTCCAAAAGGAATTTACGGGCGTTCTCCTTGCCCTGGCCGAGCTGATCTCCCTCGTAGGTGTACCAGGAGCCGGATTTGCGGATGAATCCGTGCTCCACCCCCATATCGATCAGCGAGCCCTCCTTCGAAATCCCGTGGCCGTACAGAATGTCGAATTCGGCCTGTTTGAACGGCGGGGAGACCTTGTTCTTCACGACCTTGACGCGGGTCCGGTTACCGACCGCGTCACTTCCGTCCTTCAGGGTTTCGATACGGCGCACATCCAGCCGCACGGACGCGTAGAACTTCAGCGCCTTACCGCCCGTGGTCGTCTCGGGGGAACCGAACATGACGCCGATCTTCTCGCGCAGCTGGTTGATGAAGATGGCGGTGGTGCCGGAATTGTTCAGGGCACTGGTCATCTTGCGCAGCGCCTGGCTCATCAGGCGGGCCTGCAGGCCGACGTGACTGTCACCCATTTCGCCCTCGATCTCGGCGCGGGGCACCAGGGCGGCCACCGAGTCGATGACGATGATGTCGATGGCGCCGGAGCGGACCAGCATATCGGCGATTTCCAGGGCCTGTTCACCGGTATCGGGCTGGGATACCAGCAGTGCGTCGGTATCGACACCGAGTTTGGCGGCGTAATCGGGATCGAGGGCGTGCTCGGCGTCGATGAATGCCGCGACGCCTCCGGCGGCCTGCGCATTGGCGACCGCGTGCAGCGCGACCGTGGTCTTACCGGAGGATTCCGGGCCGTAGACCTCCACGATGCGGCCGCGGGGCAGACCCCCGATGCCCAGGGCGACGTCGAGCGCGATGGAACCGGTCGGAATCACCGAGACCGGCTGGCGGGCTTCTTCGCCGAGGCGCATCACCGCCCCCTTGCCGAAACTCTTCTCGACCTGCGCGAGCGCGAGTTCGAGCGCTTTGTCGCGGTCATAGGGCTGTGGCGCCATCGTGACTCCCCTTTTCACCGGGTGGTAGTAGGTGGTGTGGTTGGCGCCCACAGTAGAGGGCGGCACCGACAAGTTCCGGCCTCAGCCTAGACGAACAGGTGTTCGAGTCAAGCGACGCGGCCGAGGGGCGCGGGCCCCTCGGCGCGCGCCGGTTCACCACTGCGGGAGCTCGGTCGTATCCCCGTCCGGCCGGGGTCCGTGGATGCGCCGTTGCGCCCGGGTGATGGGTACGTCGTTGATACTCGCCTCCCGTCGCGCCATCAGCCCGTCCGGCGCGAACTCCCACTGTTCGTTGCCGTAGCTGCGCCACCACTGCCCGGCCTCGTCGTGCCATTCGTACTGGAAACGCACCGCGATACGGTTTCCCGACCAGGCCCACAGCTCCTTGCGCAGGGCATAACCGTTCTCCTTCGCCCATTTCCGCGTCAGGAAATCGACCACAGCCGGACGCCCGGTGAAGTACTCGTCGCGGTTACGCCACACCGTATCGACGGTGTAGGCGGCGGCGACCGTCTCGGGGTCACGGGTGTTCCACGCGTTCTCGGCCGCGCGCACCTTGGCGGCGGCGGTCACGGCATCGAACGGGGGCAGTGGTGGTCGCATCCGGCGACTCCTTTCACGGGTTGACAGGGGAGAGTTCGGGCAGGCTCCAGCGCAGCGGCCCCGCGAGCCGCTCGGCCACCGCGTGCACGGTGAACTCGACACCGGCGGGGCCGCCCGGGACAGCCGGCCAGGACAGTTCGGCCGTACCGGTGAGGTGCAGCAGGCCGCCGGTGTTCCAGTCCGGGATCAGCACACCACAGCGCGGCTCCACCATGAGGTTGCCGAGCGTCATGAACATCGAGTTGCCACGATATTCCGGCCAGTACAGCCGGTTCGGCGCGCGCACTTCCACGAAGCCGGGATCTCCCCCACGATGCGAGGCGTCCGCGTGACCCGTCGCGTCCGTACTGCCCACGAAGAACGCGTCCGCCGCCGCGACCGCGGCGCGCTGCCGGGCATCCAGTTCGATACCGCGGTGGACGTCCGCCGGCGCCTGCTCCGCGACGGCGACGATATGCCGCCGGGAGATGTACTTCGGACAGTTCGAGTAGACCTGATCGACTGTCATGCGCAGCCGATCGCCGATCCGCCGCACCGTCCCGTTGGCCCGCATCCGCCGGCGACGGTCCGGTTCGACGGCGATGAGACCGACCCGCCACGGACGTTCGGGCGGCGTCAGCGGGTCATCGCGCCGCGGTACCGCCGCGATCTCGAGGGTGTGTGCGTCGAGGACCCGGAGGAAGCCCGGCGCACCGGTCAGCTGGGTCACCCACGGGCGGCCCGCGTCGTCCACCGCGGCGAGCACGACCATCGGCTGTTCGACCAGGAAGCGGGCGGCGGCCTCGGGTATCACGGTGCGGACCGTCCGCCCCACCTTCTCGGCGATATCGGTCTGCCCCGCCCGGCGCTGTACCGCCAGTTCGCCGTGATGGAAGACATTCATCGGCCGGTGCCGCTCAGAAGAACCCGCAGGTCGGCGCCGCGCCGCTGGGGGCAGGCGCGGATTCGGCGCCGGTCGGCGTATAGACCTCGAGCCGGATACCGTCCGGATCCGCGAAGAAGATCCCGCCGGACGCCGCGCCCTCGCCGTGCGCGACCACACCGTCATGGAAGAAAGTGACCGCGTGCTCGGTCAGCGCGGCCTCCACCTGCCGCACCTGCGCGAGGGACGGCACCTGGAACGACAGATGGTGCAGCCCGGGCCGGTCCACCGGGAACTCCCCCGCGCTCTGCTGCCACAGCGTGAGGACGAGTTCACCGTTGGCGCCCAGAAAGACCCATCGCCGTTGGGCATCGGTACCGCTGGCGAGCTCTTCGAACCCGAGAACATCCCGGTAGAAGCGCAGCGAGCGATCCAGCCGGGACACGTTCAACCCGATATGTCCGGTAGCGAGCCGAGGGGTGACGGCTGTGGTCATGGTCGATCCTCCTGAATTAACCGTTCAACTGGTTTGAACGGTTAGAACTTAGCGCGGCGGATCAGCCGGCGTCAACCGGTAAAAAACGAATAGGCGGTTACACTGGGTTCGGATACCCGGACACCGACAAGGAGACCGTTACCCTCAGGCATGCTCGATCCACGCCCTCACCTCGGTGAACCGCCGGCCCTCGATCTGCTGAACACGCGGTGGATCGAGCATGGCCCACGCGACCTGCTCACCGATGTGGCAGGTCTGCGGATCTGGTTGGAGTCGGCAGGCCTGGCCGGCACGGCTCCCGCGGACGAACAGACCCTGGAGGCCGTGCTCACCGCCCGCTCCGCCGTGTACGACACGGTCGTGCACGGTTCCCGCGACGCCCTCAACGAGGTACTCGACCGGGGTCGCATCCGGCGTCACCTCGACGAAACCGGACCGATCGGCACCCCCGAGGTCGCCGACCCCGCCTGGCTACCCGGCTGGCTGGCGGCGGACAACCTGCTGTATCTGCTGGCCGAGGCACCCGACCGCATCCGCCGCTGCGCCCACCCCGACTGCGTGCTTTTCTTCTACGACACATCCAAGAACGGAACCCGCCGCTGGCATTCGATGGCGACCTGCGGCAACCGCGCGAAAGCGGCGCGTCATCATGCGCGCCGCAGCTGACCGCCCCTTGGGCACGATGTCACCAGCGCGAGCGCGGCACGTCGAATTCGGCGCACAGCGCACGCCATACATCGCGGGGATCGACACCGGCTTCGATGGCGATGGCACCGGTCCGGCCGCCCAGCGCGGGGATGACATGATCGTTGAGCAGGGTGTCGCCCCGTGCCTCGCCGAATTCGGTGTGCATGAGTTCCTGGAATTCCGTCAACCGCACCGTGCACAAGATACCCGCATCGGCGCCGGCGGGCTCGCACCGATCAGTGCGTCCGCACCGCGTCCAGGACCCGGTGGCAGATCTGTACCGGATCGGCCACCTCGGCGACTCCCGCGGCCGCCGTCCGCGCCGCCGCGGTGAAACCCGGCTCGGCCAGCAGCCGCAGCACCGCGGCGCGCACCGCTTCCGGGGTGAGCGGGCGGACCAGCAGCGACGAACCCTGGCGTTGCGCGCGATTGGCGAGCTCCCACTGGTCGCCGCCACCCGGGACGGTCACCACGGGTACTGCCGCGGCCATCGATTTCGCCAGCAGCCCGTGCCCACCGCCCCCGACCACCACGGCGGCGTGGGTGAGGAGTTCGTCCTGCCGGCCGAGCCCGGCGGTCGCCCATTCCGGCAGCGACGCCGGCGGCTCGTCGAGCATCGAGATCGCCACCCGCACTCCGGCCCCCGTCAGGGCCTCCAGCACCGTCTCCACCATTCCGCCCACCCCGGTGTGCGCGGTGGACGGCGCCACCACCACCAGAGGGTCGTCCCCCGGCGGTAACTCCAGCCGACGGTCGGTGGGCTCCCACAGCAGCGGGCCCACCAGTTCGGCCTCCTGCGGCCAGTCCGGCCGCGGTACCTCCAGCGCGGGCAGGGTGGCGACGAGCCGCGCCGCCGGACCCGGATCGGTGGCCGGCAGACCCACCCCGGCCCGGGCGGCCTCCCGCTGCCGCTGCCCGGTCCGCACCGCGCGAGCGGTGAACATCCGCAGCACCGAGTCCCGGGCACGACCGCCTATCCCGGCACCCGGCGCGAGCCCACTACCGATCGGCGGCAACCCTTTCGACGGAAGATAGAGCGGATGCGGTGACAGTTCGACCCACGGCACCCGCAACCGTTCGGCGGCCATACCGCCGCCCGCCGTCAGCACATCGGAGACGACCAGTTCCGGCAGCATCGCGCCGAGTTCGGGCAGGATCTCGGTCGAGATGTAGGCCGCCCGTTGATGAATGCGCGCCCCGGCGTCGCCGTCGTCGTCGATCGGCCTGGGCGCCAGCCCCTTCAGCCGCCGCACCCCGATACCGGCCGCCCGCGCGGCCTCGAACCAGCGGGGGCCGGTGAAGAGGACGGGATCGTCACCCGCGTCCCGGAAACGCAGGCAGAGCGCGATAGCGGGAAACGCATGACCCGGATCGGGACCGGCGACGACAGCCACTCGCATCCGGTCATGCTATCGGCGTGCCCGCGGGCGCCGAGTCCGGGCCGTGCTTCGGTGGCCGTGCCGAGCCGAGCACCGACCCATCCCGCGGCACGATCCGGCACAGCGATACCGCGCGGTCCCGCGCCGGCGCCTCAGCCGGCGAAGGTGTAGAGCTCGAACCCGACGGCGCGTTCGCCGGGGAAGCCGTCCACCGGCGCCGTGGTCATCGTGACCACCGCGCGCACCTGATCGGCCACCGGCTCGGGGCTCAGCGCCTCGAGATAGCGCCGGTGCTCGGCCAGTGACGCCTCGGCGGCGCCGACGGTGGCGGTGACGTCCACCGCGTGGGTGGCACCGGCCGGAACGGCCACGGCCGCCCAGCGCACGGTCCACGGTGGTGGCTCGGTGATCTCGGGGAAGATCCACTCGTTGCCGGCATCGGATACCGCGTCGAGCGCCGCACGGCCGACCGCCCGGTGGTCGGCGCTGTTGACGATGCCGGGGGCCCAGGTCGGCCCGAAATGACCGAGCACAACCAGGTCCGGACGGTGCCGGCGGATCGCCGCGGCCAGATCGCGGCGCAGGGCCGGGTTCGCCTCGATCCGGCCGTCCGGATGGCCGAGGAACTGCACCTCGCTCACCCCGACGACCGCGGCCGCGGCCCGCTCTTCGGCTTCGCGCAACGGACCCGCCTCGGTGGGCGGCATACCGGCGATCCCCGCCTCCCCGGAGGTCACCAGCAGGTAGCGCACGTCTTTGCCCTGACCGGTCCAGCGGGCCACCGCGGCGGCCACTCCGTACTCGATATCGTCGGGGTGAGCGACGATCACCAGGGCCCGCTGCCAATCCTCCGGAAGGTGCTGCATGGCGCCCATTCGATCACAGGCGCCGCCCGGTGACACGGAAAAGCCGGATGACCCTCCGAGCGGAGAGGCATCCGGCCGTATCGTCGCGTGGGTGGATCAGACCTTGGTGACCGAGTTGTCGTCCGAGCCGGAAATCGCCTTGTAGAGCAGGTACAGCCCGAACACGACCGCGCTGATCACCAGGATCGGGAACAGCCCTTTGATCAGTGCGCCGATCACCGCCAGCGCGATCCAGACTACGGCGACCACGCCGATGATCTTCCACAGCATTTGTGCCTCCCAGCGGTTGTCTCCTGTCTTCGAGCATGGCACCGCGGACACAGGAAATCACCAGGTGAACAGCAATATCCGGGGGAAGATCAGGGTTGACCCTGAGACCATTACGGGCGCATACGACCGTGGGGCGCCTCGGCCACGGGCGGCTGCCACGCGGGATGGCCGGCGGCGGGCGGCAGCGGTCCGGGGGCCCGGTCGGCGAGCTCGGTGAGTGCCTGCGCCCAGCCGTCCATCCGATCGGCGGCGTGCCGCAGATCGGCGACGATACCGTCGAACTCGTAGCGGAGCGCTCCGGTTTCGTCGACAGCGAGAACCCGGGTGGCCGCGGCGACCACCTGCTCGTACTCGACGACACCGCCGTCGAGCCGGGTGACGATCGACTGCAATGTCTCCCCCAGCCGATGGACGTCGGTCGCGTCGGTGATCTCGGCCGCGCTCCCGCCGAGGGTACGGACCGCGCCTTCCATCGTGGCGATATCGGCGGCCAGCGCGGTCAGCGCGGCGGCACCGGAGCCGGCGGTGGCGATCAGATCCTCGAGCTCGTCGGCGGGTAGCCGACGGGACCGGGCGATCTGCCCGGCCACCTCGTGCAACGCGCGTTCGGCACGTGCCAGTCGAGCCATGGCGGGCCGGGCGGCGGACCGGCCGGCGGGAAGTTTGCGCGGGAGGTAGCCGGCGAGCGGCAGTGGCGCCCGCCGCAACCGCAGGTAACGGCGGGTACTCAGCGCGGCGCCGGTGACCAGGGCGACCGCGCCGCCGCCCAGTACCACGACCGCCCAGGCGGGAGCGGAAAGGATCACCAGCCCGACCGCCCCGGCGGTGGTGAGGCCGGAGACTGTGCCGAGACCGATACTGCGCCGACGGGCCCGGCGGCGCCGGCGGAGTTCACGTTCCCGCGGATCGGCCCAGCGGCGGACCGCGACCAGTGCGTTCTCGCCGGCCTCCCGCAGACTGTCGGCGACGTAGGCCGCCTGCGGCTGCAGTTCGGGCCAGGCACGGGCGAACTCCCGGGACCCGGTGCGGGATCGGGACCTGTCAGACTTCATCGCTGTCCTCGCCGAACTCGGTGGAGCCGCTACTGCTGTGCGGTCCGGCCCTTGTCCATCTGTGGTTGTGGCTGTGCTGGTTCGGCCGCCGACTTCCCGGCGTCGAGTGCCGAACCGGTGCTTCCGGCGGGCAGGGAATCACCGCGCATGGACGCGCGGATCTGCTCGAGCCGGCTGTGGCCGGCCATCTGGACACTGGCCTGCTGGACCTCGAGCATGCGCCCCTGGACGGTGTTCTGGGCGAGTTCGGCGGAACCCAGCGCGGTGGCGTAGCGGCGTTCGATCTTCTCCCGCACCGCGTCCAGGCTGGGGACGCTGCCGGGGGCGGACAGGGTGCTGTCCATCTGCTGCAGGGAGGCGCTGACCTGCTCCTGCATCTTGGCCTGTTCGAGCTGGCTGAGCAGTTTGGTGCGCTCGGCGACCTTCTGCTGGAGCAGCATGGCGTTCTGCTCCACCGCCTTCTTGGCCTGCGCGGCGGCCTGCAGCGACTGATCGTGCAGTACCTTCAGATCCTCGACCGACTGTTCGGCGGTAACCAGCTGCGCGGCGAACGCCTCGGCCGCATTGGTGTACTGGATGGCCTTCTCGGTATCACCCGCGGCATTGGCCTGGTCGGCGAGGACGACGGCCTGGCGGGCATTGGCGTTGAGCTTCTCGACCTCGTCGAGCTGCCGGTTCAGCTTCATCTCCAGCTGACGCTGGTTCCCGATCACCGAGGCGGCCTGCTGGGACAGGGCCTGGTGCTGGCGCTGGGCCTCTTCGATAGCCTGCTGAATCTGGACCTTCGGATCCGCGTGCTCCTCGATCTTGGAATCGAAGAGGGCCATCAGGTATTTCCAGGCCTTCGTGAACGGATTAGCCATCGGTTGATCCCGCCTCCATCTACTGTGCCGCCTGGGCGACTCGGAGTGCGCGACCGTCACGCACTCGGTATCTGCCTATCCTCCACCATGCGGCGCCGGGTCCCGGCCACCGAACGACGCCGCGTCTCGCCGAGAACGGCCGCGCCGACGCATACTACGAATCTATCCGGTCTCCGGCGCCGCGCGCATTGTCACGATCGGGTATACGACGGCTATAACCGATCAGGCCGCTTCGACCAGCACGAGCGGGCCGTTGGTGGGCGCCGGGATGACGATCCTGGTATCGCCGTCCACCTGGGTCCGGGTGCCGGTCGTGGCCGATGCGGCGGCGGGTTCGGCGGCCGCGGGCTCGGCGGCCTGCCCGACCGGCGCCGGGGCCGCTTCGGCAGGTTCGCGGGCCGCAGTGGCGCCCGCCGGCAGATCCTCGCCGGCGATCGCGGTGCTCACATCCCACAGCACCCGCGACAGCGGTACGTCGAGCGCCTCGCAGATCGCGGCCAGCAGTTCGCTGGACGCTTCCTTCCGGCCCCGTTCGACTTCGGAGAGGTAGCCCAGGCTCACCCGTGCCGAGGTGGATACTTCGCGCAGGGTCCGGCTCTGGGCGAGGCGCACACGCCGCAGACTGTCCCCGATCGCTTCTCGCAGCAGCGTCATCGAGTTCTCCTTCTCCCGGTAGGCGTCGCCCACGGCACGCACGCGGTTCTCTCTTGGCACAACGTCGGAACCGGCCCCGAGGGTTCCCGGGCCGGTCGCGGAACTGCTCACCGGGTGGGTGATTCGCCCCGCACGCACCGCAGCAGTTCCCGAACCGCGGCCTGTGTCGCTGTGACCCTGATATTCCACCGGTCGCCGGTGAGTTTCAACCGCATCACCTCGGTATGCCCGGGACCGGCGAGTCCGAGGAAGACGGTGCCGACCTCGATCCCGTCCTGGGGGTCGGGCCCGGCGACCCCGGTGAGCGCGATTCCCCAGTCGGCGCCGCAGCGGGTCCGGGCGCCGACCGCGAGCTGTTGTGCGGTACTCGCGGCCACCGGGCCCTCGGCGGCCAGGACCTGCTCGTCGACCCCGGCCAGACTGTGTTTGAGGTCGGTCGCGTACACCACCAGCCCACCGCGCAGCACCGCACTGGCACCCGGCACACCGGCGATCGTGGCGGATACCAGACCCGCGGTCAGTGATTCGGCGGTGGCGACGGTCTGCCCGCCACCCTCGAGGGCGGCGACGAGATCGGCGGCCGCGCTGTCGGCGGTGAGCGGATCGGAGTGCCCGGCCGTCATCCGCGGGTCCGGTGCGGTCCGGCGAGCCAGAGCCTGGCCGCTTGGCCGACGTAGTCCAGGCCGGTGACCACTGTGAGAACCAACGCGATCCACATGAGCGTCATTCCCGCGGTGGCGAAACCGCCCGACAGCGGGAGCAGCAGCACCCCGACGGCCACCGACTGGACGAGGGTTTTCAGCTTCCCGCCGCGGCCGGCCGGGATGACGCCGCGCCGCACCACCGCCAGCCGCAGCAGGGTGATCCCGATCTCACGTGCGCAGATGACGACGGTCATCCACCATGGCAGATCACCCAGCAGGGAGAGCCCGATGAGCGCCGCGCCGATGAGCGCCTTGTCCGCGATGGGGTCGGCGAGTTTGCCGAAATCGGTGACGAGGCCGTATTTGCGGGCGAGCTGACCGTCGAACCGGTCGGTGATCGCGGCGAGGGCGAAGAGCAGGGTCGCGGTGATCCGCCAGCCGGTCTGGTGTCCATCACCGGCGAACAGCGCCAGGACGAACAGCGGTACCAGCGCGATCCGGACCATGGTGAGGATGTTCGCGATATTCAGCAGCGGAACCGCGGATTCGGCGGGGGCGGGCACCAGGCCGCCGCGCGGTGGTCGGGGCACAGTCAGCCGCCGGTCCATCTCCTCGGGGTGCACGCTCATGGCCGCCTCTGCGCCGCGGCGCCGGGACAGGCGCGCGAAGTCGATCGGGAGGGCGGAGTCTGCGGCACACACTCAGACTATCGGTAGCCCGGCCGACTACTGTGCACCCCATGACCTCACGGGGACCACTGAGTGGTTCGACCAGCGACGCGCCCGGTACGCAGACCGCCACCGTGCGGGTGCGTCGCGCCCGCACCTCCGATGTCCCGGCAATCAAATCGCTCGTCGATGTGTACGCGGGCCGCATCCTACTGGAGAAGAACCTCGTCAATCTGTACGAGTCGGTACAGGAGTTCTGGGTGGCCGAACTCGGCGACCGGGTGGTGGGCTGTGGTGCGCTGCACGTGCTGTGGGCCGACCTCGGTGAGGTGCGCACGGTGGCGGTTCTTCCCGAGGTGAAAGGCCACGGTGTGGGGAAAGTCATCGTGGAGCAGTTGGTCGAGGTGGCGCGGGAGCTCGAGCTGCGGCGGTTGTTCGTGCTCACCTTCGAGGTCGAGTTCTTCGCCCGGCACGGGTTCGCGGAGATCGAGGGCACCCCGGTGACCGCCGAGGTGTACGCGGAGATGTGCCGGTCCTACGACACCGGCGTGGCGGAGTTCCTGGACCTCAGCTTTGTGAAACCCAACACTCTCGGCAACACCCGGATGCTGCTCACGCTCTGAGATTCGCCGACCGCGGCAGTACACCCCGCCCACGGCCGGCCGGCCGGCACCGCCGCACCGCCGCGCGCACTAGAGTCGTCTGGTGCCCCTTTTCGCGGTTCACTACACCTATTCCGAAGCCACCGTCCTCGCTCGGGACACCCATCGTCCGCGCCATCGGGCGTGGCTGACCGACCGGCTTGCCGAGGGCGCGCTGGTGAGCAGCGGGCCGTACCCGGACGGTTCCGGCGCCCTGCTGTTGTTCCGCGCGGCCGACGCCGTGGCGCTGGACGAGTTGCTGGCCCAGGACCCGTTCGCGCGGGAGAAGCTGATCGATGATGTGCGAGCCGTCGAATGGCAACCCGTACTCGGCGCGCTCGCCGGCTGAGCAGCGGTGGGGGCCCGCCGGGTGGTTTGCCGGCCCGGGCGCACCCCGCGAAACGCCCCGGCC
>JBFARE010000045.1:0-67627 GCA_040674215.1 Nocardia sp. NPDC050193 | reverse complement strand
GTGGGTCGCTCGGATTTCCAGGTGAAGGTGCGTGGTCAGCGCATCGAACTCGGTGAGATCGAGTCCGCGTTGACCGAGCACGCATCGGTGGCGCGTGCGGTGGTGACCGCGAAATCCGATCCGCGGATCGGTGACCGTTTGGTCGCGTACCTGGTGGCTGCCCGGGGCGCGACGGTCGATACCGAGGTGCTGCGGGCCCATCTCGCCGATCGGCTGCCCGCCTATATGGTGCCCGCCGTCCTGATGGTGCTGGACGAGTTCCCGCTGAACGCCTCGGGCAAGCTGGACCGGAAAGCACTGCCGGAGCCGGTGTTCGAGGCGCAGGAGTTCCGGGCGCCGTCGACCCCGATCGAGGAGATCGTGGCCGGCGTGTACGCCGAGGTCCTGGGTGTCGAACGGGTGGGTGCCGACGACGACTTCTTCGCCCTCGGCGGTAACTCGCTGATCGCGACCCAGGTCGCGGCGCGGCTGGGTAAGGCACTGGATACGCAGGTACCGGTGCGCGCGCTGTTCGAAGCGTCCACGGTGGCCGGTCTGGCGGTGCGGGTCGAACAGCATGCCGGAACCGGCGGCCGTGCGGAATTGGTGCCGCAGCCGCGGCCGACCCGGGTCTCGGCCTCCGGTGCGGTCGTCGACGCGGTGCCGCTGTCGCTGGCCCAGCAGCGGATGTGGTTCCTCAACCGCTTCGACGGCGCCTCGGCGGCCTACAACATTCCGCTGGCCATTCGTCTGTCCGGTGCGTTGGATGTGGAGGCGTTGCGGGCGGCGGTATCGGATCTGGTGGCGCGGCACGAGGTGTTGCGGACGGTGTATCCGGAGACCGAGTCCGGTCCGGTGCAGGTGGTGTTGCCGGCGGGTGCGGCCGCGCCGCGGTTGCAGGTGCGGTCGGTCGCTGCCGGTGATGTGGTGGCGGCGGTCGCGGAGTTGGCGTCGGCCGGTTTCGATGTGACGGCCGAGGTGCCGTTGCGGGTGGCGCTGTTGCGGGTGCACGACACACCCGATGCGGCCGATGTATCCGATGCCACCGGCGAATTCGTGTTGGCGATGGTGGTGCACCATATTGCGGCCGACGGTGCGTCGGTCGGTCCGCTGACCCGGGACCTGATGACCGCCTACGCGGCCAGGTCGGCCGGTGAATCGCCGGGCTGGGCGGCACTGCCGGTGCAGTACGCCGATTACAGCATCTGGCAGCGCGCGCTGCTCGGTGACGAAGCCGATCAAGAATCACTGGCCGCGAAACAGGTCGGGTACTGGCAATCGATGCTGGCCGGGATACCGGATCAGCTGGATCTACCGACCGACCGGCCGCGTCCGGCGGTGCAGTCCTTCGCGGGCGGCCGGGTCGAAATCGTGATCACCCCGCAGGTACATGCCGGGTTGCTGCGGGTGGCGCAGCAGCAGAACGCGACCCTGTTCATGGTGGTGCATTCGGCGCTGGCGGTCCTGCTGTCGCGGCTGTCGGGCAGTGACGACATCACCATCGGTACGCCGGTGGCGGGTCGTGGTGAGCAGGCCCTCGATGATCTGATCGGTATGTTCGTGAACACGCTGGTGTTCCGGACGCAGGTGGATCGCGGGGAAGCCTTCGCGGATCTGCTGTCGCGGCAGCGTGAGGTCGATATCGCGGCGTTCGCGCACGCGGATGTGCCGTTCGAGCGGCTGGTCGAGGTGTTGAACCCGGCCCGCTCGACCGCCCGTCACCCCTTGTTCCAGGTGGGCTTGATCTTCCAGAACCTGGCGCAGTCGAGTCTCGAGTTGCCGGGTCTGACGGTGTCGGGTGTGGATGTCGATACCGAGATCTCGCAGTTCGACCTGAACCTGGTACTCGGCGATTCCTACGACGAAACGGGCGCGCCCCTGGGCACCGCCGGATATCTGACCTACGCCACCGCCCTGTTCGACCATGCCACGGTGCAGGGATTCGCTGACCGGTTCGTCCGACTGCTCACCGCGGTATCGGCGGATCCGTCGACACCGGTCGGTGATCTGGAGATCCTGGCGCCGGTCGAGCGTGCTCGGGTGCTGGCGGAGTGGAATGCCACCGAGCATGCGCTGCCGGCAGGACTGTTGCTGGATGGGTTCAATGCCGCGGTCGCGGCGCATCCGGATCGGGTGGCGGTTTCGTTCGAGGGGACGAGTCTGTCCTATGGCGAGTTCGCGGGCCGGGTGAACCAGCTCGCACGTCACCTGATCGCGCACGGTGTCGGGCCGGAAACCCTTGTCGGGTTGCTCGTTTCGCGGTCGCTGGACCTGGTTGTCGGTATGTATGCCGTGGTGGCCGCGGGTGGTGCGTATGTGCCGTTGGATCCGGCGCATCCGGCGGAGCGGATCGGCTACATCCTCGATACCGCGGCACCGTTGTGCGTGCTGACAACCACTGCGGATTCGACCGCGGTGCCCGCAGACGCGGGTGTTCCCGTGTTGGCGTTGGACACCTTGGATGTCTCCGGGTACGCCTCCTCCGAGGTGACCGATGCTGATCGGTTGTCGCCGGTGCGGGCGTCGAATACGGCGTATGTGATTTTCACGTCGGGTTCGACGGGTCGTCCGAAGGGTGTGGCGGTTCCGCATTCGGCGATCGGTAATCAGGTTGCGTGGATGCTGGCGGAATACCCGCTCGATGGCTCGGATGTGTATCTGCAGAAGACCGCGACAACGTTCGATGTGTCGTTGTGGGGTTACTTCCTGCCGCTGGTTGCCGGTGCGCACCTGATCGTGGCGACTCCGGATGGTCATCGCGATACCGAGTATCTGGCGCAGGTCATTGCCGAGCACAACGTCACGGTGACCGACTTCGTGCCGTCGATGTTGGGTGTGTTCGCGGCTCATACTCCGGCGGAAGCTCTTCGCAGTCTCGAGCATGTGTTTGTGATCGGTGAGGCGTTGCCGCCGGAGACGGTGACGGCGATGCACGCGATTTCCGGTGCGGCGGTGCACAACTTGTATGGTCCGACCGAGGCTGCGGTGTCGATTACGTATTGGCAGGCCACGGGTGGTGAGACCGGTAGTGTGCCGATTGGTGTGCCGCAGTGGAATTCGCGTGTGTATGTGTTGGATTCGCGGTTGCGGCCGGTGCCTGCGGGTGTGGTGGGTGAGCTGTATCTTGCGGGTGATCAGTTGGCTCGTGGGTATGTGACGCGTCCGGATCTTTCCGCTGATCGGTTCGTCGCGAGTCCGTTCGATCCTGCGCAGCGGATGTACCGGACCGGTGACCTGGTGCGGTGGAGTCGGGTCGAGACTTCGGTGGAGGGTCGCACGGAGTCGTTGCCGGTGTTGGAGTATCTGGGTCGTACCGATTTCCAGGTGAAGTTCCGTGGTCAGCGGATCGAGTTGGGTGAGATCGAGTCGGCGTTGCTGGCCCGGCCGGTGGTGAGCCAGGTCGTCGTGACGGTCGCGGCTTCTGATCTGGGTGAGCAGTTGGTCGCCTATGTCGTCGCGGCTCCGGGTGAGCAGGTCGTCTCGGCAGCGCTGCTGGATTCCCTGCGTGACGTGTTGCCGGTCTACATGGTTCCGGCCGCTGTCGTGGTCTTGGATGCGTTCCCCTTGAACACTTCGGGCAAGCTCGACCGTAAGGCGTTGCCCGCGCCGGTGTTCGAGACGCGTGAGTTCCGGGCGCCGTCGACACCGATCGAAGAGATCGTGGCGGGCGTATTCGCCGAGGTTCTCGGTGTGCAGCGGGTCGGTGCGGACGATGATTTCTTCGCGCTGGGTGGTAACTCGCTGATCGCGACGCAGGTCGCGGCGCGTTTGGGTGCGGCGTTGGATACGCAGGTACCGGTGCGGTTGTTGTTCGAGGCTGCGGCGGTGTCGGCGTTGGCTGCTCGGATCCAGGAGCAGGTGGGTTCGGGTGGTCGGGTTGCGTTGGTGCCGCAGCCGCGGCCGAGGCGGGTGTCGGCTTCGGGTGAGGTCGTGGATGCGGTGCCGTTGTCGTTGGCGCAGCAGCGGATGTGGTTCTTGAACCGGTTCGATCAGCAGTCGGCGGCCTACAACCTGCCGATGGCGATCCGGTTGTCCGGTGCGCTGGATGTGGAAGCACTGCGGGCGGCGGTGTCGGATCTGGTTGCGCGGCACGAGGTGTTGCGGACGGTGTATCCGGAGACCGAATCGGGTCCGATGCAGGTGATTTCGCCTGCCGCGGAGGCAACGCCGCGACTTCAGGTGCGGTCGGTTGCTGCCGGTGATGTGGTGGCGGCGGTGGCGGAGTTGGCGTCGGCCGGTTTCGATGTGACGGCCGAGGTGCCGTTGCGGGTGGCGCTGTTCCAGGTCGCCGACACAGCCGACGGAGTGCCGGATACCGACGGTGCGGCCGGGGAATTCGTCTTGGCTCTGGTGATCCACCACATTGCCGGCGACGGTTCGTCGGTGGGCCCGCTGACCCGGGATCTGATGACCGCGTACGCGGCCCGTACCGCCGGCGACGCGCCTGGCTGGGCGGCATTGCCGGTGCAGTACGCGGATTACAGCATCTGGCAGCGTGCTGTGCTCGGTGACGAATCCGATCCGGAGTCGGTGGCGGCGAAGCAGGTCGGATACTGGCAGGCCGCGCTGGCGGGCGCGCCGGATCAGCTGGATCTGCCGACCGACCGGCCGCGTCCGGCCGTACAGTCCTTCGCGGGCAGCCGGGTGCGGGTCGCTGTCGACGCCGGAACCCATGCCGGATTGGTGCGCGTCGCCCAGCAGCAGAATGCCACCCTGTTCATGGTCGTGCACGCGGCACTGGCGGTGCTGCTGTCGCGGCTTTCGGGCAGTGATGACATCACTGTCGGTACCCCGGTCGCCGGTCGTGGTGAGGCCGCACTGGACGACCTGATCGGTATGTTCGTGAACACGCTGGTGTTCCGGACCGAGCTGGATCGTGGGGAAGCGTTCACCGATCTGCTCCGCCGGCAGCGGGAGATCGATATCGCGGCGTTCGCCCACGCCGATGTACCGTTCGAACGCCTGGTGGAGGTACTGAATCCGGCGCGTTCGCAGTCGCGGCACCCGCTGTTCCAGGTCGGGTTGACCTTCCAGAACCTGGCCGCGTCCGTACTGGAACTGCCCGGCCTGACGGTCTCCGGGGTGGAATTCGACACCGAGATCTCCCAGTTCGACCTGAACCTGATCCTCGGCGATACCTACGACGAATCGGGTGCTCCGCAGGGGGTCACGGGGTATCTGACCTATGCCACCGCACTGTTCGACGAGTCCACCGTCGCGGGTTTCGCCGACCGGCTCGCGCGCCTGCTGCGTGAGATCGTCGAGGCGCCGGAGACCGCGGTCGGTGATCTGGAGATCCTGGCGCCGGTCGAGCGTGGCCGGGTGCTGGCGGAGTGGAACGCCACCGAGCATCCGTTGCCGGCGGGGTTGTTGCTGGACGGCTTCAATGCGGCGGCGGCGGCGCATCCGGATCGGGTGGCGGTCTCGTTCGAGGGGACGAGTCTGTCCTATGGCGAGTTCGCGGGGCGGGTGAACCAGCTCGCGCGTCACCTGATCGCGCAGGGTGTGGGGCCGGAAACCCTTGTGGGGTTGCTGGTGTCGCGGTCGCTGGATCTCGTGGTCGGTATGTATGCGGTGGTGGCTGCGGGTGGTGCGTATGTGCCGTTGGATCCGGCGCATCCGGCGGAGCGGATCGGCTACATCCTGGATACGGCGTCGCCGCTGTGTGTGCTGACCACTACTGCCGACGCGGACGCGGTCGCCGATGGCGGAGTCGCCGCCGTGGCTCCGGAGGTTCCGGTGCTCGCGCTGGACACCCTGGATGTCTCGGGATACGCCGCGGCCGAGGTCGTCGATACTGATCGGCGTGCACCGGTGCGACCGTCGAATACGGCGTATGTGATCTTCACGTCCGGTTCCACCGGGCGTCCGAAGGGTGTGGCGGTTCCGCATTCGGCGATCAGTAATCAGGTCGCGTGGATGCTGGCGGAATACCCGCTGGACGCCTCGGATGTGTATCTGCAGAAGACCGCGACGACGTTCGATGTGTCGTTGTGGGGTTACTTCCTTCCCCTGGCTGCCGGTGCTCATCTGGTGGTGGCGACTCCGGATGGCCATCGCGATACTGAATACCTCGCAAGGACGATCGCCGAGCGCAATGTCACGGTGACCGATTTCGTGCCGTCGATGCTGGGTGTGTTCGCTGCCCATACGGCCGCGGGTTCTATCCCCAGTCTCGAGCACGTCTTCGTCATCGGTGAGGCACTGCCGCCGGAAACCGTGACGGCGATGCACGCGATCTCCGATGCCGCGGTGCACAACCTCTACGGTCCGACCGAGGCCGCGGTGTCGATCACCTACTGGCAGGCCACCGGGACGGACCAGGGTTCGGTCCCGATCGGTGTGCCGCAGTGGAATTCGCGTGTCTATGTGCTGGATTCCCGGTTGCGGCCCGTGCCCTCCGGTGTGGTGGGAGAGCTGTATCTCGCGGGCGACCAGCTGGCCCGCGGCTATGTGACGCGTCCGGATCTGTCCGCGGATCGGTTCGTGGCGAGTCCGTTCGTCAAAGGGCAGCGGATGTACCGCACCGGTGATCTGGTGCGGTGGATCCACCCTCGTACCGGGGAGCGGGCCGACGGCCGGGTCGCCGAGGCGCCGGTGCTGGAGTATCTGGGTCGTACCGATTTCCAGGTGAAGTTCCGCGGTCAGCGCATCGAGCTGGGTGAAATCGAATCCGCGCTGCTGGCGCAGCCGTCCCTCAGCCAGGCCGTGGTCACCGTTGCCGCCTCTGATCTGGGTGAGCAGTTGGTCGCGTATGTGGTCCCGGCTCCGGGTGAGCAGGTCGTTTCCGGTGTGCTGCTGGATGCGTTGCGTGAGGTGTTGCCGGTCTACATGGTTCCGGCCGCCGTCGTGGTCTTGGACGCGTTCCCGTTGAACACCTCCAGCAAGCTGGACCGGAAGGCATTGCCGGCGCCGGTGTTCGAGACGCGGGAATTCCGTGCCCCCTCGACTCCGATCGAGGAGATCGTGGCCGGTGTGTTCGCCGACGTGCTCGGCCTCGAGCGGGTCGGTGCGGATGATGATTTCTTCGCGCTCGGTGGTAACTCGCTGATCGCGACCCAGGTCGCGGCGCGGGTGGGCGCGGCGCTGGACACCAAGGTCGCGGTGCGGACCCTGTTCGAGGCCTCCACTGTGGCGGCGCTGGCCGCCGCCGCGGAATCGGCCACCGGGCGTGGTGATCTGCCGGTGCTGGCACGGCGGGAACGGCCGGAGCGGGTGCCGTTGTCGCTGGCGCAGCAGCGGATGTGGTTCCTGAACCAGTTCGACACGGATTCGGCCGCGTACAACATCCCGGTGGCCGTCCGCCTCTCCGGGAATCTCGATATCGCCGCGCTGCGGCAGGCCGTCGCCGATATCGTGGGCCGGCACGAAACGCTGCGGACCGTCTACCCCGCGCAGGACGGGCGGCCGTACCAGCTCGTGCTGCCGGTCGGCCGGGCCGTGCCGGATCCGACCCCGGTTCCGGTGGCCGCCGCGGAACTCCGTGACCGGATCACCGAGGTGATCGCGACCGGGTTCGATGTGACGGTCGAGGTGCCGCTGCGGGTGGCCTTGTTGCAGCCGGCCGACGACGAATACGTCCTGGTCTTCGTGGTGCACCACATCAGTACCGACGGCTGGTCGATGGGCCCGCTCACCCGGGACCTGATGACCGCTTACGCCGCACGCACCTCCGGATCGGCTCCGGCGTGGACGCCGCTGCCGGTGCAGTACGCCGACTACAGCCTGTGGCAGCGCGAGGTCCTCGGCTCGGAGGACGATCCCGAGAGCCTGGTCAGCGCGCAGGCCGCCTACTGGCGTAGGGCGCTGGCCGGGCTGCCGGACGAGCTGAATCTGCCGAGCGACCGGCCGCGCCCGATCGTGCGGACAATGGTCGGTGGCGGCGTGCCGTTCCGGATCGACGCCGAACTGCATCGCGCGGTCACGCGGTTGGCCGCCGAGCACAATGCGACGGTGTTCATGGTCGTGCACGCGGTCCTGGCACTGCTGCTCGCACGGTTGTCGGCCACCGACGATGTGGCTGTCGGTACGCCCATCGCGGGTCGCGGCGAGGCCGAACTCGACGATGTGGTCGGAATGTTCGTCAACACCCTGGTGCTGCGGTCGCATGTGCGCGGCGAGTCGAGTTTCGGTGAGTTCCTGGCGGCGACCAGGGAAGCCGATCTGCAGGCGTTCGCGCACGCCGATGTGCCCTTCGAACGACTGGTGGAACTGGTCGAGGTGGAGCGCTCGACCGCCCGGCATCCGTTGTTCCAGGTGGCATTGTCGTTCGAGAATCTGCCGCAGGGTGATTTCGAACTGCCCGGGCTGCGGGTCGGCGCCGTCGATTTCGATGCCGACAGTGCGAAGTTCGATCTCTCGCTGCGGATCATCGAAACCGCCGACGGTATGGCGGCGGCCTTCTCCTATGCCCGGGACCTGTTCGACTCCGACACCGTCGGTGTCTTCGCGCGCCGTTTCCTGCACCTGCTGTCGGCCGTCGTCCGCGATCCGGAGGCGCCGATCGGCGATCTGCCGATCATCGACGATTCCGAGTACCGCCTGCTCACCCATGTCCGCGGTGACGATGTCATGGCAACGGGTCTGCTGCCGGACCTGCTCACCAACGGCGTGCGGGTCGCCCCGGACGGTGTGGCGGTCCGCTACCGGGGCCGGTCGGTGACCTACCGGGAGCTGGACGAGCAGTCGTCGCGGTTGGCACGGGTACTCATCGATCGCGGCGTCGGTCCGGAGCGGATCGTGGCACTGGCGCTGCCGCGCTCCTACGAGATCGTGCTGGCGTTCTGGGCAGTGGCCAAGGCCGGCGGCGCGCATGTCCCGGTGGATCCGAACTATCCGGCGGACCGGATGCGGCATATGCTGTCCGACTCCGGTGCCGTCCTGGGGCTCACCAGCAGTGAGTACGTGGACCGGTTGCCCGGCGATGCGCAGTGGCTGCTGCTCGACGATCCGGAGTTCCTGGCACAGGTGGCGGCGAAACCGGACAATACGGTGACCGATACGGACCGGATCGCGCCGTTGGCGATGTCACATCCGGCGTACGTCATCTACACCTCCGGATCGACCGGTCTGCCCAAGGGCGTCATGGTGACGCATGCCGGTATGGGTGGCCTCGCGGATGTGGCGGCCGATCTGTACGGCGTCGAACCCCGGCACCGGTTCTTGCACATCTGCTCACCGAGTTTCGACCCGTCGGTGCTGGAATGGGTGTGCACCGCGTACGTGGGTGCGACCCTCGTCGTGGTCCCGGGTGAGATCATCGGCGGTCCGGACCTGGCCGAATTGCTGCGTACCGAAGCGGTGACCCACGCGATCATCACTCCCGCGGTGCTGGGCACGCTGGATCCGGCGGGCCTGGACGCACTCGAGGTGCTGTCGGTCGGCGGCGATGTGACCACCGCCGAACTACTGGCCAAATGGGAGCCGGGCCGCAAATACTTCAACGGTTACGGTCCCACCGAGACGACCATCATCTCGTCCTACGCGCGCCTGTTCGCCGGCGAACACGTCACCATCGGCGATCCGGTGCACGGTATGGCGGCACTGGTCCTGGACGCGCGCCTGAAACCGGTACCGCCGGGTGTGGCGGGCGAGCTGTACCTGGCCGGTGGTGCGCTGGCCCGTGGCTACCACAACCGGCCGGGCCTGACCGCCGACCGGTTCGTCGCCAACCCCTACAGTTTCGAGGGGTCGCGGATGTACCGCACCGGTGATGTGGTGCGCTGGTACGCGAAACCCGGCGCCCGGGCCGGTAACGAGGCGTTGCCGACCGTGCAATGGGAACTGGACTATGTGGGCCGTTCGGATTTCCAGGTCAAGATCCGCGGTTTCCGCGTGGAACTGGGTGAGATCGATACGGCGCTGGCCGCGCATCCGGATGTCGAGTACGCGGTGACCCTCGGCCGGGACACCGATGCGGGCGCGACGATCCTGGTGTCGTATGTGCTGGCGGTCCCCGGGCACAGTGTGGACACCGCCGCGGTGACCGAATTCGTCTCCGCCCGGTTGCCGGCGCATATGGTGCCGTCGGTCGTCATCGTCCTGGACGAGATCCCGCTGACCCCGGTCGGCAAACTGGACCGCAAGGCACTCCCGGAACCGGTGCTCGAGACACAGTCGTTCCGCGCTCCGGTCGGCGCGGTCGAGACGATCATCTGCGAGGTGTTCGCCGACGTCCTCGGAGTCGCGCGAGTCGGCGTGGACGATTCGTTCTTCGCGCTCGGCGGCGACAGCATCCTGTCGATCCAGCTGGTGTCGCGGGCCAAGGCCCGCGGCGTGGTGTTCACGCCCCGGGATGTGTTCGAACGCCGTACCGTTGCCGCGCTCGCCGAGGTCGCCGGACGCGGCGACGCGGACGAGCAGCGGCTGGTGGAACTGCCCGGCGGGGGGGTCGGCGATATGCCGGTGCTGCCGGTCATGTCGCAGATCCTCGACGGAAACAGTGCCTACCAGCGTTTCACGCAGCCCATGCTGTTGCGGCTGCCGGTCGATATCGACCGCGAAACCCTGGTCGCCACCCTCGCGGCGGTATTCGACCACCACGACGCCCTGCGCACCCGCCTGCGGGTCGTGGACGGCGTGCCGGCGTTCGAAGCGCTCGCGCCCGGTGCGATCGATATCGACGCGCTGGTACGCCGGGTCGACCTCGACAATGCCGTCGGCGAGGACGAACTGGTCGCCGTCGCGTCCGCCGAATTCGATGCCGCACTGGACCGGTTGGACCCGGCCGCCGCGGTGATGGCGCAGTTCGTGTGGTTCTCGTTCGACGGTGACCGGCGCGATGTACTGCTCTTCGCCGCGCACCACTTCGTGGTCGACGGCGTGTCCTGGCGCATCATCATCCCGGATCTGGCGCTGGCCTGGTCTCAGCTCGCGGCCGGTGCCGCGGTGACATTGCCGCCGGTCGGGACCTCGCTGCGCCGGTGGGCGCACGGGCTGGCCGAGGCCGCCGCGGAGCCCGGCCGGGTCGCGGAACTGCCGTACTGGCAGCAGATCGCCGCCACCCCGGATCCGCTGCTGGGGGCCCGGGCCTTCGATCCGGCCGTCGATACCAACGCCACGGTCGAACGATTCGAGGTGTCGCTGCCCGCCGATATCACCGAGGCGGTGCTGACCACCGTCGGTGCCCGCTATCACGGCGGTCCCAACGATGCCCTGCTGGCGGCGCTGGCGCTGGCGCTCGCCCGCTGGCGCGAGGCCGGCCCGTCCGCGGCGGCGCTGGTCAAACTGGAGGGCCACGGTCGCGAAGAGACCGTGGTGCCCGGGGCCGACCTGTCCCGCACGGTCGGCTGGTTCACCGCCGTGCATCCGCTCCGGCTGGACCTGCCCGGGATCGATATCGACGAGGCATTCGCCGGTGGTCCCGCGTTCGGCGTGCTGGTGAAGTCGGTGAAGGAACAGTTGCTCGCGGTGCCGGACAAGGGGTTGGGTTACGGCCTGCTGCGCTATCTGAATCCCGATACCGGGGACCGGTTGCCCGACCGGGTACCGGGCCAGATCAGTTTCAACTATCTGGGTCGTGTCTCCGCCGGGGAGGTCTCGCCAGAACTCGCCGAGCTCGGCTGGATGCCGACCGCCGAACTGGGTGCGATCGGTGCGGACGCGGACCGGGATATGCCGGCCAACGCCGTGCTGGATATCAATGCCATCGTCAATTCCGGTGCCGAGGGTTCGGTGCTGAGCGCGGTCTTCGCCTACCCTTCGGGCGTGCTCACCGAGGCGCGGGCCCGCGAGTTCGCGGATCTGTGGATCGCCGCGCTCACCGCGCTGGCCGAGCATGTCCGCCGGCCGGACGCGGGCGGTTTCACGCCGTCCGATATGTCGCTGGTGCGGGTATCGCAGGGTGATATCGAACGGTGGGAGCGCACCTATCCGGCGCTGTCGGAGGTCTGGCCGCTGTCCCCGCTGCAGTCGGGTCTGCTGTTCCACGCCCAGTTCATCCAGGACGGTGTGGACGTTTACACCATGCAGTCGGCGGTCGACCTGGCCGGCACCGTGGATCCGGCGCGGCTGCGGGCCGCCGCCGAGGCGATGATCGGCCGGTACCCGAACCTGCGGACCGCGTTCGTCGCCGACAGCGCCGGTCAGTGGGTGCAGGTCGTGCTCGACACGGTGCCGGTGCCGTGGCGCGATATCGATCTGCGCGGCCTGCCAGAGGACGAACGGGCCGGCGAGCTGCGCCGGTTGCTGGCCGTGGACCAGGCCGAGCACTTCGATATGGCGGTCCCACCGCTGATCCGGTTCCACCTCGTGCGGTTGACCGAGGACGCGTGGCAGCTGGCGATCACCACGCACCACATCCTGCTCGACGGCTGGTCCATGCCGCTGCTCATGCGGGAACTGCTGGTGCTCTACGCGCTGCGCGGCGATACCTCCGCGCTGCCGCGGGTGGCCTCCTACCGCAATTTCCTGTCCTGGCTCGGCGATCGCGATCGGGCCGCCTCCGCGGCGGCCTGGCGGACGGAACTGGCCGGTTTCACCGAACCCTCGCTGCTGGTTCCGCAACCGGCGCCGGCGGAGAACTACGAAATCGGCACCGTCGTGGCCGAACTCGACGCGAACCGGACGCGGCAGCTGTCCACGCGAGCCGCCGAACTCGGTATCACGATGAACACGCTGTTGCAGGCGGCCTGGGGTGTGCTGCTCGGCTGGATGACCGGACGTGACGATGTGGTGTTCGGTGCCACGGTGTCCGGCCGTCCCGCCGAACTGCCGGGTATCGAATCCATGGTCGGTCTGTTCATCAACACCCTGCCGGTCCGGGTGCGTCTCGATCACCGGGCCACCACCGGCGAACTGCTCACCGATCTGCAACGCGCGCAGGCAGCCCTGCTGGAACACCACTACCTCGGGCTGACCGATATCCAGCGGGCCGCCGGGACCGCGGTGCAGTTCGACAGCCTGTTCGTCTTCGAGTCCTATCCCACCGACGCCGCCGAAGTCGCCGCCACCGGTGATATCGACGGTATGTCGATCGCCGGGGTGGGCACGCGGGACAACAGCCATTACCCGCTGACCCTGGTGGTGACCGCGGACAACACGGTCCGGATCGCACTGAAGTACCTGACCAGCTCGTTCACGGCCGAGTCGATCGACACCGCCGCCACGCGGCTGCTGCGGGTGATCGATCAACTGGTCGACGCGCCGGAACTGCCGGTGGGCGAGGTGGCCTTCCTGAGTGCGGCCGAGCGGGCGGAGCTGGGATCGCGGTCCGGTGGCCCGGCGGTGCCGGCCCGGACCCTGCCGGATCTGCTGGCCGCCGCGGTGGCCGAGGACCGGTCGGCGCCGGCGGTGGTGTTCCGGGATCAGCGGTTGTCCTACGGCGAGATGGACGAGCGGTCGAACCGGCTGGCGCGGATTTTGATCGAGCGCGGTCTGGGTGCCGAAGATCTGGTGGCTGTCGCGGTGCCGCGGTCGGCGGATTCGGTGCTGGCCGAGTGGGCGGTCACCAAATCGGGTGCGGCGTTCCTTCCGGTGGATCCGACGTATCCGGCGGACCGGATCGCGCATATGTTGACCGATTCCGGTGCCGTGGTAGGTATCACGGTGTCGTCGGTGCGGGCGGAGCTGCCGGATTCGGTGGATTGGCTGGTGCTCGACGAACCGGATTCGCGCCGCTACTCCGCCGATGCGGTCACCGACGCCGACCGCATCCGTCCGCTGACGCCGGCGAACACCGCCTACGTCATCTACACCTCCGGTTCCACGGGCCTGCCCAAGGGCGTGGTCGTCACGCACGCCGGTCTGGCGAACTTCAGTGCCGAACAGGTCGAACGGTACGGACTCAATCGGCATTCGCGGGCGCTGGCGTTCGCGTCCCCGAGTTTCGACGCCTCGATCCTGGAACTGCTGCTGGCGGTGGGTTCCGCGGGTGCGCTGGTGGTGGTACCGCCGGGGACCTACGGCGGAGCCGAACTGGGCGAGCTGATCGCCCGGGAGCGGGTGACGGTCGGATTGATCACGCCGTCGGTGCTGGCCTCGCTGGACCCGGCCGATCTGGCGGGTATGCGGGTGATCATCGCCGGTGGCGAGGCCGTCTCGGCGGATCTGGTGGCGAAATGGTCCACGGTCCGCGACGGCGGGGTCGAGCGCCGGCTACACAACGCCTACGGTCCGACCGAGGCGACGGTCGCCACGAGTATCAGTGGCGCGCTGCTGCCGGGCGATCCGGTGACGATCGGCGGTCCGGTGCGGGGTATGCGCGCGCTGGTCCTGGACGATCGGTTGAACCCGGTCCCCGAGGGTGTGGCGGGTGAGCTGTATGTCGGTGGTATCCAGCTGGCGCGCGGCTATCACGCGCGAGCGGGTCTGACGGCGCAGCGTTTCGTCGCCGACCCGTTCGGTGCGCCGGGGTCGCGGTTGTACCGTACGGGTGACATCGTGCGCTGGCGGCGCGACGGCGCCGGGGATCCTGCGGTGGAGTATGTGGGCCGCAACGATTTCCAGGTCAAGATCCGCGGTTTCCGTATCGAACTCGGCGAGATCGACTCCGCGCTGACCTCGTCCGACGGTGTCGACTTCGCGGTCACGGTCGGACACCGCAACCCGGCCGGCGTGGTATCGCTGGTGTCGTATGTGGTGGCCGCGCCGGGGATCTCCGTCGATACGGCGGGCGTGCGCGCGCATCTCGAGGAGCGGCTGCCGGGCTATATGGTGCCGTCTTCGATCACGGTGATCGACGAGATCCCGCTGACCCCCGCCGGGAAGCTGGACCGCAACGCATTGCCCGAACCGGTGTTCGCGGCCGATGCCGGCTACCGCGCCCCGCGCACCCCGCTGGAACAGACCGTGGCCGAAGTCTTCGCCGAAGTTCTGGGCGTGGACCGGGTGGGTGTGGACGATTCGTTCTTCGCCCTCGGTGGTAACTCGCTGCTCGCGACCAAGGTGGCGGCCCGGCTGGGTGCGGTCACCGGTGCCGAGATCAGTGTGCAGTGGATGTTCACCGAGGCGACGGTCGCCGGGCTCGCCGCCCGGATCGGCGAACCGGGTGCCGCGGCGGAACTGTCCGAGGCGGCATTGCGGGTGGTGCTACCCATCCGGGAGACCGGTACGGCGACCCCGATCTTCGCCGTCCATGCCCGCGACGGGCTGGCGTGGAGTTTCGCCGCGCTGACCGGACTGCTGCCGGACGATCAGCCGATCTACGGCCTCCAGTCGCCCGCCTACACCGAACCCGGTTACGCACCGGACTCGCTGGCGGAGATCGCGGCCCGGTATCTGGCGGAGATCCGGCGGATCCAGCCCGACGGTCCGTATCGCCTGCTCGGCTGGTCCCTGGGCGGTGTACTGGCCCACGCCGTCGCCACCGAATTGCAGGCGGCGGGGGAGCAGGTCGAGATGCTGGCCCTGCTCGACAGCCATCCGGCCGTCGATCCGGGGTTATTCGAAACGCTGCTCCGTGCCGCACTGGTGGAACAGGGCATCATGACCGAGGAACCGGGGACGGACCGGGAGGTCGGCGAACTCGACGACGCCGAACTGGAACGACTGCACCGGCTGATCCCGCCGGAATTGCTGACCTTGCCGGTGGAACGGTTGCGCGGGGTGTACCGCACCGCGGCACGATCGGCGGAACTGATCGCCGAACACCGGCCCCGGACCTACCGGGGTGTCATCGATTTCTTCCGTGCCGAGGTACCTACCCCGGGTGCGCCGCAGGCCGGCCCGCGGGCGGAGGACTGGTTGCCGTATGTGGCCGGGGAAATTGTCGAATACGCGGTGCCGGTGACACACGACGAGATGACGACGGCGGAATCGTTCGCGGTGGTCGCGCCACGGCTGCTGGCCCGGCTCCGGGGGACGGCCGGCGAAGGAGACTGAGTCCGGTACGCCGGGTCGGCGGCGCGGTCGGCGGCCTCTTGTACGGGGCAGCCGACCGCGCCGCGGTCCTTCAACCGATGACCAGCGGGAGTCTCGCTGACAGTTCGCCCAAGGCGGTGTTCTCCTCGGCTGTGGCGGCGCGGCGTCCGGTGCCGATCAGCAGCGCGTCCCGATCGGAGAACGTCTCGGGAAAAGCGGCCCCCGCGATGCGCCCCAGCAGCTCCCGCGAACGGGTGAGGCATTCCGCGGGCGGCTGCTCGGCATGCGGGAGATGAGCGACGGAATCGGTGTGCGGCCCGGCGCGCCCGGCCGTGGACCCGGCCGCGGGGGCAGATCATGACCGCATGGGTTTTCGACGTATCGGCGGCCGCGCGCATCTGTGGCGGAACGCGGGCACGGTGCTGTCCGCGCTGCTGTTCTACTACTTCGTGCCGGTCGGACTGGCACTCCCCGGCTTCTGGCCCACGCGGGTGGTCACGCTGGTGGCTTTCGTCGCCGGGGTGGCCGGTCTGTGCTGGCTGGCCTATCGCCGGATCGGTCAGTTCCTGGCCGCGAGCGACGAGACAGGCCGCCGCGTCGACGGGTTGCTATTCCTGATCACCCTTGTCGTGGTGTTCTTCGCACTGTTCTACTACGTCCTCGAACTCCGCCGGCCCGGCCAGTTCGCCGAGTTGCGCACCCGCAACGACGCGCTCTACTACACGGTCGCGACGCTGGGCACCGTCGGTTTCGGCGATGTGCACCCGGTCGGGCAGGCCGCTCGGGTGGCGACCACGGTGCAGATGGCCTTCGACCTGGTGGTGATCGGCACACTGCTGGCCGTGACGACGACCGGAATCACCCGGCGTTTGGACCGCACGGATGTCGGTGGCCCCCGGTAGCCTGAGGCCGTGCCCGAACTACCGGAAGTGGAGGCGCTGGCGCAGTTCCTGCGGGAGCACGCGGTCGGCGCGGTGGTGGGGCGGATCGATATCGCGGCGTTGAGCGCGATCAAAACCTTCGATCCGCCGGTGACGGCGCTGTCGGGGCGGGATGTGACCGGCGCCGGGCGGTGGGGGAAGTTCCTCGGGATGGATTGCGGGGGTCTGTGGCTGATCAGCCATCTGTCCCGGGCGGGCTGGCTGCGCTGGACCGACAACCCGAGCGCGAGCCCGCCCAAGCCGGGTCGCGGTCCGCTCGCGCTGCGGGTGCACTTCTTCACACCCGAGGGCGCCACCCCGGCCTTCGACCTCACCGAGGCGGGTACCAAGAAGCGCCTCGCGGTCTATATCGTGAACGACCCGGCGCAGGTTCCGGGAATCGCCCGGCTCGGGCCCGACGCGCTCGCGGTCACCGAGCCGCAGTTCGCCGAGCTGCTGGCCGCCGCGCCGGGGCGGATCAAGAATGTACTGGTCGATCAGACCGTGCTCGCCGGCATCGGCAACGCTTACTCCGACGAGATCCTGCACACCGCCAAGATCTCGCCGTTCGCCACGGCCAAGACGCTGCCGGCGGCGAAGGTCGCCGACCTGTACGCGGCGATGCGCACGGTGCTGGCGGATGCCGTGGCGCGGTCGGTCGGGCAGGACGCCGCCCGGCTCAAGGGCGAGAAGCGTTCCGGTATGCGGGTGCATGCCCGCACCGGCCTGCCCTGTCCGGTGTGCGGGGACACGGTCCGCGAGGTCGCTTTCACCGATCGCTCGTTCCAGTACTGCCCCACCTGCCAGACCGGCGGCAAGATCCTTGCCGACCGCCGGATGTCACGCCTGCTCAAATAAGCCGTACCGGAGGCCGCTTTCGTCTTTCACCCGGAGCCGTACGGAAGCTGCCGAGCGGACAGTCGATTCAGCCGGTCCGCTTCGAATCGGGATCCGTGTCTTCCGGTGCCGCATCGTCCGTGCTGCCGGAGACTTCGTCCACGATTTGCGCGGCCGCATCGGCAACGGTCGCGGCGACCGGGTGTTCGGCGGCGATCGTGTCGAGCAGCGTTCCGTCGCCCTCGGGCTCGGTTTCGGGGCCGGTGTCCGCGTCGGTGGCCGGAAGAGCCGCCCCGACCCCGGCCGGGACCAGCTGCGGTGCGCGGACGCCCGCCCACAATTTGCGCCGGTCGCTGTCCGGGTCGTTGTCCACCCGGCCCGGCGCGTCGATGATGAGCGTGCTGCGTTCCTGTTCGGTGTAGCGCGGCCAGGAGGGCAGCGGTTCGCCGGTGCGAGCGAAATGTAGCCAGTTGTGCTGGACCTGGCGGGTGACCGCGAGCAGACCGCGACGGCTGCCGCCGGCAGTGAGGGCCCGGCTCCACGGTTCGTAGACCGTGCCGAAGGTGGGCAGCAGATCGGTCGCGTGTGTGGCGCCAAGTTTGTAGAGCTGGAAGAGCCGGGGCGCGAAATCGTAGCGATAGAAGTAGGTGGGGGAGTGGCGGCTGTGTCCCTCCGCCACCGCCACCGAGGGCCGCCAGAAGAAGTAGTCGCCGCCCGCGCGGATCGCGGCCTGTTCGGCCGGGAAGCCCGGATAGGTGGAGAACACCCGGGGGTAGAGGTCGGGTCCGGCGGCCGCGAGTGCCTTCTTGAGGCGTTCCGGGCGGGTGGGCAGCGTATCGGTGAAGCGGTTGAACAGGGCGCCCTCGTTCCGGCAGGTGCCGAGGATCAGCGGGATCCGGTGGCTGTGGCCCTCGGTGAAGGCGTCGACCGGCGTGCGCGGCAACAATTCGCCGTCGGCCACCGGCGCAGCCGGGAAGAAGCCCGGGCACTCCGCCATCGCCGCATTCGACGCCCGGTTGAACGCGCGGCGGATATCGTGCGGGTCGGCGGCACGTAACGCGTGATTCGCGTCCTCTGGGGCGATACCGAGCCGGTCGAGGACGCGGCGCGCGAATTCCCGCGATTCGGCGACCGTCAACCCCCAGTCCGCGGGTGGGCTCTGCGCGATACCCCGGTGGAAGAGGCCCTCCGCCGAGGGAGTCGCCAGCAGGCTCAAAACCGCGTGCGCGCCGGCGGACTCGCCGAAGATCGTCACATTGTCCGGGTCACCGCCGAATTCGGCGATATTGGCCCGGACCCAGCGCAGGGCCGCGATCTGATCGCGTAGTCCGAGATTGGAGTCGTAGGGGGCGTCCGGTGTGGAGAACTCGCTGAAATCGGCGTATCCGAACGCGCCGAGCCGATAGTTGATCGACACCACGAGCACATCCCCGTCGGCCGCCAGCTGGACGCCGGAGTAGAGGCGCAGCGCCGAAGTGCCGAAGAGGTAGCCGCCGCCGTGGATGAACACCATCACCGGACGCGGCCGCACCGACGCGGTGGCGGGAGCCACGACATTCAGTGTCAGCGAATCCTCGCTCATCTCCTGCAGCTTGCGCGGACCCAGCCGCACCCCGAAGGTCGACTGGATACCGGCGGCGCGGAAATAGGTCGCGTCGCGGACATCGGTCCACGGCTGCACCGGCTGAGGTGAACGGAACCGCAGGTCACCCACGGGCGGCGCGGCGTACGGCAGCGACCGCCAGTACATCACGCGCCGGCCGCGGCGACCGCGGACCACACCGTCGGTGGTCGTGATCTGTTCGGTAACGCTCACGCGTCCACCGGGCACGAGGGCCCTCCGTGGTTACGCTCCGCTGCCGCCTCCGGGGCTGACTCGCTCATACTGCCGATCGTAACGACGAGCGGTCGGTCTCCAACAGTCGTAACCAGAATTCGCTGATCGCCGGGAAAGCGGGCACCGCGTGCCACAGCGCGTCCAGTGGGACGCGCCCGGCCACCGCGATGGTCGCGGCGTGCAACTGTTCGCCGACATCGGGGCCCACGAAGGTGGCCCCGAGCACCGTGTCGGTGACGGTGTCGATCACCAGCGCGGCGCGTCCGGTGTAGTCGTCGCGGGCCAGCGCCGAACCGGCGACCGCGATATCCAGTTCCACGGTGCGGATCTCGTGGCCGGCTTTCCGGGCCGCGGCGGCGGTGAGCCCGACGGCGGCGACCTCGGGGTCGGTGAACACCACCTGCGGTACCGCGTGGTGGTCGGCGGCGGCCCGATAGCGCGGGCCGGTCAGCGACCGGCCCGCGGCACGTGCGGAGATGACGTCCCCGCACACCCGGCCCTGGTATTTGCCCATATGGGTGAGCGCGGCGCGATGGTTGATATCGCCGACCGCGTACAGCCATTCCCCGGATACGCCGGACACCGTCAGCTGATCGTCGACCGCGACGTACCCGCCGGGTAGGCCCACTGTTTCCAAGCCGATGTTGTCGGTGTTGGGCACCCGCCCCGCCGCCACCACGATCTCGTCGGCGACCAGCGTGGTCTCCCCGTCCGGGCCTTCGGCGTGCACCGTGACGGCGCCGCCGTGTATCCGGCCCTCGCCGTGGTCGACGGCCGCCGGGCGGGTCACCCGCAGCGGCCTGGTTCCGAATCGGATCTGCACTCCCTGCGCGGTGAGCGCGGAGGCGACGTACTCCCCGGCGAACGGTTCCACGCCGGTGAGCAGCCGGTCCCCGCGGATCAATACGATCACCTCCGCGCCGAGCGCCGAGAGCCAGGTGGTGGCCTCACAGGCCACCACGCCGCCGCCGATCACGATCACGCGTTTCGGGATCTCGTGCAGGTTCGTGGCGTCGCGGGAGGTCCAGGGCAGGGCCTCGCGCAGGCCTGGGACGTCCGGGACGGCCGCGTGCGTCCCGGTGGCCAGCACCACCGCCGAGCGGGCGCGCAGTACCCGGTCGCCGACCCGCACCCGGCGCTCCCCGTCGAGCCGGCCGGCGCCGCGGATCACCTCGATACCCTGCTGGGCCGCCCACTCGACCTGACTCGAATCGTCGTGGTCGCCGTTGTGGGCGTGTACGAATTCGTCGCGTCGGCGCAGCACTTCGGCGGTATCGGGTCCTTCGGCCTCGATACCGGGCATGCCCAGCGCGGCCCCCAGCACATGACCCGGGCGCAGCAGTGCCTTACTCGGGATACAGGCCCAGTACGAGCATTCGCCACCGAGCTTCTCCGGTTCGACGATCGCCGCGGTACGGTCGCTGCCGGCGATGGCGTAGGCGGCCGCGTTCTCACCGGCCGGACCGCCGCCGAGGACGATGACATCGTATTCGGCGGCCCCACTGTCCGCAGTGGGGCCGCTGTCGCTGCCGGGCATCAGGGCTCCATTACTGTAGGTAGCCCTCGACCTGTCCCGCCGATCGCGGCTGGGCCTCGTCCGGTGGCTCGTCCCGATCGATCCGGGCGCGCCGCTGTCGCAGCAGATCCCAGCACTGATCGAGCATGACCTCCAACTCGGCCAGTCGCCGTCGCTCCACGTCGGGATCGAGTTCCCCGCGCGAGGCCCGGGACCGCAGGTCGTGCTCGTGGTCGACGAGATCGGAGATCCGCCCGAGTATGTCCTGTTCGGTCATGCCGACCATGCTACGACCCCGGCGTCCATCATCTGGTCATTCGGCGGGGCGCAGCAGATAGATGTCCATGATCCAGCCCTTGCGTTCGCGCAACTGCGTGCGCCGCCGCACGATATCGCCGGCGACCGCGCCGACCCGGCCGGCGACCAGGGCTTCGTCGGGCATTCCCAGATAGGCACCCCACCAGATGAACGTGTCGTCGGGGACGGTGGTGAACGCGCAGTCGGCATCGAGCATGACCACCGTCGATCCGGCGCCCAGCCCTTCCTCGCGCAGGCGGCGCCCGGTGGTGATGTGTACCGGTTCGCCGATCCGGTGCAGCACGGTCCGGTGCCGGGCCGCGAGGGCGTGGACACTGGTGACCCCCGGGATCACGGTGTACTCGAAGTCCAGCGTGCCCCGGGCCAGCACCCGTTCCACCATGCGCAGGGTGGAGTCGTAGAGCGCGGGATCACCCCAGACCAGGATCGCGCCGACCCCGTCGTGCGCCGCGAACGCCTCCTCCAGCAGCAGCGAACGCCGTTCGTGCCAGTCCAGCACCGTGCCGCGGTAGTCCGCGGGGTCCCGGTCCCGGGGCGGATCGGGGATCTCCACGACCCGGTAGGGGCGCTCGGCGTGTTCGGCGAGGATCGCGGTGCGCACCGCCACGAGTTCCTGTTTCTCGACGCCCTTGCCGATGACGAAGTAGACATCGACCTCCCGGAGGGCCTTGATCGCCTGCATCGTCACCTGGTCGGGGTCGCCGGCACCGATACCGATCACATATAGCGTGCGCATGGGGTCAGCTTGGCAGGTCGGCAGCCGGGCCGGGTGCCGGGTGCCGGAGCCGCGCCGCCCCGGCATCGGCGGAACCGGACACCGTCGACGGCAGGGAGTGATCGACCCCCGCCGTCCGTCCGGGCGTCACCACCGTCGGTGGCGCAGTGGGTGTGCCCTGGGGCGGCACGACCTACCGGCCGCGAAGTAAGCTCGGCCCGTGGTCAGCCCAGCGAAGAGTCAGGTCCCGGACCCGCGACACGCTCCGGACACCCAATACGAAGATCTGCTCCGGCTTGTCATGGAGACGGGGACCGCCAAGGCGGATCGCACCGGAACCGGCACCCGCAGTGTGTTCGGGCACCAACTGCGGTACGACCTGTCCGCCGGCTTCCCCTTGATCACCACCAAGAAGGTGCATCTCAAATCGATCGTGTACGAACTGCTGTGGTTCCTGCGCGGCGACTCCAATGTGCGGTGGTTGCAGGAGCACGGGGTCGGCATCTGGGACGAATGGGCCGATGCCGAGGGCGAGCTCGGCCCGGTGTACGGGGTGCAGTGGCGTTCCTGGCCGGCTCCCGACGGCCGTCACATCGATCAGATCACCCAGGTGCTGCACACGTTGCGCACCGACCCCGACTCCCGGCGGATGCTCGTCTCGGCCTGGAATGTGGCCGAGCTGGACCGGATGGCGCTGGCGCCGTGCCATGCACTGTTCCAGTTCTATGTGGCCGAGGGCCGATTGTCCTGCCAGCTGTACCAGCGCAGCGCCGACCTCTTCCTCGGGGTGCCGTTCAATATCGCGAGCTATGCGCTGCTCACCGTGATGGTCGCCCAGCAGGCCGGGCTCGCGCCCGGGGATTTCATCTGGACCGGCGGTGACTGCCATATCTACGACAACCACCGCGAGCAGGTGACCGAGCAGCTGACCCGCACGCCGTACCCGTTTCCGGTACTCGAGCTCGAACCCGCCGCCTCGCTGTTCGACTACCGGTACGAGGACGTGCGGGTGCACGACTACCGGCACCATCCGGGGATCAAAGCGCCGGTGGCGGTGTGACCGCGACCGACTCCGCGCGCGTGATCGGCCTGATCTGGGCGCAGACCTCCGACGGGGTGATCGGGGCGGACAACACCATCCCGTGGCGGGTGCCCGAGGATATGGCCCGGTTCAAAGAGACCACCGCTGGTCATCCGGTGGTCATGGGCCGCCGCACCTGGGATTCGTTGCCCGCCCGGTTCCGGCCGCTGCCGGGGCGGCGCAATATCGTCGTGACCCGGCAGCCCGGGTGGTCGGCGGCCGGGGCGGAGGCGGCCGCGTCGGTCGAGGCCGCGCTGGCTCTCGCGGCGCCCGCGACGACCTGGGTGATCGGCGGCGGCGAAATCTACCGGCTGGCGCTGCCGTATGCCGGCGAACTGCTGATCACCGAGGTCGACACCGAGGTGGACGGGGACGCGTACGCCCCGGCCCTGGGGCCGGAATGGTCGTCGGCCGATCCGGCGACCTGGCTCGAATCCACGGGCGGGCTGCGTTACCGGATCCGGCGTTTCACCCGCGACTGACCGCCGGCGCCCCGCGCGCCGGTGGGCGATACCGGCGCGAGCCTCGGAAAACACCGGAACGGTGGAGCCGGGTCGGGCATACTCGGCTGTACGTCCCGCGATCACAGCCCGGTCGTGGGTATGCGGAGGCGAAAGGCTGTCCATGGACAAGAAATCGCTGACAGCGGTGGCCCGGCAGCAACTCAAGCTGGCCGCGACCGTGACCAGTGGCCGCAGTTCGCAGACCATCTACGGCGGTCACGCGAATTCGCTACGCCAGACCGTGGTGGGGTTGTGCGCCGGCCAGGGTCTGGCCGAACACGACAACAACGGTGAGGCCACCCTGCTCGTCCTCTCCGGCACGCTCACGCTGCACAGTGGGGACAACGAGTGGAAGGGATCGGCCGGGGACCTGCTGGTGGTGCCGAAGGCCCGGCACAGTGTGCAGGCCATCGATGACGTGGCCTTTCTGCTGACGGTCGCCAAGTAGGCAGCCCGGGTCACCCGCTTGCCGGTCTTGCGCCGGTAATGTGATCGGCTATGGGGCAGCCGCAGCCGATTCTCGAACCACTCACCCCGGCCGCGTACTTCCTGGTCGCCACCATCGACCCCGGTGGTGAGGCGGCGGCACGGGATCTGCTCGCCGAGTTGCCCGGTCTGCGCCGGTCCATCGGGTTCCGGTTGCCGGGCGCCGGGCTCGGTTGTATCACCGGGGTCGGCTCCACTGCCTGGGACCGGCTGTTCGGCGGGCCCCGCCCGGCCGAACTGCATGAGTTCCCCGGGTACGCGGGGCCGCTGCACCGGGCTCCCGCCACACCGGGTGATCTGCTCTTCCACATCCGCGCCCAAGTGCACGATGCCTGTTTCGAACTGGCCATGGCGATCGGCGACCGGTTGGCCGGTGTCGGCACGATCGTCGACGAAACGGTCGGCTTCCGCTACTTCGAACAACGTGACCTGCTCGGTTTCGTCGACGGCACCGAGAACCCGGAGGGCGGCCTGCCGGATACACCCGCCGGCCGGGCCGCGCTGATCGGTGCCGGTGACCCGGATTTCACCGGCGGCAGCTATGTGATCGTGCAGAAGTACCTGCATGATCTGACCGCCTGGCGGGCGCTGCCGGTGCAGGAGCAGGAACGGGTGATCGGCCGCACCAAACTCGAGGATTTCGAATTCGACGACGAGGTGAAACCCCCGGACTCGCATATCGCGGTGAACCAGGTGATCGAGCCCGACGGCACCGAACGGGAGATTCTGCGCGCGAATATGCCGTTCGGCAGTGTCCGCGACGGTGAGTTCGGCACCTATTTCGTCGGCTATTCGGCGACTCCCCGGACCACCGAGATCATGCTGGAGCGGATGTTCCTCGGGACCGACGAAGCCACCCACGATCGGATCCTGGATTTCTCCACCGCGGTCACCGGCACCCTGTTCTTCGTTCCGCCCCAGGATTTCTTCGACGATCTGCCCGACCCGCCGGAGGAAACCGCGGCGGCAGATCCGGGCCCGCCGCCGGCCGCCGACGGTTCCCTCGGTATCGGCACGTTGAAAAGGAGCAGCACCGTATGAATAACCTGCATCGCGAACTCGCGCCGATCACCGACGCGGCCTGGGCCGTTATCGAGGAGGAGGCCACGCGGACCTTCAAACGGCACAATGCCGGCCGCCGCGTAGTCGACCTGTCCGGTCCGCATGGGACGGACTATTCGGCTCGCGGGCTCGGTCATACGACGCCGATCGACGCCCCGCACGACGGGGTGCAGGCGCGGCAGCGGGTGGTGGCGCCGCTGGTCGAGTTGCGGGTGCCGTTCACGCTCGCGCGCGAGGAACTCGACAATGTCGAGCGCGGCGCGCAGGACACCGACCTGGACCCGGTGAAGGACGCCGCCCGCAATATCGCCTTTGCCGAGGACCGGGCCGTCTTCGAGGGTTACGAGGCGGCCGGTATCACCGGTGTCCGTGCCGCCTCGTCGAACCGGTCGATCGCGCTGCCCGAGGATGTGTTCGGGGTGCCCGAGGTGATCGCCCTGGCGGTGAGTCAGTTGCGGCTGGCCGGTGTCGACGGGCCGTATTCGGTGTTGCTGAGCGCCGATCTGTACACGAAGGTGAGCGAGACCTCCAACCACGGTCATCCGCTGCGTACTCATCTGGAACGCCTGGTTCCCGACGGGGAGATCATCTGGGCGCCGGCCATCGACGGGGCGTTCGTGCTCACCACTCGTGGCGGTGACTTCGATCTCACGGTGGGCCAGGATCTGTCCATCGGCTATCTGGCCCACGATGCCGAAACGGTCCAGCTCTATTTCCAGCAGAGCATGACCTTCCATGTGTATTCGGCCGAGGCCGCCGTCGCGTTGTTCTGAGCGGGTGACCAGCGTCGGCGGAGCCACCGTCGATCGTCCGGTACCGTGTGGCCAGCACCAGTTCGCGGGGTGAACGGAGTCGGTATGCAGAGGGTGCACGCTGGTGTCGTGCCCACCGGTCGGGTGCTGGGTTACAGCCTGGCCGGGATCGTGGTGGTGGCGGCGGTGACCGTTCCCACGGTGCTGCTGTTCGGGCCCGCCCGGGTGTTCACCGGGATCGTCCTCGGCGCGATTGTGGCCGTCGCCGCGCTGTTCGCGCTGTTCACCCGGGACACGGTGATCCTCACCGAACAGGCGATCCATCGGCGGACGCCGTGGTCGGCGACAAGTATCGATTGGGAGCGGGTGGTGGCCGGCCGTTTCGGCCTCGACGAAGACGCGCGCTGGTCGCTCGCACTGGATCTGACCGGAGGTGAGGAATTGCACAGTGAACTCGTGCTGCTATCGATTCCTCCGGTCCGCGGGCCGGTCTCGGGAGCCTACGAGCTGCGTAAGCGCGAACAGGTCAACGAGATACGAAACATGTTGCGCCATAAACAGATTCCGGTCACCGTGCTGCCCGATATAGCCGGTGCCCTGGAGCAGCACTGGCAGATCGCCCCCCCGACTCGTTGAGCGTCACCGGTGCCGGCTCGCGGCCGCCGGACGGGCGCAGATCCCCGACCGCTGCCACCATGGACGATGGTTTGCCGCACGACAGAGGAGAGCGCAGAGCAATGGTCCGCTATGCCCGGGCACTCGCGGGGGTACTGACACTGGTTGCGGCGCTGTGTGCCGGACTGCCGGGGGTCGTCGCGCGGGCGCAGTCGGCCTGGTATCCGGGGCGTCTGCTCTCGGCCGAGCCGCTCGACCGGCCATGGGCCGGGCTCGACGGTGTGCGGCGTATCGAATACGTGACCACGGGTCCCGGCGGTGAGCTGATCCCCGCTGCCGCGCTGGTGCGGATACCCGAGGGGCCGGCCCCGGCAGGGGGCCGGCGGATGGTCGCCTGGGATCACGGCACCTCCGGGCTCGCGCAGAACTGCGGTCTCACCGGTTCGGACAAACTCGAAGAGGACACCGGCCCGACCGTGGCGCGCTTCAACGACGCCGGATACGCCGTCGTCGCCCCCGACTACATCGGGCTGAGCCCCAATTCGCCCGGTCCGCATCCGTATCTGCACACCACGAGCGAGGCCACCGCCACCATCGACGCGGTGCGCGCCGCCCGCTCCGCCTTCCCCGGCCTCGCCCCGAGCTGGGCGGTGGCCGGGTGGTCGCAGGGCGGGCATGCCGCGCTCGGCACCGGCCGGCTCGCCCCCGAGTACGCCCCCGAACTCGACTTCCGCGGGACCGCCGCCCTGGCCCCGGTCAGCAATCTGGAGAGCATGTTCCTGCGTTCGCGCCCGGATCAGCCCGAGCTGCCCGGGTATGTGGGCCGGTCCGCGCCCATGGTGCTCGCCGGTATGGTCGGCGCCCGGCTGGGCCCCGAGGTCCGCGACTTCCTGACCCCGCAGGGCCGTAAGTTCATCGCCGGGATCAGCGCCGGCTGCAGTGCACAGGCCGAGGCCATGCTGTACACCACGGAGATCGGATCCCTGGTATCGCGGCCCCTCGACGATCCGGATTTCGCGTCGGTCGCGCGCGACTACATGAGCGTGCCGATCAGCGGCTACCAGGATCCGATCCTGGTGGTCCACGGCACCTACGACACCGTCGTCCCGCTACCGCTGACCCTCGCGCTGATGGGACAGTTCGCCCTGAACGGCACGCAGCACGTGGTCCAGATACTCGAGGCCGGCCACGAAGACCTGGAGGAGAACGGCGGCATCGACCGCACCCTCACCTTCCTCGAAAAGGTGCTTCCGGCCGGCTGACCCCGCTCAGGCGAACGCCCGTTCGATGATCGCCGTCGTATCCACGCCCGTGGGCAGGGTCCCGAACGCGGCACCCCAGTCCGCACCCAGCCGGGACGCGCAGAAGGCGTCGGCGACCGCGCGGTGGCCGTGCCGGACCAGCTGGGCGCCCTGTAGGACCAGCGCCATCAGCTCGACGATCCGGCGCGCCCGGTACTCGATATCGCTGCGATCGGCCAGCTCCTTGCCGACCAGGTCGATCGCGTGGTCCAGATGCGGGTTCTCGCCGCGCGCCCGGGACACCTCGGCGAAGTACGCCTCCACGGTCTCGGGCTGGGTGCCCATCGCGCGTAGGGCGTCGAGCGCGGCCACATTGCCCGACCCCTCCCAGATCGACATGAGCGGCGCCTCCCGGTACAGCCGCGGCATCCCGGATTCCTCGACGTAGCCGTTTCCGCCGAAACACTCCAGGGCCTCGGCGGCGTGCGCGGCCGCGCGTTTGCATACCCAGTACTTGGTCACCGCGAGCGCGATCCGGCGCAGCGCGGCTTCGCCGGGGTCCGCGGCGGCGCGATCGGTGGCCCCGGCCAGCCGCAGCATGACCGTGGTGGCAGCCTCGGATTCGAGCACCAGATCGGCGAGGACATTGCGCATCGCGGGCTGGTCGACCAGCGCGGCACCGAACGCCTTGCGATGGCGGGCATGGTGCACCGCCCGTACGGCCGCCGTGCGCATCCCGACCGCGGACCCGATCACACAGTCGAGACGGGTCATATTGACCATCTCGATGATGGTCTTCACCCCGGCGCCCTCCGCGCCGACCGGCCAGCCGATCGCGTTCTCGTATTCGATCTCCGAGGACGCGTTCGATTTGTTGCCCAGTTTGTCCTTGAGCCGCTGCAGCCGGATCGGGTTGCGGGAGCCGTCGGGCAGCACCCGCGGTAGCAGGAAACACGACAGCCCGCCCGGCGCCTGGGCCAGGGTGAGGAACATATCCGACATCGGTGCCGAGGTGAACCATTTGTGCCCGACGAGCCGATATGTGCCGTCGGGTTGCGGGGTCGCGGTGGTGGTGTTGGCCCGGACATCGGAACCGCCCTGTTTCTCCGTCATCGACATACCGGCGATGAGCCCTGCCTTGGTGGACGGCTCGCGCAATCCGAAGTCGTAGGCGCGGGCGGTGAGCAGCGGTTCGTACCGCGCCGCCAGTTCCGGGTTGTGCCGGAGTGCCGGAATCGCGGCGTAGGTCATCGAGACGGGACACATGTGCCCGGCGTCGGCCGCGCCCCAGACGTAGAACTTGGCGGCCCGCGCCACATGGGCGCCGGTCCGGTCGTCGGCCCACGGGGCGGCGTGCAGGCCGTGTTCGACCGCCACCGTCATCAGATCGTGCCAGTGCGGATGGAATTCCACTTCGTCGACGCGGTTGCCGTAGCGGTCGTGGGTGTGCAGGACGGGCGGATACTCGTTGGCGAGCCGGCCCCACTCCTGGACTCGCTCGGTACCGGCGAGCGTGCCGAGTTCGCGCACTTCCGCCTCCGCCCACCCGGCGCCCTCCCGGTGCAGACCGGCCAGCAGCGCCGGGTCCCGCGAGACCTCGAACGGCGTGATCGGCGGGACCTGGTTGAAAACCTCGTGCGTGAGCATCCATCGATTATGCGTCCCATGTCACACTGCGGACCTCCGGGGGATCGGGACCGGTCGGTATCGGCGGTGCCCGCTCTTCCGCTTCGTGGACGAGAGCACCCACCCGCCGGTCGCCGGAGATTCCCACATCGCCGACGCCATCCCCGCGGCGCACGGCTGCTCTCACCCGGTCATCGTGAACGAGGGTGGCGATCGGACCGCTCACGCGCCGGCCCGGGCGGGATCGCCCGGCAGCAGGTGCGGACGCTGGTGTTCTGGAAACAACGGTTAACCTGTGCGAATGCGCCGATTGAGCGTTGTCGACGAAATCTTCCTGCGCACCCATCACGGGCTCGGCACCCCGATCGCGCTCCAGGGCCTGTGGCGCACCGCGGGGGCGGTGGACCCCGGGGTACTCGCACGACTGCACGGTGCGTTGCGCAGCGGACCGCTCGCCCGCCGGGTGGTGCGTCCCCGGGTGCCGGGCGCTCGGGCGCGGTGGCAGCGCAACGAGCGCGCTCATCGGCTCGACCGGCACCGTACGGCGCTCGCGCCCGCCCAGATCCCACACTGGGCCGACACATGTGGTGCCGACCTGGATCCCGAACACGGCCCGGGCTGGCGGCTGTCGGTGGCGCCGCTCACCGACGGCGGCACGATCGTGGCCCTCACCTGCTCCCATGTGCTCGCCGACGCCCGGGGACTGATCCTCGCGGTGGGACAAGCGCTCGAGGCGGTGGATTCGGGTCATGCCGTGGACATTGCGCGGCCCCAGGCGGGAGGGGCACCGGGCGGCGACGCCGGGAGTGGTTCGGATTCGGACTGGCTCGATGCGGCGCGTGTCTGGGCGACGGTGGGGCTCGGTGGTGTGCGTGCCGCCGCGGCCCGGATACCGCGCGGCACCCGAGGGGCGGGGACCGGCAGATCGGCTGCCGGACGTCCGCGGGTAGTGACCGGCGCCGGAGGCACCCCCGGCCCCACGAACGCACCGGACCGCCCCATTGCCCTGCCGGGGCCGCTGTCGACATCTCCACACTTCGCGTCCGGCGACCGATCCCCCCGTGCCGAACGGCGTGCCGAATGCTCTGCGCGTGCACCGGAACCCGAGCCCGCGTATCCGCCCGGGTCTGCCGACATGCCCGGGCTTGCCGATACGCGCGAACCTGCCGGCATATCCGCGCCGACCGAGCTGCCCACATCCGCCACCCTGCCCGGACCTGCCGAAACCTCCGCGCACACCGTGCTGAACGAACCCGCGCTGATCTTCCGCTGCCCGGCCGCGGACTGGGCGGCGGTCGCCACGGAACACGGAGGCACAGCCAACAGTCTGTTCATCTGGCTCGTCGCGAACACGCTGTGGACCGCGGGTTTTCCCGGCGCCGAGATCGCGGCGAGCCTGCCCGTGGACACCCGCGACGAACCCCGGATCGACAACGATCTGGCGGTGACCGAGATCGCAGTGAACCCGGCGGACGGTCCGGCCGAGATCCGGGCGAAGAGCCGGTCGGCCTACGAGCGGCGGATGACCAGCCCCGGGGGGCTACCGGAGGAGTTCCTGTACCTGGTGCCCGACAAGGTTGCCCATCTGCTGTCCCGGGGCGCGGGAGAACGCGACATCCTGTGCTCGAATATCGGCCCGATCCCGCCGGCGCTGTCGGCCCTCGGACCGCACGAGTGCACCGGTATCGCGACCCGGGCCGTTCATCCCGGACTCGACTACGCGCGGCGGCCACGCACCCGGTTGTCCGGCTATCTGTGCCGTTTCCGGGACGACTACATCCTGACCGTCGCGAGTCTCTACCCGGAACGGATAGCCGGCACGGCCGCGCTACACCGGCTGGTCACCGCCACCGCCGCGCGGGTGGACCTGCCGGTCCGGCCGTGGTGAGGGTCACCGGTTGGCGCGGTACCAGCGGATCAGCGCATCGGTGGACGAATCGTCCTGCGGCGCGGGCTCTTCCGGGTCGGTGAGCAGTGGCGCCAGCGCCAGGGCCTGCTGTTTGCCCAGTTCCACCCCCCACTGGTCGAAACTGTCGATTCCCCAGATCGCACCCGCCACGAACACCTGGTGCTCGTACAGCGCGATCAGCTGGCCCAGCACCGCGGGGGTGAGCCGGGGCGCGAGGATGGTGGTGCTGGGCCGGTTCCCGGGCATCACCTTGTGTGGTACCAGTTCCGGCGGTGTGCCCTCGGCGGCGATCTCCTCGGCTGTCTTGCCGAACGCCAGCACCTTGGTCTGCGCGAACAGATTGCTCATCAGGATGTCGTGCATACTGCCGGTACCGTCGCGGGTGGGCAGATCGTCGGTCGGCCGGGCGAAACCGATGAAATCGGCAGGAATCAGCCGGGTGCCCTGGTGCAGGAGCTGGTAGAAGGCATGCTGACCGTTGGTGCCGGGTTCGCCCCAGAAGATCTCGCCGGTGGTGGTGGTGACCGGGGAACCGTCCGCGCGTACCGATTTACCGTTCGACTCCATCGTGAGCTGCTGCAGATAGGCCGGGAATCGGGCGAGATCGTTGGAGTACGGCAGCACCGCCCGCGACTGTGCGCCGAAGAAGTTCGCGTACCACACGCCGAGCAGGGCCAGCAGGATCGGCGCGTTCTCCGCCGGCGGCGCGGTGGCGAAATGGCGGTCCATATCGTGCATACCGGCGAGGAATTCGGCGAACCGGGCCGGGCCGATCGTCACCATGACCGATAGTCCGATGGCCGAATCCACCGAATACCGGCCGCCGACCCAATCCCAGAAGCCGAACATATTGTCGGTGTCGATACCGAACTCGGCGACCCGTCCGGCGTGCGTGGACACCGCGACGAAGTGTTTCGCCACGGCGTCCGGGCCGAGGGCGTCGACCAGCCAGCGTCGAGCAGCGGTGGCGTTGGTCAGGGTCTCCAGGGTCGAGAAGGTCTTGGAGGCGACGATGAACAGGGTGGTCGCCGGATCCAGATCCGCCAGTGTGGCCACGAGGTCGGCGGGGTCCACATTGGAGACGAACCGGGCACCGATACCGGCGTCCGCGTAGTGGCGCAGCGCCTGGTGCACCATCACGGGGCCGAGATCCGAACCGCCGATTCCGATGTTCACCACCGTGCGGATCCGCTCCCCGGTCGCGCCGCGCCAGTCGCCCGAACGCACCGAGTCGGCAAAGGCGCTCATCCGGTCGAGCACCTCGTGGACCGCGGCGACCGCGTCCTCACCGTCGATGGTGAGCGAACCGCCCTTCGGCAACCGCAACGCGGTATGTCCGACCGCCCGGTCCTCGGAGGTGTTGATGTGTTCGCCGCGCAGCATCCGGTCGCGCTGTGTCTCCACCCCTGCTTCCCGGGCCAGTTCCACCAGCAATTGCAGGGTTTCCCGGGTGACGCGATGCTTGCTGTAGTCGATCCGCAGCTCACCCGCGGCCAGCGTGAGATCTCGGCCGCGCGGTGGATCTTCGGCGAACAGGTCCCTCAGGTGTAGGGCGACGATCGCCTCGTAGTGATCACGCAATTTCTGCCATGCCGCCGATGCGGTGATGTCGACGCTCACACTGGCCGAGGGTACAACCCGCGGGAGCCGGACGCAGGCAGGACCGGGCCCACGCCGCGGTCCGGGCGACCATTAGGGCACAACCGAGGGCAGTTGCCCGCCGATGACCCGGCATACCACCTGTCGTCGTTTGGTCCGGTCACCACTGCCCGATGACCCGCCTGCAGCGGCCATACTGCGGGCGGCGCCCTCAGCTCACGGCCGCAGCAGTCGATCGGTCGCGGCGCCGCCACCACGTCACTGCCCAGAGCGTGTGCCCGAACCCCAGTATCGCCAGGACGACTACGCTGTCCAGCACGCTCGGACCGGACCGGGCCGCGGCAATTCCCTGGACCGCGCGAATCAGGAGAGTGACATCGGCCGGCACGGTGTAGGTGACCGCCACGGTGAGGCACAGTGCGGTCCCGAGCACCAGGGCGACGCTGTACACCCGGACCGCGCGCCGTTCGTGATGCGGTAGGTCCACGCTCGGATCGGCCGCGGTCCAGTAGTGCCCGGTTACCGCGTGCCGGACCCGGTTGCCGAGGTAGCGCGCATACGCGCGGCCGTCTCCGTACAGATCACGGCATGCGGTGAGGTCTTGGAGGACGAAATACAGGTCGGTGCGCATGAACACCATCAGCTGGAACGACAGCGGTAGCAACGCGAGAATCGTCGCCGCGGCCAAGAGCCGATGTGCGAGGCTGTGCTCCGTCACCACCGTCTGTAGCAGCACCGCGGTCGAAGCGACCGCGAGGTCCACCGCGATCCCGGCGAGATAGGCCGTGATCCGATACCGGCGGGGAGCGAGTTCTATACCGCTGATATCGGTTTCGGCGACCAGGAACTGTAGCCGCGTACCCAGCTGGATGCGGGATCGGACACCTGTGGCCCGGGCAGTGGCGAAATGCGCCAACTCGTGCAGGAAGAGCAACGACCAACCGAAGGCGAACCCTGTGACGAGGACGAGACTGCCGTGCGAACTCCACAGCAGATCTCGGAAACCGGGCCGCGTCTGCGGCATATGGACCAGAGTGACTGCCGCCGCCACTACCAGGCAGGCGAGCAGCACCGGCAGTATCGGATGTAGCGCGTAGCGGACGTGTTCGGGTCGCAGGCGTGGAAGTGTCGGGGGTAGCGGCGGCGCGGAAGGCACCGGGCAACCGTCGAGTTCGGCCACGAAGCCCAATTCCGTCAAATCGGCGACGAAAGCCAGGACATCGAACTCGGTGCCCCGCTGCCCGGCCAGTTGCCGGGTGGTCTCGGCGATACTGGCTCCGCTCGCGAGAATCTCGATCGCCGCCACCCCCGCTTCCGGGAGCGCGACGAAAACCCGCGTCTCGAACCGCCCGACGAGCCATTCGCCACGATCGGGCCGAATGGCCAGCTCGTGCAGCAGAACCCGGCTCGTCGCGGGAGGGCCGGATTGTCGCGGATCGGTCACCGCGCATCCCCGCACACCGGGCAATCCGGGCGCGGTGGGAAACGCTCATAGATCGGTTCCCCGGGCACCGCGAGGTTCAGGCCGTATTGGAAGCCCGGCTCGGTACGGGGCGCACCGGTCAGCACGGCCAGGGCGAGATGCGCGAGCAGGCTGCCGGTGATTACCGCGGATACGGCGTTCACCGGATGCCAGGGCAATTGCGGTACGAGGCTTTCCGGAGTCACTTCGGCGGGTCGGCGGTCGTCGCGCCCCTGGATATCCTGATCGTGCAGGCATTCCCAGCAGGCGCCCTGTCCCGGCACGTGCACCTGGGCCGTGGCGAGCGGGCCGTGGTATCCAGCAGTCACCCAGGGCAGCTCGGCGGCGGCACAGGCGCGATTGGCCCACCGCCGGCTGGCGCGCGGTTTATCGGCGCAGAACGCGAGCAGGTCGTAACCGCGTCGCAGCAGGTCGGCGAGATCGGCTCGACTATCGATCCGCCGTTGTTCACCGGTGACCTCGACGTCGGAATTGAGTGCCCGCAATTGCGCGACCGCGGCGTCGACCTTGGGTTTGCCGATATGGTCCTCCCGGTAGAGGACCTGGCGGCTGAGGTTCGACAGTTCGACGATATCGGGATCGACGCAGTGCAGGTGGCCGACACCTGATGCGACGAGTGCTTGCGCTGCCGCGCCGCCGACCCCGCCGATTCCGATCAGCAACACTCGGGAGCGGCCCAGGCGGAGTTGGATATCCCACGGGGTCGACCGCGGCGTCCCGTCGATCCATTCGAAGAACGCCATACTCCGCGAGTAGCGTTCCCGCCGCGCGGGCCCCAGCTCCGCCGGTACGGGGGCACCGGCGTCTTCGACGAAACCGGAGTCGAGCAGCACCTGCATCGCGCGCACCACCTCGACGCCGGATGTCGAGCTGTGCCGCCTGGTCACTTCATCGACGATCTCGGCGGGGGATCTGGTCGCGTCCATCGACTGGACTACCTCCCAGATCCACCCGCCGGGATCCGCTACTTCCACGCCGATCCCCGGGACGGTCGCGCCGATCCGCACCTGGCCGTCGGTTGTGCGGTAGGGGGCATGCTCCCGTTTGATGCGGGGCCGCCGCATATCCGAGGCATTGACCTGGTCCACTACGAGCTCCTTGCCCTCGGCAGCCGGTGCGGGTCGGTCCCGCTTCAGTTGAGGGCCGGTCGCACCGGATCCAGGGCGCCGGTGCCCTGCGGACCAGTTGGCGCCTACGGTTCCCGACCCTCGGCCGGCACCGCTAACTCGTGGTCGACCCACTGAGGCCGGTGGTTTCCTTTTTGTCGAGGCGCCGGATCACAATCGCGGCGGGCTCGGTCGCCGGTTTGGCGGGGGGCTTGGTTGTGTGCTTCTCCATCGGAGGGATCTCCCTTACCTTGCCGTTAAATAAGTGCACATTATTTACGTGTACAGAATCGGTCTTATCGCCGCCACCGTCAACCCCCCGCTCACCCCGCTTGACGGGGACGCCCCGGCGAAACAAATCTGCCATTGGACAGGGCTGATGGGCCGGCCCCGCCACGCTGTTCCGGCCCGGCGCAAAACTTCGACGCAGAACCTACGCTGGCCATATGGCCTCAGAATCCGAAGTTCTCGCATCCGTACCGAAGCAACTGTGGATCGGCGGACCCGTCGATGCCACCGGCGGGGGTACATTCCCAGTGCACAATCCAGCGAACGGCGAGATTATCGCCGAGGTCGCGGACGGAACCCCGGATGACGCGGTGCGGGCACTGGATGCCGCGGCGGCGGCCCAGGTGGATTGGGCGGCCACCCCGGCGCGCGAGCGCGGTGAGATCCTGCGGGCGGTCTTCGAGCGCATTACCGCGCAGGCCGAGGAATTCGCCCTGCTGATGACCCTGGAGATGGGCAAGGCACTGCCGGAGAGCCGTAACGAGGTCCGCTACGGCGCCGAGTTCTTCCGCTGGTTCAGCGAGGAGGCCGCCCGCATCCACGGCCGCTATCTGCACGCGCCCTCGGGCACCGGCCGCATCCTGGTGCACAAGCAGCCGGTCGGTCCTTGTCTGGCGATCACACCGTGGAACTTCCCGCTCGCGATGGGCACCCGCAAGATCGGCCCCGCGCTGGCTGCGGGCTGCACCATGATCGTCAAACCGGCCTCGGCGACCCCGCTCACCATGCTGCTGCTGGCGAAGCTGTGCGCCGAGGCCGGTCTGCCCGACGGTGTGCTCTCGGTGATCACCTCGCGCCGGTCCGGCGCGGTCACCCAGCCGCTGCTCGACGATCCCCGGCTGCGCAAGCTCACTTTCACCGGCTCCACCGAGGTCGGTCGCACCCTCGTCGAGAAATCCGCGTCCGGCCTGCTGCGCACATCGATGGAACTCGGCGGGAACGCGCCGTTCGTGGTGTTCGACGACGCCGATATCGATGCGGCCGTCGAGGGGGCCCTGCTGGCCAAACTGCGCAACGGCGGTGAGGCGTGCACCGCGGCCAACCGCTTCCATGTGCACCGCGCGGTGGTCGAGGAGTTCACCGAGAAATTCGTGGCGGCGATCAACTCCCAGGTCCGGCTGGGCCCGGGCACCGATCCGGAGACCACGCTCGGCCCGCTGGTCAGCGAGGACCAGCTGAACACCGTGGCCGAACTGGTCGACGACGCGGTCGGCGCGGGCGCGTCGGTCCGTATCGGCGGCAAGGCCGCGGGTGGTCCGGGCTGGTTCTATCCGGCGACCGTGCTCACCGATATCCCCCCGCAGGCGCGGATCCTCCGCGAGGAGGTTTTCGGCCCGGTGGCGCCGATCGTCGCCTTCGATACCGAGGAAGAGGGGCTGGCCGCCGCCAACGACACCGAGTTCGGGCTGGTGAGCTACATCTACACCCGGGACCTCGAGCGGGCGCTGCGGGTGGCCGAAGGGCTGGAGAGCGGAATGGTGGGGGTGAACCGCGGGGTGATCTCGGATCCGGCGGCCCCGTTCGGTGGCGTCAAGGCATCCGGTTTCGGCCGGGAAGGTGGTACCGAAGGGATCGAGGAATATCTGTCGACGAAGTACATCGCCATGACGTGACAGACAGTACGAACCGCCCTGGGGCGTGGTCACCCGGGGCGGTTCGTGAGGTTGCGGCGGTCTGCGGGCCGCCGCGTCGGTTCTGTTGGGACCTAGCGGCCGAGACGTCCGCGCCCGAGACGCAGCAGCAGCATCGCCAGGGTGTGACCCTCCTGGCCGAGCTCGCTGAAGCGCTCCAGCACTTTCATCTCCCGGCTGTGCACCAGGCGGGTACCCCCGGAGGCCATCCGGGTCCGTCCGATGACCCGTGAGATCTCCGTTCGGCGCTTGATGGCCGTGAGGATCTCCGCATCCAGCCGGTCGATCTCCTTACGGAGTTTCTCGATCTCGGCTTCGGTCCGAGGGAGCTCCGAGTCCGTGTCGGTAGTCGAACCCGACCCGGTCGCCGTAGCGGGTGTGCTCATTTCTCATCTCCTCGTGTCAGAACCTGGATCGGCGCCGAGGCGCGTCGTGTTACCGATCCAGAGCTCCTCCACCGCGTGAAAAAGACCCGGCGGGTCTGGTAGTGCCGTTCCCCCTTACCTGCCCCGTTCGGGCCTCAGGTGCCCGGTCTGCGGCCCAGCTGTCCACACAACCGGCGCGGATGTTTCGCTGAAGGGCAAACCATATTGCCAGTTTGCCACGGTAACCGATGTATGCAAAACGCTCACTGGTGGGGACATCGACCCGCCGAGGGGTCCCGCCGGCCACGAATTCGGCCGAGTGTTCGATCGTGTCGGGTCGCGGCGGTAGCGTGAACAGACGATGGACACCACCGCGGCAGCACTTCGTTCGGAATCGCACAATTCCCGTGCCACCACCACCTCCGCCGCCGGCTCACCGGAGCCCGGCGCGGCGCCGGAGGCCGCGGCCCTGCCCGGCCTGGAGCTATCCGGTGCCGACCGGCGTGCGGCGGCGCCCGGTGGCCGCGAGCCCGGGGTGCCCGGTGGCCTGGCCGCGCTGCGGCAGCGGGTTCAGGCCGAGCAGGCGCAACAGCGCACCGATACCGCACAGCGCCGGGCCGCGGAGGCCGAGCAGCTGCTGGAGGGCCTCAACCCGCAGCAGCGCGCCGCCGTACTGCACACCGGCTCGCCGCTGCTGATCGTGGCCGGCGCGGGCTCGGGTAAGACCGCGGTGCTGACCCGCCGGATCGCCTACCTGCTGGCCGCGCGCGGGGCCACCCCCGGGCAGATCCTGGCCATCACATTCACCAACAAGGCCGCCGCCGAGATGCGCGAGCGGGTGATCGGCCTGGTGGGTCCGCGCGCGGCGAGTATGTGGGTGTCGACCTTCCACTCGAGTTGTGTGCGGATCCTGCGCACCCAGTCGGCCCTGCTGGCCGGGCTGAACTCGAACTTCTCGATCTACGACGCCGACGATTCCCGGCGGCTGCTCACCATGATCGGCCGGGATCTGGAACTGGATGCCAAGAAGTACACCCCGCGGCTGCTCGCGACCGCCATCTCGAACCTGAAGAACGAACTCGTCGGCCCGGAACAGGCCACCGGCGACGCGGAGTTCGAGGACGCCGAGCTGCCGCGCGTCGTTGCCCAGGTCTACACCGAATACCAGCGGCGGTTGCGCACGGCCAACGCGCTGGATTTCGACGATCTGATCGGCGAGACGGTCGCCCTACTGCAACGGCATCCCGAGGTCGCCGAGTACTACCGTCGTCGCTTCCGGCACGTCCTGGTGGACGAATACCAGGACACCAACCACGCCCAGTACGTGCTGGTGCGGGAACTGGTCGGACATCACACCGCGAGGTCCGCCGGTGAAGCCGCCGATACCGACGCCGGTGCGGCGGCCGCCGCACCCGACAGCGAGGCCCCGGAACCGGCCGCGCACACGGTGCCGCCCAGCGAACTCTGTGTGGTCGGGGACGCCGATCAGTCCATCTACGCCTTCCGCGGTGCCACCATCCGCAATATCGAGGAATTCGAGCGCGATTTCCCCGACGCCGAGACCATTCTGCTGGAACAGAACTATCGCTCCACACAGAACATCCTGTCCGCGGCCAACTCGGTGATCGCTCGCAACAGCAACCGCCGCGACAAGCGGCTGTGGACCGATGCCGGCGCGGGTGAACTCATCACCGGCTACGTGGCCGACAACGAACACGACGAGGCGGCCTTCGTCGCGCGTGAGATCGACCGGCTGGTGGACGAGGGCGAGGCCGCCTACTCCGATATCGCGGTGTTCTACCGCACCAACAACAACTCGCGGGCCCTGGAGGAGATCTTCATCCGGATGGGCCTGCCCTACAAGGTGGTCGGCGGGGTTCGGTTCTACGAGCGCAAAGAGGTTCGCGATATCGTCGCCTATCTGCGTGTCCTGGAGAATCCGGACGATGCGGTGAGCCTGCGCCGGATCCTCAACACCCCGCGGCGCGGTATCGGTGACCGCGCCGAGGCCTGTGTGGCCGTGCACGCCGAACAGCGCGGTATCGGGTTCGCCGAGGCGCTGCGCGATGCCGCCGCCGGTGAGGTCGCGCTGCTGAACACCCGGGCGCGCAATGCCATCGCCGGATTCGTCGCGCTGCTCGAGCAGATCCGGGCCGCCGGTGAAATGGACGAGGTCGATTTCCCCGATGTGGGCGCGGTGGTCGAGGCGGTACTGGATCGCACCGGTTACCGGGCGGAACTGGAGGCCTCCGACGATCCGCAGGACGGCGCCCGGCTGGACAACCTGAACGAACTGGTCAGTGTCGCCAGGGAGTTCAGTTCCGAGGCACGCAACGCGCTCGAGGCCGCCCGCGCCGAGGGCCTGGTGCCGGAAACGGGGGAGGGCGAACCCGAACCCGGTTCGCTGGCCGCCTTCCTGGAACGGGTATCGCTGGTGGCCGACGCCGACCAGATACCCGAGGAGGGTTCGGGCATGGTCACCATGATGACCCTGCACACCGCCAAGGGCCTGGAGTTCCCCGTGGTCTTCGTGACCGGCTGGGAAGACGGCCAGTTCCCGCATCTGCGGGCCCTCGGCGACCCTGCCGAACTGGCCGAGGAACGCAGGCTGGCCTATGTGGGGATCACCCGGGCCCGACGCCGCCTGTATCTCACCCGCGCGGTGGTCCGCTCGGCGTGGGGGCAGCCGGTGTTCAATCCGGAGTCGCGGTTCCTGCAGGAGGTTCCGGATCATCTGATCGATTGGAAGCGGCTGGAACCCAAACGGTCGTCGGCTCCGGCGCAGTACGGCCGCCGCCGCGGCGCCGAGTCCGGCGATGAAGACTGGACCGGCGGCTGGCCGCAGTCGCGGGAACCGCGGCCCGGTATCCGGGAGACCCGCCCGGCGCGGCGCGGTGTATCTCGCAACAATGTCGGCCTGGTGCTGGCGGTCGGCGACCGGGTCAGTGACGACAAGTACGGTCTCGGTCGGGTGGTCGCCGCGGACGGGGTCGGCGATATGGCCAGTGTGACGATCGATTTCGGGACCAGCGGCACCATCCGGCTCATCCCCAAGTTCAGCCAGACCCTGACCAAGTTGTAGCGCCCCCGCGGGGCTCGGTCGCGCGGTAGGTTCCGATCATGGAGTCTGTCGCGCAGCATCTGATGTGGTTCGTGCCGATGCTCTGGCTCGGCATGGTGCTGGCCATCTCGTTCCTGGAGGCGCCGCTGAAATTCCGTGCGCCCGGGGTCACCACCGAACTCGGGCTGGGGATCGGGCGGCTGGTGTTCCGGGCCCTGAACACCGTGGAGGCCGTACTGGCGGCGGTGCTGCTGGTGGCGGCCGTCGTACTGGCGCCCGCCGGTGCGGTGTGGGTGTGGCTCGCGATCGCGGTGGTGATCCTGGTGGTGCAGCTGGCCGCGGTGCGCCCGCCGCTGTCGCACCGCTCGGATCGGGTCCTCGCGGGGGAGGAATTACCGCGTTCGACGGCGCACTACTGGTACATCGGACTGGAGATCGCCAAGGTGATCGCGCTGATCGGGCTGGCGGTCACCGCCGCGCCGTGAAAACAATCGCGGCCGGATGCTCCGAGGATCGTGGCACCCGGCCGGGCGGTGGGGTGATCAGTCGCCGTTGCCGGTGAGGCTGATCCCTCGGGTGGCGAGCCACGGCACCGGATCGATCTTGTCGCTGCCGTTCAGCCACACCTCGAAGTGGCAGTGCGGGCCCGTGGAGAAGCCACGATTGCCCACGGTCGCGATCTGGTCACCGGCGAACACGTATTCGCCCACTCCGACGGTGGTGGTGTCTACGTGCCCGTAGACCGTGATGGTGCCGTCGGCGTGCAGCAGCCGCACCCACATACCGAATCCGGAGGCCGGCCCGGCATCGATGACCTCACCGTCGGCCACCGCGTAGATCGGCGTGCCGATCGGCGCGGCCACGTCGATTCCGAGATGCTGGACGCCCCAGCGGGCGCCGAATCCGGAGGTATACGCGCCATTGGCGAATTTCGCGAACAGCGGCCGGAACTTGGCTTCTTCGGCCTGGGCCAGATCCTCGGCGAATTGGGCGCCGTTGGCCAGCATCTCACCGAAGCGGCTGGTGTCGACCGGGAGATTCCCGCCGAGCATCTGCGGCGACGCGGTATTCGATACAGCGGTCGGATCCTCGGTCGCCATCGACTGGGCGGCGATCTCGTGGACCGACCCGGCGGCCTCGTAGTCGGTGGCCTGCTGGGCCTGTTTGTGATCGGTGGGTTCCGCGGTGGCGCACTGACCGGCGGCCACCACCGCGCCCGCCGCCACCGCGACGACCGCGGCGCGGCCCTTGAGCGCGGACGGCGGGGCAGCTACCCGATGCGCGCCCCGGGAGCGGGACTGCCGGGGCTCCTCGGGGGCCTCGTCGGCGACCGGCGCGCTCTCCAGCGCCTCGGCGATCGTCGTGGGCCCGGCGTAGCGATCGGAATCCGCTCGACCGGCCGGTTCATAGGGCGCGGGGTCGGACCAGGATTGTGCGGGCGCGTCGGACCACGACTGCGCCTCGGTCCAGCTCTGGTGGGTGTTCCAGTTCGGATCGCTGTGCCAGACGGGCTTGTCTTGCTGCTGCCACCCGCCCTGCTGCCAGTTGTCTTGTGCCTGCTGCTCGCTACCGGACCAGTTGTCGGCCCGGGAATCGGTCCAACCCTGGTTGGTCGCCCAGAAGTCGTCGGCGGCGGTGCGGTGGACATCGGCGGCAGCCGAGGCGGCAGCGGTGTTGAGGGGGCGCCGGCGGGACCGGCTGTCACCGGGTGCGCCGAACGCGTTGAACGACTGGGTCGGTTCGGCCGGCTGCGCGTTCTCGTGCCGGCGCCGGGCGCGACCATCGGGGTGGGCGTCGAGGGTGCCGCGGTGGTTCATCGGCCGGTTCGCCTCCGACTGGCACCGGACTTCCGGCCGGCGGTGACGGGATGCGCGGCCGGAAAGGCGGCTGCCGAACGGCTCTGCGACTGCGGAGCGGGGTGCTGCGTCAAGCTGCCGTCCTCTCTAAACCTGCTCAGGGAGCAACATCACGGAGATCTCTACTCGCGGAACAACCGGGTGCGCAAGCATCCACGCTGTGCAACATTCGTGATCGGCCTGTGACATCGACCGCTTCGACGGTAACGAAACGATTGCGACGCGGCAAGCGGTAGGACCTTTTCAAACGTTACTGTGACATTGATCACGTTTCCTTCGCGGGCGTGGCTCACGGTCGGACACTCTGTCCTGTGATCCTGCGGCTGTGATCGTCCTCGTCGCCCGGGTGGTCGCCATGCGCCGCCTGCGGCTCGCCGAAAAGCTACTCGCCGGTAGGCTTGGCCTGCGGCTTTACCCTCCCCGCCGGAAGGCTCGTGACCTGCGCCACTTAGGATGTACGTGCCCGATCGGGCGTGCCTGTGAGTGGTTAGAGTCCGAACGACCCGCTACCGACGTCGGGCCGCCAACAAAGACGTTGTCATAGCAACGCAGACGAGACGGTGAGTACATGGATCTCTTCGAATATCAGGCGAAGGAGCTCTTCGTAAAGCACGGGGTGCCTTCGTCGGAAGGCCGCGTGACCGACACTGCCGAGGACGCCCGCGCGATCGCCGCGGAAATCGGCAAACCGGTGATGATCAAGTCCCAGGTGAAGGTCGGCGGCCGCGGCAAGGCCGGTGGCGTGAAGTACGCGGCCACCCCGGAGGACGCGTTCACCCACGGGCAGAACATCCTCGGCCTGGACATCAAGGGTCACATCACCAAGAAGATCCTGGTCGCCGAGGCGAAGGACATCGCCGAGGAGTACTACATCTCCTTCCTGCTCGATCGTGCCAACCGCACCTACCTGGCCATGTGCTCGGTCGAGGGCGGTATGGAGATCGAAGAGGTCGCCGCCACCAAGCCCGACCGGCTGGCCAAGATTCCGGTCGACGCGGTCAAGGGTGTCGACCTCGCGTTCGCCCGCTCGATCGCCGAGCAGGGTCACCTGCCCGCCGACGTACTGGACGCCGCCGCGGTGACCATCCAGAAGCTGTGGGAGGTCTTCGTCAACGAGGACGCCACCCTGGTCGAGGTCAACCCGCTGGTCCGCACCCCGGACAACGAGATCCTCGCGCTCGACGGCAAGGTCACCCTGGACGAGAACGCCGACTTCCGGCACGCCGACCACGCGGAGTTCGCGGACAAGGACGCCACCGATCCGCTGGAGCTCAAGGCCAAGGAGAACGACCTCAACTACGTCAAGCTCGACGGTGCGGTCGGCATTATCGGCAACGGTGCCGGTCTGGTCATGTCCACCCTGGACGTCGTCGCCTACGCGGGCGAGAAGCACAACGGTGTCAAGCCGGCCAACTTCCTCGATATCGGTGGCGGCGCCTCCGCCGAGGTCATGGCCAACGGGCTCGACGTCATCCTGAACGATGCCCAGGTGAAGAGCGTTTTCGTGAACGTCTTCGGTGGTATCACCGCGTGCGACGCGGTCGCGAACGGCATCGTCAAGGCCCTCGAGATCCTGGGCGACGAAGCGAACAAGCCGCTGGTGGTCCGCCTGGACGGGAACCGGGTGGAGGAGGGTCGCAAGATCCTCGCCGAGGCCGCGCACCCGCTGGTGACGCTGGCACAGACCATGGACGAAGGCGCCGACAAGGCCGCCGAACTCGCGGCCCGCTGAGTCGACCTACCAGGGCACGCCCAGTAAAGGACACACAGAATTATGTCTATTTTCCTCAACAAGGATTCGAAGGTCATCGTCCAGGGCATCACCGGCGGCGAGGGCACCAAGCACACCGCGCTGATGCTCAAGGCCGGTACCCAGGTCGTCGGTGGTGTGAACGCCCGTAAGGCGGGCACCACCGTCTCGCATACCGACGCCGACGGCAATGCCGTCGAACTGCCCGTGTTCGCCACCGTGGCCGAGGCCATGGAGAAGACCGGCGCGGACGTCTCCATCGCGTTCGTCCCGCCGAAGTTCTCCAAGGACGCCATCATCGAGGCCATCGACGCGGAGATCCCGCTGCTCGTGGTGATCACCGAGGGCATCCCGGTACAGGACACCGCCTACGCGTGGGCCTACAACGTGGAGAAGGGCGCCAAGACCCGGATCATCGGCCCCAACTGCCCCGGCATCATCACTCCCGGCGAATCGCTGGTCGGTATCACCCCGGCCAACATCACCGGTAAGGGCCCGATCGGCCTGGTGTCCAAATCCGGCACCCTGACCTACCAGATGATGTACGAGCTGCGCGACTTCGGCTTCTCGACCTCCATCGGTATCGGCGGCGACCCGGTCATCGGCACCACCCATATCGACGCCATCGAGGCGTTCGAGAAGGATCCGGAGACCAAGCTGATCGTCATGATCGGTGAGATCGGCGGCGACGCCGAGGAGCGGGCCGCGGCCTACATCCAGGCCAATGTCACCAAGCCGGTCGTCGGCTACGTGGCCGGGTTCACCGCCCCCGAGGGCAAGACCATGGGCCACGCGGGCGCCATCGTCTCCGGCTCCTCGGGTACCGCGCAGGCCAAGAAGGACGCGCTGGAAGCCGCGGGCGTGAAGGTCGGCAAGACGCCGTCCGAGACCGCCGCGCTGGCGCGCGAGATCCTGGAGAAGGCGGCGGTTTCCGCCTGATCCGGTAGCAGCGCCGAACTCCGGGAGGCCGTCCGCATCACGCGGGCGGCCTCCGTGGTTTGTCGCCTGCCAACCGGGAATACGGTGCGTGGACGGTATCGGTGGCGTAATCGAGCCGTCTACGGTCGAATCCTTCGGTGATGACCTCCGCGCGTGCGTGCAGTAGCGTCAAAGAGAATTCAGCCGTCAAGTACGTATTACTCGACCTAGGAGATGACGACATGTCATACCCGACCGGGGGCTCCGGGTACAACGCACCCGTTCCGCCCTCCGTTCCGCCCAATCCAGGCCAGCAGGCGGCCGGTGGTGGGAGTGCCGCTGGGGCCGGCGGGAAAGGACTGCCGTTCTTCCTCACCATCGGTGTGGCCGCGGTGGGCGTGATCGCCTTCCTGCTCGGCTTCCTGTCCTATGTGGGCGCCGATACCGATATGGATCTGCCGTCCTCGGCCGATACCAGCTTGAACCTGTTCGAGTACCAGGAAGCCACGATCGGCGGACTGTTGCTGATCGCCGCGATCCTCGCGGGTCTGTCGCTGCTGCCCAAACAGAACTGGGTCGGCGCGGCGGCCGCGGTGGCCGGCGGCACCTTCGTCACCATCCTGTTCCAGTTGTTCAGCCTGCCCGAGGGCGCGAAGGCAGAGATCGGGCTCTACCTGATCCTGGTGCTGGCGCTGGTGCAGACGGGTCTCGCGGTGGCGGTTGTGCTGTTCGATGCCGGGGTCCTCACCCCGCCGGCCGCTCGTCCGGCGGCGCAGACCGGATTCCCTGGCGGCCAGCAGGGTTACGGTCAGCAGCAGTACCAGGGCCAGCAGCAGGGGTACGGCCAGCAGCAGGGCTACGGCCAGCAGTACAGCAGCGGTCAGCAGCCGCAGCCGGGTTACGGTCAGCAGCAGGCGCCCTACGGCCAGCAGCCGGGTTACGGCCAGCAGCAACAGCAGCAGCAGGGTTACGGCCAGCAGCCGCAGCAGTCGCCGTACGCCGGTGGCCAGCAGCAGCCCTCGCCCTACGGTCAGCAGCCGCAGCAGCCGGCCTACGGTCAGCAGCCGCAGCCGGGTCAGCAGGCCCAGCCGTTCGGTGGTGAACAGCCGTCCGATCCGGCCGCCGACGCCACCCGCGCGTTCCGGCAGTCCGACGACCAGAAGTGAGTACCGGCAGCACCCGGCGCGGCGCGCCTGAAGCGTCCGCGCCGGGGCGGCTGCCACTCTGAAATCCATGAGTTCCCCGCGTACCTCGTCGAACCACCCGCTCCGGGGGGCACGCAGGAGTTCGACGCGTTCCGGCGATGAGCCCGGATTCCTCTCGCTACCACCCGATCGCGCGCGGGTGCTTCTCTTCGTGGCATTCCGGCCCGCCGCTTTCGCCCTCGCGGTCGTCGTGGCCACCATGCTGGTCACCCTTTTCACCGCGGGCAGCGATCTCACCGGTCTCAGCGGCGCGGTGGCCGCGGGTTGGCTCGCCGTGCACCAGGTACCGCTGCTCATCGGTAGTACGACGGTGGGCCTGCTACCGGTGCTGCCGACCGCGCTGCTGCTGTGGGCCGCGGTCCGGGAAGCCGTCGCCGCCACCGATACCGAACCCACCCGGGCCGAATTGGGCTGGCTGTGCGGTGCCGCAGTGGGGGGTCCACTGCTGATCACCGCGGTCTGCCTGGCGGTCACCGAGGACGCGTCGGGATCCATTGCCCTGCAACGTCCCAACCCGCTGACCGCCTTCGGCTGGGTGCTGCTCCTGCACCTGACCGCCGTACTGTTCGGTATCGCGTTCCGGTGCCGGGAACGACTCTTCGAGGGCCTGCCCTACGACGTGATCGCGGCCGCGTACGTGGCGGGCCGGGCCGTGTCGCGCCTGCTCGCCGCTGCGGCGGTGCTGGTGCTGCTGGCCCTGCTGGTGCAGTGGTCGCGGGTCGGGGAGACCTACGGGTCCGCGGAGGGAATCGTGGACGTGCTCGGGCTCACCCTGCTCTCGCTGCTGTACCTGCCGAACGCCGTGGTGGCCGCGGTCGGGGTGCTGGTGGGGCCGGGGGTCGAGTTCGGTGACGCGTCGGTCGGGGTGTTCACCGTGGTCGGCGGACCGATTCCCGCGGTCCCGGTGCTCGCCGCAGTACCCACGGGCCCGGCGGTGCTCTGGTGGGCCGTGTTGCTCCTCATCCCGGCGGCCGTGGGTGTGTACGGGGGCGTGGAATCGGCCCGGGTGAGTTACGACCGTCCCGGCGCGCCCTGGGCGCTGCTCGCCGCGGCCGGGCTCGGGAGCGCGGCGCTCACCGCGCTGGCCGCGCTCTCCGGGGGAGAACTGGGGAATTTCGGGCGCCTCGGTCTCGAACTTCCGGTGTTCGCCCTGGCGGTATTCGCCTGGCTGGCGATTCCCGGCTACGCCGGTCTGCTGTTCGCGCGCACCTTCGTCGTCTCTTTCCCCACACCGCTGATGCCCCATCCCGACGCGCTGTTCGACCCGGACGATATCGACTACGACGAGGACTATTACCCCGACGAGTACGAGAGTGCCCGGGCTCCGGCGGCCCGCGCGCTGCCGGAGCGGCGGCTCCCGGAGCTGCCGGGCGATTCCGCCACCGATCCGGCCGACCGATACGCCGGTCTGCTCGACCGGCCGCGTGCCGAATCGCCGGGGCCCGAGCAGCCGCTGGAGGTCGAAGCCGAGGTGGTCGAGGACCAGCCGCGTGGCGCTGCCGCCGGGAACGTCGCCGCCGCGGAGACAGCACCCGAGATCGTGGACGCGGAAGTGGTCGAACCGGACGCGCTCGATGGGGACGCCGGAGACGGTCGCCGGAGCTGACCACATCCGGTCCCGGGCCCCGGCTCACTGCCGCCGCAGTGGGGCCCGACCGCGTCTACTAGGCTCTATCCGTGCCGCGGGTTCGTTCCCGCCGGCGGGTGGACCCCGCCCGCCGTTCCTTCGAACTCCAGGAGTAGAGCCCTGACCGCCCCGGAACCCACCGATTCCACCCCGGCCGGCCTGGTCGTACTCGCCTCGGGGACCGGTTCACTGCTGCGCGCGTTGCTCGACGCCGCGGCCGACCCCGGTTATCCGGCCCGGATCCACGCGGTGGGTGTCGACCGGGAGTGCGCCGCCGTCGAACATGCGGCGGCGGCGGGCGTGCCCAGCTTCCGGGTGGCGGTCGGCGATCATGCCGATCGCAGCGCCTGGGATGTGGCGCTCACCGAGGCAGTGGCCGGATACGCGCCCGATCTGGTGATCTGCGCGGGTTTCATGAAGCTGCTGGGCCCGGCGTTCCTGGATCGTTTCGGCGGCCGGATCATCAATACCCATCCGGCCCTGCTGCCCGCTTTCCCCGGCGCGCACGGGGTGCGGGACGCGCTGGCCTACGGGGTGCGGGTCACCGGGACCACCGTGCACTTGGTGGACGCCGGCGTGGACACGGGCCCGATCCTGGCCCAGGAGCCCGTCCGGGTCGATCCGGCCGACGGCGAGGCCGAATTGCACGAGCGCATCAAAGTTGTGGAGCGACGGCTGCTGGTGGAGGTTGTCGCCGCCGTCGCCACCCGCGGAATTGTCTCCGATGGACGAAAGGCAGTTATCCCTGATGAGCGAGTTCTCCGGTGAGTGAACGCACGCCGATCCGCCGGGCGCTGGTGAGCGTCTATGACAAGTCCGGGCTCGTGGAGCTGGCGACCGCGTTGCACGCGGCCGGGGTGGAACTGGTGTCCACCGGGTCCACCGCGGCGCGGATCGCCGACGCCGGTGTCCCGGTGACCAAGGTCGAGGATCTGACCGGGTTCCCGGAAACCCTGGACGGACGGGTCAAAACCCTGCATCCGCGGGTGCACGCGGGAATTCTGGCCGATACCCGCAAGGCCGAACACCTCGACCAGCTCACCGAGCTGGGTATCGAGGCCTTCCAGCTGGTCGTGGTGAACCTCTACCCCTTCAGCGAAACCGTCGCGAGCGGGGCCGGTCCGGACGAATGCGTCGAACAGATCGATATCGGCGGGCCGTCGATGGTGCGCGCCGCGGCCAAGAACCATCCGTCGGTCGCCGTGGTGGTGAACACCGGCGACTACGACGAGGTCCGCAAGGCCGTCGCCGACGGCGGGTTCACGCTGTCCGAGCGAATCGCGCTGGCCGCCAAGGCTTTCCAGCACACCGCGAGCTATGACGTCGCGGTGGCGAACTGGATGGCTTCGACGCTGGTCGAGAAGACCGCCGGAGAAGACGAGTTCCCGTCCTGGATCGGCGCCGTATGGGATCGTTCCGCGGTCCTGCGTTACGGCGAGAACCCGCATCAGCGGGCCGCGCTGTACACCGACGGTGACGGTGGGCTCGGCCTGGCGCGGGCGCGGCAGTTACACGGCAAGGAGATGTCGTACAACAACTACACCGACGCCGATGCCGCTCGCCGGGCCGCCTACGACCACGAGGCACCCGCGGTGGCGATCATCAAACACGCCAACCCGTGCGGTATCGCGACGGGCGTCGATATCGCCGAGGCGCATCGCAAAGCGCATGCCTGTGATCCGGTGAGCGCCTACGGCGGCGTCATCGCGACCAACCGCGAGGTCTCGGTGGCGATGGCCCAGCAGGTGGCCGAGATCTTCACCGAGGTGATCGTGGCGCCCTCCTACGCCGACGGTGCCGTCGAGGTGTTGCAGCGCAAGAAAAACATCCGCATCCTGATCGCCGAAGCGCCGGCCCCCGCGGGTGCCGAACACCGGCCGGTCAGTGGTGGGCTGCTGGTACAGGAAAGCGATGTGATCGATGCCGATGGCGACGATCCGGCGAACTGGACCCTCGCGGCCGGTGAGGCCGCGGACGCGGCGACGCTCGCCGACCTCGAATTCGCCTGGCGCGCCTGCCGGGCCGTGAAATCCAACGCCATTCTGCTGGCCCACGACGGTGCGTCCGTGGGGGTCGGTATGGGCCAGGTCAACCGGGTCGATTCGGTCCGGCTCGCCGTCCAGCGGGCCGGTGACCGGGCCGCGGGTTCGGTGGCCGCCTCGGACGCGTACTTCCCGTTCCCCGATGGGCCGCAACTGTTGCTGGAAGCCGGTATCCGGGCGATCGTCCAGCCGGGCGGTTCGGTGCGCGATCAGGACACGATCGACGCGGCACGTGCTGCCGGAGTCACCATGTATTTCACCGGGGCCCGGCACTTCGCCCACTGATATCGGCAAGTGCGGCAAACGCCGTGTGGCCCCTCGATCGCTGTGAAACGAGGGGCCACACGGCGTAAGTCGACTATCCGTCGGTCGAGCGTAGGTGGGACGCAGGCGGTCGGCTGTGCCGGACAGTATGTGGGACAACGTGGTCGGCGCGTCGTCGCTCCAAGATCAGCGTGCCCCCTCGCACCTGGTTCGTGCGGTTGAGCAGACAGGTCTCAGCACAGGAGAGGGGCGCACGGATTGGGATCACCGAAAATAGCGCCGAGGAGTAGGAACAAACTGGCGGCCGCCTCGGCCGAACCGCTGGAGATCGGGCCGCTCAGCGAAGATCCGCTGGGCTGGTGGCCGAAACCGGAGCCGGTGGAAGCGTCCTGAACGGTGCGCGGTGCGGCGGCGTCGAGCGGTAGTCCGGCCGCGGCCGCGGTCCCGGCACCGGTCACCGAGCCGGCTGCGATCGTCAGCGCGGCGATACCCCCGACGAGAAGTTTCTGCATGTTCGTGTCCCTTTCTGCGGTTGTGGGCACAACCGGTGTGCTTACGGGAGTCACGCTATGCCCGGTTCCGGTCCCCGGTAAGCCGCGAGTTTCTCCGCCCAGGTTTCTGGGGGCGGGATATGTCGCGCAGTACGCGGTGCGACGGATCGGTGGCCGGGTCAGCCGGCGTCGAGTACTCGGCGGTCGCCCAGCGGCGCGTCCAGCTGGATCTCCAGCGTGCCGAAAACGGCCATCATCACGCACATCTTGTCGGCGGCGTCGGCGCGCGTGCCGCTGCGGAGTTCGATGGTGACCGCGCTGTCGTCCTCGGTGGTGGTGGCGTCCACGCCGTAGCATTCGGGCACGCCGGATTCGAAATGGATGGCGATCCGGTCCTCGGCAACCCTCGTCCACGAGGTGAAGGGGACGGGATGGGCACCGACGATCGACGGGTCCGCGGTGAAGAGGTGCCCGGGGTCGGCCGCGGGATCCTCGGTGGGCGTGGTGGGCGTATTCGCCGGGGCGGGTACCGAGGTCGTGGAGGGTCCGGGCTCCGGATCGGCGGCGCCGTCGCTACCGCAGGCCGAGACCGCGAGGACGACACCGAGAGCCAGGATTGCCGTACATCCCCGCAGTGTGATCATGCGTACCACTGTAATGGGCATCGGTGTCCGCCCTGCCCGGCCGTGGAGCCTACAGCCGAACGCCCGGCGCCGCGTGGTTGCGGGGCCGGGCGTCCGGGAGAGATTCGGGTCCGCGTCAGCGGCTGGTGAAGGGGAGCAGGGCCATTTCGCGCGCGTTCTTCACCGCGACCGCGACTTGGCGCTGCTGCTGCGGGGTCAGGCCGGTGACCCGGCGGCTGCGGATCTTGCCGCGATCGGAGATGAAGGTGCGCAGCAGATTCACATCTTTGTAGTCGACGGTTTCGATACCCGCCGCGATCAGCGGGTTCTTCTTGGGCCGGCGGGCCTGTTCGGCGCGGACCTTCTTCGACGGGCCTCGTTTGACTGCCATATGACCGGTTCCTAACTCACGATCGGTGGGTTACCAGCTCGATTTGTGCACACCGGGCAACTCTCCCCGATGCGCCATCTCGCGCACACGCACACGCGAAAGGCCGAACTTCCGGAGATAACCGCGCGGTCGCCCGTCGGCGGTGTCCCGATTGCGCAATCGTACCGGACTGGCGTCGCGGGGCAGTCGGCGCAGGGCCGCCTGGGCGGCCAGGCGCTCGTCTTCCGGCGTGGAAGGTTTACGGATCAGTTCTTTGAGCTCGGCGCGCTGTTCGGCGTAGCGGGCTACGACGGCGCGTCGCTGCTGGTTACGGGCGATCTTGGACTTCTTGGCCATCAGCGCTCCTCCCGGAAGTCGACGTGCCGGCGGACCACGGGATCGTATTTCCGCAGCACCATCCGGTCGGGGTCGTTGCGGCGGTTCTTACGGGTGACGTAGGTGTATCCGGTGCCCGCGGTGGAGCGCAGTTTGATCACCGGACGGATATCGGTCGATTTCGATGCCATCGCCGCGCTCAGATCCGCGTTCCGCGGGCGCGGAGGCGGGCCACCACCGCTTCGATCCCGTCCCGGTCGATGGTCTTGATGCCCTTGGCGGACACGTCCAGAGTTATCCGGCGCCCCTCGCTGGGCAGGTAGTAGGTCTTGCGCTGGATGTTGGGATCCCAGCGCCGGCTGGTGCGTTTGTGCGAGTGCGAGACGGCCTTACCGAATCCGGGTTTGCGACCGGTGACCTGACAGTGCGCCGACATGGGACTCCCTCCGACGTGAACGATGATGACAATCGTTTTCGACAACGCTGGGTCCACACTGTAGCGTGTGCCCGGTCGTAATTGAAAATCATTACCGAAAGGGTAGTGGTGTCCCATTCCGCACAACTCCCAGAAGTCATCGATCCCGGAGACCGCCGCACACCGGTCGTGGTCGTCGCCGGCCTGCACGGTGATCCGGCCGGTTCGGTCGACCTCATCGCGGACGCACTCGGCGCGGCCGCGGGCACCGTGGTGGTGCGCCACGATCTCGCCGAACTCGGGGAGGGGATCGTGCGCCGCACCGTATCCCAGGGCGGCGCGACCACCGTCTCGGTGCACGAACTCGCGCACGGCTGCGTCTCGTGCACGCTGAAGGCGGATCTGCTGCCGCTGCTGTGCACTCTCGCGGCCCGCGATTCGGTGCAGCGGATCGTGCTCGCGCTGGACCCGGCCATCGAAGCGGAGTCGGTGTGCCAGGGGATCGGCGAAGTGGTCGTGGCCGGTGTCGTCGGCCGGGTGGACGGTCCCGCGGCGCGGGATATCCGGATAGCCGCGGTGCTCACCGGTATCGACGCGCGCGCCTGGCTCCCGGCGGCGACCGGTGACGAAGCGCTGGACGAACTCGGCTGGGCATGGGCCGACGACGAGCGCACCCTTGCTCAACTGGCGGTCGGGCAGGTCGATTTCGCGGACGCCCTGGTGATCACCGGCGGTGACGCCGTGGACCCGCTGGAGCGGGCCCGGATCGGGGCGGTGCTGTCCCGACTGGTGCCGCTCGCCCCGGCACTGTGGACGGGCCCGGACACTTCGGTGACCCCCGGCGCGGTCGACGAACTGCTGGACCGGATTCCGGCGCGGTCCCGCCGCGGAAGGGTCTTCGACGCGCATGCCCCACTGCTGCGCGGTCAGCCCCCACTGGGCGCGGAATGCGATGTGGAACTGGTGGAATTCGCCGCCGGGCGGCCCTTCCACCCCGAGCGGCTGCACGAGGCGCTGGACGTGCTGTTCGAGGGCGTGGTCACCGCGCGTGGCCGGGTATGGCTGGCGACCCAGCCGGACGAGGTCGTCTGGCTGGAATCGGCCGGCGGGGGTTTGCGGATCGGCGGTGCCGGTCGCTGGCTGGCGGCGATGAGCGAAGCCGAACTCGCCGAGGTCGAACCGGAGCGGCTGGCCATGGCCCGGCTGCGCTGGGACGACCGGTTCGGCGACCGCGACAACTCGCTGGTCGTCCTCGTCCACTCGGCCGACCCGGACGAGATCCGGCAGGTGCTGGACCGGGCATTGGTCGACGATGCCGAACTGCGGTTGGTCGAGCGGGCACCGCATCAGGTGGCCCGCTGGCCGGACCCCTTCGGCGAATGGCACGCCGACCCCTGTGATCCGGATGAACCGTATCCGGCCGCCACCGGTGAGGGCCGGGGCGGCGACACGGGCGAGCGCGCCCGGAAGGAGAAGTGATGAAAGCCGATATCCATCCCGATTACCATCCCGTCGTCTTCGAGGACGCGAGTACCGGGGCCCGGTTCCTGACCCGTTCCACGGCCACCGGCGACCGGACCGTCACCTGGACCGACGGCAATACCTATCCGCTGCTGACGGTGGACGTCACCGCGGATTCGCACCCCTTCTGGACCGGCGCGCACCGTGTGCTCGACACCCAGGGCCGGGTGGAGAAATTCGAACGCAGATACGGCCGGCGTGCCGGGCGGACCCGGAAGGAGCACTGAGATGGCGGTACCGAAGCGGAGGATGTCGCGGTCCAATACCCGTAGCCGCCGGTCGAACTGGAAGGCGACCCCGCCGGATCTGGTTCCGGTCACGGTGGACGGTGTGGTGCACCGGGTGCCGCGGCGATTGGTCGCAGCAGCCCGGCGCGGCCTGCTGGATCTGAAACGCCGGTGAATTGTCAGGCCCCCTAGATGCGAGAACGCCGTGACGACAGACATATCCGAACGGCAGCCGGGGCGGATTCGACGCCGTCGGGCAAACATTCCGCAAGCATGATCATGGTTCCCACCTCGTATGATCGCCTGCTGAACGGTTGCGGGCCGAAGGTGGCTGGGGCGCCGCTACTTCGGACGGATATGCGGTGAGTGCCGAAAAAACACGGCGGATTACTGCTTCACCGGTCCATACCGGTTATCATCGTGCGTGAGGGCGGGTCTCCCAGAGATGGGAGACCCGCTCATCGCCACTTTCGGGGGCTTTCACCCCGGTCTCCGTGGGCAACTCCGCCCGCTGTCGCGAGTCACTTTCCGCCGCCAGCGCCTGCGCCATATCGCCCACCTGGCGCACAAGCGCCAGGGCGAGCGCGGCCGGAAGCAGCAGCAGCGATACCGGCCACGGCAATTCCACGGGCCCCTGCCGGTCCGCTCCGGCCACGAGATCGGCGACCGTGGCTTCCATTTCGCTGATCTCGACCCGCAGCTCGGAGACCTCGGAGCGCAGACCACGCACCTGCGCCCACAGTTCCCGCAGGAGCTTCTCCTGGTCGGACAGCACGGTTTCGATATCCACCCGGATCAGCGCGCCGGTTCCGGCAGCGGCTGAGCCCGCTGCGCGAGCGCCGCCGCGGCATTGGGGCGGGTGGTGGATCGGATCTGCTCGTCCACGGGTGCCGCGGCGCCGGTACCGCCGGCCGGGCCACCGGTCTCGGCCGCACCGGGCTTCGTGGCGCGGGGAGTATCGTCGGGGCGCTCCGGGGCCACCAGAACCGCGGTGATCGGCACGGCCAGGGCCAGGAGGCCGAGTACGAACATCGGGAAGGCATAGCCGAACAGCTCCATGCCCTGCGCGGGCTCGGCATCGGGATCGAACCGGAATTCCAGGGCGGCGACACCGGTGAAATAGACGGCCGCCACGCCCGCACCGAACATCACGATCGACCCGACCCGGGCCGCCGGGAAGCGGAACCGCTGGAAGAGGAACACGCACAGCGAGGAAGCGGTCACCACGACGACGATCGCGATGACGAAGAGTCCGACGTTCACCGAGACCGAACCCTGGATATCGATCGAGGTGAGCTGTAGCCACAGCATGATTCCGAACCCGAGACCGAGCCCGGCCGCCGCGTTCACCATGCGTTTGACCTCGAACTCACGGCCGGCGAGCAGCAGGCCGAGGAAGACCGCGGCGACGGCGAACACCAGGGACAGGGTCAGATCCGAGATGTCGTAGCGCAGAATGCGGCCGGGAATGGATACGCCCAGCAGTGAGACGGTGCTGGCCAGCCAGACCCCGATACCGCCGATCGAGACCGCGGCGGCCGCCACCCAGACCGGGCGGAATCGGACCGAACGGCGGCCGTTCACCGCGCAGGCCAGGCCCACGAACATCCCGACCGCCGACACCCCGAAGGTGAGCAGGGTCAGCCAGTAGCCCATGGTGAACAGATCGGCGGTCTCGACCGTTTCCGCGGCCAGCACCTCAACCATGCCGGGCGACTCCCTCGTATTCCTGAGCCTTCAAACGGTTGATCGCGTACTCGGTGACGGCGGCCAGCGCCTGCCGGACCTCTTTCGCGTCGCGGGCATCGATATCCACGATCGGCACGCCCTCGCGCACCGACAGCGCCTCGCGCAGTTCGGCCATCGCGAACCGCGGCGAGTTCGGGAACCGGTTGACCGCGATCAGGAACGGTAGATTGCGGGCCTCGAAGAAGTCGACGGCCGCGAAACTGTCCTCCAGTCGGCGCGCGTCCACCAGCACCACCGCGCCGATGGCGCCGCGGATGAGGTCGTCCCACATGAACCAGAACCGGCGCTGACCTGGTGTACCGAACAGGTACAGCGTCAGGTTGCCGGGCAGGATGATCCGACCGAAATCCATTGCGACCGTGGTGGTCTGCTTGTCCGGAGTGTCGTCCAGATTGTCGACACCGTCGGAGAAGCTGGTGACCATCGCCTCGGTACGCAGCGGCACGATCTCCGAGACCGCGCCCACGAAAGTTGTTTTACCCGCGCCGAATCCACCGGCGACGACGATCTTGGTCGACGCGACCCGGGTCTCGGTCTCCGCCGCACCACCCTGGCTCTTGCTAAAGGGCTCGGAGTCCACGCAATGTCCTCTCCATCAGCGACCGGCGTTCGTCGTAACTCGCCTGCTCGGTCAAAGTCGAATGCACTCGCAGGTTGCCGTCCACGACGAGATCACCGATGACGACGCGGACCATACCGAGCGGGCGATCGAGATGCGCGGCGATTTCGGCAACCGACAGCTGGTGGGTTCCGAGCCGGAGGATCTCGGCTCGGATGTCACCGGACGGCCAATCGAATTGTGCATGATAGGAGATGGTTTCGATAACCGCCTCCATCGGCAGGTCGACTGCGGGCTGGGTTCGGCCGGCGGTGAGTGCGTACGGGCGGACACGTCCGGGCCGGCGCGGGCTGTTCGGCTGCGCCGGGGCGCTGAACCGATACGCACCGGTGTTGTACTGCGAGGAACCGGGTCCGAAGTTCTGCGCGCCCGGACCGTAGTTCCGATCCGGGGAGCCGAAACCGGGTCCGCCGGTGTGTGGATCGGGCAAGCCTTGGCCGAATTGGGACATCGTGCTCAGACGGTGGATCGGGCGGTCGCGCTGACGACCGAACCGACGCGATCGACCAGCAGGGCCATCTCGTAGCCGATCCGGCCGATATCGTGCTGCTTGTTGGCGAGTACCGCGATATGTGAGCCGTTGCCGACGCTCATCACCAGTAGGTAGCCGCGCTGCATCTCCACGATCGACTGCATCACCTTGCCGCCGTCGAACAACTGGGCCGCGCCGGTCGAGAGACTGGCCAGGCCCGCGGTCACCGCGGCGAGCTGTTCGGCACGATCGGCGGGCAGATGGGGGCTGACGGCCTGCAGCAGACCGTCCGCGGAGACCAGGACGGCATGGGAGACACCCGGCACGTCCCGGGTGAATCTGGCGACCAGCCAGTTCAGGTTCTCGTCCGTGCTGCTCTTCGGGTCGTCGGTCATGCAAGCCCTCCGTCATTGTTCTGCGCGTCGGCCCGCCCACTGCGGACCCCGCTCAGGTGTCTGGTCAGATTGCTCCGGATCTCCGCCGGGTCCCGCGGAACCTCGTCTTCGACGGGGGTGAGCCCGCCGGGTACGAGTTGCGCGCCCGGCCGGCGGATGGGGAGCCCGTTCGCGGTCTTGGAGTCCGAACTCGGCTTGGCGGCGTCCTCCGCGGCCAGCCAGCCGATATCGGCGGGAGTGGTCCAGTCCTGGCGCGGCTGGTCCGCGGTGCTGGCCGGCTCGACCAGCCATTCCGAGACCATACGCTGGTAGATCGGCGTGGGGGTTTCGCCGCCGACCGGTTGCAGCCGGGAGGAGGTGGTCGTGGCCGGCGCCGGCTCGTCACGGCGCGCCTCGGCGCGGCCGAACGGGTCCGCGTGGTCCATGCCCGGCCGCCGGATCGGCAAGCCGGAGCGGGCGGTGACCGCCGGCGGCTCCGGTTCGGACGACAGCCGGCCTTCGATGGTATCGGGCGCCGGGGTCTCGACCGGAGCCGGGAAGGACTGGGTCTTGTGCGATTCCGACCAGATCCCGCTGGGCGATTCGTCGGCGTCCGCGGTTTCGGGGACCGGATCGAACGCTGAGAAGGTGTCCCGGGATCCGCTGCCGTTCGCCGCGTCCTTGCCGGTGGCCACGGGGCCGTGCGTGGACGGGCGGCGCTGCGGAAGGCCGGTGGAGGTGGTGCCGAAACTCGACGTCATGGGTGCGGGGGTGAGCGGCCGCACCGCGGGGAGATCGGTGCGCGAGGTCCACGAATCCGCGGACGGCAGGTCGGGTACCGGGGTCAGCTGCCGCGGCGCCGGCGGCGGGGGGAGCTGCGGCAGCTGCGAGGTGTGCTGGAGTTGCGGTGGGGCCGCGGAGAGGTCGGCGGTGAGGATGTTCGAGTTGTCGGCCCCGGTATCGGGTGAGATCAGTAGACCCGGCAGATGCAGGCTGGCGGTGATACCGGGCTGCTGCGCCATGGTCGAGGTACGCCGCAGACCGACGGTGATCTGATGCCGTTTGGCCAGTCGGCCGACGACGAAAAGACCCATCCGGCGCGCGGTTTCGACATTGATCTCACCACCGGAGGCCAGGCGCGCGTTGGCGGCCTGCAGGTCCTCGGTGGCCATACCCAGTCCCCGGTCGGTGATTTCGATGAGGTATCCGCCGTCGACCGCGCGGGAGACGGTCACCGCCACCGGCGTATTGGGCGGGGAGTACCGCAGCGCATTGTCGATGACCTCCGCGAGCAGGTGTTCGATATCGACCGCGGGCTCACCGGCGACCACACCCTCGGGCACATGACCGATCTCGACCCGCTGGTAGTCCTCGACCTGGGAAACCGCACTCCACAGCATATCCGAGAGCGGCACCGGCTCGAGCTGGCCGCGACGCAGCGCGGTACCGGCCAGCACGAGCAGGTTGTCACCATTGCGCCGCATTCGCGTGGCGAGATGGTCGAGCCGGAACAGGTTCTGCAGCCGTTTCGGATCGTCCTCGTCGTGCTCTAGTTCTTCGATGATACCCAGCTGCTGTTCGACCAGCGACTGGCTGCGCCGGGACAGGGTCTCGAACATGTTGCCGATCTGCACACGCAGACGTGCTTGGTCGGCGGCCAGATTGAGGGCCTGCTGATGCATTTCGTCGACCGCCCGGGCGAGCTGGCCGATCTCCTCGGTGCCCTGGACACCGACCGGTTCGATCTCCGGGGTCTCGGCGCCACCGCGGACCTGCTCGAGTTCCTCGGGAAGGCGCACATGGGCCACTTCCAGCGCATCGCGGCGCAGCCGGCGCACCGGGACGACCAGGGTCCGGGCGACCGCGAGCGCGAGGGTCAGACCGCCGAGCAGGGCGGCGATGAGCAGTGCGGTCTCGCGTAGCGCGCTGTTCTGGGCGGACACGGTCGCATGGTGCAGCGCGCCGCTGATGGTGGCGATCAGCTGATCTGTCGTGACCTGGTAGGCCTGCGAGCTCGTATCAAGGGATTTCAGCGCGGCGGGATCGGTCATCGCGCCCTGGGTGCCCTGGCTGAAGATCGCCAGCCGGGTCTGCACCGCGTCCAGCAGCGGCCGCATATTGCCGGCCACATCCGGCATGATCTGCCCGTACTGGTGGATCATGGTGAGCTCGGCGCCACCGGAGGTGAGCACCCGGGCGCGCATGGCCGGATTGTCCTCGGCGGTGGGTGAACTGATCACCAGGCGTTGTGCAGTCAGCGACCGCCGGGCGTTCTGGATGGCGTTCACCTGCAGGAAGTAGCGCTGGATCGAGAGGTCCTCGACGGTTGGTGACTGCGCGAGCGCGTTACCGATCCGGACCGCGATCTCGTCGGCCTGGTCGCCCACCATGGCGGGCGATCCGTTGCTGAGGCCGCTGCGCATGGTGCTGCCGATGGTGAGTGCCGAGGACAGTTCGCGGGAGACCTCCGGCCGGATCTGGTTGGAGTCCAGCGCCCGTTCCAGGGTGTCGTGGGCCGTGTCGAAACCGGCGAGGGCCGCGGAGGCCTGCGGGTTGCGGTTGTCGGCCCAGCCGGCGGTCGCGGTGACCGCGAGGTGTTCGGCGGCGGCGTTGTAGCCGACGATGGGTGCGATGATGCGGGACTGGTCGGTCGCGGCCTCGAGTTGTTCCAGGGTGCGCAGCTCGTTGTTGATCCGTAGCACCGCGAAGAGGGTCGCCAGGACGACCGGCAGGACCAGGACGATGCCGACCTTGCGGGTGACCGACCAGTTGGACAGGCTGAATTGCCACGGTCGCGGGGTTTCCATCCGCCTCTGTCGCCTCCGCATCACGATCGACCTCTTTTTGGCGCGTGGGCGTTTCAGTTATGATTCACACTGCACACCGAACCAACCGGAGGTCTAGTTTTTACCGATCGGAACATACCGTGCATGGTAGCGGCGGGCAATCGGGACGTTCAGACGGTTATACCGCGAATAAAGCGGATGTGGAACAGCTTTCCGGCATATCACAGGGTGGTAATAGATCGTCCGGTCGGCGGATGAATTCCCAGGTCGACATGCCGGCGCGGGGGAAGGCGCTGGTTCGTCTTCATTAGGCCAACCGTCCGGTACCTTCCCGCCAGGGGGAAGGCCCGCCCGTTATTCGACCCGCCTTCGCACCGGATCCGGAAAATCCGTCCGGCGAAGCCGGTGGCCAGCGGACTCGCGGCGCGGCGGGCCCTCTCAGTAGCCTCTCAGTCGCTGCGGTCAAACTGGTGTTATGCGGATTCTGGTGGTCGACGACGATCGTGCCGTGCGGGAGTCACTGCGCCGGTCGCTGACCTTCAACGGGTACACCGTCGATCTGGCGGTGGACGGTATCGACGCATTGGAGAAGGCGACCGCCGACCGCCCGGATGCGCTGGTCCTCGATGTCATGATGCCTCGACTGGACGGACTCGAAGTGTGCCGGCGGCTGCGCAGCACCGGAGACGATCTGCCCATCCTGGTATTGACCGCACGCGACTCGGTCTCCGAGCGAGTGGCGGGCCTCGATGCCGGCGCCGACGACTACCTGCCCAAACCGTTCGCGCTCGAAGAACTGCTGGCCCGGCTGCGTGCCCTGCTGCGCCGCCGCGCCCCGGACACCGGCGAGATCTCCGAGGCGATGCAGTTCGCCGACCTCTCGCTCGACCCGGTCACCCGGGAAGTCGCCCGCGGTTCGCGGTCCATCTCGCTGACCCGGACCGAGTTCTCCCTGCTCGAAATGCTCATGTCCAATCCGCGCCGGGTGCTGACCCGCGGCCGGATACTCGAGGAGGTGTGGGGCTACGACTTCCCCACCTCCGGTAACGCTCTGGAGGTCTATATCGGCTATCTACGCCGGAAAACCGAGGCCGACGGCGAACCCCGCCTCATCCATACCGTGCGCGGGGTCGGCTACGTCCTGCGTGAAACGCCCCCGTAAGCGCGGATATGGCACGCACATCCCGTTCCGCGGCAAAGAAACATTCGGTCGCGCCGCTCGGCGGTCCCTGGCCGGACGAGCCGGCCCCTATGCGCCCCCCGATCCCACTGACCCGCACCGTATCCCTGCGGTGGCGGGTCACCCTGCTGGCCGCCTCGCTGGTGGCGATCTTCGTGGCGATCACCTCGATCGCCGCCTACGCCATGGTCGCCCGCGCCCTCTACGGGCAGGTCGACGCGCAACTGCGGGCCCGGGCCGCCACCATGATCAGCGGCGATATCGACAGTATGGCCTTCCAGTCGCTGGGTGTGGCGACCCTTTTCTCCAACGATATCGGCGTCGCGCTGATCTATCCGCCCGCCAATCAGGAGTCCACCCAGCGCCCCAGCCTGCCCGCCTATATCCCGCCGCAGCCGACCACCCCGCCCATCGGTACCGAGGAGATAGCGGTGGCGCAGGGCACCCGCGATTCGTCACTGCGCACCTACAACAATCAGCGGGTACTGGCCGAGCGCATGGATTCCGGCGTCACCCTGATCATCTCCCAACGCCTGGAACCGACCCGGGAGGTGCTGGACCGGCTGGCCTGGCTGCTGTTCGCGGTGGGCGCCTGCGGGGTTGTCCTCGCCGCCGGCGCCGGTACCACTGTCGGGCGGACCGGGCTGCGTCCGATCGCCCGGCTGACCGCGGCCACCGAGCGGATCGCGCGGACCGACGACCTCACACCCATTCCGGTGACCGGCGACGACGAGCTCGCCCGGCTCACCGAGAGCTTCAACACCATGCTGCGCGCCCTGACCGAATCCCGGGACCGGCAGCGGCGGTTGGTCGCCGACGCGGGACATGAACTGCGCACCCCGTTGACCTCCTTGCGCACGAATATGGAACTCCTCATCGCCTCGAGCCGCCCCGACGCCCCTGCCATTCCCGAGGAGGACATGGCCGAACTGCGGTCGGATGTGATGGCGCAGATCGAAGAACTATCCAACCTGGTCGGTGATCTGGTGGACCTGGCCCGCGAGGACGCCCCGGAAACCGTGTACGAGCGGGTCGATCTCGGTGAGGTGACCGAACGCGCACTGGAACGGGTCCGCCGCCGCGGCGCGTCCGATTTCGCCGCCGAATTACGTCCCTGGTTCGTGTACGGGCACGACGCCGCATTGGAACGCGCGATTCTCAATGTTCTCGACAACGCCGCCAAATGGAACCCGCCCGGCGAGGAAGTCCGGGTACGGATGGCCGAGGCCGGTCGTGGGCTCCTGGAATTATCGGTCGACGATGCCGGACCCGGTATTCCACCGGGCGAGCGTGAGCTGGTCTTCGAGCGTTTCTATCGCACCACCGCCTCACGCTCCATGCCTGGTTCCGGACTCGGCCTGGCAATTGTGAAACAAGTCGTTACCAAACACGGCGGGACTATTGCGATCGACACCTCCGAGCGCGGCGGCGCGCTCATCCGCATCGTGTTGCCGGGTGAAAATCCGCCTCCGGAGGAATATCGTCCGGAAAACGCCGACAGCGAATAATCGGGAGGGCACGAAATGTTTCCGTCCAGGCTGTTCGAGGTGCACGTTCGCCCGCACCTGCTGTTCGTTCCAGATGATCGACCCCGGGACCGCCCGCTTCCGGAGCGACAGAGCGAAGGAACACGGCTACCGCCCGGCCGAGTGAACAACCGGGGTCATCTGGGCGCCGAGAACGTGTCGGCGGATGCGCGGCTATAAGCACCGCAAATTAATGCGGCTCTCAGTTCGTTCTCAGTAGTGGTCGGCAGGCTGGACAGCGGATATGAGCAGAAAAGGGAAACTATGACCGAGGATTTCACCAATCGGCCGGCCGGGCCGGAATCGGGACCGGTGCCGCCCTCGACTCCGCCGCCGCAGGCGGGGCCGCCGCCGACTTCCGGAGCCGCCGGTGAACCGGTCGGGCCCGGTCGGGCGCCGGGCGGCGGGCTACCGCAGTATCCGGGTGGACCGCATTTCCCGGGTCGCCGGCCGGGCGATACCGCTGCGTATCCGGTGGCCGGTGGGTCGTTCGCCGGTCCGCCGCCCGGCGATTCCGGGCAGTTCTACGCGGCCGCGGCGCCACCTCCGCGCCGGAGCTCGGTGCGTACCGGTCTGGTGGCCGGGGCGGTCGCGCTGGCCTTGGTGAGCGGCGGTATCGGTGGAGCGGTGGGTGCGCTGGTCAGCGATTCGGGCGATCGGCCGGCGGTGACCAATGCGCTGGACGGGCCGGTGCCGAAGGTGCAGAACACGGCAAATGCGCCGGCCGGGTCGACCCAGGCGGTGGCGCAGCGGGTGCTGCCGTCGGTGGTGATGATCGAGGTGGCCAGTAACCGCGGGCAGGGGGAGGGGTCCGGGGTGGTGTTGTCCTCGGACGGCTTGATCCTGACCAACAACCATGTCGCGGCCGGCGGCGGCGGGAACGGCGATATGTCGGTGACCTTCTCCGACGGCAGTACGGCGCAGGCTTCGCTGGTGGGCGCCGATCCGGTGTCGGATCTCGCGGTCATCCGGGTGCGCGGCAGAACGGATCTGCAGCCGATCGAACTGGGTAGTTCGGCGAACCTTCAGGTCGGCCAGCCGGTGGTGGCGATCGGTTCGCCACTGGGACTGGCGGGCACGGTGACCACCGGGATCGTCTCGGCGATGAATCGCCCGGTGTCGACCACCGGGGAGGGTGGCAACGACCCGACCGTGCCGAATCCGGTGATCGACGCGATTCAGACCGATGCCGCGATCAACCCGGGCAATTCCGGCGGTGCGCTGGTCGATGCCGAGGGCCGGCTGATCGGGATCAATACCGCGATCGCGAGTCTGGGGTCCTCGGGCGCGGGAGGTCAGCAGAGCGGTTCCATCGGGCTCGGGTTCGCGATCCCGGTGGATCAGGCACGCCGGGTCGCCGACGAGTTGATCAAGAGCGGTCACGCGACGTATGCGCAGATCGGGATGACGGTGCAGCGGGACGAATCGGTACACGGCGCGCGGGTGCTCGATGTCACGCCGAACGGCCCGGCGGCCGCGGCGGGGATTCCGTCCGGGTCCATCGTGACCCGGCTCGGCGACCGGACGATCGATTCCGGTGACGCGCTGGTCGCCGCGGTGCGGTCCAAACAGCCGGGAGAAAAGGTGACAGTGACGTATACCGATGAACGTGGTGGGAACAGCCGTACGGCCGAGGTGACTCTGGCCGCCGCCGCGGTGGAGGGAGGCCGATGATGCAGAAGGTGGCCGGGGGTGGGCACGCGGCGCTCGTGATCGACGCTACGGTGAGCGGTATGGAAATCGATGCTCCTGTTGCGGGGCGTGCACTGGTCGTGGTGGTGGACGATCGAACGGCGCACGGCGGTGAGGATTCGCTGGGCCCGCTGGTCACCGAACTGCTCACCGAGGCGGGGTTCCTCGTCGACGCCTCGGTGTCGGTGGAGGCCGACGAGGTGGCGATCCGGAACGCGTTGAACACCGCGGTGATCGGTGGCGTGGACATAGTGATCTCGGTCGGTGGCACCGGTATGTCGCCGCGGGATGTCACGCCCGAGGCCACCTCCGAGGTGCTCGACCGGGATCTGCCCGGAATCAGTGAGGCGTTGCGGGCGTCGGGACGGGTGGCCGGTTCGCTGGACGCCGGGCTTTCCCGTGGGCTGGCCGGTATCTCGGGGAGCACGCTGGTGGTGAACCTGCCGGGTACCCGGGCCGCGATCCGCGACGGGATGGCGACTCTCGGGCCGCTGGCGAGCCGGGTGATCGGTGAGTTGTCCGGGCTACTGGAATGAGCCGGAGCGGGCAGTATGAGTGAGGGTGAGACCCCTGAGGTCCCCCGTCGGGCACACCGCCGGACGGGGGACCCGGCGCGTCTGGACCGGATCTTCGGTGAGGTGCTGCCGTCCACCACGCGGGACGAGCGGGACGACGGCGCGACATCCGGTGCCGACGACGAGTGGTGGCGTTCGCAGGTGCCGCCGCATCACGGCGGCACCGGGTGAACCTGCAAATGCTTTGGCGCCCAACGTTTTTCGTGTGAATTCCACGTCCGATGCGCTATACCCCGGGGAGTAAAGGGGGCTGCGACTTTCTTTGAAATTGTCCGATATCGGATTTGTCGGGATTATAATGTCCGGCCCCGGTATGGGTGATTTAAAGGGGGCTATTCTTTTGACGAATTCCTTGCGGGGGTATTCCTCGGCCGACCGCCTGCGCGGAGGCTGTCACCTGCATTTGCCCGCTGGTTCGCGCCGCTTCGCATTTGAGTGTGACTTGGATCACATTAACGTATAGCGAAAGCACCCTTTGTCCAACCTGTTGCCGACCGTTTAATCTCGGCTTCGTCGACCGCCGCAATGGCGGTCCGGCACGGCTTCGCTTTGTCGATCCTGCCGGTCGCATTGGCGTGCATTGTCCGATTTGCGGCGTTGCACCGAAATAACAACGGGTCACCTGTAGGTAACAAACGAGCGAAACACTGGTCGGAGCCGGCGAGTCAGCTGTCCGAGTCTCGTAGGCCATGCTGTTTGTCCGACATGATGAGGGGAAATATGAGCGAGAACCGCACCGACGGTGTACGTAACGGCGCCAGGATCGCGGGTGTCGGTGCCGCGGCCGCCGTCGCCGTGGGTCTGTTGTCGGTGGGCGCCGCGGATGCCGATGCCTTCGTGGCTCTGCCCGACGGTCAGAAGGCCGGCCCCGGAGTGACCATTACCCGTACGGGTGAGCATGCCGTCGTTTCGCCCTCTATGGCGGCGAACGGCGCGGGCCGGGTGGTCTGGGTCTCCGGAAACGCCATTGCCGATGTCGCAGTGACGCCCGAAGGCGAACCGGGTCCGAACAACGGTCCGACCGGCGAGGACGGCACCAACAACTCGTCCACGCACGGGGCCTCGCAGCTCAACACCGGCTATATCGTCGGTTGCCAGGTGAGTATCGGCGAGGACGCGATCGGCCTGGGCGGCTCGCTGGGCCTGTCCCTCGACGGCGGTAGCCTCGGCGGCTCCGTCGGCGTCGAATTGGGCCCGGGCGACGTCAAATTCGTGCAGATCGACTACAAGGACATCACGAAGCCCGGCAAGTACTCGGTGGAGTACCAGGATGCCGAGATCGAGATCCAGGGTTGCGCGGGTTATGCGCAGGCGCGGTCGTACACGGTGGTCGAGATCATCGGAGACCACTACTCGAAGACCACTCTCTACGGCCAGCCGTTCAGCATCGGCTGAGCTGCCGTGCCCGTCCACGTCGCATCGAATATTTCTCGCGCACTTCGCGAGCTCTCCCCTCGAAGGGTGTAACTCTCATGTTCAACAGCAAGAACCTGGCGCGCCTGGCCGGCGTCGGCGCCGCCACCACCGTCGCGCTCGGATTGTTCTCCACCGGAGCGGCCGCTGCCGACACCTTCGTGCCGCTGCCCGGCGGCGAACTCGTCAAGACGCTGTCCGACGGCACGGTGGTGACCGTGCGCATGGTCGGCGAGTCGGCGACCATCAGCCCGTCCATGGGTGCCACACCGGTGCACCGCAACGCGTGGGCCTCCGGTAGCGCGCAGGTCGAGATCGCCGGCGGCGAGGACGTAGGCGGCAAGATCTACCCCGGCTATGTCGTGGGCTGCCAGGTCAATATCGACGGTGGCGGTGCCGAGGGCGGTGCCGGCGCCGAGGTGGACACCGAAGGTGCAGTGAGCCCGAGCGCCGAAACCGGCGGCAACCTCACCATCGGCCCCGGCCAGGCGAAATCGTTCTACGTCCTCGATATCGAGGGGCCGGACGACTACGGCAGCGAGGATCACGCCACCAACAACAAGTTCCAGGGCAACAGCGGTTCGGTGACCTGGTCCGATCAAACCATCGGCCTCAACGGCTGCGGTGGGTACGCGCAGGCGCGCTCGTTCGTCAAGGTCGAGGTGGAGACCGAGAACGTGATCACCTTCGTCACGCTGTGGGGGCAACCGTTCAGCCTCGGCTGATATACGGTTGATCCGACGATACTGGCACGAATACGGGCCCGCCGCAGCCTTGGGTTCACACGGTCGTCGCAACACTCTCGATTCGAGAGGTTGCGGCGATCGTGTCGTTTTCGGAGGATATGGCCCAGTTCGGTGAGCGACTG
>JBFARE010000044.1:0-67930 GCA_040674215.1 Nocardia sp. NPDC050193 | reverse complement strand
GTTCAGGCCTCGAGACTCGCGCCTTCGGCGCATGCGCTTCGAGGCCTGAACGACGGGACGGGCCTCGACCCTTTCTGGACCTCGTAAGACTCGGCACCAAGAGGGCGAAGAAGGGCGCTGCTGTTCGTGAAAGCGATCAGACGCCGGGCCGACCGGGCGGTCGAGTCGGCATCCGTTCCGGACATCGAATGCCGACGCAACCCGCACGCGTCGAGTGTTACGAGACACCTCGAAGGGTTGAGGCCCGTCTCACCCCTTGGCCGAAGGTGCTCAATGGTCGCCCTCTATGGACGGCCCCCGCACATCGCATGCGCCGAAGGCTCGAGCCTCGAGGCCGAAACGGCCAGGCCAAGGCGGCCTCAACCCCGCGGCGCCGGAGGCGCCGCCAAAGACACAGCACCTTCACGAGCAAGCTCACAACCCAACCTTCACAAACAGGCCGACATCCGAACTGCGCAACGCCCATACCCGTACGAGCAAAGGCCACCGGTCGACGGCACAAACATGCGCGCGTATCCGGCTTCGCGGGCAAGGCCGTCTCCGCAACGACCGAGGCATAACCGAGTCGTGATCGCGGAAACCGGGTCACCACATGCGTCACCGTCCGGTTCGCTACTGCGGTTACGACCCCGAGCCGCTATGGGCGACTCAAAGCGCTGGCGTTGGCATTCTCGGTGAGGACGCGGGATTGGCCGAATTCCAGCAGGTTCTTGCCGATCGCGGCTTCGGTGGGCAGCGGGATCGGGTAGTTCCCGTCGAAACAGGCACAGCACAGGCGGGTGCGGGGCTGTTCGGTGGCGGCGACCATGCCGTCGATCGAGATGTAGCCGAGGGTGTCGGCGCCGATGGAACGGCGCACGCCCTCGACCATGTCGTGCATCGCCTCGGGGTCGGCGGGCATTCCATCGGGGTCGGTACCGGCATTGTTGGCGACCAGTTCGGCGCGGGACGCGAAATCTATCCCGTAGAAGCACGGCCATTTCACCGGCGGGGAGGCGATCCGGACGTGGATCTCCAGTGCGCCGGCTTCGCGCAGCATCCGGATGAGGGCGCGCTGGGTGTTGCCGCGGACGATCGAATCGTCGACGACGATGAGGCGTTTGCCGCGGATCACTTCGCGCAGCGGATTCAGTTTCAACCGGATGCCGAGCTGGCGGATGGTCTGGCTGGGCTGGATGAAGGTGCGGCCGACGTAGGCGTTCTTCATCAGGCCCTGCCCGTAGGGCACGCCGGATCCCTGCGCGTAGCCGACCGCGGCGGGAGTGCCGGATTCGGGGACCGGGATCACCAGGTCGGCGTCGATCGGGTGTTCGGCGGCGAGGCGGCGGCCGATGTCGACGCGGGTGGCGTGCACCGAGCGCCCGGAAATGGAGCTGTCGGGGCGGGCCAGGTACACGTACTCGAAAACGCAGCCCTTGGGTTCGGGATTGGCGAATCGGGAGGAGCGGACGCCGTCGGCGTCGATGGCGAGCAATTCGCCCGGTTCGATCTCGCGGACGAAGGAGGCGCCGACGATATCGAGGGCGGCGGTTTCGCTGGCGACCACCCAGCCACGTTCCAGGCGGCCCAGCACCAGCGGGCGGACACCGTGCGGATCACGGGCCGCGTAGAGGGTGTGTTCGTCCATGAAGGTCAGGCAGAAGGCGCCGCGCACCGTGGGCAGCAACTCCATGGCGGCCTGCTCGATACTCGAATCCGCGGAGGCGTGCGCGAGCAGCGCGGTCATCACATCGGAGTCGGAGGTCGCCGAGACGGCGCCGGGGCGGCCGGGGCCGGCGACCAGCCCCAGTTCACGTGCCCGGTCGGCCAATTCGGCGGTATTGACCAGATTGCCGTTGTGCCCGAGCGCGAGCCCGGACCCGACGGCGGTGGTGCGGAAAATCGGCTGGGCGTTCTCCCAGGTGGTGGCACCGGTAGTGGAGTAGCGGCAGTGGCCGACCGCGACGTGGCCCGGCATGGCGGCCAGGGTCTGCTCGTCGAACACCTGGCTGACCAGGCCGAGATCTTTGAAGACCAGCACCTGCGAACCGTCGGAGACCGCGATGCCCGCGGCTTCCTGGCCGCGGTGCTGCAAAGCATAGAGGCCGTAATAGGTGAGTTTGGCCACGTCCTCACCCGGGGCCCAGACCCCGAAGACTCCGCATTCCTCGCGGGGCGGATTCTCGGTCTCGTCGGTTGCGGTGGGATTGCTGACTGCCGGTTGGTCGGCGTGGGTCACCGTGCGCTCCCTGGTCGGGCGGGTGTGGGGGCACTGCATATTCTACGGGTGTGTCACGCTTGCGCGTCACCGGATCAGCACTCCGGCAGCAAGCGGGGTCGCAACGGCCCTCGCCGGGACCCGCAACCCGCGACCGAGCGGCCCAGCAAACCTTCATACCCAGTTAACCCCCCTTTCACCTGCTTAAACGAGGTAAAGGTGGACTTTCGCGGGCCTCCCCGCGGGCACCGGTAGCGAACCCGCGCCGCCCCCGGCCATAAGCCCCGCGCGCCACCCGGCGCAACGTGGGCGATATCACCCGCGCGGGCGCCACGAACGCGACCCGGGTGCGCCGCTCAGCGAGCGCGACCGAGCGGGCTGCCACCGGGCGGGAGGTAACTGTCCACCTCGGCGCCCAGGTCCTTGGCGGCCGTGGCGATATCCGCGGCCGCGAGCCGGGCCGTGACGATGTACGGCGAGCCCGCGGTGGACCGCCGGTCCCAGGGTGGGGAGAACTCCAGATCCAGGCCGATCCGCAATTCGATCTCACCCCCGGTACGGGTGGCCGTGAAACTCAGATTGGGTTCGGTGAAGGCCAGCCGCGCGGGACCGTCGGCGGACGCACCGGCCGGTTCCGCCTCGGCCGCGATCCGGCGTAGCCAGTCCGCCAGTTCGACCGTGTCGTCCAGGCTCAATGCCTGCCAGCGGAAAGACCAGTTCCCCTCGGGGCAATTCGCGGCACCGGCGATCACCAGCCAGCTGTATCGGATTCGCGGATCGATGTGGTCCGGAAATTGGTATCCGGCAACAGAGAGTTCCACACCGTATCCGTCGCTGTCGATCAACCTCACCGGCGCAGTGTGTCACCATCGGGACAGTCGCGCCTAGTTCATCGTCCGATTTCCGCGCAGCAGGCGCGGTACCAGCGCACCGCCCGCGTTCACGGCCCAATGCAGCAGGGCCGGTGCCGCGGCGCTGCCGGTGTGCCGGTACAGGGCACCGAAGAGCAGACCGGCCGCGCCGGTGAAGGCGACGGTCGCCGGCACACTGTCCCCACCGGCCCGGGCGGGGTGGATATGCCACAGGCCGAACACCGCCGCGCCGAGCAGCCGACCGGACCGGTCGCCGAATTCGCTGTCCAGCAACGGTTCCAGCGTGGCCCGGAAGATCAGCTCTTCGGTGTAGGCGGTGCCCACGGGTATCTGCACGGCCACCCATTCCACCGTGCTCACCTCCGGCGCGCGGTCCTGCGGCGCCGACAGTGCGCGGCGCAGCGGGGGCACGGCCGACGCGACGGCGTAACCGGCGGCGACGATACCGGCGCAACAGATTCCGTAACGCAGCCCGCGTGCGGAAGTCCACCGCGGCCTGCCACCGAAAACCAGGGCGTACCCGGTCGCGGCGAGGGCGTTCGCCGCCGTCCGCTCCCGGTGGCCGAGGCGCAGGCGCGGTTGCACCACGTTGTTCCACAACAGCGGGAGACCCACCGAACCCGCTACCCGAACTCTCATTTCACCTCGCGCTCATATGCCTCGTATGCCTCGATCTCCAGCCGGATCCGTTCGGCGAGTCCGGGGTCCCAGTTCGGGGGTTGGGCGACCGCGGCCCAGCCGTCCAGGACCAGACTGCCGTAGCGGTGGCCGTGCCCGTCGCGCACGCCCTGGGCGTTGGTGAGGTCCGCGCTGATCTGCCAGAAGGTGACCAGCGGCGCCCAGCGCACCCGCGGCGAGACATCGGCGCCGCGCGGTTCCGACAGCCAATCCGGCCGGGTCAGCGCGAGATCCGGGGACCACCAGACGATCGGGTCGGAAGCGTGCTGCAGGTAGGCGATCCGCGGTGCCCGCCATTCCGGGCCGGGCCGGGCGAGGTCCTCCCGGTCTCCGGCGAACCGGATCACCAGACCGTCGGCGTAGACGGGTTCGGTTTCGGTGGAGCCGGGATCACGCCGGTTCACGAACTGCTGCCACAGCCGGTTGGAGTTCGGCGGTCCGACCCAGAGCGCGCCGTCCACCTTCTCCCGTAGATCGGCGAGCCCGTCGAAAGCGGCCTCCGAACCCTGCGATCCGAGGCTTTCGCCGTAGACGAGTAGTTTGGGTCGCTCGGCGGCCGGGCGGGTGAGGGTTTTGCGGTAGACCGCGTCGAACAGTTCCCGGCCCGCGGTGGCGGCCTTGCCACGGTCGGCCAGGAACGACAGCGCGCTGGGCAGATACGAGTACTGGGTGGCCACGATGGCCGAATCGCCGCCGTACATGTATTCGATGGAGTTGGCGGCCATGGAGTTGACCCAGCCGGTGCCGGTGGTGGTGACCACGACCAGCGCCTCCCGGTCGAAGGCGCCGGTACGCTCCAGTTCGGCGACCGCCAGTTCGGCCTGGCTCAGTCCGGTGTCCTCGACCGATTCCAGTCCGACATAGGCGCGGATGGGTTCCTTCGCGGGCCGGCCGGTGACCCAGGAGATGCGCTGGGCGCTCGGCCCGTGCGAGACGAACCAGCGGCCCTCGAACCCGAGAGTCTCCCAGGGCGCGAACGATTCCGGACTGCCCGAGCGTTCGGTGAGGCGGGGTTGGACGGCGTATTCGGAGGTGTGGTCGTTGCGCACGCTGAACGCGGAGTTCGCGGCGGCGAAGAAGGCGCGTGTGGCGACGCCGTTGAACAGGGTAACCACGAGCAGCACCAGCACCAGGAAACCCGCGGAAGGGGCCAGCTCCCGAGGTATCCTGACCCACCGGTTGAGCTGGCGGGCCAGAAACAGGATGAGTTCGCGCACAGTGCGATAGCAGGCGACCACCAGCACCCCGACCGTGAGGCTCAGGCCCCCGGTGCGCAGGTAGGCGGGTGTGGTGGTGCCCTCCATCCCCATCAGCGCGGTGATCTCGCGCTGCCAGTGCGCCGACTGCACCAGCATGTAGCCGGCGCTCAGCGCGGCCGTCATCAGCACCGCGGATTTCAGAGCGTACCGGGTCCAGGTGGGCGGCGCCGGTATCCGGGCGAGCCGGGGCCGCACCCACAATCGGAAGAACCATTCCAGCAGACAGCCCACGCCGTACCCGATGGCCGCGTTGATCCCGCTGATCAGGCCCTGGAACATCCAGTCGCGCGGCAGCAGCGAGGGTGATACCGACAGCGCGAAGAACACCGTCGCGACCACCAGACCCACATAGTTCAGGTCGACGATGTGCTCGGTCCGCCGGACCACAGCGACACACCGCCGCCGCAACCTGGTTACGGATTCAGCGGTCTCCAGCACCTGTCCAGTATGGCGGGCGGGACCGGCGCCGGAGGGTGGCCCGGGTCACCTCCGGCGCGCCAGCCGGTAATCCGGGTCAGGCGTGACCGCCGAAGAGCGCGGGTAGCGTGCCCTCGTGCGCGGCGCGCAGCTCGGCCATGCCGATGGAGAACTGGCCCTGCACCTCGACCGAATCCGAACCCTGATCGACCACGCCGATACGCACCCAGGGCAGTTCCCGGGCCGTACACATCCGGGTGAAGCGGGTCTCCTCCGAGCGCGGCACCGCGACCAGCACCCGGCCCGCCGATTCGGAGAACAGCATCACGAACGGGTCGGCGTCCTCGGGCAGCAGAATCCGGCAACCGGTCTCGCCGGCCAGGGCCGCCTCGACCACGGCCTGCGCGAGGCCGCCCTCGGACAGATCGTGTGCGGCACTGATCATGCCGTCGCGCGAACCCGCGGTGAGGACATCGGCGAGCAGTTTCTCGCGGTCGAAATCGACCTGCGGCGGCAGCCCGCCCAGATGACCGTGCGCCACCTGCGACCACACCGAACCGCCGAACTCGTCGCGAGTGTCGCCCAGCAGGATGAGTGTCTCCCCCGGCTCCAGGCCGAGGCCGGTGGGGATGCGGCGGTGGACATCGTCGATCACACCCAGGACCCCGACCACCGGAGTGGGCAGGATGGCGTTCTCGCCGGTCTGGTTGTAGAAGCTGACATTGCCGCCGGTGACCGGGATGCCCAGTTCCACACAGCCGTCGGCGAGCCCGCGTACGGCCTGCTGGAACTGCCACATCACGCCGGGATCCTCCGGGGACCCGAAGTTCAGGCAGTTGGTGACCGCCTTCGGCGTGGCACCGGTGACGGCCACGTTCCGATAGGCCTCGGCCAGGGCCAGCCGCGCACCCGTGTACGGGTCGAGCTTGGTGTAGTGACCCGACGCGTCGGTGGCCAGCGCGATACCGCGGCCGCTCACCTCGTCGATCCGGATCACCCCGGCATCGGCCTGTTCGGCGAGCACGGTGTTACCGCGCACATAGCGGTCGTACTGTTCGGTGATCCAGCGGCGGCTGCACAGCTGCGGGCTGGCCACCATCTTCAGCAGGGTGTCGCGCAGTTCCTCGGCGGTCTTGGGCCGGGGCAGGTTGTCCGGGGTATCGGCGTTGAGCGCGTCCTGGTCCGCGGGACGCCGGACCGGCCGCTCGTACACGGGACCCTCGTGCGCGACGGTGCGCGGTGGCACATCGATCACGGTCTCGCCGTGCCAGGTGACCTCCAGCCGCTCCCCGTCGGTCACCTCACCGATCACCGTGGCCAGTACATCCCATTTCGCGCACACCGCGAGGAAGGCGTCCACGTTCTCCGGGGTCACCACCGCGCACATGCGCTCCTGCGATTCGCTGGACAGCACCTCGGCGGGGGTCATATCGGCGGCGCGCAGCGGGACCCGGTCGAGTTCGATGCGCATCCCGCCGTCACCGGCGGCGGCCAGTTCGGAGGTCGCGCAGGACAGCCCGGCGCCGCCGAGGTCCTGGATACCCACGACCAGTCCGGCGTGGTACAGCTCCAGACAGCATTCGATCAGGACCTTCTCGGTGAACGGGTCGCCCACCTGGACGCTCGGCAGCTTCTTGCGACCGCTGCCGGAATCGTCACCGGAGAAGGTGTCCGAGGCCAGTACCGAAACACCGCCGATACCGTCGAGGCCGGTCCGCGCGCCGAAGAGAATGATCTTGTTACCGGCGCCCGAGGCGAAGGCGAGGTGCAGGTCCTCCACCCGCATGACCCCCGCACACAGCGCGTTGACCAGCGGATTGCCCTGGTAGGAGGCGTCGAACACCGTCTCGCCGCCGATATTGGGCAGGCCGAGGGAGTTGCCGTAACCGCCGATCCCGCGGACCACCCCGTCCAGCACCCGGCGGGTATCGGCGGCATCGGCGGCACCGAACCGCAACTGGTCCATCACCGCGATGGGACGCGCACCCATGGCCATGATGTCGCGGACGATCCCGCCCACCCCGGTGGCCGCGCCCTGATACGGCTCGACATAGGACGGATGATTATGGCTCTCCACCTTGAAGGTGACCGCCCAGCCGTCACCGATATCGACCACGCCCGCGTTCTCGCCGATACCGGCGAGCATGGCGGAACGCATCTCCTCGGTGGTCGTCTCACCGAAGTAGCGCAGATGCACCTTGGAGGATTTGTAGGAACAGTGCTCGCTCCACATCACCGAGTACATGGCGAGCTCGGCATCGGTGGGCCGGCGTCCCAGAATCTCCCGGATCCGGGCGTATTCGTCGTCCTTGAGGCCGAGCTCGGCGTACGGCTGCGGCGTATCCGGAGTGGCGGCGGCGGTGGCGACCGTATCGACAACCTGCTCAGTCACGGGGGTACCAGGATCCTTTCGTGGGTTGGCGCGCCGGCGCGCGCGTGCTCCGGCCCTCCGGACGCCCGCCGCGGCTCACGGCAGGTGGCATCGGCGCCACGGTTCGGTCGGAACGCCGGGCCTCGGCGGCGGGGCCCCGGCAGAGTTGATCCAGCACGAATCCTACGTCCACCTGCGCCGGACCGATTACCGACCCCGCCGCTGTAAAACCCCTGCCCACGCCCCGACCGGTACCGGCCTACGGAGCGAGGAAGGCCGCCAGGGCCGCCGCGTAGGCGGTCACATCGGCAGCGCCCATCATCTCCCGGGCCGAATGCATGGCCAGCTGGGGCGCACCCACGTCCACGGTCGGCATACCGGTGCGCGCGGCGGTCATCGGGCCGATGGTGGAACCGCAGGGCAGATCGGCGCGGTGCACATAACGCTGCATCGGGACGCCGGCCCGGTCACACGCCAGCGCGAACGCTCCCGCGCCGACGGCGTCGGTGGCGTAGCGCAGGTTCTGGTTGACCTTCAGCACCGGCCCGCCGTTGATCTCGATGCCGTGCGCGGGCTCGTGCCGTTCCGGATAGTTCGGATGGGTGGCATGCGCCATATCGCCGGACGCGCACACCGACCCCGCGACCGCCGCCAGGAATTCCGCGCGGCCACCGCCGCGGGCCAGCACAATCCGCTCCAGCACCGTGGGCAGCAGCTCGGACTGCGCGCCCCGGTCGGATTGGCTGCCGACCTCCTCGTGGTCGAACACGGCGAGCACCGGGACGGCGTCGCCCGGATTCTCGACGGCGGCCCGGAAGGCGGCCAGCCCCGCGTAGCAGGTGCCCTGGTTGTCCAGGCGGGGTGCGCTGATCAGGTCCCGGCCGGCACCGATCACCCGGCTGGGCGCCAGATCGTGGGTCATCAACTCCCAGCCCAGCACCGCGCGCGGATCGACGCCGGCGGTCTCGGCCACGTAATCCAGGAACGCCGCCGGTTCGCTGCCCACACCCCAGATCGCGTTGACATGCCGCTGCGGATCCAGCGTCACCCCGCGCCGGTCCTCGGACAGATGGATCGCCAGCTGCGGAACCCGCAGAATCGGTTCGTCGATCCGCACCAGCCGCTCGGCGAGCCCCGTCCCTTCCCGCACACTCAGCCGCCCGGAGATCCCCAGCTCGCGATCCAGCCAGGAGTTCAGCCAGGCACCCCCGTACGGTTCAAGCCGCACCAGCTGCCAGCCCGCGACCGTCAGATCGGGGTGCTGTTTGACCCGCAGATTGGGACTGTCGGTATGCGCCCCCACCACCCGGAACGGCCCCGCCTGCTCCGGATCGGCCCACGCCACCAGCGATCCACCGCGCACGATGTAGTACCGGCCCCCGGTGCCGGGCCACTCCCGGGTCTCGTCCAGCCGGACGAACCCGTGGGCATCCAGGTCCGCCGCGATCGTCCGGCAGACATGGAACGGCGAAGGCGACGCGTCGATGAACTCACACAACCCGGCGGCCGAAGCCGCCACAGCAGAACTCGGCATGCAGTGACCCTAAGCGTTGTGCTTGTTCGCGGCGCCTTCGGCGCTGCAGGGTCGACTGCCCGGGGGAATGATTCATACGCGGGTGGCCGGGCCGACCATTCGACCCGACCTCCAACTCAGGAAGCGACCAGCACGTCCAGCACGGACAGGAACAATCCCAGTCCGTCGTCACTCGGCCCGGTCAACGCCTCGGTCGCGTGTTCCGGATGCGGCATGAGCCCGACAACCCGCTTGTTCTCCGACGTGATTCCCGCGATCGAACGTTGCGAGCCGTTCGGATTGTCGCCCGCGTAGCGGAACACCACCCGGCCTTCGCCTTCGAGTTCGTCGAGGACCGACTCGGAGGCCTGGTAGCGACCCTCCCCCGATTTCAGCGGAACCAGGATCTGGGCGCCCGGATCGTAGCGGGAAGTCCAGGCGGAGTCGGTGGCTTCGACGCTGAGCCACTGGTCACGGCAGATGAAGTGCAGGCCCTCGTTCCGGGTGAGCGCACCGGGCAGCAGGCCCGCCTCGCACAGCACCTGGAAGCCGTTGCAGATGCCGAGTACCGGCATACCTTTACCGGCGGCTTCGACGACGGTGCCCATCACGGGCGCGAACCGGGCGATGGCGCCGGCGCGCAGGTAGTCGCCGTAGGAGAAACCGCCGGGGACCACGACCGCGTCGACGCCTTTGAGGTCGGCGTCACCGTGCCAGAGGCTCACGGCTTCGGCGCCGGCCAGCCGGACCGCGCGGGCGGCGTCCACATCGTCGAGAGTTCCGGGGAAGGTGATGACACCGATGCGGGCGGTCACGGGACGCGCACCACCTTCCAGTCCTCGATCACGGTGTTGGCCAGCAGCGATTCGGCGATCGAGGCGAGTTGGTCGTCGCTGACGTCGTCACCGACCTCGAGTTCGAAGCGTTTGCCCTGCCGGACGTCGGTGACGCCTTCGAATCCCAGACGCGGCAGGGCACCGGCTATGGCCTGCCCCTGCGGATCCAGGATCTCGGCCTTCGGCATCACCTCGACCACGACACGTGCCACGGGTTTGCTCCTCACAAAAAGGGGGTGAGCTGCGCCCGGCGCCGACGCCGGGACGCGGATGGGTTACCTGAGCAGCCTAATTGCCCGGTGGCCGGAAGGTCGCGGCGGGTGACCGAACATATGCGGTACTAGCCTTGCGTGCATGCATGTAGCCCACTTCGGTCACTCCTGCGTACTCGTCGAACTGAACGGGAAGAAGATCCTCTTCGATCCCGGCGCGTTCTCCCACGGTTTCGAAGGCCTCACCGGACTGGATGCGATCGCCGTCACCCATCAGCATGCCGACCATATCGACCCGGGCCGGATCGATCCGCTGATCGAGGCGAATCCCGGCGCGCGGCTGCTGTCGGATCCGCAGACCGCCGAACTCCGGGGCGGGGCCTGGGAGGCACTGCACGCGGGCAATGTGGTGGACCTCGACGGTCTGCGCATCACCGGCGGCGGGGGCCGGCACGCGGTGATCCACCCCGAACTGCCGGTGATCGACAACACCGTCTTCCAGCTGGGCACCGCCGCGAACCCGACCCAGTTCGTCCATCCCGGCGATTCGCTCTGGGTGCCTTCCACTCCGGTCGATGTGCTCGCCGTCCCCGCCGCGGCCCCGTGGATGAAGATCAGCGAAGCAGTCGACTATCTGCGGTCGGTGGCGCCCCGGCTGGCCTTCCCGATCCACTACGGCATCATCGCCGAGCAGGCCTGGGGTGTGTATTTCAGCCGGCTCGACGAAATGCGCAAGGCGGATACCGAATTCACGATCCTGCGCCCGGAACACGACGCCGAGCTCTGAACGCGGCCGGTTCAGCGGGTGTAGGTCGACAGGAACAGCGCCTCGGCGAGCGCCAGGTGCTCGATCTCGCTCGGGTCGACGCTCTCGTTCGGCGCGTGGATCAGGCAGCGCGGTTCCTCGACGCCGAGCAGCATGATCTCGGCGTCGGGATAGGTGTCGGCGAAGACATTGCACAGCGGGATCGAGCCGCCCTGGCCCTGGGTGGTCGCGGGACGACCGTAGGCGGCGGCGAGCGCGGCCTCCATCGCGGTGCGGGCGGGACCGCCGCGAGCGGACCGGAACGGCGCCCCGGTGCCGTCCGGCTCGACGGTCAGCTTCGCCTGCCAGGGAGTGTGCGCTTCCAGATGCGCCAGCAGGGCTCGGTAGGCGGCGTCCGGGTCGGTCCCGAGTGGAATCCGCAGGTTGAGCCGGGCACGGGCGTGGGGCCGGACCGCGGCCGACGAGCCGACGACGCCGGGGGCGTCGATACCGAGCACGGTGAGCGCCGGACGGGCCCAGAGCATATCGGCGACGGTCCCGTCACCGAGCAGAGCGACACCGTCGAGTACTCCGGCATCGGCCCGGAACTGCTCCGCCGGGTATTGCACGCCGGGCCAGGTGCCGTCGCCCGCGAGGCCGTCCACGGTTGTATTGCCCTTGTCGTCGCGCAGGGAATCCAGCAGCCGGATCAGCGCGGCCAGCGCGTCCGGGGCAGCGCCGCCGTACATCCCCGAATGCACCGGCCCGGCCAGCGTTTCCACCGTGACGACGGCGTTCACATTGCCGCGCAGCGTTTCGGTGAAAGTCGGCACGCCCACCGCGAAATTACCGCTGTCGAGCACCACGATCGCGTCGGCGCGCAGCAGGTCCGGATTCGCTTCGACAAACCGCTCCAGGCCACCGGTCCCCTGCTCCTCCGACCCTTCCGCGACCAGCGTCACCCCGACCGGCAGCGGTGAGCCCAGGGCGCGCAACGCGGTCAGGTGCACGACGATATTGCCTTTGCAATCGGCCGCACCGCGGCCGTACCAGCGACCGTCCCGCTCGGTGAGTTCCCAGACCGGCGTCTGCCAGGCCGCCAAGTCCAGCGGCGGTTGCACGTCGTAGTGGCAGTAGAGCAGCACGGTCGGCGCGCCGGGCGGGGCGGGCCGGGACGCGATGACCGCGGTGCTGCCGTCGGGGGTCTCGTGCAGTGCGGCGTCGGGGAGACCGGCCGCGACGAACGCGTCGGCCACCCACCGGGCCGCTCGTTCGCATTCCTCGGGCGGGAACTGCCGGGGATCGGCGACCGAGCGGAACGCGACGAGTTCGGCCAGATCCGCGCGCGCTCGCGGCATATATCCGGCCACCCGTTCGCGCAGCGCGGCGGTGGCCGGGTCGTCGGCGGAGGTCATGGCTGTCTCCTCGGGTTTCGGTACGGCATGCTCACGATCCGCGACGACGATGGCGCCCCGGTGCGGGCTCACTTCGCCGACACCGTATCCGGTGGCCGGTCCACGGGCGCACACGAGGTCGCCGCCGTGCCGCGTCAATCGAATACGAGCAGCGCGACCGCGAGCAGGGCGGCGATCAGGCCCATTGTCCTTATCCGGGTGAGCCTTTCGCCGAGGACAAGCAGGCCGAGGACGACCGGGATGACCGGATACAACGAGGACAGCGGCCACCCGGCCGGCGACCACGGGCCAGATCCCCGCCACCGGATCGCTCTGTGCCAGGGCCAGATACTGCACCGCGATACCCGCTCCCGCGATCAGCGCGTCGCCTGTCCCGGCCGCGGGTCCGCCCGCGCCGTCACCACTGTGGGAAACCAGCCACAGCGCGGGGACCGCCACGGCCACCCCGGCCCAGGCCGCCACAGTCGGGCGTTCACCGAGCCACAGCACCCCGGCCAGGACCGGCAACGCGACCCCGCCGACCGCGCTGACCGGTACGACGGTGCTCATGGCGCCACGGCTGAGCCCGCGGAAGAGGAACAGCATGCCCATCCCGGTCCCCAGCCCCGAGAGCGCGCCCCACAGCATGCTCTGCCCGTCCCACTGCCCGGCGAACAGCGGTGCGGCGGCGAGCGCCACGACAAGTCCGCCGAACTGCCCGGCCACGGCGACCACACGCAGATCGATCCGGCGCGCCAGCAGCCCACCGGCGAAGTCGGAGACACCGTAGGCGGCCGCGGAGGCCAGGGCCAGCGCCGCGCCCGCCGTCATCCGGACCGGTCCCGTTCGGCCTGGCCCACCGGGCAACAGGCCCCGGTGGTGCACGAACGCCGGTCGCAGAGCCGGCACATCAGGTCGGCATTGCCGATATCGGAGTACAGGCCGGTCAGCAGCTTGTCCAGCAGCAGCGCCAGGGTCTCGCGCTCGGCGGCATCGAGCGGGTCGAGCACATGCGCCAATCCGCCGCTGCGGGCGGCCAGGATATTCGCCGCCGCCTGCCGGCCGCGCTCGGTGAGGCGGACGGCGATTTCCCGGCCCTGTCCGGGCCGGCGTTCCACGAGCTCCCGCCGCAGCAGAGTGTCGATCATGCGCGCCGCCGCCGACTGGCTCGACCCGACCCGGCGGCCCAGTTCGGTGCCGCTCAGTCCGGGCGAGCCGGCCAGCACCACCAGCGCCGCGGCCGCGCTGGTTCCGACGCCGGTGTCGTCGGCCACTCGCTCGAGCATCAGGTCGGTGACCGCCAGGGCGGCGGCGCCCAGCAGATTCGCGGTCCGGCTGTTATGCATGACTCATGCATAACATGGTTCGCGCCGCCGAGTCCACTCCGGATCCGGTCCGGGAAGTGCGAACCGCCGCCCCGCTATCGCCGAATGGGGCGGCGGAGTATCAGGCCGCGCGGATGGCGCGGACGGGCTCCCAGCGGTACACCTCGCTGCGCGCCCCGTGATAGAGCGCGAGGTCCACGGCATCCAGCATCGCCTGCCGCGGACCCGGCCGGCCCAGCTGCGCAGCCGAAACCGCCAGGCGCAGGACGCCACCCCGCCGCGCGGTGCGCGCGGCACCCAGCACCAGCGCGCGGCACCACCAGGGTTCGGCGCGGAACCCCTCACCGATGCCGTACACCCGCGCCTTCTGCACCGCGTTGCGCTCCAGGTCGTGGATACCGGTCAATCCGAGCGAAAGCCGGAAACCGAGTTCGGGCAGCGCCGCGGTCGCCCCGGCGGAAACATCCCAGCGGGGCGCCGCGAACAGGCGGGTACGCAGACCGACCTGCTCCATGGTCCGATCGGCGGCGGTCAGCCGTAGCAACGCCTCGTGTCTGGGCAGCGTCGCGAACTCGGCCCGGCGCCGTTTGGTCGCGGCCTGGTCGTAACCGTGCAGCACCACAGCGTCCCCGCGACCCCGCCGGCCGTGCAACCAGGTCTGGGTGGTGGGGTCGTCGGTGAGCCGGTATCCGCCCTTCAGCCGCGGTGCCACCAGCAGGGACAATCGCACGCGTCGCTGATCCATCTCCTCGGCGAAACCGATCGCTGCGTCCCGGGTGGATTCCCGGACGCCCGATACCGAAACGAGCAGCTCAGCGTTCATATACCGACCATGGCAGCCGCAGGTGTCCGTGGCGTGCAGTGCCGATGACCTGCGCATGCAGGTCCGGTGACCGGCCCGTGGAGCGGATATGGCCGGGCGGCGAACATCAGGACACGATCCGGTCGCCGCCCGGCGGTGCCTACTTCTCCCCGAGACCGACGGTGTCCAGCACCCAGGCGTACTCGAACGCGACCTCGCGCCATTTCTCGTACCGCCCGCTGACCCCGCCGTGCCCGGCGCTCATCTCGGTTTTGAGCAGCAGGGGCGAATCGCCGATCTTGGTGGCGCGCAGTTTCGCGACCCATTTCGCCGGTTCCACGTACAGCACCCGGGTGTCGTTGATGCTGGTGATCGCCAGGATGGCCGGATAGTCCTTGGCCGCGACGTTCTCGTAGGGCGAATACGACTTCATGTATTCGTAGACCTCTTTGTCCGCCAGCGGATTACCCCACTCGTCCCATTCGATCACCGTCAGCGGCAACGAGGGGTCGAGAATGGAGGTGAGCGGGTCGACGAACGGCACATTGGCCAGCACCCCGGCGAACAACTCCGGCGCGATATTGGCGACCGCCCCCACCAGCAGTCCGCCCGCGCTGCCGCCGTCGGCGATCATCCGATCCGGCGCGGTGGTGCCGTTGTCGACGAGATGCTGAGCGCAGGAAACGAAATCGGTGAAGGTGTTCTTCTTGGTGAGCGTTTTGCCGTTCTCATACCAGAGCCGGCCCATCTCACCGCCGCCGCGCACATGCGCGATCGCGAAGACCATGCCGCGATCGAGCAGCGAGAGCCGCGACACCGAGAAACCCGGATCCATGCTCGCCTCGTAGGATCCGTAACCGTAGAGCAGCAACGGTTTCGGACCGGTGGCACGGTCGGTATCGCGCCGGGCGACGATCGAGATCGGAATCCGGGTGCCGTCCGCAGCCACCGCCCAATCACGTTGCTGCACATAATCGTTCGCGTCGTAGCCGCCGAGCACCGGCTGCTCCTTGCGCAGCAGCAGGGCACCGGTCTCCACCACATAGTCGAAGATCTGGGTGGGGGTGATGAACGAGGTGAGCCCGAGCCGCAGCGTCGGCTGTTCCCATTCCGGGCAGGAGCCGAGCCCGGCGCTGTAGAGCTCCAGTTCGAATTCCACCTCGCGCAGCTCGCCGTAGCCGTCCGCGGTCAGCGGCCACACCGCGACCCGGGGCAGCGCCTCGCTGCGGTAGCTGAGCACCAGCTGCCCGGCGAAGGCATCGACATCCTCGAGCCGCACATCGTCGCGGTGCCCGATGAGGGTGCGCAGCCGGGATGGGTCGTCGACCGAAGCCTCGGCCAGCACGAAGTTCTCCGCTTTCACCCCGTCCACGACATCGTTGTGCAGGATCAGAAACCGGTCCTCGCCCGCGACCACCGCGTGCTCCGCCGAATACTCGACCCCTTCGCGGCGGGGCAGCAGCACCCGGAACTCACCGGTCGGATCATCGGATTCCAGCACCCAGCCCTCGGTGGTGATCTTGGACCCCACCCAGATCATCAGATACTTCTCCGACCGGGTGGCGCCGACGCTCACCCAGTAGCGCTCGTCCGGCTCGTGGAAGACCTGCACATCCGCGGCGGAAGTATCGCCGAGCCGGTGCCGCCACACGGTATCGGGGCGCCAGGATTCATCGACGGTCTGGTAGAAGACGTGGCTGCCATCCAGCGACCAGGTGGCCCCGGGCGCGGTCCGCGGGATCTCGTCGCCGAGCAGCTCCCCGGTGCGCAGATCCATGAATCGCAGGGTGTAGCGCTCGTCGCCGGCGGTATCGACCGAGAAAGCCAGCAGATTCCCGTCGTGGCTCACCGAGAACGCGCCCAGGGCGAAGAAATCATGCCCTTCGGCCAGCACATTGCTGTCCAGCAGGATCTGTTCGCCGGGGATCTCGGTCCCGGTCTCGAGCTGCGGCGGCGTCCACGCATCGATCCCGGCGGCGTTCGCGTCGATCGGGCACCGGCAGTGCACGCCGTACTGTTTGCCCTCGTAGCTGCGCGAGTAGTACCAGTACTCGCCGAGCCTCGCCGGCACCGACAGATCGGTTTCCTGGGTGCGGCTCCTGATCTCGTCGAAGATCTTCTCGCGCAGCGGTGCGAGATGCGCCGTCCGGGCCTCGGTATAGGCGTTCTCGGCCTCGAGATGAGCGATGACCTCCGGGTTCTCCTTGTCCCGCAGCCATTCGTATTCGTCGACGAACCGGTCGCCGTGGTGTACCCGCTCGAACGGAACCGTCTTCGCCGTGGGTGCGACCGCCGCGGCCGCCGCGTCGGTTACCGGACTACCACTGTCAGCCATGGCCACCACCGTAGCGGCCCGCACCGGACCACCGTCGGAGACCGCATCCGGCAGGTACCGGCCGGAAGGATCAGGCGCCGATCGCGGCGCCGATGGTCGGCCAGGACGCCTTCAGCTGGTCGTTCCAATACGACCACGAATGGGTGCCGACCGGGCTGTAGTCGACCCACAGCGGCAGGCCCGCCGCCCGCGCCTTGTGCTCGAACGAGATCACACAGGCGTCGACCGCGAATTCGATGGGCCCGCCCAGCACGATGTTCTCCGGCAGCTGCGGTTTCAGTTCCAGTTCGTGCGGCCCGGGCAGGCCGGTACCGGTCGACAGGTACAGCGTTTTACCGCGCAACCGGTCCAGCATGAGCGCCGGATCATGGGCCGCCCAGTCGGGGCTGCCCGCGGGCCCCCACATATTTTCCGGGTTGCCGCCCCTGGTCATGATGGAGAACTGCACCGCGCCGGCCGCCATCGCGCTGTCCGGGCAGGCACTGTACCCGGCGACCGCGGTGTAGAGCTGCGGATGCCGGGCCGCGAGAATATAGGCGGCGTGCCCGCCCATGGACAGGCCACCGATCGCATTCTGCCCGTCACCGGCGAAATTGCCGTCGATGATCGGCGGCAGTTCCTGGGTCAGGAATGTCTCCCACCGATAGCGGCCCAGGGCCGGATCGTCGCGCTGCCAGTCGGTGAAATAGCTGGCCTTACCGCCGACCGGGAGGACGACATTGACGTTCTTGCCGAGAAAGAAATGTTCGGCCTCGGTGGCATTGGTCCAGGTGCTCTGGCCGACGCCTGGATCGAGCCCGTCCAGCAGGTAGTAGGTGGGCCGGCTGCCGCCTCCGGCCGGATGCAGCACCTGCACCTGCACGACCTGATTCATGGCGGGTGAAGAGACGAAGACCGCCGAACGAGTCGGGCCGAGCTCATCGATCCGGACGACGTCGGCCGCGGCGGCCGGAGCGGGGCGGAGCACAGGGAGTCCGGCAGCCAAACCGATCACCCCCAGCATCAGTACAGCCATCCGAAAACAACGCACGATCGCACCTCCCTGGCCCACCCCGGAAACTAGCTCATGCCCATGCTCACCATCTCGCTCGGCGAGAGCGCCCTGTCGGCATATTCACAGCAAATATGCCGACCGTGGTCGCCGAACGATCTTACGTGTCCATATCGATACGATCTGCGGAATCACTCCTCGAGCGAAACTCACCGCCCCCGCTGCAACGCGCCCCGGATGGAACCGGCGAGATAGTCCAGATCCGCCCGCGCCGGCGTCCGCGGCCGCCCGCGCAAACCGAACCCGTCCCCCGGTGTGCGGGGAATGACGTGCAGATGGACATGGAACACCTCCTGCCCCGCGGTCACACCGTCGGCCAGGAAGAAATTCACGCCGTCGCAGGCCACCTCGCTATCCCGCAACGCCGCCGCCAGCCGCTGCCCCACCTGGAACAATTTCCCGCCGAGCACCGGGTCCAACTCGGCGAGATCCCGCGCCGGTTTCTTCGGCACCACCAGCAGATGCCCCGGCGTCATCGGCCGAATGTCCATGAACGCGAGCACATCGTCGTCCTCGTACACCCGGCTCGCCGGCGCCCGCCCGGCAACGATGTCGGAAAAGATCGAATACGGATCCATGCTGTGTATATTGGCGCGCCTTCGGCGCGCGGGGTCGAGGCCCCCTCAGTCCCGTCGTTCAGCGCCCGAGACTCGCGCCTGCGGCGCATGCGATGTGCGGTGGGCCGCCCATAGAGTGCGACCGTTGAGCACCTCCGGCCAAGGGACGGGACGGGCCTCGCCCCTTTCAGGGCCTCGTAAGACTCGGCACCGCGGGGGTGCTTCTGTAGGTGAAGGCGGTCGGACGCCAGGTCACCCGAGCGGTCGAGTCCGCATCTGATCCAGACATCGCATGCCGACGTCACCCGTATGCGTCGAGTTTTACGAGACACCTCGAAGGGTTGAGGCCCGTCTCGCCGTTTCGGCCTCGAAGCGCATGCGCCGCAGGCGCGAGTCTCGAGGCCGAAACGGCGAGACCGAGGGGGCCTCGACCCCGGCGCGCGCCAGCGCGCCAAAGACACAGCACCTGCACGACCGGGCCCACAACCCACCTTCGCGAGCGGGTCCTCGAGCAAGCCCTCACCGCACAAGTCGGCCCGCACCCCACCGCGCGAGGAGGCCCACCCCCCTGCACCTCAGCGGTCACGTGTTCCCCGCCGCACCACACAGGTGCTCCCCGCATCGCGGCAGGCCTACCTCCCCCGACCACGGGCAGCCCCGCCCCACCGTCGAGGCCTCAGCGCCGAGAACTCAGAGGATCGGCGACGGCGTATACCGGGCAGCTTCCGGGTAGGCCGAGGCCAGCTTGCCCACCTGCGCCACCACCTCCGCCACCTGCGCGTCGGCCGCTCCGATGAATGCCGACTTCTCCGCCAGCGCGGCATCCAGGGCTGCCCGGTCCAGCGGCAACCGGTCGTCGGCGGCCAGCCGGTCCAGCAGGTCGGGTTCGCGGCCCTGCTCCCGCATCGCCAGCGCGACCGCCACCGCGTGTTCCTTGATCACCTCGTGCGCGGCTTCCCGGCCGACACCGGCCCGGAGCGCGGCAATGAGGATGCGCGTGGTGGCGAGGAATGGGAGGTAGCGATCCAGTTCGCGGGCGATCACCGCCGGGTAGGCGCCGAATTCGGCGAGCACGGTCAGGAAGGTCTCCATCATGCCGTCGATGGCGAAGAAGGCATCCGGCAGCGCGACCCGGCGGACCACCGAGCAGAAGACATCGCCTTCGTTCCACTGGGCGCCGGCCAGTTCGGCGGCCATCGAGCCGTATCCGCGTAGCACCACCTGGAGGCCGTTGACCCGTTCGCACGAGCGGGTGTTCATCTTGTGCGGCATCGCCGAGCTGCCGACCTGGCCGGGCTGGAAACCCTCGGTCACCAGTTCGTGGCCGGCCATCAGCCGGATCGTGTGGGCCAGCGAGGACTGCGCGGCACCGATCTGCACCAGCGCGGACAGCACATCGTGATCCAGGGAACGCGGATAGACCTGGCCGACGCTGGTCAGCACGCTGGTGAAGCCCAGGTGCCGGGATACCTGCTGTTCGAGCGCGGTAAGTTTCGCGGCGTCACCGCCGAGCAGATCGAGCATGTCCTGCGCGGTGCCCATCGGGCCCTTGATCCCGCGCAGCGGATAGCGGTCGACGAGTTCACGCAGCCGGGTGAGTCCGATCAGCAGTTCGTCGGCAGCCGAGGCGAAACGTTTGCCCAGCGTGGTGGCCTGCGCGGCGACATTGTGGGAGCGACCGGCCATCACCAGCGTCTGATAGTCGGCGGCCCGTTCGGCCAGCCGGGCGGCGACCGCGACCCCGTGGGAGTGGATATGTTCCAGCGACAGCCGGATCTGCAACTGCTCCACGTTCTCGGTGAGATCGCGGCTGGTCATCCCCTTGTGCACATGTTCGTGCCCGGCGAGGGCGTTGAACTCCTCGATACGGGCCTTCACATCGTGGCGGGTCACCCGCTCCCGTTCGGCGATGGCGGCCAGGTCGACCTGTTCGACGACCCGCTCGTAGTCCTCGACCACCCCGGGCGGGACATCGACACCGAGTTCGGCCTGAGCGCGCAGCACTTCCAGCCACAGCCGCCGCTCGAGCACGATCTTCTGCTCGGGAGACCACAGATGCACCAGCTGCGGGCTGGCGTAGCGGGTGGCGAGGACGTTGGGGATCAGGTCTGAGGTCACGTCCGGTCAGTCTAATGACCGGTAGCGGTCGATCGGCTGGTGCGTCGCCGGAGCGACGATATCGATGACCTCCAGCAGCGCCCCACGGGCCGTCCGGCGGGGTTGCGGATCGGATTCACTGAGGGCGGCGACCACCGCGCCGTCGACCACCGCGACCAGCCTGCGCAGTTGTTCGGGCCGCACCATCCGGTCGGATCGGCGCAGCACATCGGAGAGCAGCTCGTCCAGCTGCCCACGTAGTCGGAGCTGCACCTCGCGTAGCTCGGGGTGCCGGGCCGAGGCGACGGTGCGTTCGTAGCGGGCGATCAACCGCCCACGCGCGCCCTCGTCTACGCCGTCGGGACCGATCAGCAGGTCGAGTACCAGATCGACGGTTGCCTCCGCACCGCGTCGGCGGTGGGTCACCTCGCCGATCCGCCGCCGCATGGCCTCTAGTTCGGCGTTGCCGCTGAACTCGACCGCCCGCGCGATCAGATCCTCGAGCGATTCGAAGTAATAGGTCGTGGAGGCCAGCGGCAGTTCGGCGCGAGTCGCGACCGAGCGATGCCGCACCGCGTCGAAACCGCCTTCGAGCAGTAGCTCGGCAGCGGCAGCCACCAGCGCCTGGCGACGCCGTTCACCCTTCGGAGTCGTCGCGGTTATCACCGTGCCATCGTGCCAGTCTTGACTTCATCCCTCGCCCGAAAGCGCGGGATTCCCGAGTTCGCACCCGAGACTTCCTGTTTCATAGATGGTTGCCTTCCCACATCGACTGCGGGGCGGTCTCATACCATCTCCGCAGGCCAAGACCGCCAGCCCAGCGGCCCGTATATTCTTCGCAGCATTGACGTCGCGGTCGTGGGATGCACCGCACACGCACGACCATTCTCGCATCCGTAGCGGCAGCGCATCGTTGATCCGCCCACATGCCGAGCAGGCCTTGGTCTACGGATGAAACCGATCCACCGCAACAACGGTCCGCCCATACCGGCCCGCCGTGCACTCCGGCATGCAACGGAGCTGCGACCACGAGGCATCCGAGATCGCGCGGGCGAGACATCGATTGCCGACCATGTTCCACACACTCAGGTCCTCGATGGCGAGCCTGCCGGCTTCCGCGTAGGAGATTCGCCGGCCCTCTTGCGTCCAGGACCGGGATCGCTCCGCCAACGCCCCGTTGTACACGTAGCGGACACAGCCGAAGGTGCGAGCGAGCTGCTCTTTTTGCTCGCTGGTGGGGTAGATACGGTACTTGTAAGCCCGCTTCACCGCCTTTACCCCCATGCGTGACACGGTAGCCTGCTCGCCTGCCAAACGCATGGCGCACCGATCCGGCGCCGACGGGCCGGGCCTGCACGCTACATTCCTCGGTCATCAGTACATCCGTGCGAAATCAGGGAAAGGGGAAAGAACCATCGATGTTTCTACCGCATCCGCGCGGTGATGTTGTCGTACTGTGGAAAATCATTGCCGTGCACGGGGTCGACCTGTGCTCTGCCGCAAGTATTCCCGGAGCCGGGTGAGCGCCGCTTCGATCTCCGCCGTCGCTCCGGCGAAGGAGAGGCGGATGGTGCGATACCCGTTGACGGTGTCGAAATCCAGACCCGGCGCCAGCGCCACCCCGGTGTTGGCCAGTACATCGGCGCACCAGGCCATGGAATCGTCGGTGAGATGCCCGATATCGGCGTAGGCGTAGAAGGCGCCGTCGGCGGGCGCGAGGTCGGTGATACCGAGCCCGGCCAGCCCTTCCAACAGGATGGCGCGGTTGATCGCGTACCGGTGCACATGCGCGTCGAGTTCGGTCCGTGCTTCGTCGCCGAACGCGTGCAATGCCGCGTACTGCGAGATCGCGGGCGGGCAGACGGTCATATTCGAGGCCAGCCGCTGGAGCGCCGGGCGCAGTGCGGGCGGTGCCAGCATCCAGCCCAGTCGCCAGCCGGTCATCGAGAAGTACTTCGATACCGATCCGATGACCACTCCGGCGCGCGAGGTCTCCCAGGCCGAGGCGGTCCGCTCACCGCCGTAGGTGATGCCGTGATAGATCTCGTCGGAGATCAGCAGGGTGCCATGCGCTTCGCACCAGCGGGCCAGCGCCGCGAGTTCGGCCGGATCGATCATGGTGCCGGTCGGATTGGCGGGGCTGGCCACGATCAGGCCCCGCGGCGGTTCCGGAAGTTCGTCGAGCATGGCCACGGTCGGCTGGAACCGGGTCTCGGCGCGACAGTCCAGTTCGACCACCCGGCAGCCGAGCGCGGCCAGCGTATTGCGGTAGGCCGGGTAACCGGGGCGCGCGACCACCACGGTGTCACCGGGATCGAACGCCGCCAGGAAGATGAGGGTGAACGCGCCGGAGGAACCGGTGGTGACCACGACATCGTCGGGATCCACCGGATAACCGTAGGCCCGGTGATGGTGCCCGGCGATCGCCTGGCGTAGCGGAAGAATGCCGAAAGTTTCCGTGTAGCCGAATAATTCGGCGTCGATGGCGGTCTTCGTGGCACGTAGCACCGGAGCCGGTGCCGGTGTCGAGGGCTGCCCGGCCGCGAGGCTCAGTACGTCGCCGTGCGTTCGGGCGCGTTCGGCGGCGGCTTTCCAGACATCCATCACGTAGAAAGGTGGGATGGTCGAGCGCCGAGATTCAGTGGACACCCGACCGACGGTAGAACACCGCTTCCGGCGGTTCGACAGCTATGGTCTGCTCTGATGCTCGACAAGGCCGGCCGGCGGGCCGGCGGCCCGCCGATACAGGACCCCGACTCCACCGCGCCCGGTCGCGGGACCGGGGCTCTGCGCCGACGCTGGAACCGGGCCGTGCACCCACTTTCCGCGGTGATTCGCCGGGACACGCGCCCGGGCGTGGCGGGTGCGCCGACCGTACCGCCCGAGCCCGCCGACCACGAACCCGCCGCCCAGTCCGGCCGGGAACCGTACGACCGGCAGGACTCGGCGCAGGAATCCGCTGAGCACCACTCGGTCGCGGCCGACACCGAATCGGCGGAGCGGCAATCCGCTGAGCATGCCCGGGGCGCGGTCTACACCGAATGGGCGGCAATGGGTCCGGGACGCGACGACGCACCGGAAACCACGGACCCGGGACACGGCGGTGACGACCGGACGGAAACCACAGGTCACGATCGCGACCTCGGACCCGGCGATTCCGAACCCGGCACCGCCGCGCGGTCCATATCCCTGGACCGCGCCGCGGCGACCGGTGGCGGCCTGGTCATCGCCCCCGGTTGGCGGGAGCGTGCCGCCGCGCAGGCCCGGACGCCGGGGCCCGGGGGGCTCGCCGCCCGCCGGTGGCTGTGGCGATCCGCCGTGGATCTCTGGTCCCGCCGACCCACCCGAGCCGAACTCGCCGACCTCGTCGCGCGCAGGCCGTCCGTCGAGGACATCGCCGCCGCGGCCCGGCGCCACCGTGTCCTCATCGGTGTCCTGCTGCTCGCCCTGCTGCTGGCGGCGGGCGACGGATCCGCGGGTATCGCGGTCACCGACCGGAGCCCGGCTCCGGGGATCGCCTACCGCGTGGCTCTCGCTCATCCGTTGCAACTGTCCGCGCCGGTGCCGTCGGTACGCCGCTATCTCGATGCCATCGACAACGGGGAACGCCTGCGCGAACAGGCGGTGGTGGCCGCGGCCGCCCGGGCCACCCTGGAACGCGCCAAGGCCGAGGCCGCGGCCGCGGTCGCCGGCCAGGAACAGCCCTGGATCAACACCGCCCCGGTGCCCGGGGGACTCGAGGGCGGGCTGATCCCGCCCGGCGCCGTGCCGCCCGGCGCCGGTGGTTACGTCCTGCCCGCACCGGGCACCTTCACCTCCGGTTTCGGCAGCCGGTGGGGCACGTTCCATCGCGGTATCGATATCGCCGGCCCGATCGGCACCCCGATCTACGCCGTCGCGAGCGGCACCGTGATCGATGCGGGCCCCGCCGCCGGTTTCGGCCTGTGGGTGCGAATCCGGCACGACGACGGGGCGATCTCGGTCTACGGCCACATGTACGATTTCATCGTCTCGGTCGGAGAACGGGTCCCGGCCGGTATGCAGATCGCGCGAATGGGCAACCGCGGCGATTCCACCGGACCGCATCTGCATTTCGAGATCATTTTGGACGGTCAGCACGTCGATCCGCAACGCTGGCTCGCACTGCACGGGCTCTCGTACAACTGATTCCGGATCGCCGGGGCAAATTCACAGAATCCGAAAAGTCGATCACCGGATGACAACTTTCCACGCAACTTACACGGATGTAAGTCCTGGTACAGCTATTTCTCTCAGCAGAATAAAACCAACAGTTATTGTTGAGTTCAACTTCTGTTAACCTACCGCAATCAATCTGTGATTTGCCAGATAACGAATCGCAAGTTCGTTAGTCGCACGGTTATCGAGTTGAGTCCGAACATTCCGAGCGACGGGGTCGCCCCGGCGGATGCAGTGTGCCATCGGCGCGGACAACTGAATCTCCCATTTCCCACCACAAGTAATCGAGAAGCAGTGCGAAGACTGCGCCGACGGCCATGACATCCGACGGCGGAAACCCTGAGCGCTGTCGGAGAACCGTTCCCATGCGTTTACGAAACCTGTTACCGCTCGTCGCCGTCGCCGCTGCCGTCGTGGTACCCACCCAGGCACACGCCGACACGCCCATCACCGGTGTGCCCGCAGTACTGCAGGCCCCCGCCCAGCAGGCACAGCAGCAGCTCCACCAATGGCAGCAGCAATCGCTACCGGAGACCATCCAACCGGTGTCCTACTCCAACAACCTGGACGGCTGGATCCGCAACGCACTGCACATCCTGGGCCGGCACGGTATCCCGGCCAGCTACGACGGCATCCACCGAAATGCCATGCGCGAGTCCGGCGGTGACCCCCAGGCGATCAACACCTACGACTCCAATGCCGCGGCGGGCACCCCGTCGAAGGGACTCATGCAGGTCATCGATCCCACCTTCGCCGCCTACCACGTGGACGGCACCTCCTGGGATATCTACGACCCGGTCGCCAATATCGCCGCGGCCTGCAACTACGCGGCCCACCGCTACGGCTCCATCGACAACGTCTTCGGGGCCTACTGATCGGCCGGTCGGGAGACCGGCCCCGGTGCGGGCGAGCGCACGCCGCAGCGCCGCCCGCACCGCCGGGCCTCAGAGACGAATACGGTCCTCGACAGCGGCCAGTCCGATATCGGACCGGTAGTGGCTGCCGGTCAGTTTGATACCGGCCAAACGGTCGTAGGCCGCCGCCCGCGCCGCCGCCAGATCGACTCCGGTGCCGACGATACTGAGTACGCGCCCACCCGCGGAGACCAGCGCGCCGTCCGCACGCTGCGCCGTCCCGGCGTGCAGCACCGTCGCCGCGTCGTCGGTCGCCGCGTCCCCGGCACCACTGATCACATCGCCGGACCGCGGCCGGGCCGGATAGTTCTCCGCGGCCAGCACCACGGTGATCGCGGCACCGTCACGCCAGCGCGGCGCGGACGTTTCGGCCAGGCTGCCGATCGCGGTGGCGTACAACAGTTCTCCGAGCGGGCTCTCCAGCAGAGCGAGCACCGCCTGTGTCTCGGGGTCACCGAACCGGCAGTTGAACTCCACCACCGCGGGCCCGGCCGTTCCCATCGCCAGCCCCGCGTACAGGAGCCCGCTGAAAGCGGCGTCACGCCGGACCAATTCGGCGGCCACCGGCGCCACCACCTCGTCGACGATCTGCTCGACCGTCCCGTCGGGCAGCCACGGCAGCGGAGTGTAGGCGCCCATACCGCCGGTATTGGGCCCGGTATCGCCGTCGCCCACCCGCTTGTGGTCTTGCGCGGGCAGCAGCGGCACCACCGTCTCCCCGTCGACCAGGCAGAACAGCGAAACCTCAGGGCCGTCCAGGAACGACTCCAGCAACACCGGATGGCCCAGCTCGAGCAGTTCGGCGGCATGCCCGCGCGCCACCGACCGGTCGGGGGTGACCACAACACCCTTACCCGCGGCGAGCCCGTCGTCCTTGACCACCCAGGTCGGGCCGAAACGGTCCAGCGCCGCATCCAATTCCGCGGGCGAATCCACCACCTCGCTGTGCGCGGTACGCACTCCGGCGGCCGCCATCACGTCCTTGGCGAACGCCTTCGATCCCTCGATCCGGGCCGCCGCGGCCGACGGGCCGAAACAGGCGATACCGGCCGCGCGCACCGCGTCGGCCACGCCGAGGACCAGCGGCACCTCCGGACCGATCACCACCAGATCCGCGGCCACCTCCCGGGCCAGCGCAGCCACCGATTCCCCGGAACTCGGGTCCACCGGCCGCACCTGCGCGTGCTGGGCGATACCGGCGTTACCGGGCGCGGCGACGATCGCGCTCACCGCCGGATCACGGCGCAGCGCAAGGACGAGGGCGTGTTCACGGGCTCCGGAACCGATGACGAGTACTCGCACCCGGACAGCTTATAGGTGCCGTATCGGTCCCCGAGGGGGCAGGTTCACCGCCGGTCTCGGCCCGGTACCAGCGGCTTCGCCCCGCCGGCGGCCATCTGTGGATGATGGAGGAAACACCTTGAACGGGTGGGCAAACCCGCGCGCCGGGCCCTGCGATTCCGGTGCGCGCATACGGGAGGACGTGCGAATGGGTCTGATGGACGGAATCATGGGGAACGCCGGACAGGTGGAGCCGGCCCGGGCCCAGCAGGAATACCAACGGCTACTCGGCAACGGCGAACAGGTCTACTCCGCCTACATCCTGGTCCGCGACGCCATGCTGTTCACCAACCGGCGGCTCATCCTCATCGACAAACAGGGCCTGTCCGGCCGCAAGGTCAGCTACCACAGCATCCCCTACCGCTCGATCACCCATTTCGCGGTGGAAACAGCGGGCACCTTCGACCTCGACGCGGAACTGGTGCTGTGGATCTCGGGCACCGACACGCCGTTGCAGAAAAAGTTCAACCGCCAGGTGGACATCTACGAGGTACAGGGAATTCTGTCGCACTTCGTCGGGGCATGAAGTGTTACGCGGCACGGCGACACTAGTCTCGCCCCATGGCTTCTGTTTTCAGTGCGATCATCGCCGGTGACCTGCCGGGCCGGTTCGTGTGGGAAGACGACGAATTCGTCGGGTTCCTCACCATCGCTCCGGTGACGCCGGGACACACTCTCGTGGTGCCCCGCCAAGAGATCGATCAGTGGCAGGACATCGAGCCGGAGGTCTTCGCGCGCCTGAACGGAGTCGCGCAGAAGATCGGCCAGGCCGTGCGCGCGGCCTGGGACGCGCCGCGGGCGGGTCTGCTGATCGCGGGACTCGAGGTCCCGCATCTGCACGTACACGTCTTCCCGGCGTTCACCATGGGGAATTTCGATATCTCCGGTGCCGACCCGAACCCGGCGCCGGAGTCCCTCGACGACGCGCAGGCACGGATCAAGCAGGCGCTGCGCGATCTCGGTCACGGCGCGAACGTTCCCGCCTGAGTCAGGTCCGGTCCCCGCTGTCGTCCACCGTGGCGGGGCCGGCCGGTACCGGCCGGTTGCGCGGGAGCCGGACCGTGAAGGTGGTGCCCACCCCGGGTTCGCTGTGTACCTCCACGGTGCCACCGTGCGCGGCGACCAGCGCCTGCACGATCGACAGGCCGAGCCCGGTTCCACCACTGCCCCGGCTACGGGAATCGTCGGCCCGGTAGAACCGCTCGAAAACCCGCGCGGCCTGCTCCGGCGCCATCCCCGGCCCGGTATCGGCCACCTCCAGCCGGACCTCGTCCCGGTCGGGCGTCAGCCGCACGGTCACCACGGCCTCGGGTGGTGTGTGCACGAGCGCGTTGTTCAGCAGATTCGCCAGTACCTGCCGCAGCCGAGCCGCGTCACCCGGTATCTCCGCGGTACCGGAACCGGGCCGCACCTCGAAACCGATCGTCTGCTCCGGATCCCGGCGGCCCTGCGCGGTCGCGACCGCGCGCGCACTGTGGACCGCGTCGCTGGTCAAGGTCAGCAGGTCGACCGGCGCGTGTTCCACCGGACGCTCGGCGTCGAGCCGGGCCAGCATCAGCAGATCCTCGACCAGCAGGCCCATCCGTTTCGATTCGCGTTCGATCCGGTCGAGCAGCATATCCGTATCGCCGGTGGCGCCCTGCCGGTACAACTCGGCGAAACCCTTGATCGTGGTCAGCGGCGTCCGCAATTCGTGGCTGGCATCGGCGACGAAACGACGCATCTTCTCCTCGGATCGCCGCGCGGCCTCCTCCGACGCCTCGGTCGCGGCGAACCCGCGCTGGATCTGGGCAAGCATAGAGTTCAACGATTGCGCCAGCCGATCGACCTCGGTGTTGGTCCCCCGCATCGGCACCCGCCGGTGCAGGTCCCCGGCCGCGATATCGGCGGCGGTCTCCTCCACCTGCACCAGCCGGCGCAGACTGCGCCTGATGACGAAGTACGCGGCCACCGCCAGCACCGCGAGCACCAAGGCCCCGATCACCAGCTGCAACACCACCAGCCGATCGACGATCTCCTCGGTCTCGTCCAGCCGCTGCGCCACCACACTGGTGCCTCGGGCGTTCACCGTGTACCGGACCCGCCACTGCCCGGAATCGCCGTCGGTCGATCCGGTGGTGAAGGTCCCCGGGCGCATGTTCGGTGGCAATTCCGGCGCGCCGTTACCCACATCGGACTGCAGATACAACTTGCCCGAGTCGTCCTCGACCCGCGCGTAGTACGGCACGGGCGGGCGCTCCCGCCCCGGCTCCCCCGGCAGCGGTAACGGTGGCCGGCTACCGGGCCGCGCCCAGGTCTGCGCCTGCTCCTGCAACTGCTGATCCACTCGATCGATCAACGCGGCACGCAACGCCGAAGTCACCGCCACCCCGGAAGCCAGCAGCCCCGCGGCGGCCAGCGCGACCAGCGCCAGCACCAGCGTCACCCGCAACGGGACGGCCCCGAGGCGACCGGTCATCCCCCGCCACCGGGCCACTGCGGGCACGGAAGCGGCCGACGCGGTCTCGCCTGTCACGACCGGCCGGCGGATTCGCGCATCACATACCCGACCCCACGCAACGTGTGGATCAGTCGCCGCGGACCGGTATCGACCTTCTTACGCAGATACGACACATAGGTCTCCACCACCCCGACCTCCCCGCCGAAGTCGTAACGCCACACATGATCCAGAATCCGAGGCTTGCTGAGCACCGTCCCCGCGTTCACCATGAAATACCGCAGCAGCGTGAACTCGGTGGGTGACAACGCCACCGGCTCCCCGGCCTTGAACACCTCATGCGTATCGTCGTCCAGCTCGATATCGGCGAACCGGATCCGCGCCTGCTCCCGAGCCGGCGCGGTGGCCCCGGCCCGGCGCAGAATCACCCGCAACCGCGCGACGACCTCCTCCAAACTGAACGGCTTGGTGACATAGTCGTCCGCACCCAGCGTCAACCCGGTCACTTTGTCCTGGATATCGTCGCGGGCGGTCAGGAACAGCACCGGCGCATCGATACCATCGGCCCGCAACCGCCGCAGCAGCCCGAACCCGTCCATCCCGGGCATCATCACATCGACGATCAACGCGTCGGGCCGGAACCCGCGCGCCACATCCAGCGCCTGCGCCCCGTCAGCGGCGGACGCCACCTCGAACCCCTGGAACCGCAAACTCACGGTCAGCAGTTCCACGATCATCGCCTCGTCGTCGACGACCAGAACCCGCGCCTCGGATGCTCCGCCCTGCGCCCCACTCATGCCACCCATACTGGCCCACCCTGCTGGCATCGCCCTGCGCACTCGCTGTGAACAAGCTGTGTTGAATTGCGGCCTCCGGCCAAGGGCGGGACGGGCCGCGACCCTCCCAGGGCCTCGCTGAACTCGGCACCGAAAGGCCGCGGCTGTTCGTGAAAGCGATCAGACGCCAGGTCGGCCGGGTGGTCGAGTCGGCATCCGACCCGCGGGATGCTAGTCCCGGTAGTCCTCGTCGTCATGGTTTCCGTCGGCCATCAGGGCCTTCCCCGCGACCTGGCCCTGGGCCAGTGCGTCCAGGAACGCCCTGGCCCAGCGGTCCACATCATGGGCCAGGACCTGGCGGCGCAGCGAGCGCATCCGGCGGCGGCGGGTCTCGCGGTCGTCGGTGAGAGCGGAGACGATGGCGTCCTTGACGCTGTCCAGGTCGTGCGGGTTGCACAGGTAGGACTGGCGGAGTTCGGCCGCGGCGCCGGTGAACTCGCTGAGCACCAGGGTTCCGTTGAGGCCGGAATGGCAGGCGACGTACTCCTTGGCGACCAGGTTCATACCGTCGCGCAGGGGTGTCACCAGCATGACGTCGGCGGCCACGAAGAAGGAGATGAGTTCTTCGCGGGCGATCGGGCGGTGCAGATAGTGGACGACGGGGTAGCCGACCCGGGCGAACTCGCCGTTGATGCGGCCGACCTGCCGTTCGATATCGCCGCGCATCTGGATATAGCTCTCGACCCGCTCCCGGCTGGGCGTGGCCAGCTGCACCATCACGGTCTCCGCCGGATCGACACGGCCTTCGGCCAGCAGTTCTTCCAGGGCGTTGAGCCTGATGTCGATGCCTTTTGTGTAGTCGAGGCGGTCGACACCGAGCAGAATGTTCTTGGGACTGCCGAGTTCGGCGCGGATACGCGCGGCCCGTTCGCGTACCGAGCGCCGGCGCGAGTGTTCGTCCAGGCCCGCGGAGTCGATGGAGATGGGGAAGGCCCCGACCCGCACCGTCCGGAACCCGACCTGGACCACACCCATCTTCGACCGCACTCCGACGGTGCCGCGCGAGGTCGGCTGACCGGCCAGGCGCCGAGCCAAGTAGAGGAAGTTCTGGGCGCCGCCGGGCAGATGGAAGCCGATCAGGTCGGCGCCGAGCAGCCCTTCCACGATCTCGGTACGCCACGGCATCTGCATGAACAGTTCGACCGGCGGGAACGGGATGTGCAGGAAGAACCCGATGGTCAGATCCGGTCGCAGCATCCGCAGCATCTTGGGCACGAGTTGCAGTTGGTAGTCCTGCACCCACACGGTGGCGCCCTCGGCGGCGACCTTCGCGGTCTCCTCGGCGAAACGTCGATTCACCTGGACATAGGCCGACCACCAGGTGCGGTTGTAGACGGGGCGGACGATGACGTCGTGGTACAGCGGCCAGAGGGTGGCGTTGGAGAAGCCCTCGTAGTAGTCGGCGACCTCCTGCGCGGACAGCGGTACCGGATGCAATTCCAGCCCGTCCTCGACGATGGGATCGACGTCCACATCGGGCACACCGGCCCAACCGACCCAGGCGCCCCGATTGCTGCGCAGCACCGGCTCGAGCGCGGTCACCAGACCGCCGGGGCTGCGTTTCCAGCGACTGCTGCCGTCCGGCAGCTTCTCCAGGTCGACCGGTAGCCGGTTGGCCACCACCACGAAACCGGAACCGGCCCCACGTTCGCGCAGGGGTTCGGCGTCCACCGCCTCGGGGAGGGCCTCCGCCGGGTCGATCGGGCTGCCTGCCGGCCCGGAGCCGTTACGGTCTCCGGGCCGGTCCACGGACACGGCGCTTTCATCCTCGGGGGTGGAATCGCTGGACGGCTGATCGGTCATCTGGTCCACTCACGCATCCTTTGCGCGGCGCTGAACGCCATGTAGTTGTGTGTGGGGATCCGCCGACGTCGCCGTTGGCGCCGGCGGCTGCTTACTCGGTGCGGGCTCCGGGGCCGATACCGAGCATCGACAGGAGCATCCGGCATTCGTCGGCATCGGCGGCGTAGGCGGCCACGACCCGCTGCGCCTGACGAGCGGTCTCGTCGGCGAGGGGTTCCAGTTCGTCGTCGGCGATACCGTTGGCGCTGCTCTTCGCGGCCATCTCAGTCCTCCCGGCAGGTGCGCTTGTATGTGAAATGTCAATGGTATCTGTCCCGGGTCGGGGTTGCTTCCGGCGCGGGTAACGTAGCGGAGCCCCCGGGGCTATACCTTTGGCAGCAGAAACGATGAGGAAGGGGCCCGCAGCATGCCGTTGGCCACGGTGAACGGAATATCGCTCAACTATCAGGTCAAGGGAGACCGCGCCAAGGGCACCGACGTCAAAGGCGGCGGTCCGCTGGTGGTGCTCGTCATGGGCACCGGTAGCCCCGGCCGGGTGTGGGAGCTGCACCAGGTGCCGGCCCTGCTCGCCGCCGGATACCGGGTGTGCACGTTCGACAACCGGGGTATCGCTCCCAGCTACGAGGCCGCCGAGGGGATGACCATCCACGAGATGGTGGCCGATACCGCGGCCCTGATCGAATTCCTCGACGAGGGCCCCGCGCTTGTGGCCGGCACCTCGATGGGGGCCAGGGTGGCGCAGGAGCTCGCGCTCGCCCGACCCGAGCTGGTGCGCAAGGCGGTGTTCCTCGCCGGCCACGGCCGGCTGGACCAGTTCCAGAAGACGCTGTCGCTGGGCGAGCACGAGCTGGACGAGAACGAGGTGCGGTTGCCGGCCAAGTACGAGGCCGCGCTGACCGCGGTGATGAATCTCTCGCCGGCCACCATGGCCGATACGAACAAGGCCCGCGACTGGCTGGATCTGTTCGAGTTCACCGGCGGTCCGGTGTCGCCCGGGATCCGGGCGCAGCGCCGGATGGACCACGAGTTCGACCGGCTACACGCCTACCGCGATATCCGGGTGCCCTGCCTGGCCGTCGGTTTCGCGGACGACCGGATGATCCCGCCGTACCTGGCCAGAGAGGTCGCCGACGCCATTCCGGGCGGCCGCTATCAGGAGGTTCCCGATGCCGGTCACTACGGCTATCTTGAACGTCCGGACGCGGTGAACAAGATCTTGCTGGAATTCTTCGCCGCGTGAGGGGAGGACCCAAAGCTAACGCCGAGCTTGCTACTGTCGAAACATCGTTTGGGTTCGCGACGCGGCATCCGGAGATCAGACCCGGGCCGCCGGGGCGGGCCCACGCAGATCCGAAACCACAACCCATGAGCACCCCAGTGAGGTGAAATGAGCACCAACCCGTTCGACGACGAGGACGGCCGCTTCTTCGTTCTGGTCAATGACGAAGAACAGCACTCCCTGTGGCCCGCCTTCGCCGAAGTCCCGGCCGGCTGGCGAGTGGTCTTCGGTGAGGACAGCCGTGCCGCCTGTGTGGAGTACGTGGAGCAGAACTGGACCGATATGCGGCCCAAGAGCCTGCGTGACGCCATGGCGGCGGACGAGGCGGCCCGCAAGTAGGCCGCTCGCGGGGCCGGGCGAACCGTACAACCGCTGTGCGACACCGCAATCAGGTGTCGCGCGGCGGTCGCGTACGGTTATGATGGCTCCGCTTCCCGCCTCCTTAGCTCAGTGGTAGAGCACTCGCCTTGTAAGCGAAAGGTCGTCAGTTCAATCCTGACAGGGGGCTCCGGACGAAACCGCCGGTCGCACCGCTCTCCGCGGGCGACCGGCGGTTTTCTGTTTGCGGGCGCACCACCGAACCGATGAGGGCCCCGCACTGCGGCAGTGCGGGGCCCTCGTTTCCGGCGATATCCGAACCTCCGACTGCCGGTTCGGACGCCGGTCAGATCGGCGTGACCGAGGCGACCAGCCACCGATCGTCGGATTTGTCCAGCGCGACCCGTACCCGGCTGCCCGTGGTGGTGCCCTGCGGGCTGTCCTTGCTGGTGGTGACCTGGTTGAGGAACAGCAGGACCACGGCGTGCGCACGGTCGGCGGAGACCACTCCCCCGGCCTGTGTGGTGGCCTTGACGGTCAGTTCCTTCTCCTTGGCCCCCGGCACGATCGCCTTGTCGATCAGCTCGAGGTAGTCGGCCTTGAAATCGGGGGCCAGGTCCTCGGCGGTTTTGGGGAGTTCCTGGTCCACTGTCTGGAATTCGTAGCTGAACATGGCCGATACCGTGCGGGTGGCCGCGGCCACGGCGTCCGTGCGGGACTGCTCCGACTGCCGGTAGTCCCAGTACCGGTAGCCGCCGATACCGGCCACCACCGCCGCCGCCACCACGACCACCGCGGTGAGGCCGACCAGAATCTTGTTACGCACGCTCATTCTCGGTTCCTCTCGGCATGCAGGGCCGGCGCGGTCATGCTGGTCCGTCTCATGCCACGAACTTCACGTCCGAGGCGGTCAGCGTGCCGTCGTCGGCCCGCTGCACGGTCACCCGGAATCGATAGAACCGCTGCTGCTGTTCCTCCGACCCCGCGTTGGTGAGTGTCTGCTTCGCCGCCACCAGGATCACCGCCGAATTCTCGTCGTCGCGCTCGACCGCGGCCTCCACCACCTCGCCGGTGGAGACGACCTTGGCCTGTTTCACGATCTCGGTGAACGGGTCCACCCGGCCGTCGAATTCGGTTTTGAATTCACCGGAGGCCATGGTGAGGATGCGGTCGATATCCTCCTTGGCGGTATCGGCGCGAATGGTGGTCAGGTTGAGGACCGTCTGCCGCGCGGTGGCCACGTACTCCGAACGGCGTTCGTCGCGCTGCTGGGTGGACTGCACGGCGAACACCGAGACCACGGCGGCGCCGACCAGCCCGATCACCAGCACGGCCGCCGCGGCGAGGGCCGCAACCCGCTTCCACGACCGGCCGGACGCCGGGGCGGCGCCGGATACGGTCTCGTCCGCGTCGGGGTCGTCGGCCTTCTCCGTTGCGGCGTTGGCCGAACCAGCTTTGGTCAGTCGTACGGTTTCCGCCGAACTCTCCGGTGCGGCGGCGGATCCCGGTGCCCCTTCGGCGGCTTCACCGAGGGTGACCGTTTCGGTGCCGGGCTCGGCCGTGGATTTCCCGTCGGCGCCGATCACCTCCTTCTCGGTCGCGGGCTCCGTTTTCACGGTCTTCGCGGTAGCTGCCTCGGCCTCCGGGGCACTGGTCCGGGCCTGCTCGGCGGGGTCTGTCGCAGCCTCGGTGACGCCTGTCTCCGCGGCCGCTGCGGCGGCCGGCCCGGGCTCGGCAGCTCCGGTTGTGAGCTTCTCGGTCGCCGCGGCCTCGGCCGGGGGCGGGCCCGCCGTTCGACTGGCCCGGCGGCGGGTGCGGCGCGGGTCCTTGGTTTCGCTCATCGTTGCTGCTCCTCGAACATTGCCTGCCAATCCGCGGGTACGGCGCCCGAACCGCCGGGGGCGATATCGCCCTGACGGTAGCTGCGTCCATCGCTGCTGGTGTACACCCCGGTGGCCGGATCGTAGGAGAGTGCGGCGGCGGGGGTGCTTGCGCCCGAGAAACTAGCAGGTGCCGGGGGTACTCCCGCAACCCCCGGCGCCGTGTCGGGGGCGGCCGCGGGCGCCACCGGCGCCGGCGGTTCGGTCGGAGCGACCGGCTGCGGCGGCCCGAAGGGTGGGTTGGTGCCGAGCGGAACGTATCCGGTGCGGCACAATTCGGGACTCGGTGCCCGGCGGCCGGGATATTCCATACACGGCGTATTACGGATACCGCGCACCGCGGTCTTGTCGTCCTGCGGCACCTTGCAGTAGAGGCCCTCGGGCGTGTCGATGGTGTCGAGTTCGCTGGGCGAGCGGCGCTGGTCAGGCGGCAGGAAGCCGGTGGTGCAGGGCGGCGGGTCGTTGAGCACTGTCATGAAGTCGACCAGCGCGCCGTATTCCATCGGGCCGCGGACCGCGGTGAGCAGGGAGGCGATCAGCGGCGGATACACCACCAGGATCTGCTCCAGGCCGGAGTGGTAGGTGACCCCCACCTGGCCCAGGCTCACCAGATTGTTGAGCAGCAGCGGCAGGGTGGGCCGCAGATCGTCGAACTGCCGGGTCACCCGCTGGAGCGCGGCCGGGCCGCTCGCGAGGATATTGCGCAGCGCCGGATCATGGGCGCGCAGGGTGTCGGTGACGATCGCCAGATCCCGGGTCCAGGAGCGGATCGCGGCATCGGAGTTCACCTGGGTGTCCAGCAGCGGCCCGATCTGCTCGATCAGCTGTTTGGTGGGGCCCACATTGTCGTTGGCCTCCTGTACCAGCAGCGACGCGGAGTCGATGAAGCGCTGCAGATCCGGCCCGGCGCCGTTGAACGACCGGAACGCCTCGTCGATGACCTGCCGCAGCCGGGTGTCGGCGACGCTGGCGAGCAGGCGGTCGGCCTGGTCCAGCAGCGCCCCCACATCCTGCGGGAGTTCGGTGCGGTCGACCGGGATCACGCTGCCGTCGTAGAGGTTGGCGCTGCCGGGATCCGGCGGCGGGACCAGGTCGACGTACTGTTCGCCGATGGCCGAAACGCTACGGACGAGCGCCGAGGAGTCGGCGGGGATCTTGTAGTCGCTGTCGACCGACAGCTTCGCCTCGACTCCTTCGCTGGTGAGCCGGACCTCACGGACCACCCCGACATTCGTGCCGCGGTAGGCGACATTGGCGTTCTGGTAGAGCCCGCCGGTGGCCGCCAGTTCGACCGTGACCTCGTAGCGGCCGATCCCGAGCAGCGCGGGCACGCCCACATAGGTACCGCCCATGATGGCGAGTCCGACCACGGTGAGGATCGCGAAGATCGTCAGCTGGATCCGAACGAAACGGGTGAGTGTCACGGGCCCTCGCCCCCTTGCGGCTGCGGCCCGGGCATCGGCACCGTGAGCCCGGGGATGGCGGGCAGGCCGGGAATCGGCGGCAGCCCTGGGATTGTCGGTTGCGGCTGCTGCCCACCGGCCGGCGCGGGCGGCGGCGGTGCCAGCGGGGTGGTCAGCGGGTTGCCCTGCTGGCCGGCCGGCCCGGCGACCTGGCCGAGCGCGACCTCGACCCCACCGAACATACCGCCGAGGCCGGTGCCGGTGAGGAAGTTGGAATCCAGCCGCGCGCCGGTGAGGTCGACGGTCATGAACAGGTTCAGATAGTCGCCCTTGATCGCCTTGTCCAGGTTCTTCAGCGGGAACGGGAAGGAGGCGATGATCTTCAGCGATTCGGTGAGATCGGCGCCGGTGTCGGCGAGGGTCTGCAGTACCGGGGCCAGGTTGGCCAGGTTCGCTTTCAGATTGTCGCCGCTGGCGGCGATCAGGCGGTTCACCACATCACTGAGCTCACCGAGTTTGGTGATGGTGGTGGTGATGTTCTGCCGCCGGTCGGCGAGCACGGTGAGCGCCGGATGGATCTCTTCGATGGCCGCGGCCACCACATCGGTCTGCTGCACGAATTGCCCGCTGACCCGGTCCAGGCCCTCCATCGCGGCGATGATGTCGCCCCGCTGCGCGTCGAGATTGCGGATCAGATCGTTCATCTGCGGGATGAGGTCGCGTATCTCGTCCTCGTTGCCGACGAGCGCCTTGTTGAGTTCGGTGGTGATGTTCTCCAGTTGCGAGATACCGCCGCCGTTGAGTACCACCGACAGGGAGGACAGCACCTGTTCGGTGGTCGGGTAGACCCCGGCCCGGTCCAGCGGGATCACATCTCCGTCGGCCAGGCGGCCCTCCGGCGGTACCCCGATCGGCGGCGCCAGCTCGACATGGTTGCTGCCGAGCAGACTGGTCTGACCGATCTTGGCGGTGGCATTGGCGGGCAGCACCACCCCGGGGTTCAGCGATACCGTGACCAGTGCGTGCCAGTCCTCGACCTCGATATCGGTCACCGTGCCGATCGCGACATCGTCCACGCGCACCGGTGAATTCCGGGTCAGCGTGGTCACATTCGGCATTTGGATCCGGACCTTGTAGGAGCCTTCGCCGGTGCCCTCGGTACCGGGCATCGGCAGCGAGTTGAGGCCGTCGTACTGGCAGCCCGTGGCCGACAGCGCCAGCGTCAGTCCCGCCGCGACGACGGCGATCCGGCGCCGGGCGCCCGGACCCCGCAGTTCGAGCCGGCGCATCATCGTCCTCCTCCGGGCAGACCGGGAATCCCGGGCAGTTGCACACCGGGAATGGCCAGCCCCGCCACCCCGGCCGGCACGGTGATGGGCGCCGGTTCGGGCGCGGCCGGCGGGCCCACCTTCTGCGGATCCACTTTCCCGGCCAGATCCGGTGTCGTGTACTGCAACTGGTTGGGGAACGCCGTGACACCGGTCGCGGGGTTGGTCATGATGGGCAGGTAGTTCATGGCCAGCGAACTGAGCACCGGGGCGAGATACTGGGCGCACAGGTCGGCGCTGGTATCGGATTCGTGCTGTTCGAGGGCGCGTACCGAACCGCACAGGAAGCTCAGCGGATCGGCGAAGTTGTTCAGCGAGATGGCGCCGGTCAGCGTGCCCTGGGCGGGTTTGTAGATCTGGTAGAAGTTCACCAGCGCGGTCGGGCCCGAATGCAGTGCCTGTTCCAGTTGCGGCCGTTTGTCGACCAGGATCTGGGTGACATCGGCCAGCCGCTGCACACCCTCGGTGAGTTCGGTGCCGCTGCCGTCCAGGAACCGGTGCACATCGCCGAGCGCCAGGTCCAGATTGTCCAGACCGGCGCCGAGATCCTGGGAGACCCCGGCCAGCACCGAGGACACCGAGGAGAGCCGGCCACCGAACTCGACGATCTGATCGTTGCTCTTGGACAGCACATCCACGAATTTCTGCAGGTTCCGGATGGTGCCGAACAGATCGGTGCGGCCGTCGGACAGGGTGGTCAGGGTGGCCGACAGTTCGTGCAGGGTGGCGCGGAACCGGTCGCCGTTACCGTCCAGGTTGTCGGCGGCGGTGTCGACGAACCGGCCGAAGGAACCCTGCGGGTCGTCCCCGACCGGCCCGAGGGCGGTGGACAGCTTGTTCAGTTCGGTTTTGATGTCGTCCCATTCGACCGGGACCGCGGTGCGGTCGATCGGGATCACGGCGCCGTCGCCGAGGGTGTCGCCGCCGGTGTAGGCGGGCGCGATCTGGATGAACCGGGCCGAGACCAGCGACGGCGCGATGATCACCGCCCGCGCGTCGGCGGGCAGGTCGACGCTGCCGTCCACCGACATCGTGACCTTCACCTGCTCCTTGCCCGGTTCGATGCTGTCGATCCGGCCGATCGGCACGCCGAGCACCCGCACCTCGTCGCCCGCGTACAAGCCGCTGGTGGAGGTGAAGTAGGCGGTGATCTCGTTCTTGGTGATCCGCTGGTATGCCGTGTACCCCCCGAAGGCGACCAGTGCCACCACCACGACACCGGCAACGATCGCCACCCACTTACGGGGAATGGCCCGAACCTTGTCCGTCAGAGTCGACACAGGATCCTCCTCGGAGCAGGTTCATACGGTCCGCGGAGGCCGGAACGTGGGCGGAGGTATCGCATCATCGCGGCGGCTCCTGTACGGACGGGCCGATCTTGGGACCGGGTTCGAGCAGATACGCGCGCAGCGATTCGGGCAGGTGCTGCGGCCACACCAGCGCGTCCACCAGCGGGTGCAGCGTCTCGCTGCTGGCATTGACGACGTAGGCGTTGAAGTACGGTCCGCTGCCGACCTGTTCACCGAGTGCCGCGGCGAACGGGCCCAGGCCGTCGAGCGCGCCGTTGATGTTGTCCCGGTTGCGTTCCAGCAGGTCCAGGACCGAGTTGAGTTTGTCCAGCGCCGGCTGCAGCTGGGCCTCGTTGTCGTGCACCAGCCCGGACAACTGCTGGGCGAGGGCGTTCACGTACACGATCATCTGACTGATGGCGGTACGCCGTCGGTCCAGTTCGCCGAGCAGCTGATTACCGTCCACCAGCAGGGCGTTGATGGAATCGGCCCGGTCGGCCAGGATTTTGGTGACATCCTGGGCGCGGGTGAGCAGATCCGAGAGCGCCTGGTCGCGGGCGTTGATACTGCGCGAGAGCGCGGTGACCCCGTCCAGCGCGGACCGCAGCGGCGCCGGCGTATCGGCGAACGCGGCCGACAGCGTGTCCAGGGTCTGATTCACCTTGTCCAGGTCCAGGTCGCCCACCGTGCCGGCCAGATCGCTGAGTGCTTCGTTCAGCGAGTACGGCGAGGTGGTGCGGCCGAGCGGAATGGTGTCGGTGACCTTCAGGGCGCCGTCGCCGGCCGGGGCGACGGCCAGCGACTTACGGCCCAGCACCGTATTGGTCTTGATGGCGGCCGAGGTCTTGTCGCCGAGCACGATCGATTCGTCGAGGCTGAATCGCACCAACACCTGCGCGCCGTCGAGGCTCACATCCTCGACCTTGCCCGACCGCACCCCCGCGACCTCCACATCGTCACCGGTCACCAGACCACCGGCGTCGGCGAAGTAGGCGGTGAAGGTGGCACCGCCGCGGATGAAGGGCAGTCGTTCGAACTGCAGGGCCGACAGCGCGACCGCCACGGCGAGCACCAGTCCGACGACGCCGATGGTCACCGCGCGCGATTGCTCTTTCATTCGCTGGCACACCTTCCGGTCGTCTGCTCACCGGGTAGTTCGAGCAGCAGCGGTTTCCCGTCGGGACCGTCGATCAGGAAGTTCGTCCGGCATACGTACAGCTGCAGGAACGAACCGTAGGAACCGATGCGGATCAGCTTGCGGTAGGTGGCCGGCAGTTTGTCCAGCACCCACTGCACGGTGTCCGAACCGTTGTCGAGATTGGTGGCCAGCCGTCCGGTCTGCGCGACGGTCGCCGCCAGGTCGGGGCGGGCCTGCGCCAGCAGATCGGTGGTGGCGGCGGTGGCGTCGGCGATGCGCGGCAGCGCGGCACCGATCGGGTCGCGGTCGGCGGCCAGCCCACTCACCAGACGGCGCAGTTCGTCGATGGTGGTGGCGAACTGGTCGCCGCGGTCGTCGATGGTTTTCAGCACCGAGTTCAGATTGTCGATAACGCTGCCGATGAGCGCGTCCCGGTCGGCGAGGGTCTTGGTGAACGATCCGCCGCTGTTGAGCAGTTCGACCAGGGTGCCGCCCTGACCCTGGAAGATCTGCAGCAGCGCGTTGGTCAGATCGTTGACCTGCGCCGGGTTCAGCCCACGCAGCAGCGGTTTGAACCCGCCGAGCAGCATGTCCAGGTCGAGTGCGGGTGCGGTTTTGTCCAGCCCGATGGTGCCGCCCTTGTGCAGGGCGGTCGCCTCACCGGGACCTTCCAGCAGCTCCAGATAGCGGTCGCCGACGAGGTTCTCGTAGCGGATGGTCGCGCGGGTACTGGTCAACAGCTTGTACTTGGTGTCGACATCGAACTTCACGTGCGCGTGGTATTCGTCGTCGACCTTCACCGACGACACCGATCCGACCGGCACGCCGGCGATCCGGACCTTGTCACCGGGCAGCATGCCCGAGGCGCTGGTGAAGACCGCGTTGTAGCCGGTTTCCCGGGAGAAACGCATCTGGGAGAAGACCACCGCCAGGCCGGCGAAGATCAGGGTCATCACCAGTGTGAAGATGGCGAGCTTGACCGTGGTACCGGTGTTCCTCATGGCTGTCCCACCCCCGGGAGTCCGGCGAACAGTACCTGGAAAACCTTGGGCGCGTTCGTCTGCAGCTTCGTCGACGGCGTGTAGGGATGCCCTTCCGACGTATCGGTGACGACATAGTCGGAATGGCTGTCCGGCACCCGGTCCAGCAGACCCGCGCACCGCGGCCCGCCGGTGGCGTTCACCTTCGGCAGATCGTTCGGATAGGTGTAGGGCGGAGTCCCGTACATGAATCCCGTGTTCAGGGCGACACCTTCCTGTCCACCGCCGAAGACCGCCTCACCCAGGGGCAGCGCCTTGGCACTACCGCCGATCAGGCAGAACAACGCTTCCTTGTACCCGTTCAGCAGCTCACCGGTCGGGCGAAGCAGGTCCAGGGCGGTATTGATCTGCCCCTCGTTGTCGCGCAGCACCGCACCCGTCGTATCGGCGAGACCGGTGATGTTCGCCAGCAGGGAGTCGACATCGGATTCGGATTCGGCGAGCGTGCGGCTGCTGACCGTCGCGCCGTCCACGGTGCGCAGCAGATCGCCGGAGACATCGGCGTAGAGGTTGCTCACCGCGGCCGTGGTGTTCAGGTCACGCTGCAGGGTGGGCAGCATCGGGTTGATCTCGCGCAGGTAGGCGTCGCTGTCGGCGAGCAGCTGCCCGAGGCTTTCGCCGCGGCCCTGCAGTGCCGTGCCCAGGGCGGTCAGTGTGGCGCTCAGCTTCTCCGGCTGCACATCGGCGAGGACATCGCTGAGATGCTGGAAGAGCGTGTTGAACTCGACTGTCACCTGATCGGCGGCCAGGAGCGCACCCGGTTGCAGGGATTTCGCGGCGGGCTGCGGCGGGATCACGAAGTTGATGTACTTGGCCCCGAAGACCGTGGTCGAACGGATATCGACGGTGGAGTTGGCCGGGACCAGGTGCAGCAGGTCCGGGTCGAGGGCCAGTCGCAGATTCGTACCGTCGACAGTGCGGTCGATTCCGGCGACCCGCCCGATCTGCACCCCGCGCACCTTCACCTTGGCGTCCGGGTCGAGTACCAGTCCGCTGCGCGGCGCGGACACGGTCACCTCGACGCTCGGGGTGAAACCGCCGAAGAACATGGTCAGGGAGACGGTCACGGCCGCCACGGCGGCCAGCACCATCCCCACCCCGGCCAGTCTCAGTCCGGCCTTCTCCCGAACCGCCGTCCAGCGATTCGCCCCGATGGGGGCCCAGGGGTCCACGCCCCCGCGGGACGACCCGCCCGCGGTGGCGTTCGACGCCCCTGTCCCCTTGCTTTTCGCTCGCATCAGTCCCGTCATCGCAGCTATCCGGAAAGGTTGAAGTTGCCGGAGGTTCCGTAGACGGCCAGGGAGATCAGCAGGGTCACCGTGACCACAGCGACCAGTGAGCTGCGCACCGCATTACCGACCGCGACGCCCACCCCCACCGGACCGCCGGCCGCGTGGTAGCCGTAATAGGTATGGATCATCATCACCGCCAGCGCCATGAAAATGGCTTGGGCGAACGACCACAGAATGTCGCTCGGAATCAGGAATGTGGAGAAATAGTGGTCGTACACACCGGCCGACTGACCGTAGATGACGACGGTGGCGAATCGGCTGGCGATGAACGACGCGATCACGGCCAGCGCGTAGAGCGGCACGATCGCGATCATCCCGGCGAGCACCCTGGTGCCCACCAGGTACGGCACCGGCCGGATCGCCATGGATTCCAGGGCGTCGATCTCCTCGGCCACCCGCATGGCCCCCAACTGCGCGGTGGAACCCGCCCCGATGGTGGCCGCCAGGCCGATTCCGGAGATCACCGGGGCGGCGATGCGGACATTCAGGAACGCGGCGAAGAAGCCGGTCAGCGCCTCGACACCGATATTGCCGAGCGAGCTGTAGCCCTGCACTGCGATGGTGCCGCCGGAGAAGAGCGTGAGGAAGCCGACGATCACCACGGTGCCGCCGATCACCGCGAGGGCACCACTACCCATGCTGATCTCGGCGATGAGCCGGATCGTCTCGGTGCGGTAGTGCACCAGCGCGCGCGGCATGGAACCGATCGCCCTGCCGTAGAACACCGCCTGTTTACCGAGGTTGTCCAGGGAGGTCGACCAGCGGCGGACGCGACGAGTGATTTTCGGGAAACGGGACTGGATTATCACCGAAGCCGACATATCACCGCACCGCGAATTTCAGGCCGACGGCGGTGACCACGACATTCACCACGAACAGCGCCATGAAGGCGAAAACCACGGTCTGGTTCACCGCATCACCGACACTTTTAGGACCACCTTTGACATTCAAACCCAGATAGCAGGCCACCAGGCCGGCGATCAAGCCGAAAAGACCGGCCTTGACCGCGGAAATGAGCAATTCGGGGAGATGGGTCAGCAGGGTGATGCCGTTGACGAACGCGCCCGGGTTCACATCCTGCAGATAGACCGAGAAGAGAAATCCGCCCACGATGCCGATGGTGCACACCAGGCTGTTCAGCAACAGCGCTACGAACATCGACGCCAATACCCGGGGGACCACCAGGCGGTGGATCGGGTCGATACCGAGCACCTTCATGGCGTCGATCTCTTCACGGATGGTGCGGGCCCCGAGATCCGCGCAGATGGCGGTGGCGCCGGCTCCGGCCACGATGAGCACGGTGACGATCGGGCCCACCTGGGTGACCGCGCCGAAGGCGGCGCCCGCGCCACTGAGGTCGGCGGCGCCGATCTCGCGCAGCAGGATGTTCAGGGTGAAACTCACCAGCACGGTGAAGGGTATGGCCACGAGAAGTGTCGGGATGATGGACACCCGCGCGACGAACCACGACTGGTCGATGAATTCGCGCATCTGGAAGGGCCGGCGCAGACTCGCCCGGGCCACAGCCGCGGCGAGTTCGAAGAATCCGCCGACGGCCCGCAATGGCACGGTAAGGACCTCGGTCACTGTAGATCCTCCTTGCCCGACTACTGGTCCCGCTGGCGGCAGCTCGGGAAACACCCCAGCGCACGCCCCGCTAAGTAGAACATGTTCATTTCCTGATTGGGGCCATTTTGAGGCTTCTGAACTGGAAACTTGCTTCAATCCCAGACAGCGGGATTGAAACACGATTCATACGCCTTGAGCATCATTGTGTGAGGCCGGGCACAGTACGACCACCCTGTTTACCAATAACTGGACGGTTGTTCAACTCTCCTCGGGCGCGCTCGGAGCCGAAACCCCGTGACCCGCTCCGATGCCGACACTCAACCCAGTTCGTGCAGAGCCGTTGCAGAGAACGTACGACCTTCTTCGCGCCCGGCGAAGTAACCGGTCAGCGTGGTGGCCAGATCGTCACCTGACCACTGCGCGCCCGCGGCGTCGAACCGCTGCTCGACCTCCGGCGCGGCCATCAACGCGACCATGGGTCCGTACACGACGAACACCTGTCCATTGACCGCGTCGGCCGCGGGAGAGGCCAGATAGGCCACCAATCGCGCCACATGCCCGGGCGAGAGTGGATCGACCTCGCCCTCGGGGGCCGCGCTGAACACCTGTTCTGTCATGGCGGTGCGCGCCCGCGGGCAGATCGCATTGGCCCGGACACCGAACCGGTTCAGCGCCCGCGAGGCGGACAGCGTGAGCGCGGTGATACCGGCCTTGGCGGCCGCGTAGTTGGCCTGCCCCTCCGGACCGAGCAGACCGGCTTCGGAAGAGGTATTGACGATCCGGCCGTAGACGGGCGCACCGGCTTCTTTCGACTTCGCGCGCCAATAGGCACCGGCATTGCGGGTCAACAGGAAATGCCCGCGCAGATGTACCGCGAGGACCGCGTCCCAGTCCTCATCGGACATGTTGAACAGCATCTTGTCGCGGGTGATACCCGCGTTGTTGACCACGATGTCCAGGCCACCGAAGGATTCGGTGGCCGCGGTGATCAAGGCGTCGGCGGTGGACCGCTCGGCGACACTGCCGGGGACGAACTCGGCTTTGGCGCCGAGTGCCCGCACCTGCTCCAGCGTCTCGGACACGGCGTCGGACTCGGCCAGGTCATTGACCACGACCGAGGCCCCGGCTGCGGCCAGGGCGAGCGCTTCGGCCTTACCGAGGCCCGCACCCGCTCCGGTCACGATCGCAACTCGCCCGGCAAGGCTGGTATCTGTATCGCTCACCGGGCCGACTCTAGAACGTGTTCTTATTCACGGCAAGAGCCGATTCAGAGCAACCGCAACGCCGCTTTCGGGCATTGCGCGACCGCTTCGGCCACCTGCGACTCCTGATCGGGCGCCACCTCACCCTCGGCGACGTGCAGCATGTCCTCGTCATCGAGTTCAAAGACGTCGGGAGCGATTCCCGCACAGATTCCGTTCGCTTCGCACTGATCGAAGTCAACGCTGACCTTCATCGAAACTCCTTTTCCCGCCCTATGGCCGAAGCCTAACAAGCGACGGCCGCCGAGGCAGGCTACATGGGCTGATTACCCTTCAATACTGGAACATGTTTCAGTGCATATGCAATGATCGGAGCAAGGTATCGGAGATCCATTCCGCGCTCTCAGAGGGTGAGCACGGCACGATCCCACATCCAGGCCCCATCTCCCATCCCGCAGAACGAAGGCTCGAGGTACCGCTATGCGCATTGCGTATACCCCGGAACATGAACAGCTACGCGCCGAGTTGCGCGAATACTTCGCGCGGCTGATCACCCCCGAACGGCGGGCCGCGCTCAGCTCCCAGACCGGCGAGTACGGTCAGGGCAATGTGTACCGCGAGGTCGTCGCGGAGATGGGCCGCGACGGCTGGCTGGCCCTGGGCTGGCCGGAGGAGTTCGGCGGCCAGAACCGGCCCATGCTGGATCAGCTGATCTTCACCGACGAAGCCGCCATCGCGGGCGCCCCGGTGCCGTTCCTGACCATCAACTCGGTCGCGCCGACGATCATGCACTACGGCAGCGACGAGCAGAAGAAGTTCTTCCTGCCCAAGATCGCCGCCGGAGAGTTGCACTTCGCCATCGGCTACTCCGAGCCCGGCGCGGGCACCGACCTGGCGAGTCTGCGCACCACCGCGGTGCGCGACGGCGACGACTACGTGATCAACGGCCAGAAGATGTGGACCAGCCTCATCGCTTACGCCGACTACATCTGGCTGGCCGTACGTACCGACCCCACCGCCAAGAAACACAAGGGCATCAGCATGCTGATCGTGCCCACCGACGCCGAGGGCTTCTCCTGGACCCCGGTCCACACCATGGCCGGCCCCGACACCAGCGCCACCTACTACCAGGATGTGCGCGTCCCGGTCACCTCACTGGTCGGTCCGGAGAACGGCGGCTGGCCGCTGGTCACCAATCAGCTCAACCACGAACGGGTCGCCCTGACCTCCGCCGCCGCCCTGCAGCTGGCCCTGGCCCAGACAACCGCGTGGGCCAAGGAGACGAAGGCCGCGGACGGCTCCCGCATCTTCGACCGCGAATGGGTGCAGCTCAATCTGGCCCGGGTGTACGCCAAGGTCGAATACCTGAAGTTGATGAACTGGGAGATCGCCAGCCGGGCCGACGCGGGCGGGGACGCCGCGCCGCGCCCGTGGGACGCCTCGGCCTGCAAGGTCTACGGCACCGAACTGTCCACCGAGGCCTACCGGCTGCTCATGGAGGTGCTCGGCCCGCAGGCCTCGCTGCGGCAGGACTCCCCCGGTTCGGTCCTGCGCGGCCGGCTCGAGCGGATGCATCGCGCCGCCCTGATCCTCACCTTCGGTGGCGGCACCAACGAGGTGCAGCGCGACATCATCGCCATGACCGCTCTGAAGCAACCCGCCTCCGGCCGCTGACACCCGATTCAGGAGTTCACCATGGATTTCACCCCCACCGAAGCCCAGTCGGATCTGGCCCGGCTCACCGGCGAGGTCTGCGACAAACTGGTCACCGCCGACCGTCTGCGCGAATTGGACGGCGGGACCGCCAAATTCGACGAGCCGCTGTGGAAGTCGCTGGCGGAGACCGGCGTGCTCGCCGCCGCTCTGCCCGAGAAAGTGGGCGGCAGCGGCTTCGGTGCACTCGAACAGACCGCGATCCTGCGCGAACTCGGTAAAGCTGTCGCCGCGGTCCCCTACCTGTGGTCGGTCGTCCTGGGCGCGGGCGCGCTCGCCGAGTTCGGGTCCGCCGAGCAGTTGCAGCTCGCCACCGACGCCGGCGCGGGCACCGCGATCCTGACCGTGGCACTGGGCGAGGAGCACAACTGGGAACCGGCCCGCCCCACCACGATCGCCACCGAAACCGACGGCGGCTGGCGCGTCACCGGTACCAAGACCACGGTCCCGGTCGCCGACCGCGCGGCCCGGATCCTGGTCCCCGCGACGGTGTCCGGAGTCGCCGCGGTCTTCCTGGTCGACCCCTCGGCAGACTCCGTCACTGTGACCGCCCAGCAGGTGACCGACCGGAGCGCCGAATCGCTCGTCGAGTTCACCGACGCGCCGGCCGAACTGCTCGGCACCGTCGACGCCGGCGCCCGGATCCTGGACTGGCTGCTCGACCGCGCCTGGCTCGGCCTGGCCGCCCAGCAGCTGGGCACCCTCGAACGCTCCCTGGAACTGGTCGCCGACTACGCCCGCGAACGCGAGCAGTTCGGCCGGGCCATCGGCAGCTTCCAAGCCGTGGCCCAGCGCCTGTCCGACAGCTACATCGGTCTCCAGGGCCTGCGCCTGACCGTCACCCAGGCCGCCTGGCAGCTCGCGGAAGGCCTGAACGCCACCGGCGCCGTGCACACCGCGAAGTTCTGGGCCGCCGAGGCGGGCCATCAGGTCGCCCACACCCTGGTCCACGTACACGGCGGCGTCGGTATCGACCGCGACCACATCGTGCACAACTACTTCACCGCCGCCACCCGCAACGAATTCGCCCTCGGCGGGGCCACCAACCACCTGCTCCCCTTGGCGCAGTTCGTCCCGGAGTCGGCGTAGGCGGCGTCCGGGCGCACCTCGCAGGCCACCGGCAGCCGAGACAATGAGTAGCTGAAGCGGACTCGGCGGCTGTGGGAATCTCCCACAGCCGCCGAAAACACCAGCTATCCCCCAAACCTTGTCAGCTCGTCCGCGATCTTTGCCAGATCGAGTTGGCCTTGTGCCACTGCCAGGACGAACTCCTCAGCAGCATCCACGTCGAAATCCACAGCGAGCGGATGTCCGTTCAGGTGCAGAAACACCCACGTCCCGTACCAAGCGAGCCGCTTGTTTCCATCGACCATCGCGTGGTTGCGCGCGATGGATTCCATCAGCGCAGCTGCTTTCTGCCACAGATCCGGATAAGCATCCTGCCCGAAGACGCTGGCCCGCGGACGTGCCAGTGCTGACTCCAGCAACCCGAAGTCTCGCACTTCTGGTGTTCCCAAACGCTCCGCCAGATGCATCAGCTCGACAAGCGTGAGGTACTCCATCAGGCGAGCCTCCGGTTGAGTTCTTTGCTGGCCGCCAGAACATGATCGGCGGCCTCATTGAACAGACGCGAATGCTCGTTGATCGCGGTTATCACCGCATCATGCGCGAACTGCTGCATGCTCCGCCCCTCCCGCTCGGCCCGCTGCCGCAGAGCCTCGAGCTCCTCTTCAGTGAATCTGACATTTAGACCGGCCATACCAAACGGTACCACGTGGTACCACAAGGCTCATGCCGGAATCGCAGACCACAACGGACGCGGCACTAGAACGCCAATGAAAAAGCACGGAGAAGAAGCGCCTCCCACGCCCAGTGCTCGCGCTCGTACGGAACCGAGGTCCGAACGACGCGTGGGCTGCCGCGGTCCATGCGGCAGCCCACGCGTACATCGTTTCTACGAAGCGTTACCCGCCGACCCGTGCTCGTCGGCGTCGCGCTCCTCGGTCTGCGCCTTGGCCCATTTGTAGTCGGGCTTCCCCGCCGGCGACCGTTTGATTTCGTCTACGAACCACAGGCTGCGGGGCAGCTTGTAGGAGGAGATCTCGCGGGTCAGCACCGGGCGCAGTTCCTCCAGGGTGGGGCGTTTGTCGCCGCGACACTGCACCACGGCCGCCACCCGCTGCCCCCAGCGCTCGTCCGGGACGCCGACCACCAGCGCGTCGAACACCTCGGGATGGCATTTCAGCGCGCCCTCGACTTCTTCGGGGTAGATCTTCTCGCCGCCGCTGTTGATGCTGACCGAACCGCGGCCGAGCATGGTGACGGTGCCGTCCTCCTCGACCCGGGCCCAGTCGCCGGGGATGGAGTAACGAACACCGTCGTATTCCTTGAAGGTCGCCGCGGTTTTCACCGGGTCGTTGTAGTACCCGATCGGGATATGACCCTTGCGCGCCAGCACACCCGTCTGCCCGGATCCGGGGACAACGGGCTTGCCGTTCTCGTCGATCACCGCGGTGGAGGCGTCGATCTTCACCCGCGGACCGCCGGTGTGCGTCGCGCCCTTGGCGGCGATGGAGATACCGCCGAAGCCGGTTTCGGAGGAGCCGATCGAATCGGTGATCACGGTATTCGGGAGCAGGTCGATGTACTCGTCCTTGAGGGCGGGCGAGAACAGCGCCGCGCTGCTGGCCATGGCCCACAGGTTCGTGTGCTGATAGGGCTCACCGGTTTCCGGATGGCCGGCCTTCAGCGCGTCCAGCATCGGACGGGCCATGGCGTCGCCGGTTATGAAGATCATATTGATCCCGTGCGCGTCCACGGCCTGCCAGACGGTATGCGCGTCGAACTCCGGGATCATGACGGTCTTGCCACCGTCGAACAGACCGTGGAAGACCGCGGTCTGCGAACCGCCGTGGATGAGCGGCGGAATCGGGTAACGCACCATCTGGCCGCCGGCCGCGCCGGTTTTGGCCTGCTGCCATTCGTCCTGGACGTACTCCCCGGTCATGAAGTTGATACCGCCGCCCAGCACCCGCCACCAGTCCTCGTGCCGCCACATGACGCCCTTGGGCATACCGGTGGTGCCGCCGGTGTAGATCATGAAGATGTCGTCGTTCGACCGATCGCCGAAATCGCGTTCGCCCGACGATTCCGCCAGCGCCGCTTCGTAGTCCACCGCGTCCGCGGGCGTGGCGGCGTCCGTGCCGTCGTCGACGATCAGGACCGCTTTCAGATGCGGGACCTTCGACCGGACGTTCACCACCTTGTCGGTGTAGCGCCGCTCGTGGATGAGCGCCACCATGTCCGAATTGTCGAAGATGTACTGCAACTCGTTCTCGACATAGCGGAAGTTGACGTTGACCATCACCGCCCGCGCTTTGAACACCGCCAGCATCGACTCCACGGCCTCGATGGTGTTGCGCGAGTAGATACCGACCTTGTCGCCCGGCTGGACACCGTGTTCCAGCAGGTAGTGCGCCAGCCGGTTCGCCCGGTCCTCCAATTGGGCGAAGGTCACGCAGCGGTGGTCGTCAGCCAGCGCAACCCGGTCCGGCACAAGGTCGATGGTGTGTTCGACGAGGTCGGCTATGTTGTACGTCACAAGGTCAAAAATAGAACGTGTTACTGTTTCTGGCAAGGGTCCGAGTAACAGGAGAAACAACGATGCCTCAATGCCTCGTCGAGAAGCGCGGCCATGTCCTCATCGTCACCATGAACCGCCCCGAGGCGCGCAACGCGCTCTCGACCGAGATGATGGCGATCATGCGGGACGCCTGGGATCAGGTCGACAGTGATCCGGACATTCGCGTCGCGATCCTGACCGGCGCGGGCGGGGCCTTCTGCGCGGGCGCCGACCTCAAGGGCATGACCCAGCAGCATCCTGGTGATTCGTTCGCGGGCGGAGGCTGGGACCTGTCGAAGATCGAGGCCCTGCTGAAGGGCCGCCGGCTCACCAAACCGCTGATCGCGGCGGTCGAGGGCGCCGCGATCGCCGGCGGCACGGAGATCCTGCAGGGCACCGATATCCGGGTCGCGGGCGAGAGCGCGAAGTTCGGGGTGTCCGAAGCCCGCTGGGGCCTGTTCCCGCTGGGTGGGTCCGCGGTCCGGCTGGTCCGTCAGGTCCCCTACACGGTTGCCGCCGACATCCTGCTCACCGGCCGGCACCTGAGCGCCGCCGAAGCCAAGGACATCGGCCTCATCGGCCATGTGGTGCCGGACGGCCAGGCGCTGGACAAGGCGCTCGAACTGGCGGATCTCATCGCGGCCAACGGCCCCCTCGCGGTGCAGGCGATCCTGCAGACCATCCGCGACAGCGAATGCATCCCCGAGGAAGAGGCCTTCCAGATCGACGCCAAACTCGGTATGGCGGTCTTCCAATCCGCCGACGCCAAGGAGGGCCCCAAGGCGTTCAAGGAAAAGCGCAAGCCCAACTTCAGCGGCAATTGACATCCTCGCCCGCCGGAAGGCAGACGATTCCTACCAGCACCCCGGCAGGGCGCTGTCGGTGGGGCCGCGCGAGCGTGAGTCTTGGCGACCCGGAGCCGAGCCTTGACCCGGTTGGCCGAGCCCTTCTGTTTACGAGACAGCACCCGCTGAGCTTTTTTCAACCGCCGTTCGGCCTGCCGCAGGAAGCGCGGCGAGGCGATCGTCTTGCCATTGGACGGGACAGCGAACGTCGACAACCCGAGATCTATCCCGACCTCGGCGTCGGCCTCGGGCAACAGCTCGGCACGTACTTCCACCACGAACGACGCGAAATGCCGGCCCGCAGCGTCCTTGACGATCGTCACCGACGACGGCTCCGACGGCAGGCCCCGTGACCAGCGCACCGACAAGACCGCCGGTCAGGGCATGCTCGACCATCGAGGGCCTCTCGCGTCCGCTTTCACCACCGCCGTGAACGGCGGTGCACCAGCGGACACCTTGGTAGCGAGTCGGTGGAGAACGCTGAACGCCCCGGCCGACATTGCGGCCGGGGCGTTCGCGCGCGGTGTGATCAGGCGCCGGGGTAATCCATATAGAACGGCTCCCACTGGTGGCCGTCGGGGTCCAGGAAGGTCCGGCCGTGCATCCCGACCTGCGCCTCCTGGGCCTGCTTGTCCGTATTGATCTCCTCGGTACCGCCCGCGGCCACCGCGGCCGCGGTCAGCCGGTCGACCTCCTCGGCGCTGCTCAGCGACAGCGCGTACGCGGCGCCGGTGGCGGCCCGGGTATCGGCGATCGGCCGCCGGCTGAAAGTGGCGAAATGCCCATGGGTCAGCAGCATCAGGCAGATGTTGTCGTCGACCACGATGCAGGCGGCATTGTCGTCGGTGAAATCGTCGTTGACCTTCCATCCGAGCGCTTCGTAGAAGTTCTTGGACCGCCCCAGGTCGGTGACGGGTAGGTTCACGAAAATCATCTTGCTGCTCACGGTGTCGGTCCTTTCGGGAGGGTGGTCTGCGTTTCGCTGGTTGCAAAGGTTCGGACGCGGGCCATCCCGGAAAATCATCGGTGCCGGACAGATTCCGCCGAAACGACGTTCACCACCGGCCGCGGAACTGCGCCCGCGGAACGGAGACTCGACCGAAGCCGACAGTGCGGGCGAGAGCAGCCGGCCGGTGCGCTGCGGACTGTGGCAACCGGGCCTGGTGATACGCCTGGGAAGCCGACCGAAAACAGCGCGTTTCATCCTCTGTTCACATGTCGGTGCCCTGTGCCACAGTGGCACGCATGAGCGAGCAGACCGGCACAGTCGATGCCGATGTCATGAGATCTTTCGAGGTGCACAGACGGGAACTGTGCGCCTACGCCTACCGCATGCTGGGGTCGTCCTTCGAAGCCGAGGACGCCGTCCAGGACGCGTTCACCCGGGCCTGGAAGTCCTACGACTCCTTCGAGGGCCGGGCGAGCCTGCGCTCCTGGCTCTACAAGATCACCACCAATATCTGCCTGGATATGCTCGACGGCCCGCAGCGCCGCGCCCGGCCGATGGATCTGTCCGGCCCCTCGACACCAGACCGCCCGCTGCCGCCCCCGCAGCCGGACTATGTCTGGGTCGAGCCCATCCCCAACTCGCTCGCCTTCGGCGCCGACCCCGCCGAGCACGCCACCGCCAAGGACAGCCTGCGCCTGGCATTCGTCGCCGCCTGCCAGCATCTGCCCGCCACGCAGCGCGCCATCCTGATCATGCGCGAGGTCCTGCGCTTCTCCGCCAACGAGACCGCCGAGGCACTCACCATGAGCACCGCCTCGGTGAACAGTGCCCTGCAGCGCGCCCGCGCCACCATGAGCAAGGTCAAGCCCGCCGATACCGACACCTACGACGAATCCGACGACGACCAGCGCAAACTCGTCGAGAATTTCGTCACGGCGTTCGAGTCCTACGATATGGACGCCCTCACCACACTGCTGAAAAGCGATGTGGCGCTGTCCATGCCGCCCTTCGATCTCTGGGTTTCCGGCCCGGAGAACGTGGCCGCGTTCATGCTCGGTACCGGTGCCGCCTGCCGGGGCTCACGTATGGTGCCGCTGGCCGGCGCCAACGGCCATCCCGCGTTCGGCCACTACAAGCCGAGCGGCGAGCCGGGCCGCTGGGTGCCGTGGTCGATCACGGTCCTGGAGATGCGCGACGGCGTGATCACCGGGCTCAACTTCTTCCTCGATACCGAACGCCTGTTCCCACTGTTCGGCCTGCCACCGGAATGGACGGAGGCACCGGCGGGCGAAGGGGTCTAACGACCGCCCACCCAGCCGCCTCAGTTCCATCCAAGTGACCACCCCAACCCACCGTCCAGATGGCCACCAACCCACCGTCCAAGTGACCACCCCCTCTGAGCGATACAGCGCAATGCTGAAAAGCTGCTGGCACTACTGTCCGGGGTCGGGGGCAATCTGCTCGTATTGGGAACGTTGGCCGGCCAGTCGGCCGTTCCCGAGCCGCGGCGACCACGCCCGTTGTCGCCGCGGAAACCGGAGCGCCCGCCTGCCGGTGTATCCGAATCGCACCCTCAGCCACCCGAGCTTCTCAAACGAAGAGCGTCATGGGTAGCCGCTACTGTGTCGTCGAGAACCATCTCCCGGGGAGGACAGTAACAATGAGTCGACGCCGCCGCAGCAACTCACACGACCCCGAACCGCAAGTCCCCCGGCTGGTCAAGTTGGCTGAGCAGGTGCTGGATGGCGTAGTCGTCCTGCCGAAGTTCCAACGCGAGTTCGTCTGGGGGCCGGAAAAAACTCTGGACCTCCTGGACTCGGTGGCCCGTAATTTCCCGATCGGCAGTATTCTGCTCTGGCAGAGCCCGGAACGTCAGTTCGCCAGCGAACGAACGGTAGCCGACCTCGATGTCGCCGAGCCGGTGCACGGCTATCCACTGGAGTATGTTCTGGACGGTCAGCAGCGGATAGCAAGCGTGTGTGGGGCGCTCTACTGGGAGCCGGGTAGTGATCCGGAAAGCAGATGGAATATCGGATACGACCTGGTCGAGGAAACCTTCTGCCAGCTCACCACGCTCGACGGGGCGCCACCGCATGTGTTGCCGGCAAGGTTGCTCTCGGATGGTGCGGCATGTATCCGGTACACCATGCGACTGGCTGACGCGGAGCTGACCGACCGGGCCGAAGCAATTTTCAATCGATTCCGGGACTACAAGGTTCCGGTGGTGACTCTCCGGGACCTGCCGGTACCTGTGGTGGGAAAGATCTTCGAGCGCATCAACAGTACACACACTCCATTGACCATCGTCGAGCTCACCCGCGCAGCAACCTGGACCCCGGAGTTCGACCTGCGGGATGAGATCGACACCCTGCGCGGCAGGTTCGCAGCCAAGAATTACGGGACTGTGTCCGATCAGCTGCTGCTCCGATGTATCGCTGCCGCGGCCGGATTCGGATTCCAGAACGACGACATTCTGGGGCTGCGGCAGCTCCCCGAGCAGCGGATGCATGCCCTGGTCGCCGAGACCGGCGAGGCTGCCAAGCGAGCAATCGATTTCCTGGTCACCGATATCCGGACGCCGACCGCGCGGGCCCTACCGGCCGAATCGCAGTTCGCCGTGCTTACCGAGATATTCCGGCGCATCCCGGTACCTATCTCCGCGCAGCGGGGTGCGATCTCACGCTGGTTCTGGCAGACAGCAGCGAGCAATTACTTCGGTGGTTGGAAGAACGCGCAGATGATGGCCGACTACGAAACAGTCGGTACCTTCGCCCAGGGTAACGCCGATCTCGACACGACCATTACCGAGCCGAGCGACAAATTATGGACCAATAGCCAGTTCCGCACCACCGCAGCACCAGCGAAAGTGCTCGGACTATTGCTGGCCGATGCCGGACCGATCGACCTGCGCAGTGGCCAGCGTATCGACACAGGCAAAGCTCTGGCCTGGCAGAACGACAAGGAGTTTCATCACTTCTTCCCCAGGGCCTATCTGAAGCGTATCGGCATCTCGAATCACCAGGCCAACGTGTGCGCGAACCTGATCATGCTCACCTCGGCCACAAACATCTTCATCAGTGATCAAATGCCTTCGGTCTACCTGCGCGACATCATCGAGACCGAGGGTGAAGACGAAGTTCGTCGCCGACTTGCGCACAGCTTGATCGATGATGTCGCATTCGACGCTGCGATGCGGGATGACTACCAGGCATTTCTGCACGCCAGGGCCCGCACTCTGCATACCCGACTGAAGTTGCGCATGGAGTGACGCCGGGCGGCGAGTGCGGCCAGCGGTGGCCGTTTACCGCCACGGAGCAAGTTACAACCGGCCGGTAAATGCAGCGTTGAGAATGGCAGGACGAAGAGCGTCAAATGTGGGATCGTTGTGGACCTGTTCCATCCGCTCTGACACGCAGTCCAGCGTCCCAGCAATCCGGTCCTGTTCTTCCCGTGAGGGAAGCGGAAGTTCCAATGCTTCGAAGCGCTTTCGACCCATGGTGCGATTACGCTCCGCGCCAGAAGAGCATACAGAAGATATAAGTTTCAACCCTGTGCTGGAAAGAAGGAAGTGGCGCACGAAACTGATGTTCACGCGGTCGTCCGCCGCCTTATAAAAGAAGAATCGGTTAGACGCCAGGAATTTGGAGTCAAAATCACCTGTTACAGATATTCCCCCCTCCCACGCCATGAGATTGCTGAGAACAAGCCGCTCGGGCAGAAAACTGAAATAGTTCAACTTACTCAGATCGCTTCCACTCTTCGGCGGATGATGGATAATTCCTTTACCGAAGGACCTTATTCCGATTGTTCTGTATTCCTGTTCCGGATCAACGGAAACTGGAATGCGATCGAATTCAAGCACCTCTCCGACCAGGGCTGATTTGCAACTATTATTTACAGACCGGCCGATCCACGATTCAGCCAACGCATTGCGCGTATTGGAGGCAGACCGGCGGAGATCGGCCATTGACGAGCACCGGCCGAGTAGGTAGTCGAGCTTGTCGGCAAGCCTCTTCTGTTCATTTTTTCCAGGAAGTGCAATTTTTTGCTCGTAGAATCTATCGATCCCGAGCGTTCTGTTACGTCCTGCCGATCCAGGTGATGCAGATCGAACGGCTTCGAGACCGGGTCCATGGGCGAAGTAGTACGCCAAGTATCTCGGATCAGCCTCCTCCTTGTTCACTTCATATGTCATGAACCGATGCGATCCGCACAGCTTGTGATCGCTGTGGCCAGCGAGCGCAACAGCCCCTTCCCATGCGAATACATTGCTGAACAGGAGATCGCCGCACCTTATTCGGAATAGCCGCTTGTTGGCGAGATGAAATCCCTTTACCGGGTCTTTATGAAATGTCCCTCTGCCGAACGACCTAATTCCTATTTCATGGTATGTCCGCTCTGGATCGACATCCACGGGTCGGCGCGTCAGAGTCAGCACATCCCGCACATATAGCATGCGGTCAGCATCACGTATCATTTACCGATCTCCGATTCGATCTCCTCGAGCAGACGGATAATGCTGCGCTCGCTAGCAAGCAAGTCGCCGATTAGCTCCTTGGGCGATCGGTGAGTAAAATCACCGGCCGCGTTCCAGTTATCTCGGTCAAGGTTGTATCCACTATCAATTATCTCCCCCGCACCAACTATCCAAGCGTGGTCATTGCTTGACCGACCGGTTCGATTGCTTCCTCCCCACCATTCGATGCAATCAGCGAACTCCTCGAACCGCATCGGCTTGGTTTTCGTATATCCCCTCCGTCCTTCCGGCAGTGGTATCTCATAAAACCAGATATCCTCGGTTCGTCCGGTCTTTTCGAAGAACAGGATATTCGCCGGGATCTGAGTGTAGGGTGCAAAAACACCTTGGGGTAGCCGCACAATGGTGTGAAGGTTGCACTCCTTGAGTAGCTTCTCCTTGATTCTTGTGGCACTGCTTCGAGTGTCGAATAGAGATCCGTTGGGGAGGACGATTGCACAGCGCCCGCCCGGCTTGATTTTCTCGATGATCGCGTAAAGGAAGAGCCATGCCGTTTCACGCGTGGCGAAACCCTTCGGGAATGAATCGGCGACGGACTTCTCTTCTTCACCGCCGAAGGGGGGATTGGTAAGGATTACGTCGACACGACTCCGGGGACTGTTGTCGTTGTTCATCCGTACCAGGGCATTGTCACGTATGACCCGTGGCGCGTCCAAGTCGTGGAGCAACAGGTTCATCATGCACAGGAGATATGGGAGCGGCTTCTTTTCGATCCCGCGGATGTTTTTGTGCAACCGGCCACGTTGAACTGATGTCGTAACTCTTGGGTTCAAGGCATCATGTGCAGCCACAAGGAAGCCGCCCGTTCCGCACGCGGGATCCATAATCGACTCACCGAGTTCGAGAAATGACTGCGCCACCATAAATTCGATCACCGGTCGAGGTGTGTAGAATTCCCCGGAGTCTCCGGCAGCATCGCGCATCTCCTTCATGATCGACTCGTAGACGAATGCCATCATATGGACAGACTCGTCGGCGTGGAAATCGATGCGGTCGACGATATTCACCAGATCCCGTAGCAGGGTTCCGGAGAGCATCCGATTGTTGACCTCTTTGAAGATCGTCGAGATTACGTTACGGGATTCGGTGCCTTCGAGTTTGCGAAGATGTGGCAGCAGGTCGTTGTTCACAAAGTTCAGGAACTTCTCGCCGGTAAGATCTTCGTTGGAGCCCCACTCCTGCCAGCGATACCTGCCTTCCAGAGCGGGCTCGTACTCGTCCTCGTAGGAACGAAATTCTTCGCTGCGCACGCTGAACGCACGCAAGAACAACAACCAGGACAGCTGCGGCAATCGGTCGAGATCACCGTTGAGTCCGGCATCCTTGCGCATGATGTCCCGGGCCGACTTGATTGCTGAGGCGATCTCGGCGCGGGTGCGATACATCTTTTTGGTGGGTGTCGCCTCGGGCAGGTCGAGCGTTCCCTGTCCGGTATCGGATGGCATCGGTGGCTACTCCGTTCGGGTGCTGGTGTCGACTGCCGCCGTCCAGAAGGCACGGACGACGCCCAAGGCCGCGGCCAGGTCGGGTTCGATGTCGGTGAGTCCGGCTGCGGCGAGGGGGTATTGACCTCTCCAGAGAGGAGGCGGATCCGGTAGATGGTGCGGTACCGGATGGGTTTTACGAATCGCGAACACATGCTGAGCTACAGCGACGAGCTCCGCGTTCGGCTGGAGGCCGTCTTCGATCAGGAGGACGAGATCGACCAGGTCCTTGACTCGGGTGTTCGGGCGGGCGCCGTAGTCCTTGGTAAATGCGTGCAGTTTCTCCGCAAAGTGCTGATTTCTATCGACGGCTTCGATAGCCCGAGGCGGAATCCCGGCGAACTGGAGCATGCCGGGAAGCTCGAGTTGTTCGGTGGCGGCGAGCTCAGCGTGCCGGTCCGCGACATCCAGCCGGACTCCGGCAAACGATTTGCCGCCCAGGAAGGCGTTGACAGAGAACCGCCAGGCCTCGCGACCGCCGGCATCGGCGCGTAGTGACGTGGGTTGGGACACCTGGAAGGTGAACCAGTCCTGGTCCGCATCGTCGGCCATCGCATCGATCAAGAGTTCACGGACCGTGTGGCCGGCGATCTGCCCGGCGGCGACTGCCAGGTCGATGTCTTTGGTTGCCCGAGCCCGGGGGTAGAGCCGGAATTCCAGGGCCGCGCCGCCCTTCAGGACCCAAGTGTTCTCGGAATCGATCGCGAGTCGCACCGCCAGACGGTCGAAGACAACACGCCGACGGAGTCTGCCGAGATCAGTGGCCTGTTCATCGGCTTCACGCTTCAAGCGGAGTTCCAGGGCCCTTCGAAGGTCGACGCCGTTACGGTAAAGCTTCATTCGCGTCCTGCCTGGAGAGCGCGTTCGATTGCGAGCTCGGCGCGCGGACCGATTTCCTGTGCGCCGTGCAGCAAGCGTCGGCGGCTGCTCAACCCACGGTCGAGGAGTTCCGCTACAGCCGAGTCGACCACATCTTGGTCCATCCCCGCCTGAGCTGTCTCCAGGACGGCGCGTATCGGCGTAGTGACACGGAACCCTTCGTGCTGTTCGATCTCGTACGGAAGCAGGTCAGCGCGATGCAGGACGACCGCCTCTTCTTTACGCCGGAAACCGGCCTCTACGGTCAGGTGGATCTCAGCGGGGCTGGCGATACCCAGATCGTGGACAGCGAGGGCAGTCACGTGAGAGACAACCGCTTTGCCGCCGCTCCACAATGTCCACCGGACAAGGTGGTCGGTGTCCTGCCCGGGTAGTGCGTTGTATTCGCGGAATCGGTAGATCCCGCGATCGATCAGGCGCCAATTGCCATGCATCTTGTGGTGCTGTTGGGCCTGGTACGAGTAGCCGGCTTCGCGGGCTTGAGCGGCCGTGAAGTAGCCGCGCTGCCGAGTGGCCAGTTCCCACAACCGGTCGCGTCGCCCACTTTCGCCATTTCGCACCGAGGCAGTCTAGCACTGACTGAACTCTACATAGACTTTAGTTTTATGCGATCTGACGCAAGAACATAAAGCTCTACTTTAGGAAGCCACGTCGAACAAGTGTTCCCCCAGCCGGTCGATGGTTTGACGGAGCTGGACACTACCGCCGAACAGGACTCCGATCTGGCCGATGTTGCCGATCTCGGTGAAGGGTCGCACTCGGAGCGCTCGGGTATTCAGCTCGAACGCGCCGTGTTCGGCGAACTTGTCGAGCAGACCGTCGAGCACACGACGTGCGGTAGGTCCGAAGCTGTCGAGGAACTCGCGCTGCTCCTGGCGAACCCGGGCAACCCGGTCGGTACGTTGCACCATGGGCGTGTTCCAGGCCGCGTTGATGAGCAGATCGATGTGGTCCATCTCGGGATGCCCGAGGAGGTCGTGCAGGATCTCGGGGTCCACTGCGAGATCGCGCAGCGTTTCGGCGAGGACGGCACGGGTCTGTGCGTGCGCCCACTGGGTAAGCAGCTCGGAGCCCGAAAGATGTAGCGAGCGAACCTGGCCCCGCACCACCTCGCGGTAGTCGACCAGATCGAGGGCGCCGTCCGGACGCAGCACGTAAGAGCGTTCGTTCAGCACATATACGTCGACCCCCTCGACGTATATGCGACGTCCCTGTGCCATGACCCGGTCGGCGAAATCGTCCTCAGGAGGCGGTGCCGGGATCTGGCCCGAGTCTTCGTGGTGGTACTCCGGCTCCGGTTCGGCCACCACCACGGTCGCTTCCGCATCGTCCCTGCACTCGGCTTCAACACCCGTCTCCACAGTGTTGCCGTCTGTATCGATGATGTCGGTGACGATGCGCAAGGGCGGTCCATCGAACTCGGGATCGTGGAACAGGCGGGTGGCGTCAGTGAGGTCGATGATATCGAACGAGAGCTTCTCGATGTCCTTGCAGAGTCTGGTGCCGCGGCCGATGACCTGCTTGAACAGGGGGACCGAAGCAATCCGCCGAAAAATTACGATGTTCCGCACCGGCGGGATGTCGATTCCGGTTGTCAGAAGTTGGCTGGTTACCAAGATCACCGGTTCGTCGGTAGCCGCCTTGCTGAACTCGTAGAGCTGGCCGAGTCCCGCATCCCCGTCATCGTTGGTCACTCGGTGGACGTAGTTCGGATACTGCTCCACCAGGTCGAGGCTTGCGTTGTTGATCGCCGCGACCATCCGCCCGGCATGGTCGTTGTTCTCGCAGAACACAATGGTCTTGTGGAGCAGCCCGGTCTTGCGCATATAGGCGGCCAGGTACCGGGCTGCGGTCTCGGTGCGATCCAGGATGGCAATGACCCGCTCGTACTGCGTTTGGGTATAGAGGTTCGATGGGACCGGCTCACCGTCCGTGTCGAGTTGGCCGGGTTCGGGCCGATAGCCGGTCACGTCGATGTTCAGGTTCGCCCGGCGCACCCGATACGGCGCGAGATAACCGTCGTCGATCCCGTCTTTCAACGAGTAGGTGAACAGGGGCGCCCCGAAGTAATCGAAGGTCACCGCGTCCCCGCGGTCGACAGGTGTCGCGGTCAGTCCGACTTGGACCGCGCCGGAGAAGTGTTCGAGGATCTCCCGCCACTGGGATGTGCTGGCGGCGCTGCCACGATGGCATTCGTCGACGATGATGAGGTCGAAGTAGTCCTTCTCGTACTGCCGGTACAGCGGCTCATCAGCTGCCTGGCGATCGAGCGACTGATAGAGGGCGAAGTAGATTTCCCGACTGCGTTGCGGTCGGCTGCGTAGCCGGTGCACGACGTCACCGAAGGCGAGGTCGAAGTACTGTGTCTTGGGCTGGTCCACCAGGATGTTCCGGTCGGCGAGGTACAAGACTCGGGGCATTCGGTCTCCCGTCCACCCGGAGTTCCGCAGCTTTGCAACCAATTGGTAGGCAAGCATCGTCTTCCCGGTGCCGGTTGCCAGGACCAGCAGGATCCGATCCGTTCCCTGGGCGATGGCACGGAGGGTGCGGTGGATTGCGACAGCCTGGTAGTACCGGAGCGATACCCATCGGTTCTCGTCATCGGTGTAGGACCGATCGAACGGCGCGGTAAGCATCGTCTGCTCGAGCTCGGTGGTGACCCCTTGGTCTCGGCAGAACCGTTGCCACATCTCCTCCGGGCTGGGAAAACCGAGCCGTCGCGTGAACGGCCCCCCGCGGACAACTTCGTAGATTTCCTTACCGTTGGTCGCGTAAGCGACCGGAAGGTCGAGCTTCTCGGCGTAACGCCGCGCCTGCTCGATGCCGGCGTGGACGTCGATCCTGGTCCGTTTGGCCTCGATAACCGCGATCGGAAGATCGCCTCCGTATTCGAGGACGAAGTCCGCCCGAAGCGGATTGGCCTGCCGGTGACGTCGGGAAGAGGCGACGATTCGCCCCTGACTGATTGTGTACTCCTGACGAATCTGCGCTTTCGACCAGCCCGCAGCGTCGAGCTTGGGCAGGATGAGTGCCGCGATGGTCTGTTTTTCGGTCATTCCCCCGGATCCGGTCACCGCTCGTTTCTACCGCAACAGAGCCAGCGCGGCCAGGCGTCACCGGAGTCGAATCCAAGTACGTACTTCGCTTCTCCCGCTGTGGATGCCCAGAGACTACGGCCTGTCGAACCGGCCGGAACGGGCGCTCGCGGTGAAGGCGGTCCAGGCTACGGAGGTGAAGGCCAGGGCCGGGCCGCCGGGATCCTTGGAATCGCGCACACCAACCGCATCGCCCTCGATGAACGCGACCTCGACGCACTCTTGGCTGCCACCGCTATGACTGCTCTTGAACCAGCAAGCCTCGGATAGATCAGCGCTCATCCTGCGAACTCCCTTGCCTTCTCGCGTAGCAGCTTCCTGCTGTCCGCGAGATCCAACGCTACCCGCCGCAGCCCCATGTGCGCTTTGCGATACCGATCCACAACTTCTGGATCATCGAAGTACATCGCCCCGGTGTAACCCTCGGCGTACACCACAGGCGGCTCGCTGGACCCACCCGTAGACGCAGTCCCGAACTCGAGGAGGATGAACGGCCCGGTCAAGTCGCCCAGCGGTAGGCCGCTGGTGAAGGGAACTACGCGGACCGACACATTGGCACGTGTTCCCACATCCGCCAGATGCCGGAGTTGCGTTGCCATGATGCGGCGGCTCCCGATGACCCGGTGCAATGCCGACTCGTCCAGAAGGACATCTATCGGTAGCGGATCCGACTTCTTGGTTATTTGAATCTGGCGCCGTATGCGCATCTCGACCCTCCGAGCGATCTCACTGTCCGGCTCGGATGGATGTGCGAGCCGAGTCACGGTTCGCGCATAGTCGGACGTCTGTAGCAGGCCGGGCACGAGTTCGGCGAAGGAAGTCAGCTTCACCGCCCCCGCTTCCAGCCCCATGTACACGTCGAAGTTCAGCGGGATCAGATCGCCGTACTGGTGCCACCAGCTCTTGCTGTTGCCCTGCTGCGCGAGTCCTTTCAAAGCGTCGATCGTGGTCTCGTCGGCACCGCATACCCGGCAAATCGCCTCGATATCCCATAGCCGGATCCGCTCGGCCGCACCGGTTTCCAGCCGTTGCACGGTGGTGGCGCCGCGTTCGATACGCCGCGCGAGTTCGGCGATCGTGAATCCGGCGCCCTGCCGTAGGTCCCGCAGATATCGCCCCACCTGGCGACGCGGAAGGGTCGAGCCGAGATCCGCCATGACAACCTTCTTCCCCTGAGGTCACGTTCTTGAATTCGTTTCGACCGGTCCGATCGGATCATCCCCACGCGCCGCGCCGGTGCACGCCGATAATTACACCGAGCTGTTCGGAACCACAACTGTGCCAAGTCGATTGGTTCGTCTCATTGTGGCAGTTCCACCATGGAACAGTGGCCGGCCGGGCCAGCGACATCTTCCCCGGAAATTCGACCACATACAGGCCACCCGAGCTGCCTCGAATGCCGACAGGAACAAAACGAGTGCGAATCCGCCGATCCTTCCGGGAGTTCATCCATTCCCGATCGACTCGCAATCCACAACTGGCATCCGTCTTTTGTGGATGCGCCCGGTCCAAGTCCTGGATGACCGCTGAACGAGCTCCGGATCGTGCCCTCGGCCTGCGAAGCAATTCGACCGGATAGTCCGCTGCATGGCCGAAATCGGCGATGACCCCGCTCTACTGATGCCCGGCAGCAGAACACGGACCCAACAAGAATCGATCGACGATCGGAGGCAACCATGCCGGAGATCCAGACCGGGCGGCCCGAGACGTGGCCACCCGCACTACCGCGCCGAGCTACGCCCGGCCACCGGACGAACGAGGCGGCGGCGCGACTGTGGCGGACGGCCGAATGTTATGACCGCGGCGTACTTGAGCGGATTGTCCGTAGCCTGCGTGGCCTCGATGCCGATAACCGATACCGGGCCCGCACCCAGCACGAGATCGACGGGGTCATCGCCCGATACCGCGTGGCCCAACCCGAGGGCACGCTATGACCGCTGCAACCTGCGCTCTTCACCCCGGCCCCTGGGTTCCGCTGGCCGCGCTCACCATTGCCCACGCGGACGCGGACGAACTCGTCATCCGATGCCCGGAATCCTTGTATTGCCTGCGCGGCGCACTGGTCACCGGTGGACAGATCGCACCGCACTTCCGCAATGTCGCCGGTCTGTGCCCGTGGATCGGAGTAGGGGTGCGGCATACCGCGCCGCCGTGCGGTTGCGGGCCGTTCGTCACCACTCGCCAACTGCGCATAGTCACTCATCACGGCAGGACACCGTGGGGACCTATCGCCTCGATCGGCTGCCCCGGTGGCTGCCGGGAATTCGCACCGGTGCAGGCCGGCCGTATCGGCCCACACGGCCATCGCCCGTGTCCGTGGACCGGTATCCGAGTGATCGAGAAGGGCCTGTATCCGCCGCTGCTCACCGCCCAGGAGCACCGATGAACGCCGTGTGCGCCCGAGCGGTGGTGCAGGCGACCCGCGTTCGGGCAGTAGGCGCGACCCACGGTCGGCACGGGATGAATAGGGCCCTGTGCGCGACGGCACGGGCGCACTCCGGCGCACCGTCAGAAGTAGGCGTCGTCGGCATTCTCGCGGAGTGTGCGTTCGGCCTGTTCGATCCATGCGGCGAATACGGCGCCGAGACCCTCCGTGCTCGCGGGGCGCAGCTCGAGGTGGGTGCGGTTACGTTGTTCGACATAGCGGCCGTCGCCGGCGATATCGAACCATTGCAGGGCACGGTGGCGGTTATGGGCGGCATGGAAATTGCCGAGACGGAGGATGGCCTGCCCGCCACCATCGGCCGGTCGGCGGGCCAGCTGTTGGAAAAGGTGGCGCGGACTTCTGGAGTCGGCGGAAGGGTGGATGGTCTCGGCCGGTCGCACATCGGCGAGATCGAAGGTGGTGGGCTTGCCGCGGCCGGGTACGCAGGGTGGGACGGCGGCGGCGAGGGCGACGGGCAGCTGGTCGGGGCGCAGCAGCTGGGCCCGGATATCGCTGTCCTCGCCGCGGACAGCGGTCTGGCTCAGCACCACCGCGTGTGCGTAGGTGCGGGCGCCGACCACACGCAGATCTTTGCGGGTGCGGCCGTCGCCGCCCCGGTGTTTCACCGAGCCGAACAGGATCTCGATCCGCATATCGCACTGTGCGAGGGTGTGCACGAGCAACCGGATGCGCTCCTGTTCGTCGATATCGCCGCCGGCGCGGACAGCGGCGCGGTGTACCTCGAACTCGTCGATGGTGGCGAAGCGACTGCGGTAGCGCAGGGGGGTGGGCATACGGTCATTGCCCTCGTCGAACCAGTGCGCGGCGAAGGTATCCGGTTCCCAGGTCCAGGCCATGCGGGTGGTGTCCGTTCCAATCGAGCGATAGCGGTCCCGCGAGCCGAGCGGCGGGGGGCCGGGTGTGGGTGGTGGCGGGGCGTACCGCGCAGCCGACGTCAACGGGCCGCGCACCCGGCGCACGTGCATGGTGTGGCGTGGCTGGAACGCGGCGCCGCGAAGCCCGTCGGCCGATCAGTAACCGGGAGGTCGTTCGGCGGGACCGGCGGCGGAGGCATCGGCACCGAGCACACCACCGGGAATGGCCGGCGGTTCCTCGCCGAGGAGTTCGCGGGTGTTCTCCTCGTTGATCAGGTAGTCGGGGGTCTGCCGGTCGCGATCGTCGTCCCCGGAGCCGCCGCGGCCCGCACCGGGCGCACCCATCATCGGCATCCCGCCCCGCATTGCGGGCGAACCGGACGCGGTCCTGTTGCCTGCGGTGGTTGCCGGCACCCCGGCCGACGGCGAACCCGGTACGGTTCGGCCCGGCACGGGTGCACCCGAGCCGGGGGTCCCCGGGCCGGGCGTCCCCGCGGGACTACCGGGACTGGCCGGGGTGCCGGGCGGCGTGCCGGTGGTGGTCGATGCGGGCGTCACCGCGGGACTACCGGTACTGCTCGGCACTGTGGATTGCGGTGTGGTACCCGCGGTTTCGGTTTCGGCCGGCTGCGTACCGCTCGGGGCGGTGTCCTCACCGGCCGGTTGTTGCTCGCCGGGCTGCTGCTCGCCGGGCTGTTCCTCCCCGGGCGTTTCCGGCCCCGGCGTCCCGGCCCCGGTCGAGGTGCCTGCGGGGGAAGTCCCGTCGTCGTCGGTGATGGTGCCGCTCGGGGTGCCACCGTCGTCCATCGCGACCGGGTCTCGCGGCTGTGGCAGCACCGGGACCTGGGCGTCCACGGACACAGCCGGCGTCACGTAATTGGTGGCCATATGCTGCTGGGCGCCCTGTTCCGCCGCCGACACTCCCCCGTCACCGTCGAACCAGTCCCCAGGGACCCACCAGCTCTGTGGATCGTCCACCACCTCCGGCATACCGTTCTTCGTCATCAGGACAGCGGCGACCATATTGTCGACCCGATACGACAGGTCCCACAGGGCCGGCGTCAGATTCGTCGCATCGGTGGCGTAGTCGCCGATCGCCCGCCGAGCCGTCTCCGCCGCCGGGCCCGACCACGCCGATTCGCTCGACCGCCGGATTCGCGCGGCGAAAACCGTAACGGTCTCTTCCCACGCGGTCGCGATCGCGGCATAGTCGTCGCGGGCGTAAGTCGCCTCCGCCGGATCCATCGAATCGAAGACCGCCTTGATCTCGGTATGCGAATGCGCGGCGGGATTCTCCCGCGCCCCGTTTTTCAGGATCAGCGATTCCTCATAGCCGAATTCACTCATTTCGGCACCTGCAATCCCTGCGGAGCGGATGCCATGACCTCGTTGTACCGCGACGCAAACTCGCTATCGGTGTCGAGGTAGCGCTGCGCGATCACGCGATGTAGCTCTTGGATACTGTCCACGATCTGGTAGTGGCGTTCTAGTACTCCAGCCGCACTTGGTTATGTTGTGCGGTAGAGTCTTTCGTCGTGTCGATCGATGGAGACCTGGCTGCGTGGGTGGCCGGGCTGGA
>JBFARE010000043.1:59918-70629 GCA_040674215.1 Nocardia sp. NPDC050193 | reverse complement strand
TGGTCGACCTGGCGCCGACGACATCAATACCGGGCCAGAAAAGCCCACTACCAGCGGAGACACCGATTATATAACCAAGTGCGGCTGGAGTACTAAGTGGGCGCGTCGACGCAAGACGGCGCAGGTGTTGGCGATGCGGGCGCGGATCGTGTTGGCATGTGCACAGGGGTTGACGAATGCCGATATCGCTGCGGCCGAGGGTGTTTCGTTGCCGACTGCGGGTAAGTGGCGCAAGCGTTTCCCGGACAGGCATGCCCGAGCGCCGCACCCGCGATTATGTCCGCCACGGTGTCACCACTTTGTTCGCGGCGTTGAATGTGACCACCGGTGAGGTGATCGGCTCAACCCACCGCCGCCACCGAATTCAAATAGTTTTTGGTCAAGCTCGACAAGCAGGTTCCCGGCGGCCTGGATGTGCATCTGATCTGCGACAACTACAGCACCCACAAGACACCGACCGTGGCGAAGTGGCTCGCGTCGCATCCGCGGTTCCACATGCATTCACCCCGACCCATTCGTCCTGGCTCAACCAGGTCGAACGCTGGTTCGGCCTGCTCACCGATCAGCAACTCCGCCGCGGTGCCCACAAAAATGTTGCCGCACTGGAGAAATCGATACGCGACTGGATAGCCGCCTGGAACGGGAACCCCACACCGTTCGTCTGGACCAAGACCTCTGATGAGATCCTGGAACGGCTCGCCTCATATTTGCAACGAATTCCCGGCGCGTGACAGTAGATGATATCTACATAGACAATAGCTACCGCAGGCTGGCGGTCCGTCGATCGCTTCGAGGGCGTGGTGGGCTTGGCGGGGTGTTCAGGTGTGGCGTTGTGGCAGGACGCCGGTGAGTACGGCCGCTACCGACCTGTGGACGGCGGCCGCGGTGGGTGCGTTCTCGCGATCGGCGAACAGTAGATGCGCCGCGCCGGTGAGCGTGGGGGCGAGGGTGGCGACGTCGGCGTCCGCGGAGAGGCGCCCGAGGTCCCGTTCGGCGGCGAGGTAGTCGGCGATCATCGCGGTGCCTTCACCCAGGACGGGTATGGGAGCCGCACCGGCCTCGCGCAGGCGGACTCGTAGATCGTCGCGAGAAACGATGAGTGCGACGATCGCTACCGCGACGGGGTCGAACAGCTCTGCCAGGGCGGTGGCGAGATTCTCGGCGACGGAGCCGGTCCCGGCGGTGTCGCGAAGCGCCGCGGCCTGCCGGTCGAGTGCCGCGATGCGGTCGAGGACGAACTCGGCGAGGAAGGCGTCGAAGTCGGTGAAATGCCGGTGGATCACGCCTTTGGCAACCCCGGCTTCGGTGGTGACCGCCCGGCTGGTCAATCCATGGGGTCCGCCGAGGAGCAGGACGCGCCGGGCGGCGGCGAAGAGCTGTTCGCGCGCATCACGCAATGCCACACCGGTCGGCATCGGGGCACCGCCTTTCCGTATTTCTCGCTGCGCGTTTGACAAGTGGGCGATCGCCCACTCATAGTGGGCGCATGGTCACTTTACCGCCCGAGCCACCGTCGTCCCCTATGGACAGATCCCATCACGCCCGTGGGCTGGCGCAGTCCTTCGGCGACGACCCCGCACGTTATGACCGAACCCGGCCGCATTACCCCGCCGCGATGGCGGCCCGGGTCGTCGCGGAGGCTCCCGGTCGCGATGTCCTCGATGTCGGGATCGGCACCGGTATTTCGGCGCAGCCCTTCACCGCGGCCGGATGTCGCGTACTCGGGGTCGAGGTCGACCCGCGCATGGCCGAGTTCGCGGCTCGGCGGGGATTCGCCGTCGAGGTGGCGAAATTCGAGGATTGGGATCCCGCGGGCCGGGAATTCGACGCGGTGATCTCCGGGCAGTCCTGGCACTGGGTCGACCCCGTCCGCGGCGCCACCAAGGCCGCGCAGGTCCTGCGGCCGGGGGGCCGGCTGGCCGTTTTCTGGAACGCGTTCGCGCCACCGGCCGATCTCGCGCAGGCCTTCGGTGCCGTCTATCAGCGGTTGCTGCCCGGCTCACCGTTCGCTCGCGGACCGTTCGGGGGGCCCACCACCTACGCCGGTCAGTTCACCGAGGTCGGCGACGGGATACGTCGAGCAGGCGCATTCGAGGCGCCCGAACAGTGGGAGTTTCCCTGGTCACGCCGCTTCACCCGGGACGAGTGGCTCGAGCAGGTACCCACCTTCGGCGGTCACAGCCGGTTCCCGGCGGACACCCTCGAACAACTGCTCACCGGTATCGGGTCGGCGGTCGACGCCGCCGGCGGCGGCTTCGTCATGAACTACACGACCGTGGTGATCACCGCATCGACCACCGGGCGGACTCGGTCGGCAACGCGGTGACAGCGCGGCCCGATTCGTCACCGGCCACCGAAACCCGACATGCCGATACCACGGAGGAAGGCCTTCTGCGCGACGGCGTAGACGATGACCAGCGGGAGCAGGATCAGCATGGACGCGGCCATCAGCACCGGCCAGTCCGAGACGTATTGCCCCTGCATCCAGACCAGGCCGAGGGTGACGGTGGAGATCTCCCGGCGTTGGATCATCACCAGCGGCCACAGGAAATCGTTCCAGACATTGACCCAGGTGAGGACGGCGAGCACCATTACCGCGGGTTTGGCATTGGGCAGCAGGACCCGCCAATAGATCTGCCACGGTGAGCAGCCGTCGAGGACGGCGGCCTCGTCCAGTTCGACCGGGAGGGTGCGGAAGAACTGCCGCATAAGGTAGGTGCCGAACGCACTGCCGAACAGCCCGGGCAGGACCAGCGCCCAGGGGGTATCGGTCAAACCCAGCACCCGGATGAGCACGAACTGGGGCACCACGGTAACGGTGAGCGGGACCATGAGCGTGGCCAGATAGGCCACGAACAGCACGTCGCGGCCGGGGAAGCGCAGCCGGGCGAACGCGTACCCGGCCAGTGAGCAGAAAAAGACCTGGCCGGCCGTGACGCATCCGGCGTAGAGGACGGTGTTGAGGAACATCCGCCCGAACGGCATCTCCTCGAAAACGGTGCGGTAATTGGACCACTGCGGTTCGCGTGGGAGCAGGGCCGGTGTGGTGACTTCGGATTGTTTCTTCACCGAGCCCGCCAACGCCCACAGGATGGGGAGCAGGGCGCACCACGCCATCGCGATGAGCGCCAGGTAGAGCGCGGCGGCCCGGATGAAGGCGCGGGTCTTCCAGCCCGGTGCCGCCATCACTGCTCCGTCGAATTCTTGCGGGCGAACCACAGTTGCGCGAGAGTGAGGGCCAACAGGACCACGAAGATCAACCAGGCGATGGCCGACGCGTAGCCGGCGTCACCGAACGCGAAGGCATTCTGGAAGATCATGATGCCGAAGACGTAGGTCCCGGTTTCCGGGCCGCCGTTGCCGCCGGTGAGCACATAGATCTGGTCGAAGGCCTGCACCGAGTCGATGATCGAGATGACGAGGACGAAGGACAGCGCGCCCCGGATCAGGGGCACGGTGATCGAGACGAATCGCCGGATCGTGCCGGCTCCGTCGATCTTCGCCGCTTCGTACAGATCCCGCGGAACACCCTGCATCGCGGCGAGCAGCACGACGGTGGCGAACGGGATGCTCTTCCACACGCTGACCAGGCAGACCGATACCATCGCCCACCGCGGTTCGACCAGCCAGGGGACGGGACCGAGGCCGACCCGGCCGAGCATCGTATTGAGCAGCCCGTTGTTCGTGTCGAAGAGGAAACGCCAGATCACCGCCATCACCACGCTCGATATCGCCAGGGGTAGGAACATGACCGTCCGGAAGAAGCCGGTCCCCCGGACTCCCCGGTTCAGGGCCGCGGCGACGACGAGACTGATCGACACCGTGGGGATCAACGTCCCGAGGGTGTAGACGATTGTGTTCCGCAACGCGATGGCGAACAGTGGATCCGCGGTGAGCAGCTCGCGGAAGTTCCGCAGCCCGGTGAACCGCATCGGCCCGAACATATCCCACTCGTGGAAGCTCAGGTAGAGCGAGAAACCCAGCGGGAAGACCAGGAATACCGCGACCGCAGAGAGGTTCGGGGCGATGAACAGCCGGGCCGCCCGGGCCTGCCGCTTCGCCGACTCCGAGCGATGCCGTCCGGTGGCGGCATCGGGTGCCGCCGATTTCCCGGTCGCGATTTCGTCGGTGGTGGTCATCGGTTACGTAACACCTCGTCGGCTTCCGGAGCGAGATTGTCCGCCAGCGAGGTCGCCGGCGCGGCGCCGCGGAGCACCGGACCGATGTACCGGTCCATCAGCGCGTCGATGCGCGGCCAATCCGCCGTGACCGGCAGTGGAGCGGAATGTGACGGACCGTCGAGAAGGATGTTCAGGTTCCCGATATCGCTGTGCGCCGCGGCGAATCCGGGGGATCGCACGGCGGACTCGCGGGCCGGTACGAAGAGACCGGTTTCCGCGACAACCGTCTGGCCGACCGGCCCGGCCGCGAATTTCAGGAACTCCCAGGCCTGCTCTTTCCGAGGGCTGTCGGCGGCTATGGCGAGCCCCGTGGTGCCGATATTCGAGCGCGCACCGCGGATCGCCGGCCCGGCCGGCAGGGCGGTGATATCGAAATCCAGGTGGTCGGCCTCGGCGAAGGTGCGGTACCGCCAGTGCCCGCCCATCGCCAGGGCGGCTCTGCCCTGCGTGAACAGATCCATCGCCGAGATCGACTGCTGATCAGCCGGACTCGGCGCCACGCGATACCTGTTGGCCAGGTCCGCATAGAACTGGATGCCTTCGATGAAAGCAGCGGCGGAGAAGTCCGAACGGTCGGGAACTGTCCGCGGGCTCGCCCATTCGGCGCCGTTGTTGACGGCGAAGAGACCGGCCGAATAGTACGGCACCCAGGTATCGACGAACCCCCACTGCCGGACGTCCCCGGACCGGTCACGCACGGTGAGCACGCGGCCGATATCGAGGAATTCGGCGAAGCTCCACGCGTTTTCCCACCGCCCGGGCGGCCGCAGTCCCGCCTCGTCGAACAATGTCCTGTTGCAGAACAGGAAATTTCCCGACCACTGCTCCGGGAGGGCGTACTGCCCGCCTTCGAAGGTGAAGGTGTCGTACAACGCCGCGGTACCGCCCGCCCTCAGATCGGCGGCGAAGGCCGGATCGCGGTCGAGCAGAGTATTCAGATCCAGCAGCACGCCCCGGTCGGCGAGACCGGCATAGGTCTGTTCCCACGCCATCAACACGTCGGGACATTTGCCGCCCGCGCAGAAGGTGAGCATCTGCTGCATCGGGTCGGGGCCGGACAGCAGGGTACGCACTCGGATATCCGGATTCCGGCGGGTGAATTCGTCGATCACCCGCTGCCGTCCGTCGGCTTCGGCGGGGTTGGCCTGGAAGAAGAACGTCAGCGCGTCGTCGTCGCTGCTACATCCACCCAGTGTCAGCGCGGTACCGGCTCCGGCGACGGCCCGCAGGAACTCGCGCCGTCCCAGTGGGATGCCTCGCTCACGCACGCCGCAACCACCTCCCGCGCGTGCCCTCGCGCGAAATCGTCCCTATCCGGATTCGCGAATCGTGTACCGTGCCCGCCTACTGCGCCTGCCTGCGAACATTGATGTCCCGGGCCCCTGCGATTGTCCATCGTCGGCGCATGAATCGCCTCCAACGACTCACCGGGATTCCCGCCCGGCCGGATCGTGCTACCGATGCGCACGGCCGGTATGGTGCCAAGGAAGAACTTTCGCTACCAGCAATGACCGCCAGGGCCCGGCTTTCCTCCGGCGTGCACCTTCAACGCGGCCCGTGTCCGCCGCCCTGCTCCTGATCTCGGCCTGTATGGCTCGGTGGGTGGAAATCACACGGCGGCGCGCGCAGCGACGCCGGTCCGCAGCTTTGCCTATCCGCCCGGTATACGGCGACGGCCGCCTGCAGGGGCCCTCGGTCGCCGTCGTGATCGATTCGTCGCCGATTCGGTCGCAGCGGTCGTCATCGTTGTCCTTCCCGGTCTTTCGGTAGGCACTGTGCCGACGGCTGGGACCCCGGCCCGAAGTACCGCCGGCGGCACTTCGGGCGGACCGCGCCGGGGTGGTGGCTACTCGTCCCACCGTTCAGATGAGGTTCTTCTGCCTCTTGATGCGGCGCCGCACGTCGGCCATCAGGGCGTGACTGCCGCCGTGCCGCAGGAAGCGCGGGATGAAACGGTTCACGAAACCGACGAAGAGGAAGAGGTGCTCGAATCGGCGCTGATCGGCATCGGACCATTCGACCCGCATCTGCTCCCGGAACCAGGGGCTCAGGAAACCGATGGTGAGGAACCTGAGCAGGCCGCGGAACGGTATGCGCAGGTACCAGTGGATCATTCGCAGGTTCAGCAGGTCCTCGAGGTAGGAGCGGACGAAATCGTCGAGCACCGCCTGTTCGCAGGCGGTATTCCAGTATTCGTCGAACTCGGCCCGGGTGGCCGGCCACATATCCTCGGTGACCTGAAGTGTTGTGCCCAGGGAGGATGAGGACCGGTAGAACGCCTCGTTCTGTTCGGGGCTCATCCGGCCGGCGAGCAGCTGGTAGGTGTCCTCGAAGCCGATGTAGAGACAGGCCGCCACCCAGAGCTGGAGCTCGCGGTCGAAGGCGTTGTACTCGACCGGGGCACCGGGTTCGGAGCGCACCTGGCGGTGTGCGCCGTTCACCGCTTCCCGGAACGCCTTCTTCTCCTCCTCGTCGCCGAGGATGGCCACGGCCAGATACTGGGTGGTGGTCCGGGCACGTTTCCAGGGCCGCTTCATCAGTGAGCCCGATTCCACCTTGCTCTCGGCGACGCCGTAGCCGACCCCGGGCCGGGCCATCTGCATGATGACGTTCGCCGCGGCACCCGCGAACTGCCAGAAGTCCAAAGCGTCGGTGAGTTTCAGGGGGCGTTTGGTGAAGGGGCGGTGGGTGGTGCCGATCCGGATGCGCGTCTGCTCGGTGGTCGGCCGCGGCTGATCGGCGGGCCGTGAATCGGGCGCGGCGGCGGTTTGCCAGGAGTGTGCGGCGGCGGTCATGCGTGTCCTTCCACAGGGATCCGGTGTGGTCTAAGTTACTCCAAATTCTACCGACAGTCAGTTGGTATGAATGAACAGTCGCTAACTTATGTCTCATTGGAAGCAATGTGAAACGCACCGAGAACAGGTATCGAGCCGTGTTCCCGGACCAAGAAACTTCCGCAAAACCTTCCGCCATGACAGGAATGATGCGTAACATACCGCTCCGACCCGACCGTCTCAGACGTTCCCCGCGGGGAGGGTGCGTCAGCGGCCGGTCAAGGAAGGAACGCACTATGCTCAAGCGGCTGGATCGACTGTTCAGCTACGAGATGAAGGTGTCCGAGTTTCTCGGGACCTTGATCATCCTCGGCATCCCCTACGGGCTCATCGGGATCGTCTGGACGCTCACGCACACATCGCATCTGCGTGAGATGCACGGTCTGGACGTGATCATCTCGTTCCTCGGCTCCATCGTGTGCTGGCCCGTGCTCACCTTCGCGAACGTGACGATGACCTGATGATGGCGCTGGTATGGCTCATCGACATCCTGGTGATCGTCGTCAAGATCCTCGGTGGGCAGATGTTGGTCAACCCGATTCTGCGTTTCGGTCTCTGGCTGGTTCTACTGTGCGTCCTCGCCGCCGGGATCGCTGTGGTGGGCGCCGGATTCGTGCTGTTACAGCAGTACCTGACCGGTGACCTCGAAACGACCGGCCTGCCATGGTGACCACCGGGCCGGAGAAGCCGGCGCAGCGCACCGACCTCGAGCAGGCGGTCGACGATCTCAAAGGGCTGTGGCAGCGGCATCCACAGCGTTCCCTGGAAACCCTGGGCCGGCAGGTGACCCTGGGCCGGGATGCCGTGGTGGAAACCGTGAAAGCGGTGCTCGCGCGGCGTTTCCCGTTCGAGGAATTCGCCAAACAGTGCGCGTTCATGGCCAATGTGTCCGCCGCGCCCACCATCTTCGTGGCCATGCCCATCGCGGTGGTGGTCTCGATCCAGATCGGCGCGCTGGTGAACCAGGTCGGCGCCACCACCTTCATCGGCGCCGTGGCCGGCCTGGGCATCATCCGTCAGGGCGCGCCGCTGGTCACCTCGCTCATGATCGCGGGCGCGGTGGGTTCGGCCATCTGCGCCGATCTCGGTTCCCGGACCATCCGAGAAGAGATCGACGCCATGATGGTGATGGGGGTCGACCCCGTCCGCAGACTCGTGGCACCGCGGCTGGTGGCGGCCGTGGTGGTGAGTATGCTGCTGTGCGGGTTCATCGTGTTCGTCGGTTTCGCGACCGCCTACATGTTCAACGTCTACGCGCAATCCGGGACACCGGGTTCGTTCATCGGCTCGTTCGCCTCGTTCGCCGTGGCCAACGATATGGCGGTGGCACTGGTGAAATCGGCGATCTTCGGGGTGCTGACCGCGATCATCGCCTGCGATATCGGGCTGCACGCCAAGGGCGGGCCCGGGGGCGTGGCCGATGCGGTGAACTCGGCGGTCGTCTCCTCGGCGCTCATGCTGTTCGCCACCAACATCATCATCACGCAGGTGTACAACACCGTCTTCCCGACGAAGGTGATCTGAGATGGGCACTCCGTACACGCCACCGGCGCTCAAACCGGTCCGGATGGTGACCTCGGCGGCGGCGGTGCCCATCACCGCCAACCGCCGTCTCGGTCACCAGGGCATCACCTTCGTCCAGGCGCTGATCGCGATCCCATTCGTGCTGAAGCACTATCGCAAGGAAGTGCTGCGGCTGACCGCCGATGTGGGCTGGGGCAACGGCTCGCTCGTCGTGGGTGGCGGAACCGTCGGTGTGGTGATCATCCTGTGCGGTTTCGGTGGGATCACCGTGGGCATGGAGGCTTTCAGCGCGCTGAACCTGCTGACCATGGGCCCGCTCACCGGGGCCATCTCCGGCTTCGCGACCACCCGGGAGTTAGCGCCGATTCTTGCCACCCTCGCATTCGCGATCCAGGCTGGCTGCCGGTTCACCGCACAACTGGGGTCCATGCGGATCGCCGAGGAGATCGACGCGCTGGAATCCATCGCCATCCGGCCGCTGCCGTATCTGGTGAGCACCCGGATGATCGCGGCCACTGTCACCATCATCCCGCTGCACAGCGTGGGACTGGCGGTCGCGTATCTGGCCACGAAACTGTCGGTGCTGTTGCTGGGCGGTACCTCGGCGGGTACCTACGACCACTACTTCTTCCAGTTCCTCCTGGGCCCGGACCTTTTCTTCTCCCTGCTCAAGGTCGTGGTGTTCGTGCTGCTGGCGACCTATATCCAGTGTTACTACGGATTCTTCGCCACCGGCGGCCCCGAAGGTGTGGGGGTGGCGGCCGGGCAGGCGATCAAGATGGTGATCGTCGTGATGGTGTTCGCGAATCTGTTCCTGACCTTGGCCATCTGGGGTATCGACCCCGGGTTCCGGATTTCGGGGTAGTCGGCGATGTTCATCGATCACAGCGGCCGCGGGCCGAGCCCGTGGCATATGACGGTGGCCGGCCTGGCGATGATCACGCTGGTGGCGGTGCTGCTGGGCCTGCTCGGCCTGCGCTACACCGGCCGGTTCGAGGATCGGGTACCGGTCGACGCGGTGCTCACCAGCACCGGTGACGGGTTGCCCGAGCGTGCGGACGTGAAGTTCCGGGGCATGGTGGTGGGCGCGGTGACCGACGTGGATGTGGTGGCCGCCGGGCAACGGCAGCAGGTCCGAATCGATCTCGATCCCAGGATCGCGCCGACCATCCCCGATACCGTGACCGCCCGGGTGATCCCGAACAACCTGTTCGGCGTCACCGGGATCGAACTCGTGGACAACGGTGCCGCGCCCGGCCGGTTGGCCGCGGGCGCGGAGATCCCCGAGGACACCAGCGACGGAACGGTGCAGTTGCAGACGACGCTGACCGTGCTGCGGAACGTGCTGAACAATATCCAGCCGGAGAAGCTCGGCCGGGTCCTGGCGACCTTCTCCGAAGCGCTCGACCCCGGCGCCCGGGCGCCCGGGTCGACGATCGAGCGGCTGGACAAATGGGTCACCGAGGTCCGGCATATCGAAGGGGTCGGCGATCTGCTCGGTGACCTGGGCCGGGCGACCACGGCGCTGAGCGTGTCGGCGCCCGAGCTCGTCGGTGTGCTCTCGGAATCGGTGACCACCGCCCGCACCCTCACCGAACGCCGGGAAAACCTGATCACCATGCTCGCCAATGCCAGTGGCGCGGTGGATTCGGTGAACGAGCTGTTCGCCCGCAATCCCGATGCGGCCAAGGACCTGGTGCCCGGCCTGGACGGACTCTTCGGGTCGCTGGCGCAGGACCCGGAGGCGATCCCGACCGCGGTGGCCAACCTCAACGCGGCCCTCGGGAAGCTGTCGGGCGCCTTCGGCTGGGGTGCGCAGCGGCAGATGCGCTGGAGCCTGGACGTATCGTTCACGCCGTTCCAGCAGTACACGGCGAAGGACTGCCCGCGCTACGGCGAGATGACCGGCCCGCGCTGCGGCGGTCCCTCGGTGCCGCAGGTCGCGCCACCGCAGGAGTATCCGCCGACGCTACTGCCCGGCTGGGTCGAAGGAGCGGGACCGAAACCGCAGCCGCAGATCCCGGGGATACCGGCGCAGGCTCCGGCCGTGCCGCTGCTGCCCGGGCTCCCGGTGCTGCCCGGTCTGCCCGTCCTCCCGGGGATCACCACGCCGCTGTTCCCCACGGCCCCGACCGCGCCGGCGCCCGAGGCGGCGCCGGCAGTGCCCGGCCA
>JBFARE010000043.1:0-59818 GCA_040674215.1 Nocardia sp. NPDC050193 | reverse complement strand
ACCGGCAGTGCCCGGCCAACCGGCAGTGCCCGGCCAACCGGCAGTGCCCGGCCAACCGGCAGTGCCCGGCCAACCGGCAGTGCCCGGCCAACCGGCAGTGCCCGGCCAACCGGTTCCTGCCGGGGCGCCGATCGCGCAATTGCGCGGTCACGCCGCCGTCGCCGCATTACTCGGCAGACAACCCACCGCGGCCGAACTGCTGCTGCTCACGCCGATACTCGCGGGCGGCACAATCGACGTCTATTCCGACGGGGAGGCCTGATGCGCCTGGCGCGGACAATTGCCGGTTTCAGTATCTTCGCTGTGGTCGCGATCGTGCTGACCTTCACCATCTGGTCCACGCTGCAACGGTCGGTGCCGGGGGAGACCGAGACCTATTCGGCCACCTTCACCGATGTGATGGGGGTGCGAGTCGGCGACGATGTGCGCATGGCCGGGGTGCGGGTGGGCCGGGTCGATTCGCTCGAGTTCGAGGACGACTACAAGGCCCGGCTGGTCCTGCGTATCGAGGCCCGGCAGCGGCTCACCGATACCACCAAAGCGCTGGTGCGATACCAGAATCTGATCGGCCAGCGCTATATCGCGCTGCTGCCGGGCCGGGAGCCGGGCACCGAGATACCGGCCGGGTCGCATATCCCGGTCGAACGCACCGAACCGTCCTTCGACGTGTCGGCGTTGCTGTCCGGATTCGAACCGCTGTTCAGCGTCCTCCAGCCCGATCAGGTCAATTCGCTGTCGGACACGCTGATCCAGGCACTTCAGGGCGACGGCGTCTCGCTGAGCGCCCTGATCACCCAGGCGGCCGAACTGGCGAACACCTTCGGTCAGCGCGACGAGATCCTCGGCGCGGTGATCACCAATCTCAGCAGTGTGATCGCCGGGCTGGCCAATCGCAGCCAGGAGTTGGAGACGCTGATCACCCAGACGAGAGGCCTGATGGACGCGCTGTACGCCGAGGGGGAGACGCTGAAGAGTTCGGTGGATCAGGTGGCGTACTCCACCGATTCGCTGACCGCGCTGATCGGCTCGGTCAAACCCGATGTGGCCTCCGCCCAGGACCAGGCCACCACCGCGGTGGAACTGCTGCTGTTCAACGGCGCCGCCCTGGATCAGGCCGCGATCGAACTGCCGAATGTACTCAACGGCCTGGCCCGTTTCACCGGCTACGGCGCCTACGGTAATGCCTATATCTGCAATCTGGACGTCTCGCTGTGGGGTGTGCTGCTGCCGCCGGGCCTGTTCTCCCAGATCGGTGGCGATTCGCAGACGGAGGTGTGCCGCTGATGGCCAGGTTGCATCGTCCGGCCTTCGCGAAGAACCGGTTCCTGTGGCAGGGGCTGCTCGCCGCCGCCGCGGTGGCCGCGCTGGTCGTCGGCTCCGGTGTGCTCTCCCAGTTGCGGCTCGGCGACAAGACCGTGATCGCGGAATTCGCGCAGGCGGCCGGGATGCGCCCGGGCGCGACGGTGGATGTCTCCGGGATCGAGGTCGGCGAGGTGCGTTCGGTACGCCTGGCCGGCGACAAGGTCGAGGTCGTGATGAAGATCAGCCGCGATATCCGGGTGGCCGCCGACGCGCGTGCCGCGATCAAGATGTCGACCATCCTCGGCCGCATGCATATCGAGCTGGTGCCCGGTGCGGGAGAGGAATCGGCGGCCGGCCGGATCCCGCTGGCCAACACCTCGGTTCCGTACAACCTGGCCAAGGTCATCCAGGACCCGAAGTACACCTCGTCGTTCGAGCGGATCGAGCGCATCGACCCGGACAGACTGCGGCAGGCGCTGGACGTCTTCTCCCAGCAGATGGGCGATTCCCCGGAACTCGCGGTGACCGCGCTGGATTCGATCGGCGCGCTGGCCAAGGTGATCAATGCCCGGCGCGACGAGGTGAACACCCTGCTGCAGAGCATGGACCAGGTCTCCCAGCTGGTCGCCGACAATCAGAACAGCGTGCTGATGCTGCTCACCCGCGGTGAGGCGATCGGTAACGCGGTCGCCCTGCGCCAGGATCTGTTGCGTCGGTTACTGGACAATGTCGCCGCGCTGTCCGGTCTGCTGCGCGATATGGGCCTGGAGAACAACGGGCAGCTCGGCCCGCTGATCCAGAACCTGAACACGATGAGCCAGGGCCTGGAGAAGAACCGGGACAACCTGGACCGGCTCTACGAGATCCTGCCGGTCTCGCTGCGGCAATTCAACAATGTGATCGGCAACGGACCCTACGCCGATGTGTGGGCGCCCTGGTTCCTGCCGGACAACTGGCTGTGTTTCGCACAGGTCGTACAGGGGTGTGGAAAGTGAACCTACGCATAGTCGCGCGGGTGCTCGCGGCCGGTATCGCCGGACTGTGCGCGGCGGGCTGCTCGGTCCTGCCCGACAGTATCGCGGGACTGCCGGAACAGTATCTGGGCGAACACGTCAGGATCAGTGCCGATTTCGAGAATGTGGCCGGGCTGTACGCCGGGAACGAGGTCGCGGTGCTCGGGGTGCCGGTGGGCCGGGTCGAGACCGTGACACCGCGTGGCAGCTACGTCGAGGTCACCATGGCATTGGACAAGAACGTCGACGTGCCCGCCGACGCCATGGCCGCGCTCATCTCGCCGCAGCTGATCACCAACCGGCACGTCGAACTCGCCCCCGCCTACAGCGGCACCGGTCCGACACTCGTCGACGGGGCACATATTCCATTGGAACGCACCCGGGTCCCGGTGGAACTGGACCGGATCCTGGACAATTTCGACCAGCTCGGCGCGGCGCTCAAAGGCGACAGCGAGGCCGGCCCCCTGGCCAGCCGGGTGCTGTTCCCGCTACTCGAGGGCAACGGCGACCGATTGCGCGCAACCCTCGACGACCTGTCGGCCGCGTTCGAGGTGTCCTTGGCCAACAAGGACCAGATCGCCAACATCATCATCGAACTGAACGAGATCACCCAGGTCGTCGCCCAGAACGACCAAACCGTGCGCGATTTCAGTGCCCGGCTCACCGAACTGGTACAGCTGATGGGTGATCAGTCACCTGGTCTGCACGCGGTGCTGGTCCAGTTGAACGATTTCGTGAACAACACCTCGACGCTGGTGGGGGAGAACCGCGACCAGCTCGCCGGGGCCTTGCAGCGGTTCGTCACCATCACCGCGCAGATGCGGGCCAATGCCCGCGGCCTGACCGAACTGGTGGACGTGGGCCCGCTTTTCTTCGAGAACCTGGCCAACGGCGTGAGTCACGAACACCGAGCCTTCCGGGTGCACGCGTTGCTGGACAAGGCACTGCTCGACAACGAGGTGCTGTCCACCTTCTGCGAACGGGTGCAGATGCGTTCCGACGGCTGCCGCACCGGCCGGGTCCAGGATTTCGGGCCGGATTTCGGGATCACCGCCGCGCTGCTGGGGATGACGCGATGAAGAGGATGCACGCAAGGTTGGCGGTCCTGGTGACGGCGGCGGTGCTGGCGGTACCGGGGTGCGGTGCGCTGACGGTGCAGAACGTGCCGATGCCGGAACCGGGCATCGGCGGGCCGGGATACCTACTGCGCGTGCGGTTCGCCGACGCGCTCAACCTGCCGGACCGGGCCCATGTGAAGATCGGTGGCACCGATATCGGGGTGGTCACCGATATCTCGACCACCGATTTCGTCGCCGATGTGGACATGCTCATCCGCGAGGACATCCGGTTACCGCGCGGGACCACCGCGGAACTGCGGCAGGGGACTCCGCTCGGCGATATCTTCGTCGCCATGACTCTGCCCCGGGAGGAACCCGGCGCGGTCATGCTGGGCGAAGGCGATGTGATCGATACCGATCACACCGGCGCCGGCGCCTCGGTGGAAGAACTCATGATGTCGGTATCGCTGCTGCTGGGCGGTGGCGGGCTGAACCAGGCGGCGCGGATCACCGCCGAAATGGATTCGATGTTCGCCGGCCGCGCCCCGCAACTGGGCCATCTGATCACCGAGATGACCCAGGTACTGAGCGCACTGAACGCCCGGACCGCCGATATCGACAATGTGCTGCACGGAGTCAATGTGCTCACCGGCGAACTCGCCGCGCGCAAACAGGAATTGGGGCTGGCCGCGGACGCCTTCCCCGATCTGCTGGGCCTGGTTGCGGAGAACAACCGGGATATCACCTCACTGATCCAGAAGATCTCGGTGACCATGTCGGCGCTGGGCGATTTCAGCGACACCACCAGCCCGGAATTCATCAGCCTCTTCGACAGCATCCGGCGGCTCATGGGCGGTTTCACGGCGATGGGCGACGATCTGCGGCAGACCCTGGACGGTCTGCACACGCTGTATCCGTCCCTGGAACAGTCCTTCGAGGGCCCGACCCTGGCCGTCGCGGCCCGGGTCTCCTACCTGAGTGTCGGCGCGCTGACCGATCCGTCGCGCAGCCGGCTGCCGGACGGGTCGGATGTGCCGGCTTTCGTCGGCAGCCTCGCGCAGGTGCTGCAGAAGATCCAGGGCCGGCTGACCAGTCCGCCGCAGCCCGTCCCGGCACCGCAGGAAGGTCCGCGATGAATATTCCGCTCTGGAACTGGCTGGTCCGGCATCGGGTCGGCGTGGCGAACATCGGCCTGGTGGTGGTGTTGGTCGTCGGGTGCGGGTATCTGGGCGCCGAGGTGTTGCGGATCAATCTGCTACCCAACAGCACCTACCGGGTGACGGTGGAACTGACCGGGTCAGGCGGGTTGCTCGCGGACAACGATGTCAATTTCCGCGGCTCCCGGGTGGGCCGGGTCGCCGAGGTCCGGGTTTCGGAAACCGGGATCGAGGCCGTCGCCGAAATCGATTCCGCGATCGATATTCCGGTGGGCGGCACCGTGGTGGTCGGGCGGCTCTCGGCGGTGGGCGAACAGTACCTGGACTTCCGGCCCGACGCCGATACCGGACCCTACCTGCGCGACGGTGACCGGGTCGAGGTGGAGCGCACCCGGATCCCGGTGACCACCCATTCGCTGCTGTCGAATCTGAGCGCGATGATCAGCGGACTCAATCCCGAGCGGCTCACCGTGATCGTCGACGAACTGGACAAGGCGCTGGCCGGTGGACCGGATCGGCTGCGCAATATGATCTCCGGCATCAGTCGCGCCATGGCGGGTCTGGAGGGTCTGTTGCCACAGACCCGGCAGCTCATCGAGAACCTCACCGTGATCGCCGACACCACGCAGTACGCCCAACCCGACCTCGGGACCCTGACCGGATCCGCGGGCGCGCTGTTCCAGCAACTCACCGCGGCCGACCAGGAAGTGCGCCGACTGCTGGACCTCGCCCCCGGGCAGTTGGCCACCCTGGGCGGTTTCGTCACCGAGACCCAGGACCCGATCACCAATCTGGTCACCAACTTCGTGGCCATCACCCGGGCCGCGAAACTGCGGCAACCGGCGATCGCCGCGCTGTTCCCGGCGCTGCGGGCGGGTACCGCGGCGCTGAACGTGCCGGTACACGACGGAATCTTCCATACGCTGGTGGATATCTGGCCGCGTCCCACCTGCGAGTACAACACCATTCCAGTGGTCCCGACCGAGCGCATGGCCGACACCCGGGTGCGTTTGTACAACTACTGTGTGACCGATGATCCGGCGTTGCAGGTACGTGGTTCGGCCAATGCGCCCCGGCCGAATGTGCCCGACAACACCGCCGGACCACCGCCCGGTGTCAGCGGTGACGAGTTGTCCCGCCCGATTCCGGGCCGTTGAGGAGTAGACGAGCATGAGTGAGGACAAATCCGTGGAAAGCGGGGACGCGACGGACTCCGTGACGGCGAGTGCGCAAACCCCGTCGCCGGGTACGGCGGATTCCGCACCTGCCGTGGGTGCCCCCGATCCGGTGCCCGGTGGCGGCGCGGACCGGTTGCGCAAGGTTACCGATCCGGACGGGGAGGGCAGCGATAGCGGCGCCGGGAAGCCGCGCTCCACTGCCCGGATCACGCGCCCGGTGATCGCTGTTCTCGTCGGGGCCGCGATCGCGCTGCTGGGCGCACTCGGCGTGGCCGGCTACCTGTACGTGCAGGAACAGGACAAAGCCGAAACGCTGGCCGCGTACGAGGAAGCACGGCAGGCGGCCTGCCGCTATGCGCCGGTGCTCGCCAATTACGACGCGAAGAATCTGGACCCGTACTTCTCGGCCGTGGCGGCGGGCGCCACCGGCGACTGGAAGAAGGAATTCGAGACGACCACCGCCGAACTGCGGGAGGCGCTCGTCGCGGGTCAGGTGATCTCCACCGCCGGTGATATCCAGTGCGCGGTGAAAACCGCCGACGCGGAGTCGGCCGAGACCGTGGTGGTGATCGGGCAGACCATCACCAGCCTGGGCACCCGGGGCCAGCCGGCGCCCGGGCAGTTGAGCATGGTGATGCGGATGCAGAAGATCGACGGCCACTGGCTGGTCGATCAGATGATCACTCCGCTCGCGCCGAGCCCGGCATCGTGACCGGGCACGGCCGCGTGCTCATCACCGCCGGGTACTAGCGGGCCGCCCGGCCGTACAGCACTGCCCGCATGAGCAGGGCGACCCGCTCCTGCGAGGCGGTCGCGACCGTGCCGAACGCGCGGCCCAGGTCGACCACCAGGGCGAAGGCCGCGTGGACGAGGAAACGCGCTTGCGGACCGGAGAGTTCGGGACGTACCTGCCGGACCAGCCGCGCCCACTCCTCCACGCTCAGCCGCTGCACATTGCGCAGGGCGGCGCGTTCCTCGGCGGGTATGTGCTGGAATTCGGTGTAGTAGACGAAGGTGAGCTCGCGTTCGGCGAACGAACCCTCGACGTACTGGTCGATCAGCGAATCCAGCGCCTCACGCGGTCCGGCGGCCCCGGCCACCGCGGGACCGATCGCACTGGACACCCGTTCGGCGGCGCGCCGGAAGGCGGCGGCCAGCAGATCGCTCTTACCGCGGTAGAAGCGGTACACCGCGGACGCCGCGGACAGACCCGCCGCGGTGGCGATGTCCTCCACGCTCACATTGGGGTATCCGCGCGCGTGGAACAGTTCCACACCCTTGCGGAGCAGCAGCTCGTGCTTGAACGATTCCGGGATCTCCACCGGGCGCGCGGGTTCGACGTCCCCCGGCTCCGGGAGCGAGACGGCCGCCAGGTCCATGGCGGTGGAAACCAACAGTCCCACAAGGGCTTTGATGGGTAGGGTCGCATGGTGATCGGCGATGCTGGTGATCACCGACAGCAGGGCCACCACCAGCACCTGACGATCCTGACCGCGCACCTGCGGACGGTAGGCGGCGAGCTGGGTGTCCAGTGCCTCGAGTACCGCCTTCTGCTGTACATCCCGGATCTCGCGGTCCGCGGGCTCCAGGTAGCGGCCTTCCCAGCGCACCAGCGTGACACTGGCCCGGTTGGCGACGGTGACCGCGCTGAGTGCTTCCAGCACCGTGCGCAACCGCTGCTCGGGCGGGGCCGCCGCGGCGTCGGCGTCGAGCCGTACCGATTCGGCCATGGCCTGGCCGACCCGCAGCGATTCCTCCTGGAACAGCGCGTACTTACTGGGGTAGTGGCGGTACAGGGCGGCGGAACTGATACCGAGCCCGCCGGCGATGTCCTCCATGCTCACGCTGTGATAACCCAGCGAACCGAACGCGTTGGCCGCAGCCGCCGCGATCTGTGCCCGCCGGTTCTTCGGCCGGCGCCGCACGGGGCGAGCCGCCGCGGCACTGTCCTTCTTCCCGGTGGCGGCGTCCCTGCCCGGATCGTCGCGACCGTTCGCGCGCACCGGCGGCGCGGACGACCGGACCCGGCGATTGTCGACGCTCATTCCGTAATCCTATCGTCGGTAACCAGCGACAATGCCGCGCACCCCGCACAGGGGCCGTTTCCGGGCGGCCGGTGCGCGGCCCGGCCCGGGTTTCCGGCTCGTCGCCGGGTGGCCGCGGGGGCCGGGGGCACGAGGACTCCCCGAGGGGAGAACACAACCATGGCACAAACCGGTCTCCCAAAGTCCCTGATACGGGGTACCGAGACGGTCGATGTGACCGCGGATTCCGGCCGGAAGGGGTACTCGGCGCCACCGCGGCGCCGAAACCTGTCCACTGACCGGGAACGCGGCTGGGTCGACCCGGTGCTCCGCGTCACTATCGGCGCAGTCACACAACTCCGCTGGAACATGGAGGTTCCGATGCCGGATCTTGCACCGAACGGGCGACCCCAGCACGGCACAGACGAATACAGGCAGATCGAGGCGGCCGCGGCCCCGACCCGGTTCGCGCGCGGCTGGCACTGCCTGGGCCTGGCGAAATCGTTCCGGGACGGGCAACCGCACGAGGTCAAGGCATTCGGCACCACGCTGGTGGTGTTCCGGTCCGAGACCGACGACACGCTGCACGTGCTGGACGCGTACTGCCGGCATATGGGCGGCAATCTGGCCCAGGGGACGGTCAAAGGCGATTCCATCGCCTGCCCGTTCCACGACTGGCGCTGGGGCGGTAACGGTAAGTGCACCGGGATCCCGTACGCCCGGCGGGTGCCGCCGCTGGCCCGCACCCGGGCCTGGCCCACGCTGGAACGCAACGGCCAGCTGTTCGTCTGGCACGACCCGCAGGGCAGCAAACCCACCGACGAGGTGACGATCCCGGAGATCGAGGGCTACGGCACCTCGCAGTGGACCGACTGGACGTGGAACACGCTGCTGGTCGAAGGGTCGAACTGCCGGGAGATCGTGGACAACGTCGTCGATATGGCCCACTTCTTCTACGTCCACTACTCCTTCCCGCGCTACTTCAAGAACGTTTTCGAAGGGCATGTGGCGACCCAGTACATGCGGTCCACGCCGCGTGGCGATATCAATGTCGGCACCAACTATGACGATCCGAATTCCACGCTGCGTTCGGACGCCTCCTACTTCGGCCCCTCCTACATGATCGACTGGCTGTGGAACGAGGCGCAGGGCATGACGATCGAGACGGTGCTGATCAACTGCCACTATCCGGTCACGTCGAATTCGTTCGTGCTGCAGTACGGCGCGATGGTGAAGAAACCCCAGGGCATGTCGGACACGGACGCCGAGGCGATGGCGGCGCAGTTCGCGCGCGGTGTCGAGGTGGGTTTCGAACAGGATGTGAAGATCTGGAAGAACAAGGCGCCCATCGACAATCCGTTGCTCTCCGAGGAGGACGGGCCGGTGTATCAGCTGCGCCGCTGGTACCAGCAGTTCTACGTGGATGTCGAGGACATCACCGAGGACATGACCAAACGGTTCGAATTCGAGATCGATACCGAACGCGCCGTCACCAGCTGGGAGGCGGAGGTCGCGGACAATATCGCCCGCGGTGCGGTACTCGACACCACCACCTGACCCGGACATCCCTCGTGCGCGCCGGGTGAGCACCCGGCGCGCGTTCACCTAGGAACCCATCATGACCAGAGTTCTCGACAATCTCGCGGCGATCGCCGATCAACTGCGTGCGCAGTCCCCGGAGGCGGAATCCCTCGGTCGGCTCCCCGATTCGACCGCCAAGCTGCTGAAGACCGCCGGTCCGATCCGGCTGCTGCAACCGAAGAAGTACGGCGGGCTCGAGGCGCATCCGCGGGAGTTCGCCGAATCGGTGATGTCCGCGGCGGCGCTGGATCCGGCCACCGGCTGGGTCTGCGGCATCGTCGGGGTCCATCCCTGGCAGCTGGCTTTCGCCGACCCGCGGGTGCAGGAAGAGGTGTGGGGCGCCGACAACGACACCTGGATGGCGTCGCCGTACGCGCCGACCGGTATTGCCCGCCCGGTGGACGGCGGCTATATCTTCAACGGCCGCTGGCAGTTCAGTTCCGGTACCGACCACTGCGACTGGATCTTCCTCGGCGCCATGCTCGGCGATGCACAGGGCGGTATCGCCGATCCGCCGACGATGTTGCACATGATCCTGCCCCGCGCCGACTACGAGATCGTCGAGGACTCGTGGAACGTGGTCGGCCTGAAGGGCACCGGCTCCAAGGACATCATCGTAAAAGACGCGTTCGTGCCGTCGTACCGGGTGATGAACGGGGACCATGTCATCGACGGCACCGCGCAGCGCGAGTACGGAGTCACCGAGACGCTGTACAAGATGCCTTGGTCGACGATGTTCCCGCTGGGTATCAGCGCGGCGGTCATCGGGATCGCGGAGGGCGCGCTGGCCGCGCACCTGGACTACCAGCGCGGCCGGGTGGGCGCGCAGGGAACGGCGGTCAAGGACGATCCGTACGTGCTGTTCGCTATCAGTGAGGCCGCCGCCGATATCAACGCGGCGCGGCAGGAACTGCTCGCCAATGTGGACCGGATCTGGGGCATCGTCGAGTCGGGCGGCGAAGTCGGCTTCGCGATGCGTGCGGCGGGCCGGCGCACCCAGGTGCGGGCGGCGTGGCGTGCGGTGATGGCCGTCGACCAGATCTTCGCCCGGTCCGGTGGCAACGCGCTGCGGATGGACAAACCCCTGCAGCGGTACTGGCGCGATGCCCACGCGGGCCTCAACCACGCCATCCATGTTCCGAGCACGGTGTACCACGCCTCCGCGCTGAGCTCGATGGGATTCGAACCCGCCGATCATCTGCGCTCGATGATCTGACCGGCCGGGACGAGACGACGACAAGGACGTATCGAAAAATGACCGATATCAAGGGCCTCGGCTACGTACAGATTCAGACCGCGGACATGGAGCGCTGGCGCCGATTCGCCTTCGAGGTGCTCGGTTTCGCGGAAGGGTCGGGGCCGGACGAGAATGCCCTGTACCTGCGCATGGATGAGCGGGCTGCGCGGATCGTGGTGCTTCCCGGGGATTCCGACAAGGTGATCCGGATCGGCTGGGAGGTTCGCGACGGGGCCGCCCTGCGGCGGGTTCGGGAGACGGTGTCGAAGGCCGGGATCGCGGTGGAATCGCTGTCGCAGGAGGACGCCGATGCTCGCCGGGTGGAGGAGGCGATCACCTTCACCGATCCGGCCGGTGCCACCCTGGAGGTGTTCCACGGCCCGGTACTCGACCACAGCCCGGTGGTGACCCCGTTCGGTGCCCGGTTCGTCACGGGTGCCCAGGGCCTGGGGCATGTGGTGCTGCCGACCATGGACCTGAACGGTGCGTTCGAGTTCTACACCGAGGTGCTCGGCTTCCTGCCGCGCGGCGCGTTCCGGGTGCCGGCGCCGCCGGAGTTCGGGCCGGTACGGATCCGTTTCCTGGGGGTGAACGAACGCCACCACAGTCTGGCGCTGTGTCCCGCGCCGCACGGCGGCGCACCCGGACTTGTGCACATCATGGTGGAGGTCGATTCGCTCGACGCGGTGGGTCAGGCACTGGACCGGGTCGCGAAGGACGGGTTCTCGGTGTCCTCGACGCTGGGCCGGCACACCAACGACAAGATGGTGTCGTTCTACGTGCGCGCCCCGGGCGGCTGGGATATCGAATTCGGTACCCAGGGGATGCGGGTCGACGAGAAGTACTACACCGCGGAGGAGATCACCGCGGACAGCTACTGGGGCCACGATTGGTCCGGTAGCGAACCGCTGGCAGCGATGTAATCACGCCACCCGCGGCGGTGCGGAGCCGAGGTCTCGGAGGGCCTCGGCTCTTCGCGCGTCGTATGGGATCGGCGGGCGGAGCTGCCCCGGGCGGCTCTGTGTGGAAATGGTTGGAACGGCCCCTCGGGCCGGGCGTATCGCCCGGTTCGCGGGGCCGTTCGTGATTTTCGGCCAACCTTTGCCATTCGTGTGACAGCAGACACAAGATAATGCTACTAATAGGAATATGCCTATTCGGCATATTCGATTGGGCATCAGCTCGTAGACCCAATGGAGGGCTCATGACTATGCAGGCCGACGCCGCCACCCCGAGCGCTGTGCTCGACCGCGTCTCGCTGGTTCTCGACGCGTTCGAGGGCCCGGGGCGCCTCACGCTCGCCCAGATCGTGCGGCGCACCGGGCTACCCCGGTCCTCGGCGCACCGCATCCTGGAGCGGCTCGTACAACTGCGCTGGTTGCGGCGCGACGGCCGGGACTACGAGCTGGGCCTGCGGCTGATGGAACTCGGCTCGCTGGCGGTGCACCAGGACCGGCTGCACCGCGCCGCCGTGCCCTTCCTGCACGAACTGCACCGCACCACCGGCTGCGTGGTGCATCTGGCCGTGCTCGACGGCACGGACGTGGTGTACCTGGACAAAGTCGGCGGACGACTGGCGGGCGCGGTACCGACCCGGGTCGGGGGGCGCCAGCCCGCGCACTGTACGGCGGTGGGCAAAGCGATCCTCGCCTACGCCGACGGCGAGCGCGGCAATGTATTCGATGCCGGCCCCGTCCGGCCGAAGACGCGGTACTCCATCGCCACGGCCGCGCAACTGCGGGCCGAGCTGGCCAAGGTCCGCGCGCACGGTATCGCCTTCGAGCGCGAGGAATCACTGGCCGGATTCGGATGCGTGGCGGCGCCGGTCGGGGAGATCGGTCAGGCGGTGGCCGCGGTATCGATCTGCGGGCCGGTGGACCGGATGAGCTTCGACCACCGCACGGCCGCGCCGGTGCGGATGACCGCGCTGGGGATCTGGCGCAATGTCGAGGACGGCCGGGTCCGGGTGCATCCCACGTTGCAGCAATCCCGCCCACTCGGATCGGTGCCGCTGCTCCGCCCGGCGGCAGCCTTGCAGTACGTCTGACCGGTGCCGTGCCGCCCGAGGGCGGCGACCGGGACGGAATTCCTCGTGTAGTACGCCCCGAGCCGTGCTGGACCGGTCGCATTCCGACGCCGGAATCGCCGCCTGCACCCGTTGCCGGTAGCGAGGAGGCGCCCGGTCAGTTGCCGGCCTGCCGGCGGTCACCCAGCCTGCGCATCAGCGCGATCAGAGGCAGACCGAACGCGGGCGCCAGATCGACGCCGCGCGCCAGCGCACCGCGCCAGCGCGGCATCACGCGGAAGATCTGCCGGCTGTCCATCAGCGCCATCCCCGCGCGGGCGACGGCGTCCTCGTCCATCGGCTTCGGCCCGGCGAACAGCAGCGCCGCGCCGGGATCCGCCGCCCGCGCGGTCACCATCCGGGTGCCGACCACATCGGGACACAGGGCACGGACCCGGATGGGTAGCCCCGCATGCCGGAGGTCCCCCTGCACGGAGGTGGTGTAGGACAGGACAGCCGCCTTGGTCGCGGCATACAGCGCGAGACCCGGTACCGGGGTGAGGGCCGAGAGCGACGCGATATTCAGCACGACCCCGCCCGCCTGCCCCATCTGCGCGATCGCGGCCGCGGTCCCCGCCACGACGCCGCGAATATTCACGTCCAGGATGGTGGCGATCTCCTCGTCCGGATGGGTCCAGGAGTTGCCCGCGAAGAGCACACCGGCATTGTTCACCCAGGTCGTGAGCCGTCCCAGCGCCGCGGCCCGCGCCGCGATCTCCCGGTGCGCGGCGATATCGCGGACATCCTGCTCGAGTCCGACCGCGCCCCGGCCGATCTGCCCGGCGGCGCGCCGGGCGGCGTTACCGTCGATATCGGTGAGCACCACCAGATGGCCCGCGTCGGCGAGATGGCGGGCGAAGGCGAATCCGATACCGCGACCGGCGCCGGTAACAACTGCTGTGGTGGTCATGCCGAGACGCTAGGCCGCGTGCGCTGTCGACCGCCAGCGTTCGTTCGCGGAGGCAGGGGCGGCCCGGCAAAGATCACAGGTGAGGCTGCCAGGGAGGGATCTGGCCGGCCGGTAACTATTCCGGGCCGGTCCGGTCATCTCGGCCGCTGGGCGAGCGAGATTCGCCGTCCACGAGGTGGATTGTTCTTCCGGACGAGTGCGCCTCGAGAGCCGCGGAAACATCGATCCCTTTTCGCCCGGCGCTTCCAAAAGTAAGAATCACCCGATTTCACGAGAGCGGGGTCGATGATCGCCCGGGCTGGTGGGGCGGAAGTGCGGTGCGCACCATCTCCCAGATCTCCTCCCGTGCGGTCCGGGTGACCGCGAGAGCGGGGATCGTCAGGAACCCGTGGAACAGCCCGTCGTAACGCCGGTGGCGCACCGCGACACCGGCCTCGGTGAGCAGCCGGGCGTAGGTGTCGCCGGACGAGCAGGGTGGGTCGTATTCGGCGGTGATCACCACCGCGGACGGCAGCCCGGCCAGGGTGTCCGCGCGGGTCGGCACCAGGCGGGCGTCCGCGGTGCCGAGCGGTGCGTACTGCTGCCAGTACCAGCGCATTGCCGCGGCGGTGTTGTAGTACCCGCTGCCGTAGCGCCGGTAGGACTCGGTGTCGAAATCGTCGTCGATCACCGGGTAGAGCAGTAGTTGCGCGGCGATCGCGGGCCCGCCCTGATCGCGGGCAGCCACGGCCACGGTGGCGGCGAGATTGCCACCGGCGCTGTCCCCGGCGACCACGAGCGCGGTGGGATCGCCACCGTATTCGGTGGCGTGCGCGGCGGCCCAGACGAGTGCGGCGTACATGTCCTCGTGTGCGGCGGGCGCGGGATGCTCCGGTGCGAGCCGGTAATCCACCGACACCACGACCGCGCCGACCCCCTCGGCCATCGCGCGGCAGAACTCGTCGTGGCTGTCCAGGTCGCAGAATACGAACCCGCCCCCGTGCGCGAACACGATCACCGGCAGCGCGGAGGCGTCGTGCCGGGGCCGGTAGACCCGGATGGGCAGCGCGCCACCCGGACCGTCGACGGTCAGGTTCTGGACATCGCGCATGGCGGGCAGCCACTGCAGCGGCGCGCGGCGGGAGCGGATGATCGCCCGCAGTTCCGGTGCGGTCAGGGTGGTGACATCCGGGAAGCCGCTGTCCAGCGTGGCGAGCATCGAGGCCACCTCGGGAAGCAGTCCGGGCCGGGTGTCGCGTACGGATCCTGATTCCATCTGCGGCCTCCTCGATCTCGGGGCCGGTGACTCCCGGCCCTACAGCTGATCGGGCCACCGTAGGTCGGCGACGGCGCGGACGCAGTCGCGTCTCCCGGAGAGTGGGCCGGTCCCGGCCGGACCACCGGGTACGGCCATACCGTGGGGCGATGGGTGCAGCGAAGGTCTATATCGTCGACCGGATCGAGACGGTGCCCGGCCGCGCCCGGGAATTCGTGGACCGCTATCTCGCCGAGTACGTGCCCGGTGCGGTCGAGCGGGGGATGGTGCTGGACCGGGTGCTGGTGGCACCGCCGCTCTGGCTCGACGACCGGCCGAATACGGTCACCGTGACCTGGGAACTCGACGGTCCCGCCGGATGGTGGGAGATGACCTGGCGAAGCCGGCCCGACCCGGGGCCGGCCCGATGGTGGGCCGAGGTCGAGCACCTGATCGCCCGGCGGACCCGTGAGTCGGCGGCCGCAGTCGGCGATATCGAGGTGCTCGCCGATGTATGAGATCACCCGACTGATCCATCTGGTTCCCGACGCTGGCCCGGGCGCGCTCGATACCCTGCTCGCCGAGCTGCGGGCCGCGGCCGGTGCGGCGCGGCGCGCGTTGATCGAACCGACTCTTCCCGGGGTTCGCAACGGCGGCGATATCCTGCTGCGCCTGAGCTTCACGGAGCCGGCGGTGGGGCGGGCGGCGGCGACCCGGCTGGCGGGGTTGTGCGACCGGGCGGAGGTGCTGCGCGTCGACGGGGCCGACCACGGTCCCGGCGTGCACGGTGTGGCCGGGCCGAGTGGTCCGGGCACGGTGTACCGCACCCTGCTGTTGCGCGTGGACCCGGACACGCCGCCGCAGGCGCTGGCCGAATTCGAGGCCGACCTGCTGCGGATGCCGCGGCATGTATCCACCATTCGCGCCTGGCGGCTGAGCCGGGCTCTTCGGGCCGAGGGCCTCGCGCAGTGGACGCACATCTGGGAGCAGGAGTTCAGCGACCTCGACGGCTTGGTGGGCGCTTACCTCGCGCATCCGGTGCACTGGGGTCTGGTGGACCGCTGGTTCGACCCGGAATGCCCGGAGGTCGTCGTCCGCGACCGGGTCTGCCACAGCTACTGCGTCCGTACAGAACCGGTGCTGACCTGACCGGTGCACGGCGGGGCACGCCGCCGGTCCGGAGCGGGTGCCGGGGTTGTTTCCCGAGCCGATCCGGCCGCGCGAGCGAGCGTGTGCTGCCGAGTGCCCGGCCCGCGTCGGCGGGCCGGGGCCGGGCGATCGTGATCAGCGCCGCCCGGGTTCCTCGTCCTTGACCCGCTGCTCGACCTCGCGCCAGCGTCCCGGGGTGGGATACGGATAGGCAGCTTGCTCATCGCGTTCGGCCGCCACCAGTGCGGTCTCGGCCGCGTCGATATCGTCGATCAATTGCTGGGTCAGGACACGTTCGGAGGCGTAGTAGCGTTCGGCCCACTGCAGCACGATCTGCGAATAAGCCCAGCCGGGTTCGGATTTCGCGGCCGCCGCGTCCACGGCGGCGCTGTGCTCGAGCCGTTCGGCATCGGTCATATGGTCGCGCAGGATTTCCTTGAGCCGCTCCGGCGAACTCAGGTGCCCGAACATGATCCGCAACATCACATGATGCTTCAGCATCGGCGGGTCGACCGGCGCGCTGTTGGTCCAGGCGGTGACGGCGGCCCGGCCGGCCGGGGTGATCCGGTAGAGGCGGCGGCCGCGCATGGCGTTGTCGGCGTCGACCCGCGAATGCGCGAACCCGTGCCGTTCGAGCTTCTTCAACTCCGAGTAGATCTGGCTGTAAGAAGGGCTCCAATAGAAGTAGCGGATACTCCAGTCGGCCCATTTCTTCAGGTCGTACCCGGAGATCTCCTCCTCGTAGGAGAGCATGGCGAGCACCGCCCAGCTGGTCGGCGGCAGGTTGATCTGCGCCAGGTCGGGTTCGCTCGTCGTCATTCGCCGAATGCTATCAGTGGTCATATACCGGTCCGGCATATGACCACCGCGGCGGGCGCGGGTCGTGCCGCTCACCGGTCCAGTAGGTCGAAGCCCTTGTACTCGGCTGCCGCGACCTCGGCGATGATCTCGCCGTACACCCCGAAACCGCTCACGAACGGCATGAACACCCGCGGTTTGCCCGGGATGTTCGCCCCCAGATACCAGGAGTTCGCCCGGGTCATCAAGGTCCCGGACGCCCGCTCGGCACATTCGGCGACCCAGGCCGCCGCCGCGTCGGCGCGGGCCTCGAGCGCGGTGGCTCCGCGTCCGTCGACGAACCCGATCGCCTCGGCCACCCAGTCCACGTGCAGTTCCGAGTGCAGCACCATATTGGCCAGTACCGACGGGCTGCCCGGGCCGGTGAGGTTGAACAGATTGGGGAAACCGGGGACACCGAGCCCCAGATAGTTCACCGGCCCTGCCGCCCACGCCTCGTTCAATGTCCGTCCGCCACGGCCCGTGATCGCGATCTTGGCGACTGAACCCGTCATCGCGTCGAACCCGGTGGCCAGCACCAGGGTGTCCAGCGGGAAATACGCATCCGTGGTGTGCAGACCGCCCGCGTCGATCCGTTCGATCGGTGTGGCGCGCAGATCCACCAGCTGCACGTTCTCCCGGTTGAAGGTGCGGTAGTAGTTCGTATCGGTGCAGATGCGTTTGGTGCCGATGGGATGGTCGCGGGGAATGAGCAGCTCGGCGACCCGGGGGTCGTCGAGCTCGGCGCGGATCTTCTCCTCCCAGAACAGCCGGGCGGTCTCGTTGGCGGCGGGATCGGTGAGCTGGTCGGGAAAGGTTTTGCTGAACAGCACACCGCCCAGCTGCCAGCGCTTTTCGTAGGCGGCGCGCCGCTGCGCCTCGCTCACCTCCAGTGCGGATCTCGGGTGGGCGCGGTGCGGTGAGCCGCCGCCACTGGTCATCGACAGGCGCCGCCGCTGCGCGTAGTCGGCCTTCTGGGCGCGCCGGGCATCGTCGTCGAGCGCGGTGTTGCCGGCAGGTACGCTGTAGTTCGCGGTGCGCTGGAAGACGTGCAGCCGCGCCGCCTGCTCGGCGAGCACCGGAATCGCCTGGATTCCCGAGGAACCGGTACCTATCACGCCGACCCGCTGTCCGGTCAGGTCGACACCCTCGTGGGGCCAGGCCGAGGTGTGCAGCAGCCGCCCGGCGAAGGTGTCGAGGCCCTCGATCGCCGGGGTGTTGGCATTCGACAGCGGCCCCGTGGCCAGCACCACGAATCGGGCCGTGACGCGGCTACCGGTATCGGTGTCCACCTCCCAGGTCAGAGACGACTCGTCGAGGCGGAGATCGGTGACCCGGGTGCCGAATTCGATATCGCGGCGCAGATCGAACCGGTCGGCCACGTGTTCGAGATAGGCCAGGATCTCCGGCTGCGCCGCGTACTTCTCGCTCCAATCCCATTCCTGCTGGAGATCTTCGTCGAAGGAGTACGAGTAGTCCACGCTCTCCACATCGCAGCGGGCGCCGGGGTAGCGGTTCCAGTACCAGACCCCGCCCACCCCGTCGGCGGCCTCGAACACCCGCACCGTGAGGCCGCGGCTACGGAACCGGTGCAGCGCGTACAGTCCCGCGATACCCGCGCCGACGACCGCCACATCGACTCGGGTCCGGCCGGGTGACGAGGGGTTTCCGGGGTTCACAGTGCCTCCAACTGCTCGGGTGTCCGGTGCTCTGCGGCGACGGTAGGGACAGCCGCGGCCTCCTGGTCGCCCTTCTCCCGCTGACCGGCACATTCACCGGATCGCGGCGGTTCTCCCGGTCACCGGGAGAACCGTTCGCCCGCGCCGCGCGCCGGCCCTACCGTCGGCCTCGGCACGAGCCGGCAGCGCGAGGAGGCGGTGGAGCAGTGGTGGACTTCGACGATGAAGTGGATGTGCTGGTGGCGGGGTCCGGCGGCGGACTCGCCGGCGCCTACACCGCGGCCCGGGAGGGCTTGTCGGTCGCGGTGGTGGAGGCGACCGACAAATTCGGTGGCACCACCGCGTATTCGGGTGGCGGTGGGGTGTGGTTCCCGTGCAACCCCGTATTGGAGCGCGCCGGGACCGACGACACCCTCGACGACGCGCTCACCTATTTCCGCGCGGTCGTCGGTGACCGCACCCCGGCGGAACTGCAGGAAACCTTCGTGCGACGCGGTCGCGACCTCATCGAATACCTGGAGAGCGACGAGCGATTCGAATTCCAGATGTATCCGTGGCCGGACTATTTCGGCGCGGCGCCGAAAGCGCGAACGGACGGACAGCGCCATATCGTCCCCGTGCCGCTGCCCGCCACCGAACTGGGCGAGCTGCGCGCACATCTGCGCGGCCCGCTCGACACCGACCGGCTCGGCGCCGAACCGCCGGAGCTCCTGATCGGCGGGCAGGCGCTGATCGGCCGTTTCCTGCGCGCGCTGGCGGCCTATCCGGAGGTCCGGCTGTACCGAAACGCCGCCCTCGCGGAGTTGATCGTCGAGGATGACGGCACGGTGATCGGCGCCCGTATCGAACGGCCCGAAGGCACAATGGCGATCCGGGCCCGGCGCGGAGTGGTCCTGGCCGCGGGCGGCTTCGAGGGCAACGACGAGATGCGTCGCGCCTACGGGGTGCCCGGCGCCGCCCGCGACACCATGGGCCCGCCCGGCAATCAAGGGAAGGCGCATCGGGCAGGTATCGCCGCCGGAGCCGATACCGATCTCATGGACCAGGCATGGTGGTCGCCCGGGCTCACCCATCCCGACGGGCGGTCGGCCTTCGCGCTGTGGTTCACCGGCGGTATCTTCGTCGACCAGGACGGTAAGCGGTTCGTCAACGAGTCCGCGCCCTACGACCGGGTCGGCCGGGCGGCCATCGAACGGTTGCGCGGCGGCAGTATGACCCTGCCGTTCTGGATGATCTACGACGACCGGGACGGGGTCAGGCCGCCGGTACAGGCCACGAATGTGTCGATGGTCGAGACCGAGAAATACGAGGCGGCCGGGTTGTGGCATACCGCCGGCACGCTCGGCGAACTGGCCGCGGCCATCGGCGTCCCCGCCGCGCACCTCGTCGCGACCGTGGAGCGGTACAACACGATGGTCGCCGCGGGGGCCGATACCGATTTCGGCCGCGGCGACGAGGCCTACGACCGGGCCTTCTCCCAGGGCGAGCTACCGCTGGTGCCGATCGAGCGGGGGCCCTTCCACGCCGCCGCCTTCGGCCTGTCCGATCTGGGTACCAAGGGTGGGTTGCGTACCGATAGCGCCGCGCGGGTGCTGGACCGCGACGCGACGCCGATCCCCGGCCTGTACGCCGCGGGCAACACCATGGCCGCGGTCAGCGGCACGGTCTACCCCGGCGGCGGCAACCCGATCGGCGCCTCGATGCTGTTCGCCCATCTCGCCGTCCTCGACATGCTCGGCCGTTAGCCACGGTCGTCGCCGACCGGCGACCCACTCACCCAGGGGCCGGCCGGAGCACGGCGCCCGAACCCGAACAGGAAAACACCCATGTCCGAACCCGAACAGATCCGCGCGGCCGTACACCGCTACCTCGACGCCGTGGCCACCGGAACCGCGGCCGATATCGCCGCCCTCTACGCCGAGGACGCCACCCTGGAGGACCCGGTGGGCAGTCCGTCGCACACCGGCCGCGCGGCCATCGCGAAGTTCTACGGAAGCCTCGAATCCGTCCGTCGCAGGACAGAACTGCTCAGCCTGCGGGTGAGCGGCGCCAGCGCCGCATTCGGTTTCCGGGTGGTCACCGAGACCGGTGACCAGACGATCACCGTCGAACCCATCGACGTCATGACCTTCGACGAGAACGCGCGGATCACGAGTATGCGCGCGTTCTGGTCGGCCGAGGACATCAGCTTCGGCTGAGTTCGAGCTCTACGAGAAAAGAGATATCCGTGTCCCCTACCGAACAGCACTGGGATCACGAGGTGGGTTTCCTGGTCGTGGGCAGCGGCGCCGGTGGCCTCACCGGCGCGCTGGCCGCCGCGGACCGGGGCGCGGACACCCTGGTCATCGAGAAGGCCGGCTACTACGGCGGCAGTACGGCGCTGTCCGGCGGCGGGATCTGGGTACCGAACAACCCGGTGCTGCTGCGCGAGGGTCTGCGCGATTCCCGCGCCGAGGTACGCGCCTACCTGGACGCGGTGGTCGGTGACCGGGTGCCCTCGGCCAATCTGGATGCGTTCATCGACCAGGGACCGGCAATGCTGGAGTTCCTGGAGAGCAGCGGCCCGCACCTGCGTTTCCAGTGGTGCACCGGCTATTCCGACTACCACCCGGAAGCTCCCGGCGGACGTCCGGCCGGCCGTTCGATCGAGCCGCTGCCGGTGAATCTGCGCGAACTCGGCGCCGACGAGCCCTATCTGCGCCCGGCCGCGCTCGCCACCCCGCCCGGGTTGTTCATCACCTCCAAGGATTTCGTCCAGCTGAACATGGTGACCCGGACCTGGAAGGCCCGCTGGACCGCGCTGCTCACCGGACTGCGGGCAGTGAAAGCCGTGGTGCTGCGGCGGCATATGGACACCCTCGGCCGCGCCCTGATCGCCCGGCTCCGCCTGGCCCTGCGCGACGCCGGGGTGCCGCTGTGGTTGAACACCGCGATGCGCGCGCTGATCACCGACGAAACCGGTGCGGTGCTGGGCGTGCTGGCCGAACGCGACGGCCGGGAGGTACGGATCCGGGCCCGCGACGGGGTGCTGCTCGCGACCGGCGGCTTCGAATACAACCAGGCGCTGCGCAAACAGCATCTGCCCGCCGGGGGCCGCGACAACTTCAGCGCCGCCTCCGCCGACAACACCGGTGACGGGATCATGGCCGGGGAGCGGGTCGGTGCCGCGATCGATCTCATGGACGACGCCTGGTGGATGCCGTCGTTCCAGCGCCCCGACGGGATCAACCAGGTCCTGGTATCGGAACGGTCCATCCCCCGGTCGATCATCGTGAACGGTTCCGGTGTCCGGTTCACCAACGAGGCCGCCCCCTATGTCACCTTCGTACACGCGCAGCTGGCCGGCGGTCACGATCCGGCATGGCTGGTGTTCGACGGCAGAGCCAAGAACCGCTATCCGATAGGCGGGATCATGCCGGGGCAGAAGTTCCCGGCGGACTGGTTGTCCTCGGGGCTGGTACGCAGCGCGGTCACCGTCGGTGAACTCGCGGACGCGATCGGTGTGCCCGCCGCGGCCCTGGAGGCGACCGTGCGCCGCTACAACAACGCCGCGCGCACCGGCCGCGATACCGATCACGGGCGCGGCGAAAGCGCCTACGACAACTACTACGGCGACCCGACCCTTCCGCAGCCCACCCTCGATGTACTCGACCGGGCGCCCTTCTACGCGTTGCGAATTCGCATCGGTGACCTCGGTACCAAGGGTGGGTTGGTGTACAACGAGAACGCGCAGGTCCTACGCGCCGACGGCTCCGTGATCACCGGCCTGTACGCGGCGGGCAACACCTCCGCCGCGGTGATGGGCACCGACTACGCGGGCGCCGGCGCCACCATCGGACCCGCCATGGTGTTCGGCTATATCGCCGCCCGCCACGCCGCGACCAAGGAGTGATCGTGCAACCCGTTCAGTGCGCCAACTGCGGTAACCGAGTGCTGGTGGAGAAGTTCAGCCCCAGCCACACCAGTGTCCAATGGCTCGACGACGCCGAATCCGCCTGTCCCGAATTCGCCCGCCGAGCGGCCTTGGGCGAGCACAGCAAATGGATCCCCACCTGCCCGGCCCTGCGTGATTCCATCGAACAGGCGGTTGCCGACGGTGACCTGCCCACCGACGAACGCCGCCGGGAACCCGTGCCGGGCCGCCTCGGCCGACCCGACGACCGCTCACCGGGAACGCCGGGTGAGCGGTCGCCGCGCAGCTGGCAGCGTGGAGGTAAGTAGGCCGAGATGGAGGGTTGACGATGACAGCGGTTTCCAGCACCGAGCACGAGCTGCGGGAGATACGGACCGACGCCGGGGTGCTGCGGTATTACGAGGCCGGCGCCGGTACGCCGCTGCTGCTCTTGCACGGTTCCGGGCCCGGGGTCACCGGGTGGCGTAATTTCCGCGGCAATCTCGATTTCTTCGCCGAACGGTTCCGGACCATCATCCTGGAGTTCCCCGGCTTCGGGGTCAGCGACGATTTCGGCGGGCACCCGATGATCACCGCCCTGGACGCGGTGGTCCGCTTCGTCGACGTGCTCGGTCTCGACCGGCTCGATATCGTGGGCAATTCGATGGGCGGCGGGGTCGCGCTGAACTATGCGATCGCCCACCCCGACCGGGTCGGCAAGATCGTGACCATCGGCGGTATCGGCAAGAATATCTTCAGTCCGGGCCCGGGGGAGGGCATCCGGCTGCTCCAGGACTTCACCGAGAACCCCACCCGGGAACGGTTGATCGCCTGGCTGCATTCGATGGTGTACGACCCGGCCCTGGTGACAGCGGAGATGATCGAGGAACGCTGGGCCCAGGCCACCGATCCGGCCACCCTCGACAGCGCCCGCCGGATGTACAGCCGGGCCGCGTTCACCGCGATGGTGCGTGCCATGGACGCCGCGGACACCCCGCCGCCGTGGGCGCTGCTGCACAAGGTGAAGGCGCCGACTCTGGTGACCTGGGGACGTGACGACCGGGTGAGCCCGCTGGATATGGCCCTGCTGCCGATGCGCACCATTCCGCGCGCCGAACTGCACGTGTTCCCGGACTGCGGCCACTGGGCAATGATCGAACAGAAGGCCGCTTTCGAATCCGCGGTCATGGCCTTCCTGACCCGTAAGGACTGACGCACCCGGGGGAGCTTGCCGCGTACGAAGCCCCGCAGCGGAGACGCGGCCGGGCGCCGGGCGTGGGGCGTCGGTGACCGCGACGGTACGCAGCAACTCCTCCTCCGGAGTTCACCAGGGGATCCGGTCGCGGGCGGTGGGGCCGGCAATGGCGTCGGGCTGCTGGTCGCCGGTGGGCCAGTAGGAGCTCATCGTCTCCCACAGCCTGCGCCCGTACAGCGACAGGGCGTTCGCCCGCTCCTGGTCGAGCCACGACTGGAACCACTCGTCGCTCGGCGTGCTCCACCCGATGTCGTCGCCGGGCGCGGCGCGAAAAACTGATCTGTGCGCGTTCACCAGACCCGGCCATGGCCGGCGGTTGGTCACCCACGCTTCACCTGTGTAGCTATGAGCAATGCCCGATAGGGAGACCTTGCCCTCGGTCGCGCGTCGCCACACGCCTCGAAAAGCGCGCGGGCCATCCCTATCGCTGGGTGCTGCCGGCGTCGACCGGCAGGGTCACCGCGGTGATGTAGCGGGCCTCCTCCGAGGCCAGGAACAGCGACGCGTTCGCGATATCGACCGGTTCCACCCACGGGATCGGCAGCATATTCATGGTCCGTGCCGCCTCCGCGAATTCTTCGCGGGTGGGGTTCTCCCGGTCGGGGCGGAACGACCGGCGGACCATATCGTTCTGGATCATCGGGGTGTCCACATTGGTCGGGTGTACCGAGTTCACCCGGATCCCGTGCGGTGCGAGCTCCTGCGCGAGCGACCGCATCAGTCCGACCACACCGTGTTTGGCCGCCGTGTAGTGCGCCACCCCGACCAGTCCGCGGAGTCCGGCGATCGAACTGGTCAGGATCATCGACCCGCCGCCGCGTGCGATGAGATGCGGGGCGGTCGCCTTGCAGGTCTGCCATACGCCGGTCAGGTTGACGTCCAGCATCGTCCGCCACTGTTCCTCGGTGAGTTGGAGACCGGGTGCGCTGGAGGTGATCCCGGCCGTCGCGCACACCACGTCCAGGCCGCCGAGTTCGTCCACCGCCCGGTCGGCGGCCGCCCGCAGCGCCGCGCCGTCCCGGACATCGGCGGTGGCGGCCACGACTCGCGCGCCGGTCTTCTCGACAGCTCGCCGGGTCTGCTCGAGGTCTTCCGGTGTCGCCGGTGGGATGATCACCGTTTCCACCGGACCGCAGAGATCGAGCGCGACGATATCGGCGCCCTCCTCGGCCAGCCGTACCGCCTGGGCCCGCCCGATACCCCGTGCCGCGCCGGTGACCAGCGCTACCTTGCCCGAAACACGTCCCATCTCACACCTTCTGAGTAAGTCCGGCGTCCACGACGAGCTGGGTGCCGGTGATATACCGGGACTCGTCGGACGCGAGGAACAACACCGCATTGCTGATATCCACCGGCTCCACCCAGGGCACCGGGAGGATCGTCCGCTCCGCGAGAACCCGGGCGGCGTCGTCGCGGGTCGGGTTCGCCGGCCCGGGCAGCAATTTCGCGTAGACGTCGTCGTTCAGGATCATCGGCGTCGCCACCGAACCCGGATGCACGGTGTTCACCCGGATGCCCTGCGGGCCGAGCTCGTTGGCCAGCGTCCGCGCCAGACCCACCACCGCGTGTTTGCTCGCCGAATAGTGAGCGGCGCCGGCCCCGCCCTTGATGCCGTTCGTCGACCCGACGATCACGATCGAAGCGCCCGCGTCGAGGTGCGCGGCCCCTGCCCGGACGGTGTGCCAGACCCCGGTGAGATTGATATCCAGGGCGCGCTGCCAGGCGTCGTCGGTCAGTTCCCAGCTCGGTGCCAGGTCCGCGTAGACGCCGGCATTGGCGACGACCACATCCAGCCGGCCGAGCTGCGTCGCTCCCGTGTTCACGGCTTCCTCGACCGCGAGCGGGTCCCGGACATCGGCGAAACCGGTGACACACCGGCGGCCGAGATCCTCCACCTCCTCCGCCACCGCGACCAGGTCGGCCGCATGCTCCGCGAGGTCGAGCGCGACGATATCGGCGCCCTCCTCGGCCAGCCGGCGGCAATGGGCGCGACCCATTCCGCCCGCTGCCCCTGTCACCACCGCTACCCGGTTCTGCAGCCGCTTCATCGGGCGCCTCCGGCACATACCGCATCCATGTGGGTGACGCTAGGTCCGCCGGATGTTCCGCCGGCCCGGTCCTCCCGGTCACCGGTCCGTGCCGGAGGCCGCTCCCGCTGGATGGGAACGGCGTCCCCCGATATATCCGCACTCCACTATCGAAATAAGGGCAGTCGGATCGGGCCGGGAAATCTCGACCGGTGCGCACTCCGCGTCCGTTCCACCTCGGGGCGCCGGTCGGAATTCCCGGCCTGTGGTCCGGCGCGAATATCAGGGGACGACGACCGCCCGGCCGCGCAGTGTCCCGGCGGCGAGCCGGCGATACGCCTCGGGTGCCTCATCGAGGCTGAACCGTTCGGTCGCGATATCCAGGACTCCGGCGTGCGCGAGATCGACCAGTTCGATCAGTTCGGCCCGGGCACCCCAGTACGGTGAGGTCGCGGTCGTTTCGTACGGGCTGACGCCGAAACCGATCCGCGCGGCCGACTTACCGTCGCCGACACCGACGATGGTCACATCGGAATCCACCCCGGCCACCGCCATGGCGGTATCGATGGTCGGCTGGAAGCCCACGAAATCCAGGACCAGGCTCGCCCCGGCCGGGCCGGTGATCTTGCGGACGTTCTCGGCGGCCCGGTCGTCGGAGAGCACGGCCTCGTGCGCACCCACCGACCTGGCGAATTCGAGTTTCTCGTCGTTCACGTCGAGGGCGATGATGCGTGTGGAGGACAGGTACCGCAGCAACTGGATGGCCACATGGCCGAGCCCGCCACTGCCGATCACCACTGTCCAGGAGCCGGGGCGGATCTTGTCCAGAGACCGTTTGATCGCGTGATAAGGGGTCAGGCCGGCATCGGTGAGCGGTACGGTCGCCACCGGGTCGAGATCGCCGATCGGCACCAGATGGCGGGGTGAATCGACGATCAGGTATTCGGCGATGGCGCCCGGCGAGCCGAGCCCCGGCGGCATGATGCCCAGTTCGGCGGCCCGGGAGCAGTAGTTCTCCTGGCCCTGGGCGCAGAACCAGCAGTTTCCGCAGCCCCAAGGGCCGTAGACGACGACATCGGTGCCGATATCGATACCGCGCACGCCTTCCCCCAGAGCGGTGACCTGCCCGGCGCCTTCGTGCCCCAGGGTCAGGGGCAGTTCGATACCGAACTGTTCCGGCGGATTGTTCATGACGAAATCGTCGGAATGGCAGACCCCGGCCGCGGTCACCCGCAGCAGTACCTCACCGGGGCCGGGTTCGGGGGTGGGGATCTCGCGGACCTCCGGTTCTGCCCCGACGGTCACGTATTGCAGTGCCTTCATTGCGCCTGTCCTCTCTGCGCCGAGCGACTGGGTGCGTACTGGTGGAGCGGCAGCGAACGTGCGGATACACTAACTGCGACCAGGCTAGCCGGGACGTACGGAGATTCGGGGACATTCGCGCCCCCGACCGGGCCGGTCGGAGGCGGTGCCGACTGCGGCGGCAACATGCGCAATGCCGGGGGCATGAAGCCGAGACCGAATAGCGCGTCGCCGTCCGTACTGCCGGTGAGGTTCACGACAACGCCCGCGTCGACCTGCCCCGACCGACACGTCCCTGGAAGACGGGCGCGACGACGGCCGGCTTGCCGGAGGTGTACAGCAGACCGAGCACGGTGGCGGTGGTGTCCGAGCCGCTGCACCGGCGCCGTCCGGTCAGCGCTGGGCCGGTGGCCGGACCCCGGAGTACCAGTCGAGCAGGGCGGGGTCGTCGACGGCGCTGCGCTCCACCACGCGGGCCGGGTCGGCGCCCTGGAACAGGCGTTTGATCGGGACCTCGAGTTTCTTGCCGGTGCGGGTGTGCGGGACCGCCGGGGCGAGCAGGATCTCGTCGGGGACGTGCCGCGGCGAGACCTCGGTGCGGATCACCTCGTTGATGCGGCCGCGCAGTTCGTCGGTGAGTTCGGCGCCGGGAGCCAGGACCACGAACAGCGGCATCCAATACCCGCCGTCGGGTTGCTCCGCGCCGATGACCAACGCTTCGGCCACCTCGGGGAGCCGTTCGACCGCCTGATAGATATCGGCGCTGCCCATCCGGATACCGTGCCGGTTGAGGGTGGAATCGGAGCGTCCGTGCACGACCACACTGCCGCGGCCGGTGAGAGTGATCCAGTCACCGTGCCGCCACACGCCGGGGTAGGCGTCGAAATAGGCGTCGTGGTAGCGGGCGCCGTCGGGGTCGCGCCAGAAACGGATCGGCATGGACGGCATGGGTGCGGTGATCACCAGCTCGCCCACCTCACCGCGGACCGGCTGCCCGACCTCGTCGTAGGCGTCGAGAGCGACACCCAGATAGGGCGCCGAGAGTTCACCAGGCCAGACCGGCACGGTGGGCGCCCCGCCGGCGAACGCGGAGACGACATCGGTGCCACCGCTGATCGAGGCCACCGGGATGTCCCCGGCGTTGTCGCGCAGCCACAGCGCCGACGCCGGCGGCAGGGACGACCCGGTGATACCGATCAGCTGCAGGGCGGACAGATCGTGGTCGGTCCGTGGTACCGCGCCCGCCTTCATACAACCCAGCACATAACCGGGACTGGTGCCCAGCACGGTCGCGTGGGTGCGAGCGGTGATCTCCCAGAGCGTATCCGGCCGGGGGTGGGCCGGGCTGCCGTCGTAGCAGACTATGGTCGCCCCGGCGAGCAACCCGGCGACCTGGAAGTTCCACATCATCCAGCTCGGGCTGGTGTACCAGAAGAAGGTGTCCGCGGGCCCGATATCCGATTGCAGGGCAACGGCTTTGAGATGTTCGAGGAGCACCCCGCCGTGACCGTGCACGATACCCTTGGGCAGTCCGGTGGTGCCGGAGGAGAACACGATCCACAGCGGATGTGCGAAATCGACGGTTTCGGTTTCCGGGAGCGGTGCGTCGCCGGAGGGATCCGCTGCGGCCGACCACGGTGTGCTGTCGGGAATCTCGACACCCAGCCGGGACACCACCACCGTGGTGCGCACGGAATCGAGACCCGCTCGCAAGGCGGCGATATCCGCGCTCTTGTCGTGGGTCTTCCCGCCATAGCGGTACCCGTCCGCGGTCACCAGGACCACGGGCTCCAACTGGCCCAGCCGGTCCAGCGCGGCCTTGGCCGAATAGTCCTGCCCGCAGGCGCTCCACACCGCGCCCACGGCCGCGGTACCCAGGAACGCCACCACCGTTTCGGTGATATTCGGTAGATAGCCGACCACCCGGTCGCCGGGCCGGACACCGAGCCCGCGCAGGGTCCGGCCGAACGCGGCCACCGCGGCCAGCAACTCCGCCCAGGAAGTCGCCACCACATCGGCACCGCCCTCGGTGACCTGCAGTATCGCCGGCCGGTCGGTCCGCGCCTGCGTGACCACTCGATCCACATAGTTCAGGGTCGTCCCGGGAAACCAGCGCGTGCCGGGCATCTCCGGGCAGGGCAGCACCTCACCGGCGACGGTCCCGAGCTCGAAGTACTCCCACACCGCCAGCCAGAACTCGGCCAGATTGTCCACCGACCAGCGCCAGAGCGCGTGGTAGTCGGGCAGTTCCGTACCGGAACGCGCGGCGACGAAGCGGGCGAAATCGGTGACCCGGGCATCGGCGATATCCCGTTCGGTCGGTACCCACTGAGGTTCCACCGGCAAAGGACCCTTCTGTGTTCATTTGCGCGCCGCCGGCGCGCGGGTCGGGGCCCTGTGACCCCGGCTCTTCCCTCCTCCGCTCAGTCGCTGCGCTCCTTCGCTCCGTCGGTCCAGCATCGGGGGCGGGCCCCGACCTCGGAGGTAGACCGTCCGGAATAGACGGAAGGTGCAGGCTGTCGTGCGCCTCGACCAGCGTGGGTAGGTTCACTTCACTGTAAGTGCTCAATGGTCGCCGATCTATGGACGGACGACCGCACACGCTCAGTCGCTGCGCTCCTTCGCTCCGTCGGTCCAGAATCGGGGGCGGGCCCCGACCGTGGACGCCGACGCTCCGGAGCGGGCTCGAGTTTCATTCTGGGCTGCGCTGGAGGAGTTGCTCGGCGTGACGGAGCAGGGGGGCGTCCACCATTTTGCCTTCATAGGCGAAGACTCCGCGATGGTTCGGGGCCGCGGCCAATACACCGCGGGCCCAGTCCAATTCCTCGGGCGACGGGGCGTAGGCGGCGCGGATGACCGGGAGCTGGGCGGGATGGATGGCGACCTTGATATCGAAGCCCACCGCGACCGCGTCCTCCACCTCGGCCCGCAGGCCGTCGAGGTCGCGGATGTTCAGATACACCATGTCCAGGGCCAGGCGCCGATATGCCTTGGCGGCCAGCAGGCCGGTACTGCGCAGCTGCCGTGCCACATCGCGGTAACTGCCGTCGGCGCGGCGGGTGCCGGTACCGCCCATGGTGGCCACCAGGTCCTCCACGCCGCACATCACGCCGCGGGTATTGGGTGCGGCGGCGATCTCCTGGATGGCCAGCGCGCCCGCCGGGGATTCGATGAGGGCGAAGACCTGGTAGTCGCCGAGCCCGGTGACCTGGTGGGCGGATTCGGTTTTCGGCAGCATGACCACCCGGTATCCGGTGCGCCGCAGGGCCTGCAGATCGAGGTCGTGGTCGGGGGTACCGGCCGGGTTCACCCGCACCACGGTGGTCGCGGGGTCGAGCGGGGTCGCCACCAGCGCGGCCCGGGCGGCGGGTTTGTCGGCCGGCGCCACACCGTCCTCCAGGTCCAGGATCACCACATCGGCCGCGTCGGCGGCCTTGCGGAAGCGCTCGGGGCGATCCGCGGGGCAGAACAGCCAAGCCGGGCCGGCGGATTGCCAGATGGCGTTCGCGCTGTACTGATCGGTCACTGCCGGTACCCCCTCGAGGTGTTCTCGTCGCCGCCGCTCACGGCCGCTCCTCCGACGGGCGCAACCGGATCAGCGCATTGCGGACGGCCACCCCGACCACCGTGCCGTGCTGATTGCGGGCGACGTGGCGGAAGGTGACCACGCCCTGGCCCGGCCGGCTCCTCGATTCCCGTTTGTCGAGCACGACGGTCTCGGTGTACACGGTGTCGCCGTGGAACAGCGGTGCCGGGAACTTGACCTCCTCGAAGCCGAGGTTGGCGACCGTGGTGCCCTGGGTCAGATGCGCCACCGCCTGCCCGATCATGGTGCCCAGAGTGAACAGGGAGTTCACCAGCCGCTCATGGAACGGCTCCTGGGCATCGCTGAAGGCCTTGTCGATGTGCAGCCCCTGGGTATTCATCGTGAGGGTGCTGAACAGCACATTGTCGGTTTCGGTCATGGTGCGGCCCGGACGGTGCTCGTAGAGCACTCCGGTCTCCAGCTCCTCGAACCACAGACCGGTCTGCACCACCCGTTTCAGGCCGGAGACGTCGTGGTCGACGTCCTTGGTGATCTTCTCGTCGCTCACAGGCCCAGCTCCCGTCCGATCAGCATGAGTTGTACTTCCGTGGTGCCCTCGCCGATTTCGAGGATCTTGCTGTCCCGGTAGTGCCGGGCCACCGGGTATTCGTTCATGAACCCGTAGCCGCCGAAGATCTGGGTGGCATCGCGCGCGTTGTCCATGGCGGCCTCACTGGCCACCAGTTTGGCGATGGCGGCCTGCTTCTTGAACGGTTTCCCGGCCAGCATGAGCGCGGCGGCGTCGTAGTAGGCGGTGCGGGCGGTATGGGCACGCGCCTCCATCCGGGCGGTCTTGAACGCGATCGCCTGGTTGCTCCCGATCGTCTTCCCGAACGCTTCGCGTTCCCCGGCGTAGCGCACACATTCGTCCACACAACCCTGGGCCGCCCCGACCGACAGCGCGGCGATGGCGATCCGCCCCTCGTCGAGGATGCGCAGGAAGTTGGCGTAGCCGCGACCGCGTTCGCCGAGCAGGTTCTCCTTGGGGACCCGGACATCGTCGAAGGTGAGCGGGTGGGTGTCCGAGGCGTTCCAGCCGACCTTGTTGTAGGCGGGCTCGGCGGTGAACCCGGGAGTGTCGGCGGGGACCAGGATGGTGGAGATCTCCTTTTTATCGCCGGCCTGCCCGGTCACCGCCGTCACCGTGACCAGGGCGGTGATCTGGGTGCCGGAGTTGGTGATGAACTGCTTGCTGCCGTTGATCACCCAGCTGTCACCGTCTTCGACCGCGGTGGTGCGGGTGCCGCCCGCGTCGCTGCCGGCGCCCGGCTCGGTGAGCCCGAACGCGCCGAGGTTCTGTCCGCTCGCCAGACGTGGCAGCCACTCCTGTTTCTGTTTCTCGTCGCCGAAGCGGTAGATCGGCATGGCACCGAGCGAGACCCCGGCCTCCAGGGTGATGGCCACGCTCTGATCGATCTTGCCGAGTTCCTCGAGGGCCAGGCAGAGGGCGAAATAGTCACCGCCCATCCCGCCGTACTCCTCCGGGAACGGCAGGCCGAACAGCCCCATCTTCGCCATCCCGGCGACGACTTCGTACGGGAAACTGTGCTCGGCATCGTGTTTCGCCGCCACGGGGGCGACCACCTGGTTCGCGAAATCCCGGACGGTCAGCGCCAGGTCGCGGTAGTGCTCGGGCAGCGTGCCGGTGGACAGGAAATCGGTCAACTGTGTCTCTTCTCGTTCTCGGTGCGAATTCACCGGTACCCGGGCGGGATCAGCTCGCGGCGGGCTCGGCGGCGGTATCGACCGGTTCCCCGGCCGCGGGCGCGGGTTCCGGATGCACCCGCGCGAGCACTTCGTCCAACCGCACCGGCGCGCCCGCCGCGACCAGTATCTCGACAGTGCCGGCCAGCGGCGCGGTCAGCGAATGCTCCATCTTCATGGCCTCGACCACCAGAATCGGGTCGCCGGCGGCCACCGGTTTCCCGGTTTCCGCCGTCACGGTGAGCACCGTTCCCGGCATGGGACTGCGGATCTCGGCGTCGTGCGCGGCGGCGTCGCCCGCGCGCACCGATTCCTCGGCCACTTCCCGTAACAGGGCCGGCCCGGACGCACCGGCGACCCAGATCGCGTCCCCGGATTCCGCCACCCGATAGTCGCGGCGTATCCCGTCGAGCGTGAGGGTTATCGTGTGGACCACGGTCTCGCCGGGCAGTCCGACGGCGGCGTCGTCTCGACCGAGTACGGCAGTCGTCCGCGCGGTCTCACCGTCTTCGATCCGCACCTCGGCGGCCTCCGGGGTACCGGTGAGGTTCACATGCACCACCCGCTCGCCGGCCGCCAGCCGGATCCGGATCGGTGCCTGCCCCCCGAGCCGCCAGCCGTTCGGGCGATCCCACGGGTCCGCCGGACCCGTCGGCCAGCGGCGCAGCCACCGGTACACGGCCGCGGCCGCGAAAACATCGTCGGTCACCGGCGGCGCGTGGAAGTCACCGGCCCGCCGGTCGAGCAGCGCGGTGTCCAGCCGGCCCGCCGCCACATCCGGGTCGGCCAGTAGGAACCGCAGGAAGTCGATATTCGATCGCACCCCGAGCAGCACCGTCTCGGCGAGTGCTCGGTCCAGGGTGGCCAGCGCCGACTCCCGGTCGGGACCGTGCGCGACGACCTTGGCGAGCATCGGGTCGTAATCGCTGCCCACCACCGTGCCGACCGCCAGCCCGGAATCGACCCGGACCCCCGGGCCGGCGGGTTCCGTCAGATCCAACACGGTGCCGCCGGTGGGCAGGAAGTCGCGCGCCGGGTCTTCGGCGTACACCCGGGCCTCGACGGCATGGCCGTGCAGCCGGATATCGTCCTGGGTCAGCCGGATCCGCTGCCCCGCCGCGATCCGGACCTGGCATTCCACCAGGTCGAAGCCGGTGATCATCTCGGTGACCGGATGCTCCACCTGCAGGCGGGTGTTCATCTCCATGAAGAAGAATTCGTCGGGCCGGTCGGCCGAGACGATGAACTCCACCGTGCCCGCGCCCACGTAGTCGACGCTGCGCGCGGTGGCGCAGGCGGCAGCGCCGATCCGGGCGCGGGTGGCCGGGTCGAGCAGGGGCGAGGGCGCTTCCTCGATCACCTTCTGGTGCCGGCGTTGCAGGCTGCATTCGCGTTCGCCGAGATGCAGCACGGTGCCGTGGGTGTCGGCCAGGATCTGCACCTCGATATGGCGGGGCCGGGTGACGAACCGTTCCAGGAACAGGGTGTCGTCGCCGAAGGCCGCCGCGGCCTCGCGCCGCGCGCTGACCAGCGCGGCGGGCAGCGCCACGGGCTGGTCGACGCGGCGCATCCCCTTGCCGCCGCCGCCTGCGGACGGCTTGACCAGCACCGGGAACCCGATATCGGCGGCTGCCGCGACGAGCTGCTCGTCGGTCAGGCCGGGTTCGGCGATCCCGGGCACCACGGGGACACCGGAGGCGGCGACCGTGGTCTTCGCGGTGATCTTGTCGCCCATGATCTCGATCGCCGCGGCGGGCGGACCCAGGAACACGATTCCGGCGACGTGCAGCGCGGCGGCGAAAGCGGCGTTCTCGGAGAGGAATCCGTAGCCGGGATGGACCGCGCCGGCACCGGTGCGGCGGGCGGCCTCGACAATGCGGTCGATGTTCAGATAGCTGTCCCGGGCGGCGGCCGGACCCAGCCGCACCGCGATATCCGCGGCCCGGACATGCGCGGCCCGGGCGTCGGCGTCGCTGTAGACCGCGACCGAGCGCAGGCCCATGGCCCGCAGCGTCCGGATGACCCGCACCGCGATCTCACCGCGGTTGGCCACCAGCACCGTGTCGAAGGGCAGGGGGTGATTGGAGTTCAGCATGGTGATCACATCCGGAAGACGCCGTAGGAAACCGGTTCCAGCGGCGCCTGCGCGCACACCGAGAGCGCCAGCCCGAGCACAGTGCGGGTATCGGCGGGGTCGATGACGCCGTCGTCCCAGAGCCGGGCCGTCGAATAATAGGGATTGCCCTGCTCTTCGTACTGTTGGCGGATCGGTTCCTTGAACGCCTCCTGGTCCGCTTCGCTCCACGGCTGCCCGTTTCCGTCGAGCTGGTCACCGCGCACCGTGGCCAGCACCGACGCCGCCTGCTCGCCACCCATCACCGAGATCCTGGCATTGGGCCACATCCACAGGAAGCGCGGCGAGTAGGCGCGCCCGCACATCGAGTAGTTCCCGGCGCCGTAGGAGCCGCCGATCACGACGGTCAGTTTGGGGACCCGCGCGCACGCCACGGCGGTCACCATCTTCGCGCCGTGTTTGGCGATACCGCCGGCCTCGTAGTCGCGGCCGACCATGAAACCGGTGATGTTCTGCAGGAACAGCAGCGGGATCTCGCGTTTGTCGCAGAGTTCGATGAAATGCGCGCCCTTCATGGCGGATTCGCTGAACAGCACCCCGTTGTTGGCCACGATGCCCACTGGATGTCCGTGGATATGGGCGAAACCGGTGACCAGGGTGGTGCCGTACTCCGCCTTGAACTCACCGAACCCGGCGGCACCGGATTCGTCGGCGTCGACGACGCGGGCGATCACCTCGCGGACGTCGTAGGGGGTGCGCAGATCCGCGGGCACGATGTCGTAGAGATCGTCGGCGGGGGCGGCGGGCGCGCGCGCGGGCCGCGCCCGCCAGGCCGGTTCCGGGCGCGGACCCAGGGTCGCCACGATCCGGCGGACCGTGCGCAGGGCGTCGCGGTCGTCGTCGGCCAGGTGATCGGTCACCCCGGAGGTCCGGGAATGCAGGGCACCGCCACCCAGCTCCTCTGCGGTCACCACTTCACCGGTGGCCGCCTTCACCAGCGGCGGGCCGCCCAGGAAGATCGTGCCCTGGTCGCGCACGATCACCGCTTCGTCGCTCATGGCCGGGACGTAGGCCCCGCCGGCGGTACACGATCCCATGACCGCGGCGATCTGGGCGATCCCACGGGCGCTCATGGTGGCCTGGTTGTAGAAGATACGGCCGAAATGTTCGCGGTCGGGGAACACCTCGTCCTGTTCGGGCAGGTAGGCACCCCCGGAGTCCACCAGGTACACACACGGCAGATTGTTGTGCAGCGCCACTTCCTGGGCGCGCAGATGCTTCTTCACCGTGACCGGGTAGTAGGTGCCGCCCTTGACCGTCGCGTCGTTGGCCACGATCACGCATTCGCGGCCGGACACCCGCCCGATGCCGGTGATTATGCCGGCGCCGGGGCAGGCGCCGCCGTACATACCGTCGGCCGCCAGCGGGGACAGCTCCAGGAACGGACTCCCGGGATCCAGCAGCTGGTCCACCCGGTCGCGGGGCAGAAGTTTGCCGCGGGCGATATGGCGCTGCCGTGCCTTCTCCGGACCGTCCCGGGCGGTCTCGGCGAGACGGTGACGCAACTGCTCGGCCAGGGCGAGATTCGCGGTCCGGTTATCGGAGTCGGACCGGGTGGCGGGCGCTGGGCTCGCGGTGCGGGTCATCGCGTCATCCTGACGTCTGAGTTAATCGCTGATAACTGGAATTGAGGTTAATCTTGACTAACCGAGTTGTCCAGAGCTGGTGAAAGGAGTACGGGTGACCAGTGCCGATTCTGCCACCCCGACCCGTCGCGAACTGCTGAAACAGCAGCGGCGCGGCCAGCTGATCGTCGCCGGGGCGCGGCTCATCGCCGAACGCGGCTACCTCGGTATGCGGCTCGACGATCTCGGCGCCGCGGTCGGGATCAGCGGTCCCGCGGTGTACCGGCATTTCCCCAACAAGGAGGCGCTGCTGGTCGAATTGCTGATGGGCATCAGCCGCCGGCTGCTCGACGGCGGCAGCGCTGTCGCCGCCGACGCGGCCGGACCCCGGCAGGCGCTCGCCGGGCTGGTGGAATTCCACCTCGACTTCGCGCTCGGCGAACCCGAACTCATCCGCATCCAGGACCGCGACCTCGACAATGTGCCGTTACCCGCCCGCCGCGAGATCCGACGCACCCAGCGCCGCTATGTGGAGGTGTGGGTCGGGGTGCTGTGCGAGATGACACCCGGCCTCACCGAGGAGACCGCCCGGGTACAGGCCCACGCGGTCTTCGGCCTCCTCAACTCCACCCCGCACAGCGCCGCCCCGGCCCGGGACCGCAGCCGCGCCGTGCTGCGCGCGATGGCTCTTGCCGCGCTCACCGGCAACCTGCCCGACTGAGTAACCGGTCCCGTGCCGGGCTGGATAAATAATGCTGACCGGGCCGAGCGTATGCGCCGGCGATTCGTCCCATTGGCTGCCTGTCGGCTGCTGGTCATAGAGTCGCCGCATGACCGAACAGCGGTCCAACCCGCACGACGCGTATTTCCGCAAAGTGATGTCCCGCCCCACCAACGCCGCCTCCGAACTACGTGCCGCGCTACCGGAGTCGATCAGCACCCGCCTGGACTGGACCGCTCTACAGTTGCAGCCGGGCAGCTTCGTGCATTCCGACCTACGTAACCGGTTCAGCGACCTGCTGTTCCGCACCCACCTCGACGGGCATCCCGCCTATGTGTATCTGCTGATGGAACACCAATCCAGCAGCGACCGGTTCATGGCCTTCCGCATGCTCGAATACATGGTCGCCATCTGGCGCCAGCACCTCATCGACAACCAAAAATCCACGACACTGCCCGTGATCATCCCGTTGGTCGTGCACAACGCCGCCGATGGCACCCGCTGGTCGCCGGCGCACCCCACCGAACTCGCCGACCTGCTCGATGTCGACCCCGCCGCCCGCGAGGCCCTCGGTCCTCACCTTCCACGGCTGCGGTTCCTGCTCGACGATATCGCCGTGCTCGACCTCGCCGCCCTGCGTGAACGCGACCTCACCCCCGCGGCCAGGGTCCTCCTGGTCCTGCAGCGCATCGCACCCAGAAACGGGCGGCTGGGACACGATATGCTGGACTGGCTCGAGGACCTCCGCGCCCTCGACACCGGCCCGGATTCGCTCGGCGACTACCTGACCGTCCTGACCTACATCATGACGGTCGGTGAGACAGCCGAGGCCGATCTTGCGGCGGTCTTCGAACGGCTCGGCCCGCGAGCGAAGGAGGCGATAGTGACCACAGCAGAAATCATCGAGGCACGCGGTGAGGCACGCGGCGAGGCACGCGGCGAGGCACGCGGTGAAGCGCGCGGTCGTATCGAGGCGCTGCTCGAGTTGCTGACCGCGAAATTCGGGCCGGTGCCCGACGCGGTGGCCGACCGTATCCGCTCGGCCGACCCCGCCCGGGTCCGCATCTGGACGGCTCGGGTGCTGACCGCCACCACCCTCGACGAACTCTTCGCCTGAATCCGGCACTGCCCGGCCGGACGCCGCTGGGTAGGGTGCGCCGTACTGTCTCGGTGCGGCGGGAGTTGACCTCGACGCAGGGTCAACCTCCTCCACGCCGGCGATCGCGGATATCGACGAGCGATTGCGGGCAGAGATCCGGAAGCGGCAGCGGCTACGCGGCCGGATCGCCGGCCTCGCCGCCGGGGACAATCTCGCGCTGCCTCCGCAGTTGGTCGGGTTTCTCGACCGGCTGCGCGCCCTCGGCGTCGACGAGCGGATCATCCAGGTCGAACGTGACGGCTGGGTCCCGCTGGTCGCGTGGTCGCCGGAACGGGTTTCGGAGTGGATCACCCGCAAGTGGGAACAGATAGGCGACCCCGCGCTCATCGATTTCTATCCGACATTGGGCGAGGCGCTGGATCAGCCCGATGACCGAAGCCTTGCCGATTTGGCCGACAAGATGGCCTCGTACATCAGGCGATTGGCGGACACGCGGGGCGAACACTATCTCAACACTGCCGATCTCTAGGCACCTCTGGTCGAGCTTTTGGACACACTGGCGTTCGAGACCTGGCCGCCGGCTCGTCGCCTGACCGAGCTACTGCGGGAGCGGGACTGGATCGGCTGGACCGAGCTCAGGCACATGGACCCACCACGGGAGGTCGGTAGGTCCTGATCTGCGCTGATAGACCGACAGCAGCTTCTTGCGGCCGTATTTCAGCGCCGGATGTTCGCCGCTCGGTCGCGGGCGACGTCGGCCCGATCGATATCGGTCAGATCGAAGCCCTTCGTCTCCCGTGCCACCAGCACCGCGACGGCGGTGACCGCGGCCGCGGCCGCGAGATACAGCGCGCTCGGTACCGCCGAATCGAAGACCTCGAGCAGTTTCACCGCGATCACCGGGGCCAGCGAACCGGCGACGATCGAGGTCACCTGGTAGCCCAGCGACACCCCGGAGTACCGCATCCGCGTCGGGAACATCTCCGCCATGACGGCGGGCTGCGGGGCGTACATCCCGGCGTGCGCGATGAGACCGAGCATGATCGCGGCGGTGATGATCCAGCCGTTGCCGGTGTCCATCATCGGGAAGGCGAAGAAACCCCAGGCACCGGCCGCGACGGTACCGGCCAGGTAGACCGGTCGCCGGCCGAGCCGGTCGGCCAGCGTGCCGGCCAGCGGAATCGCCGCGAAGTGCACCGCATGCGCGGCGAGCAGCCACCACAGGATGTCGTCGGTGGCCATACCCTCGCGCACCTTCAGATACGTGATGGTGAAGGTGACGACCAGGTAGTACATGATGTTCTCGCCGAAGCGCAGGCCCATCGCGGTGAACACACCCCGCGGATACCGCTTCAATACTTCGACGGCGCTGAAGGACGAGGACCGCACCTGTTCGGCCTCGCGCCGCGCGGCGGTGAAGATCGGGGCGTCGCTCACCTTGGTGCGCACGTAATAGCCGATCAGTACGACCACCGCCGACAACCAGAACGCGATCCGCCAGCCCCACGAGAGGAAGGCGTCGTCGGACAGGGTCGCGGTGAGGGCCAGCAGGACCAGGGTGGCCAGCAGGTTTCCGCCCGGCACGCCCGCCTGCGGCCAGCTCGCCCAGAAACCGCGACTCCGGTTCGGGCTGTGCTCGGCCACCAGCAACACCGCACCGCCCCATTCCCCGCCGACCGCGAAACCCTGCAGGAATCGCAGCAGCACCAGCAGTACCGGCGCCGCGTAACCGATCTGGCCGTAGGTCGGCAAACAGCCCATGAGGAAGGTCGAGGCACCCACCAGGATCAGGCTGAACTGCAGTAGCCGTTTGCGGCCGTAGCGGTCGCCGAAATGGCCGAACACGACTCCGCCGAGCGGGCGGGCGGCGAAACCCACGGCATAGGTGAGGAAAGCCTTGAGGATCGCGTCGAGTTCGCTATCGGATTCCGGAAAGAAGATCTTGCCGAACACCAGCGTCGCGGCGGTGCCGTAGAGGAAGAACTCGTACCATTCGACCACGGTCCCCGCCATCGAGGCGGCGACCACCCGGCGCAAACCGGACCGGTCCGGCGGCGAGGTCCCGTCGGCTTTCTCGGGCCTGTCCACCACACTCATCGCCGACTCCTCACACGCTCCGGCCCCGGCGAGGGGCCACACGGAGTATCACCCCGGGGCGGTCACGGCATCGGTGCTTTCGCGAGGTTTATTTCGGGGGCAGCCCGGTCGGCGGGAGCGCATTCGGCAATGGCCCGATGCCGCCGCTGGGTCGCGCGGTGGTGGCGGCCGGTCGCCTCACCGGGCCAGTTGCAGGACCAGCGTGGCCAGGACCGGAGCCAGATAGAGCAGGGGGAACACCGCGGTCTTGTACGAACGCGCGCGTAGCGCCGTCGCGGTCGCGCCGAGGAAGTAGGCGATCAGACCGACGGCCGCGGCCACGCCGAGGGCGGGTACTGCGAAACCGGCGAGCAATCCCAGCGCTCCGGCGCTCTTGGCCAGCGCCAGCCGATTCCACCACGACTGCGGCACACCGTACTGTTCGAGCGATTCGACCACGAACTGCTTCTTCGCGAACAGCGAGTAACCCGAGAAACCGACCCACAGGGCGGTCAGCACGGCGACGATGTAGTAGGCCATGTCCATGGCGAACCTTTCTCTCCTGCCGGTGCAATCCCGGCGCACACTGCGTCGACGACGCGGGCTACCCGGGTGTGACATCGGTGCCCTGCCTGCGGTCCGCAGTCCGGAGATGGACGACCTCGGGGCGCGGGCGGTGCGGTGGCCCACCCACCCCGGCGAGCGTTCGCACACACCTCCGTTCCGTACGAACAGCCGGTCTGGGTGGTCGGGCCCACGTGGGTCCGGTCCGACGAAGCGGAGGGGCGCGGCCGAGGAGCGGGGGAATCCGGGGTCACGAGGGTTCCGACCCGCGGGGCCGTAGGCGAGGTAATCGGCTCCGCCCGCCCTAGGCTTATCCGTATGGCCTCACTTTCCGACCCCAAGGTGCGTGAATTCCTCAGTTACGGAACCCGAACCGCCAAAGTGGCGTTCACCGCGAGCGACGGGCGTCCGCTGGTGACGCCGGTGTGGTTCCTGCTCGACGGCGACGAGATCGTTTTCAACACCGGCAAGGAGACCGCCAAGGGGAAAGCGCTGCAGCGCGACCCTCGCATCGCGATGGTGGTGGACCTCGAGGAGCCCCCCTACGCGGCGGTACAGATCCAGGGCACGGTCACCCTGTCGGAGGATCCGGCCGAGTTGCTGCGGTCGGCGACCGCGATCGGCGGGCGTTATATGGGTACCGCCCGCGCCGACGAGTTCGGACGGCGTAACGGGGTGCCGGGCGAACTCCTGGTCCGGGTACAGCCGACCAAGGTCATCGCTTTCTTCGACGCCGTGGGGAGCTGACCGGGACGCCCGGTACCGGGCGCGGAGCGGGGTGCGGATCGGCCGCGTCGAATCACTGGAGACCCGGCGTACCGCTGGTCGCGATCGCCTCCGCCGGGCAGGCCCGGGCCGGGTACGCGGGGGCCGGCCCGGGCCGGGTACGCGGGGGCCGGCCCGGCACCGGCCGGTGCCTACACTCCCACCCATGACTGTGCACTTCATCGGCGCCGGCCCCGGCGCCGCGGATCTGCTGACGGTGCGCGCGGTGGAGCTGCTGCGGCGGTGTCCGGTGTGCCTGTACCCGGGCACCTACCTGGATCCCGAGGTGCTCGGTCACTGTGCGCCGGCCACCGAACTCATCGATACCCAGCGGCTCGACCTCGACGAGATCACGGCGCATATGGTGCGCGCCACAGCGGCGGGCCGCGAGGTGGCGCGGTTGTGCTCGGGTGATCCGTCTCTCTACTCCGCCCTCACCGAACAGACGCGCCGGCTCGATGCCGCCGGGGTGCCGTGGGATATCACCCCGGGTGTGCCCGCCTATGCGGCCGCGGCGGCCCTGCTGGGTACGGAGCTGACCGTGCCCGAGGTCGCGCAGTCGGTGGTGCTCACCCGGACGCGAGCCCGGTCGACCGCGATGCCGGAGACCGAGGCACTGGCGGGGTTCGCGCGTACGCGGGCCACGCTGGTGCTGCACCTGGCGATCACCCGTATCCGGCAGCTCGCGCAAGAGCTCGTCGCGGACTACGGGCCGGGCTGCCCGGCGGCGGTGGTCTACCGCGCGAGCCAACCGGACCAGATGGTGTTGCGCGGCACACTGGCCGATATCGCGGATCGGGTCGAGGCGGCGGGGCTTTCACGGGCGGCGGTGATCCTGGTCGGGCGGGCGCTGGACCCCGGAACCGATTGTGCGCAATCGCACCTTTACGACCCGACGCGTGACCGCAGTCACCAGGGCGGATGAGGGTGAGGTGGCCGGACTGCCCGGGGGGCACCCGGAAACCGCCGCCTGACCGGTGGCGCCGTCGCCGAACCCGGTTGGTGACACGGCCGTGCTTCGGTAGATTGGATCGGTGGTCAGGAGTCGACGCCCGGGTGCGATGGCACAGTGGCATGGGGCACCGGGTGTGCCGGGTGGTACGGGGCACCCGATGTAACGGCTCCGGCTTCACAAACGGATAACTCCGATGGACATTTCTGCCTGAGCAAACAAGAAGTGGGCCTGGAACCGCGGTTGCCGCGCTGTCGGCGGTGCGCGTCGCAATCCGGGTGTTGACGGGAAGCGCACGCGTGCGTTCCGGAAGCGAGGTTACGGTTGGACCGGCTGGACAACGGCGGGAACGGTACGGACAGTGGCGCAGCAGCCACGGACGGGAGCCTGTTCCCCCTGTCGCCCGCGCAGCTGGGCATCTGGTATGCGCAGTACCTGGACCCGCAGGTTCCGATCAATATCGCGCAGTACGCCGAGTTGCGCGGTGAGCTCGATGTCGACACCCTGAGCCGGGCCGTGGTGGCCGCCTCCTTCGAGATGCGTTCCTCCCTTCTGCGCATCGTCGAACGTGACGGCGAGCCACTGCAGTGGGTGGACTATTCGATCGCCGACCACGAGCGGGTCGGCTACGTCGATCTGCGTGAGGCCGACGATCCGGTCGCCGCCGCCCAGGAATGGATGCACACCGAGTACAGCCGTCCCCTGGATCTGACCCGGGATCGGCTGGCCGCCTTCTACGCCCTGCAACTGGGCGACCAGCACTGGTACTGGTACTCGCGCGTCCATCACATCGCGATCGACGGTCTCGGCGCGATGACCGCCGTGAACCGGGTCGCCGAACTGTACACGGCTTATCGGAACGGGACCGAACCGGCGCCCGCCAAGGCCGCGACGTTGGGCACGCTGTACGAGCAGGAGATCGCCTATCGCGGCAGTACTCGGTTCGAAGCGGACAAAGAGTACTGGGCCGAACGCGTCACGGGACTCGAAGCGGGCAACGGTCTCACCGGCCGGACGGCTCCACCCGCCGCGCGTAAGGGAGTGCGGCGCGCGGCGTTCACCGACGACCGGCAGGCCGCGCTGGACGCGGCCCTGGCTCGGCGCGATTCCACCTCGGCCCAGGAGCTGCTGGCCGCCTTCGCCGCCTACCTGGCTCAGGTCAACGGCACCGACGAAGTGATCCTGAGTCTGCCCGTCACCGCGCGGGTCACGGCGGCCATGCGCCGCTCGGCCGGCGTGATGTCGAATATCGTGCCGCTGCGGTTGCGCGTCGGATACGACACCACGGTGGCGGAGCTGCTGCGGCAGGTCCAGCTGGAAGTGGCGGGGGCCCTGCGCCACCAGCGCTATCGGAGCGAGGACATCCGCCGCGACGCGGGCGCGACCACTACAACCTTCGGTCCGCTGGTCAACATCATGCTGTTCGACGACGAGATCGTCCTCGGCGAAACGGTCGGCACCCTACAGGTGCTGACCACCGGCATCATCAACGATCTCAGTGTCAACCTCTATCAGTCGATGCGCGGCACCCGGCTGAATCTCGACTTCGAGTTCAATCCCAATCTCTACTCGACCGCCGAGGCAGACCGGCACCACACACGTTTCCTGGACTTCTTCGACCGATTCCTCGCCGCCGGAACCGATACGGCGGTGTGGGGGCTGGACCTGCCCACCGCGGCCGAACGCACCCGGGCCCTGGTGGAGTGGAACGATTCGGCGCGAGCGGTACCGAATGTCACCCTCCCCGATCTGCTCGCCGAACAGTCGGCGCGTACACCCGACGCGATCGCGGTTGTCGCCGAGGGCCGGACACTCACCTATGCCGAATTCGCGGGCCGGGTCAATCGGCTGGCGCGCCATCTGGTCGAAGCCGGGGTGGGCCCGGAAACGCCGGTGGCCATAGCGATGCGCCGGTCGGCCGAACTGGTGGTGGCCATCCACGCGGTCGTCACCGCGGGTGGTGCGTATGTGCCGCTGGATCTGGATCATCCGGCCGAGCGGATCGACTACGTGCTCGATACCGCCGCGCCGCTGTGCGTCCTGACGAGTAGCGCGGATGCGTTCGCCACGGCGCACTGTCCGGTGGTGGTGGCCGACGAGATCGATCTGTCCGGGTACGCGGATACGGCGCTTTCCGATGCCGATCGGCGAGCGCCGTTGCACGGGTCGAATCTGGCCTATGTGATCTTCACATCGGGTTCCACAGGCCGCCCCAAGGGGGTGGCCGTCTCGCAGTCGGCGATCGTGAACCAGGTCGCGTGGATGCTGGCGCAGTATCCGATGGATTACTCGGACGCGTATCTGCAGAAGACGGCGACGACGTTCGATGTCTCGCTGTGGGGTTACTTCCTGCCGCCGGCGGCGGGTGCGCGGCTGGTGGTCGCGGCCCCGGACGGCCACCGGGACACCGAATATCTCGCGCGGACGATCGCCGAGCAGAACGTCACAGTGACGGACTTCGTCCCGTCGATGCTGGGTGTATTCGCCGCGCATACCGCGGCGGGGTCGATTCCGTCGCTCGAGCGTGTATTCGCAGTCGGTGAAGCGTTGCCGCCGGAGACCGTGACGGCAATGCACGCGATTTCCGATGCGACCGTGCATAATTTGTACGGCCCGACCGAGGCCGCGGTCACCATCACGTATTGGCAGGCCACGGGCGGCGAGGCCGGCAGTGTGCCGATCGGCGTGCCGCAGTGGAACAGCCGTGTCTACGTACTGGATGCGCGATTGCGGCCGGTGCCCCCAGGTGTGGTGGGCGAGCTGTATCTGGCCGGTGATCAGCTGGCCCGCGGTTATGTGACCCGGCCGGATCTGTCGGCGGATCGTTTTGTGGCGAGTCCGTTCGATGCCGGTCGGCGCATGTATCGCACCGGTGACCTGGTGCGCTGGAATTACGTCACTGTCGATTCGGACGGTGATAGCCAGCCGGTGCTGGAGTATCTGGGTCGTACCGATTTCCAGGTGAAGTTCCGTGGTCAGCGGATCGAGTTGGGTGAGATCGAGTCGGCGTTGCTGGCGCAGCCGGTGGTGAGCCAGGCCGTGGTGACGGTTGCCGCGTCTGATCTGGGTGAGCAGTTGGTCGCCTATGTCGTTCCGGCGCCCGGTGCGCAGGTCGACTCCGGTGCGCTGCTGGATGCGCTGCGTGATGTGTTGCCGGTGTACATGATTCCGGCCGTGGTCATGGAGCTGGACGCGTTCCCGTTGAACACTTCCGGGAAGCTGGACCGTAAGGCGTTGCCGGCGCCGGTGTTCGAGGCCCGGGAATTCCGGGCGCCGTCGACCCCGATCGAGGAGATCGTGGCACGTGTCTTCGCCGAGGTACTCGGTGTCGCGCGGATCGGTGTGGATGACGATTTCTTCGCGCTCGGTGGTAACTCGCTGATCGCGACCCAGGCCGCGGCCCGCCTCGGTGCGGCGCTGGATACCCGGGTGCCGGTGCGCATCCTGTTCGAGGCACCGATGGTGGCGGCGTTGGCGGTGCGTCTCGATACACAGCACGAGAGGGGCGCCCGACTGCCGCTGGTCCCGCAGCCGCGCCCCAGCCAGGTCCTGCCCACGGGCGAGGTCGTGGAGCGGGTGCCGCTTTCGCCGGCGCAGCAACGCCTCTGGTACATCAACCAGTTCGATCCCACCATCCCGGCCTACAACGTGCCGTTCGTGATTCGCATGCACGGCCGAGTGGATCTGGCGGCACTGCAGGCGGCCCTCAACGATGTGATGGCCCGGCAGCAGTCGCTGCGGACCATCTACCCCGAATCCGAGGACGGCGGCTACCAGCTGGTGCTGCCGATCGATCAGCTCCGAACCGATGCTCCGGTGGAGTCGATCGATGTGGCGGAACTGCCCGCCGCGCTGGCCGAATTCGCGGCCACCGGTTTCGATGTGACCCACGAACTGCCGTTCCGCTGGCGGATCTACGAGGTCTCGGGTGGTCGCGCGCACGGACGCCCGGAATTCGCCGTGGCCTTCGTACTGCACCATATCGCCGCCGACGGCTGGTCGATGGGACCGCTGTCGCGCGAATTCGCCGCCGCGTATCTGGCGCGGGCGGCCGGCTCGGCCCCGGAACTGCCCGCCCTGCCGGTGCAGTACCTCGACTACAGCATCTGGCAGCGCGAGATGCTGGGTTCGGAATCGGATCCGGAATCCATCGCCGCCCGCCAGATCGCCTTCCACCGTGAGCAGTTGGCGGGCCTGCCCGACCAGCTGGGACTGCCCACCGACCGGCCGCGGCCCCCGATGCAGAGTTTCCGAGGCGGCCGCGTCCCCCTCGAAATCGACGTCGAGATGCACGCCCGGCTGGACGCGCTGGCGCGGGAACAGGGCGCCACTCTGTTCATGGTGTTGCACGCGTCCCTGGCAGTGCTGCTGGCCCGGCTGTCGGGTAGCACCGATATCGGCGTGGGTACACCGGTCGCCGGGCGCGGTGAGGCCGCCCTGGACGACCTGATCGGTATGTTCGTCAACACCCTGGTGCTGCGCTCCGAGGTGGACGGCGGGCAGACATTCGCCGAGCTGCTGTCCGCTACCCGTAAACGGGACCTCGCGGCGTTCGCGAACGCGGATGTGCCCTTCGAGCGGATCGCGGAGCTGGTGAACCCGTCGCGTTCGCAGGCCGCGCATCCGCTGGTGCAGGTGATGCTCTCGTTCCAGGAGCTCTCGCACGCGGCCCTGGAGATACCCGGACTGTCGGTCAGCGCGGCCGAGATCGATCTCGATATCGCCAAATTCGACCTGGTCTGGACGGTCACCGAGAAGCGCGGTACCCACGGTGAGCCGACCGGTATGGACCTGGTGCTCTCCTATGCCACCGACCTGTTCGACGAGTCCACCGTCCGATCCTTCGTGACCCGCTGGCAGCGCCTGCTGTCCGTGATCGTCACCGAGCCGCAGATCCGGCTCGAGCGGATCGAGATCATGGACGATGCCGAGCGCGCCGAGCTCACCACTCGCAGCGGCGGCCCGGCCGAGACACCCCGGACACTGCCGGAACTGCTGAACGCCGCGGCGCAGACCGATCCCGACGGTATCGCGGTGATCGCCGACTACGAGTCGCACACCTACGCCGAACTCGACACCGCGTCCAATCAGCTGGCCCGGGTCCTCATCGAGCGGGGCGCCGGGCCGGAGCTCACGATCGCCCTGGCGCTGAGCCGGTCGTGGCGTTACCAGCTGGTCCTGTGGGCCATCGCCAAATCCGGTGCCGTCCTGGTGCCCATCGATCCGACCTACCCGGCCGACCGGATCATCCATATGGTCACCGATTCCGGCGTGGCCCTGGGTATCACCGAGGAAGCCGAACTTCCCGACCTGCCCGAGCTGGCCGGCGGCTGGATCGACCTGGACGATCCGGAATTCGCCGCCGAGATCATGGCCAGTTCGGCGGCGCCGATCACCGACGCCGATCGGCGCGTACCGCTGCGCACCGCGAATACGGCGTACATGATCTATACCTCGGGATCGACCGGTGTGCCGAAGGGCGTCGCGGTCACCCACGCGGGTCTGCACAACTTCAGTACCGAACAGGTGCAGCGTTTCGGCCTCGACTCGTCCACCCGGGCCCTGGCTTTCGCCTCCCCGTCGTTCGACGCCTCGGTGCTGGAACTGCTGCTGGCCGTCGGCGCGGGCGGCACCCTGGTCATCGTGCCGCAGATGATGTTCGGCGGTGCCGAACTGGCCGACCTGATCGAGACAACGGGGGTGACCCACGCCTTCCTGACCCCGTCGGTGCTCGCCTCACTCGATCTCGACGCGATGTCGGACGTCCGGGTTGTCATCACCGGCGGCGAGGCGGTCCAGCCGGAACTGGCCGCCCGCTGGACGGCGACCTCGGACCGCTCTCTCTTCAATGCCTACGGCCCCACCGAGGCCACCGTCGCCACCAATATCAGTGACCGGCTGCGCCCCGGCGATCCGGTCACCATCGGTGGCCCGGTGCGCGGTATGCGGGCACTGGTGTTGGACGGCCGGTTGAACCCGGTGCCGGAAGGTGTCACCGGCGAGCTGTATGTCGGCGGTATCCAGCTGGCCCGGGGCTACCACGCCCGGCCCGCGTTGACCGCCGGTCGATTCGTCGCCGACCCGTACGGCGAGCCCGGCGGCCGGCTGTACCGCACCGGCGACGTGGTGCGCTGGCGGCGGGACCGGGCCGGTTCACTGGTCGTGGAATATGTGGGCCGCAACGACTTCCAGGTGAAGGTTCGCGGTTTCCGGATCGAGCTCGGTGAGATCGATTCCGCGCTCACCTCGCACGACACCGTCGACTTCGCGGTGACCGTCGGGCACGAGAGTGTCTCCGGCGCGATGTCGCTGGCGTCCTACGTCGTTCCCGCGTCGGGGAAGTCGGTCGACACTTCGGCCCTGGCCGCGCACGTCCAGGAACGGCTGCCCGCCTACATGGTGCCCTCGTCGATCATGGTGCTCGACGAGATCCCGCTGACCCCGGCCGGGAAACTGGATCGCCGGGCGCTGCCCGTGCCGCAGTTCCGGTCGCATACCTTCCGGGCCCCGGTCACCCCCATCGAGGAGATCGTGGCCGGGATCTTCGCCGAGGTGCTCGGCGTCGAGCGGGTCGGTATCGACGACGATTTCTTCGAGCTGGGCGGCAACTCGCTGATCGCGACCCAGGTCGCCGCGCGGCTCGGCGCCGCGCTCGATACCCGCGTCCCGGTACGCACCCTGTTCGAGGCCTCGACGGTGATGGCGCTGGCCACGCGGATCGAGTCGCATGTCGGTGAGGGTGCGCGCCAGGCGCTGGTGGCGCGCAGCCGCCAGGAGGAGATCCCGCTGTCGCTGGCGCAGCAGCGGATGTGGTTCCTCAACCGGTACGACACCGAATCGGCGGTCAACAACATCCCGATCGCGATCCGGATGTCCGGCGATCTCGATGTGGCAGCCCTACAGGTGGCCTTCATCGATGTGATCGACCGGCACGAATCCCTGCGTACCGTGTTCCCGGATACCGGCCGCGCACCCGTCCAGGTGATCCTGGACGCGGCCCAGGTGGTTCCGGACCTGACTCCGTTCCGGATCCGCGAGGACAAGCTGATCGATCATCTGATCGATCTGGCGACGATGGCCTTCGACGTCACCGTCGAAGTGCCGCTGCACGCCCGGCTCTTCGAGATCGACGAGACCGAATACGTCCTCGGTATGGTCGTGCACCATATTTCCGCCGACGGCTGGTCGATGGGGCCGTTGGCCCGGGATGTGATGGCCGCCTACGCGGCCCGGATCAGCTGGGAGCCCCCGGCGTGGGTGAACCTCTCGGTGCAGTACGCGGATTACGCGTTGTGGCAGCGCGAAGTGCTGGGTTCGGAGGATGACCCCGATTCGCTGATCTCCGGCCAGGTCCGGTACTGGAAACAGGAATTGGCCGGGCTGCCCGACGAGCTGGTACTGCCCGCCGACCGGCCGCGACCGGCCGTGTCCTCCTTCCAGGGTGGGGTCCACTCGTTCGTGATCGGCCCGGAGCTCCGTCGCCGGGTGGTGGAACTGGGCCGCCGGCACAATGCTTCACCGTTCATGGTCGTGCACAGCGCGCTGGCCGTATTGCTGGCGCGCATGACCGGAGAATCCGATATCGCCGTCGGTACCCCGGTGGCCGGTCGTGGTGATGCCGCACTGGAGAACCTGGTCGGCATGTTCGTCAACACCCTGGTGCTGCGAACCCAGGTCCGTAGCGGGATGGGCTTCGCCGAACTACTGGCCGAGGTCCGGAATACCGATCTGCAGGCGTTCGCGCACGCCGATGTGCCGTTCGAGCGTCTGGTCGAGGTGCTGAACCCGGCGCGTTCGCAGGCGCGGCATCCGATTTTCCAGGTCGCGTTGTCGTTCGAGAACCTGCCGGACCGGCATTTCGAATTGCCGGACCTGCGGGTGGCGCCCGTCGATTTCGAAACGGGCCTGGAGAAGTTCGATCTCTCGATCAATCTCCGCGGCATGGGCGAGGAAACCGACGCTGGTATGCTCGGCGAACTCTCGTACTCCCGGGATCTGTTCGATCACGCCACGGTGGAAGGTTTCGCGGACCGGTTCGTGCGGTTGCTGCGTGAGGTCGTCGAGGCGCCGGGGACCGCGGTCGGTGATCTGGAGATTCTCGCCCCGGTGGAGCGTGCTCGGGTGCTGGCGGAGTGGAATGCCACCGGGCATGCGCTGCCGGCCGGACTGTTGCTGGATGGTTTCAATGCCGCGGTGGTGGCGCATCCGGATCGGGTGGCGGTTTCGTTCGAGGGGACGAGTCTGTCCTATGGTGAGTTCGCGGGTCGGGTGAATCGGCTCGCCCGTCATCTGATCGTGCAGGGTGTGGGTCCGGAAACCCTGGTGGGTTTGCTGGTTTCCCGGTCGCTGGACCTGGTCGTGGGTATGTATGCGGTGGTGGCTGCGGGTGGTGCGTATGTGCCCCTGGATCCGGCGCATCCGGCGGAGCGGATCGGCTACATCCTGGATACGGCTTCGCCGTTGTGTGTGTTGACCACTACGGCTGATGCGGGTGCGGTGCCCGCAGACGCGGGTGTCCCGGTGCTGAAGTTGGACAGTCTGGATGTCTCCGGGCACGCCGACTCCCAGGTGACCGATGCGGATCGGGTGTCGCCGGTGCGGCCGTCGAATACCGCGTATGTGATCTTCACGTCCGGGTCGACGGGTCGTCCGAAGGGTGTGGCGGTTCCGCATTCGGCGATCAGTAATCAGGTTGCGTGGATGCTGGCGGAATATCCGCTGGGTGCTTCGGATGTGTATTTGCAGAAGACGGCGACGACGTTCGATGTGTCGTTGTGGGGTTATTTCCTGCCGTTGGCTGCGGGTGCTCATCTTGTGGTGGCGACGCCGGATGGTCATCGTGATACCGAGTACTTGGCGCGGACGATCGCCGAGCGCAATGTCACGGTGACCGATTTCGTGCCGTCGATGCTCGGGGTGTTCGCTGCCCATACTGTGGCGGGTTCTGTCCCGTCGCTCGAGCATGTGTTCGTGATCGGTGAGGCGTTGCCGCCGGAGACGGTGACCGCGATGCACGCGATTTCCGGTGCGGCGGTGCATAACTTGTATGGTCCGACCGAGGCTGCGGTGTCGATTACGTATTGGCAGGCCACGGGTGTTGAGACCGGTAGTGTGCCGATTGGTGTTCCGCAGTGGAACAGCCGTGTCTATGTGTTGGATTCGCGGTTGCGGCCGGTTCCTGCGGGTGTGGTGGGTGAGCTGTATCTTGCGGGTGATCAGTTGGCTCGTGGGTATGTGACGCGTCCGGATTTGTCGGCGGATCGTTTTGTGGCGAGTCCGTTCGATGCCGGTCAGCGGATGTACCGGACCGGTGATCTGGTGCGGTGGCAGCAGGTGGGCGGCGTGCCGGTGCTGGAGTATCTGGGTCGTACCGATTTCCAGGTGAAGTTCCGTGGTCAGCGGATCGAGTTGGGTGAGATCGAGTCGGCGTTGCTGGCCCAGCCCGTGGTGAGCCAGGCCGTGGTGACGGTTGCGGCTTCTGATCTGGGTGAGCAGTTGGTCGCCTATGTGGTGCCGGCGCCCGGTGCGCAGGTCGATTCCACGGCACTGCTGGATGCGCTGCGTGATGTGTTGCCGGTGTACATGATCCCGGCCGTGGTCATGGAGCTGGACGCGTTCCCGTTGAACACCTCCGGGAAGCTGGACCGTAAGGCCTTGCCGGCGCCGGTGTTCGAGGCCAAGGAGTTCCGGGCCCCGTCGACTCCGATCGAGGAGATCGTGGCCGGTGTGTTCGCCGAGGTCCTCGGTGTGCAGCGGGTCGGCGCGGATGACGACTTCTTCGCCCTCGGTGGTAACTCGCTGATCGCGACCCAGGTCGCGGCGCGTTTGGGTGCGGCCTTGGATACCCAGGTGCCGGTGCGGATGCTGTTCGAGGCGTCCACCGTGGCGGCGCTGGCCGCCGCGGCCGAGACCGCCACCGGCCGGGGAGACCTGCCGGCGCTGACGCCGCGGGAGCGCCCGGAGCGGGTGCCGTTGTCGCTGGCGCAGCAGCGGATGTGGTTCCTGAACCGGTTCGATCAGCAGTCGGCGGCCTACAACCTGCCGATGGCGATCGGGTTGTCGGGCGATCTCGATATCGCCGCGCTGCGCGCGGCGGTCGCCGATGTGGTGGGCCGGCACGAGGTCCTGCGCACGGTGTACCCGGAGACAGATTCCGGGCCCGTGCAGGTGGTGCTTCCGGCCGCGCAGGCGACGCCGCGACTCCAGGTGCGCGCGGTCGCCGCCGCGGATGTGGTGGCGGCAGTGACTGAGTTGGCGTCGGCCACCTTCGATGTCACGGCCGATGTGCCGTTGCGGATGGCGTTGTTCGAGGTGGGCGCGACGGCCGCGGCCACCGGCGAGACCGTCTCCGGTGAGTTCGTGCTGGCGATGGTGGTCCACCACATCGCCGGTGACGGTTCGTCGGCCGGGCCCTTGACCCGGGACCTGATGACCGCCTACGCCGCTCGGGTCGCGGGCGAGGTGCCTCGGTGGGCGCCGCTGCCCGTGCAGTACGCCGACTACAGCATCTGGCAGCGCGAACTGCTCGGCGACGAAACCGATCCGGAGTCGCTGGCGGCGCGGCAGGTCGGTTACTGGCAGTCGACGCTGTCCGGTATACCCGACCAGCTGGATCTGCCGGCGGATCGGCCGCGCCCGGCTGCGCAGTCGTTCACCGGTGGCCGGGTCGAGGTCGCTATCGATGCCGAAACCCATGCCGGATTGCAGCGGGTCGCCCGGCAGCAGAACGCGACCCTGTTCATGGTGGTGCATTCGGCGCTGGCGGTGTTGCTGTCGCGGCTGTCGGGTACCGACGACATCACCATCGGTACGCCGGTGGCGGGTCGTGGTGAGCAGGCGCTGGACGATTTGATCGGTATGTTCGTGAACACGCTGGTGTTCCGGACGCGGTTGGATCGGGGTGAGTCGTTTGCGGATCTGTTGTCGCGGCAGCGTGAGGTCGATATCGCGGCGTTCGCGCATGCGGATGTGCCGTTCGAGCGGCTGGTCGAGGTGCTCAACCCGGCGCGGTCCACGGCCCGGCACCCGCTGTTCCAGGTCGGTTTCTCGTTCCAGAACCTGGCTCAGTCGAGTCTCGAACTGCCGGGCCTGACGGTCTCCGGGATGGAGGTCGACACCGGGATCTCCCAGTTCGACCTGCATCTGATCGTCGCGGACGATTACGACCGCGATGGTGCGCCGCAGGGTGTGCGCGGTCATCTGACCTATGCCACCGACCTTTTCGACCACGCCACCGCACAGGAATTCGCCGGCCGGTTCGCCCGCTTGCTGAATGAGATCGTCGCCGCACCGGATACCGCGGTAGGACAGCTGGAGATACTGGCTCCGGCCGAACGGGCGGCGCTGGCGGCCCGTAACGACACCGATCGGGAACTGGATTCGGCGGCGACCCTGGCGTCGCTGCTGGACGCGACGGTCGCGGCCACGCCCGATGCGGTCGCGCTGGTCGCCGCCGACGGTTCCCCGATCACTTACGCGGAGTTGGGTGCCCGGGTCAACCGGTTGGCCCGGTACCTGATTTCGACGGGTGTCGGTCCGCAGGATCGGGTCGTGCTGGGAATGCGGCGGTCGGTGGATCTGGTGGTCGCGATGTACGCGGTCACCACCGCCGGCGGTGTGTACGTTCCGGTGGATCCGGATCAGCCCGCCGAGCGCACCGGCTACATCCTCGACACCGCGGCACCGGTGTGTGTGCTGACCAGCAGCGCTGATGGTGACAACCTCCTCGCAGGCGTCCCGTCGCTGGCCGTGGACACTCTCGATATCGATGATTTCGACGCGGCACCGGTGACCGATGCCGAGCGCGTGGCACCGCTGCGGCCGTCGAATACCGCCTATGTGATCTTCACGTCCGGTTCGACGGGCCGCCCGAAGGGTGTGGCGGTTCCGCATGCGGCGGTCGCGAACCAGTTGCGATACATCGTCGCCGAGTTCGGGCTGGTCGCAACGGATGCGGTATTGCTGAAGACCGCGGCGACGTTCGACGCGTCGGTGTGGGAGTTCTGGCTGGCGGCGGTGTCCGGTGGCCGGCTGGTGATCGCCGAGGCCGACGGGCATCGGGATCCGTCGTATCTGAACGAGCTGATGGCCCGGGAACGGGTGACCACATTGACGGTCGTTCCGTCGATGCTGGACGCGTTGCTGAACACCGACACCGGTCTGTCCGAGTCGGTGCGGCAGGTGCTCGCCATCGGTGAGGCGCTGCCGGCGGCCACCGCGCGGAAGATGCGCACCCGTTCTCCGGGCACGCGGCTGTTCAACCTCTACGGTCCGACCGAGGCGGCGGTGTCGATCACCACGCACGAAGTGACCGAGGCCGATCAGCGTGCGGTCCCGATCGGTGTGCCGCAGTGGAATTCGCGCGTTTATGTGCTGGATTCGCGGTTGCAGCCGGTCCCCGACGGCGTCACCGGGGAGCTGTATCTGGCGGGCGTGCAGTTGGCCGACGGGTATTTCGGACGCCCGGATCTGAGCGCGGACCGGTTCGTAGCGGATCCGTTCGCGGCGGGGCAGCGGATGTATCGCACTGGCGACGTGGTGCGCTGGACGGCGGCCGGTGAGCTGGAGTATGTGGGCCGGTCCGATTTCCAGGTGAAGGTCCGTGGTTTCCGGATCGAGCTGGGGGAGATCGAGGCGGCGCTGCTGGCGTTGCCCGAGGTCGCGCAGGCCGCGGTGCTGGTCTCCGCGGATCCGCGGACCGGGGACCGGCTGGTCGGGTACGTGGTGCCCGGCGGCGAAGCCGGCCTGGACACCGCGCGTATCCAGTCCGAACTCGGGCAGCGGTTGCCGTCGTACATGGTGCCGTCGGTATTCGTGGAACTCGATGCGCTGCCGTTGAATGTCAATGGGAAGCTGGATCGTAAGGCTCTGCCGGAGCCTGTACTCGAGGCGCGTGAGTTCCGGGCGCCCTCGACCCCGATCGAGGAGATCGTGGCCGGTATCTATGCCGAGGTCCTCGGTGTGGACCGGGTCGGCGCGGCGGACGATTTCTTCGCCCTCGGCGGTAATTCTCTGGTCGCGACGCAGGTCGCGGCGCGGCTGGGTAAGGCGCTGAACACCACGGTGCCGGTGCGCGCCCTGTTCGAGGCGTCGACGGTGGCCGGGCTGGCGGTCCGGGTGGAGCAGCACGCGGGTTCGGGCGGGCGTAATGCCCTGGTGCCGCAGTCGCGTCCGGAGTTCGTGCCGTTGTCGTTGGCGCAGCAGCGGATGTGGTTCCTGAACCGGTTCGACCAGGAATCGGCGGCCTACAACTTCCCGCTGGCGATCCGGCTTTCGGGCGATCTCGATGTGAATGCGCTGCGGCAGGCGGTCACCGATCTGCTGGAACGGCACGAGACATTGCGGACCCGCTACCCGGCGGGTCCGGACGGCGTGCCGTATCAGGAGGTCCGGCCGGTCGCGGAGGTGATCGCCGGGGGTCTCGCTGTCGAGTCCACCGATGATGTGGTGGCTTCGGTCGGCGAGTTGATGTCGGCCGGTTTCGATGTGACGGGCGAGGTGCCGTTGCGGGTGGCGCTGTTCCAGGTCGACGGCACGGCCGACGAGTTCGTGCTGGCTCTGGTGATCCACCACATTGCCGGAGACGGTTCCTCGGTGGGCCCGTTGACCCGGGATCTGATGACCGCTTATGCGGCACGGGTGACCGGGGAGGCCCCGGGGTGGGCGCCGTTGCCGGTGCAGTACGCGGATTACAGCATCTGGCAGCGGGAGCTGCTGGGTGACGAGTCCGATCCGGAATCGATCGCGGCACAGCAGGTCGGTTACTGGCAGTCGGCGCTGGCCGGGGTGCCGGATCAACTGGACCTGCCGATGGATCGGCCGCGTCCGGCGGTGCAGTCGTTCGCGGGTAGCCGGGTCGAGGTTGCCCTCGATGCCGAGATCCACGCCGGTTTGCAGCGGGTCGCGCAGCAGCAGAACGCGACTCTGTTCATGGTCGTGCATTCCGCCTTGGCGGTGCTGTTGTCGCGGCTGTCCGGTACCGACGACATCACCATCGGCACGCCGGTCGCCGGCCGCGGCGAAGCGGCCCTCGATGACCTGATCGGTATGTTCGTGAACACGCTGGTGTTCCGGACCGAGCTCGATCGTGGCGAGTCGTTCGCGGATCTGTTGGCGCGCCAGCGTGAGGTCGATATCGCGGCGTTCGCGCATGCGGATGTGCCGTTCGAGCGGCTGGTGGAGGTGCTCAACCCGGCGCGTTCGCAGTCGCGTCATCCGCTGTTCCAGGTGGGGCTGACGTTCCAGAACCTGGCGCAGTCGAGTCTGGAACTGCCGGGTCTGACGGTGTCGGGCGTGGATGTCGATGCCGGGATCTCGCAGTTCGATTTGAACCTGATCCTCGGTGACACCTACGACGAAAACGGTGTTCCGCAGGGTGTTTCGGGTTATCTGACCTATGCCACGGCGCTGTTCGATCACGCCACGGTGGAAGGGTTCGTCGATCGGTTCGCGCGCCTGCTGCGTGAGGTCGTCGAGGCGCCGGAGACCGCGGTCGGTGATCTGGAGATCCTGGCGCCATCCGAGCGTGACCGGGTGCTGGCGGAGTGGAATGCCACCGAGCATGCGCTGCCGGCGGGGTTGTTGCTGGATGGGTTCAATGCGGCGGTGGCGGCGTATCCGGATCGGGTGGCGGTCTCGTTCGAGGGGACGAGTCTGTCCTATGGCGAGTTCGCGGGGCGGGTGAATCGGCTCGCGCGGCATTTGATTGCGCAGGGTGTGGGTCCGGAGACCCTTGTGGGGTTGCTGGTGTCGCGGTCGCTGGATCTCGTGGTCGGTATGTATGCGGTGGTGGCTGCTGGTGGTGCGTATGTGCCGTTGGATCCGGCGCATCCGGCGGAGCGGATCGGCTACATCCTGGATACGGCGTCGCCGCTGTGTGTGCTGACCACCACGACCGATGTCGGCGCGGTGCCGGAAGACGCGCGTGTGCCGGTTCTGGCGTTGGACACCCTCGAGACCGATGGATTCAACGCGGGGCAGGTCACCGATGCTGATCGGTTGTCGCCGGTGCGACCGTCGAGTACGGCGTATGTGATCTTCACGTCCGGCTCCACGGGGCGTCCGAAGGGTGTCGCCGTCCCGCATTCGGCGATCAGTAATCAGGTTGCGTGGATGCTGGCGGAATACCCGCTGGACGCCTCGGATGTGTATCTGCAGAAGACCGCGACGACCTTCGATGTGTCGTTGTGGGGTTACTTCCTGCCGTTGGCTGCCGGTGCTCATCTGGTGGTGGCGACTCCGGACGGGCACCGGGACACCGAGTACTTGGCGCGGGTTATTGCCGAGCAGCGGGTGACGGTGACCGATTTCGTGCCGTCGATGTTGGGTGTGTTCGCTGCGCATACTCCGGCGGAATCCCTTCGCAGTCTTGAGCATGTGTTCGTGATCGGTGAGGCGTTGCCGCCGGAGACGGTGACGGCGATGCATGCGATTTCCGGTGCGGCGGTGCATAACTTGTATGGTCCGACCGAGGCTGCGGTGTCGATTACATATTGGCAGGCCACGGGTGTTGAGACCGGTAGTGTGCCGATTGGTGTGCCGCAGTGGAATTCGCGTGTGTATGTGTTGGATTCGCGGTTGCGGCCGGTGCCTGCGGGTGTGGTGGGTGAGCTGTATCTTGCGGGTGATCAGTTGGCTCGTGGGTATGTGACGCGTCCGGATTTGTCGGCGGATCGTTTTGTGGCGAGTCCGTTCGATCCCGCGGAGCGGATGTATCGCACGGGTGATTTGGTGCGGTGGAGCCGGGTCGAGACCGAGGTCGGGGGTCGGGCCGAGTCGTTGCCGGTGCTGGAATACCTGGGTCGTACCGATTTCCAGGTGAAGTTCCGTGGTCAGCGGATCGAGTTGGGTGAGATCGAGTCGGCGTTGCTGGCGCAGCCGGTGGTGAGCCAGGCCGTGGTCACGGTCGCTGCCTCTGACTTGGGTGAGCAGTTGGTCGCCTATGTGGTCCCGGCTCCGGGCGAGCAGATTGTCTCCAGCGGACTGCTGGATTCCCTGCGTGATGTGTTGCCGGTGTACATGATCCCGGCCGTGGTCATGGAGTTGGACGCGTTCCCGTTGAACACCTCGGGGAAGCTGGATCGTAGGGCGTTGCCGGCGCCGGTGTTCGAGGCCCGGGAGTTCCGGGCGCCGTCGACCCCGATCGAAGAGGTGGTCGCCGGTGTGTTCGCCGATATTCTCGGCCTCGAGCGGGTCGGTGCCGATGATGATTTCTTCGCTCTGGGTGGTAATTCGCTGATCGCGACCCAGGCCGCGGCCCGGCTCGGCGCGGCGCTGGACGTGCAGGTGCCGGTGCGGATGCTGTTCGAGGCCTCCACCGTCACCGCGCTGGCCGCCGCTGCCGAGACTGCCACCGGTCGTGGCGGTATGCCGGTGCTGGCGCCACGGGAGCGCCCGGAGCGGGTGCCGTTGTCGCTGGCGCAGCAGCGGATGTGGTTCCTGAACCGGTTCGACGACCGGTCCGCGGCCTACAACATTCCGCTGGCGGTGCGGTTGACCGGTGATCTGGACATGGACGCGTTGCGCGCGGCCGTCGCGGATCTGGTGGTGCGGCACGAGGTGCTGCGGACCGTGTATCCGGAGGTGGACGGTATCGGCCACCAGCAGGTGCTGCCGGCCGGTGAGGTGGATATCGCGCTCGATCCCGAGCCGGTCACCGAGGCAGAACTGCCCGCCCGCATCGTCGAATCGGCCGGGGCGCTCTTCGACGTCATGACCGAGCTCCCGTTCCGGGTGTCGCTGCTGCGTCTGGCCGAGCGCGACCACGTGCTCGTCTTCGTCGCACATCACATCAGTGCCGACGGCTTCTCGCCGCGTCCGCTGCTCCGGGATCTCGTCGTCGCCTACAACGACCGCAGCCGCGGCGTGGACCCCGGCTGGGAACCGCTGTCGGTGCAGTACGCCGATTACACGCTGTGGCAGCGTGAGGTGCTGGGCTCGGAGGACGACCCCGCATCGGTGGCCGCCCACCAGATCGCCTACTGGAGCGAACAGCTGCGGGATATGCCCGATCAACTGGACCTGCCGGCCGACCGGCCGCGGCCGGAGATCGCGTCCAATTCCGGTGCCGCCCACGATTTCGCGGTCGACGGGGAAATACGTACCGCGCTCGAGGGCTTGGCCCGCTCGCACGGCACCACCCTGTTCATGGTGGTGCATGCCGCGCTCGCCGCGTGGGCGAGCCGGTTGTCCAGCACTTCCGATATCAGCATCGGCACCCCGATCGCGGGACGTGGTGAGCAGGCGCTCGACGATCTGGTCGGCATGTTCGTCAACACCTTGGTGCTGCGGACCGAGGTCGACCCGGCCACGCCGTTCACCGAACTGCTGGCCGAGGTGCGCCGCACCGACCTCGCGGCCTTCGCGAACGCCGATATCCCGTTCGAGCGGCTCGTCGATATCCTCAACCCGCGCCGTTCGCAGGCGCATCACCCGCTGTTCCAGGTCGTACTGACCTTCGAGGCCGCGTCGGTGGCGGATATGGCGGCGGTGTCGCTGCCCGGTCTCGACCTCGATGTCGTCGACTTCGAGACCGGTCAGTCGAAGTTCGACCTCCAGCTGACGGTGGGCACCGAGGGTGCCGCCGACGGTGGCCTGCGGATGCAGTGGATATACGCCACGGATCTGTTCGATCCGGAGACAGTGGTCGGGTTTGCTGGTCGTTTTGTGCGTGTGTTGCGTGCGGTTGTCCGGGATCCGGCGTTGGCGGTGGGCGATATCGATTTGCTCGGTGATGTGGAGCGTGTGGATGTGG
>JBFARE010000042.1:0-82278 GCA_040674215.1 Nocardia sp. NPDC050193 | reverse complement strand
CATCTGTTGATAGCGGGTGTTTTGTGGGTGCCGTAGTTATCGCAGATCAGAGGGAGGTCCAGCTCGGCGGGGGTGTCGGCGTCGATGGTTTTGAGGAATCGCAGGAACTCTTGGTGGCGGTGGCGGCGGCGGTGGTGTTGGCCGATGACATTGCCCGGTGGCCACGTCGAGCGCGGCGAACAGGCTGGTGGTGCCGTGGCGGACATAGTCGTGGGTGCGGCGTTCGGGCATGCCGGGCATCATGGCAGCACCGGTTGCGAGCGGTCCAGTGCGTGCATCTGGGATTTATCGTCCACGCACAACACCAATGCCGCAGCCGGCGGATCCAGGTAGAGGCCGACCACGTCGCCGACCTTGTCGATGAACTGTGGATCCGTCGACAACTTCCAGGTGTCCACGAGGTGTGGTTTCAGTCCGAACGCCCGCCGGATCCGTGAAATCGATGACTGGGACAACCCGGTCGCCTTGGCCATGCCGCGTGTCGACCAGTGCGTATCCCCACCCGCCGGGGTCTGCTCCAGCGTGGTCACAATGACCTTCTCGACATGATCGTCGGTGATCGTGCGCGCAGCACCGGGCCGCGGCTCGTCCACCAAGCCCTGCAGGCGATCCCGCACGAACCGACCCCGCCATCGGGCTACGGTCTGCTCCCGTGTCCCCAGCTGCGGCGACATCGCCCGGTCACGGGCCCGGGTAGGGCAAACACACGACGATGAGCGTGCTCGCTTCCTGCTGGAGCCCGCACTCGATGTGGGGACTACCCTACGGCGGAGCGGGTTTCCAGCGGGCCGCAACGAACATCGAACCTGTCACGGACGGTGTCCAAGGTGCGGCGATGATGGTCACGGTGCACCCGGTGCCGCCCGAACGCGTACCACGCGATGTTCGCCGCCCGGCGCGGAAACGGGTACCAGCGGCCTTGATCGAGGCCGAAGTCCAGGAGTACCCGAGTCGGTATACTGTCGGCGATCAGGTTCGCGTTGTAGTGGGAAAGCGATATCGCCGTAGGGTGGAATGCCGCAGTCGACTTCTTCGCCAAATCCACCATATCGAGCTCATATAGCGGGATATCGCCTACCTTGTCCAGGAACAACAGATGCGTCATGAAGTACGCCATGTATGACTGGATGGTGAACGTCGCCGACCGTGTATGTATCGAAAGGACGGCGCCACCAGGGGAAAGATACGGCTCGTAAGGGTGACGGTCGCTCAGCATGTAGCCGGTGCAGTTCACAATCCAACTACCCGGCGCAATCGGCTTTGTCGCACCACTGCGGAATACCAGCTCGGTCGCACCGTTGCGGTCAACCGCATCCACCACATAGTCCATCACCACTTGGTTCAGGCCGGCGGCAATTCTGTCGTTCTCGGATTCGGACAGAACGGCAAACCTGAAGTTGCTTGCGTGGGGCGTCAGCCACGTTCCGTATCGGGTGCGCATCCAGGTGTCGACATCCGTCTCGTTGGTCCCGTCGAAACGCAGCGCAACCTCCCTGATAATATCCGTTATCGATGTGCCGGCCCACCATCGCCGGGTTCCGGCTGGATAGCAGCGTTCACGGCTCAAGAACCATGTCCCGGAGCCGGCAACGAGGTTGACTTCCCGTTCGGGATAGTCTGTGATCAGCATGTCGGCCGTGTCCATACCGGTCTTACCACCACCGACAACCCACACCGGGGCGTCACTTTCCCGCATCTCTGCGCCGTGCATATCGCAGAAATTGGGGGACACGGACCGAATACGCTTGCTCGACACTGTGAGCGCTTCATTGGGCACGATGCGGTTACCGTATGCCTTGATCAGCCGCTTCGTCTCGATGACCAGATGTCGGCCATCCTCGGAGCTGCATCTGACACGGACGACGCCGTCGTTCTCCTCGTGGGTGTCGAATGTCCACCCGAAGAACTTCTCGAGGCGTACCTGTTGGCTTATCACGTCGAGGCAGTGCTCGAGATGGTCGAGAACCTCGTTTCCCGTCGCCAGATAGGAGCGGTCTCGATCGATGGTCCATTTGATATTGCCCGCGGTGAACAGCTGATGTGGTTGGTGCAGTCGCACGTACGGGTACGTGTCGAGCCACATCCCACCACCACGTTTTCTGCTGTCGATCACGACGAGCTTCTGATCACGGGACAGGTATTGGCTGGCGACGAACAGTGCGTTGATTCCGGTCTGGCCCGCACCGACGACAGCGACGTCGCAACGTACCACTTCAGTGAACATCTCGACCCCCGGATGCAGTGACCCTGTGTCATCAGGCATTTCGATCGGGTCGGGGTCGTTGTGCGTCATGTCATTCCTCAGTTCGTTGAAATTTGCTGGTCGATGAGGACGAAGGGCTCGTCGGCGGATGCCTTCACGACGGCGACGCGGTGACCGCGGGCCGCGGATTCCTGGTCTGCCAGTACTTCGGCCAGTACCGAGCTCGTTCAATCCGTCGAATGTGATGCCAGCGGCCTGCAAGACCGCTCCTCCTGTAGCTGTCCACTACCGGTGAGTGCTACGAGTCTCGTCATCGACGCTGGTAAGAATTCGGTTTCCCTGAGGTGTGGGTGAGCAACCTCGAAACGGGCCTGATGCGCACCGAAACCCCCGAGGCCGCCACGGCGCGTGACCGCCGGGGGCTCCTGCATAGCTGAATTGCCCCGGAAGGCATCCCAGAAGACCTTGCTCAGCGTGTGACCGAACCCGGTATTCGTCAGAGGAGCGGCACGGAAAACCATAAGTTGACACTATATTTATTTGAGTTGAAGTCAAGAAAAGTCCTCGATATCACCGGACCGGAAACTGTGGGCCGGGTCGGACCGGATGGGAAGTGCTGCTGATGGCTGACCGGGAGTTCGGATCCACACCGAACTCCTCGTCGATGTGTAGAGCGATGTCATGCCCGTTCGGGGCTGCTGTATGGGCGCTGCCTGGTGATGCGGGCGGTCGACCGGTCGAGCACAAGCAGGCGGTGCAGATTCGACATCAGTTACTCTTCGGCCTGTCAGCTCGGTGCGCGCAGTCGGGGGTGCCCCGATGCGATGCGGCGCGCTCTGTTCGGCGCTACTATTCCCGGAATCGGCATGGAAGGACCACGGCAATGACGACAGACGCGCGCATCAAGGCCGACGAAACGATCGAGACCGCAGCTCTTTTCGATATCGTTGTGGATCTGAGCCCGCAGCTGAACTTCGGCGATCACGGCCCGCTCGGCCGCCGTGTGCTCTTCGGCGCCGTCGGCGGATCGTTCGAGGGTCCCAGGCTACGCGGCGACGTGATCGCCGGTGGCGGTGACTGGGCATTGATCCGGCCAGATGGGACGATGATGCTCGATGTCCGAGTGACTCTGCGCACCGATGACGACGAGCTGGTGTACATGACTTACCAAGGCCGCTTTGTGATACCGCCGCATATGCAATCCAAGATGGCCGACCCCACCACTCGACACCGGATCGACCCGGCGCAGTATTACTTCCGTACGAATCCGCTATTCGAAACTGGATCAACTCGCTACGCCTGGCTCAACGACGTCGTCGCCATCGGAACGGGATATCTGGTAGACGGCGGTGTCGCCTACCACGTCGAATACGTGCTGTGATGCGCACACCACCGTGTGCTCGTGCCGATAAACCTGGGCACGCCCGTCCCATCCCGATCCTCGAAGTAGCGCAGCAACCAGTGGGCACTATGGCTCGAAGATAAGACCGAAAGATACGCCCGGCCGATCGAGCGCCTCTGGGGCGCCGAAAACAGCTTTCCCTGCTGAGGTCTTCGCCTCGGGGTCCACGGAACAGACCGAACCACCGGTCATCGACCACCGTCGCAACAGACACCGTCCAAGCCAACCGACACGAACTCAACGGGCGTCAGCCTGTCTATCAAGTCCGGTTCGGAACCGACAACAAGCGCCACCTGTGGGCATAGGGCGTGGTCGTTCGCATTGCGAAGGTGGCGGACCGTCATTAAGTTCATTACATGGAACCGGCTTTTCCGCGCTTACTCTCGCCGCTCGAACTGGGGCGGGTCACGCTGCGCAATCGCGTGGTGATGGGATCGATGCACACCGGCCTGGAGGAACGAGAGTGGCACATCGATCGACTGGTTGCATATTTCGCCGAACGGGCCCGCGGCGGTGTAGGCCTGATTGTCACCGGCGGATATGCGCCCAATCGTGAAGGTTGGCTTTCGGCGTTCGGCGCCGCAATGCTCACCGAGACCGATGCGAAGCAACACCGTCTCATCACCACGGCGGTACACGAGGCGGGGGGCAAGATCGCGATGCAGATCCTGCACGGTGGCCGCTTTTCACATATTCCCAACAATGTCTCGGCCTCGGCCCTGGCGTCGCCACTCAGTCCGTTCGAGCCTCGGGCGTTGACCGAGCAGGAAATCGAATCGACGATCGCCGACTATACGCGCTGCGCGCAGCTGGCGGAACTGGCCGGATACGACGGTATCGAGGTAATGGGCGGCGAGGGCTGGCTGATCAACCAGTTTCTCTCTCCATGCACCAACGTCCGAACCGACCGATGGGGTGGATCGGCATCCAATCGACGGCGGTTCGCGGTCGATATCGTTCGGCGAATCCGTGCGGCAGTCAGCGATGACTTCTTCATCATGTTCCGGATGTCCATGGCTGATTTCGTCGAAAACGGACAGACCTTCGAGGAAATCGTCGAGCTGGCGAAAGATTTGGAAGCCGCCGGAGTGGACGTCATCAGCACCTTGATCGGCTGGCACGAGGCGCGGGTGCCGATCAGCGCGACCTCGGTGCCGCGTGCCGCGTTCGTCGGATACACCGCGAAACTCAAGGCACACGTGAGCATTCCGGTGTGTGCGTCGTATCGAATCAACATGCCAGAGGTCGCCGAGGAGATCCTGGCCCGCGGCGACGCGGATCTCGTCTCGCTGGCCCGGCCATTGCTGGCCGATCCGGAATGGGTGAACAAGGCCGCCGAATCCCGGGTCGACGAGATAAATACCTGTATTGCCTGCAACCAGGCCTGCCTCGACCATTCTTTTCTCGACCAAACCGTATCCTGCCTGGTGAATCCGCGGGCCTGCCACGAAACACTGCTGCAGCTGCTGCCCACCCGGCGTGCCAAACTCGTCGCTGTCGTCGGCGCAGGCCCGGCCGGCCTGTCGGCCGCAATCGGGCTGGCCGAGCGCGGCCACCACGTCGAGCTCTTCGAAGCCGACGACAGGATCGGCGGCCAGTTCGACCTTGCCCGCCGCATCCCCGGCAAAGAGGAGTTCAACGAATCGATCCGGTACTTCCATCGAAAGCTCGAGCTCACCGGTGTCACAGTGCACCTGAACACTCGCGTCACCGCCGAACAGCTCGCCGCGGGCGACTGGGACGAAGTCGTCCTGGCCACCGGGGTGCGCCCCCGCCTGCCCGACATCCCGGGAATCGACCATTCGATGGTGCTGTCCTACCCGGAACTGATCCGGAACGAGAAGCCCGTCGGTAAGCGCGTCGCCGTCATCGGGGCGGGCGGGATCGGTTTCGACGTCAGCGAATTCCTCGCAGTCGACGGGCGCAGGGTCCTGAAACTCGAGGAGTGGCGGGCCGAGTGGGGCATGACTTACGACGAAAGCGCACCCGGCCAATTGACCACGCGCAAACCCTCTCCTGCCCTCAGAGACGTCACAATGCTGCAGCGAAAGTCGGGCCCGTTCGGAAGAACTCTGGGCATAACGACCGGCTGGATCCACCGCGCGGCCCTGATGGCCAAAGGAGTCGAGCAGATCGGCGGCGTCAACTACGAGCAAATCGACGATCGCGGCCTGCACATCAGCTTCGGCAAGAACCGGGAAGACAGGCGCGTGATCGCCGTCGACAACGTTATCGTCTGTGCGGGCCAGGAATCCGTCGGTGACCTCGCAGCCCAACTCGAAACCCTTGGCATACGTGCGCACCTCATCGGCGGAGCCGAGGAAGCCAAAGAACTGGACGCCAAACGCGCCATCGATCAGGGCACCCGTCTGGCAGCCGAAATCTGAGTCGCACCCTCTACTCCATCGTCTGTCGGTCGAGGAAGGCGAGGAGCTCCTCGGGGCTGCTCGCTGCTGCGATGGCGGCACGGTCATTGCGGGTGTCGGATTCGGATTCTTTCACAGTTTCGGTCAGCGTCGCGCGGATACGTTCGACGAAGCGCTCCTGCTCGCCACCAGATGACATGGTCGCCAAGAGCGCACGAAGTGAAGCGATGTGGTCATCGGCCGGGGAGGTCGTCGGGATGGTGTCCAGCCGTGAGCGCACGAACTTCGCTACTGCGTCGACGGTCGGGTAGTCGAACACCAACGTCGACGGCAGCTTCACACCTGCGGCCTCGGCCAGCCGGTTACGCAACTCGACGCCGCCGAGCGAATCGAAACCCATTTCGTTGAATGGCGTTTCGACTTCTATTTCTGCTCCGGACGGATAACCCAGAACCGCTGCAGCATGATCTCGCACCCATCCGAGCACGAGCGCATCGCGTTCGTCCTCCGGCACGGTGGCCAAGCGTGCGGCCAACCGGCGGCCGGCTGCGGCACCGCTCGTCGCACGTTGCGCCCGTGCGGGCACCAGGCCCCTGAGCACATCGGGCAACAAGCCCTCTCGGGCTTGCGCCGTAAGGGTGGGCTTGTCGAATTCGACGCAGACGACCATAGCGTCATCGGTGACAATCGCGGCATCGAACAGCTCGATCCCCTCGTCGTTGCCGAGCGCCTTTACTCCGGCTCGGTCCAGTCGTGCCACCGCAGTCCGGTCCAGATCACCTGTCATACCGGTGTTTTGGTTCCAGGCTCCCCAAGCCACCGACAAGGCGGACAGCCCCTGAGCGCGGCGGGCGTGTGCGATACCGTCGAGAACCGAGTTCGCCGCCGCGTAATTGCCCTGCCCGGGCGAGCCGAGCACTGCCGAAAGCGAGGAGAACACGACGAACGCCGAGAGGTCGTGTGCTCGGGTGAGTTCATCCAGGTTCAGCACACCGTCGACTTTGGGTACGAGCACGCGATCGATCTGTTGCGAGGTCAGCGATTGGATCGTAGCGTCGTCGAGCACCCCCGCGGAGTGGATCACCGCCGTCAGCGGGTGCTCGGTCCCGATAGAGTCGAGCACGGCCGCCAATGCTTCTCGATCCCCCACATCGCAAGCGACTACTCGTGTTTCGGCTCCCATGCGCGTCAACTCGGCGACCAGCTCCGTGACTCCATGGCCCGCTGCGCCTCGGCGAGACACCAGAAGCAGGTGTTCGACGCCGTGTGCGGCGACCAGATGCCTGGCCATCACCGCGCCCAGTCCACTGGTTCCGCCGGTGATCAACACCGTGCCGGCTCCGAACGCGCCCCTGGGAGCGTCGACCGCAGAAATACCCCGCGTGGTCAGCCGCGGCACGAACATCCGCCGGTCACGTACCGCCACCTGAGTCTGTCCCGACTCGAGCACGCTCCACAGGACGTCCGCACTCAGCCCATGCCCCGAGGACGCCGGCAACTCAGGGCCGGTGTCATGGTCGAGTAGCACAAATCGGCCGGGATGTTCCGATTGGGCGCTGCGGACCAGCCCGATCACCGCGGCCGCGGCCAACCCCACCGACTCGTTCGGCAGGCCGGCCGCACGGTGGGTCATCACCACGAGCGGGGTTTCGGTCAACCGTTCGACCGACAGCCAGGAGCGCAGCGTATCCAAGGCTGTGTGGACCGACTGTCGAATCGCCGCGGCACGCTCACCGCTGGGGTTGTCGTCGAGCACAGCGGGGGTGTCGGTGGGCGACCACACGACCACGTCCGGAAGATCATCGGCCGCAGTCAAGCCCGCCACATCGGTATAGTGACGGTCGATTCCGGGTATCCGCACCGAACCCAACGTCGCAGTCATCCGGCCGGATGGCAGCGATACGGCAGGCAACGCGGACTCGATCCATTCCAGGTGCAGTGGCATCGTGCGGCGAGCTGCGCTCGCCGCGGCCAGAACGTCGGCGTCGACGAGACGCGCGCCGACCGCATCGATGCTCACGACGACCTCGCCCGCGTCATCGACAGCGTCGATACGGACTTGCCCGCTTTCGTCTCGAACCATCCGCGCGCGCACCGCCGCCGCGCCGGGACGCCACAGCCGCACTCCTGTGAACGAGAAAGGCAGCAACGCCCTCCCAGTAGGAACATCTTGCCCCGGAAACTCCGGGGCAAGCTTCGTTCCGGGTTCGCGGATCAGCTGGTCGAGAGCGGGGTGTAGACAGGCGTCCAAGAGTGCGGGATGGATGCCGAACATGGATGCCGAGACGCGTACGGATTCATCGAGACAGATTTCGGCGAACGTCTGCTCGCCGCGGTTCCATATCGCGGTTACACCCTGGAAGACCGGGCCGTAGTCGAAACCGCGCTCCGCGAGGCGATCATAGAGGTATTCGCCGTCCAACGGCTGAGCATCCAACGGCGGCCACAGCCCTGCCCCGGATTGCTTGTTGTCCAGGGTCTGCTCGTTCCATTCCGGGGCGAGGCCATCGACAGCGATCAGGGTACCGGATGCGTGCAGTACCCAGGGGTCTGTGTCGGCGGCTTCGGCGCGAGAATAGATCGCAAACGTGCGTCGGCCGTCGTCGTCGGGCACATCGAGACTCACCTGCAGATCCACTTCGGCGTCGCCGGCAATCAGAAGCGGTGCTTGCAGCAGCAGCTCCTCGATAATGTCGACGTTCAGTCGCGCGCCTGCGGCCAACGCCATTTCCACGAGGGCCGTCCCGGGCAGCAACACCGAGCCGAATACCGCGTGGTCGGCGAGCCAGGGATGAATCCGCGTCGAGCATCGTCCGGTGAAAAGCCACTCGTCTTTTCCAGCGAGCTGCACCGCATTTGTCAACAGCGGATGCCCGAACGATCCGGTCTCGACATCGACGCTCGACCGCAACCAGTACCGCTGATGCTGGAAGGCATACGTCGGCAGAGCCACCCGAGCCGCGTGTGGAGCCAACGCCGTTGCCGCCACCGCCACACCGGCGCAGTGGGCCCGGGCCAACTCGACAGCGACCCGATCCGGCCCTCCGCGGCCACGCCGCAACGTGCCCAGCACAGCCACGCGATCGGCAACGCCGAGCGCCTCCGCCGTCGACTCGATCCCCATTGTCAACACTGGATGCGGACTCACCTCGATAAACGCATTCACCCCCGCGCCGATCATTTTCTCGATCGACTCGGCGAACCGTACCTGCTCCCGCAGCCCCTGATACCAATACCGTGCATCCAGCGTTTCGGTATCCACATAGTCCCCGACCACGGTCGAGAAGAACGGCACCGAATCCATGTGCGGACGAACCGGGGCCAATTCCGCCAATACTCGATCCCGAATCGACTCCACGGCTTTCGAATGCGACGCGTAGTCGACCGGGACCCGCTTCACCCACACGCCATCGTTCACGCACTCGGCCGAGAACTCATCCACTGCCGATGCCTCCCCTGATACCACTACCTGTCCCGGACCGTTCACCGCCGCCACCGACAACCGATCACCGAACCCGGACATACGCTGCTGGACCGCATCGACATCCGAGCCGACCGATGCCATGCCACCGGAGCCGGCAAGTTCCTCCGCCACCGCCCGGGAACGCAGCGCCACCACCCGCGCACCGTCCGATAACGAGAGTCCACCAGCGACAACCGCCGCTGCGATCTCACCCTGCGAATGCCCGATCACCACCGCCGGCTCCACTCCGTTGGCGCGCCATAGCCGAGCCAAGGACACCATCACCGCAAAGAGTGCTGGTTGAACTACATCGACCTGCTCTAGCGACGCCGCCTCCGACTCTCCCCGCAGAACGGCGGTCAGCGACCAGTGCACGAATGGCGCCAGAGCCGCCTCGCACTCCGCGATCGACTCGGCGAACACCCCACCCGCAGCCAACAGCTCGGCACCCATATTTCTCCACTGGCCACCTTGCCCCGGGAACACGAACGCCACCTGCCTGGTCACAGCCCGACCCGACACCAGGTCGTCGGCGTCCCCGACCGAGTCCGTCAACTTTGCCAACCCGGATTTCAAGTCGGCCGGCTCTCGACCCACTATCGCAGCGCGCCATTCCAGCTGGGAACGATGCCGCAACAGCGAGTGCGCCACATCCGCCGCACCTGCCTCCGGATGATCGACCAGCCATTCCTGCAACCGAATGGCTTGCTCCCGCAACCCCTCCCGTGTCTTCGCCGATACAGTCCACACCAGAACACCATCCGACCCCGGCTCCACAGCAGTGGGTCCTGCCGGATTCGACGGCGGTGCTTCCTCGAGAATCACGTGCGCATTGGTGCCACTGATTCCGAACGACGACACTCCTGCACGCCGCACCCGACCACCGGAAGGCCACGGCTGAGCCTCGGTCAACAGTTGCACTGCCCCCGCCGACCAATCCACATGAGGGCTCGGCTCATCCATATGCATGATCTTCGGCAATGTCTCGTGCTGCATCGCCTGCACCATCTTGATCACGGCTCCCACCCCGGCCGCCGCCTGCGTATGACCGATATTCGACTTCAATGCGCCGATAAGCAGCGGCTCCGAACGATCCTTGCCATAGGCGGCGATCAGAGCCTGTGCCTCGATCGGATCACCCAACGTTGTGCCGGTCCCATGTGCCTCCACCGCATCCACATCCGCCGGACGCAGGCCGGCATCGGCCAACGCTGCCGCGATCACCCGTTCCTGCGCCGGACCATTCGGCGCGGTCAAACCGTTCGACGCACCATCCTGGTTCACCGCGCTACCACGCACCACCGCCAATACAGGGTGACCCAAACGTTGTGCATCCGACAGTCGTTCCACCACCACCATCGCCGCGCCCTCCGCCCAGGTGATCCCGTCGGCCGCTGCGGAGAACGGCTTGCACCGACCATCCGGAGCCAAACCACGCTGCCGGGAAAACTCTACGAACACCATCGGCGTGGCCATGACCGTCGCACCACCCACCAACGCCAGTGAACTTTCCCCCTGACGCAGCGCCTGACACGCCAGATGCAATCCCACCAGCGACGACGAACACGCCGTGTCCACCGTCAATGCAGGCCCCTCTAAACCCAACGCGTAGGCCACCCGACCCGACACCACGCTCCCCATGACACCGGTCACGGCGTATCCCTCGGCCGCGGGCCCGGCTTGACGTGCCAAAGCCTGGTAGTCCTGGTACATCACGCCCGTATAGACGCCGGTGTCACTGCCCCGCAACGACGTCGGATCGATCCCCGCGCTCTCCAACGCCTCCCACGACACCTCCAACAGCAACCGCTGCTGCGGATCCATCACCGTTGCCTCACGAGGGCCGATCCCGAAGAAACCTGCATCGAAATCGGCAGCATTCCGCAAGAACCCGCCCTCCCGCACATAGGACGTGCCCGAATGGTTCGGGTCAGGATCGAACAGGCGTTCCAGATCCCAACCACGATCCGACGGGAACTCACTGATCGCATCGGTTCCCGACAACACCAGATTCCACAGGCCGTCCGCGGAGGCGACGCCGCCGGGATAACGGCAGGCCATTCCCACGATCGCGATCGGCTCATCGGCTCGCGCCCGACGCGTCGGCTTCCGTTGCGGCTTCCCCTCGGGGACGTCCCCGACCAGGGACCGGACGAATGTCGCCACCGCACGGGTGGTGGGGTGGTCGAAGACGAGGGTCGACGGCAGCCGCAGACCGGTGGCGGCGCCGAGCCGGTTGCGGAACTCCACCGCACCTAACGAATCGAAACCCATATCGGTGAAGGGCGTATCGATATCGATGGGATCGCCCGGAGTATGACCCAACACCGCGGCAACCTGGTCGCGCACGAACTCCAGCACAACCGCATCGTGTGTGTCCCGAGGTCGAGACGCCAATCGCCTGGCAAGAGCCTGTCCCGGAGTTGCTGTCGATCCGCGATCCCCACCATCCGTGCCGACGCGACGCGGCGGCGGCACCAACGACTGCAGCACACCGAGCAACAAACCCGCACGAGCCTGGGTGGACAATGCGGCCACATCGAGGTCCACCGCAACGACACACGGGGCGTCCGCACCACCCGCCAGATCCAGAAGAGCGAGTCCGTCGGTTCGAGACAATGGTCTGAAGCCGTTTCGTGTCAGACGGTCTACCGCGCCGGTGCCTATATCGGCCGTCATTCCGCTGCTCGAACTCCATGGACCCCAGGCCACGGACACCGCGGGCAGGCCCATGTGGGCCCGGCGCCGCGCCAGTGCGTCCAGCACCGAGTTCGCCGCCGCGTAATTGCCTTGCCCCGGCGATCCGAGAACCGCGGCAGCCGAGGAGAACAATACGAACGCCGACAAGTCCAGTCCCGCTGTCAGCTCATGCAGGTTCAGCGCCGTATCGACTTTCGCCGCGAGCACCCGATCGACCTGCTCGGAGGTGAGCGTATCGACGGTACCGTCGGCCAGCACGCCCGCCGCATGGACAACAGCCGTCAGTGCGGGTCCGTCGGCGATATCGTTCAGCATCCTCTCCACCGCGGCACGATCGCTCACATCGTAGGCCAACACTCGGGTTCGAGTCCCGAGCTCGGCCAGCTCGGCTACCAGTTCGTGAGCACCGTCGGCCCTCTCGCCACGCCGAGACACCAACACCAGCTCACGTACCCCGTGCGTAGCGACCAGATGCCGCGCCACCACCGCACCCAAACCACCAGTGCCACCGGTGATCAACACCGCACCCGAGCCGACCTCGATGCTGTGGACCGACCCCGTCTCCGGTGCTTCACCGGGAAGCAGCCGCGGCGCCAGCAGTACACCCGCGCGCATGGCCAGTTGCGCCTCCTCGGTGGCCACGGCCTCGGCGATCAGTTCCGGGGACGCCTCACCCTCACGGTCGACGTCCAGTACAACGATTCGACCGGGGTTCTCCGATTGCGCGCTGCGCAGCAAACCCCAGGTGGCCGCCGCGGCCAGGTCGGGATTCTCGCCCGGCAGACCCGCGCCATTGCGGGTCACCACCACCAGTCGTTGCTCGGTTGCGGGAAGCCGCAACCACGACTGCACTGTCGCCAGCACTGTGTGCACACGATTGCGCACCGCCTCGGCCGAAATCGACGACTCACCGTTCACCACCGACAACTCGCCGGCTGAAACCGACGATTCGTGGTCGAAAGGCGACGGCTCGCCGTCGAACCACACCAGTACGTCAGGATTGGTATCGGCACCGCGAGAAGTAACCGTCCGCCACTGCACCTCGTAGAGCAGATGCCGAGCGGCGCCCAACGCACGGCTGTTCACCGGACGAGCCCGCAGTGCTTCGACAGTCAACACCAGAGCCCCGGTGTCGTCGCCGAGCTCGAGCATGATGGTCTCGGCGCCGGTACGTCGGATCCGGGCCTGTACCGCCGTCGCCCCTGGACGATACAATCGGACACCGTTGAAAGAGAACGGCAGCGGCGCCTGGTCGGCCGCGAACTCGCCGGCCATCTCCTGCACCGCGGCATGCAATGCGGCATCCAACAGTGCAGGATGGATGCCGAACCGGGCGCCCGACGTCGCCGTCTCGTCAGGCAGCCGCACCTCCGCCAGGACATCACCGCTGCCGTCGCGCCAAAGCCGCTCCACCCCCTGGAACGCGGGCCCGTAATCGAGGCCGCGCGCGGCCAGGCGGTCGTACATCACGTCGCCGGGCGTCACATCATCCTGTGGCACATCGAGGTCGTACACCGGAGCATCCATCGCCGAACCGGGAGCCAGGACACCACGCGCATGCGTGATTCCGCTCGAGCTCTCGGACCGCTCGTCGACTGTCCGGGACACCACGATGAACGGTCGCCGTCCGTCTTCATCAGGCGCTTCTACCGTGACCTGGACGTCGACCTCGGTTCCGGCGGCGATTTGCAGCGGCGCTTCCAAAACCAGTTCCTCGACGATATCGATACCCAACCGAGCACCGATCGCCAACGCCAGCTCCACGAAACCCGTTCCCGGAAACAGCACCGTGCCGAACACCATGTGATCGGCGATCCACGGATGCGGTGCCGCCGAGAACCGGCCGGTGAACAACCACTCGTCTCTATCCGCGAGGGAGATGCCCGCCCCCAGCATGGGATGGTCGACCGGCATCAGGCCTGCACGCCCCACATCACCGACGCCACCGATCGGCTGTGGCCAGTACCGCCGGCGTTGGAACGCATAGGTCGGTAAGGAAACGTGCTGCGGCGGCCGCCCTGCGTACATGCGGCGCCAGTCCACCGTGAGTCCCGCAGCATGCGTGGTGGCCAGGAGAGTGGTGAACTGCACCACCTCGTCCGCACCGCGACGGGCGGCGGCAGCCACCACGGCTCGAGCCTCGACCTCGGACTCGGACGCCAGACACTGACTGGTCATCGGGGCCAGAACAGCGTCCGGGCCCACCTCAAGGAACCGTCGTACCCCGGCTGCGACCAACGTCCGCACCCCCGGAGCGAACCGCACCGCCGACCGTACCTGACGCACCCAGTACTCCGGATCGGTCAGTTCATCCTCGGCCACCGCACCGGTCACAGTGGAAACGATCGGCAACAACGGCTCCCGATAGGTCAATCCCGCCGCCACCGCCCGGAACTCGTCCAGCATCGGCTCCATCCGCGCCGAATGGAATGCATGACCGACCCGCAACCGACTGGTCTTCACCACGGCATCGGCCAGTTGTCGCTCGATCTCTGCGACGGCATCCACGTCACCGGACAACACCACCGCCTCCGGACCGTTGACCGCGGCGACCGACAACCGGCCCCCGAAGTCGGCCACCATGGCGTGCGCGCGGTCCTCGGCCACGGCCGCCGCGAGCATCGCCCCACCTTCCGGCAGTGCCCCCATCAGCCGGCCGCGCGCCGCCACCAGTGCGCACGCGTCCTCGAGCGACCACACTCCCGCCACATACGCGGCAGCGAGCTCGCCGATCGAGTGCCCTGTAACCACATCCGGTGTGAGCCCGAACCACTCCAGCAGCCGGAACAGTGCCACCTCGAATGCGAACAATGCCGGCTGCGTGAACTCTGTACGATCCAACGGTCCTGCTGAGGCGGAAGGTGGGCGAGCATCGCAGGAACGAGGAGCGGAGCCCGCTCGGAGCCGACCATCGAAACCAGCATCGGCGAACATCACCTCCTGCAACGGGCTCGCCAGCAGACCGTCGAACGCCGCACAGATCTCGTCCAACGCCGCAGCAAACACCGGGAACACCCGGTACAGGTCCACACCCATGCCTGCTCGCTGCGCCCCTTGGCCGGTGAACAGGAAGGCCGTTTTTCCCGGCCGGGCGATGCCGGTGACCACGCTCGAGGTCGACGCATCGGATGCCAGCGCGGTCAAGCCGGCGAGCAACTCGCCACGGTCGCGTCCGAGGACGACACCCCGCCGATCATGCAACGCCCGCGAGTCCAGCAACGACCGTGCCACCGCCCACACATCCACATCTGGACGCTCGGCCAGCCACGCCCCCAATCGGCGCGCCTGTCCTCGCAACCCCTGCGCCGACTTCGCCGACACCGCCAACGGCACCACGTCGATATCGACGATGTCGATGTCCACCCCGGCAGACCCGGGCTCGACCGGCGACGGGGGTGTCGGTGCCTCCTCCAGGATCACATGCGCGTTCGTACCGCTGATTCCGAACGACGACACCCCCGCGCGCCGTACTCGACGACCACTCGGCCAGGGCTCGGTCTCGGTCAACAGCCGGATTTTGCCGGCCGACCAATCCACGTGCGGGCTCGGCGCATCCAAGTGCACGATCCTCGGCAGCATCTCGTGTCGCAACGCCTGCACCATCTTGATCACGCCCCCCACCCCGGCAGCCGCTTGCGTATGGCCGATATTCGACTTCAGCGCACTCACGCGCAACGGCTCCGCCCGATCCTGCCCATACGTGGCCAGCAATGCTTGTGCCTCGATCGGATCACCCAAGGTGGTACCGGTCCCGTGCGCCTCCACCGCATCCACATCTCCCGGCACCAAACCCGCGTCGGCCAACGCCGCCGCAATCACCCGTTCCTGCGCCGGACCATTCGGTGCGGATAAGCCATTGCTGGCACCGTCCTGGTTGACGGCAGTACCGCGTACCACAGCAAGTATGTTGTGACCCAGACGTTGTGCATCCGACAGCCGCTCCACCACGAGGACGCCCGCGCCCTCCGACCAGGCCGTTCCGTCGGCGGCGGCAGAAAACGGTTTGCATCGACCGTCCGGAGCCAGGCCGCGTTGCCGGGAGAAGTCCACGAATATCAACGGTGTCGCCATCACCGTCACTCCGCCCACCAGCGCCATCGAACTCTCGCCCTGGCGCAGCGCATGGCATGCCATGTCCAATGCGACCAGCGATGAGGAACATGCGGTGTCCAGACTGATCGCGGGCCCTTCCAAGCCGAACGCATAGGACAGCCGTCCGGATACCACGCTACCGGACACGCCGGTCGCGATATACCCTTCGGTCTCGGGCCCGGCCTTGCGCACCACGTCCTCGTAGTCCTGGTACATCCGTCCCATATAGACACCGGTATCGCTGCCCCGCAACGACAACGGATCGATTCCCGCGCTCTCCAGCGCTTCCCACGACACCTCCAACAGCAACCGCTGCTGCGGATCCATCGCCGCCGCCTCACGCGGACCGATCCCGAAGAAGCCTGCGTCGAAATCGGCCGCGTCGTGCAGGAAGCCACCTTCGCGGGCGTAGCAGGTACCGGGGTTGTCCGGGTCCGGGTGGTACAGGTTTTCCAGCGGCCAACCGCGATCGGACGGGAACTCGCTGATGGCATCCGCGCCCGACAACACCAGATCCCACAGATCATCCGGGGATTCGACACCACCCGGATACCGGCAGGCCATACCCACGATCGCAATCGGCTCATCGCCTCGCACCCGACGGGTCGGCTTTTTCGGCTGCTCGGCCCGGGGCGTGTTTTCGATCCGAGACCGGATGAACGCCGCCACCGCCCGAGTTGTGGGATGGTCGAAGACAAGGGTGGCGGGCAACCGCACACCGGTGGAGCCGGCGAGTCGGTTCCGAAATTCCACCGCGCCCAGCGAATCGAAACCCATTTCGCTGAAAGGCTTCTCGACATCGATGAATTCGCCGGAGGCATGCCCCAGCACCTCGGCGACCTGCCCACGCACAAAGTCGAGAACGATTGCGTCGTGCTTGTCCGGTGCCGCCGACGCCAACCGCATTGTCAAGTCGCCATCTCCGCTGCCGGCGTGGCGCGGCGCGGACACCAATGATCGCAACGGGTCCGGCAACAGCCCGGCGCGGGCCTGGAGGGCCAACGCCGACATATCGAAATCGACCGCGGCGACGAACGGGGCATCCGCGCCGCCCGCCAGATCGAACAGCGCAAGCCCGTCGGCTCGGGTGAATGGGCGAAAGCCCATGCGCGTCAGTCTGTCGACTCCGGCCGCGCCCAATTCGCCCGTCATACCGATGTCTTGGCTCCACGGCCCCCAGGCCACCGATACCGCGGGCAAGCCCGCGTTGACGCGCCGCCGCGCCAACGCGTCCAGCACCGAGTTCGCCGCCGCATAGTTGCCCTGGCCCGCCGATCCCAGAACCGCCGCGGCCGAGGAGAACATAACGAACGCCGACAGCTCGTAATGCAGTGTGAGCTCGTGCAGGTGCAGCGCCGCGTCGACCTTCGGCGCGAGCACCTGATCGACCTGTTCGGGCGTGAGCGTGTCGACGGTGCCGTCGGCCACGACACCCGCGGCGTGGATAACAGCTGTCAACGGGGGACCGTCGGAGATCTGGTCGAGCATCGTCGCCACGGCGGTGCGATCGCTCACATCGCAGGCCAGCACCCGCGTTCGAGCTCCGAGTTCGGAGAGATCTGCCACGAGTTCGGCGACGCCGTCGGCCCGCTCACCGCGCCGGGACACCAATACCAGATCACCCGCCCCATGCGCCTCGACCAGATGCCGCGCCACCAGCGCGCCCAACCCGCTGGTGCCGCCGGTGACCAGTACCGCTCCCGAGCCGAGGTGCACGCTCGAGCGAGTCACGGACCGATCGATACGGCTCAGCCGCGGCGCCAGCAGGGCACCCTCGCGGACCGCCAACTGTGACTCCGCCGCGCCGAGGACAACCGATATCAGCTCGGAGGTGGCTTCGCCGTCGAAGTCGCTGTCCAGCAGAATTACCCGACCGGGATGCTCTGATTGCACACTCCGCACCAAACCCCATGTGGCCGCCGCCGCCAGATCGGGGTCTTCTCCCGGTAGACCGGCACCGTTGCGCGTCACGACAACCAACCGCTCATCTGCCATCGAACCGCGCAGCCACTCACGGGCCGCCGCCAGCATCGTGTGCACGCGGCGCCGGACGATACTTCCTTCTTCCCCGGGGAGGGCAGAACTGTCGGGATACCACACCTGCACATCCGGGGTGGTTACCGCGGCAGGTGCGTCGACCACACTCCATTGCACCTCGTAGAGCCGGTGCCGACCGGCAGCTCGCCCATCGTTCAAGGCCTGGCTGCCCACCGGACGCACTTGCAGCGACTCGATGATCAACACCGGCGCGCCCGCATCGTCGACAAGCTCGAGCCACACAGTGTTGTGGGTTGCGGCAGTCGCTCGGCCCCCATGAGTATCCTCCGCTGTCGCCTCGGACGCGATGCTCATACCGCGCTCGCTGTCGGTGCGCCGGAGCCGAGCCGCCACGGCTGTGGCGCCGGGGCGGAACAACCGGACACCGTTGAACGAGAACGGCAGCGGTACCTGGTCGGCAGGCATTGCGGTGACCAACACCGGCGCGGCCGCGTGTAGCACTGCATCCAAGAGCGCGGGATGTATGCCGAACCGATAAGCTTCCGCGGCGAGATCGGCAGCCAATCTCACATCGGCCAGCACGTCGTCGCCGTCGCGCCACATCCGACGCACACCTCGGAACGCCGGTCCGTACCCGAGCCCACGCTCGGCCAGCTGGTCGTACAGTACTTCGCCGGATATCGCCTCGTCCGTCGACGACAGCTCCTTGTCGCCACCGAACCCCTGGGCGTCGCTCGGCCCGAAGTCCGGCGCAAGAACGCCTCGTGCGTGGGTGATTCCGAATTCCGCGCCGGATTCCTCACCAATTACTCTGGATGCAAGAGTAAATCGGCGTCGCCCGGAGTGATCAGGTGCTTCGACGATGATCTGGATATCGACCTCTGCTCCACCGTCCATCCGCAGCGGCGTTTCCAGAACCAGCTCGTCGACGACTTCGACGCCCAATCGAGCACCGACAGCCAATGCCATCTCCACGAAACCGGTTCCCGGCAACAGGACACCGCCGAACACCGTGTGATCGGCGATCCATGGATGGGCGCTCGTCGAAAGTTGCCCGGTGAACAGCCACTCGTCCTTACCGGCCATAGAAATCGCTGCACCCAGCATCGGATGGTCGATAGGCATGAGACCGACACGACTCACATCGCCGATGCCGAGTTCGGGTTGTAGCCAGTACCGCTGATGTTCGAACGCGTATGTCGGCAGATCCACGCGAGAGGCCACTGGCACCAACGCCTCCGCCTCGACCTCCACACCCACGCAATGTGCCTGCGCCAAAGCAGTGGAGAACTGCTCCGGCCCCCCGTGACCGCGCTTCAACGTCCCGAAGACAGCCACGCGATCGGCCATACCGATCGCCTCTACCGTCGACTCCACCCCCATCGTCAACACCGGATGCGTACTCACCTCGACAAACGCATTCACGCCCGCACGCGCCAATGCCTCAACCGACTCTGCGAACCGCACCTGCTCGCGCAATCCCCGATACCAATATCCCGCATCCAACGCGCTGGTATCCACATAATCCCCGACCACCGTCGAAAAGAACGGCACTGCACCCGCTTGCGGACGAATCGATGCCCACTCGGCCAGCAGCCGATCCCGAACCCGCTCCACCGCTACCGAATGCGATGCGTAATCGATCGGAACCGGCTTCGCCCACACCCCATCGGCCGCGCATGCCGCCAAGAACTCAGCCAAATCCGGCGCTTCCCCCGACACTACGGTCTGCCTCGGCCCGTTCACTGCCCCGATCGACAACCGATCACCGAATCCCGCCACTCGTTCGGCCACCGTATCCGCAGCCGAACCAACCAGTGCCATACCCCCCGACCCCGACAGCTCCTCCGCCAGAACACGCGAGCGCGCCGCGACCACTCGTGCCCCATCGGCCAGCGATAAGCCGCCGGCCACCACCGCAGCAGCGATCTCACCCTGCGAATGCCCCACCACCGCAGCCGGCTCCACGCCACCTGCCTGCCACAACCGTGCCAACGACACCGACACCGCAAACAGCACCGGTTGGACCACATCCTCGCGGTCCAGCGATGGCGCGTCCGGCTCCTCCCGCAATACCTCCGTCAACGACCAATCCACGAACGGCGCCAACGCCGCCTCACACTCCGCGATTGCCGCACCGAACACCTCGTCCGCAGCCAGCAACTCGGCGGCCATCCCCGGCCACTGACTCCCATGCCCCGGAAATACGAACGCCACCCGCCGCGGCGCAGCACGACCCGACACCACAGCATCCAGGCCGGTACCGGACTGCACCACCGACTCGGCCACACTCACCAACCCGGCCTTCAGCTCGGGCAAGTCCCGTCCCACCACCGCGGCCCGCCACTCCAACTGCGCACGGTGACGCATCAACGAATGCGCCACATCCGCCGCACCCGTCTCCGCGTGCGACTCCAACCACGTCCCCAGCCGAAGGGCCTGCTCCCGCAGTCCCTGCCGGGACTTCGCCGACAATGTCCACGCCAGGGCCTTCGAACCATCGATGCCCCGACCCGATTCGGCAATAGGCGGATCGATCGGAACCGACAGCGGCGCCTCCTCGAGGATCACATGCGCGTTGGTGCCGCTGGCCCCGAACGACGACACACCCGCACGCCGCGTCCGCTCGCCCGCCGGCCACGGCTCGGCCTCGGTCAACAATCGCACCGACCCTGCGGACCAATCCACATGCGGTGTCGGCGCATCCACATGCAACGTCTTCGGCAATACCGCGTGCCGCAACGCCTGCACCATCTTGATCACACCCCCCACCCCCGCTGCAGCGGAGCTGTGACCCACGTTCGATTTCACCGAACCCACCCGCAACGGCTTGTCTGCTCGCCGCCTGCCGTAAGCGTTGATCAACGCCGACGCCTCGATCGGGTCTCCTAGCATCGTGCCGGTACCATGTGCCTCCACCGCGTCGACATCGCCCGGTTCCAGACCGGCATTCGCCAATGCCTGCTCGATGACACGCTCCTGGGAGAGGCCGTTCGGCGCGGTCAATCCGTTGCTTGCACCATCATGATTGACCGCGCTGCCGCGCACCACCGCCAGGACGGAGTGGCCGAGCCGCTGCGCGTCCGACAACCGCTCCAATACCAACACTCCGAGACCCTCGGAGAACCCCGTCCCATCGGCGGCGGCCGCGAAGGCCTTACACCGCCCATCCGGCGACAATGCACGCTGACGCGCAAACGTGACCAGCAAAGACGGATCTGACATCACGGTGACACCGCCCGCCAGGGCAAGCGTGGCCTCGCCGTGCCGCAACGCCTGGCATGCCAGATGCAATGCCACCAGAGAGGACGAGCACGCGGTATCGACCGACACAGTCGGGCCTTTGAAGCCGAACGTGTAGGAGATCCGACCGGACAGCACGCTGTTCTGGACGCCGAGGTAGGCATGGCCTTCCGTCTCGGCGGTAATGTTCGGGGAGCCGATGCGGGGACCGTAATACTGGTGGTTCACGCCAGCGAAAACCCCGGAGTCACTGCCACGCAACGACAGCGGGTCAATTCCCGCATCCTCCAATGCCTCCCACGACGCCTCCAACATCAGGCGCTGCTGTGGATCCATCGCCGCGGCTTCCCTCGGACTGATTCCGAAGAAACCCGCGTCGAAATCGCCGATGGAGTCGAGGAAGCCGCCTTGACGGGTGTAGACCGTGCCCGGCACATCCGGATCCGGGTTGAACAGCCGCTCCAGATCCCACCCGCGGTCGCTCGGATACTCGCCGACCGCATCAGTGCCGGAGGCGACCAGATCCCACAGTCGCGCGGCAGAATCCACCCCACCCGCATACCGGCAGCTCATCCCCACAATGGCGATCGGCTCCCGCGCACGTTCCTCGAGCTCCTGGATCTGCCGATTGGCGGCACGCAGGTCACCGGCAAACTTCCGCAACGTCTGAGTGAGTCGTTCCTCGATGCTCATGGCCGACCAAACTCCTCGTCGAGTAGATCCAATAGCTCGCTGCCGGAATGCGCAGCAAGGTCGTTGTGTTCATCGCTCTGCAGCCGGTCACCGAAGTGCGACCGAAGACGATTGCTGATGCCACGTAGTCGGGTGGCGGCCACCGAGTCGTCGTCCGCGGCGACGAGGACGCGGTCCAGGATCGCCTCCAGTCGCGCGAAGTCGTCGGCTACGGTGTGGTCCGCCGGGGCGTTGTCGGCAGCGATCTGTCTGCGGAGGAAGCCGGCCAGGTCCGCCGGGGTGGGGTAGTCGTACAGCGCGGTGGTGGACACCTGCACCCCGAGTGCCGATTGCAACCGGTTACGGAATTCCATCATGCCCAGCGAATCGAACCCGAGATCTGCGAACGGCTGGTCCGAGGAGGTCGGGTCCGCACCCGTGTGTCCCAGAACTGCCTGGGCCTCGGCGACGATCACGTCGAGGACGACCCGATCCTGTTCACTTGGCGAGCGGCCCGCAAGCTGGGCCATCAGGTTCGGTGTTCGGCCGGCTTCGCCGGTCACACCGTAGTAGGCGCTGTCGGTCGGCTCGTCCATACCCGATTGCCGCACATCGGCCACACTGATCGGCTGCAACCAATATCGCCGATGCTGGAACGCATAGGTCGGCAATGTAACCCGCGATACAGCGCGACCCTCGAACAGCGGCGTCCAATCCACACCGACACCCACCACATGGGCCTGCGTCAGTGCCGACACGAACTGGGTCGACTCTTCCACCGAACGTCGGGCAGCCGCGACAACCAACGATTCGGCCTCGATAGCCGGAGTCTCGGCCAGGCTCTGCCGAACCATCGTTGACAGCACCGCATCCGGGCCGATCTCCACAAACCGCCGCACCCCTGTCTTGACGACAGCGTCGATTCCCGGCGCGAACCGCACGCACCCACGCACCTGTTCGACCCAGTACTCCGGATCGGTCATCTCGTCACCGACCACGATCCCCGAAACATTCGACACGATCGGCACCGTCGCCCGGTGATAGATCAACCCATGTGCCACACTGCGGAAATCGTCGAGCATCGGCTCCATCAACACCGAATGGAACGCATGACCGACCCGCAAGCGGGATGTCTTCACGCCCTCCATGGAAAGCGCGGCCTCGACCTTTTCGATCGCGAACGCTTCTCCGGACAGCACCACCGACGACGGACCGTTCACCGCCGCCAACGACACCTGGCCGTCGAACTCTGCCACCACCGTGGCGGCTCGATCCTCCGCCACCGCCACCGCCAGCATCGCCCCACCCTCCGGCAGCGCCCCCATCAACCGACCCCGGGCCACCACCAGAGCACACGCATCCGCCAACGACCACACCCCCGCCACATGCGCCGCCACCAACTCACCGATCGAATGTCCGATCAACACATCCGGCGCTACACCGAACGACTCCGCCAACCGGAACAACGCCACCTCGAACGCGAACAGTGCCGGTTGCGTGAACTCTGTCCGATCCAACAGCGTCGACGCGGGACCGCTTGTTCCGTCGCTGCAGGACGCATCACCCTCGGCGAACATCAACTCCTTCAACGACACGCCGAGCAACGGGTCGACCTGTGCGCACACCTCGTCGAATACCGTCGCGAACACCTCGAACGCCGCGTACAACCCCGCGCCCATGCCGGCACGCTGCGCACCCTGCCCGGTGAACAGGAACGCGGTCCTACCCGAACCCGCCCTCGCCTCGATCGCCCCCGGCGCATCCGTGGCCAATCCGGCCAAACCGGCCAGCAGTTCATCACGATCACGTCCGACGACAGCTCCGCGGCAGTCGAGCAGGGCTCGCGACGTCTCCAAGGAGTACGCGACATCCCACGGGTCCGCCTCAGGATTGTCGAGCGCCCACTGCCGCAGTCGATCCGCTTGGGCGCGCAGGCCCGATTCGGAACTCGCCGACAGCAGCCATGGAACAGCTGTGGCAGGTCGGGACCGGTCTACGCGCGCGGGCCGCAGGGTCGGAGCTCGAGGAGCCGGTGCTTCTTCCACAATGGCGTGGGCGTTGGTGCCGCTGATGCCGAACGAGGAAACCCCCGCTCGGCGAATGCGTCCGCTGCGTGGCCACGGTGTGTCTTCGGTCAATAACTCGACCTCACCTGCCGACCACTCCACATGCGGGCTCGGCGCGTCGATATGCAGTGTTTTCGGCAAAGTTTCGTGACGCAGGGCCTGCACCATTTTGATGACGCCCGCGACGCCTGCCGCGGCGACAGTATGGCCGATATTCGACTTCACCGACCCGATCCGCAGCGGCCGACCCGGTCGATTCTGCCCGTAGGCAGCGATCAGTGCGTGCGCCTCGATCGGATCGCCCAATGTCGTCCCGGTACCGTGCGCCTCCACCGCATCTACATCCGACGGCGCCAATCCTGCATTCGCCAAAGCCGCCGCGATCACCCGTTCCTGCGACGGACCATTCGGCGCCGTCAGACCGTTGCTCGCACCGTCCTGATTCACCGCGGTCCCGCGTACCAGAGCCAACACGTCATGACCGAGCCGCTGCGCGTCCGACAACCGCTCGAGCACCAGCACGCCGACGCCCTCCGAAAATGCGACGCCATCGGCCGCGGCGGAAAACGCCTTGCACCGTCCATCCGACGACAGGCCGCGCTGCCGGGCGAAATCGATGTACAGGTCGGGACTGGCCATAACCGTCACACCGCCGGCCAACACCAGCGAACTCTCCCCCTGCCGCAGCGCCTGGGCCGCCAGATGCAGTGCCACCAGCGACGAGGAGCATGCGGTATCGACAGTTACAGCAGGACCCTCCGCACCGAGGACATAAGCGATCCGGCCGGACAGCACACTCTGCGTATTGCCGGTGAGTCGGTACCCCTCCAGATCTCCACCCACCCGTCCGGCATAGTCCGAGAGGCACGCTCCGGTAAACACTCCGGTATCGCTGCCGCGCAATGATGTCGGGTCGATGCCGGCAGATTCCAATGCCTCCCAGGATGCCTCCAGCAGCTGTCGTTGCTGGGGGTCCATCGCGAAGGCCTCCCGAGCGCCGATCCCAAAGAGCGCGGCATCGAAATCGGCTGCACCATCGAGGAATCCGCCCTGACGGGTGTAGGAAGTGCCGGGCCGGTCCGGATTCGCATCGAACAAGTGCTCCAGATCCCAGCCGCGATCCGATGGGAACTCGCCGATCGCATCGGTCCCGGAGATGAGCAGCTCCCAGAGCTGCTCCGGGGACCCGACCCGGCCGGGGAACCGGCAGCTCATCCCCACGATGGCAATCGGATCATCTGCCGGCCCTCGGCGCGGAGTCCGCTGGACAGGTTCGACCGTCGTGATCGGCTCGAGCCGGGACAGCACCAACTTCGCCACCGCCGCCACGGTCGGATGGTCGTACACCAGGGTCGACGGCAACGACAGGCCGGTGACCTCGGCCAGCCGGTTGCGGAACTCCAAGACTCCGAGCGAATCGAAACCGATACCACTGAAAGGTTTGTCCATGGCAATCGAATCCGCACCGGTGTGGCCCAGAACAGCCGCGGCCTGGAGCCGGATCGTCTCGATGATGACCCGTTCCCGCTCGGCCGTCGAACGACCCTGCAGTTGCGCCACCAGGCCCGACGACTCGCTCGTATGCTCGACTACCCGGTGATACGCATGCGGTATCAGTCCGCGCATGATCGCACGTAGCTCGCCGGGACTTGTCTGGGTAAGAGCGGTCCGGTCGATCCGAGCGGCCACGAATGCGGTCCGCCCGCTTGCCAATGCCGCGTCGAGCAGCGCCATGCCCTCCACGTCGCTCAGCGGCGCGAAACCCTGTCGCCGTAACTGAGCGAAGTCGGCCGCGCCGGTCATGCCGGTGCGCTCCAGCCACGGCCCCCATACCACCGATGTCGCGGGCAGAGCGGACACCTGCCGGTGTTGTGCCAGGGCATCGAGGAAGGCATTGGCAGCGGCATAGTTGGCCTGACCGGGATTACCGATCAGCCCCGTGATGGAGGAATAAAGCACGAACGCCGAAAGGTCCAGGTCTTTGGTCGCCTCGTGCAGATTCCATGCCGCATCCACTTTCGGCCGCAGGACCTCCGCAATCCGCTCCGCTGTCAAAGCGGTGAACACGCCGTCGGCCAGCACACCCGCGGCATGGATGACGCCGGTCAGCGGATGCTCCGACGGTATCGCCGACACCATCGCATCCACCGCGGCCCGGTCGGCCACGTCGCACGCCATCACCTCCACGTGAGCGCCGAGCGCGCTGAGCTCTTCTCGGAGCTCGGCGGCGCCGGGTGCGTCCGCGCCCCGCCTGCTCGTCAATACCAGCCTGCGGACGCCATGTTCGGTGACCAGATGCCGCGCCGCCAACGCACCGAGCCCTCCGGTACCACCGGTGATCAGCACGGTGCCATCGGGCCTGAACGAGCTGTGCCGCTGCGTGGCCGCCACAACTGTGAGCCGGGGCGCGTATGCCGCCCCGCGCCGCACCGCCACCTGGGGGTTACCGACCAGGGTCGAAACCAGGGCCACGGCGTCCCTGTAGTCCGTCTCATCGTCGACGTCCACCAGGAGGATCCGGTCCGAGTTCTCGCTCTGCGCGGTACGCAGCAGACCCCATGCCGTCGCCGTGACAAGATCCACGGGCTCATCGGGATGTACCGCCACCGCCTGCCGCGTCACCACGACAACGGTCCCGTCCCGAGCCAACAACCGCTGCATTCGCGCCGTCAATGCGGTGACCGAATCCCGCACCACCGCGGGAAGGTCGCCGTCGGACTGCACACCATCGAGTCGCAGCACCGTGGTGGGGCGTTCGGTGATGATGACGGTCTCCTCGCCATCGGCCGGGCTCCAGGCTTGCCTCACAACGTGCCTGTACTCGGGTACCGGGAGGGGGACCCAATCGACGTCGTAGCCGGTGCGCTCGGCCCGGCGCGCCGCTGCGCCGAGCGCATCGGTCGACACAGGCCGCAGGGTCAACCCTCCCACCTCGGCCACGAGCATGCCCGATGTATCGGCGAGTGTCACCGTGATTCGTTCATCTCCGGGCACTGCGCCGATCGCGGACGCTTTGACTCGCAGCGCCGTCGCTCCTGTCGCGTGTAGGACAACGTCGGACCACGAGAACGGGACGGCGACTTCGCCTGCCCGCGCCACCGGAACCAGCCCACCGATCAATACCGCGTGCAGTGCCGCGTCCAGCAGCGCGGGTTGCACGCCGAACCCTGCGTTGTTCGACCGAACTGATTCCGGCAGAACAACTTCGGCGAGCACTTCACCATCACGCCGCCACAATCCGGTGAGTCCCCGGAACGCCGGTCCGTACTCGTAACCCGCCCGCGCCAGATCCGTGTAAACATCGTCGATCTCTTCCGCCATCGCGCCGACCGGCGGCCAATCCGCCATTCCGGTGTCGATCGGCGGTATCGCCGACCGGTCGGTGAGGGTCGCGAGCGCATGGCGCACCCACCCGGCCGCCGGGTCTGCTCTGTCGTCGGAGTCGCCACCTGCGGCACGGGAGTACACCGATACCGTCCGCGTACCTTTCTCATCCGGTTCGCCCGCCATCACCCGCAGCTCGACCGCGTCTGCGGACGGCAGCGACAACGGCGTTTCGAGCACCAACTCTGCAAGCCGAGCGCAATCGATGACCATCCCGACGTGCAGCACCAGCTCCACCACCGCGGCGCCGGGCAGCAATACCACCCCAGCGACAGCATGGTCGGCCAGCCACGGGTGGGTCGCCAACGACAGCCGTCCCGTCCATACCACTTCCGCGGAGTCCGGCAACCGCACCATCGCGCCCAACAACGGGTGCCCCGTATCCTCCAAGCCCGCCCCCTGCACATCCGACACTCCCACCGGCTGCAGCCAATACCGCTGATGTTGGAACGCGTATGTCGGCAAAGCCACTCGAGATGCTTTGGGAGTCAACGCCTCCGCGGCCACCTCGATCCCTGCACAATGAGCGAACGCCAGTGCGGCGGCAACCTGCCGCGGCCCCCCGTGATCGCGCTTCAACGTGCCGAATACAGCCACACGATCGGTCACACCGATCGCCTCCGCCGTCGACTCGACGCTCATCGTCAGTACCGGATGCGGACTCACCTCGACGAAGGCGTTCGCTCCCGCCCGCGCCAACGCCTCCACCGATTCCGCGAACCGCACCTGCTCACGCAACCCCCGATACCAATACTCCGAGTCCAGTTCGCGTGTATCGACATAGTCTGCGGACACGGTCGAGAAGAACGGCACCGAACCCGGCTTCGGCCGAATCGACGCCAACTCCGCCAACACCCGATCCCGAACCGACTCCACCGCCTTCGAGTGCGACGCGTAATCCACCGCAATCCGCTTCACCCACACCCCATCGGACTCGCACATCCTCACGAACTCGTCCACCGCCGACACTTCCCCCGACACCACCACCTGACTCGGACCATTCACCGCTGCCACCGACAACCGGTCACCGAACCCCGCCAGTCGCTCAACCACCGCCTCAGCAGCCGAGCCCACCGACACCATGCCACCGGAACCGGCGAGCTCCTCGGCCACAACCCGGGACCGCAGTGCCACCACCCGTGCCCCATCCGCCAAGGACAAACCACCGGCCACCACCGCCGCCGCAATCTCCCCCTGTGAATGCCCCACCACCACCGCAGGCTCCACCCCACCCGCACGCCACACCCGCGCCAACGACACCATCACCGCGAACAACACCGGCTGCACCACATCCACTCGATCCAGCGACGCCGCCCCCGGCTGCCCCCGCAACACCTCCGACAAGGACCATTCCACAAACGGCGCCAACGCCGCCTCACACTCCGCAATCGCCTGCGCGAACACCCCGCCCGCAGCCAATAGCTCGGCAGCCATCCCCACCCACTGACCCCCCTGACCCGGAAACACGAACGCCACCCGACGCGGCACCGCACGACCCCACACCACACCATCGGTGTCCCCAATGGACTCCGCCACGCTCGCCACCCCGGCCCGCAAGTCGGCCATCTCGTGACCCACCACCGCGGCACGCCACTCCAAATGCGAGCGATGCCGCAACAACGAATGCGCCACATCTGCCGCATCCACCTCGGCATGTGAGCGCACCCACTCATCCAACCGAGCAGCCTGCCCTCGCAACCCCTCCCGACTCTTCGCGGAAAGTGTCCAGCACAAAACGCCCGCAGTACGTTCGACAGCAGCGGTTTCGCTGTGAGCCGGCGCCGGGGCCTCCTCCAGGATCACATGCGCGTTGGTGCCGCTGATCCCGAACGACGACACCCCCGCACGCCGCACCCGCTTCCCCGCCGGCCACGGCTCGGCTTCGGTCGACAACCGCACCGTCCCCGCGGACCAATCCACATGCGGTGTCGGTGCATCGACATGCAAGGTCTTCGGCAGGGTTTCGTGCCGTAATGCCTGCACCATCTTGATCACGCCGGCGACGCCCGCAGCGGCGACCGCGTGACCGATATTCGACTTCAGCGATCCGAGACGCAGCGGCTGCGCATCGGCGCGATCCCGTCCATAGGTCGCGATCAGTGCCTGCGCTTCGATCGGATCACCCAGCGCCGTCCCAGTACCGTGGGCCTCCACTGCGTCCACATCCGACGGCACGAGCCCGGCGTTCGCCAACGCCGTCGCGATCACCCGTTCCTGCGACGGACCGTTCGGCGCGGCCAGTCCATTGCTGGCGCCGTCCTGATTGATCGCGCTACCGCGAACAAGGGCCAGCACATTGTGACCTCGACGACGTGCGTCCGACAAGCGCTCGACCACCAGCACACCGACACCCTCGCACCATGTCACCCCGTCGGCGGCGGCGGCGAATGCCTTGCAACGTCCATCGGCCGCCAGCCCCCGCTGGCGCGCGAAGTCCACATACAGACTCGGGCTCGCCGTAACACTTACTCCGCCCGCCAACACCAGGGATGCCTCGCCCTGGCGCAGCGTCTGGCACGCCAGATGCAACGCGACCAGCGACGACGAGCACGCGGTGTCGACCGTGACCGTAGGGCCCTGTAAACCGAGAACATAGGCGACCCGGCCGGATATCACGCTGGGCGAGGTTCCGGTCAGTCGGAAAGCCTCGAATTCATCGGACACCCTTTCCGAGTAATCCGACGAGCCCGCACCGACGAACACGCCCGTGTCGGTCCCGCGCAGCGAAGCAGGGTCGATCCCGGCGTCCTCCAACGCTTCCCAGGAAACTTCCAGCACCAGGCGCTGCTGGGGGTCCATCGCGGCCGCCTCACGCGGGCCGATGCCGAAGAACCCCGCGTCGAAAGCACCCACGTCAGTCAGGAAACCACCTTCTCGGAGGTAGGTGCTGCCCGGTTTATCCGGATCCGGGTCGAACAACCGCTCCAGGTCCCATCCCCGGTCGGCCGGAAACGGCGTGATCGCGTCGGTGCCGGAGGCGACAAGATCCCACAGGTCCTCCGCCGATGCGACACCGCCGGGGAAACGGCAGCCGATACCCACGATCGCGATCGGCTCGTCGGAATACATCCGGCGGATCACCCGCTGCCCGCCGAGATCCATCCCTTCCAGGCGCGAACGCACCCACCGCGCCACCGCGGTCGGCGTGGGGTGATCGAATATCAGCATTGCCGGCAGCTCCAGGCCGGTGGCCGCGACGAGGCGGTTGCGCAACTGCTGCCCGGTCAGCGAATCGAACCCGAGGGCGGTGAACGGCCGATCGGGATGAACAGCCTCGGCCGAATCGTGGCCGAGCACAGCCGCGGCCTGCTCGGCCACCACCTCGAGCGTCAGCGCATCCCGTTCGTGCTCGGGAACGGAGAACAGTCGCGGTGCCAGCGGACCCGCCACGACAGCGCCCGGAGACCGGGTCGAAGAAACGTTGCGCTGCGGCCCCGCGATGGAATTCGCCGTGACGGACACCGCCGGCTCGACCGCGGGCAGCGTCCAGCACTGCCGCCGTTGGAACGCATAGGGCGGCAGGTCCACCCGCTCGGTGGGCGCAGCCAACACATGTGGTGTCACCTCGACCCCGAGGCAGTAGGCGTGTGCTACCGCGGCAGCAAAGTGCTCCGGACCACCCTGGCCACGCCGCAATGTGCCCAGGACGGCCACCTGATCAGTTTTTCCGATCGAGTTCGCCGTCAACTCGACAGCGGTGGAAACCACAGGATGTGGACTGGTTTCGATGAATGCGTTCATTTCGGAGCGTATCAACGCCTCGATCGCCTCGGCGAATTGCACCGGTTCCCGCAGTCCCCGATACCAATAGCTCGCGTCCAACGCTGCCGTATCCATGAACTGCGCGGTGACCGTCGAAAAGAACGGAACCGAAGCCGTTCTCGGCCGGATCGGCGCCCATTCGGCCAACAACCGATCCCGAACAGCTTCCACCGCCGCCGAATGCGACGCGTAATCGATCGGAACCCGTTTCGCCCACACCCCTTCGGTCGCACACCCGGCAACAAACTCCGCCACCGCGGCCGACTCACCCGACACCACCGTCTGCCCCGGCCCGTTCACCGCCGCAACCGACAACCGATCACCGAACCCCGCCACCCGATCGGCCACCACGTCCGCCGCCAAGCCGATCGCCGCCATTCCCCCCGACCCCGCCAACATCTCGGTCAACACACGTGACCGCATCGCCACCACGCGCGCCCCATCCGCCAACGACAACCCACCGGCCACCACCGCGGCCGCGATCTCGCCCTGCGAATGCCCCACCACCGCAGCGGGCTGCACCCCACACGACTGCCACAACTGCGCCAACGACACCGATACCGCGAACAACACCGGCTGCAGCACATCCTCACGCTCCAGCGACACAGCCCTGTCGGTGCCTCGCAACACCTCGGTCAGCGACCAATCCACGAACGGCGCCAACGCCGCCTCGCACTCCGCGATCGACTCCGCGAACACCCCACCCCAGGCCAATAATTCCGCGCCCATCCCCACCCACTGGCTCCCATGCCCGGAAAACACGAAAACCGCTCGCCGGGACGCGGCACGGCCCGTCACCGCAAGGGATTCGTCCGCAGTCGGATCGACCAGCGCCGCCAACCCCGCACGCATCGCATCGACGTCGTGCCCGACCACGGCACCCCGCCACTCCAACGGTGTGCGCGCCCGGACGAGCGAATACGCCACCTCGGCCGCGCCGACCTCCGGATGATCGACCGACCATTCCCGCAGCCGAACAGCCTGCCCGCGCAACGCCTCCCGACTCTGCCCCGACAACACCCAGGTCAGCGGCCGCGAAGGGGCCGTTACCGCTCTGTCGACAGCCGCCGCGGGCGCTTCCTCCAGGATCATGTGTGCGTTTGTGCCGCCCATACCGAACGCCGACACCCCCGCCCGTCGCAACTGGGTGGCCGGCCACTGCTCCGGCTCGGTCGGCACCCGCAAACCCAGCTCATCGAGCGGGATTCGCGGATTCGGAGTGTGAAAGTTCAGGCTGGGCAGCAATTCGCGATGTCGCAGCGACAATACGGTCTTGATCAGACCGGCAATTCCCGCAGCACCTTCCAGATGACCGATATTGGTTTTGACAGAACCGACAGCCAACGGTGTGCCCGCCGCCCGCCCCGCACCATAGGTCTCGCCGAGGGCCTTCGCCTCCACCGGATCTCCAGCGGGCGTGCCGGTGCCGTGCAGCTCCACGTATTGCACCGACGAACTTTCCACCCCGGCCGCCGCCAATGCCGCCCGAATAACCTTTGTCTGCGCCGACACACTAGGTGCACTCAACACCTGGCGCTCGTTACCGCTGTTGACCGCACTGCCGCGGATGACGGCGTAGATACGGTGGCCCTCGGCAACTGCCCGTGCCAACGGCTCGAGCACGACAATGCCGCCACCTTCACCGCGGACCGTGCCATCCGCGCGTTCGTCGAAGGTATAGCACTTCCCCGACGGCGAGTGCGCGCCGAATTGTTCATAGCGCTCGCTGCCCAACGGCGACAGAATGAGATTCAACCCGCCCGCCAGCGCCACCTCGCATTCGCCGCGGCGCAGCGATTCGCACGCAAGATGTACCGCGACCAGCGACGAGGACTGCCCGCTGTCGACGACGAGGCTCGGGCCGGTGAACCCGTAGTAGTTGGAGATCCGGTTGGCGGCGATACCCCGACCGACAGCCGACAACGAATGTCTGCCGATCACCGATTCGCCCTGCGACGCCACGATTTCGGCAAAATCGGTGCCGGTACACCCCAGGAACACCCCGGCCCGAGCCCCGTTACGGTCGCGGTAGCCCGCGTCCTCCAACGCCTCCCAGCTCAGCTCCAGAGCGAGCAGCTGTTGCGGATCGATCGACCGCGCCTCATTTGGTGACACACCGAAGAAGTCGGCATCGAATTCGGATGCCGACTCGAGGAAGCCGGCTATCTCATCGACTCCAGGACGGTCCGGAGGAGCCGACCCGACAGCGTCACGACCATCGCGCAGCAACCGCCAGAAATTCCCCGGATCGGAGGCACCTGGCATCCGACACGACATCCCGACAATGGCAATGGCGCTGTTCACGAGACCCTCCGGTATTACGGACGCGATCGCATTCGCTGCTTCACCCATCTGCCCGCACCTCTGTCTCGAGCCAGCGCCGTATCTCGTCCGCCGCGCGGCAAGATTGCGTTCCGATGATCGAGAAGTGGTCCGCGTCGATCTCGACCGTCTCGCCCGTGTTCAGCCAGGCAGGCACCCGCTCGACGAGGTCCACTCCGGGCAACGGCGTCATCGCGCGCAGGCTCAATATCGGCGCGATGATCGACGCGGATTGTCGTTCGTCGAATATCTGCATGTACTTCCCCATGGCGACCAGGCCGTGGTCACCGATTTCGGTCATCTCGTCGCCGAGATCGAGCAGCGAGCTCATCGCACTCACGAACACCCGCCTCCGTTGCTCCGCATCGTCGGGTGAATAGGGGTCGAGCAGTATCACCGCCGCGGTGCCGTGCCCGTTCTTCTCGAGGCGATGCGCCAACGCCTGCGCGATCGCGGCACCCGCCGAATAGCCGACGAGAACGATCGGTCGCGCGTCCCGAACCTCTTCCAGGCTCGCCACAAGGCAATCCAGCAACACATCCCACGACTCGGGCAACTGTTCCCCGGGCCGGGTCCCCGGCAGGCGTAGCACGGTGATCGGGTAGTCGGCACCCAGCTCACGCGCCAGCCGTGCGAACATATGCGGTCCGGTACCGACCATGAACGACGGAACGCACAGCAACGAAGGGCCGACTGACGCGCGGTCACGGGGCCGGCCACGCTCGGTCCCTCTGCTCAGCGGTATCGGGGTCGGGATAATCGGCAGATCGTCACTGGTGGCGAAGGTCTCGGTGAGCTCGGCGATCCCCAGCAACACCGGTATCGCGGTGTCGACTCGACCGCGCCGGTGCGCTGCCACGACCAGGTCGGTGAGCCAGTCCCGAGTCCCCGTTTCCACCGCGGTATCCGGCGTCGGCACCGGGACCTGCACCGGAGACCGGCCCGCGAACAACGGCCCCCAATCCACGTCGATCCCCGCATGGTGAGCATGCGCGAGAAACGTCAGCAATTGCGTCACCTCGTCGACCTCGCGACGGCCTGCCGCCGTAACCAGCGGCGCGACGTCGTCGGAGCGATAGCGCTGCGCGTGAGTCTCTGCGGTGTTACGTTCTGCTACCTCCTCGTCCTGCCGCGTCGCAGCGCGGGGCCGAGCGGATAGGCACTGCCGAGTCATCGGCGCCAGCACTTCGTCCGGCCCGATTTCCAGGAACCGCCGAACCCCCATGTTCACCATGGTGTCGACGCAGGCCGCGAAACGAACCTGGTCGCGTGCGTGGCCGACCCAGTACAGCGGTTTGGCGGCGGCCACGCCCGCGATCATGCCGAATACGGTGGACATCACCGGCAACCGCGGATGGCGGTAGGTCACCTGGGCGGCCACGGCCTCGAATTCCGGCAGCATGGGATCCGCCGCCCCATCGGCGGACGGGGCCCCCGTCAACCGTCCACGCGCCACAACCAACGCGCAAGCATCGGCGAGCGACCACATCCCGGCCACGTACGCGGCAACCAGCTCGCCGAGCGAATACCCGATGAGCACATCCGCAGTGATCCCGAACGACTCGACCAGCCGGAACAACGCCACCTCGTACGCGAACAGTGCCGGTTGCGTGTACTCGTTCCGATGCGGCCACGCGGTCCGATCCACGTCGGCCTCGTCCGTATCACCGAAGGCGATGTCCTTCAACGAAATATGCAACAGTCGGTCGAACTCGGCGCACAGCTCATCGAACGCCGACGCGAATACCGGGAACGCCGCATACAGCTCAGCGCCCATACCGATACGCTGCGCCCCTTCGCCGGTGAACAGGAATGCGACCTTCCCATCGACTGGCGCCCCCTCGGCGATACCCGGCACAGTCGATGCCGGGACGCCGTCCGCCAGGTCCGCCAACCGGGCCAGCATGGTGTTCCGGTCGGCTGCGACGACCGCTCCACGGCGGTGCATGCGGTCTCGCACGGTCAGCAGCGAATGGGCCACGTCCACCGGTTCCACGTCGGGATGCACCGACAACCACTCACCCAGTCGAGCCGCTCGAGCCCGCAGTTCCCCTTCGGTTTTCGCCGATAACAGCAATGGCACCATTGCCGATGTCACCGGCCGGAAGCCTGCTGCGCCCGGCGCGACCGGGTTCCGGGGACTCGCGGGTGCTGCCGCAACGTCGATCCGAGACAGCAGGAACTCCGCCAACGCCGCGGCGGTGGGGTAGTCGAATACCACTGTCGACGGCAATTGCACATCACATGTTTTGGCGAGCCGATTACGAAACTCCACCCCGGCCAACGAATCGAACCCGAGCTCGGTGAACGGCGCAGCGGGATCGACAGCATCACCGGAGATATGCCCCAACACACCGGCGACCTGCTCACGCACAACGTCGAGCACGATCACCGCGTGCTCGGACGCCGGTGCGGCGGCCAACCGCCGCACCAATGTCGCGCCGGTGTCCGCGGCGCGCCGCACCGGCACCGGGGTGATCGAATGAAACACTTTCGGCAGGGTTCCACGGCGCGCCTGCGCCGACAGCACCCCGGTGTCGAGCTCTATCCCGACCACCGCCGGCACCGCCGCGGCGATGGCGCGATCGAACAGCGCCAAACCATCCGTGGTCTCCAGCGGGCGCACCCCTGTCCCGGCCATTCGCGCCAGCGCCACGTTGTCCAGACCGCTGGTCATGCCGCTGCCCTGGCTCCACGATCCCCACGCGATCGACACCGCGGGCAGGCCCGCCGCCCGCCGGCACGCGGCCAGCGCGTCCAGGAACGCGTTCGCTGCGGCATAGTTGCCCTGCCCCGGCGCACCCATCACTCCCATAATCGAGGAGAACAGCACGAATGCCGACAGACCCGTGTCCTCGGTCAACTCGTGCAGATGCCACGCGGCCTCCGCCTTAGCCGCCAGCACCCGGTTCACCTGCTCGGCGGTCAGGGTCGCGATGGTGCCGTCATCGACCACACCCGCCGAGTGGATCACCGCGCTCGGCGTGAACTCGTCCGGCAACTCCGCCAGCAGCATCGCCAGCGCGGCACGATCGCTCACATCGCACGCTGCCACCCGGACCTGCGCACCCGATGCCGTCAGCTCGCTCACCCACTCGGCCACCCCATCGGCCTGCGCACCTCGCCGCGACACCAACACCAACCGGCGCACACCATGTGCCTCGACGATATGCCGAGCCACCAGTGCTCCCAACCCGCCGGTGCCGCCGGTGATCAACACCGCACCCGCACCGAATGCCGAAACTGTTTCGATGGCGGCGTTCGCTCGAGGCTGCGTGGTTACGCGCGCCGTCGCCTGCGGTTCCGACGCTCCCCGCTGCGTTGCTGCGGCCGATTCGACGTGTCGCCGCAACCGCGGCACCGCGAAGGCGCTACCGCGCACGGCCAGCTGCGGTTCGTCCGAACCGATCGCTGCGGCGATCATCTCGGCTGTCAAGTTCTCCTCGGCATCCGCATCGAGGAGGATGAACCGACCCGGATGCTCGAACTGAGCACTGCCCACCAACCCCCGCACCGCCGCGCCCGCCGGATCCGGCGCCTGGCCCGTCGCTCCCCGCGTCAATACGACCAGTCGTGCGTCGCTCAGCGACTCCCGAGCCTGCCACTCCTGCAACAGCTCCAATGTCGACCGCAGCCACGCGCGCGTCCGGACTATCACATCACCGTCACCTCCGGGCGACCACACGACCAGCTCCGGTGCCGCCCCACCATCGAGTAACCCCGCGAGTCCGGTGTTATCGGCACCGAGCATCGCAACCTGCCCCGGGGTGTTCTCATCCAACGACGGCGCTACCGCCCCGGAGTCACCCGGCACCGCCATCCATTCGAGTTCGAACAGCGACACACGACGGCCGGCGCTCTCGTTCAGCGCCGTGGCTTCCACAAGACGGACGACGATCGAATCGATGCTCAGCACCGGAGCACCGGCATCATCTACGGCGACCACTCGCATCCGCCCTGCTTCCGAGCGCACCAGCCGCATGCGCACGGCCCTCACTCCACTGCGATACAGCCGCACTCCGCCGAACGAGAACGGCAACGGCAGCTGCCCCGCGGGTGTGTCGTGCGCGAACTCGGTGATCACCGGGTGAAAGGCGGCATCCAACAACGCGGGATGAATCCCGAACAACGGTGCCTGATCAGCGGCTTCGCCTTCGAGCGACATCTCGGCGAGCAGATCGTCACCATCACGCCAGACCGCCACGACCCCCTGGAACACCGACCCGTAGCTGATCCCCATGTCCGCCAACCGGTCGTACAACCCATCGGTCGGCACCGGATCGACGCCGTCGGGCAGCCAACCCCCGGACACCGCAGAACGGACCCACGCCGGAACGGCATCCGCAACCGGCGCCAGCATGCCATGGGCATGCGAAATCCAGTCGACCGCACCGGAATTTCCGTCAGAAACAGCGCGCGTATGGATCACGAACCGACGTCGGCCCGCATCATCGGCGGTTTCGACGCCGATTTGAATATCGACCGTGGTGTCGTGCTCCAACAGCAGCGGCGCTTCCAGGAACAGCTCCTCGACGAACTCCTCGCCCGTTTCAGCGCACGCGGCCAGCGCCAGTTCCACAAAACCGGTCCCGGGCATCAGCACCGAACCGAAAGCCGCGTGATCAGCGAGCCACGGATGAGTACGTAACGAAACCCGACCTGTGAACAGCCGTTCGTCTTTGCCCGCCAACGGCACAACTCCGGTCAGGAACGGATGCCCCGTCGACCCCGACGACAGGTCCGCGCCCAACGGCTCCAACCAGTACCGTTTCCGCTGGAACGCATACGTGGGCAACGGCACCCGGCGCAGCGACCGGCCGGCGAACAACGGCCGCCAGTCCACGTCGGCCCCGGCGGTGAACAGCTGCGCCACCATCGTCACGTACTGCGCGACTTCATCGGCCGAACGCCGAGATGCGGCGGCAACCACCGAATCCGCTTCGACATCCGGGGCTTCGGCGAGGCACTGGCGAGTCATCGCCGCCAATACGGCCTCAGGTCCCACCTCGATAAATCGTCGTACCCCAGCGGTGAGCAGAGCGTCCACGCCGGGCGCAAACCGCACGGCACCGCGCACCTGGTCAACCCAGTAGTCCGGGTCGGTCACTTCGGCTCTCACGAGGGCGCCGGAGATATTCGACACCAGCGGAACGACCGGCGTTCCATAGGCCAACCGCTGTGCGGTGGCACGGAATTCGGCCAGCATGGGATCCATGCGCGCCGAATGAAACGCATGGCTCACCCGCAACCGCGACGCCTTGACGCCCTCGTCGGACAGCCACCGCTGCATCTCGGCAACGGCGTCCTCGTCACCGGACAGCACGACCGAGGCCGGACCGTTGACGGCCGCCACCGCCAACCGGCCCCCATAGGGCGCCACGATCTCGATCGCCTGGTCCTCGGTCACGGCGACCGCGAGCATCGCTCCGCCCGTCGGCAACGCGCCCATCAACCGACCCCGTGCCGCCACCAACGCACACGCATCCGGCAACGACCACACCCCCGCCACATACGCGGCAACAAGCTCACCGATCGAATGCCCGATCAGCAGATCCGGGCTGATCCCGAACGACTCCACCAACCGGAACAACGCCACCTCGAACGCGAACAATGCCGGCTGTGTCCACTCCGTCCGATCCAACACCCCCTCCGGACCGGAGAACATCACTTCCTTCAACGACAGCGCGGAACTTCTCGAGGGGTGGTGGTCCGGCGATGAGTGGGCGCCACCGAGGAGCCGGTCGAACTCCGCGCACACCGCGTCCAGCGCGTCCGCGAACACCGGGAACGCCGCAGACAGTTGCGCGCCCATTCCCACCCGCTGTGCACCCTGACCGGTGAACAGAAACGCCGTCTTACCCGGCCCGGCCGTTCCCTCGACCACTCCCGGCGACGACGATCCGCTCGCCAGATCCGCCAGACCCGCTACCAACTGCTCGTAATCGCGGCCGACCACCACGGCGCGGCGATCCCACTTCGCCCTGTTCCCGATCAGCGATGACGCCACACTCCACAGGTCCGCATCCGGATGCTCGACCAGCCATTGCCGCAACCGTTTCGCCTGGGCGTGCAGGGCATCGCCGGACTTCGCCGACACCGGCAACGGCACAACATCCGCGATGGCTGTGGGAACCACGTCGTCCTCGATCGAGGAGACATCGGGCGCGGGTGCTTCCTCGAGGACGAGGTGCGCGTTGGTGCCGCTGATTCCGAACGCGGACACTCCTGCCCGCCGCACCCGTTCACCCGCACGCCACGGCTGGGCTTCGGTCAACAACCGCACCAAGCCCGCCGACCAATCCACATGCGGCGACGGCATATCCACATGCAATGTCCGTGGCAATGTCTCGTGCCGCATGGCTTGCACCACCTTGATCACCCCACCCACACCTGCGGCCGCCTGCGAATGTCCGATATTCGACTTCAACGACCCCACCCACAGCGGCATCGCACGATCCTGCCCGTATGCCGCAATCAACGCCTGGGCCTCGATCGGATCGCCCAACGGCGTCCCCGTCCCATGCGCCTCCACCGCATCCACATCCCCCGGCTCCAACCCGGCCGCCGCCAACGCCGCACCGATCACCCGTTCCTGCGACGGACCATTCGGCGCGGTCAAACCATTCGATGCGCCGTCCTGATTCACCGCGCTACCACGAATCACCGCCAGCACCTGATGTCCCGAACGTTGTGCATCCGATAAGCGCTCCAACACCAGTACACCCACCCCCTCGGCCCACCCCGCTCCATCCGCCGATGCCGAAAACGCCTTGCACCGTCCATCACGTGACAAAGCTCGCTGCCGCGAGAACTCCACGAACGACAACGGCGTCGACATCACGGTCACACCGCCCGCCAATACCAGTGACGTCTCTCCGCGCCGCAAAGCCTGGCAGGCCACGTGAATTGCCACCAACGACGACGAACATGCCGTGTCCACCGTCAACGCCGGGCCCTCCAAACCCAACGTATACGCCAACCGGCCCGACACCACACTGCCCGCCGACCCGGTAGCCGCGTATCCCTCGGCGACCGGGCCCGCCGCCTGGACCATATGCTGATAGTCGGAATGCATCATTCCCGTGATCACGCCGGTGTCGCTCCCGCGCAACGAGGTCGGATCGATACCTGCGTCTTCCAGGGCCTCCCAGGACACCTCCAGCATCAGCCGTTGTTGCGGATCCATCGCCGCCGCTTCCCGCGGACCGATCCCGAAAAACGCCGCATCGAAATCGCCGATGCCGGAGAGGAAACCGCCCTCACGCGTGTACGTCTTCCCGAACCGATCGGGATCGGGATCGAACAACCCCTCCACATCCCAACCCCGATCCGCCGGAAACATACCGACGGCATCCGAGCCGGAAACCACCAGATCCCACAATTGTCCCGGTGACTCGACGCCACCCGGATACCGGCAACTCATCCCCACGATCGCAATCGGCTCGTTGATTCGTGCCCGCAACTGCGTCAGCTCGTCGCGAGTCTCCATGAGCTCGAAGGTGTACTTTTTCAGGTACTCAAACATGCGTGCGGACGAATCGCCAGCGCTCGTGTCCACGGTGTCCCATCCAAATCCAGCGTAATCAGAGAGGTCGAAGAAGCCCGACAGAGCGAGCGAGGCCATCGGGATACCGATATCGGTCTCATAGATGTCTGTTACGAGGCAACGATTCGACGAGTGCCGATCGCCATTCGACCGATAACAAGTTCTTGGTGAACCGCGACTTCTTTCACTGCGGTGAAAGGTGCGCCGGTAATGTCATAGGTATTACCCCACGCGAACCTTGCGGCCGGTGCCGTACTTCCCAGTAGATAGAAACAGTGCTCATTCAACATCTCTTTCCGCCGAGCAAGCACCAATAGAGGCGCCTATGCTGCCTGCTGAGCAGCAGTCTGCCGACAGGATCGGTTTCTCGCAACCGGTCGCAGTCGGTGGGCTGTTCGCGCAGGTAGCCGCCGGTCTGCACGCGACCATCCGGCGCATCCCGCCGCGGTGGACACGGTACTCGCGCTTCCAGAGGGCGATCGGCGCGGCCGAAAGCGCGAGGGCAGTCGTGAAGTACCGCATCATGTCCGTCTCCAATCCTGACATGAGCAAGCTGCAGTCCGATCCGCTGCACAACACCGGCCGGGTGGTCGTGAAGGGCACCCCTGCGAAGGGCTGGAAGCTCGTCTCGTGGGACGGCCATCCCGCCGCCTGAGCCGCCATCTCGTCGTCCCCCGCGGCACCCGAACACGTCGTGCGCACACCGACTTTCCGTAGCGCTCGCCGTGACAGGCGCATGACGACAGCTCCGGGCCTCGCTGTTGGTGGGCATACCCGGACTGTCGATCTACGACCCTGGTGGCGGCAACAGCACCCGACAACCGCACCGATACCCCTGCCGTGCTTTCGACGGTCGTACCCGCGAAGCCCGCTGCTCCACCGCCGGCCTGCTTCCCGCTGATGCCCTGCTGACCGCAGTGGGAGCCGATGCCAGGGTGACACGCTGCGCGGCCACCGCCCCTCCAGCCGATACCGATACCGATCTATGCGACGCCCTCGCCCCGACGGGGCCCGCGAAGGAGGAGGGTCTCGAAAACCTTGGTAATGAGACGGGGCAAGCGGAGCGCTGTTCGGCGCGTCGCCACTCGATGTGCCATTTCTTGAACAGATCGCCGAGCGGCTCGATTCGATGGCACAACCACGCGCCCCGCGCTGCCGGGTCTGACACCGACCGCTGTATTGGCCGGTATATCCGAGTGCGCCGTCAGGCGAGCTTCACTCTCAGGTAATGCGCAATACCTATGCGCTCAAACGCCCGTCGTCGCTTCGGCGAGAGCATTGGCAAGGCTGTTGCCGCGTCGATCACTTCGGGCTCTGTCACGTCCCGGGTTTCGCCTCCGGCCGACACTGTCGCCTGCCCGCCGGCGAGCACGTTCTGTAGCCAGTCCACTCGGGTGCCGTAGGCCAAGGGAATGATGAACCCGTCCTGTACGCGATCTGCTCCGATCGGCGTCGAGTACTGTTTGCCTGATTTTCTACCGGTATGCCGGATGGCGGCCGCATAGGAGTTCTTTCGCCCGGCAAATGCGTTCATGACCGGGTTGAGCAAGTACTTGTTGGACATACGAATCGCGCGCAGCAGCGGGCGGGGCCAAGTTCCTGGTGCGAGCGCCATATCCCGAATGCTACCGCTCCGGACCGCTCGTCGGGTCCACTCGTTCATCAGCCGATTCGACCACTCCTTTTCGCCCATCAGTCGTCGATGGAACCGACGATAGAACAACTGTTCCCTGAGGTTTGGCTTGTAGTTGGTGCACCGGATCAGCGGTTTTGCGTCGTGGGCGGTGTGTTCGAGGCGGCGATGTTGTCGACTCGCCGCTGGTCGTGTGCGAGTGCAAGCTGGGTGAAGAGGGGCAGGCCAGGCAGGCTTCTCAGTGGCCTGCTCCTCGTGAATGCGGCCAGCTGATCTGGATCCCGAACAGGGGGCCAGATCACCCGAACCGAACCAGTGGGTCAGGTCAGTCGTTCTTCCGGCGGCCGCCGCGTGAAAGCTGCCGGACGCGCGCTGTCGCGGCCGGCGCCAATGCAACGGTAAACCTCGGGTGTGAGCCCGGGAATCGCCCGCCTTCAGGCGGGGTGAGGAAGTCAAAGCGTAGGGCGCTTGCCCCCAAGCATGGGAAGGGGGATCGCGCCGGCCGGGTCGGGGTTAACTAGCCTGAGCCGACCTACATTGGATGGAGCGGCCTTGTGCAACAAGACCTTTCGGGAACCGATCCGTCGCGCGGAGCAGTGCCCCCGGGTTGGAGTGAGCTCGTCGGAGGCCGCGATGACTCCCTGGTGCTGGTCTGTGACTTCGACCTGACCAGTCGGGGAGAGGCGGGGTTTCGTGACTTCGCCCCATTGGCTCCCGAATCGTTGACCTTATGGCACACGGTCCAACCGCCGCGGTATCCCGGGCGATCCACCGCCACCTCGGATAGCTATCTGCCCTGGTGGAGCGACGTACTCGACCGTTCGTCCCGAAACATCGACGCGGTCATGGGTTTTTGCGCCGGCAGCGTTTTCGCTTCGGTCATCGCCGATGAGATCGCACGACGCCGCGGCCACCGCCCCGTGACCGTTCTCTTCGATCCGGGATGGCCGAACCGGAAGTCGATCGGCCGAGACTTCCGCTCTGTCATCGCCTCGCTGACACCGCTGTCGGCCTCCGAGAAATCGGTCGTGATAAGGGAAGCGCAGGCACTTCTCGACGCCGCCGACACCGACCTCGACAGCGTGATCGATCGATTGGTGGAGCTCTATCGGCGGGCAGGTCTGGAGGCTTTCGAGAGAGTGGGTGTGGCATCCGATATCGGAAATGAATTGATCGATGTATTCCATTCTTACACAGACTATTTGCGCTCCGCTCTCCTCATCCCACCCGGTCCGAGTTGGTCGGCCGCCACGGTGGTGCTCTCGGCGGAGGCCGACGAGGCACCCGGCTTCGGTGACCGCTCGATCCGGACCGCGGTCAGCCGGCGTGACCTCCTCCGTGACCGGATTGTGGCAGACCGGGTTTTCGACCTGATCGCAGAAGGAGACGATGACGATGTCCGCAGAGAGGATGTCCGCAGGGAAGCCGGCGACACTGGTGGACCTGTTCCGGGAGCAAGTGGCAGACACCCCGGAGGCCACCGCAGTGATTCAGGGGACGACCCGACTCGACTATCGGCAACTCGATGACCGCTCCACGGCCCTGGCGCGATGGCTGCGGCGGTCGGGTATCGGACGGGGCAGCATGGTCGGGGTACTGCTGGACAATTCCGTCGAACTGCTCGTCGCACTGCTGGGGGTGGTGAAATCCGGAGCAGCCTACGTGCCGATGAACATCGGTGACCCCCGGTCCCGAATCGAGTCGATACTGCACAACGCGCACGTGGATATGGTCCTGGCCACCGGGCCCGACACGGACACACTCGACGTACCGCGGGCCGTCCGGATGGACTCGGACGAGTACCTGGATGCGGAGGATGATTCGGCGGCCGAACCCGACTCCCGCAACTACGGTCCGGTGCCACGAGATGTCGCCTACGTGATCTACACCTCCGGTTCCACCGGTCGTCCCAAGGGCGTTGTGGTGGAACACCATGCTCTCGCCGCGTATCTCCGCCGTGCTGTCGCCGCCTATCCCGGGCTGGCGGGTCGGGCGCTGGTGCATTCCGCGCCTTCGTTCGACCTGGCGGTGACCAGCCTGTTCGGGCCACTGATCGCGGGCGGTGAGCTCGAGATCGGCGCGCTCGAGGACCCCGGCGCCGCACCCTCCTTCCTGAAGGTGACCCCGGCGCATCTCCCGCTGATCCGAACCCAGTATCCGCATAGTGCGCCGACCGCGGACCTGGTGGTCGGCGGTGATGCGCTGAGCGCAACGATGCTCGACGACTGGCGCCGGGAGCACCCCCGGGTCACCGTGGTCAACGAGTACGGTCCGACCGAAGCCACCGTCGGTTGTGGCCTGCACCGGATACCGCCGGGAGACCTACTCGACCCGGGCCCGGTACCCATCGGTCGCGCTTCCGCCGACGAACTGTATGTCCTCGACGATCTATTGCGCGCATCGGATACGGGGGAGCTGTATATCGCCGGCGAGCAACTCGCCCGCGGCTACCTCGGTATGGCCGGTGCGACCGCAGCAGCTTTCGTGGCGAATCCGTTCGGCCCACCCGGGTCGAGGATGTACCGCAGCGGCGACCGAGTGCAATGCGGCGACGCCGGCCTGCTCCGCTACTGGGGCCGGATGGATCGGCAGCTGTCGATCGGTGGCCACCGCGTCGAACCCGCGGAAGTGGTCGACGTACTGATCGGATCCGGTGCTGTGGCCGATGCGGTGGTCACCGGCCGGGAAATCGGGGACGAAACACGTGTGGTCGCCTACGTCACCCCGAGCGTCGACGGTGTTCGCGACAGTGCGGCACTCAGCACCTATCTGGGGGATCGATTGCCGTGGTATGCGGTGCCCGCGGCAATCGTCGTACTGGACGAGCTGCCGCTGACCGCGAATGGCAAGGTCGACTACGTGGCCCTCCCGAATCCGTCCGGGCAGCCGGGGCGCCCGGTACCGGTCACCTCGGACGAACAGCGGATCTGCGAGTTGATCGCGGAATTGATCGGGATAGACACCGTCGGTGTGAACGACGATTTCTTCGGCCTGGGCGGGACCAGTCTGGCAGCCGCGCGATTGGTCACCGGCGCTCGCCGGTTGGGGATCGAGTTCACGCTCACCGATGTGCTCAGCAAGCGGACGGTGCGGCGGTTGCTCGACGCACCACCGACCGCTGTGCTGCGCTGAAGGGAGAAGGTCATGACCCGATCGGCCGAGTGTGCCGCACTGCCTCCGGTGGCCGGCTATCTGGAAAGCAACGGGCCGACCTCGACGGTTGTCTACTCGTTGACCGATGAGGTCGCCGATCCGATCGAGTGGCTTGTGCAGCACCGCGTTTCGGTCCGGGCGACTGTGGCGCGACACGGTGCGGTGTTGTTCCGGAATCTGCCTACCGGCTTGGAAAGCTTCCAGGACATCGTGGCGACCCTCGGCGGAGATCCGCTGGCGTACCACGAACGGTCCACGCCGCGCACAGAGGTGGGCGGCAATATCTACACCTCGACCGAATACCCGCCCGATCAACGCATCCCGATGCACAACGAGAACTCCTACGCCGACAGCTGGCCGACCCACCTGTACTTTCTGTGTGTCACGCGCGCCGAGGAGGGTGGGGAGACGCCGATCGCGGACAGCCGGTCGGTGTTCGACCGGATTGCTCCGGAGATCCGGAGCCGGTTCTCCGACGGTGTCGTGTACACCAGAACCTTTCGCGAGGGTCTGGGTTTGAGCTGGCAGGAGACATTCCAAACCACGTCCCGGGCGGAGGTCGAACGTTTCTGCCGCACCCACGGCCATCACTTCGAATGGGACGGTGCCGTACTGCGGACGAAGACGCACCGGCCGGCCTGGCGCGATGATCCGCACTCCGGCCGATCGGTCTGGTTCAACCAGGCCCATCTGTTTCATGTGTCGGCCCTCGAACCGGACGTCCGGGACGCTCTGTTGCTCGCGTTCGACGAGCGAGACCTTCCACGCAACGCCTACTACGCCGACGGCAGCCCGCTGCGTCCCGACGATCTCGCGGCGATCGAGCAGGCCTATCGGGACTGTGCGTTGACCCTGCACTGGGCGCCGGGAGACCTACTGATGGTCGACAACATGCAGATGGCGCACAGTCGATCACCCTATCGCGGGCAACGCCGGATTTTGGTGGCCATGACATGAAACCGGAGGTATCGGCCATGGAAGACGACAGCGAAACGATCAGCGATCCGGCCCGACCGATGGGCGCAGTCTATGCGGCCTCGTTCGGTCAATCCCGGTTCTGGTTCGCCCAGCAGCTGGACGCTGTGACGTCGACCTACCACGTCCCGTTGGGGTTTCGGATCCGCGGTGCTCTCGATATCGCCGCGCTTCAGGGCGCCGTCGACGCGGTAACGGCCCGGCACGAGATCCTGCGCACCTATTTTGTCGGTTCGGACGGAGTTCTCGATCAGGTTGTTTCCGATACCTGCCGAATTGTGCTCGATATCCGGGAGTGCGCCACCGATTCCGAGCTCCCGGCCCTCGCCGACCGTATCGTTGCCGAGCCGATCGATGTGACGATGCCACCTCTGACCAGGATTTCGCTGATTCGCCTCGGACCGGACGACCACGCCCTGATCCTCACCCTGCACCACACCATTACCGACGCGTGGTCCAACCGGGTGCTGGGACGCGAATTGTCCCGGTGTTACGACGCCTTTGTCGCCGGGATGGATCCGGATCTGCCGGAGTTGGATGTGCAGTACGGTGATTTCGCCGAGTGGCAACGCGACACACTCGCCGCCGGTCGCTGGCGTGATCAGGCCGATTTCTGGCGTGTGGAGTTGGCCGATTGGCCGACCGAACTGGCGCTGCCCACGGACAAGCCTCGACCACCGGTGCGGACATCGAGCAGCATATCGGTTCCTTTCCGACTCGCACCGGCGACCACTGCCGGTCTGCGCACCCTCGCCCGTGAGTTCGGGGGGACGGTGCATATGGTGTTGATGACTGCGTTCCAGGCGTTTCTGGCCGGTGTCAGTGGTCAGGATCGTTTCACTGTGGGTACGGCGGTGTCCGGGCGTGGTCCGGCGGTGGTCGATGGTCTCATCGGTTTCTTCGCCAATACGATTCCGGTCAAGGCCGATTGTTCGGGTGCGCCCGGTTTCAGTGAATTGTTCGCCCGGGTTCGGGGGAATCTTCTTCGTGCGTATGCGAATCAGGATCTGCCGCTGGAACATATTGTTGCGGCGGTCAATCCGCCACGTGATCCGAGCCGGACGCCACTGTTCCAGGTAATCCTCGGCTACGGTCCGCCCTCGGGACTTGAATGGCAGTTCGCCGGGACCGAGACCCATCGGCTGGCGCCGTTGACCCCTGGTGGTTGCCAATCCGATCTCGATCTGGTGGTGGAGGACGACGACGACACGATCGAGGGATTCATGGTCTGCGCCCGGGATGTGCTCGACGACGCCCGAGCGAACGAATGGATGAATTCGTTCGTCGAACTGATGGATTCGGTGGTGAACCATCCCGATCGGCCGCTGTTCGAACACACCCTCACCGCTGTGCAACCCCGCGCTCGTATCGATACACCCCTCGACGGTCGTGATGATCCACGGAGTGAGCTGGAAGCGTTCATCACAGAGATCTGGGCACAGCTCCTCGGACGTGACGCGACCGGACCACACGACAACTTCTTCGACTGTGGTGGCGACTCGCTTCTGGCGATCCGTTTGTTGAGCCGGGTCGAGGCGAGTACGGGTCGGCACATCGCGCTGGGTGTCTTCCTCGCAGAACCCACGATAGCCAACCTCGCCGCGGCGCTCGGCACCAGCGCGGCGGCCGCATCCGACCTACCGCCGCTCGTGCGGCGGGGCCGTCCGGCTCGGGCCTCGTTCGGCCAGCACCGACTGTGGTTCATGCAGCAGCTGGAACCCGACAGCCCGACGTACACCGTGCCGTTCGCCGTCCGGGTCCGTGGCCCGCTGGATCTCTGGGCGCTGGCGCAGGCGCTCGAAACGGTGACGGCTCGGCACGAGATCCTGCGCACTCACCTGACCGACGGCGAAGAGGTTCCGGAGCAGGTCGTATCTGCCGGCCACCGCGCTGTTGTCGAGGTCGTCGAATGCGATTCGGAAAAAGAGATCTCCGAGTGTGTCGACCGGGTGGTGTCGAAACCGTTCGATCTGACCCGTCTGCCTCTGGTACGGATCACTGCCGTCCGCGGGGACTCCGAGGATCATGTGGTCGTCGTCACGATGCACCATTCCGTCACCGATGCGTGGTCGTATCGGGTGCTGGCGCGGGAATTGTCGCAGTGTTACGACGCCTTCGTCACCGGGGTGGTTACGGATCTGCCGGAGTTACAAGTGCAGTACGGTGATTTCGCCGAGTGGCAACGCGATACTCTCGCCGCCGGCTGTTGGCGTGATCAGGCCGATTTCTGGCGTGCGGAGTTGGCCGACTGGCCGACCGAACTGGCGTTGCCCACCGACAGACCTCGACCACCCGTGCGGTCCTCCCACGGCGGATCGACGAGTTTCCAGATCCCGCCGGACATCACCATGAACATCCGTCGAACCGCCCGTGAGTTCGGGGGGACGGTGCATATGGTGTTGATGACTGCGTTCCAGGCGTTTCTGGCCGGTGTCAGTGGTCAGGATCGTTTCACTGTGGGTACGGCGGTGTCCGGGCGTGGTCCGGCGGTGGTCGATGGTCTCATCGGTTTCTTCGCCAATACGATTCCGGTCAAGGCCGATTGTTCGGGTGCGCCCGGTTTCAGTGAATTGTTCGCCCGGGTTCGGGGGAATCTTCTTCGTGCGTATGCGAATCAGGATCTGCCGCTGGAACATATTGTTGCGGCGGTCAATCCGCCACGTGATCCGAGCCGGACGCCACTGTTCCAGGCAATCCTCGGCTACACTCCGCGGCCGTTCGACGATCTGCACTTCACCGATACGTCCACGGAACGTTATCCCTTGCTGAGGTCGGTGGCCCGCACCGATATCACTGTCGAAATCGTCGCCGCCGAAGCGGCTCTCGATGTATTCGTGCAGTACAGCACGGATCTGTTCGACCCCTCCACCATCGACCGACACGTCGACCTCTTCCTCGAGGAGCTGGACAAATGGACCCTGTAGCCGGAAAGACCGCGGATACGCTCGTCGACCGGATCGCTCTGACCTGGTGTGAGGTGCTCGGCGTCGCCGAGGTCGATCATCAGCAGAACTTCTTCGACCTGGGGGGTAATTCGTTTCAGCTTCTGCTGGTAAAGAACAAGCTGGACACCGACCTCGGGATCGCCACGGACCTGGTCAGTTTCTTCCGATACCCGACGGTGACCGAACTGGCGGCGAACGTCTACGGAGGTACGAAATGAACTCCGATGCGGCGGTGGCCGTCGTCGGTATGGCCGGCCGGTTCCCCGGTGCCGCCGATATCGGTCAGTTCTGGCGCAACCTGACCCAGGAACGAGAATCCCTGGTCCGGTCGGATCCGCAACCCGGGACCGGGCGGTCCAGCGCGTACGGTGTACTCGCCGATGTGGACATGTTCGATGCGGGATTCTTCGCTGTACCGCCTGCCGAGGCCGAACTGTTGGATCCACAACACCGGCTATTTCTCGAATGTGTGTGGCAGGCACTGGAGCATGCGGGCTGCCCGCCGGATCGATACGGTCCCGGCACCGGAATCTTCGCCTCGTCGAGTATCAGCTCCTATCTGCTGGACACCCTGCTACCGCGGTTCCGGAGCGCGGGACCTGTAGAACGGCACCGAATGCTGCTGGGCGGCGACAAGGATTTCCTGGCCACCCGGGTCTCGTACAAGCTGGACCTACAGGGGCCCAGCATCGCGGTGCAGACCGGTTGCTCGTCGTCGCTGGTGGCGCTGCACTTGGCAGTACAGAGTCTGGCGGCGGGAGACTGCGATGTGGCGGTGGTCGGCTCGGCGACTGTCTCGCTGCCGCAGGCGACGACACAGGAGCACGTCGAGGGCGCGATCGTGTCCGGCGACGGGTATTGCCGACCATTCGATGCCGCCGCGTCCGGCACGGTCGGCGGCAACGGTGTGGCTGCCGTGGTCCTGCGGCGAGTCCGCGACGCGGTGCGCGACGGGAATCCGGTACGTGCCGTCGTCCTGGGGTCGGCGGTGGTCAACGACGGGCACCGCAAGGTCGGTTTCGCGGCTCCGGGCTTCGACGGGCAGGTCCGCACTGTGTCCCGGGCGCTGCAACGTGCCGGCCTGTCCAGCAGTCGACTGGGTTTCGTGGAAGCACATGGCACCGGAACACCCATGGGTGATCCGATCGAGGTGTCCGCATTGGCCGAAGCATTTTCCCGACACCGGGCCGAACCAGCGGACCCGGGCACCTGTTTTCTCGGCTCCGTGAAATCGAATATCGGTCATCTGGATGCGACCGCCGGTGTCGCCGGCTTGATCAAAGCCGTCCTCGCACTCGAACACGGAGTCATTCCGGCGACACTGCACTTCTCCAGTCCGAACCCCGCTGTCGATTGGGATCGATCACCGTTCGCAGTCAACGGATCGACTGTCGAATGGGCCCAGGCCCGCGCGGATCGTCGCTGTGGTGTCAGCAGCCTGGGAATCGGTGGTACCAACGCCCATGTCGTCCTGGCCGGATGGGAGGACGGGCGCCGCACCGGATCGCGATCGTGTCATGTCCTGACCTATTCGGCGCACTCTCGCGGCGCCCTCGAACAGCGCGAGAAGGAATTGGTCGACTATCTGGACAACCACCCCGCGCACGACCCGGCCGATATCGCTTTCACCAGCCAGGTCGGCAGCCAGTCGCTACCACACCGGAAGTTCGTGGTCGGCGACTCCCGATCCGGACTGATCGAAGCATTCGATGCGACCACCGCGGCGGCGGTCACTACGAGTCGATCCCGCACAGTTCCGGCCGTGTCCTTCCTGTTTCCAGGGCAGGGTGCACAGTACCCGGCACTCGGACTCCCGCTGTGGTCCGAGTTCGACCTTTTCCGGACCGAACACGATCGATGCCTCGACCTGATCGAGGCCGCGGCCGGAATCCCGGTGCGGGAGCGACTCTATGGTGACGAACCTTCCGACCTCGACGACACCGTGCTCGTACAGCCGGCATTGTTCGCCGTCGAGTACGCGCTGGCACAGACCTGGTTGCAGCTCGGTATCCGCCCGGCGAGCATGGCGGGACACAGCATCGGCGAATATGTTGCCGCCGTCGTCGCCGGGGTGATGACGGTCGAGGATGCGGTCGAACTGGTCGCGGTTCGCGCTCAGCTCATGCAGGAACTACCGCCGGGCGCAATGCTCGCGGTGGCCGTCTCGGAGGCCGAGACGGCCCGCTTCGTCGAGGCAGGGGCGGATCTGGCCGCGGTGAACGGACCCACGTCCTGTGTGCTCTCGGTGCCGGACGAACTGGTCGCGACGCTGACCGAGGACCTGACCGCGGCCGGGACACCGTTCCGGAAAATCCCGGTGTCCAGGGCCTTCCACAGTCGGATGATCGACAGCTGCCTGGATGGTCTCCGGGCACAACTCGAACGAACGACGCTGCGACCACCGGCAATCCCGTTCACCTCCGGTGTGACCGGCCGGTGGATCACCGACGAAGAAGCGACCAGCCCGGAGTACTGGGTACAGCAGACCCGGAGCACGGTGCGATTCGCCGACCAGCTCGGAGCTGTGCTCGAGACATCGCCCGATCTGCTGATCGAGCTGGGGCCCGGCCGGGTGCTGAGTCGGCTCGCCCGGCGCGACTCGCGAAAACCGGCGGACTCGGCGGTGCTGGCGGCCTTGCCCGCCGCAAACGACGACGAATCGGAAGCCTTCACCTTCTCGCAGGCGCTGGCCCAGGTCTGGCAGGCCGGGGCGCCGGTCGATTGGGCTCCATTGTGGGGCGAGACCGGGCGCCGGGTGGATCTCCCGCCGTACCCCTTCCAGCGCAGTCGGCATTGGGCCTCCGATGTTGCGTCGGACGGGCCTGCAGACCCGGTTCCGGTATCCGGTCCGGTGTCCGTGGAACGCCCAGCGCGTCGCGATCCGAGCACCGACGACCAACCGGAGGCCGACCATGCGGATGAGCTCGTCACCCGGGTGCGGGCCGCCTACGCCAAGGCCATCGGCACCACAGTCGAGGACACCGCGGACTTCTTCGAAGTGGGCGGAGACTCGCTGGTGGCGGTCCAGATCGTGCTGGCCCTGCGGGAGGAACTGGGTCGGGAACTGTCCCTCCGTGATTTCGTCTCGAATCCGACGATCAACGGCCTGGTGACCGTGCTGGCCGCCGGACAGTCGACCGCCGCATCGACCCGGCCCGCGCCGCCCGCCCCCGCGGCCACCGGATGCCCCGTCTCGCTGCGCGAACGCCCGGCCGCGCCGAGCCGGACACCCACCGTCGAACCGACCGGCCTACAGTTCAGCGTCTTCTTCTTCTCGGCCGACTCCGACGACAGCGACCGGTACGGTCTGATCCGAGAATGTGCGCAGCGAGCCGATGAACTCGGCTATACCGCGATCTGGACTCCGGAGCGTCATTTCCACCAGTTCGGTGACCTTTACCCGAATCCCTCGGTGCTCGCCGCCGGACTCGCCACCATCACCAACCGGATCCAGCTGCGGGCCGGCAGCGTCGTCGCGCCCTTGCACCATCCGGCTCGAGTCGCCGAGGAATGGTCGATCGTGGACAATCTGTCCGGCGGACGGGTGGGTCTGGGATTCGCGCCCGGTTTCCTTCCCTTGGACTTCGTCTTCGGGCAGGCATCGTTCCAGCGCAAACAGCAAGTCGCCCTGGAGCGAATCGACAAAGTACGCCGGTTGTGGCGGGGCGAATCGATCGAGGACATCAACGGTGTGGGGGAGCGCGTCACGATTCGGACCTTCCCGCAGCCGGTTCAGCCGGAGCTGCCGGTGTGGATGACGGCCTCGGCGAACCCCGAAACCTTCGCGCTGGCCGGTCGCAGCGGGTTCAACCTGTTGACCGCGCTGATCAACCTGGACCTCACCGAACTGGAAGAGCGCATCGCGGTCTATCGGCGAGCTCGCGCCGAGCACGGATTCGATCCGGAGACGGGCACTGTCACAGTGATGATGCACGCCTTCGTCGGCGAAGGTGACGATGCCGCGGTACGCGCTGTGGTCGAGCAGCCTTTCCGCAGGTATCTCTGGGCGAATTCGGAGATCATCCGGTCGGCTGCCAAATCCGTACTCGACGGCCTCGATATCGACAAACTGACACCGTCTGACCGAGAAACCTTGATGGACTTCGCTTTCCGCAGGTATTGGAAGGAGAGCGCTCTGCTCGGGAGCGCGGAAACCGTCGCTGCCCGCGCCGAGCGACTCACCGCGCTCGGCGTCGACGAGGTTGCCTGCTTGATCGACTTCGGACTCGACCGTGCGACCGTCGTGGCCGGACTGGAACGCTTGGCCGCAGTGATCCCACGGCCGTCGCTGTTGCATCGATGACCTCGTCCGCGCGCGCTACGTCATGGCCCGCCTATGCCCGGACATTCCTGAGCAGTCAGTCGGTGTCCCTGCTGGGCGACGGTCTGGCTCTGCTCGCAGTGCCGCTGCTGGTACTCGAGCTGAGCCGTAGCCCGCTCGTCTCCGGAATCGCGGCTGCCTCGGTGACCATCGGGTACCTGTGTTTCGGAATACCCGCCGGTGTGGTGGTCGATCGGGTCGATCCGTGGCGGCTGCTGATCGCCATGGACGCGCTGCGAGCGGTGGTGTTCGGGGTGTTGTTCGTCGCGGCCGCCGGTGATCTGCTCACCGTGGGGTCGGTGCTGGCACTGAGTCTGGTGGCCGGCGGCGGGCGGGTGTTCTTCGAGACGGCACTCACCGTGGTGATCAAGGATCTGTTTCCCGGCGACGGCTTGATTCGGGCGAATTCGATTATCGAGGTCACCACCCAGTTCGCCTTGGTTTTCGGCCCGGTCGTGGTCGCTGCGCTCGCCGCGACCCTCGGCCTCCAGATCGCACTGCTCGCCAATGCGGTCACTTTTCTGGTGTCGCTGGCCGGTCTCGTCGCGGTGCGTCGGCATGCCCCATCACGGCGCGAACGCACCGCGCCACTTCGACTGGCGGATATCAGGGGCGATTTCCGCGAGGGTTTGCAGTACCTGCTGTCGATCAGGCTGCTCGTGGTCCTCACCGCCCTCCAGATGGTGGTGAATCTCGGGCTGTCGGTGGAGAAACTACTGTTCTTCTATGCCAAGGACACCGTGGGCCTGAGCACTTCCGCGGTCAGTGGCGTGGTCGCAATGGGGGGAGTGGGCGGGGTTCTGGGCGCGTTGACGGCCCCGCGGCTGGCACTGCGGTTCGGACACACTCGGGTCATCGCGGCCGGAATCGCGGTGTGTGGCCTGGCCGTGGTGGCCATGAGTGCGGCGGACACGTTCGTCGGATTGCTCCTCGCCAACATGGTGTACCTATGGGCTGTGGTCGCCGCGAGCGTGGTGAATCGGACGCAGCGCCAGCGGATCGTGCGCCGCGATATGCTCGGTCGCGTCACCGGCACGGTCAAGCTGTTGTTCCTGGCCGTCGACCCGATCGGAGTGTTCATTGCCGGAACCGTCACCGCAGCCCTCGGCGGGAATCCTCGCCCGGTATTCATGGCCGGTGGACTGCTGGTGACTGCCGCCGCCGCCTGGGCGTGGTGGGCCGGGTTGCGTGCCGCGGACGATCCTGAGCCGCCCACTTGACGGGTCAGCGTGATCGGCCCGGCAAGGCCGACGCCAGTGGCAGTTCCGGATCCACCGCTATACCGTGCACAAGCCGTTCCAGGTGGGAGGCCAGCTTCGCGGCCCGTTCGACCTCGTGGTGCCGGTGCTCGATGCTGCCCGCCAGTTCGCCGGTTTCCTCGGTGAGCACCAGCCGGCAGCCGACGAATTCGTCGAGCGACGCGAGCTCGACGACCGACGCCTCGATACCCGACAGTCGAAGCGGTTCCCCGGGCCGGGAGCGCAATACGAACTGATTGGCGAGTACGGAATTCGACAATCCCCGCTCGCCACAGAGGTATTCGAGCGGGAATCGTCTGTGTCGGCGGGACTCCGACTCTGCCGTGCGGATCCTGTGCAGCAGAGCCGAGAACGTGGTGACTCCGGCCAGGTCGACGATGGTGGCCGTCGAGTACGCGAAAGGACCGATCACGGAGTCGAGGTCGGCTCGTGGACGCCCCGTTTCGAGATGAGCCACGATGACTTTGTCGACGACCGGCGACTCTGCCGCGATGGCTACTGCGAAGGACGCACGCAGGACGTCTGCCAACTCCATTCGATGCGCGCGAGCGATCGCACGCAGGGGGCGAACCACAGCCACCGGGACCCGCATACTCGCGGACGTGACAGTCGGGCAGCTCGGAGCTGCACCGCTGGACCCGCGCAGCCCTGCTTGCCAATAGTTCAACGCGGCCGCCGCTCCATCGATCGACTCGGCCCGGGTACGGACAAAACTCGGAAAGGGGACGGGCGGCGCCACCGGCGCCGGACCGGCAGTGTCGTAGAACCGGCACATCTCCCGGACCACCAGGTCGAACGACGCCTCGTCGACGATCAGTCGATGGCACCGGAGCAGCAGGATATGGGTATTCGGATCCACTGCGAATACCTGGGCGTCCAGCGGAGGTCCGGCAGCAAGGTCGAGTGGTGCGTCGCGTATCGCGGCGAGCCGGTGCTTGAGCTCGCTCTCGGTCATCCGAGATCTCGAGATCGACAGCGAAACACGGTGCCTGACAGTCTGCGTCGGCGCGCTGCCCGGTCCGCTGTCGAAGGTGCATCGGAGGATCGCGTGACGGCGCACAACCTCGGCGAGGGCCGACGTCAACCGGTCTGTGTCCAGCGGGCCGGTCAGTCGGAAGGCGCGCGCGATCGCAGGCGTGGTCGCCGAGAGCAGGCCGCGTTGCACGAGAGACAACGGATAACGGGTACCGGAACGGCGCACGATGCCGATCTCGCGCGCCGTCGCCGGCAGCGCGGCGGCCAGCGACGCAACGGTCGGATTGCGCAGAATCAGCTCGGTGGTCACGGCACGGTCGAAGGCGACACTGAGGTGAGCGGCAATCTGCGCTGCGAGCAATGAATGGCCGCCCAGGTCGAAGAAGTTGTCCTGCCGGCCGATCCCGTCGACACCCAGAATCTTTGCCCACGCATCGGCGACGGCCTGCTCGGTTCCATCGGCCGGGAGCTCCGACGCATCTCCTTCGAGTACTGGCGCGGGCAAGGCGGACCGATCGACCTTACCGGTGCCACCCAACGGTAAACCGGCCAGAAATACGAAGACCGCGGGAATCATGTATGCCGGCAATCGCGCGCCGAGATGTGCGCGCAGGTCGTCACGCTCCGGAGCAGGCCCGGTCGGGACGACATACGCCACCAGAATCGTCCCGTGGGTGGGCCGGTGGTGGTCGACGACGGCTGCGGTCGCGACGGCCGGATGGGAACGGATCGCGGCTTCGACATGGGCCGGCTCGACCCGATAGCCGCGCAGGTTGATCTGCCGGTCGCGCCGCCCCAGGAACTCGAACCGTCCATCGGAGTGCAGGCGGCCCATATCGCCGGTCCGGCACATTCGGCTACCCGGGGCACCGAACGGATCGGCCACGAAACGGTCGGCGGTGAGAGCCTGCGCACCGAGGTATCCGCGGCTCACACCCGCACCACCGATGTAGACTTCACCGATCTGCCTGGAAGCGACCGGCCGCATTCGTTCGTCGAGCAGGTACACGGTGTATCCGGGCAGTGGTACACCGATGTCGTCGACCGTGCATTCCGGGTCCGGCGTCATCGCCTGCCACATGGCGACCATGGTCGTCTCGGTCAGTCCGTAGTGGTTGATGATTCGCCCGAATCGGCGCAGATCGCTGCCGAACACATGCAGCGGCAGAAAGCTTTCGCCGGCCACCAGTATCGATTCCAGCTCGGGTGGATCGGCAGCGAACGTAGGTGCCGTGAGCAACCCGGTCACCAGTGCGGGTGATGTCGCCATCAGATGGGTGACGCCGTACCGGCGTGCGGCGGCCAGGATCTGTTCCGGATCCCGTCGGATGGTCCGGGACTGTAGGACGGTCCGGGCGCCGACCGCCAGCGGCATGAGCGCATCCCGGATCCAGCCGTCGAACGAGAATCCGGCGAGCTGGAGCACGGTGTGCTGCCGCTCGAGCGCTACGTAGTGGCCGAACGCGTCATGGTAGGCCAGCAAGTTGCGCTGCTCGACCGCGATGGCCTTGGGGTCCCCGGTGGAACCGGAGGTGAAGATGATGTACGCCAGGCTTCGTGGATGTGCTGGGCCGTCGAACTCGGCGCACGGCTGCGGGGCTCGAGATCGGTCGATCACGACCGGGCGGGCCGGACACAGGGCGACGGCCCGATCCGCCAACTCCGGTTCGGTGACGATCGTCTCGGCGCCGACCCGCGCCATCCAAGATCTGGACAGTTCGTCTGGAGCATCGGGATCCAGCGGTAGATAGGCCGCGCCGACCGCCCACACGGCCAGCACCGACACGATCGCCGAGTGTGGCTGCTCGACGGCCACCGCGACGATCGTCTCGGCGCCGATTCCGCGCCCGGCCAGATCGTGGGCCAGGGCGTCGACCCGCTGTCCGATGTCCTCGTAGGTGAGCCGGGAATCACGGTGGACGAATGCGATGCGGTCGGGGTCGGCGTGAATACGGTCGCGGATCCGTCGGTACAGACTGTCCATGGCATGCTCCGCTCATCGTCGACTCTGCCAATGCAGAGTAGGAAGTCGGCACCGCCGAGGTATCCCTCCACCTTCCCGGGCATGGCAATAGCTGTTTGCACGAAACCGTAACGGCCGCTGGACTATTGGTTGGTTCAGAAACGGAACGCGCCGCAGGAGGAACATGCGTGGGAGCTGGGCGTCGGGCGCACTGATCCACGAAGTATTCGCAGATCAGGTCGCGCAGTACCCCGAAGCAGTCGCCGTGGAGTACGGCGACACCTGCCTCGACTATGCAGAGGTCGCCGCGCGCGCCGAGCGCGTAGCGGTGGCACTGCGCGGGCTGGGCGTCGGGCCCGATACACCGGTCGGAGTGTTTCTGCCGCGCAGTGCCGAACTCGTCATCGCCCAACTCGGCGTACTGCAAGCAGGCGGGGCCTACGTGCCGTTGGATCCGGGCCAGCCCGACCGATGGATCGCCGATCAGCTCCGGATCGCCGATGTGCACATTGTCATTGCCGGTGCCGCCGATCTGCCTCGAGTACCGGACTCGGTCGACACACTGATGTTCGACGAGCTGCCGACCGCACTTCTCGAGGAACCGGCCGGTATCGAGGTGAGTCCGGACAATCTCGCGTACATCATGTTCACCTCGGGGTCGACCGGCCACCCCAAGGCGGTGGCGGTTCCGCACCGCGGGGTGGTCAATCTGCTCACCGACCAGAAGTATGTGGCGATGGGACCGGGGCACTGTCAGCTCTTCTATTCGGCGCCGACCTTCGATATGGCGACCTTCGCCATCTGGGGTCCGCTGCTCAACGGCGGTCGTCTGGCGATCGCCCCGCGCGACTCGTCATCTCCCGGGGAACTCGCTCGGTTGATCCGGGCCCATTCGGTGACAACCGTCTATATTCCGACCACCATCTGCCAGGTACTCCTGGAGGAGCATCCCGAAGCGCTTCGTCCACTGCAACAACTGGTGACCGGAGGTGAGACGGTCTTCCCCGCAACCCTGGATCTCGCGCGGCGGGAGCTGCCGGACACCACGACGATCGTCATCTACGGCCCGACCGAGGCGACCGTTATCGCGACCAGCTACACGCAATCCCCGGACACCCCGGTTCCTGCCGTGCCGGTGATCGGTGCGGCGATCGAGAATGTCGAAATCTATATCCTGGACGAAAACCTGGACCCGGTGCCGGACGGGAAATCCGGTGAATTGTGTTTGGCCGGACCAGGTCTCGCATGGGGTTACCTCGGGGCTCCTGAGGTCACAGCGGACCGGTTCGCACCCGACCCGCACGGTGCGCGGGGTACGCGCATGTACCGGACCGGTGATAGTGTGCGCCGTACCGAACACGGCGGGATGGAATTCATCGGACGGATGGACAACCAGATCAAGCTGCGGGGGCGTCGGATCGAGCCGGCCGAAGTGGAACAGGCGCTACTGACACACCCGGATATCGTGACCGCGTACGTCACAAAAGAACGCAATGCCCTGCGTGGAAGCTATCTGGCCGCGTACGTGACCGCCCGAGCGGGCGTGACCGTCGATCGACCCGAGCTCGAGCGATATATGGAAACCACTGTTGCCGACCATCTGCGCCCCGATATCTATGTCATCCGGGAAGCGGCACCGCTGACTCCGCACGGCAAAATGGACCGCCGTCGACTGTTCGACGGCGCGCAGCCGCAGAGCTCGTCGCCCGTCGATACCCGACGTGCGATCGTGGTCGTCAACGAGGACGAGCAATACGGAATGTGGCCGGACAACCGCACTGTTCCGTCCGGGTGGCGGACGGTGTTCGGGCCGGGGGCGCTCGAAGAGTGCAGTTCTCACCTGCGCCGGACCTGGACCGATATCCGGCCGGCCTACCTGCGCCGCAACCGCACGGCCGGAAGCTGATCCCCGCCGGAACGCTGGCTCAACGGTCGGATGTCCACCCAGGCCTGCCGCACATAATCCAGGCATTCGGTCTTCGAACCGGACCCACCGCGCGACGCCCAGCCGACGGGAACCGGTTGCGCCGCAGGCCAGATCGCGTGCTGTTCCTCGCCATTTACCACGACGAGGTAACGCCGGTCGTCGGCCGCCGGGCGACGGGACACTACACCGTCACCGTCCAGGAGCCGGCGGCGATCGATCTTTCCGTGCCGGGTCACCGGCAGTTCGGTGCGAACGATGTAGACATCGGGTCGGAGGTGGTCGGGCACCGCCTCGGCCATATGACGTCGAAGCGCGGTCTGGTCGACGGCGCTGCCGGACCGGCAGGCCACGTATGCTGTGAGATAGCGACCGCGGACCGAGTTCTGCTCGGCGGCGACATACGCCGAAATCACTTCGGGATGGGCAAGCAGCGCCTGCTCGACCTGCGCCGGCTCGATCCGATGCCCCCGAATCTTCACCTGATCATCGATCCGTCCGATGAACTCGAGGGTCTCCGCACCGTATTGCCGCACTCGATCACCCGTGCGATACATCCGGGCGCCGGGACGGTCCGCGAACGGGTCCGGAAGAAATCGCTCCGCCGTCAGATCTGCCGCGCCGAGGTAACCCAGCGCGAGGCCGTCGCCGGACACATACAGTTCACCGGGTGAGCCGGCCGGCGCCGGGTCCAGGTTTTCGTCCAAGATGTACGTGGCGAGCCCGGCGAGCGGTGTGCCGATCAAGGTCGCGGTCGGTACCGGACACGACTTTTCGACGGTGTAGGTGGTGGTCAGCACGGTGGCTTCGGTGGGTCCGTAGACGACGACCAGTCGCGTCTCGGGCAATGTGGCCCGCGCGGTTTCCAGAGCGGCCGGGGAAACCACCTCGCCGCCGCTGATCACCTGGCGCAAGGGGCGTAGCGCGTCGATGTTCTCCTCGACGACGACATGGAACAGGGCGGGTGTGATCACGGTGGTGGTCACCCGGTGTTCGTCGATCAATCGCGCCAGCGCACCCACCGACACCGGGCCCGGTGGTGCGACCGCGACCCGGCCGCCGTGCAGGAGAGCACCCCAGATCTCCAGGGTCGACGCGTCGAAGGTCGGTGAGGACTGGAACAGGAAACACTGCTCGGAGTCCAGCACGGCATAGGACTGATCGGTCACCAGGCCGATCACGGCTCGGTGCGGTACCGCGACCGCTTTCGGACGCCCGGTGGAACCCGAGGTGAACAGCACATGCGCCAGATTGTCCGGGCCGACGTGCACTCCAGGTTCGGGCGCCTGGTCGGATTCGTGCAGCAGATCTTCCAGGTTCAGGCAGTGCACGCTGCTGGGCAACCCGGTCCGGTCGGCTCGGCTGCTGAGGACGACCCCGATCGATGCGGTGGCGATCTGCTCGGTGATCCAGGTGGATGGCTGCGCCGGATCCAGCGGTACATACGCACCGCCGGCGCGCAGGACACCCAGGATCGCGACCACGAACTCCGCGCTGCGGGACAGGTGGACGCCGACGGGGACTTCGGGACCCACACCTTCGCGGAGCAGCCCCGTGGCGACCCGGCCGGCGCAGGCATGGAGCTCGGCGTAGCTGATCTGTTTCCGGCCGACTTCGACCGCGGTGGCCTCCGGTCGCCGTGCGACCTGGCGGGCGAACTCGTGGTACAGCGTGGTTTCTATCGAGCGGGGGTTCGGCATACTGATCACACCATCGGCTGGTAGAAGTAGGTGTTACGGCGGCTGAAATTGCCGTCCGGCGCCACATCGAAGAAGTCGGCGAATCGTAGCGAAACCCGCTCGCCGGTGCGGAGTGTCCCGGTGAATTCGCCCTGTACGGCAATGGCGTCCACGCCCTCCACCAGGGACCGAACCGTGTGCTTTCCGCCCCTGATCGTGCGCTGGTTTCGATAGAAGGTCTCCAAGGCTGCCCGGCCGACGAACGGATCGTAACCGGGACGGGAGTATTCGGCGTCCGGCGCGAAAAGTTCGATGATTCCGGCGATGTCACCGGCGTCTACGAGTCGGTAGTAGTCGAGTACCCGGTTTGCGGCCGGTGAGTGTCGATCATTCATATGTCGCACCTACGGGACAGCGGATCATGCCGCGCTCACCGTACCGTACTGTGTCGCCTTCCCGATGCAGGGGACACATGTTCGGATGCGACCGTATTCCGTTGACACGGAGTAATATTCGCGAGTCGGACTGTCTGGACGTGTATTCGGTCGCGGTCGGCACGCGAGACGCCGAGTACCTGCCCGGGCTCGGCCTGCGAGTCCTGCTGGTCGGTCTAGCTTGAGTTTTAACCTCTGAGCTGCTGTTTTGTGGACTTTCTGCGAGGTCGCAGTCCGGCTTTTTGGGAAGGTTTCTTGTCGCTGGCGGTCTTGATGTGCACGTCGTAGCGAGGTGCTGGTCGCTGGTTGCGGCGCCCGGCTGGGCGGCCGGGTCCGGGGCGGGAGGGTTTCGGTGCTCTGGCGGGACGGGCCGCTTTCCGGCGGAGGTGCCGAAACACCCGACGGACGCGTGCGGGTGTAAGCCGTTGCGGAGCAACGTGTTTCTCCCACGGACGTTTCAGATCGACGGTGAGGTTCCGCGCCAGACGCAGTTGGGTGTAAGCGGCCAGAAGCAGCCAGGTCCACCGGTCGGCGGCTTCCGGGTTCCGCAGTTTCGGGCAGGCCCAGCCGAGGGTCTGTTTGAGCATGCGGAAGGTGTGCTCGATATCGAACCGTCGCAGGAACGCCTGCCACAACACCTCGACCTCGGTGTGGTCCAGGTCGACCTCCGAATGCCACAACCACACCGGTTTCGGTATAGCGCCGCTGGGGAGGCGGTTGACGTCGAGCCGGATCACGGTGCCTTCGATCACCGGCAGCTTCCCGACCTGAGTTATCCAGGAAGAACGATGCGTGAGCCTGGGATGCAGACGGTTCCATGATCGTGCTGTCGCCGGACCGTAGAGGCGGGTGTCGGTGGTGACAGCGGTGTCGGGTTCACCCCAGGTCGTCTGATCAGCGAAAACGAACTCACCGCCGTGACGTGGTGGACGGCCGGTGGTTCCGGGCTGCCATGCGGGTGCTCGGCGGCGCAGGACCCGGTCCGACCGCATCCGTGCGAGCACGGCGACGGGCAGGTCGGCCAGCAGGAACGCCAGCCGGGGTGCGTCGTATCCGGCGTCGGCGACGATCCAGATGTCCGGGTCACCGGGGCACCAGTGCCCGGCCTCGATCAGGTTGCCGATCACCGTGCGCAGCTGGCCGGCGGTGACGGTTGCGGCATCGTCTCCCGGCGTCAGCCGCACCGCATCCAACGGTGCGGTCCAGGAACTGCGCCCTGTTTCCAGGGCGGCGACCACCGAATACGGCCATCCCGGGATCATCTGTGCGGTGTTCTTCGCCCGCCCGTAGGTGTGACAGAAAATCCGCTGCGGGCAGGTATGGGCCTCGGGCCGCAACCAGGCGGTGATATCCACCGCCAGCACCAGGCGACCGTCCGCGGCGCGCGGCAGCGGCACCGACACCAGCGTCCGCCGCAGCCGGGCGATATCGACCCGACCGCGGTCCAGCGCCGCATAGACGCTGCCGTGTCCTCGGCGATGCTCACCGATCAACGACAATTCCGGCAGCGACCGCACCGGCCCGTCCGCGCACAACACCGCATCCACCAGCTCGAACGCCGCGTCCGCCCGTCGAGTCAGACACCGGTAGAACTCCCACCGAAACCCTGAAAGGTCCCCGACCGTGTCGGCGCAGCCGGTGTCGTGCACACTGTTCAACTGAAGCCCTTGGTTGTTGAAAGTCTGTCTGTCGCAAGAGGACATGATCAACCAAGGGCTTCACCCATGAGCATCCGGGGTCACAAAACAGCAGCTCAGAGGTAAAACTCAAGCTAGCGCGCTTTCCAGTAGGTTCCGGCCTGTATCACCTTGCGTGGAACGCCCGCTGCGTGTAGATCTGCGCACAGCGCTTTCGCGAAGGACCGTTCGCCGGCGATACCGACCTTGTCGGGGATCATCGACGTGGCCTTGTCCAGGACAGCAGTCCGCAGCGCCTGGCCGACTCGCGTGTTGCCTTCGAGGCGTGGCACCCGGATGACGGTGACGTGCGGTCCGAGGGCGGCGTCCCTCTCCCCGCCGAAGCTCGTGCCGCCGAGGTAGACGGTCGTCGGGACGGTTTCCGGGGTGCTCTCGGCTACGGCGAGTGCTGCCGGCGTACCTGCTTCGTCCGCGGCCAGAAGCTGCCACCGGGTATCGCGTGCCACGTAGTACTTACGCCCCTCGTCGATGACCCTGACCGATGTGCCGGGTGCCGCCTCGCGCGTCCAGTGCGAGAGGGGCGAGTCGCCGTGTAGCACGATATCGAAGTCCAGCTCGAGTAGATCGGGTCGGAAAGCACGCACCGTCAGCCTCCGGCGAAGTGGACGAGCCAGAGCTGCGATGAAGGCGCACTGCGCCGCACCGGTCCATGGATCGACTATCGCGGGCACCATCAATCGCCTGACCTGCTCGTCCGGGCAAGGGATGAATACGGAGCATCGATGGTCGCCGCCTCGATAAGAGAAGTCGAGCAGTTCGAACCCGCCCAACGTGATGCGCATCACGTTGGGCGAGATCTGCGTGCGGCGTAGGAGTACCAGATCGAAGGATCGCCGACCGGGCTCATCGCTCGTGGGGCCGCCGAGCCAGGAAATCATGAGCGGTGCGCCTACACCGCGGAATCGGTCGAGGAACATGGTGCGCAGCCTTCCTTCGGAGTGGGTATTGACAGACGATTCTAACTTGATCAGCCCACCCTAACTTAGGGAACCTAAGGTAGGGTCGAGCCCGACGATCCGACCTGAGGAGGACCTGTGCCGGCGCGAAAACACTGTCGGAGCGACGTCATCCGAGCCGCCCTCGAGCTGCTCGATCACGAGGGCCTCGACGCGGTATCCGTGCGTGCAGTCGCTCGGCGGATGGGCGTCAATGTGAACACGGTGTCGTTCCAGGTCGGGACGAAAGCTCGTCTGCTCGGGCTGATGTCGGACGCGGTGCTCACCGAACTCGCGCTGGAGGATCTCCCCGAGGACGGCATCGAACGGGCGAAGGAGGTGGTGCGTCGCTACCGAAAGGTGTTGCTGGCCCACCGGGACGGCGCTCGTCTCACCGCGGGCAACGCCCCGCTGGAGGAGCGCAGCTTCGAGCTCGCCGAGACCCTCGTCTCGGCTCTCACAGCGACCGGGGTTCCGGATGGCGAGAGCATTAAGGCCATGTGGGCACTGTTCTACTTCATGCTGGGCCTCACACAGGAAGAGCAGGCGGCGGGGAGCGGCGCCGTCGACATCGAGCGGGGGTTGTCCTCCGGCGACTACCCTACGCTGCGGCGTCTGGGGCGAGACCTCGTCGACCTCGGCTTCGACGAGCGCTTCGAGTTCGGTATCGACGCACTGACGGCGCCACTTCTCGCCCGGACCCAGCGACCGGGCTGACACCCCGGTCGCGGTCCCGGACGGGCCGCCGAGCGATGGTCGGGCATCCTGTATGCCGCCGACCGGCCGAACCCCGCGACCACGGGCTTGTCATGCCGTCCACTGACGCTGAACACGATGCGCCGGATCACGGTGGGCCACCATCGGATCCGGCAGCACGCGGATCCTCGAGTCGCGCCCGGAGCGATACCAGATAGCGGGCAGCGTCGGCACCGTCGATGATGCGGTGGTCGTAAGACAGGGCCAGATATGCCATCGAGCGGACCCGGATGAGCAGGTTGCCGTCGGGGTCGCGCTCGGGTACCAAGCGTTCGACGATCGAGCCCACGCCCAGAATCGCCGACTGGGGCTGGTTGAGGATCGGTGTGTCGAAAAGCGCTCCGCGACTACCGGTATTGGTGATGGTGAAGGTTCCGCCGGTCAGGGCGTCCAGGGTGATCGTGCCGGTGCGTACCGCATCGGCCGACTCGGAGATCGCTGCCGCGAGCTCGGCGAGGGTGAGACGCTGGGCGTCGCGAATCACGGGAACCATCAACCCTTTCGGGCTGTCGACGGCGATGCCGAGGTGCACGTCATCGTGATAGGTGACCGTGGCGCACTCGGCGTCGAGCGCGGAGTTGATGACCGGGTGTTCTGCCATGGCCTGGACCGCGGCCATCGTGACGAAGGGCAGGAACGTCAGCTTGTACCCGGTGCGGGCGTAGAAATCGTCCTTGGTCCGTGCCCGCAGTGCTGCCACCTCGGTCAGGTCCGCCTCGATCACCGTGGTCAACTGGGCCGAGGTGTGCAGTGACGACAGCATGCGCGCGGCGATGGTCCGGCGGATCCGGGACAGCTTCTCCGTGCGAGTCCGGGTGGGCGTGCCGGCGACCGCCGACCCGGCCGGGGCGAGCATCCGCTCATCCGCGGCCGCGGGTTGTTCCGCTGGTGGCTCCGGGTCGCGCGGCGCTGCGGGCTCGACATCGTCCGGCATGGGCACGGCGGTGCCAGGTGCGGAAGAAGGGATTATCTCCGGGTGAGCAGGTGCTGTCGCGGTGAGCGTCGCGATGGTCGCGCCGACGGTTACGGTGGCGTTTTCATCGTGCAGGATCTCGCTGAGTACCCCGGTTGCGGGAGACACGATTTCGGTGTCGACCTTGTCGGTGGCGACTTCGAGCAGCGGTTCGTTCTCCTCGACATGATCGCCGACATTCTTGAGCCAGCGGGTGATGCTCACCTCGGTGACCGCCTCGCCGAGGGGCGGCAGCGCAACGCTGTGTGCGGTGGAGGACATCGACTCAGGCCCGTTCTGTGAGGTCGAGCGCGGCGCGAACAATACTGTCGGTGTCGATGCCGTGGTAACGGTAAACGTCATCGAGTGAACCGGCCTGGCCGAACCGGCCGACACCGAGCGCCGCCGCGGCCACATTGTTGATGCCCGCGAGGAAGGCCAAGGTGTGGGGATGGCCGTCGAGTACGGTGACCATCGGGGCGGCGCGGTCCACGGGGAAGATCTGCTCGAGGATCCACGACGACGCCTCGGTGAGGCCGCGGCGGGCCCGCAGCGCTTCGAACAGCAGGCCTGGACTGGTGACACATACGACATCCGCGGCGATGTTCTGATTCGCCAACCGATCGGCGGCCTGGAGCGTCTCGGTGATCAGTGCCCCCATGCCCACCAGTGTGACCGCGGGTCGCGGTGCCCGGCGGAGCAGATAACCACCGGCGATGACCTGTCTGCGGCGACGCTCACGCGCGGCGGGGTCCTCGGGAACCGCAGCCAGGGTCTGGTCGACGGGTCGCGTGGACAGCCGGAGGTAGGACGATGTTCCGTCCGCACGCCCGAGCCGCGCGATACACGAGAGCAGGGACCACTCGACGTCGATGACGAACGCCGGTTCGTAACTGATGCAGCCGGGCTGCTCGAGTCCGATCGAGGGTGTCTTGATGGATTGGTGCGCGCCCCCTTCCGCAGCCAGCGAGACCCCGGACGGTGTACCGACCAGGATGGATTGTCCACCGGCATAGATGCCGTAGGACCAGGGTTCGAGTGCGCGTTCGACGAAGGGGTCGTAGACGACGCCGATGGGGAACAGTGGTTGGCCCCATCTGCTCCAGGTCGCGCCGAGTTCGCCCAGCAAACCCACCAGATTGGTCTCCGCGATCCCGAGTTCCATGTGCTGGCCGGAGGGTTTCTCTCGCCAGTGCATGATGGTCTCGGGATCGTCGTCGAACCAGTTGTGTCGCTCGTTCGGCGACCACACACCGACCTTGTTGAGCCAGCCGGCCAGATTGGTGGTGGAGCTGACGTCGGGACTGACGGTGACGACCCGTTTGGCGGCGTCGGGAGCCTGGCGGCTGAGGTCGAGGAGCACGCGACCGAGCGCGGCCTGGGTGGTGGCAGTGCCCGAGGGGGTGCGGCCGGTATCCGACGGAACGGCCGGCGGAGGACAGGGTTGCACGGGCCGGCGGCGTAGCCTGCGCGCAGTCGCGGCACAAAGTTGCCCGGCCTGGCCGGCGGGGTCGAAGGCCACCCACGGTTGTGTGGGATCCATGCCGTGGTCTGCCGCCAACTGCTGGTACTGCTCGACGGTCAACAGGCTCGAGTGATTCTGTGGGTGCCCTTCGGTGGGTAACCCTCGTCCCTTGATGGTGTACGCGAGGATGACGGTGGGCCGGGTGTCATCGATGCGCGCATAGGCCGCACGCAGGGCGTCGAGATCATGTCCGCCCAGGTTGCGGAGGGCTCGGAGCAGGGTGTCGTCGTCGAGATCCGCGATGAGGGCGGCGATATCGTCCGAGCCCGCCGCCTCACCGGGCAGCCGGGATCGCAGTTCACCGGCCGCACAGCGCAGCAAACGCTGGTATTCGGGATTCGGCATCGTCAGAATCCGGGTGCGCAGTGCATCGCCGCCGGGCCGCTCGAAGAGCTGTTCCAGTAGCGTCCCGAACTGGACGGTGATCACCTGCCAGCCCGCCGCGGCGAACATCGCCTCGAGGCGGCCCGCGGCGATATTGGGCACCACCCGGTCGAGAGACTGTCGATTGAGGTCGACGATCCAGACTATCTCGCCGAGATCGGAAACCGACGAGTCGAGGATGGCTTCCCAAACCGCGCCCTCGTCGAGCTCCGCGTCACCCACGAGCGAGTATTGCCGGCCCTGTCCCGCGGGACCGACCTGGGTGTCCACGTACCTTCGCGCGATGGCGCCCCAGATCGGCGCGGTGGCGCCGATGCCGACCGAGCCGGTGGAGTAGTCGACAGGGTCGGGATCCTTCGCCCGGCTGGGGTAGGACTGCAGCCCGCCGAACTCGCGCAATGTTGTCAGGTACCGCGGATCGAGCTCGCCTAGAAGGTAATTGATCGAATGCAACACCGGCGAGGCGTGTGGTTTGACCGATACCCGGTCATCGGCGGCGAGCTGTTCGAACCACAAGGAGGTCATGATCGACACCATCGACGCGCAGGAGGCTTGATGCCCGCCGACTTTCAACCCGGTCGGGTTGGGCCGGACTCTGTTGGCGTGATGGATGATCGAGGTCGACAGCCACAGAACTCGGTTCTCTATCTCGCGGAGAGCGTCGCCTCGCGCCCCGAGCGAGAGCGAGTCGGAAGTTTCGGTGGGCGCTGAGCCAGGCATCGAGAGTACGTCCTTGCGTGCGGGTGAATTGTTCCGGAGATCGGTTGCCACAGCGAGTGTTACTCGCTGTGGCGACCCTGATGCCGGACGGGCGAGAGGGTTCGAGGCCCGTAATTCGGCGACGGTCCGGGGCACGGACCGATGAGTTCAATGGATGCAGAACTCACTGTATAGTCGACCACTGGTCATCATTCATGGCAATATATTCCTATCAAAGTGAGCATTATGCTCATTTCCTGTCGATGGCACTGGCTTGGAGGTTGGCATTGTGACCACGACACCCGCGGTAGACGAACTCGACGCGCGAATCCTGGAAGCCCTCACCGACGACCCGCGCGCCACGGTGGTCGCGATCGCGGAGCGAACTCAGCTCTCGCGCAATACCGTCCAGGCGCGGCTAAACAAATTCGAGAGATCCGGTGTCTTGCGCACATTCGAGCACCGCATCGATCCGGCCACCCTTGGCTATCCCTTGACGGCCTTCATTCTTGCGACGGTCACCCAGCGCAAACTGGCGGCGATCGCCGAGGCTCTCACCGAGGTCCCCGAGGTGGTCGAGGTCCACGGACTCGCCGGAGCCACCGACCTGCTCATCCACGTGGTCGCGCGCGAAGCCGACGATCTGTACCGCGTCGCCGGCCGGATCCTCGCCATCGACGGAGTGGAGAAGACGACAACCGCGTTGGTCATGCGAGAACTCGTCGGCTACCGCCTCACCGGCCTGCTCCGGAACCGGGCAGCGGCCGGTCCCTGATGAAGCACACCGCGTCCGCCGCGATCGCCGCGATCGCCGCGATCGCGGACGGCGGGCGCGGAATTCTCATCCGTTGATCTTGGCTTCCCGGCCTTTCCACTCGGCGGCGCGCAGTTCGCTCTTGCGGATCTTGCCCGTCGATGTCTTGGGGAGATCAACGACGAACTCGACGGCACCCGGTGCCTTGTAGTGTGCGATACGCGACTTGACGTGTGCGATGAGTTCGGCCTCCTCGATCCGGGCACCGGGTACGCGCACCACGAACGCTTTCGGCCGTTCGCCCCATTTCTCGTCCGGCGTGCTCACGACGGCGGCTTCGAGAACCGCCGGGTGCGCGAGGAGGGCGTGTTCGACCTCGATGGTCGAGATGTTCTCGCCGCCGGAGATCACGACGTCTTTCGCGCGATCGAGCAGCTGTGCATATCCGTCTGGGTGCATCACTCCCAGATCTCCCGAGTGGAACCAGCCACCGACGGTGGCCCGCCGGGTGCTCTCCTCGTCCCTGTAGTATCCCTTCATCACCCCGTTGCCTCGCATGACGATCTCCCCCATTTCCGTGCTGTCCGCGGCGACATCGACCAGCTGACCGGTGGGCGTGAGTTCCTCGCGGACGACCCGCACACGGTCACCGGTGAGAATCCCGACTCCCTGACGTGCCATGAGCCGCGCCCGGTGGTCATCGTCGAGCCGGTCCCACTCGGGCTGTGGCTCGCAGACCGCGTAGGGACCGTAGGTCTCGGTGAGACCGTAGACGTGCACGACCGACGCGCCCATCGCGCGCATCGCGGCGATGATGGTAGGGCTCGGTGGTGCGCCACCATTGGAGATGGTGAGCGGAGCCGTGAGCGTGTGGGCCTGTTCAGCGTGAGCGAGAATGGTCAAGACCGTGGGCGCTCCGTTGAGGTGCGTGATCTGGTGCTCGTCGATGGCCGACCACATCGTGTCTGCGCGCACCGCCCGAAGACAGATATGGGTGCCCATGGCGGCGGTGACCGCCCACGTGGTGCACCAGCCGTTGCAGTGGAACATCGGCAGTGTCCACAGGTACTTCGTCGACCGGGAGAAGCCGGAGTGATGGACACCGCCGAGTGCGCTGAGGTAGGCACCGCGATGGGAGTACATGACTCCTTTGGGACGTCCGGTGGTCCCGGAGGTGTAGTTGATGGCGATGGTCCGGGTCTCGTCGTCGACCTCCCACCGATGGTCCGATCCGCCGCCGCGCGCGCGAAAGTCGGCGTATCCGACAGTGTCCGCCGACACCGGAAGTTCCGCGTCAGCGGCCGGCAGTTCGATCCATTCGTTGACACCGGCGAAATCCGGGCCCGCGTGGCGGGCACGATGCAGGAGCTCCACCTCGCCGAACACGAGCCGTGCCCCGGAGTGCCGGCAGATGTAGCCGACCTCGGCGGGTGAGAGCCGAGTGTTGATCGGCACCAGCACTCCCCGCGCCAGGGGAACCGCGTAGTGCGCTATCAGCATCTCCGCCGAGTTGGTCGCGAGGTAGGCGACGCGCTCGCCGTCGCCGACTCCGGATACGGAGAGGGCTTTGGCCAGTTGTTGCACCTCCGCGGCGAACTCGCGGTAGGTCCACCGGCGGTCCCCGTCGACGATTGCGATCTTCGCGGGCATGACCTCGGCTGCTCGCTCGAGAAACCGGAGCGGCGTCAGCGGCACGTCGAGACCTGTCATATGAATACTCCTTCTGATTGCGACGCGGTTCCGTCCGGCCATCCCACGATATGAACGTCGGCGAGATCCAGCTGTCTCAGCACGGCGGTAACGGCCCCACGCGCCAGCTCGTGATCTGCCACGGCGTAGGTGTGGTGGCCGTCCGGATCGTTGCGCAGATAGATGAGCGTCCCGCCGCACGTCGCGACGCGAACCCGATAGTCGTCCATACGTTCTCGCCATTCACTCGGACCGGAGAGCGGATCATCGTGCCGGCATTCGGCGATCACGTAGACCGGTGCTGTCGAGCGTGGCGGACCCGACGCTCCGATCAGGACGGTGTGCAGTGCGCCGGTCAGACTGTCCGCGAAATCCACGATGCGGGTCGATCTACCGGCGATCACGACTGCGCGTTCAGCGACAGCCCGTACCCGCCCGCTACGTCCGTAACCGTGATGGACGCGGTGCCGGAGTACGTCGTCGACGCGAAGTATCGGTACTCGGTGCCGGCGAGCGAAGGTGCTCAGCGCCGCCCCCTGGAGCAATCGCCCGTCACTGCCGAGCACTGTCGCCATCAGTGCAACCGGCGCAAGTCCGGCGATCTCACAGAGGTCGACAGCTGCGTCCGAATTGCCGCATCGCGCAAGTACCCCACGCTCGGAAGTCCTGATCGGCAGCACATGTCCGGGGCGACACAAGTCGGCCGGCCGGGTTGTCGACTGCGCCAGTACCCGCGCGGTGCGGGCGCGATCGATGGCGCTGATGCCGGTGCCGATACCCGTCGCGGCGTCCACCCCGACCCCGTATACCGGCGTGTGGGGATCGCGCGAACCGGAGCGCACCATGGCCGGCAGGTCGAGTTCGTCGGCCCGGCCGGCCCGCATCGCGGCGCAGAGGAACCCGGAGGTGTACCGGATGGCCCAGGCAGTCCACCGCGCTTGCGCCAGACCGCCGGCGATCACCACATCGGCCCGTTCCCGGCCGGCCGGACCTTCGGCGACCAGCACGGGCCGGCCGAATGCCAGCTCATGAGTCGCCGGCTGAACCGTGGCGGGATCGCCGTTCATCACTCGTCGACGCCTACGAGCGTGCGGTATCGGCTGTCGTGGAAGACGAGGGGCGTGGCGGCCTCGTTTATCGAACCGTGGTTGACCTGCAACAAGACCATCTCGTGGTCGCCGGCGGGGACCGAGCTGGAAATGCCGCAGTCGAGCCACGCTGCCGCGTCGGTCAGGAACACCGCGCCGGTGTCACTGGCGAACCAGGACAGGCCCGCGAAGCGATCGACGTTCTTGGCCGCCAGTTGCTGGGAGGCGGCCTCGTGGCGGGAAGCAAGCACCGAGACACCGAGATCGTCGCCCTTCGCGAGTTCCGGCCACGTCGTAGAGGCCAGTTGCACACAGATCGATACCAGCGCGGGTTCCATCGACACGGAAGTGAACGAGGTGGCCACAATGCCGACCGGCCGGCCTTCGCGCAGTGCGCACACCGCGGCGACGCCGGTGGGATAGCGGCCGTACAACCGGCGCAATCGGGAGTTGTCCAGTGCCTGGTCCCCGGACTTCACCGGGTAGAAATCAGCCATGCCACACCAAAACCTTCTGTATCGAAATCAGCCGAAGCTGTGGGGAAACGCCGGAAAGGCCTCGCCACCGGAGTCGTTTCAGGCTCCTCGGCCGCGCGCGTACTCGACGATCAGCGCCGTGACCGCCTCGAGACACGCGTGGCCGATTTCCGCGCTGGCGCCCGCGGGGTCGCCGAGGATACCGTTCGAGGAGAGCGAAGCGATGCCTTCGCCGAAGGCTCGCTGAAGCAACTCGTTGTCGACGATGCCGGTGTATCCGCGCTCGAACCGTTCTGTTCGCACCCGCTCCGGATGGAGGGCGAGCATCACCGATGTCTCGGCGACATCCGCGTGTCCGCCCACCCGCGACCCCAGGTGTGCGATGTCCTCGGCGCAGTCGCGCCACAGCTCGAGGATCGCACCGCTGTCGGTGAACACGATGACCGATAGCGGCGCCAACTGCTGTGCCAGGCGCGCCTCGAACTCGCGCATGACGGGATAATTACCTATGTGACCGGAGAACAGAACGACTCGGTCGAATCCGTATCCCGCGAGGTGCGAACCGTAATCTACGCACAGCGCCTCGAGGGTGGATGCCCGCAGCGAGAGTGTGCCGGGGAAGTTCAGATGATGCGGCGAGTACCCGACTCGTATGGTCGGGAGAACGAGTGCGTTTCCCAGGCCCCGGGCGACCCGCACAGCCAGTTCGTCGGCGTGGTCGGCGTCCATCGACAGCGGCAGGTGCCGGCCGTGCTGTTCGATCGCGGCCAGCGGCAGAACGGCGGTACGGAATCCCGCGGCGATCGCGCCGCCGATCTCGGCGCTCGTCATGTTCTCGATGCGGACCTCGCCGGCCCCGCCTACGTCACGCACGATCGGGCCTGATGAATCGGGCGTGCCGCGCGATCTCATCGTGTTCGCCGATGTCGTACATCTCATCGATGAGGTCGGTGAACGAGGCGAGAACATTGGCGCGGCGAATGGTCGCCTTGAGGGTCAGCTCGCCGGCCTCCGCCGACAAGGCCCGGGGCAGGATGCGGAAGTCCTTCAACTGCAGCGGGCGGGCGAGTTCGGCGTTGACCTCCGCGATCCACCGGCGCAGCGCTGCCTCGCGTTCATCGGCCTCCATCTCCTGCGCGTGGACACTGACAGCCAGCAACGCCGTGAGATACTTCCGGCCCTCGCCCACGACAACGGCTTCCTCGATCAGAGGGCTGGCTTTGAGCCGCAGTTCGATGGGCTGCGGGCTCACCGACTTGCCGCCGCTGGTCTTGAGGACATCCTTGAGCCGGCCGATGATCCTGACCTCACCGTCGGCGGCCATATCGACCAGGTCCCCGGTGCGGTACCAACCATCGGGTACGGCGCCCGATGTTGCTCGGCCGTCGTTCCAGTAGCCGGTGAACAGGCACGGGGCGCGCAGTTGCAGCTCACCGTCGGGTGAGACCCGGGCCTCCCACCGTGGGTCGGGCAGGCGCTTGCCGATCGTTCCCGGAGCCGGAAAGGACCGGTCCCATTGGGCGAGAACGGCACCGCAAGTCTCGGTGGTGCCGTAGAGCTCCCGCAGGTCGAGTCCCCACATATGCCACAGTGCCGCCACATCAGGCGTCATGCTTCCCGACGCGGTCCAGCTCACCGTGATCCGGTCCATCCCCACCTGCGCACGCAACGGCAGGAACACCGATTTCACACAGCGGCGGTAGAGCATATCGAGGCAGGTGGGCAGCCGCCGCCCATGCCACCTTGCGGCGCTCACCTGCCTGGCCACCTTCATCGCGATCGAGTACTTGATACCGAAAATGCGCCCGGACCGGGTAACGGCCTGCAACACCTCGCCGGCGAGTTTCTCGTGCATGCGCGGTGGCCACACCACCGCTGTCGGGCGTACTCCGACCAGTGCGTCGCCGCGCTGCTCCATGGTGCAATAGGTCACGACGAGTTTGGTCATGATCGGCGCGAACACCCCGAGCAGAGCGGGAGCGACATGGGACAGCCCGAGGAAGCCGACCATATCGTGGCGGGTGCGGCCGATTTCGGGATAGGTCATCGCGACTCCCAGCACCGAGTATTGCAGGGTGCGGTGCGTATGCACGACACCCTTCGGCGTGCCGGTCGAGCCCGAGGTCGAGAACAGCGCCGCCGGATGATCGATGTCACCGGCGTCGAGGAGACGGGTGAACAGGGCCGGCTCCGCCGCGGCTCTGACACTCCCGCGGGCGAGCAGTGATCGCCAATCCGTGACTGCCGGCGTCTCCGGCACGTCGGTCGCTGGGATATCGAATCCGATACACACCCGCAGTTGTGACAGTCTCGGCGCGACAGCGGCAACCTTGGCGAGTTCGGCATCGCTGTCCACGAAGATCGCTGACGCCGCGCTGCTTTCGAGCACCTGCTCCAGCTCCTGCGGTGAACTGGTCGGGTAGACCCCGACTAGTACACCGTTCACACTGAGAATCGCCAGTGCGGCCATGACCCACTCCGGGCGGGTGGCGGACATGACAGCGACCCGGTCTCCGGGTTCGATCCCGAGATCGTGCAGGCCCAGTGCTGCGTGCTGGACCGCTTCGAAGTACTGGCTCCAGCTCGTCGACCGCGGCGCGCCGGCTGTCCAGGTCGAGAAGGCGACAGTGTCCGGCTCGTGTAGTGCGCGGTCGCGCAGCATTTGCGCGAAGGTACGGTCGACGGCCTGAAAATCCGACACGGTGTCCAGTACGGGCGCCCCGATGAGCGCGCCCGCGGGGTCGGGTGGTGTGGGGAGGTGTGCTGCCATCAACGTGGTTCCTTGGCGGGCTGTACGGGGTTCTGCTGTCGAAGTCGCTCCGCCGTACCGGGAGTCGCGCGGTCTCGTCCGGCGTTCCAGCCTTCCCGGAGGGCACGAGCACGCGGGTCGTCGAAATAGGCGGCGGCAGCGGCGAGGGTACGTCGGAGTGAGATCTCGTCCTGATCGTCGTCCGGGCTGTTAATGCTGTACTTGAGAGCGCCGTACAGGACCGGCGCTTTGGTGGACGCTTCGTGCGCCGCGGCCACTGCCGTCTCGATGAGCCGGGTCGGGTCGACAACGGTATCGACAAGACCGATCGCCTCGGCTCGGCGCGCGTCGAACAGCTCGCCGGTCAAGAGCATGGTACGGGTCGCGCGGGTTCCCAGCACTGCGGCCGCGCGTCGAATCCCTTTGTCCGCCGGAAGCAGACCGTGATTGATCTCGGGGAATCCGAAGCGAGCGTGCTCGACGGCAAAGACCAGATCGGCGAAGAGCGCTATTTCCATGCCGCCGCCTACGCAGTGGCCGTTGACGGCCGCCACCACGGGGGCCGGATATCTTTCCAGAGCGACGACCAATGCATGGAAATCGCGCATGCGGCCGTCGATCTCGTGCGTTGCCGCGCCTTCGAGTTCCTTGATGTCGCCGCCTGCGGTGAAGAACCTCCCGCCCTGGCCGGTGAGGACCACAGCGGGCGCGTCGGACGATTCGGCGAGTTCGGTGAACAGGCGGGCGAGCTGGTTGATCAGTGTGCGGTTCAGGGCGTTCGCAGGCGGCCGGTCCATTGTGACCACCAGGACCCCGGATCGCTCCTCGGCCGTGAACGTACTGGGACAGGCTGCGTCATTCGCTGTCACGATGGCTCACCCGCCTGCCGGCGACGACACCGAGCGCCCCTCGCCGTACGCGGAGGGGAACCGAGCCGCACGCCCTTCGCGGAAGGCCTGCCGCGCCTCGAGATAGTCCGCGCCGGCAAAGCCGAGCGTCTCCAGCGCCGCGGACAGTTCCTGCTGCGGGAGTGCGTTGGTGAGCCACCCGGTGTTCAACGATCGTTTGGTCCAGCGGATGGCTTGCTGGGAGCCCAGTGCGAGGTCGTCGGCGATCGCCAGTGCGCGATCGAGGACAGTGTCGCGTGGTTCGGACAGGCTCACCAGGCCGATACGCTCTGCTTCCGCGCCGTCCATTCGTGCTGAAGTCAGTTGGTAGTACTTGGCTTTGGCCATCCCGGCCAAGAGCGGCCAGATCAACGAGGAATGGTCGCCGGCCACCACCCCGACGCGGGTGTGGCCGTCCAGCAATACGGCGTCCTCTGCCGCGACGCTGATATCGGCCAGCAGTGCCATCGACAGACCCCATCCCACCGCCGGTCCGTTGATGGCCGAGATGAGCGGCTTGTCCATGTTCAGAAGATTGGAGAGGCGTCGCCGTTCGGTCTCCATGAGCGCGATCGCCTCGTCGAGCGTCGGGTCCGGCTGCGCGACATCCATACCGGTGCAGAACGCCCGCCCGGCGCCGGTGACGACCGCGACCCGAGTCTCACGGTCACGATCGATATCGATCCAGATATCGGCCATGCATTCGAACATCGACATCGTCAACGAGTTCAGGCGATCCGGACGGTTCAGGGTGATCAGGAGCACCCCGTTCGGCTTACGTTCGATCTGGATCTCTTCGGGATAGCGACTGAAGACGTCGCCCGTGGCCGGTGCGGTCATCGAGATTCTCCTACTGTGATGCTGCCGTCGGTGTGCGACTTCGCGTTGTCGAATGCGTCGACCTCGGCATAGTGCGCGGGCCGTGCGTTGCGAATATCGTCCAGGATCGCTTCGGGGGTACGCACCACGGCGCGGCGGTTCTTGAACTTGGGGATGACGTATTTGCCGAAGAGTTCGATCGACTTCATCAGTTCGCGGTGGGGTAGTCCGTCGATGCGCATGACGAGGGCGTCGGCACCCAGATCGGCGTACCGCTGCACCTGGGCGACGCAGTCGTCCGGGTCACCCACGATGAAACCGGCGGAGTCCTGCAACATATAGCGCTCGTCGCTGAAATCGACGTGCTTCACCGCGCCCATGTACTGGTAGTCTGCGGACAGCTTGGACAGGCGTTCGTAGGCGTCAGTCGACAACGCGACCGTGTCGGTCAGGTGCCGGGCCCACCGGACGGCCTCGTCGCGGGTCTCGGCACAGTGCATACCGCCAGCCACCGCGACGAGCTTCTGCGCCTGCAGTGGATAGGTGTGCGTCGCACCCACCAGGGCCTCGTCATAGATACGCAGCATGTTCTCGATGAACTCGAACCCGAGGTAGAAACCGCCGACGATGGCTCCGACACCCAGTTCGGCCGCGATGCGCACCGACTCCGGACTGCCGGTCGCCATATGAATCGGCGGACACGGGGTTTGTATCCCCTTGGGCACGAGACTGCGCGGTGGGATCTTGTAATGCTCTCCGACATAGGAGAACACATCATTGTGCAGTGCGCGGCGGATCACCTCGAGCCCTTCGATCTGCTGCGCCTTGTTCTCGGACGGCGACACTTCGAACGCGCGCAGCGCGAGTGTGGTGTTACCTCTACCGACCCCGAGTTCCACGCGGCCGTTGGACAGGATGTCCTCGGTTGCCAGCCTTTCGGCCACGCGCAGCGCGTGGTTGATCCGCGTCGGCAACAGGGTGACGAGGTGGACGAACCGGATACGGCTGGTCAGCGCCATCAAGTACGGATAGATGACTTCCGGTGCCGATGTCGTCGCCGTGCCGATCGCCACGTGCTGCTCCGACGTACCGAATGCGTCGAAACCGACTTCCTCCGCCAGGAGAACTTCATCGATCAGTTCCCGGTAGCGGTGTTCGTAGGTGTGACCCGGAGCTGTCTCGCCTTCGCTCATGAAGATGAACCGCATCCTCACATCCTTCCCTCTACGTTAGTAGCCATTAACCTACGACTCCAGTGCGGTGATGTCAATGGCCCGGCACGGCAGGTGCCGACAAGCCGTCTTTCGAGATCAACCTGCAGCTCAGGTCGCCATGAAGCGCCAACAGCCGCAGAGGTCGCACATCGCCACACCTGTACTTGGCCGAGAAATTACGGCGGGTAGGTCAATCATCATTAACTTTCGAGTGTGTACTTGACCCACACCCGGGCAAGTGGCCGACAACGTCGATAGCGCGCATCTTCCGAGGCCCACGGAAGGGAGATCGATCGACTCTCGTCTACCGTGGTGTGTCATGATGTCCGATAAAGCAGCCCCGAAGGCCGCCGTGGCCGATCCGCCGCGGCGTGAGCAACTGCTCGGGGTTGCGGCCGAGTTGTTCCTGCACAATGGGTACGAATCGGTCACGGTGGAGATGATCTGCGCCAAGGCCGGGATCTCCGGGCCCGCCCTCTACCGCCATTTCCAGGGCAAACAAGCGTTGCTCGTCGCCGTCGTGGAACGCGGCCTGCGGTCCCTGCACGAGTTCGCCCGGGCGGCGGTTGAGTCCGAGTCCGATCCCGCGACCGCGCTGGCAACCATGGTGGACTTTCACATCAGGTCGGTCATGAACGCGCCACCGACTCCGCTGATCTTCCTCAAGAACGAGCACGCCTTTCCCGAATCGGATCGCCGCCGGGTGCGACGCGAAATGAATCTATATGCGGAGGAGTGGATTTCGACAGTCATCCCGCTTCGACCGGATCTGTCCGAACCGGAGATACGGCTACTCACACACTCTGTGTTTTCGATGTTGAACGCCATTGCCACCCTGAACAAGGGCCTCGACCACGACTCGATCATCGCGACGATGTCGCATGCGGCGATCCAGGCGTTGACCGCCGTGCCACACCCTGCCGGCAACGCACCCTGATGCAGGGTGCACGCCCGAGGCCGCCGACGGCCGGAATCATCCGACGGCGAGGTATCCGCAAACAGCCCAACATTAACGATCAGTAACACCCCTTGATTTATGGCTCGTTTGCGAGTCATCTCCGGATCGGTCATGAGAGTATTAAGAAATGTACTTGAAGTGCAGAAATAGTCCATGGCCGACAGCTCGATCACCGCACGAGTCAGATGTTGACAGGATCACACTTCGATCGTAGGTTAATTGCAACTCACACCTGGAGTGCGCTGCGGATCCGTGGCACCCGAGTGCAACGGCTCCGGGACTGTTATCGGTAGAGCATTGCGCCGACAGTGGAACGCACCGATGAAGCTCCTCTTCCGGAGGAGGTGAGTTCGACCCACGCGCTCGCGAGTACACAGACGCGCCGGGGTCCATCGGAGGCTATGAGCGTCTGCGTTCGCGAAATCACCCAGAGGAGAGAGCACGAGGGCTCGGCGCACACACTCTCGCAGTATCGGCCGGCCCGAAACCTGAACCAAGACACATCACTGTCCCGCAGCCGAGCTCCGACCACGGGCTGCCGGTGATCCGGAGCAGTTATCCCGAAAACGTATCCAGGAGAGGCCACCACGAGCCTTTCCTGTTATCCGGCCTGAAGGAAAGTTGTTATGGCCCTGTCGATTTCACCAAAGCAACGTACCCGTGCCGGAGCGATACTGGCGGCCTCGATCGGTTCGGTCGCAGCCTTCAAAGGTCTCGAGTCCATGACTCCGCCTGCCCTGCCGATGCTACAAGAAGAGTTCGGCGCGTCACGTGCGAGCATCTCTTGGGTGCTGACCGGGATCCTGTTGACGGGTCCGATCGTCACGCCGATAGTCGCCCGGCTCGGTGAGGTGTGGGACAAGCGCAGGACCCTCCTGGGAGTACTGCTCATCGTCGCCATCGGAACTCTGACCTCTGCGCTGTCGGTATCGATGCCCATGCTCATCACCGGTCAACTCCTGCAGGGCTGCGGGCTCAGCACAGTCCCCCTCGCCATCGGGATCATCCGGGAATCGCAGAGTGCGGATCGAACGAAGTCCGCGAACGGACTGATGGTGGGCGCCATCTTCGGTAGTACGGCTCTTGCCATGCTGGCCGCCGGACCCATTGGCGACCACCTCTCCTACAGGTGGCTGTTCTGGGGGCCGTTGATCGTTGTCGTCGGCGTGATCATCGCCGTGTGGACCCTCATCCCCCCGTCCCCGCGCACTCCGCGGCGCAGTGCGCGGGTCGACCTGGTCGGCGGCGCGCTGCTGGGTTCGAGTCTGGCCCTCATACTGTTGTCGCTGACCTACGCTCCGGACTGGGGATGGCTGGCGCCTTCCTTCCTACTACTGCTCGGCGGTGGCCTGCTGGTGCTGGGACTCTTCGCATACGCCGAACTCTCCGTCGCCGAACCGCTCATCGACCTGCGGTTGATGAAGAACTACACCGTGATCACCGCTGCGGGACTCATGTTCGTGGCCGGTTTCTGCATCAACGTGGTGCTGGTGGTCGTGCCGATGCAGGTACAGCAACCCGTCGCCACCGGGTACGGGCTCGGCGCGACGGCGACGACGACCAGCGTGATCCTGGTGTCGGCCACGCTGATCGGGCTCAGCGCGCCATTGGCGTCATGGTTCGACAAGAACATCGGTCCGCGCTTTGCATCGGCCATCGGGCCGATCGCGGTGATCGGCTCGGTCTTCGTCATGATCACCGCGGGGGACCGCGGCAGCACACTGCTGATCGTGGCAGCTATCCTTTTGTGCGCGTTCGGATTCAGCATGGCGATGACCCAATCGATGAATCTGGTGGTGAGCGGAGTCCCGACCGAGCGAGTGGCCGCGTTCAACGGTCTCAACTATGCCATCCAAGCGGTCGCCGGCACGTTGGGCGCGCAGATCGCGGGCAGCATCCTGTCGACCGACTCGGCCGATGCGGCGGACTCACCCTCGTGGGCCGCCTTCTGTATGGTCTGGGGAATCTGTGGGCTCTTGGCCGGCTCAGCCGCTCTGCTTGCCTTGACCAACCGAGCCAGGCGAATCCAGTGACACAGTGACGACCCCCCGTTACGACAAACCGCCACTTCCTATCGCGGGATGCTCGACCTGGCCACTCTGCTCATGTGGCTTTGAGGACAGGGACTGTCTGAGATCTTGTGGGCGGGGCGGTGATCGGAGAGGCTGAGGCGGCTTGCTTCAGCGGAAGGGATCATCGTGTCGGAGGAATCGGTG
>JBFARE010000041.1:0-83518 GCA_040674215.1 Nocardia sp. NPDC050193 | reverse complement strand
TGTGGGGGGGGCCGGGCGGGGCCGGCGGGGGGGGCCCCCCGGCGCCCGCACGATCAGCCCGCCGCGGTCACGATCGTCGCGGCCACCGCGTCCGGCTGCGAGACCAGGGAGGCGTGGGACGCATCCAGTTCGCTGGTCCGCGCGCCCATCCGGCCGGCCATGAAACGCTGCGACGCCGGCGGGATGACCCGGTCCTGCGCGGAGACCAGGTACCAGGTGGGCCTACCCGACCACGACGGCGCACCGGAGGGTTCCAGATTGGCGGCCAGGGCGATCGACTGCTGGTGGGCGAGCATCTCGGCGGCGGTGGCGTCGTCGACGTCCTGCGCGAAGACGTCGTGGAAGTATTCGGGCGCCACATAGCCGTCGAGATTGCGTCCCGCAACGCCCTGCGGATCGTCGACGACCTTCACCTGCAAGGCCGGGGGCAGCAACCGGCTACCCGGGAACCGCACCGGGTCCAATGCCTGCTGGGCGAATTCACCCTGGGTCGGCGCGAAGGCCGCGACGTAGACCATGGAGACGATATCGGGGTCATGCACATTGCTGATCACGGTCCCGCCGTAGGAGTGTCCGACCAGCACGATGGGCCCGTCGACGGAGTCCAGGGCGCGCTGGACGGCGGCGGAATCGTAGGCCGGACCGCGCAGCGGGTTCACCGGGGTCGATACCTCGTAGCCCTGTCCGCGCAATCGCCCGGCGACCCCGTTCCAACTGGTCGGGTCGGCGAACGCACCGTGCACCAGGACCACGGTGGGCCGCGGCGCGGCCCAGGCGGGCATCGCGACGGCGGCCGTCGCGATGAGAGCAATGATCAGGATCGGCAGAGCGGTACGCAGCGTGCGAATGATGGCCATCGGTTCCCTGTCCCGTCTCGTTCGGTTTTTCACGAATTCGAGCAGTTCGGCGCGCATACGTGCAGCGCCGCACAGGTGATACGGGTGATCAGTGTAGCCGGGCGGGGACCCGCGAAAGCCCGATCGCCCGCGGCACGATGGACGGGCGCGCGGGGCCGGCCTCTTGCCACCGCGACGTGAGGGGCGCAGGGTTGAGAACACCGGTGGCGCCACCGGGGCGCCGCCTCGAGCAGAGAGGAGGTGGCTCGTGTTCGCGCGATCCACCACTATCCAGGCGCAACCCTCCGCAATCGATGCCGGGATCATGCATATGCGTGATGTCGTGCTGCCCGGCTTACGGGAGATCCCCGGCTGTATCGGGCTGTCGCTGCTGGTCGACCGGGACAACGGGCACTGTATCGCCACCAGCGCGTGGGAGTCCGAGGACGCGATGCACGACAGCCGGGAGCAGGTGAATCCGATTCGCGACCGCGCGCTCGCGACATTCGTCGGTAGCGCACAGGTCGAGGAATGGGAAATCGCGGGTCTGCATCGGGCTCATCACGCGGACGAGGGCGCATGTGTGCGCGCGACCTGGGTGAAAACCGATCCGAGCCGTCTCGATTCGGCCATCGACATCTACAAGTCCGCCACCCTGCCCGCCATGGAGGACCTGGAGGGATTCTGCAGTGCGAGTCTGATGGTCAACCGGAGATCCGGCCGCGCCGTCTCCTGCACCAGTTACGACAGCGCCGCGGCGATGCGGGCCGGCCGCGAGCAGTCGGCGGCGCTGCGGGTCGACGCGGCCCGGCACACCGGCGTCGAGGCTCTCGACGTACGGGAGTTCGAACTGGCGCTCGCCCATCTGCGGGTCCCGGAAATGGCCTGACCGGTCGACCGGCCCTACCCCACCTCGCCCGTGGTGAGACCCATCCCGGCGGCGAGGTCGGTGAGCACCGCGTCGAACAGCACATCCGGGTCGCTCACGGGCATCGGGTAATTGCCGAACACTTCCAGCGTGACGTGGCCGTAGAGCCGGACCCAGACCGTCATCATCAGATACGCCACCCCGAGGTCGAATTTCTCGGCCGGGAACTTCTGCTCCGATCCGGCGAGCAGGGCCAGCAGTTCGTTCTGGAACGCGATCAGATCGGTGCGCAGCTCTTCGGGAATCGATTCGGTGGGCGGAGTCGCCAGGTCGTAGGCCGCGAGCAACTTGCCCGCGGCTTCCAGGAACACCAGACCGAACGCTTCGTCGAAACGCCGCACGGTACCCGGGCCGCCGGCCGCCGGTGAGGCGAACACCAGGGTGAACTCGTTGCGGTGGGCCAACGCCCAGCGCCGGAACGCCCGGCAGATGGCGAACAACCGGACCACCCCGTCGTCCGGTAGTTCGGCCACCTGCGCGCCGAGGTCCTCGGCCAGCCGGATACAGATATCGCGCCGTACCGCGGCCAGCAACTCCTCCCGGGACGGGTAGTAGCGGTAGAGGGCGGGCGCGGTGATCCCGAGTTCCCGCGCGATGGCACGCAGGGTCAGCGCCTCCGCTCCCTGGGCGACCAGTATCTCCACAGCCACGCGCCGGATGTCCGCGTCACTGACCGCGGGCATCCGGCCCCGCCGGGCGGGTGGTGTCATTCGTATGCGACCTGCCAGTTCTTGATTCCGTTCAGCCAACCCGACCGTAGCCGAACGGGTTCGGCGACCTGACGCAGGTTCGGCATCACGTCGGCGATAGCGTTGAAGATCAGGTCCAGTTGCAGGCGGGCCAGGTTCGCGCCGACGCAGTAGTGGGTACCGGTGCCACCGAAGCCGACGTGCGGGTTCGGGTTGCGGGTGACGTCGAATTCGAACGGCTTGGTGAAATGGTCCTCGTCGAAATTGGCCGAGGCGTAGAACAGACCCACCCGCTGCCCCTTGGCGATGGCCTGCCCGCCGATCTCCGTGTCCTGCAGGGTGGTCCGCTGAAACGCGATGACCGGGGTGGCCCAGCGCACGATCTCGTCGGGCGCGGTGCGCGGCCGCTCGGCCCGGTACAGCTCCCACTGTTCCGGATTGTCCACGAACGCCTTCATACCGTGGGTGGTGGCGTTACGGGTGGTTTCGTTACCGGCCACCGCCAGCAGGATGACGAACCAGGCGAATTCCTCCGAGCTCAGCGCCTCGCCGTCGATATCGGCGCTGAGCAGCTGGCTGATGATGTCGTCGGCCGGGCAGCCACGGCGCTCTTCGGCCAGATTCCAGGCGTACCCCATCACCTGCGCATTGGCCATTTTGTAGCTGTCGGCGTATTCGGGGTCGTCGTAGCCCATCATCTGGTTCGACCACTCGAACAGCTTGCCGCGATCCTCCTGCGGCACTCCGAGTAGTTCGGCGATGGCCTGAAGCGGCAGCTCACACGCGACCTGCTGGACGAAATCGCCACCACCGGCCCGCTTGGCCTCGTGCACGATCCGCTCGGCCCGCTCGTGCAGGGCGTCACGCAGGCTCTGCACGGCGCGCGGGGTGAAGCCGCGGGAGATGATGCGGCGCAGTTTGTCGTGCTCGGGCGGGTCGGTGTTGACCAGCATCGCGCGCTGGATATCGATCTCCTCGCGGGCGATATCGCCGTTGAAGCGGATCACCGCGGTATTGGCGTGGGTGGAGAAGACCTCGGAGTTCTTCGAGATCTCCTTGATGTGGTCGAGTTTGCTGACCACCCAGTAGCCGCCGTCGTCGAACCCGCTCACCCCGTTCGGCTGATCGACCCACCACACGGGCGCGGTCCGGCGCAGTTCGGCCCATTCCTCGATGGGCAGCCGGGCCGCCAAGAGGTCGGGATCGGTGAAGTCGAAGTCATGGGAAAGGGACATTGTCATTGATGCCTCCTTGTGAAGCTGATACATGCGGTCCGCGGAGGCCGCAGCGAAGGCGGAGGTATCGCACCTCCTCGCAGGACCCTCTCCCGAGGAGTGAACCACACCACAGCGATTTTGTGAACAGGTTTTAGTAAATGCCATTCACATAATCGTCCGGCAACGGGACACGCCCCCTTCGGCAACCATTTCGCTACGTTCCGCCGCCACCCCCGAATGCGCCGCGCGAACGGCGGGCGGGGCGCCATAATGAGATCTCCGGCCCATCGCAACCGGTCTACGGCGGTAGCCACATGAGCAAGATCCCCGAACACTTCCGGAGGACGCAGCACATGACCACCACGGAAATGCCGCATGTCAGCGAATGCACAGTGAACAGCTGCTCATACAACCACGACGGATGCCACGCGTACGCGATCAACGTCACCGGACAGAACGGCAGCGCCGACTGCGCGACCTTCATACCGCTGGCGACCAAGGGCGGTCTCGATACCGTCACCAGCATGGTCGGCGCCTGCCAACGTACCGACTGCGCCCACAACACCGCCCTCGAATGCACCGCCGGCGAGATCAGGGTCGGCCCGGGCAGCACCGACCACACCGCCCACTGCATGACCTACGCCCCGCGCTGAGCCGAACACCGAGCACACCACCCGGCCACCGGCGCGATCCGCGCGAACGATCCGGCCGTTCGCGCGGGCCGGAACCCGGCGTAGGGCAATCGGTCGAGCACACGTACCGGTGTGGGGCTTCATGGACGGCGATGAGCACCGTGAAGCAGCGACTTCCCCGGGGCGCGCGGATCGTCGGTGACGAGTTGAAGTTACACCGCCGGTCGCTGCGGTTGGACGGACGTGTCCACACCGCGATCTCGCCGCACCCGGTACCACCGCCCGTTTCGGCACCGACTATTTCCACGACACCCGGCATCTACTCTCCGACGACCACGACACCCGGCTGCGTACCGGATACCCGCATGCTGTGGGCGATGGATTGCGCGATCTCGGGCAGCATTACCGCAACCTGACCGCCGCACGCAAAGGGGAACTGCTGACGACGCTGCACCGGCACCCGATTCCCGCCATCGTCCGCGTGCGCCGGAGCCGACGGGTCCGGCTTCCCCGTACCGGGGGGCCTGTGGCAGCCGACCGCCACATTTCGGCCACTAGGCTGCGGTGAACCGTGCGCCGGCGGGGCGCCTGAGCGACAGCCTTCAGGAGTTCGTATGACCGAGATACTCACAGTCGATCTCCACCCGGTCTTCCGAAGTGATCGTGATATCGACAGTGTCCTGCGCAGTGCGCTCTTCCGGGCCGCGGCGCAGAAAGTCGGCCTGCTGGAGATCATCCCGGGGAAGGGCTCGGGCACGCTGAAACGTCGCGTGCTGGCCAAACTCGGCCAGCCCAGTCTGAAGAAGCTCTACCGGCGGGTGGAGTCGGACCCGGGCAACGAGGGCCGCATCCTCGTCCATTTCTGAACGGTTCGGCCCTGCTCCACCCGGATCGCCTTACTTGGTGAGCCCCGCGTCGCCCCACACGCCGTTACCGGCCTGACTGCAGCTCTCCATATTCCCGCCGACGAACAGGAAACTGATCGTCAGGTTCTGGACACCCGCGACCGGTACGTCCACCGTCGGCGATTGCCCCACCGGAACGTTACCGGAGGAATAGATCGACTTTCCGTCGGCGATCACCTCGAACTGGAGCACCGATTGGGAATTGCCGCCGTCGGCGATACCGATAGTCGAGCTGAACCGCGACCATTCCCGATTCAGGTTGTAGGTGTGGTCGACCTCGGTATCGCAGCCGCTGAACTGCTGATAGATCGAATGCGGGTAGGAGACGCCGTTGACCGATATCGTCCCGGTATATGCGGTTCCGGTGGTGGGCGACATATCGGCCAGGTACCGCTTGGGCAGGGGCGCGGGGGCCGGCGCCGGGGCCACCGGCGCCGGGCTCTCGCTCGTCGTAATCGCCTGTCCGGTATCGGCTTCCGCGTCCGTGGAGCCGGATCCGACGAGCAGGGTGACCACCAAACCGACGACGGCCAGCGCGATACCGGCCCCCGAGACGAGCATTACCCCCCGCTCGGCGTCCCGGGCACTCTTGGGGGCCGCGGTGCCGGTCGCCGGCGAATGGGGGCGCGGGTTCGGCCCGCGAGTGGGTTCGGTTGGATTGGACACGCGCACACTCTTCTTCGACGTAACTCGACGGGGCCCGGCCGGGCACCGCAGCAGAGATATACCACGCCGGGCGGGGTGATGGAATTGGAGCGCCGCGCCGGATTGTTCCGCCCGCCCGTACGCGATTCGAATTTCCGGTGCTCGACGATGAGATTTCGAAATTGGCGGCGAGCTAAGAATTTTCACCGGCCCGGACCGGATGAACCCGGCCGGCACCGACGCCCGGAACCGCCGAACCACCGGTATCCGAACCATAACGGTACGTACTGTACCGTTACTCCGGTGACCGCCGACAGCACCTGGCCCGCCGACCTGGGGGTGGCCCAGGTCAGATTCGCCCGACCCACCGACCGGCTCGACGAGGTGATCCGCTTCTACGTCGACGGACTCGGCCTGCGCGAGCTCTACCGGTTCGCCGACCACGCCGGCTACGACGGGGTGATGCTCGGCCTCCCCGGCACCGACTACCACCTGGAATTCACCAGCCACGCCGACGGCAGCCCCGGGGACGCGCCGAGCAATGAGCATCTGCTGGTGCTGTACTTCGAATCGGAGGCGCGGATGTTCGAGACGGTCCTACGGCTCGGCGAATTCGGTGCCGAACCGGTGCCCACCGAGAACCCCTACTGGGCCGCCCACGGGGCCCTGGCCTTCCCGGATCCGGACGGCTGGCAGATCGTGCTGGTCCCGCAACCGGTGTTCTGATGCCGGGACGCACCCGCGACGAACGGATCGACACCGCCGTCCTGGCGGCCGCGCGGGCCCTGCTCGACGCCAAGGGTTACGCGGGCCTGACCATCGGACAGGTCGCGGCGAGCGCCGGTGTCCATCGCCCGGCGATCTATCGGCGTTGGCCCTCCAAACGACATCTGGTGGCCGCGGTGGTGGCCGATCTGCTCGGGCTCGAACCGACCCCGGACACCGGCGAGCTCCGCGCCGATCTGACCCGATCCATGCGGGAACTGGTGACCGCCCTGCGCGACACCTCGCTGGGCCGGGTGCTGCCCGCCCTGGTCGCCGACCTGGCCGCCGATCCGGAACTGCGCGAACAGCTGTGGTCCACCGTGTTCGGCCCGCGCCGCGAGACCACGGCCCGCGCCCTGCGCGCGGCGATCGCGCGCGGGGAGATCGACCCGGACACCGATATCGATTTCGTCCTCGACGCGGTCGCCGCGCCGATCTACTTCCGGGCCCTGTTCGGACATCTCCCGCTGTCCGACGGACTGGCCGACCACTCGGTGGACACGGTGCTCGCGGCGATCCGCCGCCACGGGTGATATTCGGCTGCCCCGCCGGGTGGAGATGCGTCACACCGTGCCGTTGATCACCGGGCCGGAACGAGCCGGGCGGTACGGTAGGATCGCTTCAGTACCCGCGCCCGAGGCGCACACATGTACTCTCCGTCGCGGATCACCAGCCTTTCGCGTCGGGACCCGCGACACCGCCACCTCGAGTAGGCGCGGACAGACGGTCCGAACGGACGTCGCGGTATCACCTCCGATGCCGAAAGGCGCTCATACCTTCATGCCTGCCAACACTGCTGCCGCGCAGACGTTCACCGACCTCGGCGTCCCCGCCGATATCGTCGCGAAACTCGCGGCCGGCGGTATCACCGAACCCTTCCCCATCCAGAACGCCTCCCTGCCCGATACCCTCGCCGGTCGCGATGTCCTCGGCCGTGGGAAGACCGGCAGCGGTAAGACCCTGGCGTTCGGAATCCCGGTGGTCGCCCTGCTCGCGGGCGCGCCGCGCATACCGGGCCGGCCCACCGGGCTGATCCTGGCGCCCACCCGGGAGCTCGCGACCCAGATCGCCGCGACCGTCGCTCCGCTTGCGGAGGTCTGCGGCCTGCGGGTGACCACCGTTTTCGGCGGAGTACCGGTGAACCGCCAGATCAAAGCCCTCAAACAGGGTGTCGATATCGTCGTCGCCTGCCCCGGCCGGCTCGAGGATCTGATGCAGCAGCGGGCGCTGTCCCTGGACGCGGTGCGGATCACGGTGCTCGACGAAGCCGACCATATGGCCGATCTCGGCTTCCTGCCGGGCGTCATCCGGATCCTCACGGCCACACCGCGTGACGGCCAGCGCCTGCTGTTCTCCGCCACATTGGACAACGGCGTGGGGAAGCTGGTCGACCGTTTCATGCACGCGCCGATCTCGCATTCGGTCGACGAGGCCGCCGCGCCGCCGCCGAAGATGACCCATCACATCTTCGAGGTCGAGGGCGCCGCGGCGAAGAAGGAACTCGTACGCGCGCTCGCCGCGGGAAGTGGGCGCCGCATCCTGTTCATGCGCACCAAACATCACGCCCGCCGGCTCGCCGGGGAACTCACCCGCGCGGGTATCGCCGCGGTGGACCTGCACGGCAACCTCTCCCAGCCCGCGCGTGACCGCAACCTCGCCGCCTTCGCCGCGGGTACCGCCAAGGTCATGGTCGCGACGGATATCGCCGCGCGCGGTATCCACGTCGACGATCTCGAACTGGTGGTGCATGTCGACCCGCCCGCCGAACACAAGGCGTACCTGCACCGGTCCGGCCGCACGGCCCGCGCGGGCACCGAGGGCACGGTGGTGACGCTGGTGCTGCCCGAGCAGCGTAAGGATGTGGCGGCCCTGCTGCGCAAGGCCGGTATCGAGGCGCGCCCGCGCCCGGTGACCGTCGATTCCCCGATCATCGCCGATCTGTCCGACGGTGCGGGCCTCATCGAACCCGTCCCCGGCCACCCGGAACCCACCGCGGCCGCGCCGGCCACCGCGCGCGCGACCGCCGGCGGCTCCCGCAACGGCCGGCGGGGCACACGTGGCCGCCGCGGCGGCGCCGCCGGGCACGGCGAAGCAGTGCGCTCCGACGCGCACGCGACGACCACCTCCCGAAGTGGGGAACGCGGCCGCGCCGAGAACCCCGACAAACGGTCGCGGCAGGGTGAACGGTCCGGTGCCGCCGAGCACGCGGGTGCGTGCGGATCCGCCGGCCGCCGTGGAAATGCCGCGGGACGGTCCGGAGCCCGGGCCACCGCGGCGGGGCACAGCACCCGACAGTCCGCCGCGCCGACGCGGCGACAGCCGGAGCAGGGCGCCGGGCAGTCCGGCGGTCCGGCTCGCACGAGCGGTGCGCGCACCCCGCACAGCGATCCCGCCCGCGCCCGGCGCCGGCCCCGCCGGGCGACCCGTCCGGCCGGGTGATCGCGGGCCGACGGCGCCGGTCATACACCGCGTGGCCGGCGACCTGCCGGACCCGTCGCGACCGACCGTAAGCCCTCACCACCGCCCGGCGACATTCGACCTCCGAGCGCATCGCGGCGGGCTGGGCCGGTGTCTCGGACAACACCCTGGCCGCCTTCGCCGACCGGCCATCCCCTGCCGCCGGTGTTCTCCCGGCCCTTACCCGACCGGCAACCGATACACCACCGCCCGCCTCCGCATATCGCGGAGGCGGGCGGTTCGGTCACCGGATATCAGTGCGCGAGTACCGGTTCGCCTTCGGCGGGTGCCGGGAGCGCACTCGGCATCAGCACCGCGAGCACCACCGCGCCGAGAACGAATACGCCCGCGGCCCAGGTGAAGCTGGTGGTGTAGCTCTCGATGGCCGATTGCGCGACGGTGAGCCGGTCCGGGGTCCGGGCGGCCATATAGTCACCGGCGGCCGAGGCCGCGATGGTGCTCAGCAGTGCCGTACCGATCGACCCGCCGACCTGCTGGCTGGTGTTGATCATCGCGGACGCCACCCCGGCATCGTCGTGGCGCACACCCGAAGTCGCGCTCTGGAACGCGGTCGACATCGCGCCACCGAGACCCAGCCCGAGCAGGATCAGACCCGGCAGGATATGGGTGGTGTACCCGGTGTCCAGCCCGATGCGGGTCAGCCAGGCCATGCCGAGCGCGGCGATGGCGAACCCGCCGCTGACGACCACCTTCGGTCCGAGTTTGGGCAGCAGCAGCGACGGTGTGGTGGTCGAGGAGGCGACCATGGCGGCGACCATCGGCAGGAACGCCACACCGGTCATGATCGGCGAGTAGCCCAGCGTCAACTGCATGTAGTAGGTCAGGAACAGGAAGATGGCGAACATGCCGATGCCCATGACGAACACCGCGAGGTAGGCCCCGCTGCGGGTGCGGTCCAGCACGATGCGCAGCGGCAGCAGCGGATGGGCCACCCGGCTCTCCAGCCGGACGAATACCGCCAGCAGCGCCGCGCCGCCGATGAGGAACGCCAGGGTGACCGGGTTGGTCCAGCCGTCGCTCTCGGCGTGGGAGAACCCGTAGACGACGCTGAACAGCGCGGCGGTGACCACGACGGTACCCGGGATATCGAGTTTGGGCCGGGCCCCACCGGCGTGGCGGGCCAGCAGCAGTACCGCGCCGACCAGCGCCACCGCGGCGAACGCGAGGTTCACGAACATGACCCAGCGCCACGAGGCCCATTCGGTGAGCGCTCCGCCGAGCAGCAGGCCGATGGCACCACCGGTCCCGGCGACCGCGCCGAAGATACCGAAGGCCTTGGCCCGTTCCGACGGCTCGGTGAAGGTCACGGTGAGCAGCGAGAGCGCGGCCGGGGCGAGCAGCGCGCCGAACACACCCTGGCCGACCCGGGCGGCCACCAGCATCTCGAAATTTGTGGCCGCGCCCCCGACGGCGGAGGCGACCGAGAAGCCGATCAGGCCGGTGATGAAGGTGTTGCGCCGGCCGAACAGGTCACTGAGCCGGCCACCGAGTAGCAGCAGGCTGCCGAACGCCAGGGCGTAGCCGGTGATCACCCACTGTCTGCTCGCATCGTCGAACCCCAGGTCACGCTGGGCTTCGGGCAGCGCGATGTTCACCACGGTCGCATCGAGTACGACCATGAGCTGGGCGACGCCGAGTACGGCGAGAACCCACCACCGCAGCGCGTGCGAGCCGCGCCTCCCCGATGGTATTTCCTGCGCGGATGGACCGCGATCGATCGTGGTAGTCATCTCGCCCCTTGGAAGAAGGTTGGATTGATGAGAACAGAAAAGTGGAGGAGGTACCTCCGATTGTATGAACGCTAACACAATAACGGAGAAGGCGCCTCCGCTTAATCCCGCGTTGATAGAATGACGGTGTGAAACACGCCACGACTCTGCGCGCACCCCGGCGTCTGCGCGCCGACGCCGCACGCAATCAGCAACGCATCGTCGAGGCGGCCCGTGAACTGTTCGCCGATCGTGGATTGGAGATCACCCTCGACGATGTCGCCGAGCGGGCGGGTGTGGGCGTGGGCACGGTCTACCGCCGCTTCGCCAACAAGAGGGAACTCATCGCCGAGGTCTTCGAACACAGCCTCGGCGCCTTCGCCGACCACGCCGAGGCCGCCCTGCGCGATCCCGACCCCTGGCTCGGCCTGGTCCAGTTCGTCGAATACGCCTGTCGGCACCTGGCCGTCAACCGCGGATTCAGCGAGGTCATCCTCGAACTCGACCTCGACACCGAACGCTTCCACGGCCTGCGTGACCGCATCAAACCCGCGGTGGCCGCGATCGTCGCCCGGGCCCGCGAGGCGGGCGTGCTACAGCCCGATATCGAACCGTCGGACCTCTTCGCGATGATCCATATGGTCGACGGCCTGGCCGAATTCGCCAAACCGATCAATCCCGAGATCTGGCGCCGCTATATGGCCATCACACTCAACGGGATTCGCGCCGACAATGTCGCCCGCCAGGAACTCCCGGTCCGCGCACTCACCGATGACGAGGTCGATCAGGCGAAGTCCGCCAAGGCCGCACCCTGCACCGGCCGGCGCCGCTGACCCGCGGCCCGGTGGCGGCGAACTCGCCGGTTCCCTCCCGGCCACGGACCCGACAGCCGCACGGTTTCCGAACATCAGCCGCGCTGTAGTTCGACTCGGAAGGTCGTGCAGCCGTTGGCCTCGACCTTCCCGGTCATGGTGCTCGGCTTCACCTGGGTGGCGGTGAGGTCCACCATTCCGTAATCCTTCGGCCGGTCGATCCAGCGAACCTGCTCGAACTCCACGCGATCCCCGTCGTAGGCGGCCCGCATCTCGTAACTACCGGTCTCGGCCCCCGGATGCGCCGGCAACGGATAGAACGCGAATACCGTGCGGCCGGTGGCTTCGACGGTGAGCTTCAGACCGGTCTCACCCTGCGCACAGGTGTAGGAACCCACCCAGACACCCGTGATCCGGGCGAGGTCCGGCGACGCGGATGTGGTGACGTCGGCGGCGACCGCGCTCCCGGATACGGACTGGGCGCAGCCGGACAGCGGTATCACCGCACACGTCACAACCGTCACGAACCAACGAATCCCCGTACTCCCACCACGCATACCGCGGACAGCAACGTGCCGCCGACCTACGGCGCGACCCGAATCGTCCCCTCCGGGCGACACGGCCTGCCGGACCGCGCCGGTGCTGCCGACCCGGCAGAACAGCGCCCCGGCACAGCACCGCGGACCGGCACCGACGATCCCTGTGCGGCCGCGGAAACACTACGGGGCAATCGATCCCGCTCAGCACGCGATTCCCCTCGGGCGGTTCGGTCGGTTCGCGAAGCACAGTGTTCGCTAGGGTTTCCCTCCGTGGGCACCCCCGAGCAAATACTGTCCGATCGCCTCGCGCATGCCTTCGAGGCAGTCGTCGGTGAACCCGTCGACCCGCTGGTCCAGCGGTCGCAGTTCGCCGACTACCAGTCGAACGCCGCCCTGGGATCGGCCAAGCGCCTGGGCCGCAAACCCCGGGACGTGGCCGCTGCGGTGCTGGCGGCCGCCGACCTCGACGATCTGGCGGAGCGCACCGAGATCTCGGGACCGGGATTCATCAATGTGACGATGCGGCCGCAGCTACTCGGCGAGCTCCTCGGCGCGGTCGGCGCCGACGAGCGCCTGGGTGTCCCACCCGTCCCGGATCCGGAGACCGTGGTGGTCGACTATTCGGCGCCGAACACCGCCAAGGAGATGCACGTCGGGCACCTCCGCAGCACGATCATCGGTGACGCCGCGGTACGGCTCACCGAATGGCTCGGACACCGGGTGATCAAACGGAACCATCTGGGCGACTGGGGCACTCCGTTCGGCATGCTCATCGAGCATCTGCTCGATATCGGCGAAACCGAGGCGGCCGCCGAGCTCTCCGTCGGCGACCTGAACGGCTTCTACACCGCGGCCCGGCGCAAATTCGACGGTTCCGAGGAGTTCAAGGAACGGTCGCGTCGGCGGGTCGTGCTGCTCCAGAGCGGCGACGAGGCCACCCTCCGGCTGTGGCGGTTGCTGGTCGCCGAATCGAAGCAGTACTTCATGAAGGTGTACGACAGCCTCGACGTCCGGCTGGCCGAAGCGGATTTCGTCGGCGAGAGCGCCTACAACGACGAACTAGCCTCGGTGATAGCGGATTTGGACCGGCTCGGACTGTTGCGCAGCAGCGAAGGCGCCGACTGTGTGTTCCCCGCCGGGTTCACCGGCCGCGACGGCGAACCGCTGCCACTGATCGTCCGCAAGAGCGACGGCGGATACGGGTATGCCACCACAGATCTCGCCGCGATCCGCGATCGGCTCACCGCCCTGGGCGCCACCCGGCTGCTCTATGTGGTGGGTACACCGCAGCAGCAGCATTTCGCGATGGTGTTCACGACCGCCCGGGAAGCCGGCTGGCTCGCTGCTCCGGCACGCGCCACGCACGTCGGGTTCGGGTCCGTGCTCGGCGCCGACGGCAAAGTACTGCGCAGCCGGGCCGGGGGCACGATCAAACTCGTCGACCTGCTCGACGAGGCGGTGGACCGGGCGACCCGGGCGATCGCGGAGAAGAACCCCGATCTCGAACCCGGGTCCCGCACCGCGGTCGCCCGCGCGGTGGGTATCGGCGCGATCAAATACGCGGACCTGTCCACCGACCGGCTCCGCGACTACATCTTCGACTTCGACCGCATGCTCTCCTTCGAGGGCAACACCGCCCCATACCTGCAATACGCCCACGCCCGTATCCGGTCGATCTTCCGGCGCGGCGGCGTGACCCCCGGCCACGAGGGCACCCCCGTACAGATCGAGGAACCGGCCGAACACGCGCTGGCGCTCGAACTCCTCGCCTTCCCCGATATCGTCGCCGCGGTATCGGAGACCATGGAATTCCATCGGCTCGCGAACTACCTCTTCACGCTGGCGACCACGTTCACCACATTCTACGAGCGCTGCCCGGTCCTCAAAGCCGACGAACCGAGCCGGAGCAGCCGTCTGGCCCTGTGCGATCTCACCGCCCGAACCCTCGCCACCGGGCTGGACCTACTCGGCATCACCGCCCCCGACAAGATGTAGCGGCGTAGGAGAGCCACCGGACACAGATCTTCTCCCTATTCGGGGCTACCGGCGGGTAACAAACACTCCTACACTCGTCTGTGACCGCCATCACTTCCGAGGAGGGCATGCTATGTCCACTGCCGCGAAAGTCGACGCCACCGAGGAGCAGGCCCGGCGCCTGGTCGAGGAATCGCGCGAGGTCACCTGGACCAAACCGTCCTTCGCCAAGGAGATGTTCCTCGGCCGCTACCGGGTGGACCTCATCCATCCGTTCCCGAAGCCCAGCGCGGAAGATACCGCCCGCACCGACGCGTACCTGGCGCGGCTGCGCGCCTATTGCGAGACCCTCGACGGCAGCGTGATCGAGGAGCAGGGACGGATTCCGGAGCATTTCGTACGCGGCCTCGCCGAACTCGGCTGTTTCGGTCTGAAGATCCCCGAGGAGTACGGCGGACAGGGGCTGTCCCAGGTCGGCTACAACAAGGCGTTGATGCTGGTCGGCTCGGTACACGCCAGTCTGGGCGCGCTGCTGTCCGCGCACCAGTCGATCGGCGTCCCCGAACCCCTGAAGCTGGCGGGGACCCCGGAGCAGAAGGAGCGGTTCCTGCCGCGTTGCGCGCGGGGCGCGATCAGCGCTTTCCTGCTCACCGAACCCGATGTCGGCTCCGACCCGGCCCGGATCGCCAGCACCGCGACCCCCACCGCCGACGGCGAAGCCTACGAACTGAACGGCGTCAAACTGTGGACCACCAACGGCGTGGTCGCGGAACTGCTGGTGGTGATGGCACGGGTGCCCAAGGGTGACGGGCACCGCGGCGGTATCTCCGCCTTCGTCGTCGAAGCCGGCAGCGAGGGCATCACCGTGGAGCGGCGTAACTCCTTCATGGGACTGCGCGGTCTCGAGAACGGCGTCACCCGCATGTACAACGTGCGGGTGCCCCGGGAGAATCTGATCGGCCGCGAAGGCGACGGCTTGAAGATCGCGCTCACCACGCTCAACGCGGGACGGCTCGCGATTCCGGCGCTGTGCACCGCGGCGGCCAAATGGTCGGTGAAGATCGCCCGCGAATGGAGCACCGCCCGGGTGCAGTGGGGACGGCCGGTCGGTGAGCATGCCGCGGTGGGCGCCAAGGTGTCCTTCATCGCCGCGACGGCCTACGCCCTCGAGGCGGTACTCGATCTCTCGGCGACCATGGCCGACGAGAACCGCAACGACATCCGTATCGAGGCAGCGCTCGCCAAGTTGTGGGCCTCGGAGATGGGCTGCCGCATCGCCGACGAACTGGTGCAGATCCGGGGCGGCCGCGGTTACGAGACGGCGGCGTCGTTGCGGGCCCGGGGCGAGCGGGCGGTCGGCGCCGAACAGCTGGTCCGCGATCTGCGGATCAACCGCATCTTCGAAGGCTCCAGCGAGATCATGCGCCTGCTCGTCGCCCGCGAGATGGCCGACGCGCATATGGCCGCCGCCGGAGCACTCGTCGACAAGAACGCGGAGTTCAAGGAGAAGGCCAAGGCGGCGGCGGGCGCCGGCGGCTTCTACGCCAAATGGTTCCCGCAGCTGGCCGTCGGGCCCGGCACGGCACCGGCCGGATTCGCCGATTTCGGCCCGCTGGCGCGGCATATGCGTTTCGTCGAGCGCATGGCCCGTAAACAGGCCCGCGCGCTGATGTACGGGATGGCGCGCTGGCAGGCGAAACTCGAGTATCGGCAAGTGTTCCTGGGGCGCCTCGTCGATATCGGCGCGGAACTGTTCGCCATGTCGGCGACCTGTGTGCGCGCCCAGGCCGAGCGCGCCGACGGCACCGCGGAAGGGGAAGCCGCCACAGAACTGGCCGACGTGTTCTGCCGGCAGGCCCGGATCCGGGTGCGGCAACTGTTCGATTCGCTGTGGGAGAACACCGACGACGAGGATGTGCGCCTGGCCCGCAATCTGTTCGACGGCCGCTACCGGTGGGTGGAAGCAGGCGCGCTCGACCCGAGCGAGGGCACCGGGCCGTGGATCGCCGAATGGCAGATGGGCCCCTCCACCGAGGAGAATCTGCTGCGACCGTGGCTGCGGGTGGGCGCGCTGCACTGACCGGTCACGGCGACGACCCCGAGACGAGCCGACGGCATACATCATCGGCCCACGGTAGTGCTCACAGCGAACCCGTTGCCGCGATGACCGGGGTACGTCCCGCCCGGTCGGTGCCGGCACGGCCGCAATGCGCACGCACCCGTGTGCCCGTCGTCAGCCCGCGCCGAGCGCGTCCAGGATCATCGGGCGGGCGGTGGCGATCGCCTGCTCCCAATAGGGCCAGGTGTGGGTGCCGTTGACCAGGTCGACGCGGGCCTGGATCCCCAGCGCGGCGAGCCGGTCGCGGAAGATCTGCGCGGCCACCGTCGCCAAGGCCTCCAGGCCCATCGCGTTCACGGTGTTACCGACGCCGTGGGGCAGGTCGGGCGCCCCGGGCACTCCGTTACCGGCCCAGATGTACATCGGCAGGCCGCGCAGCCGTTCGGCCTGCACGGTGGGATCGTTGCGGTGCCAGGCCGGGTCACCGGCCGGACCCCACATATCGTCCACATTGAACCGGCCCTCGTCCCACAGTGCGGCGCGGACCGCCTCGTTCCACATCGGAAAGGTCGGATTCAGGAATCCGGAGAACGATCCGGCGAATTTGAACTGGTCGCGGTGATGCGCGGCGAGGGCCAGCGCCGCCCCGCCGCCCATAGAAGCACCCACGATGGCGTTATTACTGCGCGAGACACCGTATCTCGCGAGGAAGGCCGGCAATTCCTCGGTGAGGAAGGTTTCCCATTTGTACGTCGTGGCCTGGCCGTTCGTACTGCTCGGCCGGTACCAGTCGGCATAGAAACTGGAATGCCCACCCACCGGGAACACCAGCGTCACATCGTCTCCGGCGAACCGCCGCAGCACATCGGTATCGCTGGTCCACTGATTGTGGTCGTGCGGTGCCCGCAGGCCGTCGAGCACATAGAGCGCCGCCCGCCCACCGCGCGCCGCCCACTGCACCTGGACCTTGATCGGGCCCATATCGGACGGCACCACGAGTTCCTGATACCCACCGGCCGGGGCCCGTAGCACCGGCGCAGCGATCGGGGCCGCGGCCGCCACCGCCCCACCGGCACCGGTGGCCAGCACCAGCGCCGTAACGAATACACCGAGTTTCCGCAGCCGCCCCCGCGCGGCCCGCCGCTTCTCCACTGCCACCCCGTACCTTGTCGTCGGTCTCCAACCGTGCCGCTGAGCAACGCTACCGACGAGATCGGTACTGCGCCCCATCGGGCTTCCCAAGGATCGGAAGAGACCGGGGGCCCAAGCGTCCCGTGGCCATTCGTTCACCACCGACGGTATGAGCGAACCGCACCGACAGCGTGCACCACAGGTGGCTTCGTCAGCAGTGAAGTTTATCGCCCCCGCGGTAGCGCCCGCACGATCCGCGTGATGCGCGCCCGCGTGTCACACCTCGGCGACGGACGCGGCCCGGTGGGTGACACCCGGGTTCCGCGCGGCGGCCCGGCCCGCGGCCGCCGGTCTCGAGCTTCGCAACCACGGCGTCGCCCTCGAACTCCTCGGACCGGCCGCCCACACCACCGCGACCGCGGTCCCCGCCCCGGGACGGAGCTGCCGGCCGCGCGCGGGCCCGGCCGGCAGTTCGTCGCACTGATGCGGGATTCCGACGCGCCCCTCATCGGCGGACGGCCCCGGTATCAGTGTGTGGCGGCGCCGGAGCGCCGGGCAGGCCCGGCACCGCCACGCCTATCGATCGCCCGATCCGGCCCGGACGGCCACCGTGGCGTCGAGCTCCACCAGCGCACCCTGCGGCAGCACCTGGGTCGGCAGCGCGGTCCGCGCATGCCGGCCCGCGTCGCCCAGCACGGTGCGCAGCAATCGTGAGGCGCCGTCGGCCACCGTCGGCTGGTCCACGAAATCGGGCGAACCGGCGACCCAGATATCGAGTTTGAGCACCCGCTCCACATTGTCGAGGCCCACTGCGGCGTCGATGCGCGCCAAAAGGTTGAGCGCCGACGTCTCGGCCGCGGCGATACCGTCCTCGACAGTGGCGGTTTCGCCCACCCGGCCCCCCCGGATCTCGCCCGACGCGGTCCGGGAGATCTGACCGGAGACCCACAGCAGGTCCCCCCACCGCACCGTCGCCTCGTAGGCGTAGCGGGGTGCGCCGAGCGTGGGGAGTTCGATTGCCAGTTCGGCGAGTCGCCGCTGTACCTCAGACATGGTGTTTTCCATTCGACGGCCGGGTGCGCGCCCCGGGCAGGGTTCCCGCCGGCTCGGACGGGAACCCGCCCCGGCACATCCGGGTGGGATCGGCGGTGTCGGCCGAGGTCATCGCTTACTGACGATGTAGGTGCGGTCGCGCCCGATGTACCACAGGTCTTCCGTGCCGATCGCCGCGTTGTCGTAACGCCACGGGATCTCCGCCGCGCCGTAGGAACCGATATCCAGGACATGCTTGTAGCCGGGACGGAGTTCGTTCGCGAACGATTCCTGCTTGCCCATGAGGTGTCCGACATTGCGTTTGCGGTACTCGGTGTTGAAATCCACCTCCGTACCCAGCATGCCGATCTCGACCATCCGGTCGAGGTGCGGCGCCAGGTAGCGCAGGGTGCCCTCGTGCACGTCCTCGCAGATCACGCCCGGCCGGAGTTGGCCGATGATGCCCTCGCGCACCACATCGAAGAAGAAGGCGTAGGCCTCTTTCGCCGCCGGAGTGCGCGGCAGTGAGCGGGCCATATCGGAGGTCGCGACCGTGACACCGTCGATCACGATGCGCACGCCGGCGTCGAGCTGGATGCACGTCGTCTCCGCGTCGATCGGGAAATCGACGGGCGGGCCGGGGAAGAGCATCCGATTGGAGGAATGCAGATTGGTGAAATAGGGCTCGATGCCGAACGGGATCTCGTTCGCCGTCCGGAATTCGACGATCTTGTCGAGGTACACGGCATTGATATCGAGTTCGGTGAACGAACGACCGGCGTCGAGGCCCGCCTCCGCCCAGGCCAGCGCTTCCTCGATGGCGAACACACTCGCACGGGCAGCGACCACCTGGAATGCGAGATCCTCGTGGTCACGGATATCGCGCCAGTGGCCGAGGTCGTGCGAGACGCCGACGAGTTCGGCGCCCTCCCGCTCGAGCTCACGGGCCAGGCCGACGCTGACGAACTCCTCCTCGACCCCGGTGCGCGGACCGCCGGCCAGTTCCCGGACGGCAGCGCCCACGGACGGGTACCGGCCGATGGACGCACCCGGAATTCCGGTGACCTCGTCGCCGGCCAGCACGAGCAACTTCCCGGAACCGGCGAGCCACAGCGCGACCGCCCCGTCCGGCTGCGCGAACCCGGTGGCCTCGGTGAAGTTCGGCGGCGCGGCCAGCAGCAGCGCGTCGAGACCCCGGTCGGCCACGAGCGCCTCCAGCGCCGGGAACCGGCTGTCCTCGGTGCTGCCGAACTCTGCCTCCAGACCGGTCAGATGCGGCACACTCTCGATCAGCCGCCGTGCGGTATCGACCCCGGTCCGGCGCCACTGCGCGAACCGCTCGACGACCTCCGACCGGTCCAGCTCGTAGGCCGTCACCGGCACGGGGTCCCGATCGGCGGCGACGAGATCCACCGCACCGGACAACGCGCGGAAGTGGGTGTACACCACATCGGCCGCGAGGTGCACCGGCCCGTCCTGCGCGAGTTCGCGAACCAGGCCCGCCAGGGATTCCGCGGCGGGGGTATCGGCGACGACCCGCGGGTCGATCGTCACCCACGGCGCGTAGAACTTCATCCGCTCTTTCGGAACCCCGGCCGACAGTGCGTTGCCCTGCTCCTGCTGACGCACGAGCAGATACTCCTCGTCGCCGGTACGGGCGATCAGCGGCGCGACGAACGGATGCGAATCGAGACGGATCGCGGAGAAGAGGAGACTTTTGCGCGCATCGAGCCCGTAGGTGCGTGCTACCTGCGCCGGATCTGCGGTGATACTGAGCATTTGCTTCCCTCGGTGTCGAGATTCTGGATGGAGTCGGGCGGGACGGGGTCAGCTGATTCCGGTGGTGACCCCGATATGGGATTCGATCTCCGTGACGTACTCGGAGAATTCCGTGGAGTAACGGTGTTCTTTGCCGCGGGGCCGGGGCAGATCGATCGTGATATCGGCGACGATCTTGCCCGGGCGGCCACCGACGACGACCACACGGTCGCCGAGCCACACCGCCTCGGAGATGCTGTGCGTGACGAACAGGACACTGCATCCGGCGGCCTGCCAGATGCGCTGGATCTCGAAGTTCATCGAATCGCGGGTCATGGCGTCGAGCGCACCGAAGGGCTCGTCCATCAGGAGCAACTCGGGATGCGACACCAGCGCCCGGCAGATGGCGACCCGCTGCTGCATACCACCGCTGAGTTCGTAGGAGTAGCGCGTGGCCCGGTCGCCCAGGCCGACCATCTCCAGGAGTTCCCGGGCGTAGCGGCGTGCTTCGTCGGTGCGGGCGCCGCGGAACTCCAGCGGCAGCAGCACATTGTCGAGGTTGTTACGCCACGGCAGCAGGACCGGGCTCTGGAACACCATGGCGATATCCTCGATACCGTCGCTGATGGGCCTGCCCTTGACCAGGATTTCGCCCGCGGTGGGCTGCTGGAGTCCGGAGATCGTCTTGAGCAGGGTGGTCTTACCGCTGCCCGACTGTCCGACGATCGACACGAACTGTCCGGGATTCACATGGAAGTCCACCCCTTCGAGGACGGGGTTGTCATGACCGTCGCGGGACCGATAGGTCATTCCGACGTTGTTGACCGAGATGGCGTATTCGTTGTTCATAGGGCCCTCTGTCCGGCTCTCACGGGGCTTGGATGGTCTCGCCGCGCCGCACCGGCGCGAGGAACTCATTGGTGTAGATGTCGTCCGGGGTCAGATCGCTGTCCGCCCGGAGACCGAGGAATTGTCGGGAGATGTCGAGCATTTTCTGCACTCCCGCGTCGTCCATGACGCCGAATTGATCCACCGATTCGTCGGCCGCCCAGTTCAGGGAGCACTGTTCACGAATCGCCAGGGTCACGGTCTCGGTTTCGAAACCACTCACCTCCTTGCGGAAGTCCTGGGCCGCTTCCTCCGGGTGCTCACACGACCACAGGAAGCCTTTCTGCATCGCCCGGTTGAACCGGCGCACCTGGTCGGGATTGCTGCGCAGTTTCTCGTCGGACATGACGATCCCGTTGCCGTAGAGGTCGATACCGATATCGGCCCATTTCAGCACCACGGCCTGCCGGCCCAGCGCGTCGATGGCGGGTTGGTCGGAGACATAGAGCGCGAGGTTGGCGTCCCACTGGCCGGCCAGCAGGCCGGGGATCTTCGACCCGCTCGAGGCGTGCACGACATTCACATCCCGCTCCGTGAGCCCCAGTTTGCTCAGCGCGAACGGCCACATGGCGGTCATCGCGCCGGCTCCCTCGGTGGCCAGCGTCTTGCCCCGGAGATCGTCCCAGTCCTCGATACCGGTCCCGGCGAGGCCCACCACGGCGTAGGCGGATCTGGCCTGCAGGAGGTTGACCTGTTTCACCTCGGCGCCCCGGCCCTGGCTGATGATCGTGGCACCGAAGTCGGCGAAGCCCACGTCGACCTTCCCGGTCTCCACAGAGGTGACCGTATTGGTCGAGCCCGACCCCGGCATGATGGTGAGGTCGAGCCCCTCGGCCGCGAAGAATCCGCGGGCGGCCGCCGCGAAGAACGGCGCATGCTTGGGCAGGTATCCCACATCCATCATGATGGTCATCGAGTTCGCTCCGCCGCCGCTCGCACAGGCCGGTAGCGCGGCGAGCAGCACCGCCCCGACGAGCGCGGCGATCTTTCGCCTCGAGTTGCGCATTCGAGTCTCCGCTCCCGTGGTCACTTCGCGTGGTTCTTCCACGGGACCAGCTTTCGTCCCGCGAAATCGACGAGGAAGAACAGTGCCAGCGCGATAGCGGCGAGCACAATGAACGCCGCGAACATCGACGGCAGGTCGACCTGACTGTTCGCGAGCAGGATGACGTAGCCCAGCCCTTTCGAGCCGGCGATGAATTCACCGACGACCGCGCCGCCCACCGCGAGCGAGATCGAGATCTTCGCGCCGGAGAAAATCGACGGCAGCGCGTAGAACAATTCGATCTTCGTCATCTTCTTCCACTGCGAGGCCCGGTTGATCCGGGCGAGTTCCTGCAGCTCGTTGGGTACCGAACTCAAACCGTCATAGGTATTGATGACCAGCGGGAAGAACGCGATGGCCATCGCGACGAAGGCCTTCGATTCGAAGCCGAACCCGAACCACACGATGAACAACGGCGCGAGCGCGACCTTGGGGATGGTGTCGATCGCGACGAGCGCGGGATAGAGGAAACTCCGTATTGTCGGCGAATAGTGCAGTGTCGCCCCGCACAGCACGCCGAGGGCCGTACCGAGTGCGAATCCGGCCAGCGCTTCCTGCAGGGTGACGAAGGTGTTGGTCGCGAAGTATTCCGGCCGTTCGATCAACTCCTGGAATGCGGAGACCGGGCCGACGAGCAGGAATTCCGGCGGGTCGAAAACGATTACCAGCAGCTGCCAGACCGCGAAGAGCCCGACAATTCCCGCGACCGCCTTCATCCCGGTCGCGATCGAATCGCGCGCGGGCATCTTCGGGAAAGAAACGGCAGTGCGCCGGGCTGCCGGTTCGGTGTACGAGCGCGCGGCGCCCGGGTCGACCTCAGGAACGGCCATGACAACGGCTCCCTTCAACAGCTCCGCTCAGCACGGACACCGTGACGTGGTGAATGCCGGCGCCCGCCGGCGGGCCCGGACACCCGCGGTCTCCCGCGGTGGCAGGCGTCGCCCGGCCGGGCGACGGTGACGAAGGGACTGATCGAAATATCATGGGTTCCTCACAACATTGGAAGGTCCGCGGCCGGGGCGGACGAGTCGACCGGATCCGGGGCGGAGAGCCGGCCGACAGTGAACGGCCGGGTGGCACACTGTTCTCAAAGGGTGATCGAGCGGGATTTCTCTACGATGTCCATAAGCAATTCCCTTTCGACATCTTCCAGGTCGGTCAGCGGTGGCCGGACCGGGCCCGCCGGATGCCCCACCAGGGTCATCCCGGCCTTGACGACGCTCACCGCGTATCCGGCTTTCCGGTCACGGATGGCGGTATAGGGCAGCACCACCTCGTCGAGCAGCCGGCGCACGGTCGGCCTGTCCCCCGCCCGCACCGCCCGATAGAAGGCGAGAGCGAATTCGGGCAGGAAGTTGAACAGCGCCGAGCTGTACGTGGTGACCCCGAGTTCGAGATACGGTAGCGCGAACGTTTCCGCCGTCGGCAGGCCACCTATGTACATCAGGCGGTCGCCCAGCCGCGAATGGATCCGGGTGATGGCCTCCAGGTCACCGACACCGTCTTTGTAGCCGATCAGGTTGGGGTGGGCGGCGGCCAGTTCGGCGAGGATTTCCGGCGTGTACACCGCATTGGCCCGGCCGTAGACCACAATGCTCAGCGAGGTGGCTTCGCAGACCGCACGGACATGACCCTTCAGGCCCTCCGCGGACGACTCGGTGAGGTAGGGCGGGAACAGCAGCAGGCCGTCGGCCCCGGCCGCCTCGGCATCGCGGGCCATTTCGACCGCTTGCGCGGTGCCGTATCCGGCGGGCGCGAGGATCGGAGTGCCCGTCGGCGCGCTCTCGGCGGCCGCCCGGACCACCCGGCCGACCTCCTGCGGGGTCAGCGAGAAGAATTCCCCCGTCCCGCCGGCGGCGAACAGACCGGCGACGTCGTATTTACCGAGACGAACGATATTCTCCCGATAGGCGGGTTCGTCGAATGCCAGGTCGTCGGTGAAATGGGTGACCGGAAACGACAACAGACCGGAGCCGAGCTTTTCGGCGAGTTCGGTCGGTGTGAAAGCGGGGGGCAACGTTTCCTCCTGCTGATAACAGCTCTTCTTTAGTGAACGAGACCACAGTAAGAAACCGCTGTGATGCATGTCCAACACTGTTTCGGCATCTATCAATACCTATCTTGGATTGATTTCGCTGCCGAACAGCGGCAAGAGCTTTCACCCCGCGGAGCGGCCCGGCGCCTCCGCCGGACGCGCCCCGCCGGACACTTCAGCCCCGCGGTAGCGCCTGCACGATCCGCGTGATCCGCGCCCCCGCGTCACACACCTTCTCGATCTTCGCGGACAGTGCGTCGCCTTCGAACTCTTCGGCCCGGCCGCCCACACTGATGGAGGCGACCACCGAGCCGTCGCGCCCCAGGATCGGCGCCGCCACCGCGGCGACCCCGGGCAGATAGTCCGCGTTGCTCACCGAGTAACCGGCTTCCCTGATCGCGTCGAGGTGTGCGACGAGCCGGTCCACATCGGTGATGGTCCGCTCGGTGATCGCCGGCAGGTCGGCATGAATCCACCTGTCCCGCAGCGCTTCCGAATGCGCGAGCATGACCACCGGCCCCGCCGCGGCGTGATACGGCATCACGGAGCCGACATTGATGCCGGCGACGACGAGCGAGTTGCGACCCTCGAGCAGGTCGATGCACACCGCGCCCTGTTCGGCGGGAACCATCAGATAGGCCGTGTTGCCGAATGTGGTCGCCAGATCGGACATGAAAGGTTTTGCCGCGGAACGGATATCGAGCTTCGACAGGGCCGCGGAGCCGATTTCGAAGACCGGCATCGCGATGCGATAGCCGCCCTCGTCCGTGCGATCCACCCACCCCGCCTGGATCAGCGTGGCCATCAGACGGAACACCGTCGTCTTGTTCATCCCGCTCGCCACGGTGAGGTCGTTCAGCGTCCAGGCGGGACGGTCCGCGCTGAAGTGACCGAGCAGCGTGCACGCTTTGAGGACAGCGCCCACGACATCGCGACCCCCCGGTGCCTCGGACTCTACGGGCACAGCCACTGACACTCACTCGCTTCCACAGGTCGTGCGATCGATCTCGCCACCATACGAACACATCTTTCGCTCGGGGTTGACTTTGTGACCTGAGCCACCTTACCGTCTCATATCGAAATACGAAACGCATTCCGCATTGCGAAACGGAGAGTGGACAGGTGCGCAGCCCGACCTTGAAAGACCTGACGTCGAACGGACTCGTCTACGCCCCCGGCGTATGGGACGGGCTCACCGCCCGCCTCGCCGAACAGGCCGGATTCACCGCTCTGTGCGCCTCGGGCTTCGCCGTCTCGGCAGCGCTGGGTCTGCCCGACGCCGAGCTCTACACCCAGACCGAGAACCTCCAGGCGGTCCGCACCATCCGGGAATCCTCCAAGCTGCCGCTGGTCGCCGATATCGACACCGGCTACGGCAATGCCGTCAATGCGGCCCGCACCGCCACCAAGTTCGCCGACGCGGGCGTCGGCGGCATGTTCATGGAGGACCAGGTCTCCCCCAAGTCCTGCCCCATCTGCGTGGGCGACCCGGTCGACCTGATCAGCACCGCCGAGGCGACCGGCAAGATCCGCGCCGTCCGCGACTCCATCCCCGACGACGTCCTGCTCATCGCCCGCACCGACGCCCGCGGCGACGACGCCATCCGCCGCGCCCAGGCCTACGTCGAGTCCGGCGCCGACATGATCATGCCGGTCACCAAAACCTTCGAGACCGTCGAACAGTGGCAGCGCTGCCATGAGGAGGTCGGCGTCCCGCTCATGGCCACCCTCACCGCCTCCACCTGGACCGAACGCGATTTCACCCCCGAGATCCTGGACCAGATCGGCGTCCGCCTCGCCCTGCTGCCCACCCAGGTGCTGATGGCGGTGGCCGGCGCGGCCCGCGAGACCCTGAAGCGGCTGGCCGCGGGCGAGGCCCCCGCCCAGGTGAGCGCCGACGCGCTCCAGCACCACGAGTTCGTGGAACTGATCGGTTTCCCCGAGGTCGAGGCCATGCAGAACAAGTACCTACCCGCGAAGGAGCAGTGACCGCCGTGGGTTACACGATGACGGAGAAGATCCTGGGCCGCGCCTCGGAGCAGGACACGGTCCGCGCCGGCGAGAACCACGCCGTGCACCCCGCGCGCATGATCGCCTACGACTTCCCCGGCTACACCGATGTGATGTTCCGGCAGATGCGCGAGGACTTCGGGATCACCGAACTCGCGGACCCGAGCCGCTACATCGTCTTCATCGATCACATGCTCACCAAGGGCAACGACAAGGAAACCGAAGTCCACCAGGTCACCCGCGATTGGTGCGAGTTCTACGGCATCGAACTGCACGAGGGCCGCGGTATCGGCCACCAGCTCACCGCCGAACTCGGCCTGGCCATCCCCGGCGAGTTCCTCGTCCATTTCGACGGCCATATCAGCGGTATCGGCGCGTTCGGCGCCCTCGGCTGGGGTATCCGGCGTGACCTCATCGAAGCCTGGGTCACCGGCCAGGTCTTCGTCGATATCCCCGCCACCACCCGCTTCGACCTCGTCGGCGAGTTCCCGCCCGGCGTAGACAGCCGCGATCTCGTGCACACCATCATCGATATGGTCGGCGCCGACGGCTGCGCCCATCAGGTGATGGAATTCGGCGGCCCGGGCGCCCGTGCCATGACCATCGACCACCGCCAGGGCCTGTGCGGAATGGCCATGTTCACCGGCGCGGTCTCCGCTCTCTTCGAACCCGACGAGACGTCACTCGCCTACGCGAAGAATGTCGCCCGCCGCGATTTCGACCCGGTGTATCCCGACCCCGACGCCACCTACGCGGCCCGCCACACCATCGACCTCTCCACCCTGACTCCCCGGGTGGTGCTCCCCGGCTCCGCCCGTGCCGTCAATACCAAAACCGCCCAGGAACTCGCCGGTACCCCCATCACGAAAGCCTTCATCGGCTCCTGCGCCAGCGGCCGCATCGAAGATCTACGCGCCGCCGCCCTCGTCCTGGACGGCCGCAAGGTCGCCCCCGGCGTCGAACTCAATGTCGTCCCCACCTCACAGAAGGTGTACGAGCAAGCCGAGCAAGAGGGCATCCTCGATGTGCTTCGCGCCGCAGGTGCGCATATCAATATATCGAGCTGCGATTTCTGCTTCGGCTACCAGAAACCCCTGCAAGCGGGCGAGAACTGCATCTCCACCGGCGTCCTGAACATCTCCGGCCGCATGGGCAGCCCCGACGCCAATATCTATATGGGTTCCCCGTACACCGTCGCCGCCAGCGCCCTCGCCGGCACCATCCAGGAGTCGGTCCAGTGAGCGCCTATCCCCCACCCCCGGACATCATCGAAGGCAAGGTCGCCTGGATCTTCGGCGACGATTTCGATATCGACCTCGTCGTCGGCGTCTCCAATATCAAGTCCTACGACCCCGACCACCTGCGCTCGGTGTGTATGCAGGCCTACGACCCCACCTTCACCGACCGCGTCCGCCCCGGCGATATCATCGTCGGCGGCCGTAACTTCGGCTACGGTCATCCGCACTATCCGCCCATGGTCGCCCTCCGCAACGCGGGTATCGCGGCGATCGTCGCGGAATCCTTCTCGCCCGGCTTCTGGCGCGGCGAGACCTTCAACGGCATGCCGTTGATCACGATCCCCGGCGTCTCGACCGCAGTCCGGGTCGACGACGCCGTGGCCCTCGACTGGCGCACCGCCACCCTGCGCCGGCCCGAGGGAACCGACCTGGTCGGAACCCCACCGAACCCGCGGACCATTCAGGTCATCGAGGCCGGTGGTTCGTATGAACTCCTGCTCGCCGAGCACGCACGCCAAGGACAACCGCAATGACCAATGTCGATCATCGCGTCGAGAACCCTGACAGCCGGCCCGCCGGGCAGCTGCCGGTGACCGCACCGAAGAAGTCGAACTCCGTGGCCCGCCGCGCCGCCATCGCCGGCGGCGTCGGCACCCTCATCGAGTACTACGACTTCGCGGTCTACGGCTTCCTCGCCGTCACCATCGCCCCCCTGTTCTTCCCCTCCGACAATTCCGGCGTGTCGATCCTGTCGACCCTCGCCGTCTTCGGCGTCGCCTACGTCGCCCGCCCCCTCGGCGGCATCTTCTTCGGCCGCCTCGGCGACCGCCGCGGCCGCCGCCACTCCCTGATGATCACCGTGGTCAGCATGGGTATCGCCTGCGGCATCCTCGGCCTGCTCCCCACCCATTCGACCGTCGGCGTCCTCGCCCCCATCCTGCTGGTGCTGGTCCGCCTCGCCCAGGGCTTCTCCGCGGGCGGCGAAGTCGGCGGCGCCGCGACCTACATCGCCGAATCCGCCCCGCCCAAGCGCCGCGGCTTCTTCGGCTCCTTCACCCCCGTCGGCTCCACCCTCGGCTTCGCCGTGGCCGCCGCGGTCGTGGGTGTGGTCGCCCTGATCACCACCGACGAGCAGATGGAGTCGTGGGGCTGGCGCATCCCGTTCCTGCTCGCCCTCCCCCTCGCCTACGTCTGCCTCCGCGTGCGGATGAAGCTCGAGGACACCCCCGAATTCGAGGAGATGGCCGAGAAGCAGCAGGTCACCAAGAGCCCGCTGCTCGACACGGTCACCAAGAACCCGTGGTCGGTCCTCCGCGTCGTCGGTGTCGCCATCGCGATGAACGGCTCCGGCTACATCGGCCTGACCTACTTCAGCGTCTACCTGATCAAAGATTTGGGCTTCTCCAAGGACGCCGTCTACTGGACCTCCGCCATCGCCATCGCTCTGGCGTGTGCCACCTTCCCGATCAGCGGCATGCTCACCGACAGGTTCGGCCGTAAACCGGTACTCGTCGGGGGGTACCTCGCCTATGTCGTGATCGCCCTGCCGGCGTTCATGATCATGGGCGCGACCTCGAGCATCCTGGTCATCGGGATCGTCTACTTCCTCTACATGGTCCTCAACGGGGTTGTGCAGGTGCCGGCGTTCCCGCTGTTCACGGAGCTCTTCCCGCGGACGGTTCGCTACACTGGGGTCTCGCTGGGCTTCAATATCGGCACCATCGCCGCTGGCGGGACCGCCCCCTATGTCGCCGCGCAGTTGGTCGAATCGACCGGCAATGCGATGTCGCCTGCCTACTGGGTGATGGGCGTCTGCGCCATCGGCCTGCTCACCGTCGCCACCATCCGCGAAACCAGCCGCAAGGAACTCCCGGCATGACCACCGGAAACACCGGGACAACCCCGTCCGCCGCATTTGATGAGGGTGCGGCGGGCGGGGTTTCCCCGCGTCCCCACTTCGACACGCTCGTAGCGGCCTGGAACGACCGGGTCACCCACGAACCCGACGCCCCCGCCGTCATCTACTTCGACACCACCCTCACCGTGCGGCAGACCGACGACCTCGCGAACGCGCTCGCGTCCGCCCTGTCGGAACGCGGTGTAGGACATGGCGACCGGGTGGGCATCCACCTCCAGAACATTCCGCAATACGCGCTCGCCCTGCTCGCCCTGTGGAAACTCGGCGCCACCGCCCTGCTGCTCAACCCCATGTATCGCGGGCGGGAACTGCGCACCATCATCACCGATGCCGAACCGGTCGGGGTCATCACCACCGACCGCGATGTGCGCCAGATCCGGGAGGACGTCGCCGACAGCACGGTTCGCTGGGTACTCGGCACCGCGGAGTCGGAACTACAGACCCGCAACGACCGCCGGATCTTCGACGGCGAAACGGTGCCTGCGGCGCCCGGCGAACCCGACCTACTCGGGTTGGCGCACAGATATCTCGGCAAGCAACCCCCGCCGGTCCAGGTACACGGCGAAGACCTGGCGTTCCTCGCCTACACCTCCGGCACCACCGGCCCACCCAAGGGCGCGATGAACTCGCACACCAACGTCCTCGCGGTAACCACCAGCTTCGCCGAACTGGCCGGCATCACCACCGGAGACGTCGTCTACGCCCTCGCCCCGCTCTTCCACATCACCGGAGCCGTGGTCATCGGTTCCCTCGCCCTCACCGAACGCACCGCTCTGGTCTTCACCGGCCGATTCCACACCGACGTCGCGGTCGACGCGATCCGCGAACACGGGGTCACCTACACGATCGGCTCCATCACCGCCTTCAACGCGATGATGAACTCGGAATACGCTTCCGCAGAACACTTCACGTCGATCAAGACGCTGTTCAGTGGGGGTGCGCCGGTTCCGCCGAGTACGGTCGAGCGGTTTCGGGAGAGGTTCGGACATTACATCCACAATGCCTACGGGATGACCGAGACGTCCTCGGCGGTTACGGCGGTACCACCGGGGGCGACCGCGCCGGTCGATCCGGACAGCGGCACCCTGTCCATCGGTAAGCCGCTGCCCGGGGTCGGGGTCAAGGTGGTCGATCCCGAGGGCCGTGCGCTTCCCCCCGGCCGCCAAGGCGAGCTCGTCGTGACCGGACACCAAGTGGTGCGCGGATATTGGCGCAATCCAAGTGAGTCAGCGGCGACGATGCCCGGCGGCTGCCTCCGGACCGGCGACAGCGCGATCGTCGACGAACAGGGGTGGGTCTACCTGGTCGACCGGATCAAAGACCAGATCAACGTGTCCGGGTACAAAGTATGGCCGCGCGAGGTCGAGGATGTTCTCTACGAACACCCGGCCGTACTCGAAGCTGCGGTGGTCGGCGTCGCCGACGAATATCGAGGCGAGTCGGTAGCTGCCTACGTCTCCTTGAAGGACGGCCATACCGCCGACGCCGACGAACTGATCTCGTTCACCCGGGAACGCCTCGCACCCTACAAGCGGCCCAGGACCGTGGGAATACTCGCCGACCTACCCAAAACACAAACCGGCAAGATCCGCCGCCGAGCACTGCGCGAACAGCAGGATGACGTCCGAACAACACAATGAGCTCCAGCCGACCGGTCGATGACGACGGCATGACCTGCGTACTCGAACAGCAGCGCCAGAGCGGCTCGACCGCGCCGAATGTGTGCACATTCGGGTACACATTTAGGAATGTCGATCGAGACGTGGTCAGTAAGGGAAGCCGCGAGCGGCTACCTCGGATGCTCGACCGATTCCGCCACGGCGACCGGACACCGATCGGGGTCGGTTCACGCCGCAAGACCGAAGCCGTGATGATCCCCATCGAAGTTTTCGAGGAGCTGACCGCCGAGCGGTCTCGCGCCGCCGCGGAGGCCAGAGCGTCGGTCCGTGCCAAAGGCCTGACCCCCACTCCTGAAGCCGACGACATCACGGCCCGGTGGTCGCGGGGCGAGATCAGCACCGAGCAGATGCGGCAGATGGTTCGCGAACTGCACGGCGCCACGTGACCATCGACCCTTATCTCGATCCCGAATCAGGTGTACTGAGAAACCGCCTCGGCATCACCAACGAAGAAAAGCTACACCGCGCCGAGGCCGACCTCACCTACGCAGCGGTTCATACCGATCCCGGCACGAAGTGCCGGACCGAATGACAGGGTCGATCGACAAGGTTCCCGAGCGATGCCGAAGTGGGCCGGGGCTCGGTTGTGTCGGCGGGGTGGGTTATACAGTTCTGAAAGCTTGCCGACCCGCCCCCATCCATCGGACCGGTTCGTGCAATGGTGGTCAGCTAACCCTGACGCCCTTCAAGGTAGGACGGCCCGGCCAAAGTTGCCTCCTGTCCTTCATCGTGCTCCGACGAAGGTTTCGTACACCAGTTGCGTGCCCATCGCTGCTTCCGCTCCCGGTCACGGATTATCCAATCTCTGCCTTCGGTGGCCACCGCCTCCAGTACCTGTAGGGCACTGTCGAACCCAGAGGCCTGGGCGGACACCGCATCGCCCAACCCTTCGCCGTCCGTCAACCAGTTGTCGTCCGCTGCTCGGGCGTTCTCCCTGACCTCAGCAATGCGCACGCCATTGAGCAAAGTCAACTGGAAAACCCTCTCTTTGAGGTGATCGGTGAACGGGCGACCGTCGGTCAGGAAGGTGCGCACGCCCTTTTCTTCGACGGAAGCCGATGCCACCGCGTCGTAGGTGTACATCTGACGTTGTTCATTGCGCACCTCACCCTCAGCGAGACTCAGATGTGTCCGCGTAGTGCGTATTCCGTACTGAGTTAGCAGAAAAACATGAACCAGATACTTCTCGTACCGAGCCGGGCCGTCGGTCACCCTGCCCTTACGCGCGAAAGGGGCTCGTTCGGCCAGGACCACGTGGGTCACCAGATCACGCTCGCGCAGATTCGCTCGCCGTAGCGCGTCGTCCTTGAGGAAGGCCTTGTCCAGGGCCAGCCAGCGGGCCATCTCCGCATCCCGCGGACGGTCGCGAAGAACCTCGGTCCAGCGATAATACGAAGCCCACTCCTCGGAAAGCAATGCTTCGGCGTCCCGATCGAGCAGCGATCGTACCCGGGAGCCGGAAGCTATGCGAGCGATGCCGCGAACACCCCACCAACCACCTACGGCGAGGAAAGCCGCCATTGGTTGGCCGGCGAATACCAACCAAACCAGGCCGGTACTCCATACGACTATGCCAATGATCCGGTAGCTTGCCGCGCGATGCGGGGCGGGGGGTGTCGCCGATGGGTAGGAGAACTGCTGGCCGGCTCGCATGACATGCCACATGATCAGCCATTTCAGCTCGCCGGGGTAGATCTCCTCGCCGTAGTATTGGTGTTGCAGCCTACGTTTGAGGTATCCCCGGTAGCCCACGGTGGCTTCTCCCCAGAGACTTCCTGGGAGCTGCTCTCGGAAGCACTGGTCAACCAATTTGTCGAACCTCGTAGCCTGTTGATAGGGCAGCAGCTGATGATTCGCCCGCAGGCTCCAGATGTGGCGCTCAGAAGCCTCCTGCCGGAGTGTAGATCTGAGCACAAAAGAAGCGCCGATCGCGATAGCCACCAGCCCGACCACGGCACCGATGCTCACCCCGACGACGCCTACGCACACAATCGACCACGCCATCGCCGCGGAGCCGAGGATTACGTCCCGCCACTCGGTCGTGGTGGGGCGAACAGGCGGTATCTGCCACTTCATAGGCGGTCGGGGGTTGGCTTCGAAGAACATCCATGCCCGCCGGACGCGGTCGCCACTCATCCGTTCCACCGCGACCTGGTACTTGCGCTCACCGGTAAGCCGCTCCTGTACAGCACCGCTGAGAATCAAGTTCAAATGCCTGTCGATTTCGTCCTGCCGAGCCGGGGCCAGCGAGCCGAACGCATCCAGCGCGACGCTGAGTTCCTGCGCTATGACCCCCTCCACGAACTCGGCGTGCGCGTAGCGCAGGAGCGAATCGATTACATCGAGCGCGTCACGCCACTCGTCCCTCCGGTGACCCGCGGCCGCCTTCATGGCTGCGCCGATCTCGTCCGATAACGCAGCGGTGACCTCTGTGAACGGCCGGTCGCTGAGTATGGAAAGGACGTAGAGATAGGCACGTTCAGTGGTCCCCTGGTTATCCATGAACAGACCGTGCAATATCTCCTCGGCTCGGCGGGGATTACCGCCGTCCAGATGAGCCCTGGCAACTTCGTGCAGGCGGTCGGGCGGATCCCCGAGCTCTGCGGTGTAGATCGTCGCGTTGTGCAGTACGGAACCGGCGAATTGCACGCCGACCTGCTGACTCACCTGCGCTTGGTCGGTCGCGGTGACTTTGCTGTCCACCGACATCTGGGTCGGTGCGTGGCCGAAACCGGCGCTCATCCCTGCCCCCAGTTGAACTGCATACCGACCTGCTTGTCGACCTTCGCATGGTCACGCGCGACCACCTTGTTGTTGATCGGCGGCAAGGTCGGACCCGGCGGTGCCGGTTTCTTTGCCATCCGGTGGGGTCCCGGCTCGAGTGAGACGGCCAGCGCGATGGCGAAGGCCGCCGCGTTTCGCGCAGCCCTGGCCTGGCCACCGGCACGATCAGCACGCGCCTTGTTCCCATCCGCGAGGTCGCTGATACCGCGAACGACCACGGCAGGCAATTGATCGCCGAGCGCTGCCGCATGAGCGAAACCGGAGCCCTCCATTTCCACGGCGATCGCATCGTTGTAAGACCTGTGGATCCGACGAGCCAGATCCGACCGAGTGGAGTTCAGCACCACATCCCCGACCGCGATCGGGTCGAAATGCACCTTTGGCGCATTTATCCCCTCAGGCAGGAACCTGGCCCAACGGTCGTTCCTGCACTGCCGCCGGGCCAATTGGTCCAAGCGGTGCGAAAGCTCCCATGAACGGGGCCGCACGAGGAACTCGTCATCCTCACTTCGCCCGCCCTGGTAAGAATGGATCTTGGTGGCTACCACTACGTCACCGATGGTCAGATAGTCCCGCCGCCCACCGGCGACACCCACGAACATCATCACAGTGGGCGAAAATTCAGCCCGGGCACGTTCGGTGAGCGTGGCCGCGGTAGTGGTACCCGCGCCGGTGACACCCACAGCAACTCGATGCTCCGGGTGCCCAGCGATCGTGCCCACATCGAATAATGTGCCCTTCTCGTGCTCATGCACCTGCACATCGACCAGGTGTTCCAGCACGGCATCCTGCTCGACACCAAGAGCAGTCAGAATCACGAACATTGTTTCTCCCCAACGTGTTCAGAGTGGAGTGCCAGTCACGGACTCCGTGCAGTGACGGTAGCCGCCATCATCATTTACGTCAAGATGACGTAAACTTGGCTTTCGAGGAGAGGAGACCGAGATGGCCGAGCGAAACTGGAGAATCACCGAGGCCGCTATTGCGGTAGACCTTGCGGTGCTGACCGTGCGGGACGACACCTTGCAGATCCTGCTGGTGGAGCGCGGGACTCCACCGTGGCAGGGCTCTATGGCCCTACCGGGTGGGTTCCTCAGCGATAGCCGCGAGGACCTGGATGCTGCAGCGGAACGCGAGCTGACCGAAGAAACCGGCCTGGACCTCGGCAGCGCGCACATGGAGCAGCTTCGCACCTATGGCTCCCCGGACAGGGACCCACGTAGGCGCGTAGTGAGCATCTGCTACCTGGCTTTGGTACCCGACCTGCCAACACCCGAAGCAGGTGGTGACGCTCGAGCGGCAGCGTGGACTCCTGTGGAATCCGTACTCACTTCCCGCACCGATCTGGCTTTCGACCACGAGCAGATCGTTGCCGACGCGGTCGAGCGAGCCAGAAGCAAACTGGAATATACGACCCTGGCCACCCGATTCTGCCCCCCGGAATTCACCGTAGCCGAGCTACGCAGGGTCTACGAGATCGTCTGGGGCGAGGCTCTCGACCAACGAAATTTTCACCGCAAGATCACGGGTACGGAAGGTGCGCTGATCCCCACCGGGGAGCAGACGACCCGCCACGGTGGTCGCCCTGCTGCACTTTACCGAAGCGGTCCGGCAGTATTTTTGCATCCTCCGATCCTGCGCCCCGCGACCCAATCCAGCTCGAACAAAGCCCGTGATAAGACCCGGACGCGTATCGGGGAATCGAGAGAGCGACAGCGTCATCGGATCGAGCAGGTCGCGATCGATCACGGCACATGATCGGGTCGGCTTGCTAAGCTATATCCGGCTCGAAGTGCCGCGCTCGGCGACGCAGCTCCTGGGTCAGTGCTTGCCGTCAAGGCGTAGAGGGAGGGCACCTTGTTACAGGCCGACATAAACAAGTTGAACGAGCTCGCACAGAAGCTTGACCAGAACGGGGCGAGCATCGATGGCCTCGATATCCGTAGCAGGCAGAGCCCTTCACTACCGGGGGTCGAGATCGGTCAGTCGTTCGCCGAGCTCGCAGAGAAAACGGAAGGCGCCTACCTTCGAATCACAGACCGGATGAGGTCTGTCGCCGGCGCAACAAGAGCATGCGCGAACGACCTCCGCACCACCGATGAGGGATTCGCGGCGAAGATGAACGAACTCGACTTCAAGCCTGCTCAGAACTGATGAAGATCTCGAAATCCCAGCTGGAGCGCTGGGACCTGACGGCGATGCAAGATTGGGCAGACACCCTCGATACGATCAACGAGCAGGCCATGCAGGCCATCGACAGCACCCGCAACTATTTCACCGATGCCGGGACCCAGTGGCAGGGAGCCGCGTACGACGCCGCGTATGAGCGTGCCTCCGAAGACCACGATCAATCGCGGCGCGTCTACTACGAAATATCCGACGTCCCCGCGCTGATCAAGGACGCGGCCACCGACTTGGCATCGCTCCGAGGCGTCCTCCGCGGCAAAGTCGACGACGCGGTCGAAGCCGGCCTTCGTGTCGACGATGACTGGTCGGTGCACATGGCACAGACGACGCGAAGGTCACGACATACCACGATGCGATGCAAGTCGCATACGTTGCGCTGACGCAGGAGGTATCCCGGCTGCAGCTCGATATTCTGAGCCAAGCCGGCCTGATTCGCGCCGCAGGCGACCTACTCGGATCCGGAAACTTTATCGATGAGCAATCGAAGAACAATCGTCGACAGATACTCGCGAATTTTCCACGATGATCTGCTCGCCCGGTTCAACGTTCCCGTGGACCCCGATGGCATGACGACCTGGCCCAAGCCTCCCCTCAGCTGGGGGTTCGGCAGCCAGAAAATGACGGCCGAGGAAGCCCGGCTCCTCGACGACCTCGGGCTGTTGGGAGCCCGCGACGCCTACGGCATCTATAAGACGGCGATTCACGAGTCCGAGAACATCTTCGAAAAGGAGGGGATCACCGACGGTCATTCGGACGCGTTCCGGCACGCCTACTGGAACGCGATGCTGGCCAACTGGTTCGGGCCGGAATTCACCGAGCAGTACACGAACGCCCGCGAAGGAATCGACACCAATTCGGCGGCCGCCGAAGCGATGGACCTCCACAACAACGCGGTAGGACGCAGGATCGCCGCCGAACATCCCGACGCTGACCCGGAAGAGCTGGCAACCTATGTCAAAGAGGCGGCTCTGCGCGGGGATATGGTCGTCGTCGGGCCGGACGGTATGCTGACACCGAGTGACCAGGTAGCCATAGGCGAGACGGGCCGCGCCGACGGACCGCCGGCGACGGGTGGTACCAAGCCCGCACCGACCGGCAAGGACTTCACCTCGGGTGGATACAACCCGGGAAGCGACGGCGAAAGTTACGGCACCTATGACAATTAAGACGATACTGCTCGCTCTGCTCATGTGTGCCGCTATATCGTCGGCCGCATGCTCCGACAATGGAGGCGTGGCCTTGGAAGAAGACGAGACACTCTCGGCCGAGCTGGCCGAACTCCGCCAGAACGGTGGATCGGTCGGCCTACACGAACTGACCGGTGGCGACTGGGACTCGGTCTATGTATCCCACCAGCCGGTCTCTCGCGACTACCTCGAGAGTGAGGTCGGCGGAAAGATCGACATGGACGATACGTTCATGCAGCGAGGCAATATCCTCGTCTTCTCGAAAAACGGCACGGTCCTTTCGGCCAGCTACATCACCCCCGACCTCCTTCAGCCCGGTGAATATTCCAGCAGCGTTCGGATTACAGCCGACGGCTACCCTGCACTACTCCGGATGTCCGAATGAAGCGGGCTTCGGAGCCCCGTAAACGTTGACCGCTCGTTCCACGAGCTCATCGACCACCGCCAGGTAATCAGACTTGCAGTCCGGGATGAAAGCAAGCGGAGTGGGGTTCGGTGCAATCCGTGCGGCTGTCTGCTGACAGGCAGAATCGGTGCTCTGAGAAGGAGCCGTATGACTGCGGCACTACTAACGGGGCTGCTGCACGATCAGGTGACGGTGTCACCTATCCATGCAGCAGCCCCGTACTACAACCGGTTCCTCACCCACCGGCTACCGAACCCACTCACGGACGCGAAACAGATGGTGCTGTTCCAGAACGTCCCGGTCCGCGACACCGACACTCTGCAACGTGCTCTCGGCACCCTGCAAACGATCTGCTCGAAGCCGGCACTTGCTCGACTCCACACCGCCATTCACTGGAGAGGACGATGACCGCATGGATCTGATCGAGGTCGAACGAAAACGCGAACTGGCCGATGGTGATGCCCTGCGCCGCCGCCTCGCCGAAACCGGATACCGCGAGATCAGCTCACTCACCGAAGTCGACACCTACTACAGCCGCCCTGACATCGATTACATGGAAACCGTCGAATGTCTACGAGTGCGGGAACGCGACGGCTTCGCCGAGGTGACCTATAAGCCGCCGTCCACGACTGCAACCCACGCGGACGGCGACGTGATCGCAAAGCGCGAGACCAACGTTCGCCTTGCCGATGCCGACCAAGCCGGTCGGGCGAACGCCCTGCTCGCGGCTATCGGCATGGTCGAGCTTGTGCGGGTCGAAAAAGTGCGTACCACCTACCAGCGGCCCGGACATGCCGAAACGCTTATCAGCATCGATATCGTCACCGGTGTCGGCGCGTTCGTGGAAACCGAGGTTCTCGCCACTGACAGCGCCGCTGCAGCCACCCACCTCGAAAGCGTCGATCAGGCAATCGGCGTGTCCGGCTACCCGATAGTGCGCTTGCCATATCGGGACCTGGTGATCCAGGCACGTTCCACGGCATAAACTGCACCGATACGCCCAAGCTCGATCTTCGGCACGCCTCCGCTCATCGGTAGTTCCGGGAAGGCGGTACGACCTCGAGCCGGCCATCGGCGTCGAGCACCGCTTGCGCGAATACCGAAATCGGCTCCTCGCGCGATACAGCTCACCCCCACCAGGTCGGGCACCTCGGCGAGGCGCCGAGCGATTTCCGCACGCACCAGCACCGCGGTTTCTCGGTGATGTTCATGTGCCCGGTCACAGCGACCCGCATAGTTCACTCCCGTCCGTTGACCAGCGGGCGCCTCCGGTCGGGAGAACAGCCATCAGGGTCCTAAATCCTCTGGATCTGCCAGCAGCACGACACGGTCGGCTGCTGGGTCGAACGCGAGGTGTGAATAACCGTATTGCGGCTTCCCTGCGCGATACAGCTCACCCCGACCAGGTCGGGAACCTCGGCGAGGCGTCGAGTGATCTGCTCCCGCCCCCGGCCTACGTACCGGCACAGTCCGCCATCAACTTCAGGTCAGCTCACGCCGCGGGATCGGTCGGCATCTTCAGCAGGTGCCCACCGATGTCCGCCAGCAGTTCCAGCTTTCCGCCCAGCGCGGAAACATACGCGGCGAGAGCTTCGACCGTTGCCACCTCACCATGTTCGATCTGCGACACCCGCCCCGGACTGACACCCATGATCTCGGACAAACCGGCCTGCGTGAATCCCAGTCGCTTCCGTTCCTCCGCAAGCTGGTAACCCCACTGCTCGGCCATAATCGACCGGCGACGGCGCGCGGCCTCTTCCTCGCCCACCCGGCGGCGATAGCCTTCACGATCCCATTTGGAGAAGCTACTCATCGCTCTTCCTCCTCCTCTGCCCGTTCCTTCAGATACACCGCGTACAACTCCTCCGCACGAGGAATCGCCTGCTCATACCAGCTCTTCCACTGCCCGGTCTTGTCGCCGCCGGTCAGCAGGATCGCCGACCGCCACGGGTCGAATGCGAACAGCACACGGATCATCGTCTGTCTTGGTCGTAGCTCCTTCAAGTTGGCAAGTTGCGAACCGGTCAGCGTGTCGACGAGGGGACGACCCAAGGTAGGCCCGTATTCAGCGAGTACGTCGACGGCCGCCTCGACCCGCTCAGCAGCGTCGGGATCGGAGCGTCGCAGATCGATCATCCACGCGGCCACCTCATCGGTCTGGTAGATCTCCCATTGACCCACTACTGAACTATAGCAAATCCTATAGTTCAGCTTTCTGAGTACAGCGCGAGACATCGCGACATGGATAGAGCCCACCGTAGACATTCGCACTGTTCATCCACGGGGCAGTTCTGTACGGTATCTACCTAGTACTGACCGGTCACGAGGAGTGTTCAATGCCCCCGCGCACGAAGAACGGTAGCCCCGAGCTCGGGTCAGCAATCCGGGAACGACGAATAGCGCTCAACCTCAGCATCGAAGAAGCCGCGGCCAAAGCTGGCATCGGTACCAAGTCGTGGAGTCGCTACGAGTCCGGAGGAGCGATTCGAGCGGACAAGATTCGAGGAATTTGCAAGGCGCTGGGTTGGAGTCGGCTCCCTGAGACAGAGCAAGACGATCAGAAGTCTGATGACGATGACTTCCTCCGCTCAGTCGATCGAAATCACCGCGCGTGGTCTCCCGTGTTGGAGGAGAACTTCGGCCGGGAATGCGCGGTGACGTTCGCGGTCGGAAGCGATGTACTCAGCGACCAGATCCGCGATGACCTCGCGAAACTGGCCGAGCAACCGCGAGGAGCACATCTGGGGCAGCTCCCGACATCGTGGCTCGATGGCCATCTTCCGCCTCAGTTCGTGCCCCGATACGACTACGAACTGGTTTACACACTGAAGGCCGCAGTAAATACGCTTCGCGCGCGGTTCTCCGCCGGCCACCTGGTCGCGCACACGGTGTTGGAGGAGTTGGCCCTGTACCTCATTCTCAGCCGAGCCGAAATATTTGGCGACCTCTACCCCGAATTCGAAGATGGGACCGACTGGCGCGGATGGCTGGGCGACATTCTCGACGGTCTCGACGTCGAGTTCTACCTGTTCACCTCAGGCTCGGCGTTGACGCCCGACCACACTTACCACTTCGATCGCTGGAGCGAAGAGCAGTTCTACACCAGCGGCGACCAGCCACAAGAGGAGTGATCTGCTCGCAGAGCAAGTTCGGAAAGCATGGGTGGCGCAGCTGAAGTCACAAAGGAATGGCTGCGGCTTACGTACCTTCGCGCAGGTCCTCACCGGGACTGCGTCCGGGAACACCGGACCACTTGGTTTGACGCTGGCGCGTTGCACACCCTTGTGCCCGACCCTGCGCCACCAGGCCGAGGCCTCGTCGGGAAGGGCGAGATCGTCGGCGCCGCGACCGTAGTCGGTGTGTATCGGGCGCTGCCGGAGGACCGCGGGTTGGTGGGCCGGGCGCACGCCCGAATCGGCGGACCTTCGTTCACCGAATGGCTCGACGCCACCTACCCGGTCAAGGGCTGACCCCGCGGCCCCGCCCGATCAGCAGCCCTTCGGAGCCCGCCAGGCGTCCTGCGCGTAGGTGGTCGAGCCGACCATGGCGCCGATCACGCCGCCGATGATCCCGAGCGGGATGGCCCCGACAAAGGCGAGGGGCAGCCCTGCGATCGCGCCGCTCCCGGTCCCGAGCAGGGCGCCCAGACCGGCCCGGAGTTCGATGGAGTCGCCGGGTGCCATGCACGCCGCGATGGGCGCCCCCGCCCCGGGTCCCGGAGCATCGGGTGCTTGCACCGGCGCGACCGGCGCGGGCGCCGGGACGGGCTCGGCCGCCGCGACGCCCACTGAACCGACAATGAGTTGCACGGCAATGACGCTGCCGAGCATGGTGCGGGTCGATATCTTCAACATATGCACGTAGATCCCTGATCAGTCGAAAAACGCAGTGTGCGACCTGAGTAGTCAGATCTGCGACCATAATGTCGTATCTGCCGGTGTAATGCTCGCTTTCGATATCTCGGTCGGAGCGGGCCGGAAACCGTGCTCACCGATGATCCGACCTACCCCGCCTGCCACTCCTGCGCAGGTAGACCCCGGTTTCCGTCCTCTCCCATGTCGTCGGCTCGAAGGAGTTGCCGTCCGATTCTCGAATCGGCCGCCGGCACCTCGCAGGGACGGGTCGAGTTGAAGTATTGCTAGTCCTCGGGAAAGGCGCGGCGGTTTCGCTTGGTGATGCCGCGCCGTTTCTTCGCGGCGATGCGACGTTCCTTCGCGCCGCGCGAGGGCTTGGTGGCGCGGCGAACGGGCGGCGGAGCGGCAGCGGCGTCGCGCAGTAACGCGGCCAGGCGTTCGCGGGCGGCTGCGCGGTTCTGCAGCTGGGCGCGGTGTTCCGAAGCGGCGATCGTGAGCACCCCGTCGACCAGGCGGGTTGCCAGGCGGTCGAGCATCCGGGTGCGCAGCGACTCCGGCACGGAGGGCGAGTCGGCGAGGTCGAACGACAGCTCGACCCGGCTGTCGGTGGTGTTGACGTGCTGCCCGCCCGGGCCGGACGAGCGGGAGAACCGCTCGCGTAACTCGGCGGCGGGTATCGCCAGCGTCCGAGTCACGGTCAGGTCTTCTGCCATGATCCGATGCCGTCTTTCCGATTCGCGAGGCCACTATCCCGAGTGGCTGAATGGTGACTCTCTCGTTCACGATAGTGACGACCTTGGGTACGGGTAACAGGCAGCACGCGATCGTCACGTTCTCACCGATGTCGCCGACGCCGGACTCGCACGCCTCACGAAGCCTCGCCGGGGGCCTGACCGAAAGCCATCGGACAGTACGGTGTCCCCCTCGAGTACTACCGGGGAGTCTCCCGTGGAGTGATGCGACCCGGCTCGGCTCGTTCGTAGTCTCGCCGTACTGCACAACGGCGAGAGGACTTTCGATGGCCATCCCCACGGAGCGGAAACCGCCGATACAGCGGTTCCGGGTGCCGGTTCTGCTTGTCGGAACGGTCGTGTTGCTGATCGCCGCCCGGGGGCTGGACGCGCTCGTTCCGGGTGTGCCTGTGCTGCGTTTCGCCCTCGGGATCGGCGCGGCCGCCGGAGCGATCTTCGCCTACACGTGGCTTTCCCGCCGTGTCGAGAACCGGCCGGCGGTCACCGAATTGGCCGCCGCGGGGCGGTGGCGCGGGCTCGGGCACGGCGTACTCGTCGGCGCCGGGGCTTTCCTCGCGACGATGCTGCTCGCGGCCCTGTTTACCGACGCCGACGTCACCGGTGGCTCGTTCGGGGCCTGCCTGGGTGTGGCCGGCGCGATGGCCTCGGTGGCGGTCACCGAGGAACTGCTGTTCCGTGGCGTGGTGCACCGCATCCTGGAGGAACGGGCCGGCAGCATCGTCGCGATCGCGGTCTCATCACTGCTTTTCGGTCTGACACACTCGGTCAACAGCAACGCCACGCTATGGGGCACGCTGGCCATCGCGGTCGAAGGCGGCGCGCTACTGGCCATCGCCTACACCGCCACGCGGTCGCTGTGGCTGCCGATCGGCCTGCATTTCGGCTGGAACTTCACCGAGTCCGGCGTGTTCGGCACTGCGGTATCCGGCGCCGACGGCGAACCCGGTCTGCTGCGCACCGTCCTGTCCGGACCGGAGGTACTCACCGGTGGGACGTTCGGTCCGGAAGCGAGCCTCTTCGCGCTGCTGTGCTGCCTGGTCCCGGCGGTGTGGCTCCTCCGCAGGGCGAAGCTCGTCACCCTCCGCTGACCAGTTCACCTCCGGACCTCCCAGGGCGGGCATAGCTGCGCGGATACGATGGCGATTTCCGGGTGTCCAGGCTCGAGGAACACGCTTTTCTGGCAGCCCGGCAAGCCCCGCATTTCGATCGGACTCCCGCAGGCGAAACGTCCGGGAACGACCTGGGCGAGGCACTCGTCGCTCTCGAGGGACATGCGAAACGCAACGAAAGTGGGATTTGGCGGCCCACTATTCCTGCTTTGGGATGAAAAGAGGAATAACAACGTCCCTGAGCCTGGTTTGGGGGCGCTATGTTCCCGCATTGACCCAAGCCGCGATCGCGCACGCGCAATTCGAATCCATCCACCCCTTCACCGACGGTAACGGCCGCATCGGCCGTGCACTGATCAACGCCGTACTCCGGCGCCGATCCGTAACGAGCGCCGTGGTCGTGCCCCTGGCCTCGGCCCTGGTCGCGCATCGGGATCGCTACTTCGACGATCTGGCCGCCTACCGGAACGGCGACCCGGAACCGCTCATGCACTCGTTCACCGCGGGATCACGAATCGCAGCTTCCGAATCGCGCCGGACAGCAGGTCATCTGGCCGCCATTCCCGAACAGTGGCGAGAACTGACAGGTCCGGTACGCGGCCACAGCGCCGCCGCGAAGATCATGGCATCACTCGTCGCCGTGCCCGTTATCACCGCGGAAGACGTCGCCGACCGGCTCGGGCTGAGCACCAGCAGGGCCTACGCCGCCATCGAACGCCTGCACGACAGCGGAGTGATCCGACCTCTGACGTCCCGAAAGAGAAATCAGGTGTGGGGCGCCGCCCTGGTTCTCGACGAACTGGACGCACTCGGGGCACGCATCAAGAAGGCGGCAACCTGAGCCGTGCCCCGACGACGACCCACCGGCGGTTCACCTACAGGTCACCACTGGGCACAGCGTCCTTGTCGTCCCAGGTAACTGTGTCGGACACTTTGCGTGTGGATCCGGCCGCCCGGCCGATCGGGGTGCACGTCGATCGCCACGCCAACCGAGGAGCTTGATGGAAACGATCACTGGAACCGCCGCCGGCGTCCCCTACACGGCGCTGCCACCCGACGGCGGGGTCGACGCTCCCGCGCCACTGATCGTGACCTGGCACATGCTGGATGCGCCGCGCACCGATGCGGCGTTCGCCGCGGCCCTGCCGATGGCCGGGGTGCCGGCCTGGCGGGTCCATCTGGGCATGCCGATGTGTGGCGCCCGGATGGTCGACGGCCGCGTCGATGCCGTGCTCGAACTCGCCCGCCAGGACGCGCTACTCGCATTCCTCGCACCGTTCGCGCAGCAGGCTGCCGACGAGTTCCCGGCAGCCCTGGCGGCACTCCGCGATCAGCTGCCGATCGACGAGGAGCCGATCGGCATTCTCGGCGCCTCGCTCGGCGGTGCGGTCGCACTCCGGGTGCTGGCCACAGAATCGATCCCGATCCGGCATATCGCACTCGTGAACCCGGCCGTGCGTATCCGCTCGGTGGTTCCCTTGACCGAGGGCATCGCCGGTCACCCGTATGAATGGACCGCCGAAGCCGAGCGTGTCGCCGACAGCCTGGATTTCGTGGCCCGTGCCGCCGAACTCACCGTCGCGCCGGCGCTGCTGGTCGTCAGCGGAGAAGATGATCACCCGGACCTCCGCGCCGATGCGGCTGCGCTGGTCCACACTCTGCGTCGGCGCTACGCGCGGCCGGACAACGTCGAACTGGTCTCCGTGCCGAATCTCGCGCACCCGCTGGCCGACGAACCGGGGCTCGACCCGGCGCCCCAGGGTCCTGAAGCCAAGGTGGTCGACGACATCCTGACGCGGTGGTTTCGCAGGCAGCTCAACTCGTAGACGTCGCCGTCGACCACCACCCTCGGCTGTGGTTCTGTCGGCGAGACCTCATCGGAGGTCGACCTCCGTGTGTCACAGGCCCTTCAGAACACGCTCGAGTGCCGCTCGGCCTACTGGTCCCCAGTGCGGTTTTCCGCCCGGCAGGCCCCGATCTCCGTTCTGCCCCATGAGCATCAGGAACAAACTCTTCATGGCCGCCAGTCCGCGGGCCCGCCGGATCGCCGCCTCGTCCGCGAGCGCGTAGTTGTCGAAGAACCGTCCGGCCGTGTCCGCGGGCAGCAGGACCCAGGCGGCGGCGAGGTCCCACGCCGGGTCACCGGCGAACAGGTCACCGAAGTCGACTATGCCCGAGAGCGTTCCATCCGAGACGACGACGTTCGCGGGATGGAGGTCGCCGTGCACCCACACCGGCGGGCCCTCCCATACGCCGGCGGCGACGGCATCGTCCCAGACCGCCCGGATGTCGGCAGCACGGTCGGCAGGGGTGACGGCTCCGAAGAAGGCTTCGAAGCCATCTGCGCAGTCCCTGGGATGGGCGCCGCGGTCGGTCGCGATCGGCGCCTCGGCGGGTGCGGGAACGTGCAGCGCCCGGAGGAATACTGCCAGCGTATCGGCCGCATGGGCGCCGCGGCTGATCGTGGCGTGGTCGAGCGGCTCGCCGGGAACCCACGTCATCACGGTCCAGTACTTGGGGAAACGCTCGGACGGTTCACCGAATCGCACCGGGGTCGGCACCGGCAGCGGCAGGCGCGGGGCCAGCGCGGGTAGCCACCGCCGCTCCTTCAGCTGCAGGTCCGGGGTGGGGTCCATGCGCTGCATACGCACGGCCAACTCGTCCCCGAGACGCCACATCTGGTTGCCCCAGCCACCCGCCACCTCGCGGAGGGTCAGGCCCGCGAGGTCGGGATGCTGCTCCCGCAGCAGGTCACGGACCAGGTCTGCGGTGATCTCCACCTCGGTGCCGGTCATACGAAGTCACTGTACCGAGGCAGTGTGAGTGTGAGTGTGGGCCGGACCGGTAGACAGTGAGACGTCACGCAGGGGCGCCGAGCGGCGGGTGCCCGAGCACGCGGGGCGTGTACTCGACCAGCTGGATGCCGCCGTCGAAGGTGCGGTGCTCGATCATCTCGAGAGCGACGTCCGGATAGCCGTCGTAGATGCGTTCTGCACCCGTCGCCCCGGTGATCACCGGGAACATCACGACCCGGAAGCGGTCGACGAGTCCGGCGCGCAGCAGGGACCGGCACAGGCCGAGACTGCCTATCGTGCTGAGGAGCCCTGAATTACTGGATTTCATGGCGCGGACCGCCTCGACGGCGTCGTCGCGGACGAGCGTGGAGTTGGCCCACCTCAGCGGCTCCTCGAGCGAGGAGGAGAACACCACCTTGGACGCTTGCGTGAGCTCATCGACGGACGCCTCTTCTTCGGGCCTGAACTCGTCTTGGCCCTCCGGGACCTCGCCGGCGGCGAAGCCCGACATCAGGCGGTAGGTGTTCGCTCCCATCAGGTAGGTGACCTCGGGCTGCTCGCCGAGCCACGCGAGGTACTCCGGGCCCTCGAGGCCCCAGAACCCGGGCCATCCCTCTCCCGATGCGTAGCCGTCGAGGGAGGTGATGAAATCGACGAGAAGCTCTGCCATGGCGATGTCCTTTCGTGGGGTGTCACGAGCTTGGACCGGCCGGGAGCCGTAAACTCATCGGCCGCGCTCAGCACAGCCAGCTCACCATGGCCACCACGCGTGCCCGGGCCGGCGCCCTCGACGAGGCTCTGCCGCTGTACGTCGCCGGCTCGCCGCAGGACCGTTTCGTCGCCTGTACCTGATCGGCTTCGTGGAGTCTCTGCGCGCCGAGCGATCGGTCTGCCAATGCTGGTGATCGCGGCGACGATCCGGTGGCCCTGATAAATTCACGGCCATGGTCCCCAGCGACTCCACTGTGCCGGCATCGCGGCCACCCCAGGCGCCGGGCGGCCAAACCCGCCCCCACACCCGGGACTCCCTTGCAAAAGATATGAGAGCACTGGGGTTGCGTAGCGGTGACCTCGTCCTGGTACACGCGAGCCTGAAATCGCTGGGATGGGTGTCCGGTGGAGCCGTCGCCGTCATCCAGGCGCTACAGGATACACTCACCCCCTCGGGCACCCTGGTCGTCCCGACTCATACGTCGGGCCTGACCGATCCCGCGAGATGGCAGAACCCTCCGGTACCTCCGGAATGGGTGCCGGAGGTACGGGCCAGTTTGCCGGCCTTCGATCCCGAGCGAACCCCCAGCGAGTGGATGGGGGCGGTGGCCGAGACATTTCGCACCTGGCCGGATGTGCGGCGGAGTCACCATCCCCATGTCTCGTTCGCCGCTTGGGGCGCCGACGCCGCGGCGATCGTCGACGGCCACGAGTTGAGCATGTCGCTCGGCGAGGGATCACCGCTGGCGCGCTTGTACAACCGCCACGCACGGGTGCTCCTGATCGGTACGAACAACTGCACGAGCCTGCACCTCGCGGAGGTTCGCGCCGGTACGGCGACCGTGATAACCCAGGGGGCTCCGCTCATCCGCGATGGGCACCGGCAGTGGGTGCGATTCGCGGACCTCGATTACGACGACACCCACTTCATCGACATCCTCGACGAGTTCTCGGCAGCACACCCGGCCGACATCAGTACCGGAGGGCTCGGTTCGTCGGTCGCGCGACTGCTGGAACAGCGACCCTTGGTCGATTTCGCCACCGGCACGCTACGCAGAAAGACCGGATAATTCGCGCGGACATCGACGGAAATATTCTTCACCGAAGCCGAACGCCGAGAATTTCTCGCGGCCAGGCACATTGCGGTGCTATCGGTCGCGGCGACCGATGGACGGCCGCCTGGCTCGCTCCCGATCTGGTACGACTACGTGCCGGGTGGTGACATCAGGATCAATACCGGCGCGAACCGGCGCAAGGCCAGGCTCATCCAGGAAGCCGGTGTGGTGACCTCGGTTGCCCAGCGCGAAGAGCTGCCGTACCAGTACGTCATCGTCGACGGCACCGTCGTCGATGCCGAGACCCCATCCCCTCATGCGGCGCGGGAAGCCATCGCCGTCCGTTACCTCGGTCCCGAAGGCGGACGCGAGTTCGCGGGCAAGATGGACGGCAGCCAATCCGTCCTGCCGTGATCGTGAGGGTGAATAGTGACGTCACCGCGCGCTCATGACAACGGTCCGATGCCCCTCCTAGCTCTTCGACGCGGAACCGCTCACCACATGGTGAGCGCGGCTCAGCGCCCCCGCAGCCAGGCGCCCAAAGCTTGCGTCGGACGGCCATGATCAGCGTCACTCCCGGTGGGGCTTTTCAGCGGGGCGGTTGGCGGGTGGGGGTCAGTAGTCGGCGTAGGGCGGTGGGGGTATGGCCCAGGTGTTCGCGGATGGTGCGGGTCAGGTGTGCCTGGTCGGCGAAGCCGAGGTGTGCGGCGAGGTCGGCGAGTGCGGTTTCTCCGTCGGTGATCCGGTCGAGAGCCTGCCCGACTCGTATCCGGTTGCGGTAGTGGGTCAGCGACACCCCCATGTGCTGCGAGAACACCCGGCTGAGCCGATACGGCGAGACCTTCAGCAATACGGCCAGAGAGCGCAGCCCGGCCGCCTCCGGTGCCCCGTTGATGATCGCGTCGCGGGCCGCGGTGACCAGCATTCGGTCGGCGGGGCGCGGCCGTGGCGCCGACTCGTCGGCGGCGCGTGCGACGAGCCGGACCAGTTCCTCGGCCACCGCGTAGTCGATATCACCGCCCGCGGCGGCGGTGAGCATTCGGCGGTGCGCGAGCTCGATACGCGCATCGACGTAGACCACGCGCGGGCTCACCTTTCCTTCCAGGAGGCCGGGCTCGATGGTCACCGCGGTGCAGACGTCACCGCCGGCGGGGTGAGCGAACCCTTCCTCCTCACCCGGCGCGCCGAGGTAACCGACGGTGCGGTCCAGGTCGGCGAGTTCGCCGTCGGCTTGTCGCCGGAACCGACCTCGGCGCACGAGCACGAGCCGATGGTCGTCGCGGGCTTCCGGGGCCGAGAAGTGGGTGTGGTCGGAGTGGCAGTTCACGGCGGTGATGGTGAACTCCGGCCGGGCGGCAAGGGTTGTGGCGGACAGCACCCACCGACCGTATGTCCTCGGTACGACAAGAAACTGCCCGCAAAAATCTTCAAGACCTGCGCTGGTCGGGGCACGGATGCTGAGACGGCAACACCGACTACACCAAGGAGATAACGAGATATGACGGTCCATGCGAACCTGGCTGCGATCACCCTCGACTGTGCTTCACCGAAGGTGATGGCGGAGTTCTACCGCGAGGTCACCGGCTGGAAGATCACCCATGTCGACGAGGATTCGGCCTACCTGGGTGAGGGGCCGATCCAGCTTGCGTTCCAGCAGGTCACGGACTACGAGGGGCCGGGTTGGCCTGATACCGGTAAACACGCCCACCTCGACTTCACAGTCACCGATGTGGAAACCGCAACCGAGCGGCTGCGGACGCTGGGCGCGACCGTTCCCGACTTCCAGCCGGGGCAGGGTCAGTGGACGGTCCTCACCGATCCCGAAGGCCATCTGTTCTGCCTCGCCACTGCCTGACCACGAGGATTCCATGGCATCCATTCACAAAGAATTCGTCGTCGACGCCACCCCTGACCAGGTCTGGGATGTTCTCGCCGATTTCGGCGCGGTCCATGAGCGTCTCGCCCCGGGCTTCGTCACCGATACTCGCCTCGACGCCGACACCCGCACAGTCACGTTCGCCGACGGCACCATCGTCACCGAACGACTCGTCGACCTCGACCCGGCGAACAGGCGAGTGGCCTACTCGATCGTCGGCGGGCACCTTCACCCAGCCCACCACCACGCCTCGATGCAGGCCCTGCCCGCCGAGCACGGCAGAACCCGGTTCGTCTGGCACACCGATGTCCTGCCAGCGGCTCTCGCCACACCGATAGCCGAATCCGTCGACCAGGGATCGACCGTCATACAGCGGGCACTGGAGACCGCAGCAACCGCAGACCAGCGATAGCGGTGTCGCCACCGACCGGACGTGCGGGTGGCAATTCGGGTCGGCTTCCGACCGCTATGGCGTGGAATTCCGCACTCTTCGACCTCTCCGGACGGCCGGTCCGGGCCGATATCTGGTAATCGACACCAGAAGCGCTCTATACCGAGACGTCAATGCGAGGTGGTCCCGGGTCAGTGGCCCGTCCGCTGCAACTCGACGACGGGGATGACCCGGTCGGTCCTGCGCTGGTACTCACCGAACTGGGGCTGCACGGCGACCTGTTTGGCGTAGATCTCGTCGCGTTCGGACCTGGGCAGCACCCGAGCGGTGACCGCGAACGTCTCTGTGCCGTACTCGACGGTGGTGTCCGGATTGGCCACCAGGTTGTGGTACCAGGCGGGGTGCTTCGGGCTGCCGCCCAGGCTCGCGAAGACGAAGATCCGGTCACCCTCCACGTAGGGGACCAGCGGCGCGATGCGTTCGACGCCCGATTTCGCGCCTTTGTGATGCACGAGGATCAGCGGAAAGCCGTCGAACATACCGCCGACGGTGCCGCCTTTCTCCCGGAATTCGGTGATGACCTGGGTGTTCATCTCGATGACCTCGTCCACTTCTGCCATGGTTCGACCATATGTGGTAAAGGATGAATTGATCGATAGCTGATTCGGCCAGAAACATATCCGTTTGTCGCACTACTATCGATCGTATGGATGTTCTTGCCGACGTGCTCGCGGTCGGCGGTGTCCGCGGTACCGCGGGTGCGCGCATCGAGGCGGGCGGCACCTGGGGGATCTCCTGGGACGCGCGCCGCGACGCCGCGTTCTATGCCGTCACCTCGGGCACCGCATGGTTGAGCCTGCCCGGCGAGGAGGCGCTGCAGCTCATGCCCGGCGATGTGGTGCTGTTGCCGAGCGGTGCGAAGCATGCGTTGAGCAGTGCTTCCGGCGTGCCGCTGGCCTCGTGCGGCGGGTGCGGGGGCGACGCGGCCATGGAGGACGGCAGTGTTTTGCGGCTGGGCTCCGGTGCGGTGCAGACGCATATCCTCGGTGCGAGTTACGAATACGACCGCACGGTGTCGACGCAGGTGATGACTTCGTTGCCACCCGTTCTGCACATCAGGGCCGATCACGGCGGCAGCTGCCTCGACGACACCGTCCGGCTGCTGTCGCGGGAGTTGGCCTACCCGCAGATCGCCACCGCATTCGTACTCAACCGCTTGGTCGACATCCTGCTGGTGCAGTTGCTACGGGTCTGGTCGGCGAAAAGCCCGGACGAGGCGCGCGACTCCTGGCTCGGCGTGCTGGCCGACCCGGTGGTCAGCGACGCGCTCGCCAAGATCCATCAGGAACCGGCGCGGGGGTGGACCATCGACTCACTCGCCGCGGAGCTGACGCTCTCCCGCAGCACCCTGACCAGACGGTTCCGCGCGGTCACCGGTACCGCGCCGGCCGAATACCTGACGCGATGGCGGATGGATCTGGCCGCTATCCGGCTGCGGGACACCGACGACCCACTCGATGCCGTCGCCCGCTCGGTCGGATACACCTCGGTCTACGCGTTCAGCCGAGCGTTTCGACGGCAACGCTCGCAGGCCCCCGGGCAGTTCCGTAGCGCGGCGCGGGCGACCGAACGTGTCCTGGCCCCGTCGTGACCGACCGCCGTCCCGCCCGGTTACGAACTCACCGAATCCGACGGGCCCGGCGAATGAGTGTTCCGCGCCGCTTCGAGCTGTTCGACGGCCTGGAACGAGAAGAACACCATGGGACCGGCATCCTCGAACGATCCGCTCAACCTCGCCGGCGATACCGCCTTCCAGCGAAAGCTTCCCGAGCAGGTCCAGTTTGAGTTGGGGCGAGCCCACACCGAAATCCAGATCTGCCAGATCGACCCAGACGATATTGGGGCGCAACGTGGACTCGAACACGTACCGCTTGTTCGTCAAGTCCAGCACCACCTGCCAAATCGTCTGCGATGCATCCGGTTTCCCGGGGTCCGGGATGCGGAACGGCTGCGCCACGTTGCGGATGACGCTGAATATGCTCGCGATGGCTTCCAGTCGACTGCTCGGCTCGGGTAACCGTTTCGCATAGTATTCCGCGCGCGCGAAACGATGTTCGGCCAGCGTATCGCCGGGTATCGGATCGTTTCCGCCGAGACCTTCCCAGCGCGTGAGCAATTCGATCTGCCGGTCGTAGGTGGGCGAATTCGTCATTACGCGATAGTCGCGACCGTGGTACACGTTCGGGTGGCCATCGATGTATTCGATGATCGCGGAATCACCGTGTGCGTCGTCGAGCGCGAGATGGACCGCGGGCGGTTTCCCGCCGGTCGGGTCCGGCATCTGTATGACCTGGACGTTCGTTTTCTCGATCCACTCCACGGCCTCCGCCACGGTGGCGAAATTATCCAGGAAATATTGCAGCCAGATGGCCTGGCTCAGCGCGGGGCGAGAAGTATCGAGTTCTCCGTAGGTCGATTCGGCGAGCCATAGGACATGCCCACCCAGCCCTGCCTCGTTGAGGCCGTCCACCGAAATCATGTCGAAGGCGGTGGCGATAACACTTCCGTAATGAGAAGTCCACGTCAGCTCACCGTGGACGCCGTCGTCACGGGCGACTCCGCGAGGCTGCGTCCACAGGTTGGTCATCAAATCCTTGTGGAAGTCCATATTCCGGCCCACCAGAACGGAACCGTTCGCCTCCGGCCAGATCACACGAGTGCACATAATTCTGCTGGACCCTTTCGCAAGCGCTGTCGAGTAAGCCGCCGACTCCAGAACTCGGATTGTTCTCCCAGCTGTTCGTGACGGTGATCCTACTGCCGATCGCCTCCGGACGAACGTCACGACCGGACCGCGAAGGTGATCGCCCGGTCGACCGCTGCGATCCCCGGCGTGGCGGGCCACCGGCACTCGGCGGATCTCCACCGGCGCACGCCCGGATCGGACGCGGGTGACGCGGGTGGTCGAGGACTTCACCTGCGACAGCGGCGAATAACAGAGCCGCACCGCACAGGACAGCCCGGCTACCCACGAGGGACGACCGGGCTACGGATTCGATGGTTCGGCATGATCGGAAACCGTTGCGCCGTAACGTAGTCCGTCGTACAGGATGGTCGCTATATGCGCCGCGTCCTCCTTCCATCCGGTGGTACGCAATCCGCAGATACCACCGAGCGCGCGCAGGACGATACGTCCGCTGACGCCCTCGCGCAGGAGACCGGCGGCAGCGCCCGCGGTGAGCAGTTCGTCGAGGGCGCGGGCCATCTCGTCGCGGGTGTCACCGTAGACCGGTGAATCGGTGGCCATGATGCTCTCCAGCACTTCGCCCATACCTCGGCCCACTGCCGCATGTTCCACCAGCAGCAACAGAAAGGTATGTAGAGCTTCGTCGGGCGCGTGCACCTCGAGCAGCCGGGTGGGGGTCGCGCAGAGTTCGGCCACCTCTTGGCGGTACACCTCCGCGACGAGCGCTTCGCGTGTCTCGAAATGGCGGTACAGAGTGCCGATGGAGACGCCGGCCCGGCGAGCGATGTCCTCGACATAGGCATCGCCGGCGGCGAGCAGCGCCTCGCGCGCGGCGTCCAGCAGGGCGGCGCGGTTGCGGCGGGCGTCGGCGCGCAGCGGACGTGATGACGGCAAGAGTCCTCCATAAGGTGAGCCCGGCTCCGGTTAGGTGTACCGTTTCCGGAGTCGGGTTCACCTTATCGAAGGAGTACGTACGTGACACTCGAGGATGACGGGCTCGCCGGCTTGCGCGTGTTGGTGACCGGGGGCAGCCGAGGCCTGGGCGAAGCAACGGCCCGCCGCTTCGCCACCGCCGGAGCCACCGTCCTGACCGCCTCGCGAACACCACCCCCGCACGACCTGCCCGCCACCTTCCTCCGCGCCGACCTGCGCTCGGAGGCGGGTGTCGCCGACCTCGGGCAGCGCGTACTGGACAGCGTCGGCGGCGTCGATGTTCTGGTGAACAACGCGGGAGCCGCGAGCGGGCCGGTGCCGACCCTGGAGCGCAGCGACGCGTCCTGGCTCGCCGATCTGGAAATGAACCTGCTCAGCGCGGTCCGTCTCGACCGTGCCCTGGTGCCCGGAATGGTCGAGCGTGGCTCCGGCGTCGTGGTGCACATCTCGTCGATCGCCGCCCACCTCCCTCAACCGGCCGAGTCGTCGTACGCCGCAGCGAAGGCGGCGCTCAATGCCTACAGCCGCGAGCTGGCGACAGCGGTGGGAGAGCACGGCGTCCGCGTGGTGTGCGTGCTGCCGGGCTTCATCATGACCCAGGGCGCGTCCACGCATCTCCAGCAGCTCGCAGACACCCACGGCGTCGGCGTGGAAGACATCGAGAAACACATCGTGAACCACCTACGGGTCCCCATGGGACACCCCGGCGAACCCGACGATGTCGCGGAAATGATCGCCTTCCTCGCCTCCGGTCGCGCCAAGTGGCTCACCGGCGCACAGTTCCGGGTCGACGGCGGCATCATCCCCACGGTCTGAACACACCGAACGAGAATCGAGGATCCACCATGGACATCCGGCTGACGTCACTGATCATCGACGCCGCCGATCCGGAGCGCGAGAGCACGTTCTGGCACCGGCTGCTCGGCGGCTCCATCACGAAGACACCGACGCACCATTTTCTGCAGATCGACCGATTCCCCACGGTCGTGATCCAACACGCTCCCGGCCACCGGCCACCGCACTGGCCCGACGGAGTCTCCCAGCAGATGCACTTCGACCTCGCCACGGACGACCTCGGGGCCGCCGACCAGCGGGTGCTCGACGCGGGCGGACGCCGGCTGCGGCCGGCCGATGATGTCGTCGACACCCAGCAGGGCTCCTGCGTTTATGTCAGCCCCGCCGGACATCCCTTCTGCCTCCGCTCGAGCCGACTGCGCCACTCGTCTTCGTAGGTGCGCTTTCACCGGATGCCGGTGGCGCCGGGCCGGATCGATCGCGTCGGTTACACGGTACGAGTGCCGAGCAGGTGCCAATCCGGCCCCGAATGGGTCCGAACCGCACGCCGCCGCACCACTCGCACCGGAGCGGAAACGGCGAATTCACCGCTGCGCTATCGTGACGAATATGACGGTCGAGCCACCACCCGAGAACCTCCCGGCGGTGCGCGCCACCGACAGCGAACGCGATAACGCCGCCGCGCTCATCCAGCAGGCGCACGCCGACGGACGGCTGGACCTCACCGAATTGGATGAGCGACTCGCCGCCGTGTACTCCAGCAGAACCCGACCGGAACTCGAAGTGCTCACCGCCGACCTGTCGCCTGTCGCGCACGGGAGTACGGCAGACCGCCTCGTACTACGTTCGAAGGGCAGCAAGCTCGCCCGGAAGGGCGCCTGGCTGGTGCCACCGCAGATCGCCGTGCACTCCGAACACGGCAGAGTGGTAATCGATTTCACCACCGCGGTGCTGCGGTCGCGCGAGATTCTGGTCGAGGTGGACTGCGCACACGGCGGCGTCGAATTCGTCGTGCCCCAGGGCTGGATCGTCGACCTCGACGAGGTGGTCACCGAATGGGGCCGAATCAAGAACGACGTGGCCCCACCGGTAGCCGGGATGCCCCGGCTCCGGATCACCGGCCGCATCGAGCACGCCGGAATCACTGTCCGTCACCCCCGCCGACGGCGCTGGTGGTGGCCGTTCCGCTGAGCACCGCCGGGCCGGGCTGCTGCGTCGGGTGCACGAGCGCGCCATCGAGCAGAGCGTCGAGCAGCCCGTCGAATCCCGCTGCGGCGCGCCTGTTCCCGGACGCAGAAAGGGCGTGCAGGAGCAGGGTGCCGATCAACGCGTCCGCTATCGCGCCGATATCGGCGCCGCTGCGGATTTCGCCCTGGGCGGCCGCATGCCGGAGCCGCGTGCGCAGTCTCTCGTGTTGCGGGACATCGAGCTGCACCGATCAGATACGACACGGATCGTGTCGTACCTGATCGGAAGGGGTTGGTGATGATTCGTTCGGAAATGGCCGTGCCGCGGGACTGGGGAGATATCACCCCGGAATGGATGACCGCCGCGATCGGCGTGCACCACCCGGGGGCGGAAGTGGAGAAAGTGACCGTGGATCTGCGGGACGACGGTACGAACCGGCGCGTTCGGCCGGCCCTGAGCTACGCGGAAGGCCCGGGACCCGCCACGGTTTTCGCGAAGGCCACCGATCCGGCCCACGTCGCGCTGCACAAACTCACCAGCGGCCTGTTCCATGAGCCACGCCTGTTCGGGACCGGGGTCACACTGCCGGTCGACTGCCCGCTCGTCTACGCCGCGCTGATGGACCCCGCCGACGACAGCTTCTGTCTCGTGATGGAGGATCTCGCCCTCCGCGGCGCCGATATGCGCGATGCGACCAAGCCGATGACGGTCGAACAGGCGGCCGCCGGAGTACGCGCGCTGGGCCGGCTGCACGGCCGCTTCTGGGGGCAGCGCGTGCTGGGTGAACCGGAGCTGGACTGGCTCGAACCCTTCCGCCCGTGGGGCGCCATGGACGCCGCCCCGATCGAGCGGGTATTCGACCGGCTCGGCCCCGAGGCGTCGCCGGCGATCACCTCACTGACCGCCCAGACGCTGGTCGACGAAATCTGGGTGCCCTATGTCCGCACGCTGACCACCGCACCACAGACGCTGCTGCACGGCGACCCCCATATCGGCAACACCTACGTCCTGCCCGGCGGCGAGGTCGGTTTCCTGGACTGGCAGGTCGTCCGCCGCGGCAACTGGTCGCTGGATGTGGGCTACTTCCTCCAGGGCGCGCTCACCACCCCCGACCATCGCGCCCACGAACTCGCACTACTCGCCGAATACCGCGACGCGCTCGCCCTTCCGGCCGATGAACTACCCGACGCCGACGAGATCTGGCTGCGCTACCGCGCCTCGGTGGCACACGGCCTCACCCTGTGGCTGTGCACCGCGAGCGCCGGCGAACTATGGCAACGCCCCGATATCGCCCTGGCCCTCGCCCAGCGGTACTCCACCGCCTACGCGGACCTGGACACCCGGGCGGCACTCGACCAGATCAGTTGACGGGGGCGCCTCGGGGGTGCTCCGCACACGCCGGAGCACGGGCGAAGCCGCACATTTCGGTGACATCGGTTGAGCTGCCACGCCTTTCTGCGAACGGAAGACAGGTGCGGTGCATGCGGGCCCGGACCATGAACCGCTTGATCCCGGCCTCGGCACAAACACAGAGGTGGCGCCGTTGGTGGGACGAGTAGTGAGACATCCATCCCGTTGCACGGAGCGGCCTTCTTATGCCCCGTGCCCATGGAGTCGGCCCGCTGCCGACGCTGTGACCTGGGGCGGGGCGTTTTCGAGGGCAGAACGAGCGTGCGACTTCAGCGGTGCACGTACTCCGTTCGACTCTCCATTGTGTGAAACGGCATTTTATGCCCTCACCGACAGACCAATAGCGTCGGATTTCATGAATTGGAGTTTTCATTCGGCGGAAGAACTCGTGTCCGCCCTGCGTGGCGGTGAAGTGACAGCGGTGGAACTGACCGAGGAGGCGATCGCCCGCATAGAGCGGGACGACGAGGCGATCAACGCGATCTGTGTACCGGATTTCGACCGCGCGCGGGCCGCGGCACGCGCCGCCGACCAGGCGCGCGCCCGCGGCGAGGATCGGCCGCTGCTCGGTATTCCGGTGACGGTCAAGGAGTCCTACGATATGGCCGGGTTGCCCACGACCTGGGGTATGCCGCAGCACGCGAACTATGTACCGGCCGAGGACTCGGTACAGGTGTCGCGGCTGAAGGCCGCCGGCGCGGTGCTGCTCGGTAAGACCAATGTGCCGTTGGTGCTCCGAGATATCCAGAGCTTCAACGAGATCTACGGCACCACCAACAATCCGTGGGATCACGGCCGCACGTCGGGTGGGTCGTCCGGCGGTTCGGCGGCTGCCCTGGCGTCCGGATTCGGCGCGCTGTCCATCGGCTCCGACCTCGCCGGTTCGCTGCGCACCCCCGCGCATTTCTGCGGCGTCTACGCGCACAAGCCGACGCTCGGGCTGGCGCCGACCCGCGGCATGGTCGCGCCGCCCGCGCCGGCCTTGCCGATCGACCTGGACCTCGCCGTCGTCGGCCCGATGGCGCGCACCGCCCGCGACCTCACGCTGCTGCTCGACGTGATGGCCGGACCGGACCCGCTGACCCACGGCGTCGCCTACGACATCGCACTGCCGCCCGCGCGTCACGAGCGGCTGTCGGATTTCCGCGTCCTGATCATCGAGGACCATCCGCTCATTCCGACCGGATCGGCGGTGCGGGCGGGCGTGAACCGGGTCGCCGAAGCACTCGTCGACGAGGGAGCCCGCGTCGAACGGCGCAGCCCGCTGCTGCCCGATCCGACCGACGCGGCGACGCTCTACATGCTGCTGATGCTGTCGAACGCCGCCGCGAGCCTCCCCGGCGACGTGTACGAACAGCTGCGGACCCGCGCCGCGGCCCTGAGCGTGGACGACCGGAGTCTCGATGCGGCGCGGCTGCGCGGCATGGTGCTGAGCCACCGCGACTGGGTCGAGGCGAACAACCGTCGCGAACTCCACCGCCACGGTTGGCGGCAGCTCTTCGCCGAGTTCGACGCCGTAGTGTGCCCCATCACGCCCACCCCCGCCTTCCCGCACAACCACAACGGAGGTCTGGAGGACCGGCACATCGACATCGACGGCATCGAGTACCCGTACTTCGACCAGCTCGTCTGGGCCGGTGTGGCCACCATGCCCGGCCTGCCCGCCACCGCGATACCCACGGGCCGGTCTCCCGGGGGACTGCCGGTAGGGGTGCAAGTCATCGGCCCGAGGTTCGAAGACCGCACCCCGCTGCGGCTGGCCGAACTGCTGGAGCAGAAGATCGGCGGCTTCCGGGCACCGAAGTAGGGCGTACCGCCCGAGTGTCCATCCATTCCGATGTGGCCCTGTCCGCCGAGGTGTCTGCCGCCTCGATCCATGGGACCACCGGAGTCGTCAGAACTGCGGGAAACCAACGCGCGCAACGTCGTTGCGCCGACCGCGACCTGTACCGGTCTGCAATACTGACGCTCGGCGAGTCTCGTTCGCGCACCGATGAGCTCGTGACATCAACCGCGTTGCCGCGATACCAGGGAGGGGGCAGGAACTTCTGCGGTGTCATCGTCTACAACCTCCGACCACCACATCACGCCCAGCTCTTTCCTCGACAAGGTGACTGCCGGCTCGCCACATAGTCGAACCGAACCGCTGTGTCCCTCCCACGGCGACCGATGGAAAGGCAGGTCCCACGATGACAACGACCTCGGAGCATTCCGCATTCTCGACCGGGCAGCAGGCTCGCGAGATCGACGCAGTCGTCGTCGGTGCCGGATTCGCCGGCCTGTACACGCTGCACAAGTTGCGCGAGCTCGGACTCTCGGTGCAGGTGTACGAGGCAGGTAGCGGACTCGGCGGCACGTGGTACTGGAACCGTTATCCGGGTGCACGCGTCGATGTGAAGAGCATGTACTACAACTACTCCTTCGACCCGGCGCTCGAGCAGGAGTGGGAGTGGACGGAGAAGTTGCCGCCGCAGCCGGAGTTGCTCCGCTACATCAATCATGTCGCGGATCGTTTCGATCTCCGTAAGGACGTGCAGTTGCGGACCCGGGTCACCGCCGCGGTCTACGACGAGTCCGCCGCGCGGTGGCGGATCACGACCGATCGGGGCGAGGTGGTCTCGACGCGGTTCGCGATCATGGCGACGGGCTGTCTGTCGGCGCCGAAGATGGTGGAGGTGCCGGGCATCGAGACGTTCCGGGGTCGCAGTTTCCACACCGGTAACTGGCCCGAGCAGGAGGTGGACTTCAGCGGCCGGCGGGTCGCGGTGATCGGCACCGGTTCCTCCGGGGTGCAGGTCATTCCGCTCGTCGCCGAGACGGCCGACCAGCTCACCGTGTTCCAGCGGACCGCGAACTATGTCCTTCCCGCCGGCAATCACGCGATCGATCCCGAATTCCAGCGCGATATCAAGTCTCGCTATCGCGCGGTACGCAAAGCCAACCGGGAATCGTCGTTCGGCATCGCCCGGCCCGAGGCCACCAAAGGGGCGCTCGAGGTCAGCGAAGACGAGCGGAATGCTTTCTACCGCGCGGTATGGGAGGACGAGAACAGCGAACTGGTCAGCATGCTGACCGGCTTCACCGACACCCTCACCGACGAAGCCGCCAACGAGACCGCCGCCCAGTTCATCCGCGACCGCATCGCCGAGATCGTGACGGACCCGGCTGTCGCCCGCCTGCTTCAGCCCTCCGGCTTGTTCGGTGTCAAGCGCCCCGTCCTCGGTACGGACTATTACGAGACCTTCAACCGTCCCAATGTCCGGCTGGTGGATGTCTCCGCGACCCCGCTCACCGCGGTCACCGAGTCCGGACTCGAGACGACGCAGGAGAGTTTCGAGTTCGACGACATCATCTACGCCACCGGATACGACGCGATGACCGGTGCGCTGGCCGCGGTCGATATCCGCGGCCGGGGCGGTGCGTCGCTGCGGGAGAAGTGGGCCGACGGGCCGGTAACCTACCTCGGTCTCGCCATGGCCGGCTTCCCGAACCTCTTCACGATCACGGGCCCGGGTAGCCCGGCGGTCCTGTCGAACATGCTGGTGTCCATCGAGCAGCACGTCGACTGGGTGACCGACGCGATCGATACGATGCGATCCAAAGGGGTCACGACCATGGAGGCCCGGGTCGACGCGGAGCAGGAATGGACCCGGCACGTCGGCGAAGCCGGCGATATGACGCTGTATCCGAAGGTGGATTCCTGGTACGTGGGATCGAATGTGCCCGGCAAGCCGAGGGTGATGTATGCCTACATCGGCGGCGTCGGCGCATTTCGGGAAAAGTGCGACCAGGTCGCCGCCGACGACTACGACGGGTTCACGCTGACGCGGTAACCGAGGCCCTGCCGGTGGCGGACGCCGCGGGGTGCCCGCCACCGCGTGCTGCCCGGCGTAGTTTCGATCAGGCGAGACGCATCGGCGGGCATGCCGGGAATTCGACCGGTAGAGCCGCCAAAGCGCGATGGAATCGGCCCTGCCGCCAGGGCAGTTGCTGCGGCGGTACTTTCGAACGGATATCCGGCAGGGCGTCGAGCAGCAGGTCGATGCCCTGCGAGGCGATGGTCTGGGCAAGGGTTTGGGCCGGGCCGCCGTGCGGGCCACCCCCCATGCGAGGTGTGAGCGGTTGCCTCTGCGGTCACCGCCCGCGACGCTGGGATCGTTGTTGCACGCGGCCAAGCTGATGACCACCGGCCGGTCGGCAGGCAGCCACACATCGCCGACGAGTTGCGGTTGTCTGGGGTAGCTCACGCACCAATTCGCCAGCGGCGGATCCTCGAACAGCACCGCGTCGATAGCGTCCCGGGTGGCCATGGCGCCGCTGAGGACCCTACCGCTTTCCGCAGATCGACGAATCATGATTCGGCGCCTTTGCGCCGCTTCGAGTTGTTTCAAGGCCTGAAGCGAGAAGAACACCGGAGCGGTATCCTCGAACCGACTGCTCACATTGCCGGCTGTGCCACCTTCCAACGCGAGCTTCCCGATCGGATCCAGTTCGAGCCCTCGCCGAAGACGAGAACCGCCAGATCGACGCAGCCGACCTTCGGCCGCGTTGTGGACTCGTATACGTGTCGTTTATTCGTCGAGTACAGAACTATCTGCCAAGTATTCTGCGATGCAGCGGGTTTCCGGGTTTCGGAATACAGAATCTCCGGATAGTACATCGCTTCTCCGCGACCCTCCCACGGCGAGGTCGTCCACCGAGGTGGTGACGGTGTTCTCGATATCGAGTTTCCCAAAAGTGGGAACCATTTAGCCTGCCCTACATGGGAAACCACACCGCTCCTCCTGTCGTCAGTGCCGAAGATTCGACACTCGATCGGGTCACCGCGCAAAAACACCGCGATCCGGAAAACACACGTATCCGGCCCACCCGATCGCGACGACGACTCGGGCGGACGGCGTTGGTCGCGGTATTCTGCGCTGCGTTCTCGGCCACTCCGATACTGGTCGGAACCAGCGCCGCGAATGCGTCGAGCCTCGTGCCTTGTACTTACGGTCCCATCGAAACGCGATTAGAGGTGGATTGTCACAATAACGATTTCACCCCGGCTACCGTGAACATCACAGCCTGGTGCAACAATTTCGCGTACATCGGCTGGCGACAGCGCATGGATCGGCAGAGCCACACACATATCACCCGCGACTGCGGCCCCGGGGCGCATCCGGTGTTGTGGTGGGTCTCGAGCAAAAGCGACTGGGAGGAATTGCAGGATAGTCTCGACGAGCGCGATTGACCGCGACCGGCGTCAACAGATTACGACCGCAGCCGGCACCAGCCAGAAGACCGCTGAAGTGCCGCATCTTTCGATATTCGATTCGCGAAAGCAGCGCGGTGACCGTTCCCTCCCTCGGCACACGGTGATACGGGGCGCGTTGGTGGGCGGCGTTCGCCGTGTTCCTGTTGCACGACCTGGTGTTCCTACCGGTGTACCCGTTCCAGAAGCCGGAGTTGTTCCGGCGGATCCATCAGCCGATGCCGAGGCAACTGGGCGCCGCGGGCGTGACCTTCTTCTTCCCTGTCCGGGGCGTGACGACGATCCGGTGGTCCGGACGGTCGGCTCACCAACGGGCACTGCGGACGGTGACGGCCATGCGGCGCAGCCTGCCGCGTATCCGGCCGTCGGTATCGGGTGTCAGTGTCACGCCGACCGTGTCGGCGATTCGGTCGGCGACCGCCGCCACCGGAGTCTTGTCGGTCCAGATATGGTCGGCGAACTCCGGCCTGCTCAGCTGTTCGAGACAGAAATCCAGCCTGTCCACCGCGAACTGTTCCGCGCGCAGCAACAGATCGCCCCGACCGACTGCCCGCAGGATGGGAGCGAAACCGAGCCCACGGTCACGCAGACGATCCAGAACTGTTTCCCGCTGGGCCAGCAAGGCGAAATGACGCACGTCGTGCCCGGATTCCCGTAACCGTCCGACCGTCTCGTCGAAGTACCCGGAGTCGGCGACGGTCATCGGGGCGATCACCACACCCTCGTGTTCGCGAAGCACACGGTCGAGCACCTCGAACACACCTTGCCGCCAGCTGGGAAAATCTTGGAAGTCGATCCGGAGCTTCGGCGGCATCATCCGGTGCAGCCCGAATCCCACCATTTCCGGGTCGCACACCACGCTGCCGGGCAGCCGCCGGTGCAGCTCGAACGCGGTCTGTGTCTTTCCCCCGCCGAAGGGACCGTTGATCCAGAGCAGCATGGCCACAACCCTATCCACAGAATTCACCGAGCCACCTCACCGAGGGACGACCCGACATCGACGAAACCGGACGATCCGATGGCCGGGCGCCTACGGCACCGTCGGGCCGGACGGCGAAACCGGCCCATTGTGTCAGGGAATCAGCCCGGCCATGCATTCGTACGGCAACGAGGGATTGGCCGCCGCCGCTGCTACCACCTGCCGGTCGTCGTCACGGAGAAGTCCGGCGATGACCGATTGCGGCAGGGCAGAGTGACGGGCGGCCAGCGGTCTGCTCCGATGATCGGTCAGGCAGGCGAGCAACGCCGTGGATGTCGCGTTGCCGTGTCGGGCGATTTCACGGTAGGCCTTCCGTACCGGCGGCCGGAACCGTGCCAGGCTCTCCAGCAGGGCCGGCGTGGCATCGGGGTTGGCGGCCACTCCCGCTATCACCTGGGCGCCGTACCGCGTGACCATCGTGCGCAGCTGCTGTTCGGAGAGCCCCGGGTGCGAAGCGATGGACTTGGCGACCTTCGCGTCCGGGTCGCGGGCCAGGATGTCGCGGATCGGGTGGGGCAGATCCCGGCGTTGCGCGAGCAGCATGCGCACAGTCGGGTTCGATGATGCGGCCAGCTGCTCGACTTCGGCAGGAGTGGCAACGGCGATGCGCGGCAGCACTGTCGGGCCGATCCGGGTGGTCTCGGCGAGCTGGGGCAGGATCTCGAGCGGCAGATCCGGACGGTGCGCCAACCGGCGTTGCACATCGTGGCCGGCGTCGCCGGCCAGAGTGCGGATCAATCCTCGGCCGATTCCGGGGTTCTCGGCGAGTGTCGCGCGGACCCACGGAACGGAATCCTCGGCGAGCCGCGCGTAGGCGTGCGAGGGCAGATCGGTCCGGGCCGCGAGTTCCTGGCGTAACAGCATCGAGGGGTGGTCGAGGAAGCCCATAGCGGCCTCGACCGGGGTGGCCGGGTTGCGCAGGGCCATCTGCTGGATGGCGTGCACAGTGGATTCATGGGCGCCGGTGCAGGCAGCGCCCGGTGGCAGAGTACAGCCGGGCCGAGCACAGTTCGGATGGTGGACGAAGGGGATCTCCTCCACATCGCAGATCGAGCAGGAGCGCGCGGGTGGCAACCCTTCGCCGGTGAGCAGCGCCGCCAGTGCGGCGGGCGGCGCTGCCGCGTTGGCTGCCAGCGCCCGGCGAACCTCGGCATGAGGGTGCTCGGAGAGTTCGGCGACGACTTCCGCCGACGCCACCAGGGCAAGTTCCGCGACAACTCGCATCGAGGAGTCGGAGAGAAGAGTTCCAATCACGTCTTCGGGTAGACCGGCGCAGGCCGCCAGCCGCTCCCGGTGTTCCTCGAGCGGATCGGTGGCGAGTAGACGCGCCCATTCCACTCGGCCCGAGTGCTGTTCGAGCAGAGCGAGAGCGACCTGCGGCCGAGCCGCCGGGTCGATGTCATCGGTGGTGAGCCGCCCATCGCGGACCAGCCGTACGGCCGCCGAGTCGAAGCGGGCGAGGGCGACCACCTGCGCGTGATCCAGATCCGATCGGCATGACAGCAGTTCGGCCAGCTCCGCGTCCGCCGCGGCGACGAGCCGATCGACGAGATCGGCCGGTAGTGCCGGGTTCTCGGACAAACCGAGTAGAGCATGTCGCACACAGTGATTCTGCCCAGGACCGTTCGCCGGTAACCAGCCCATCACGACCCGGCCCGGCGACTACTGCGGAACCGCCTGCGGCGCATCGGAATACTGCGTCCGCGATGGCGGTCGAGTCGGATCCACGGCGCCCGACCGAGGAAGCGCGACCGCGACCGACGGGCGACGTTCTTCTCGCCCCGGCCCGGCAGGGCTCCCGTATTCCTGCCGACCCCGCCGGACCTCCCTGCTGCCTCCGCTCGGCGCGTCGGCCTCCGTCCGGGCCCCGGGCGCACCCGTGCCCAGGGGCTCAACCAGCAACGCCGGATCGGGCACCCACGGCCCCGCCGGGCGCCGTGACCAGGGCCGCCGCGGCCGCCGCGGCCGCCGACACCCAGAGCAGCGCGGACAATCCGACGCCGTCGAGGATCACTCCGCCGAGGAAGGACCCCAGCGCAATGCTGCCGGTGAAGGCGCCGACGAACAGACCGGTGACGGTCTCGCTCCGTTCGGGCGCGGCTTGGACTGCCCAGATCTGGCTGCAGACCGAAACACCCCCGTAGGAGAACCCCCACAGCACCAGTACCGCAGCGGCGCCGATCGGGGCCGTACCCACCAGCGGCAGCGCCAGCAAGGCGGCCGTGATGCCGGTCGCCAGGACGAGCACTGTGGACCGGACGCGGCGCGTGGCGGCGGCCCCGGCGGCGAAATTCGCGGCGATCCCGCAGAGCCCGTAGAGGAGGAGCAGCAGCGAGATACCGGCACCGTGGACCCCTGAAAGTTCCTCCAGTGCGGGCCGCACGTAGGTATAGGCGGCGAAATGCGCGGTGACCAGGAGGGTCACCGCGATCAGCCCGCGGCGTACCGCCGGAATCGCCAGCAGCGAACCGGAACCACTGCCCGCTCCGGCTTCCTGTTGCGGTGGCAATGCCGGCAGGAGCGCGGCGAGCGCCACGGCGAGTACGAGAGCGGCCAGTGCGAGTGCGCCGAACGCGCTGCGCCACCCCGCGATATCGCCCAGGAAGGTGCCCAACGGAACCCCCAGAACGGACGCCACCGCGACGCCGCTGACAACCGTCGACACCGCGGGCCCCGTGCGAGCGGCATCGACCAGCCGGGTCGCGAGCGCCGCCGCGAGCGCCCACACCGTCGCCATGGCGAATCCGACGACCACGCGGCCGAGGGCCAGCACGGCGAAACCCTGGGCGATCGCGGTGATCAGATTTCCGGCGGCGAGCACGAGTGCGGCCGCCACCAGGACGTGGCGCCGATCCGCGCCGCCGATCATCCGAGAGACAAAAGGCGCGGCCAGTGCGGCCACGACCCCGGTGACGGCCAGGCTGAAACCAGCTGTTCCAGGCGTGACGCCCAGTCCTTCGGACATCGGCGTCAACACCCCGACCGGAAGCATCTCCGAGGTGACGACGAGAAACGTGGACAGGGCGAGGACAGCGATCGACGGCCAGCGACCGCCGGATTCTGCTGCGGGTGCAGGTGATTCACGCACAATGGACATGAATCCAGTCAAGGACGCCCGCCGGGGCGGAACAACAGTGATCAGCTCATTGTTCGATCAGCTGAACTGATCGATCGCCGGAGGGAGCGGGATGCCGGACCTTCCCGTCCGTGAGCTGGAATGTCTGCTGGTACTTGCCGAGGAACTGCACTTCGGCCGGACAGCACGGCGACTGCGGGTGTCGCAGAGCCGGGTCAGCCAGCTCGTCGCCGCTCTGGAACGCAAGATCGGGACGCAGCTCGTGGAACGCACCAGCCGCCGGGTGGCGCTCACCGATCGCGGCGCGGATTTCGTCGATCGGGTGCGTCCCGCCTACACGCAGCTGGTCGAGCTGGTCGACGGCGCGCGGCAGGAGGCCGGGCAGGCCGCGCCCATCCGGATCGGTTTCCAGGGTCTGGCCTATGAGACGATCACCTGGACACTGGCCCGATTCACCCAGGAGAACCCGGACGTGGCGTTGTCGCTCCGGGAACTACCGCTCGGCGACCCGTTCGGTGCACTACTGGCCGGTGATATCGATGCCGCCGTTGCGTTGCTCCCGGTCCGGGAGCCGGGGCTCGCGGTCGGGTTCGCGTTTCCGCCGGTGCCGCGCATGCTGGCCGTGAGCCACGGTCATCCGCTGGCGCGGAGGGAGCGTATCGATGCCGAAGCGCTGGCGGAGGTGGATCTCGTATCGGTGGACGGGCCGGCGCCCTGGTATTGGCGGGATGTGCACTTCCCCCGCTTCACACCGCTCGGGAAACAGATTGCCGGTACGGTCCGCGCGACGACCCTTCAGGAGGGTATGACGCTGGCCGCGACCGGTCGATACGCGATGCTGACCTGCCGCCCGGTTGCCGAGCGCAACCAGCGCGCCGACCTGCGCTATGTACGCGTCACCGGATTCGACGAGGAGTCGAGGATGGCGTTGATCTGGCGTTCCGCCCAGCGTCCCGCACAATTGACGAAGCTGGCGGCATTGCTGGGCGGGCTCCCCGATGTCGCGGAATCGACCTGGCAACGCACCCTCCACCAGGCCGAGCGGGATACTTCTGCTCTTCCGCGAGCCGCTACTCCGACCGCTCGGGCGTGATCCGGCGGTCGCCCGCGAGTTCGCGGCGCGATGCGATCAGGGGACGAATACTTCGGCCGTGGCCGGAACGCTCGGACGGTCGGTGCGCACGGTGAGCGCGACCCGCCCTGGGCCCGAGTCCACGTGCAGGTAGAACGGCCGGGAGCTGGTGTGGCCGGCCGGGACGAACTGGCTCACCGAGCCCCGCCGGCCGGTGTCGAGGTTGTGCCAGTCCACGATCGCGGTGACATCACAGGCCAGGACAGTTGGTGCCCAATTGCCCAGCGGGGAGAAGCCCTGGGTGATCCGCAGTTCGATCGAATGGGAAGTCCCCGGAAAGGCGTGGTACTGCGACAGAGGGCCGTCGTAGGCGACTCCGGCGGCACTCAGCATGCCGACACAGATCCCATTGCCCACCGTCCAGGCCGGGGCCGTCCGGACCTCCGTCATCGCGCATGACCGGGGTCCGACATTCGACCACCCGAGTTGGCAAGGATCTGCGGCGCCGGCAACGCCCGGGGCTGCCACAGCCATCGCCGAACCGACGAGTCCGGCGGCGGCTGTCGTGGCCAATTTGCGTGCGATCGTCATGCACAGATGATCGTGCATCGCCCCGTATCCATTACGTTTCGCTCTGTGACGGGCGGGTCGGCCCTCGCATTCACGCGGTCACGAGGCGAACATGATGTTGGTCGATACCGGGCTCGGGAGGCGGTAACGGGCATGGAGGTCACCGGCGTGGCGTTGTCCCGGGGCGCCCGTGGAGACAGGAATCGGGCCTGCTGTTCCCGCTGGTGACGCCGTAGAATCAGGGTATCGAACCGCGCATCGGACCGGCCACTCGGAAGGCAGGCGCAGCAATGACGCATCACAATGATCCCCTTGCCGCCGGTATGCACACCGCGCACGCTTGGTTGCGGGCCGTCGCCGACGCCCTGGGTACCGAAGACCTCACCTTCGCGCTACGTGCACTGCGCGCATGGATGCACACCGTCCGGGACCGCATAGGTGTGCCCAATTCCGCCCACCTCACGGCCCAACTACCCGATTACCTGCGCGGCATCTGGTACGAGGGATGGGTGCCCAGCCGGGTACCGGGAAGCCACAGCGTCGCGGAGTTCGTCGACGAGTTCGCCGAACGCGCCGGGATCCCGGCGGGCGATGTCGCGTTCACGGCCGGTTGCATCACCTCCGCGCTGGACCGGATGATGTCGCCCGGCCAGCTGGATCACATATTCGCCCTCTTCCCGGATCGCCTCGGCACCGTGCTGCGCGGTAAGGGGGCGATGGCCGAAGCCTGACGCGCCGCCCCGAACCCCCGGGTTCATCGAGCCGAAGGGACGGATATGCGCACCACATCGAACGAAATCTGGCCGGCCCTGCGGGTGGACGACTGGGCCGATACCCGCGACACACTGCACATGTGGATGCAGATCGTCGGCAAACTGCGCTTGGCCCGCGCCCCGATGGTCAACCACTGGTGGCAGGTGACCTTGTATCTCTCCGCACGCGGTTTGACCACATCGGCGATCCCCTATGAACGTGGGACCTTCGATATCGAATTCGACTTCATCGACCACCAGCTACACATCCGGTCCTGCACCGGTGCGCGACACCGGGTCAATCTGGAGCCGCAGACCGTGGCCGGGTTCTACGAAGAGGTGATGGCCGCCCTGCACGCGCTGGGTATCGACATCACGATCCTGGCCAGACCGGTCGAGGTGGAACGCGCGATTCCGTTCGCCGAGGACACCACGCATGCCACCTACGACCGGGAACACGCCCACACCTTCTGGCGCCAGCTGGTCGCCGCCGACCGCGTGCTGAACCGGTTCCGCGGGGAGTTCGCCGGTAAGGTCAGCCCCGTGCACTTCTTCTGGGGTGCGATGGATCTGGCTTGTACCCGCTTCTCCGGGCGAACCGCCCCGCCGCATCCGGGCGGCGCCCCGAACTGCGCCGACTGGGTCATGGTCGAAGGCTACTCACACGAACTGGCGAGTTGCGGCTTCTGGCCCGGCGGCTCGGCCGAGGGCAGTTTCTACGCCTACGCCTATCCCGAACCCGACGGGTACGCGACCACCCGGATCCGGCCGGAGGCCGGCTATTACGACGCGTCCATCCACGAGTTCCTGCTTCCCTACGAGGCCGTACGGACCGCCGACGATCCCGAAGCGACCCTGTTGGAGTTCCTCCGGTCCACCTACGAGGCCGCCGCCGACGCAGCGGACTGGGACCGAGAACACCTGGACGCGATCGCGCCTCGGATACGGTGACGCCACCGGCCACCGCGGCGTGACGGTAAAGGTGGAGGCGGCGGCAATGACGGTAACGGCAGCGGCGGAGGCACCCGTCACGGCCGCTGATCGAGGAAGTCCGCGATATCGGCGGCGATCCGTTGCGGGTGTTCACCGTTGATCGCGTGGGATGCGCCGGGGTAGACCTTCACCGTGCCGCGGCGCAGACTCTCCCGGGCGCCCCGGGCGACCGCATCGCTGTCGTGCATCGGCGAATCGCCGGCGACAATCGCCAGAACCGGCATCTCCAAGGCCCGGAGGCGCTCCGGACCGATCAGCTTCGGCGTCGGGAGTTTCATTGTGTACGAGGACATTCCGCACTCGATCATCCGGGCGATCGCAACGTCCTCGACCGGTGCGCCACCGGCGCTCCAACTGTTGAAACTGTCCCGCCACGACTTCGGGAACCAGCTCACACTCACCGAAAGCGACCGCACCAGCAACTCCGTGGAGAGTCCGGCGAATGTCTGCACGGGCTCGACCAGGATCAGGCTCGCGACTTTTTCGGGTTCGTGGACGGCGAGGTTGGCCGCGGTCCAGCCGCCGATCGAGAGTCCGAGCAGGTGGAATGCCGGTTCGGGCAGCTCGAGCAGGACTTCGTGCAGCCAACGGGCCTGATCGGCGTGGGTTGCTATCGGACGGTCCTGCACGCTCATTCCGGGTTCACCCAGCAGGTCCAGCGCGTACACCGCACGCTGGGCCAGCAGGTCCGGCATATTGTCGGCGAATACGGGTGCGCCCGACCGGGTGCCGGGCAGCAGTAGGAACGGTTCCCGCTCGCCGGCGCCGTCCGGGCCGGCGTATCGGTACACCCGCACTATCCCGTAGTTCGTCCGTACGTCCAGAACGCGCTCCGGTGCGGGCATCTCCCGCATCGCCTCGTCGTATGCCTCCAGATAGCGGGCCTCACCGGCGGCCGAGTCGAAATGGCCCACCGGCGAGGTATCGCGCAGGATGAGCCAGGCCAGTATTGCCGCGGCGACGGGTACGACGACAACCAGGCGTAACCGGCGGAACCGCGACCGGCCGGTCCGCTGTCCTCCATTGCCGCCGGCCGCTCTGGCGGCGCGTTCCGCACCTCGGCCGGATTCGTCCCCGGCATGCCCAGCGGGCACGTAGGCGGTCATTTCTGCTGTGCGGCGAATAGACATCGGTCGAGAAAGTCCTTCGTTTTCTGATGCAGGACACGGTCTTCCGGTGGCCAGCGGTGATCGGAGCGTGCCATCGCGCGGTACAGTTCGCCGGTCCCGGCAGGCTGATCCCGGAGTGCGTACTCCGTGGTGGCCTGCCATTCCCGGCCGAGGCGACGACCCGAGCGCGAATCGGCCGGCACCCCGTTCTCCATCAGCAGCAGTGCCTGGACCGCATTCGCCTTCCAGTTGAAGTAGGTGGTGATCACCCGCTCCACATCGATATCGAAGTCGAGAGGTGCACGCGCGTCCGGGTTCTCCACGCCGGGGTGCCGCAGCAGGGTGCGATCCAGGCTCATGGTGGCGGCCACGACTCCGGCCGGCACCCGCGCATCCGGATGTTCCCGCACAATCTGTGTCACGGCGGCCAGCACGATCCGCTGGCACCGCAACCGCAACTCCGCGATCTCGAGCAACCGAACCTGTTCACTGTAGGTCTCGACCAGGGGTCGGGCGGCCTGCCGATCGAGGGCCGGTCCGACCTCGTCGAGCCGCAACCCCGCACTGGTCAGCAGCTGGATCCGGCGGAGCCGATCCAGCTGCTCCGGGCCGTAGCGCCGACGTCCGGTCTCGTCCCGCTCTGCGACCAGCAGCCCGATCCGGTCGTAGTACTGCAACGTGCGCACCGTGGTCTCGCACCGCCGTGCGGCGTCACCCACGGTGATCCGTTCCGCTGTGTCCAGGCCAGGCATGACAGCGAGCCTGGCACATGACGTTACGTCACCTGCAAAACTGGGCCGAGGAGCCGGGCTCGGTGCCGAACCCATGCTGAACAGGGCCCCTGGGACGGGCCCGGCGACGCGGTACGACAAGGCGCCCGGAACAGCACCTCGGGGCGGAATACCCCGGCCTTGTTGTATATGCCGATCGAGTCCGCTCCTCCGGCCGGGCGCCACTCCGGCGAGCAACCCGGCCTAGAGTGGTTTTACAGATCGGTATACCTACACGGAGGTTGAGGAATGAGCATATCCGAGACCATGCGCGCGGTGCGGATCGCGCGCCACGGCGGGCCGGAGGTTCTGGAGGCGGTGGAGATTCCCATACCCACCCCGGAAGCAGGCGAGGTGCTGGTCCGAATAAGCGCCGTAGCGCTGAACAACACCGACCTGTGGACCCGTGCGGGCGCGTACGGCCGCCCGGGAGACCCGCGGGCGCGGTCGGGCTGGCGCGGCCCGATCGACTTCCCGCGCAACCAAGGCGCCGATATCGCCGGCCGGATCGCGGCGGCCGGGCCGGGGGTCGATGAACAGCTCCTCGGTCGCCGCGTGGTCGTGGACCCGGCGATCTACGACAGCGACGGCCCCGACGCGAACCCGGTGGGATTGATGGGAAGCGAACGCGACGGCGGTTATGCCGAATATGTGACAGCGCCCGCCGAACACGCGCACGACGTGACCGGATCACCGCTGACCGACGACCAGCTCGCGAGTTTGCCGACCGCCTACGGCACCGCGTTGGGCATGATCGAGCGAGGCCGGATGCGGGAAGGGGAGACTGTTCTGGTCTCGGGCGCGTCGGGCGGGGTCGGCCTCGCGCTGGTGCAGATCGCCCGCGCGCGCGGCGCCCGGGTCGTCGCCATCAGCAGCGGATCCAAGAGCGATTCGGTGCGCGCGGCGGGCGCGGACGAAGTCGTCGATCGCGCCGGGGATATCGGCGAGCAGATCCGTGCCGCGGCCCCGCAGGGCATCGACGTGGTACTCGACGTCGTCGCCGGCGATCTGGTGTCCGCGGGACTGCCGTGGCTACGCGAAGGCGGCCGGTGGGTTGTCGCCGGTGCACTCGGCGGCTACGACGTGCACTTCGATGTGCGGCGGCTCTACCTGCACAATGCGCAACTGATCGGCTCCGCGATGCATACCCCCATGCATTTCCGCCTCCTCGTGGACCTGGCCGTGCGCGCCGAGATCCATCCGGTCATCGCCGCGGCCTATCCATTGGAGCAGGCCGCTGTGGCGCAAGAACAACTCGCGCGCCGGGAACACGTCGGCAAGATCGTCCTGAACCCGTAGCCGGCACTGTTCCTGTCACTCCCGATCCTGCCCCGACCCGGAGCTCCGTTTCGCCTACGATGCGCCGAACCAGGAAATTTCCCGTCTCCAGCCCGATATCTTGAACCGAGCGGGCTCGATTCGCACCGCAGGCGACCTGCTCGGATCCGGAAACATCGGCGGAGGGATACAGAAGGTGATCACGCAACTGGCCAGAGGGCAGAACGGACCACTCGCCCACACCGAGTTGCTGGTCTCCGTCGAGGCCGCCGCGGCGGCGGATCTGGCCGCGATACTGGTTACCGAGCGGGGGGTGGTGCGTTCGGAGGCCGATTTCGTGTTCTACAACCAGCCCGGTGGGCCCGGGGTTCGTTTGCAGCCCGGCCCCGACGGGCGACCGGGCGAACTGCGGGTGTCGTTGCCGGCGGTTCCGGCGGATATCGCGCAGATCCGGGTGGTGGTCGCGCTCGACACCGTCTTCGGCGGGCTTCCCGCCCCGGCCACCACCGTGACCGATAGCGCCGGAAACTGCCTCTACGAGTACCGGATGGCGGATCTCGGCAGCGAGAAGGCTGTTGTGGCCGTCGAATGCTACCGCCGTTCGGGTGGCTGGAAGATCCGGGCCGTCGGCCAAGGGTATGCGGGCGGCCTCGCGGAATTGGCGACCGATCACGGAATAGATGTGCACGAGACGCCCCCGGGCAGCGTTCCCGCAGAGCCTGCACCGGCGCCCGCCGCCGAGATCCGCACGGCCCGTGGGGAAGAGACGCTGTCGCTGGACAAGCGCGCGAAGCTCGACCTGCGTAAGCGTGAGGTCGCCAAAGTGCTGGTCGGCAAAGGAGTCTGCGGCGTTCGCGCCCGGGTTGTCCTGGTCCTCGACAAGACGGGCAGTATGCGGCGTCTCTACAGCGCCGGAACGGTCCGTCGGGTCGTCGAACGCATGATCCCGATCGCGATACAACTCGACGACGACGGCCGCATCGAGCCCTACCTCTATGCCGCCGATTACGCCAGACTGCCCGATATCACGGTGGACCGCGCCGATGCGTGGTCGGCCGAATACCTGCATCTGCGTGGCCACCACGGCGGTATCGATTACGCGGAGATCGGCGGCTCCAACAACGAATTGCCCGTAATGCGCGAGATCATCGCCTCGTTGCCTCGCCACCGGCACCCGACCTTGGTCCTGTTCTTCACCGACGGGGGATTCCGGGAGAAGGCGAAGATCACCGCGCTCATGCGGGAAGCTTCCGACCTTCCCGCGTTCTGGCAGTTCATCGGACTCGGCCACGCCGACTACGGACTCCTGCACACGCTGGACACGATGACCGGACGCCGGGTCGACAACGCCGGTTTCTTCTCCGTCGACGATATCGACACGATGACCGATGCCGACCTCTACAACCGGTTACTCGGCGAGTTCCCCGACTGGCTGAGCGCGGCGGAGTCCGCCGGAATCGGTAGCGGCGCCGCTTGATCGGCGCTTGGATGGTGCCGACAGCCGACCGGCACCAGATGTGGCGCTCACGAACGTAGCGATCGTCCTTCGCCCGGACGGTGAATCGGCCGCCCCGCGCGCATGGACGGGTGGCGACCGGGAAAGGTCACGGCGTCCTCCGGTTCGAGGTCATCGGACTTCCCCGCTCCGACACCACTCGACGACCGATCGCGCCGCGTCGCCGACCTCGGTATCGGCGACCACGATGAGGTACGAGGTGCCGAGATCGGACAGGCCGTTGATCGAGCATTCATAGCCGATCCGGTGCGCCACCTCGCGAACCCACCGGATCGCGCGCGTTCGCTCGGCCGGGGAGGTCCACCCGGCATCACACACGATGAGGAGGCGGCGGGCGGCGAGGGCGGTCGCGGCCGCGGTCGTCTTCTCGCACAACTCGTTCTCCCAGGACCGCACCTTTGCCGCCCGAAGAAGCGAGCGGAGGCCCGCTCGACCGCTGCCGGACGCACCGAACAGGCAATTCACCATCGACCGATCGATGATGACGACGACGCTCGCTTCGGACCCGGCCCGGATCCCGGCGGTGACCGGCCGCGCGGGCTCCGGAGCCCGCCCGCCCGGCCATGACCGCGAAACCCGTACTGCGCCGGTATGACTCGCCGCGAACCCGCCGTGGTGCAACTCCGCGAAGATCGCGTCCACCAGGTGGTCCGGGAGGCCGGTGCCGATCGTCGGCGGGCCGGCCTCCTGGTCCTGAGTCGTGCGGTACGGGCCGCGTCCAGGCCGCGCATACGGCCGGCTCCTAGGGTTCCTTTTCGTCGCGATCATGGCTGTCGTGCCTGTCTGTGCGTGCCCGAGGCGCCCGGGCGGCGAACAACGCCTCGATCCGGGTCTTGATCTCGGCGGTGCTGAACTTCGACCCGCTGTCATTTCCGCGGTCCGCGATTCCTGGCGCGATCATGCGTTACTCCTGAAAAATAAAATTGCACGGCTCATCGCCGCGAACTATTACACGTCCGGTCTCCGGCAGAAATTTTCCGAAGAGAATCCGGCTACAACCGATAACGCTGAAAACGAACCGGATCGCGTTACCATTCGCCGGAGAACGGCCCGCCGGGCTGCCGGGCCGGATCCTATCCGCTATCGCGGTGGTCGGCAGGCCTTCGACAAGGTGAGAACTGCTTCAGCGCTTCCTCTTTCGTACGATCACCCTCGACTGCTCCTGTCGCTCACGCTTCGCTGCCCGGCGCTGCTCGCGGGTCGACGAGGGTTTCTTCAGCGATTTCCCGCGCGATTTATCAGCCACTGTCGCTCCTTTTCCGAAGTTCCATCCGACCGACTTCGACCATACGTCAGAAAAAATAAAAAGCCAGCCCGGCGGAGTCGGCCGGTGCGGCCACCGTCCGCCGCCCGCCGGGGCCGCGGAACGTCCCGCGCCGCCGGCCGGTTCGCGGAGACATCACTCCCCGGCGGGTACCGGGAATCGGCCGGTGGGCGTGGCAGGGATCTTCGCCGCGAGGAGTCGCAGTGCGTGGGCCGAGCCGGATCCCGGTTCTCAGACGCTGCGCCGCCTCCAGCAGTACGGACTGGTCGAGCGTCCTGCCGAAGCGCCACGGCGGGTCGTGTACAGCCTCACCGACCTCGGCCGGACCCTCGTCGAACCCATCGAAGTCCGGACCGATTGGGCGAGAGACCACGGCGAGGCCATCGTCGACTTCCAGGAGTCGGCCCGGACCGCGACTTCGGATCGGGCTCCGCGGGCGAGTTGATCTCGGCGACGCCGGGCACGCGCGAGCGCTCCCCGCGCCCCGGCTCGGAGGCGCGGGCGCGGTACCGAACCGTTTCCGCCCGGGCCCGGCGGAATACGGGGACTAATATTTTCCAGATGTCATTGCCGAGTGATATGCGTGCGTTCAATCGTTCCGTGGTCGAGAACTTCCGCGCGGAAGGCGGGAAGATCACGATGGACGGGATGCTGAAGGGATCCGACCTCGTGCTGCTGACCACTGTCGGCAGGCGCAGCGGGCGGCAACATATCGTGCCGCTCGGGTACCTGACCGACGGGGACGATCGCACCGTGTTGTGGGCGTCCAATATGGCCGCGGTCGAACATCCGGCGTGGTACCTCAATCTGGTGGCCGAGCCGCAGGTCATCGTCGAGCGCCCCACCCCGGCGGGTATCGACCTGTTCACCGGTACCGCGCACACCGCCACCGGGGCCGAACGCGAGCGCCTGTTCGCGATGCTGGCAGATAGGTTTCCGCATATGGCCGCACATCAGCAGCAGACCGAACGGGAGATTCCGCTCGTCGTGGTGGAACGGGTATCGGGCCGGGCCGGTTAACTATCACCTGGCGGCGAATGTGGGCAGAGTGAGCGCCGAATGGGCGGCCCGCCGTCGGGAACAGGCTCGCCCGACCCTCGGTGACCAGATCCCGATTCATCCGCACGAAGTCCCGCATCCCCTGTTCGTAGGCGGCGAACGCCGCCGGGTGACCGGAGTTCGTGGCGAGTTCGCCGGTCCGCTCGACCTGCACGCGTATTCCCTCGCTGACCCGGCCCGACCTCAGTGCGGGGTTGATGAAGGTATATACCTCATAGGTGTACTCCATGAGTGCTGTCCGCTCCTCGGCCGTGAGCACGGTGGCCGGATCGGCCTCCAGATCCCAGTCGTCGAAATCATCCGAAGGGGCCCAGCGACCGCCGACCTCGGCACCCGCTGCCCGGCTCGGTTCCGGGAATCGCTGTCCCCGAAGTCGTTGTCGTTCCGATCCGCGTCGGTTATCCAACTCTCACCGCGCTCGACCAGACCGGACGTTGCTGTCGACCGGTCGTGATGCCATCGCCCGAACGACCGGAACACCATGGTCAGACGTTTCACCGCACAGACCAACCCGCCTGCGGGAGTTTTCACCGAGCACGCTCGGACAACCCGGCGAAGCAGCAGTTCGGGCAACCCGGCGCCCGGGGCCGGGTTGCCCGCGATCCGGACGGTCGGGCACCTCCCCTCCTCCACGCCCGGCGCACATGGGTCCCGCGGATATCACGATGACGACGACCCCGGTCCCGGCAGCCGGACGGCAACGCGGCAGCGACAACGCTGCGGACAGGGTCACGCCGGGTACGTTTCGATATCGGCTGCCGGGACGCCGGAGTGGGCGGCGCCGTCGTGGATGAGAACGATCATCTGAACTTCGAAAACCTGTCGGGTCGGTGGGTGGTGAAATACGGCTTCACCGAGTCCGATCGGATCCGGGTATCGCCCCTGCGCGGAAGCCTATGTGCGATGCGCCTCGGCAAGAAGTGCCGGAAACGACATATTCAGCACTGGAACCGACACAGACTCACCGCGGACGCTCTTCCGCGCGCCCGGAGGTGCTGGGCGAGAGCTGGTTCCGCCACAGCGCGAACCCACCGAGGATCGCGGCCACCGATCCGACGGTCAGGGCAAGGAAGCCACCGACGATCCCGTATCCGGTGCCGGGCCCGCCTTCGGCGGCGAGGACGACCAGCCCGCCGAGCACCAGACCGGCGAACCCGGCCACGAGCGCGACAACTGCCGAGCGGCGTCCGGCGCGGCGGATGACGCCGCGGGCGCCGATCACCACACCCGCGAGTCCCACCGCCACACCCACCAGCGACCACAAACGTCCGGCGGTCAACCCGGAGGCCTCCGACTGCGCCAGGATCTCCGAGGTGACGAGTAGCTGACGAACGGACATGATGCCCTCCTGCTCCGACGACTGGTATACGGCCATCGTCGCCGCCAAGGCCGCCTCCGGTCGTCGTGCGCACAGAGGTATTCCGGTTGCCACCGCACGCGTAGGGACCGGCGGGAGTACTGCGTCCGCAGTAGCCGGTGATCATCCCCGTGCACGACTTCCCCCGGGCGGACATCGGGCTAGGGTGCAGCAATGGGAAGGCTCCGGAACTGGGCGGTCGCCGCGGGCATCGCGGTGTTCCAGCTGCTCTCCGGGTTATCCGGGCCGCCGGTCGGCTGGGTGCTGCTGATCGTCGGTGGGCTGGCACCGGCCGCGGCCGACCGGGCGCCGGTCGCCGTGCTGGCTGCGACGGGGGCGACCGCGCTGGCCTCTCAGGCCCTCGGGGTGGATGTACCCGCGGTCGCGTTCCTGGTCGCCGTGTACGCGGCTGTCCGCGCCGGGCGCTGGGTGGCGGCCGTGGCGGGGTCGGTGGCCATGGTGGCGGCCATGCCCTTGGCGCTGCTGGTTTCGCCGCGCGAGCTGCTCGTGAGCGAGGCATTCATGGAGTCCCGGGACGCGCTGCAGTTGGCGTGGCTGGTCGCCGCGGGCGCGGCGGGCGAAGCGTTGCGGCAGGCCGAGCGACGCGCCGACGAGGCCGAACGTACCCGGGAGGAGACCGCGCGGCGCCGGGCCGACGAGGAGCGGTTACATATCGCACGGGAGCTGCACGATTCACTAACCCACCAGATTTCGGTGATCAAAGTACAGGCCGAGGTAGCCGTCCACGCGGCCCGCCGACGCGGCGAGCAGGTGCCCGACGCGCTGCTCGCGATCCTGGAGGCCGGGCGCGAGGCCTCCCGGGAGCTGCGGGCCACCCTGGCGGTCCTGCGCGACGACCGCCCACCGTCGTACGGACTCGATCATGTCACCGAGCTGGTGGACCGCATCCGCACTACCGGTCTGGACGCGACATTGACGGTTGCCGGGCAGCGCGACCCCCTGCCGGTGGCCGTGGACCGGACCGCGTACCGGATCATCCAGGAGTCGCTGACCAATATCACCCGGCACTCCGCCGCCGGCACCGCGACGGTCCGTATCGATTACCACCCGGACTCTGTGGTGATCCGGGTGGACGACGACGGTCGAGCCACCCCGGACATCATGTCCGAGCCGGGGGTGGGACTACTGGGGATGCGCGAACGGGTCACCGCCCTCGGCGGCCGGTTACACGCCGCGCCCCGCGGCGAGGGCGGGTTCAGCGTCCGAGCCGAACTGCCCGTGGAGCGCACGCCGTGATCCGTGTCCTGCTGATCGACGATCAGCCGTTGATCCGCAGCGGTTTCCGTGCACTGCTCGAGTTGGAAGACGATATCGAGGTCGTGGCCGAGGCCGCCGACGGCGCCCGGGGTGTCGAGCTGGCTCGCGAGCACCTGCCCGATATCGCGCTGGTGGACATCCAGATGCCGGTCGTGGACGGCATCGAGGCGACCCGGCGTATCGCCGGGGACCCGGCCCTGACCGGAGTTCACGTGGTGATCCTGACCAATTACGGTCTCGACGAGCACGTTTTCGACGCCCTGCGGGCGGGCGCGGCCGGATTCCTGGTCAAAGACATCCACCCGGAAGACTTCGTGCATGCGGTCCGGGTCGCGGCCCGCGGTGACGCGCTGCTCGCGCCGTCGATCACCCGCAAGCTGATCGACCGATACGTCAGCCGGCCGCCGGCCCCGGACCGGATCGCCGGAACGACCGAGCTGACCGCCCGTGAGCGGGAGGTGGTCGTCCTCGTCGCGCGCGGTCTTTCGAACAATGAGATCGCCGCCCACCTGGTGATCAGCCCGCTCACCGCCAAAACCCACGTCAACCGTGCCATGACCAAACTTCATGCCCGCGACCGCGCCCAATTGGTGGTGCTCGCCTACGAATCCGGCCTCGTGGTCCCGCGCCGGGCGTGATGCCCTGTTCCGCAGCGTCCGACGCCACCCGGCCGGACCGCTGTGGATTGTGTCCGGCGGCGAGTTATCCGGCCGAATCGATCAGCAGGTGTTCCATACCGCTCGCCTCGTCGGAGTGCTTGTGGAGTCCGACGATCGCGACGAAGTCGTGGTCGCCGACACTGCGCTGCAATGGGCGCCAATTATCGGCGAGGTACCGGCCCGCTCCCGCGGTGCCGCGCCGGCCCAGGCCCCCGCAGTACACCCAGTATCGACCGGGGTGCAGGTCTCGGCTCGGACGCACCCGCGCAATGATGCCGATATCGGTGACGCCGTGCGCGTCGAAACGACGTCCGTCGCTGAGCTGCACACGCTGTGGGGAGAAGCTGGCGCCGGTAGCACTACCGTCGACGGTGAACAGCGGATGCTCGGCGATCTCGGCGTATCTGCGGACACAGTCGTTGCCACCGAGACCGAAGCTGACGAAGGCGCGGTCGTAGTGCGCTGCGACGTCGCGGTCGCTCCGTACCTTGATCGGAATACGTGTATGGCGCTGGAGCAGATCGAGCACGTACAGCAGACCGCGCAGGTCGCTTTCCGATACGACGAGCGTTTCCGGGGGCCGCCGGGGCGCGGGGGCACCGTCCTTTCTGCCGAAGAGACGCCGGCGCGCGAAACCCGGCGGTCGGTCGTGCACCGGCTCGGTCAACGCGAACGACGGGTGCACGAGAAGCGCTTCGCTCGTGACCATCTCGGCACCGAAGAATGCCTCGAGTACTACATCGACGTCGGCCGCGCCTGCGAGCCTGGGCCGGTCGGAAGCCGGCGCCGAGCCGGCGATCTGGAACAAACCCTCCACCGTCCAGCCCGGGAACATCTTCTCCAGTACCCGGCAGTGATAGTCCCGGGGTAGCCCGATCATGCGGCCGGAGAGCCACTGGTAATACTGGGCTTTCGCCGGCCCGTGGCCCGGGGGGATGGGTGGGTCGAGCTGGGCCGCGCACCTGTCGTACGCGGCCAAGAAGTCCGGATGGCTCTTCAGATGCCGTTCGGCCAACAGCACCTTCAACACGGTTGCCAACGAAAACCCCCTTTACCCCGCGGTCTCCGTCCACTGTGCCGGAGACCCCGGCATCGCTGGTTCGACCACGGCGAGGCCGGGTCGCCCGCCGACCCTGCCGACGACCCGGCTCTCCCCGGTGTCACATATAGGTGTAGCCCAGACCGTGTTCCTGGGGTGATGCCCTTCGCTGTACCGAGTGATCTCCTCGAGCTCTCATAGCTGCCCGCTCTTTCATTAGGCGCCTGGATCTGTTGCCGGGCAATGCATCTCACGATCCGTTTTCGTCCGTTTTCGTCTGTTTTCGGACGTCCGGGATGCGGCGGAACCACCGCGGCGCCACCGGCTCTCCCCGCGCGGACGGACATCGGTGAGAGCTCACAAACCCGGACGACCGGCAGTCCGGGTACGGTGACATCCACCCCCGATCACGGTGCGGTATTTCCTGCTGAGAAATGAGGATGTACTCGATGACCTCTACCGCCGAAAAACTGGCCGACCTGCGTAAGAAGCTCGAGCTAGCGCAGGAGCCGGCCGGAGAGGCGGGGGCCGCCAAACGAGCGCGGAAGGGCATACCGTCCGCCCGCGACCGTATCCACATGCTGCTGGATCCGGGCACCTTCGTGGAGATCGGTGCTCTCGTGCGGAATCCGGCGGACAAGGACGCCCTCTACGGTGACGGAGTGGTCACCGGGCGGGGGCTGGTGGACGGCCGGCCCGTCGCGGTGTTCTCCCATGATCAGACCGTCTACGGCGGCACCATCGGCGAGATGTTCGGCCGCAAGGTCGCCGCCATCATGGACCTGGCGGGCCGGATGGGCTGTCCGCTGGTCGGTATCAACGACTCCGGCGGCGCGCGCGTCCAGGAGGCCGTGACGTCACTGCGCTGGTACGGCGAGTTGGCGACCAAGATGGAACCGCTCTCGGGGGCGGTACCCATGGTCTCGCTGATCCTCGGTAACTGCGCGGCCGGCGCGGTCTACCAGCCGATCTGCACCGATGTCGTGGTCGCCACCAAGAGCGCGCACATGTTCGTCACCGGGCCCAAGATCATCGAGGACGCCATCGGTGAAAAGGTGGACATGGAGGAGCTCGGTGGTGCCTACAATCAGGCCGCCTACGGCAATATCCACCATGTGGCCGAGGACGAGGCGGCCGCTTTCGCGTGGGTCCGCAACTACCTGAGCTACCTGCCGTCGAGCGCTGTCGAACTGCCGCCGATCGTTAACCCCGGACTCGAGCCGGAGGTCACCGAAGCCGATCTGAGCCTGAACACGCTGGTCCCCGACTCGGACAATGCCGTCTACGATATGCACGACATACTGTTGCGCATCTTCGACGACGGCGAGTTCCACGAGATCGGCGCCGCCGCCACCAAGAACCTGATCACCGGTTTCGCCCGCGTCGACGGCCACCCGGTGGGTGTGGTCGCCAACCAGCCCACCGTGCTCGCGGGCGCGCTCGACGCCAAGGCCGGCGACAAGGCCGCGCATTTCATCCACATCTGCAATGCCTTCGAGATCCCGCTGGTGCTGGTGGTCGACACCCCCGGCTTCCTGCCCGGCGTGGAACAGGAGAAGGTGGGCGTCATCAAACGCGGCGGCCGGTTCCTGTTCGCCTACGTGGAGGCCACCGTCCCCAAGGTGACCGTGGTGGTCCGCAAGGCCTACGGGGGCGGGTGGGCGGTCATGGGTGCCAAGGCTCTCGGCTGCGATATCTACCTGGCCTGGCCCACCGCGCGTATCGCGGTCATGGGCGCCGAGAGCGCGGTGGGCCTGACCCAGCGCAAAGTCCTCGACGCGACACCCGAGGATCAGCGCGCCGCGCTGCGGCAGCAGATGATCGACTTCTACAACGCGACCGTCGCCACCCCATGGGTCGCGGCCGAGCGCGGCTACATCGATAGCGTGATCGAGCCGTCGGCCACGCGGTTGGAGCTCCGGCGGGCCCTGCACCTGCTGCGCGACAAAAAGGTCATCCGCTACCCGCGCAAGCATCACCTGCTGCCGCTGTGACCAGGCCCGCCGACCGGCGGCCGCAGGGTCGGTGGCGGTCCCGCGTCCTCGCGCATAGACCACCATCGCCCGAGCCCGATAGCGGTGACCAGCGGAATGCCGTCCGGTAGGCCGGAATGTAACGAACACGCATCGGCGGCCGAAAGACGCAGTAGCGCACGCATTCCAGTGTTGCGCGTGGGATTCGGAGGGCGATCCGTAGCTGGTTGTCGTTCGATGACCAGGACCGACAACCGAGAAAGATCGATATGCCTGGCTTCCTGAAATACATCGTGTGGCTGAACATGCTGGGCATGCTCTCCGGTCCAGATGTGATCGCACCAGATCCGCGCGGCTGCGATGGTATGCGGCGATACCGCTGGCCAGCGGATTACCGCTGCCACCCGATCCATGGGGCG
>JBFARE010000040.1:0-84323 GCA_040674215.1 Nocardia sp. NPDC050193 | reverse complement strand
TCAGCAGCGGGCGGGCCTGGTGGACCGTGCCCTCTGGTGTCAGGTCGAGATCGGTGTCTTCGGATTGCGCGTCGCCATGGCCGACCGCGACCAGACCGCGCGGTGGCGGCGGTGGCGGCGCGCCGGCCGGTGGACAGGGACCTCGGTCGAGTGGGTCCCCGGGCGGTGTACCGTCCGGTGCGTCCCGTGTGGCCAACAGAATGGGCGCGACCCGCGCCGCGACCGCCGGGATGACCCGCGCGGACCAGGCCATGGGCGATGTGGCGGGTGACCGCTGGACCAACCGTTCCCCCGACCTCGGTAGGAGCACCATTCCGCGATGACGAGCACCGAAATCTACGAACGCCGTTCCTACGGTCTGTGGCAGAAACCCCGCAGCGCCGGACTTTTCGGGCTGCGGTGGGAAGAGACCGTGCTCGGCTTCGTGGTGGTGATCACCGCGCTGCTCACCGCCATGATCGGCGGGTTCCAGTGGGGCGCCGTCGTCGGCGGGGTCGGTGTGGTGATCATGGCCCCCCTCGTCATGCGGCGCGGTGGGCGTTCGGGCTACGAGACGGGATTGATGATGTTCCACTGGATGCGTTCGCGTAATCGCGGTGAGCACGTGTACCGCGGCGGCCGGTTCTCCCGGGTGCCGGGTGGTTTCACCCGGCTGCCGGGGTTGCTCGCGCCCTCCAAGCTCTACGAGGGGATCGACGCCGGCGGTTACAGCTTCGGGATGATCCACCTGCCGCAGTTCGCGCAGTACACGGTGGTGCTGCGGGCATGGCCGCAGGGTCATGAGGCGGTGGACCAGCCGGTGATCGACCGCTGGGTATCGGCCTGGGGCACCTTCCTCGCCTCGGTCGGCCAAACCAGCGATATCGTCGCCGTGGTGCCGGTGATCGACACCGTCCCGGAAACCGGGAACCGGCTGCTCACCGAGGTTTCCACCATCACCCGGCCGGAGGCGCCGGATCTGGCACAGCAGGTGATGTACGAGCTGGCCACCGAATTGCCGCAGGAGCGGGTGCAACTGCTGCCCCGAGTCGCCATCACCTTCAAGGCGACCACCGCCGAGCGTCGCAAGAACCCGGCGGAGGAAGCGGTCGAGATCGGCCGCCGACTACCGGGTATCTGTGCCGCGCTCGCCGAAGCCGGGGTCCGCGCCCAGCCCATGTCGGCCGACGAGGTGATCTCGTTCATCCGGCGCAGCTACGACCCCGCCTCCCAGGCCGACCTCGAGGTGGCCGCGGGCGAGCCCGAGGGCCACGGCCTGGACTGGGCCGACGCCGGGCCGGTCTCGCACGACGAGAAATGGGACCACCTCATCCACGACGGCGGCCGGTCGGTGACCTGGGAAATGGATACCGCCCCGGAAGGTGCGGTGGACGAGCGGGTGCTGCAGCGACTGCTGGCGCCGAACCCGGAGGTGCCGCGGAAGCGGATCGCCATCGTGTACCGGCCGCATTCGGCGGCCGACGCGGCCGAGATCGTCGACGATGACTTCAAGAACGCCCTGGTCGCCCAGCAGAGCGAACGCGGTGTGGTGTCGGCGTCGGCGACCCTGCGGGTCGGCGCGACCCAGCAGGCACGGGAGGAGCAGGCCCGCGGTCACGGTGTCACGCGGTTCGGCGCCCTGGTCACCATCACCGAGCCGAACCGCGGTGACCTGCCGCGGATCGAGGCGATCACCCGCGACCTGTCCACGCAGGCCCGGCTCAAGATCCGCCGCTGCTACCGCTACCAGGCGGCGGCCTTCGCGGCCTCGCTCGGTTGCGGGGTGATCCTGCCCGAGCACGCGACCATTCCCAAAGCATTGGCGGGGTGAACGACTGATGGCACGCGAGCACGAGCCACCCGTACGGGAGCGCAACAGAACCCGGGTCGCCACCGGCGACCGGTCGCGATCCGGCCGGGAGGACGAACGGCATATCCGGGACGGTCGGCGCGGATCCGGCGCCGACGAACGGCACGATCCCGAACGCTCGCGAGCCGATCGCCGGTCCCGTACCGGGCGTGACGGCGAGGCGGGCGCCCGGGAGCGGGCCCGCCGCAACCGGGTGGATACGGCCGCCGACCGGGCGATGGGCACACCGGAGTTCGACAAGGCGGCCCGCCGGGCCAAGGCGCGGGCCGAGAAACGCCGCCAGCAGGGCCCGCCGCTGCTCGACGCAGCCACCCGCTCGCGGCTCGAGGAGGTGAGCCGGGAAGGCGCGGGTATCCGCGCCGCCTGGGCCACCTTCCGGATCCGCACCGACGATATCCGCCGCCGCAACTACGCCGCGCGCGCCGAACAGGAATATCAGGACGGATTCGACCGCCAGACCGCCCAGTTGACCGACCGTGGGTTCGCCGGGCCCGGCGGTGGCCGGATGAACGTGGTGGGCCGCCCGGTCGAGTACCGGGCCACCACCGCGCAGGTCGCGGGGCTGTGGCCGTGGTCGGTCGGCGCCGGCGCACCGCTGATCGGTACACCGCTGGGTTCCCATCTGCATACCGGTGCCCCGGTGTGCTTCGATCCGATGAACTGGTTCATGCGCGGTAGTTTCATCACCGCGCCGAGCCTGTTCGTCCTGGGCCTCAACGGCTTCGGTAAATCGTCGCTGGTTCGGCGGATCGTGCTCGGCGGGGTCGCGCAGAACATCACCCCGCTGGTGCTCGCCGATGTGAAACCCGACTACCGGCAGCTGGTGGAACTCGTCGGCGGTCAGGTGATCGATCTCGGGTACGGCCACGGCAAACTCAACCCGCTGGCCGGCGGCGTGCTCGGCGATATCGTGCCGCGGCTGGAAGAGCATCCCGAATTGCAACTGCAGGTGCTGCAGGATCTGCGGGCCCGGCAGGTGACACTGATCGCCGGTCTGGTGGAACTGGTGCGAGGCGCGCGGGTACGTGATTACGAGGAGACACTGATCTCCACCGCCCTACGCATCCTGTACCGGCCGGGCAGCGGATTCACGCCGGATCAGCCGCCGATCATGGAGAATCTGCTCGAGGTCATCGTCGCCGGCGGCGAGGAGATGATGCTCGATGCCGGCGCCGACAGCCCCACCGAGTACCACGAGGCGATCCGCGGGTTGCGGCGGTCGCTGCGTGCCCTCACCCAGGGGCCGTTCGGCGCGGTGTTCAACGGGCAGACCTCGGTGCCGATCGATACCGATTCGGTCGCGGTATGCATCGACGTCTCCCATATCCCGAACGGGGACAAGAAGCTCAAGGCCGCGGTCATGCTGGCCTGCTGGGCCGACGGCTTCGCCGCCGTCGAGGCGGCGCATACGCTCACCGACGCGGGTATGGCCCCGCAGCGGTACTTCCAGGTCGTGATGGACGAGCTGTGGCAGGTACTGGGCCTGGGCGATTTCATGGTCGACCGGGTCGACGAACTCACCCGGCTGCAGCGCGGTATCGCCACCGCCCTGATCATGATCAGCCACACCATCAAGGATCTGCAGTCGCTGGGTTCGGAAGCCGCCATCGCCAAGGCCCTCGGATTCCTGGAGCGGGCCCGCGCCAAGATCTTCGGTGCCCTGCCCGCCGAGGAGATCAAACGACTGGACAGCACGGTCCCGTTCACCGCGGCCGAAGAGGAGATGGTGACCAGTTGGTCGGCGCCACAGGCCCTGACCGGTGAGGCCCTCAGACCGGGTCAGGTCAGACCATCGCCGCCGGGTACCGGCAAGTTCCTGCTGAAGATCGGTGAGGACCGGCGGCCGGGCATTCCCTTCCATATGGAATTCACCGCGGCCGAGCGGCTCAGCGGAATCCACGACACCAATCAGCGTTTCGAGGAATTCACCTCCTACCCGGGGCGCTATGCGGCCGAACAGGCCGCGGCGCCGGACGGTACGTATCCGGTAGGCGGGAGCAATTCATGATGCCGCATCGGTCCTATCGCCGGGTCTCGCCGGAGGTCCGGGCCGCCGCGGTCGAACAGGTGCTCGCGCTCACCGGGAAACTGCGCAGTGAATCGGAGGCGTGCCGGCTGGTCGCCGAACAGATCGGGGTACACACCAATTCGGTACGCAACTGGGTGCGCGCGGCGGAGGGACCGAGCCTGGAGCGAATGGACGCGGCGGCCCTCCGCCGCAAGGTCGCCGCGCTACAGCAGCAACTGGCGGCGGCCGCGGAGGTGAACCGCGCCCTGGCCGACACCCTCAACGAAACCCGGCGCGACACGTGAACCCCGTGGGAGCGCGGTGAACGCGAAATCGGTGCTGTGGACCTGTCTCGGTCTGGTACTCGGCCTGATGACGGTCATTCTCGTCATCGTGATGCCCGCCGTGGACGACCCGTGCGAGGGTGGGTCGGTGATCGACCCGAGCCGGGCGACGCTGCCGCCGCTGGGTGGATACCCACCCGGTGACCCGCGTGCGGCCGCCGAGACCGGAACACCGGACGGTTCCACCGCCAACCCCACCGCGACCGCGACGCCCTCGCTGGCCGCCGGCGCGGGTCCGCTGGGCCGCAGTTGGCCGATGGCCGACGGCACCTATTCGGTCTCGGATGTGTTCGGTTCGCGCGGTGGCGGGCACAAGGGTGTCGACCTGGCCGCGCCGGACGGCACCCCGATCTTCTCGGTGGCCGACGGAGTCGTGGTGGCCGCGGGACCGGCCTCCGGTTTCGGGAACTGGATCGTGGTGGATTCGGTCGACGAGGGCAACGGGCGCGCGTATTCCGCGGTGTACGGGCATATGTGGGACAGCGGGGTACTGGTTCGGGTCGGCCAGGTCGTGCAGGCCGGCCAGCATATCGGCGCGGTGGGCTCGGCCGGGGAATCCAGCGGTCCCCACCTGCATTTCGAAATCGTGCCGGGCGGCCGGTTCACCGGCGGCCGGCAGATCGACCCGATGCCCTGGCTCGACGGTGCGCCCACCCCCGATCTGGGTGGGGCCCGCGCCTATTCCACCGACCCGGCGTGTGTGCGCGGTTTCGGCACGCCGGGCGGGGCACTGGCCAATGGGAAGGTGCCCCCGGAACTGGAGATCTGGTACCGCCGCGCGGGATCGCTGTGCCCCGAGGTCACCCCGTCCCTGCTGGCCGCGCAGGGGCGGCAGGAGTCCGGTTTCCGGCGTGGGCTCACCTCGCCCGCGGGCGCGCAGGGGCTCGCGCAGTTCCTGCCCGGCACCGCCGCGAGCATCAATCCCGACGACGGGCAGCCATACGTGATCGATGCCGACGGTAACGGGGTGGCCAGCGTGTGGGACGACGGTGACGCCATCGTCGGACAGGGCCGGTACATGTGCGCGATCGCGCACAAGATCACCGGCTGGCTCGGCGAGGGGCGGGTGCGGGGCGACGTGGTGGCGCTGACGCTGGCCGCCTACAACGCGGGTGAGGGCGCGGTGCTGGCTTCGGGCGGTATGCCGAACCAGGTGGCCGCGCACTACTCCGAGACCCAGCCCTACGTCACGAACATCCTGGCCATGGAAGCGGAATACCGCGACCCGGGAGCCGCCGGGCGTTTCACCCCCGACAGTGAAGGGTCGGCCGGTGACCAGGTTGTCCAGGCCGCGCACGAATGGCTGGGCACTCCCTACGTGTGGGGTGGTGGTGGCCCGCAGGGCCCCAGCAGCGGCGGGCTCGACGGGCCGGGCCTGACCTCGGCGGCGGTATTCGCCGCCTCGTCCGGTGCGGTCTCGCTGCCACGCACCGCCGAACAGCAGTGGGAGGCCGGGACAGAGGTGCCGATCGCCAAGGCGCAACCGGGGGATCTGGTGTTCAGCGAATTCGGGCCGCGCGGACCCGCGCGGGTCGGGATCTACAGCGGGAATGGGCAGATGATCCAGGCGGCGCCCGCGCTGACCGCGGACTCTCCCGGCGGCGTGGCCGAAACTGCCGTACCCGGTGACGCCCGGACGAGGAGGGTGCTGTGAACACGCGCGGATCGGCGCCGTTTACGAGGTCCGGGCGGTTAGCCTGGAAAGAGAAGACGAGTGCTGGTGCGGGACTGGTGGTGGTGCTGATGCTGGGCATCACGGTACTGAGCGGATGCGGCGGCAGTGGCGAGGACGTGGGATCGGGTGGCACCGTGGCCACCTCGACCCTCCGGCGGCTCGAGGCCGTGCCCGCCCCGGATCCGGTGACCCCGGACGGGGTCGCGGTGGCGGCGCTGCGCGAGATCTATCGATGGGAGCCCGCCACCGAGGTTCCGGGCGCCTCGCTGGAAAGAGCGCGGAAATGGCTGGGCCCCAGTCTGACCCGGGTGTTGGACGCGTCGACGGCCACCGCCGGCGCGCCGGCGGTCTCACTGCAGTGGGGTGACTGGGCCGCGGCCGGGGCGCGGGTGGAGGCGTTCACCTTCGCCTCCGGCGACCGGCCGCCGGCCGGACCGGATCCCGGTGTGCAGCAATTCAAGATCGGAATCGAGCAGACCGTCGTCTATCCGGACGGCCGCGAGGAACCTCTGGCGCCGTCCACCGTCATCGCGACCGTCGTTCGTACGCCGCAGGGTTGGCGTCTGGACGGTTACCGGTGACCCGGCAGGCATCATTCAGGAGGCAGTAATGGCCAAGAAGAAACCGGTGAAGGACCCGGCCGCGATCGGGCCCGATCTGACCCTCATCGCGATCTACGTCGGCGGCGCCGTCCTGGGAACCGTATGGGTGGCCCTGCATCTGGGCAATATGCTCTCGCTGCAGAAGCAGGACATGCCGATCAACCCGATCGATATCATCGCCGGGATGGTCAAGGGTGAGCTGCACTGGCCCACCGGTACGACGGTGATCCTGCTGCTCGTACTACTCGCGCTGGCCCTTTTCGTGCTGTACCGGCGGCGGGCCACGGCCAGACGGCTGGTGGGCCGCCTCGCCGTGGACGACAAGGCCGATGTGATGGGCAACGGCGGCGCCATCGCCGCCTTGACCGAGGCCGGAGTCCGGGAGAAGGCCCAGAACATGGGCGTCAAGCTCGGCTACAACGACGCACCCGGGGTACCGATCGGGGTCGCCGTCGCCGACGGCACGATGCTGTACGGCTCCTACGAGGACCTGCACCTGGACATCTGGGGCCCGCGGCAGGGTAAATCGACCTCACGGGTCATCCCGGCGATCCTCACCGCCATCGGCCCCGTCCTGGCCACCTCGAACAAACGCGATGTGGTGGACGCGACCCGCGATGTCCGCGAGGCCAAGGGCAGCCGCACCTTCGTCTTCGACCCGCAGGGCGTGGCCGCCGAAGAGCCCACCTGGTACTGGAACCCGCTGGCCTGGGTGGATGCGAACAGCGACGGCTGTGAGATGCGGGCCGCTCGCCTGGCCGGCCATTTCGCCGACAGCGACAGCGGTTCCGATTCCCGCAACGACGCCTTCTTCGATCCGGAGGCCGAGGATCTGCTGGCCGGACTCTTCCTGGCCGCCGCGATCGCGAAGAAGCCGATCACCCAGATCTGGGAGTGGGTGACCGATCCGCAGAACATCGAACCGATCAAGTTCCTGCGCGACGCGGGCCACGATTTCTCCGCCTCCGGTCTGGCGGCGCAGTACAACGCCGACCCGCGGACCCGCAGCGGAATCTTCGGCACCGCCAAGAAGATGGTGCGCTGCCTGAAACTGCGCAATGTGCACAAGTGGGTCACCCCCCACGACCCGGCGAAGCACGAGCCGGCCCGGGCCCAGTTCGACGAACTGGAGTTCATCGAGAAGAACGGCACCCTCTACAGCCTGTCGCTGGAGGGCCGCGGTTCGGCGGCCCCGCTGGTGAGCGCGCTCACCGAGGCCGTGATCGATGTGGCGATGCGCAAGGCGTCGCGTTCGGCCTACGGACGCTTGCCGATTCCGTTGCTGGCCGTGCTGGACGAGGCCGCGAACGTGGTCCGGTGGAAAGATCTGCCCAAGCAGTACAGCCATTTCGGCTCGCGCGGCATCGTGGTCATGACCGTGCTGCAGTCCTGGGCGCAGGGTGCCCGGTGCTGGGGTGACGACGGGATGAACGCACTGTGGTCGGCGGCCAATATCAAGGTGCTCGGCAGCGGTGTCGACGACACCAACTTCCTGCGGGAGCGGTCCGAGGCCATCGGCGAGCATTCCGCCATCTCCGCATCGGTCTCCGAATCCAAGGGCGGTAAGAGCTATTCACGGTCGCTGGGGTCCTCCAAGACCTTCACCGTGCAGGCATTGGCGACGCTGCCGCGGGGCCGGGCCATTGTATTCTCCTCCGGCGCACCGCCGGTGCTGGTGCGCACGGTGCCGTGGTGGGAGGGCGACTACGCGGCCGCGGTGAAGAAGTCCATCGAACAGCACGACCCACAGCGCAAGACATTGGTCACCGATCTCATCGGTTCTCCCGCGCTGGTCAAGGAGAAACCCCCGGAACCGGATCACGGCCCGGCGGGCGCTCCGACGATCTTGGACAAGAAGCCCGCGGGAGCACAGACGGAACCGGATAACGGTCCGGGCGGGACACCACCGGGTCCGGAGAACGGGCCGGGAGAGAGGCAGGAGGTTCGACCGCTGTGACCGAGACTTCGCGAGAGCAGCAGATACCGACCTACAGGAACGTGGTGGAGTTCGTCGAGAACTACCTCAGCGTCGTCTACCGACGGCAGGTCAGCGATCTCAGCGATACCGTGTGGTGCCCCGAGTGGTGGAAGCATACGGAGGCCATCGCGCGCCTGGACGCGATGTGGCGGGCCTGGGAGCATCTGCGACAGGACGGCGCCACCGGTATGAGCGTCTGGTTCCTCGACCACGCCGACCAGCACATGGCCGTACTCCTCGATCCGAAGGGCCCGTTCAAATATTGCAGCGTGCGCAACGGGCACAAGGACATGCTGGTACCGCTGCCGCTGACGGCTCCGCCCGATGGCATGTTCAGCGACCCGTTCGACAGCACCGAAGAGGCCGAGGCACCCGTCCGGCCGGCCGGTAGCGAAGTCAAGAGCTGACGACTCGCCGGTACCGGATACGGAGAACGCCCGTCCTGCTGGACGGGCGTTCTCTCGTATTCCGGCCGCAACTCCCGGCCTAACGGCTGCGTTCGAGACCCCGGGCCAGTTCCTGCTCCCGGGCGCGTTGCACCGACGGTGCCCGATCGGGCCGGTTACGCACCGCCTCGCTCGGCGGGGTGGCCTGTCCGACCTCGACCAGCATCCGCGCCGCGGCCAGTTCGGGTGCGACACCGATTTTGGCCAGATGCGCGGCCAGGGCCGCCCGCCGCTCCACCGAGTCGTAGCGCACCGCGTCCGCCGCGTTGCTCACCTGGTCGGATTTCTCGGCGAACGAACTCATCGAGAAGCGGTCCTTCTCGAGTTGGACGCCGCGATAACCGGGCGTTTCCCGGTGCGGTACCGAGGTGCCCGGTGGCCCGACCTCCGCGACCGACCGTGAAATGGTCTGGGCCAGGGCGAGGTTGCGCGGATCCTTGGCCTTGGCATCGCGCGCCTCCCGGATCTGCAGCTCCCGGGCCTCTTTCACCCGGGCCTCGGTCATCTTGACCCGCATCTCGGCTTCACGCTGGCCACGTTCCCGGGCCTTGAGTGCGACCAATGTCGCGATCTGCAACATCGTCTTCATCATGGCCGCGGTTTCCCGGCCGATGTCGTCCAGTTCCTCGGACATGGCTGCTCCCCGATACTGCGGTGTGCACTATTGGATGTTGTGGTGCCCCGGCGTAACGGACCGAGCCGGCGGATCGGGATCCGCCGGCCGGCCCGCGGAACCGCCCGGCGAAAGTACGCCCGGCGCGACGCGAACACCGGGAGAACTCGCGAGCGATGCCCCGGCCCGGAACTGCGGCCGGAGAGCACGACTTGGTCACGCGCACTCCCTTTTTCGAGATTACCCGAGAAATGGGGGCTCAGTCTTCGCTACGTTGCGCCGACCAGCATATATCGCCGGAACCCGAGGTGAGCCGAACGCGCCCGGCGACCGGGCTGCCGAGATCAGTCGATCCGTACCGAGTTCAGCGTGACCGGCTGGGTGGGTTTACCGTCGCCGGGGCCGTTGGATTCGTCCTGGCCCTGACCGGCGATCTTGTCCAGGGTCGCCAGGCCGCCCTCGTCCACGGTGCCGAAGATGGTGTAGTTCGGCGGGAGCATCGAATCGCCGTAGACGATGAAGAACTGGCTGCCGTTGGTGCCCGGTCCGGCGTTGGCCATGGCCAGCACGCCGCGTGCGTAACTGATCGGCTGCTGCAACGCCGGATCGTCCGGCGCGAACTGATCGGTGGGGTACTCGTTGTCGAATTCGTACCCCGGGCCACCGGTACCGGTGCCGGTCGGGTCACCGCACTGCAGCACCTTCAGGCCCTCACCCTGGGTGAGCCGGTGGCAGTTGGTGCCGTCGAAATAGCCCTGGCCGGCCAGACTGGCGAAGCTGTTCACCGTGCACGGCGACTCGGCGTTGTTCAGCGTCAGCCCCAGTGGTCCCTGGTTGGTGTCCACGCTGATGCTCAGCGCGGAGTTGCCGTCGCCGGTCTGGATGCCCTCCGCGCGCGGCTTCTGCACCGGCTTGGATGCGGGTTCCGCGCTGTCCCGGTAGTTGCAGTTCACGCTGGCCGGTTTGGCGGCCGCGGGCGGGGGCGGGGCCGCGCCCGGCGTGCTGGACAGCGAGGCGTCCGGTGTCTGTGAGGCATTGGAGGCGGTATCGGCGCTCTCGCCGCCGCGGGTCAGAAAGTACACCCCGGTCACCGCGGCGATCACCACGACGACCCCGAGCGCCGATCCGGCGATGGTCAGTTGTTTACGCTTGCGCGCGCGTTCGGCCCGATTGGCGAGCTGTCGTTCCAGCTTGCGTTTCGCCGCCGCTCGGCGTTGTTCGTTGCTGGGCACTACCACGTTCCTCCCGTGCGGCGGCCGGGCCGGCAGGCCCGGCCGGTCGCGGCTGGTCTGTTGCTTCCGGCACTAGAGTCTGCCATCTCCGGCGCCCGGCACCCGGAAATCGACCGGACCGGTCGCCGCGGGGCGCGGGTACGGCGGAACCGGTTGGACTCGGCCGGGGCGGGTGGGGGAAACTGGTTCACCGTGACCAAGACCAGCAGCTTCTCCGCCCCGAAGGGGGTGCCGGATTACGTTCCGCCCGGTTCGGCCGAGTTCGTCGCGGTGCGCGACGGTCTGCTCCGCGCCGCCCGCCTCGCCGGGTACGGGCATATCGAGCTGCCGGTCTTCGAGGACACCGAACTGTTCGCCCGTGGTGTCGGCGAATCCACCGATGTGGTGAGCAAGGAGATGTTCACCTTCTCCGATCGCAGTGATCGCAGCGTCACCCTCCGCCCCGAGGGCACCGCCGGAGTGATGCGTGCGGTGATCGAACACGGCCTGGACCGCGGCCAGCTGCCGGTCAAGCTGAGCTACGCCGGCCCCTTCTTCCGCTACGAGCGGCCGCAGAAGGGCCGATACCGGCAGTTGCAGCAGGTCGGCGTGGAGGCCATCGGTGTCGACGATCCCGCGTTGGACGCCGAGGTCATCGCGGTCGCCGAGGCCGGATTCCGGAGCCTGGGCCTGACCGGGTTCCGGCTGGAGATCACTTCGCTCGGTGACGAGACCTGCCGCCCGCAGTATCGCGAGCGGCTGCAGGAGTTCCTGTTCGGGCTGGACCTGGACGCCGAGACGCGGCGTCGCGCGGAGATCAACCCGCTGCGCGTGCTCGACGACAAGCGACCCGAGGTGCGGGAGATGACCGCCGCGGCGCCGCTCATGATCGATCACCTGTCCGAATCTGCGAAGACCCATTTCGACCGGGTTCTCGCGCACCTCGACGCGCTCGGCGTGCCGTATGTCCTGAATCCGCGCATGGTGCGCGGGCTGGACTACTACACGAAGACGACCTTCGAGTTCGTGCACGACGGATTGGGCGCCCAGTCCGGCATCGGCGGCGGCGGCCGCTACGACGGACTGATGGCCGAGCTGGGCGGGCAGGCACTGTCCGGGATCGGGTTCGGTCTCGGTGTCGACCGCACGGTCCTGGCACTGGCCGCCGAGGGCGTCACGGCGGGCGACCCGGCCCGCTGTGAGGTGTTCGGTGTCGCGCTCGGCGAGGCCGCCAAGCAGCGAATGGTAATCCTGGCCGGTGAACTGCGCGCCGCGGGGGTCCGGGTGGACCTGGCCTACGGTGACCGCGGAGTGAAGGGCGCCATGAAGGCCGCAGACCGGTCGGGGGCGCGCGCCACGCTGATCCTGGGCGATCGAGATCTGGCCGAGGGGACCGTCGGGCTGAAGGATATGCGGACCGGGGACCAGCGGCAGATCCCGCTCGACGAGATCGTCACCACGCTGACTGCGCAGTAGTCGCCATGGCCGTCGGCAGTCGCGAGATGCGCGCTGTGCGACGTGTCGTAGTACTGTCCGGTGCGACCCTGCCCCCGGACCGAAATGCGCCTGCCGTGACCGATGCACCCCTGCCCGACGACGCCCAGCGAATCGGGCTGGATCTGGTCGCCCCGGAGGTCTACGGGCCGGTGCTGCGACGACTCGCAGCGGTCGCGATCGCCCTCGCTCTCGGGGTAGGCCTGATCGTCGGCCTCGTATCCGGCCCGGTGGTCGGTCTGGTGGCGGTGCTGGTGGTTGCCGTCCCGGCCGTGGGCTATGTCCTGGCGGTCCGGCGGCGGCGCCTGTGGCTACAGGGGACCGTGATCAACGCGCGCACCCTGCTCGGCACCCGGCCCCTCGATATCGCGGACGTCACCGGCGTCGAGCTGCTGGTGTATCCGGGCCGGCTCAGCCGCCTGGTGTTGCGGCTCACCGCCGGCCCGGACCGGCAGGTCGTCCCGCTGGCCATGTACACCGACGCGGGAAGTGGTCGGGAACTGCACCTGCTGGGGTTGCGCCGGCTGGCGGACGCCTTGGTGCGCAGCGAACTCCCCGCGGCGCTCGCGGTCGCCGAGCTGCTGGTCCATCAGCTCCGCGCCGAGGCACGTGACGCGCCACTGCCGCAGCGGCCGCTGTACCGCGCGGTGACGCTGACCCGGGCCAAGGATTACGTCGCGCCGATCGTGCTCACCGATCAGGAGATCGCCACCCTGTACTGAGCGCGGCAGCGGGGCCCGCTCCGAGGGAACGCGCCGGCGCTCGGGACGTGTTCTCCGGGCGGCCACGCTCCACCACCGGGGGTGCGTGGCCGGGGATTCGTCGCGTATCCGGGTAGCTGTCGCGAACCGTGTCGTAGGCTGCGGCCGGCCGCCGGACACCGAGGTCACCGCACCGTTGCGCGGGCGCGAGACCGCCACCGGACCCACGTCTGGCAGGCTGTCCGCGCGCCGAACGGAACCCTCAGCCCACCGTCCAGGTCTCGGAGCCGGTGAGCAGATTCTGTAGCGAATCGCCGGTCACCGGGAACCGTTCCCGGGCCGCGGCGGTCTGGGCCCGGACTCCGTCGTCGTAGGTGGGTCGGTCAACCGCCCGGAAGACACCCGTGACCACATGGTCCAGGTCCTGATCGGAGAGCCGGGACAGCGCGTAGGCGTATTCGGGGTCGTCGGTATGGGCGTCGTGCACCACGATCTCGTCGTCGGGCACATTCGCCGACGGCACCACGGCGAGACCGAAACCTCGACGTATCACGGCGTATTCACCGTCCGCGCCGAACCGCAGCGGTTCCCCGTGGCGCAGGCGGATCAGCCGGGATTCGCTGTCCCCGCGGCGCAGTACGTCGAAGGATCCGTCGTTGAAGATCGGGCAGTCCTGCAGGATCTCCACGAAGGAGGTGCCGCGGTGTTCGGCCGCGGCGCGCAGTACCTCGTTCAGGCCGGTGCGGTCGGAGTCCAGAGCGCGGGCCGCGAAGGTGGCTTCGGCACCCAGGGCCACCGACAGGGTGTTGAACGGGTGGTCCACCGAACCCATCGGGGTCGATTTGGTCACCTTTCCCGGTTCCGAGGTGGGGGAGTACTGGCCTTTGGTCAGGCCGTAGATCCGGTTGTTGAACAGCAGGATCGTCATATTGACGTTGCGGCGCAGCGCATGGATCAGATGGTTGCCGCCGATGGAGAGGGCGTCACCGTCGCCGGTGACCACCCAGACCGACAGATCCGGGCGGGTCACCGCCAGACCGGTGGCGATGGCCGGTGCGCGGCCGTGGATGGAGTGGATACCGTAGGCGTCGAGGTAGTAGGGGAAACGGCTCGAGCAGCCGATCCCCGAGACGAACATCAGGTTCTCCCGGCGCAGGCCGAGGTCGGCCAGGAAACCACGGACCGTGGCGAGGATGACGTAGTCGCCGCAGCCGGGGCACCAGCGCACCTCCTGGTCGGAGGTGTAGTCCTTGGCCTTCTGCGGGCCGTCGGCCGTCGGCACCCCGGACAGGCCGGAGACCGGTGTGAGTCCCAGCTCGGTCCCGGTCAGCGATGTTTCGACGATGGTCATGATGCGCCCCCGTTCGTGCGATACGTGGCCCGGGCCCGCGCGGCGCGGGCCTTGTCGTGCTCGAGTCCGGCCAGGGTGCCGTCCAGCGCCGCGTCGATGACGCCGACGAGTTCCTGGGCGGAGAACGCCGTACCCGCGACCTTGGTCCACGGTTGGACGTCCACCAGGTACTCGGCGCGCAGCAGCATGGCCAGCTGACCGCCGTTCATCTCCGGGGCGACCACTGTGGGATACCGGCGCAGGATCTCGCCCAGATCGGGCGGCAGCGGATTCAGATGCCGCAGATGCAGCTGGGCCACTCGTCCGCCTCGGCGCCGTACTCGTCGGCACGCCTCACCGATCGGCCCGTAGGAGCTGCCCCAGCCCACCAACAGGACCTCGGCCACGCCGTCGGGATCGTCCACCTCGGCCGGCGGCACCGTGATCCCGTCGATCTTGGCCTGCCGCAACCGCACCATCAGATCGTGATTGTCCGGATCGTAGGAGATATCGCCGCTGCCGTCGGCTTTCTCCAGCCCGCCGATCCGGTGGGCCCGGCCCGCGGTGCCGGGGACCGCCAGCGGACGCGCCAGGGTTTCCGGATCGCGGGCATAGGGCCGGAACTCGTCGGCCGCGTCGGTCTCGAAGCCCGGGTCGATGGGATCGAGGTCGGCTACCGACGGGATGGCCCACGGTTCGGATCCGTTGGCGATCGAACCGTCGGACAGCAACAGCACCGGGGTCCGGTAGGTGAGGGCGATTCGCGCGGCTTCCACCGCGGTGGCGAAACAGTCGGCGGGTGAGCGCGGCGCCAGCACGGCCACCGGGGATTCGCCGTTGCGTCCGTACAGAGCCTGCAGCAGGTCCGCCTGCTCGGTCTTGGTGGGCAGTCCGGTGGACGGGCCGCCGCGTTGCACGTCGATGATCACCAGCGGGAGCTCGGTCATCACGGCCAGACCGATGGTCTCGCTCTTGAGTGCCAGGCCGGGGCCCGAGGTGCTGGTGACCCCCAGCGCGCCGCCCAGGGACGCGCCCAGCGCCGCGCCGATTCCGGCGATCTCGTCCTCGGCCTGGAAGGTGGTGACGCCGAAGTTCTTGTGTTTGCTCAGTTCGTGCAGGATATCGGAGGCCGGGGTGATCGGATAGGTCCCGAGGAACACCGGCAGGCCCGCCAGCGAACCGGCCGTGATCAGCCCATACGCCAGTGCCGTGTTACCGGTGATCTGCCGGTAGGTGCCGGTGGGCAGGACCGCCGGGGCGACGCTGTAGGTGGTGGCGAAGGCCTCGGTGGTCTCGCCGTAGTTCCAACCCGCCCGGAAGGCGAGGATATTGGCCTCGGCGATATCCGGCTTCGAGGCGAACTTTTCCCGGAGGAACCTCTCGGTGCCGCCGAGGGGCCGCCCGTACATCCAGGACAGCAGACCCAGCGCGAACATGTTCTTGGCGCGCTGGCCGTCCTTTTTGCCGACCCCGGTGGACTCGGTGGCGGCAAGCGTGAGCGAGGTCATCGGGACCTGGTGGACCACGAACTCGCCGAGGCTGTCGTCGGCCAGCGGGTCGGCCACATAGCCGACCTTGGTGAGGTTGCGTTTGGTGAACTCGTCGGTGTTGACGATGACGGTGCCGCCGCGTGGTAGCTCGCCCAGATTGGCCTTCAGCGCCGCCGGGTTCATCGCGATCAGCACATCCGGCTGATCGCCGGCGGTGAGGATATCGTGGTCGGCGATCTGGATCTGGAACGACGACACACCCGGCAGCGTCCCCTGTGGTGCCCGGATCTCGGCCGGGAAATTGGGCTGGGTGGCCAGATCGTTGCCGAAGGCCGCCGCCTCATGGGTGAACCGGTCGCCGGTGAGCTGCATACCGTCGCCCGAGTCGCCCGCGAAGCGGATGACGACACGGTCCAATACCGCGGTGCCGGAGTCGTTCCCGGCGGAATCGGTCTCGGGGCGGCCGATGTTGTCGTGGTGCGAAACCATACGCGTGCTTCACTTCCTCGTCGAAATGAGCTGCCGGTCGCCAACCTACCCCGGTGCGGGGTCGCCGCGTCGGAAAAGCGTACGGCCGGGTCGGCGGCGGAAGCGGAACGAGGTGTTCCTGCGTCGTGCTTGTGTGGTACCTACCAGGGTAGATGCGCCGGGACGAGGGGCGCTACGACCTGAACCCCGCCGCACGCGGCCTACCGGAGGACCCCGCCGCCCGGCCATGGGCTGCTTCTCCGCCCCCCCGGACGGCCGGTCGATACCGCTGCGAATTAACCGGTCTGCCACGCGGCAGGCGCTCGGTCGAACGGTACGCCGGCGTGTTCCGGGGGGCCGCAGGCCGACGGCGCCGGTGCACGTCAGCGGGTCGGTGAAGGGGTCGCCGGGGTGGATCGGGATGCGCCCATGACGCGACCGCCCTCGCCCCGTCGCGACCACCCGCGGTGGCCGTCGGGGACCGGCACCGGGCGCCGTCAGGCGAAGAGCTCGAGCTGGGGGGCGGTCCGGGGCTCGGCGGGGGGAGTGGTGCGGGGCTCGGCTTCGCGTCCGGGGAGCAGACCGTGCTGCTCCAGGAGCGGATCGATACGCTCACGCAACCAGCCGGCGTATTCGGGAGCGACTACGGCACCGCGCCGGTACAGCTGGCGGTAGCGGCGCAGCAGTGCCGGATGGTGTTCGGCCAGCCAGCCCAGGAACCAGCCCCGGGTGCTACCGCGCAGGTGCAGGGGCAGCGCGACCGCCGACACCGCGCCGGCCGCGGCCAGCTCGGCGAAGAGCTCGTCGAGCTGGGACCGGCCGTCGGTGAGGTACGGGATCACCGGCGCCACCATGACGTTCACCGCGAAACCCGCGTCGCTACAGGCACGCACCAGGTCCAGCCGGGCGCGCGGCGAGGGGGTGCCCGGTTCCAGTCCGCGATGCAGTTCGGGTTCCAGCAGCGCCAGCGAGATACCGATGTGCACCGGCACTTCCCGCGCGGCCAGCGTGAGCAGCGGCAGATCCCGGTGCAGCAGTGTGCCCTTGGTGAGGAGGGAGAACGGCGTCCCGGAATCGGTGAGCGCGCGGATGATTCCGGGCATCAGCCGATACCGGCCCTCCGCACGCTGGTAGGGATCGGTGTTGGTGCCGAGCGCTACCTTCTCGCGGTGCCAGGACCGGCGGGTGAGCTCGCGCCGCAGTACCGCGGCGATATTGGTCTTCACGACGATCTGGGTGTCGAAATCCGTTCCGGCGTCTAGGTCCAGGTATTCGTGCGACCCGCGCGCGAAACAGTAGCGGCAGGCGTGCGAACACCCGCGCATCGGATTGACCGTCCAGCGAAACGGCAGATTCGAGTCGTCGGGAACCTTGTTCAGCGCACTCTTGCAGAGCACTTCATGAAAGGTGATCCCGTCGAATTCGGGAGTCTGTACGGTGCGGGCGAATCCGGCCCGGTCCAGCCCGGGCAGCGCGCCGTCGTCGGCGTCCAGGGTTTGGTTCTGCCACCGCACCGGACCAGTCGAACACGCGTTCTATGTGCTGTCAAGCAGTCGGCGTGAAATCCGGCAGCGGGGCGTGCGGGTCGGCGAAGAACGCGACCAGGTCGCGCACCGTGTCGTCGATGGGACGCGGTCGATAGCCGAGTTCCCGGGTGGCCTTGCCGTGATCGACCAGTGGCGCCGAGACCAGCGCACCGAGCGCGGCCTTGGAGACGATATCGGTGCCGAGCCGCTTACCGATCGGCTCCATCACGGGGATGAGACCCGAGACCAGTTTGGGGGAGATGGAGAAGCGCGGCCCCTTCTTCCCGCCGTGCCGCGCGGCCATCCGGCACAGGTCGAGCATGGAGATCATCTCGCCGCCGATCAGATAGTTCTCCCCGGTCCGGCCGTGTTCACCGGCCAGGACGAGACCGCGCGCGACATCGCGGACGTCCACCAGGTCGAAACCGCCGTCGATCATGGCCGGGATACGGCCGCGCGCGGCGTCGCGTAGTGAGCGGTTGATACGCGAGAGCGGGGTGCCGTGATCGGCCGGGCCGAAAACCCCGGTCGGATTGCAGATCACCGCGTCCAGACCGGCGTCGACCACCGTGCGCAGGGCGATCTCACCGGCCCATTTGGAGCGGTCGTACACCGGCAGGCCCGCGTCGGTGGACCGCAATGTCGTCTCGTCGATATTGCCGCCGCAGCTGTACTGGTCGAAGGCGTGGATCGAGCTGGCGTGCACGAACCGCCGTACCCCGACGGCATGGGCGGCCTCGGCGACCACGCGGACGCCCTCGGTGTTCACCCGCCAGGCCACATCGTGCTTGTCGGCGAGGGTGATCACCGCGACCAGGTGATAGACGATCTCGGCACCGTCGAGCGCGGCGCGTATGGATTCGGGGTCCAGGACATCTGCGCTTACCCAGGAGATGTTCGCCGCACCGGGCTGCCGGGGTGCCACCCGGTCGATGGCGACGATCTCGTCACCCCGCTCGGCGAGCAGCGGGAGCAGATTCGTACCCAGGTAGCCGGCTGCGCCGGTCACTGCGACCTTCATGGAGACGAGAATATAGAACTCGTTCTAATTTGCAACAGGTTCTAGTTTTTGCGGTGCCGTCATATCTCGTGTGCGGCAGGTCGAGTGGGCTATATTCGGGCGGCGACCATTCGGTGCCGCACGGGGTGCGCGTCGTTGCGGCATACGACACGTTCCACACGGTGGCCACGATGATGTTCACGAAGAATCAGGGGGGAGCTCGATGAGTAATCTCTCGGTAGTGACCGACGCGCTGCGGGCGTTCGGAATCACGAATTCCGGTATCGGGACCGAGATCGCGGCGGCCGGCAATATCGACGCCGCGGCCAATGTCGCCGCACTGACACCGGTTTTCGGTTTGATCGGTGCCGACTATCTGGCCATGTTCGCCGCCGCCCAGGTGCTGCAGGCGCGCGATATCAACGATCTGTCGGCCAAATACCAGAAACTCTCGGAGGCCGCCTTCACCTCCGCCTTCGACTACGACGCCACCGACGACGGTACGGCCGGTGTACTGGGCGCGGCCGGGGGTGGCCTGTGAAACCGCTCGACACCACCGCCTCCGCGGGCCTGATCGCCCCCGAACTCCAGCAGGCGGCCCCGGCCGTCCCGGTGCGTATTCCGGAAACCGCTGCGCCGGCGGCCGCGCCGGACCCGGCCGCCGCCATCCAGGATGTTCCGCTCGCTCAGCTGCCCGAGGGTGAGCAGCCCGTGGACGCACCGGAATTCGTACTCTCCCGGCGTATCTCCGACGACGCGGCACAGACCGGCGTACCCGCGCCGGGGCTACCGGGATTGTCCGGGCCGGGTGGGGAGGCGGCCGGAGCGCAGGACATCCTTTCCGGTGCCGCCGAGGAGGCCTCCGCCCAGGCGAACGAGTTACTGGGGGTCGTCAACGAGGCCGCGGCGCCGGTGCTGGAGACCGCCGAGGGCGTGCTGGGGCAGGTGCTGAACACGGCCGCCGGCGGTGGCGCTCCCGCCGGAGCCGGCGCCGGCGCGGCCGGAGCCACACCGGCGGCGGCCGCCCCGGCGCTGCCCACCGATCCGGTGGGAGCATTGCTCGGTGGCGCCGCCCTGCCCGCGCTGCCCGGTATCGATGTGCTGTTCCAGCCGATCCGCGATCTGCTGAGCAGTTTCGGCACCGGGGTCATCGGGGCCCTGGACCCCACCGCGATCCTGAGCCAGTCCTCCCAGATCATCGAGGTCGCCATGAGCGTGGGCAAGAGCAGCCTGGCCGCCATGGGACAGGTCTGGGAGAGCGACGCCGCGCAGACCGCGCAGACCGCCGGGCAGGAGGCCAACAACTCCGGGCTGCAGACCAGTCAGCGCGGTATCGATATCGCCGCCCTCACCCAGGCCGCCGCTGCGGTCGTCCAGCAGGGCAATGCCCACCTCAGTACCATCGCGACCTCGTTTCTGGGCCAGGCGGTCGCACTCGCCCCGGTGGTCATGACGCCGCCCGCCCAGACCGCCCTCATCGCCTCGGCAACCGAGCATCTGGGTCAGGCCGTGATCGTGGCCAACGCCACTCGCGGTGATCTCGCCGGGAAGACCGCGGAGCTGGGCGGAATGGTGCAGAACCTGCTCGGTGTGGACGGGCAGAAGGCCGCCGAGGTCGCGCAGAATGTAGCCCAGAGCGTCGGCGAGCCGATCATGCAGCAGGCGCAGAGCATGGCCTCCGACACCTCGGCCCTCGAATCGGCACTGGGCGCCGGTGACGACCCGGCCGCCACCACCCTGGCCGGTCTCAACTCCGGGAGCCCGAGTACCACGCCCGGCGGCCCCGGACTCACCACCGGAAGCCCGGGCCTGTCCACCGGCTCGCCCGGCGGGACACCGGGTACGCCCGGTTCGCCGTCACTGCCCGGACTCCCCGGGGCGAGCCAGACACCGCTGACGGGTGTGGTCCGCCCCGGTGTGCCGGTGACGGGTATGCCCTCCGCCGCCACCACGCCCGCGTCCAGTTCATTCATGGGTTCGCCGGGCGGCGCCGCCGGGCAGCGCAACAACGACGACGAACATTCCCGCACGGTCGATCCGTACCGGAGTCCCATCGGTAACGACGACCTCACCGGGCCGCTCGGTGAATCCGCGCCGGAGGTGATCGGCGCGGTGGACGCCGATGAGGACGCGGGCTACGACAACCAGTTCTGAGCCGGTCACCCCGGTGGGTCAGCGCAGACCCGCCGGGTTGCTCAGATCGCCGGCCGAATAGGTGTCGCAGGCGGCCACCTCACCGGTGCGGTAGCCGGTGAGGAACCACTTCTGGCGCTGATCGGACGCGCCGTGCGTCCACGCCTCCGGGTTCACCCGGCCCGTCGCGGCCTCTTGGATCCGGTCGTCACCGACCGCGGAGGCGGCCGACAGGGCATCCTTGATATCGGTGTCGGCCAGCGGCATCAGCAGCGGTGTATCCGACCCCGGCGCGGGCGTTTTGTCCGCGTAGTGGGCCCAGATACCCCCGTAGCAATCGGCTTGCAGTTCGGTGCGCACCGCGCCGGACTCCGGGCCCCGGGGGTCCTGCTGCGCCCGGCCGATATCCCCCAGCAGGTTCTGGATATGGTGGCCCACTTCATGCGCCACCACGTACTCCTGGGCGAGCGGTCCGCCGCTCGCACCGAACCGGTCCACCAGTTCCTGGAAGAAACCGACGTCGAAATAGGCGGTCCGGTCGCCGGGGCAGTAGAACGGACCCACTTCACTGCTCGCGTACCCGCAACCGGTGGATATGCCACCGGTGAACAGGCGGATACCGGGTTCGGTGTAGGCGACACCGGTCTGTTCGGGTAGTTCCACCGACCAGACCGAGTCCAGACTCTGTGCGGTGAGCACCACCCGGCAGTCCACGTACTTGTTGGCATCGGCGCCGGTCCGGCAGTGCTCGGGAGTACCGGCGGTCTCCCCGGTGCCCTGCTGCGCATCCTCGGCCCCGGTGAACTGGCCCAGCATCGAGCCCGGATCGCCACCCAGGAGCAGGGCCAGCACCAGAACGATCAGCCCGCCGGCGCCGCCGCCGAGCGCGATTTTCCCGCCCCGGCCCGGGCCCGAGGAGGCGCGACCGGGGTCGATCTGTGATCCCTCGTCGAAGGTCATGGCTGATCCCGTCTGTGAACGTGTTCACCGCAGTGTGCTCGGGTGCTCGAATATATCCGTTTACGTCCGCTCGGCGGGGCCCACTACGATGGCAACCGCATCCGGAGGCCGTCCCGGTGTGCTCCGACCGTCGAAAGGAATACCGTGCTGCGCACCCACTTGGCCGGTTCATTGCGAAGTGAACAGGCCGGTCAGACCGTTACCCTCTCCGGTTGGGTGGCACGGCGGCGTGACCACGGTGGCGTGATCTTCATCGATCTGCGCGATGCGTCCGGGGTGGCGCAGGCCGTGTTCCGCGAAGGTCCGGCGGCGGAGCAGGCGCACCGGTTGCGGGCGGAATACTGTGTGCGGATCGTCGGCGTGGTGGAGCAGCGGCCCGCGGGCAACGAGAACCCGGAGCTCCCGACCGGCGCGGTCGAGGTCGATGTCAAGGAACTCGAGGTGCTCAACGAGAGCGCACCGCTGCCGTTCCAGCTCGACGAACAGCCCGGTGAGGAGGCCCGGCTCCGGTACCGCTACCTGGATCTGCGCCGCGAGGGCCCCGCCCACGCCATCCGGCTGCGGTCCAAGGTCAACGCCGCCGCCCGCGCGGTGCTGGCCCGGCACGAGTTCGTCGAGGTCGAAACTCCGACGCTCACCCGTTCGACGCCCGAGGGCGCCCGCGACTTCCTGGTGCCCGCCCGGCTGCAGCCCGGTAACTTCTACGCCCTGCCGCAGAGCCCGCAGCTGTTCAAGCAGTTGCTCATGGTGGGCGGTATCGAACGCTACTTCCAGATCGCGCGCTGCTACCGCGACGAGGATTTCCGCGCCGACCGCCAGCCCGAGTTCACCCAGCTCGACCTGGAGATGAGCTTCGTCCGGCAGGAGGATGTCATCCTGCTGGCCGAGGACATCCTGGTGGCGCTGTGGGAACTTGTCGGGTACCGGATCCCGACGCCGATCCCGCATATGACCTATGCCGAGGCGATGCGGCGGTTCGGCAGTGACAAACCGGACCTCCGCTTCGGAGTCGAGATCACCGAATGCACCGAATACTTCGCGAACACCCCGTTCCGGGTGTTCCAGGCGCCCTATGTCGGTGCGGTCGTCATGCCGGGCGGCGCGAGCCAGCCGCGGCGTCAGCTCGACGCCTGGCAGGACTGGGCCAAACAGCGCGGCGCCAAGGGTCTGGCCTACGTGCTGGTCGGCGAGGACGGCACCCTCACCGGGCCGGTCGCCAAGAACCTCACCGAGGACGAACGCGCCGGCCTGGCCGCGCACGTCGGCGCCGAACCGGGTGACTGTGTGTTCTTCGCCGCCGGGCCGGCCAAGGCGCAGCGGGCACTGCTGGGCGCGGCCCGCTCCGAGATCGCGCACCGGGTCGGACTGATCGACGAGAACGCCTGGTCATTCGTATGGATCGTGGACGCCCCGCTGTTCGAACCGGCCGCCGACGCCACCGCCAGCGGCGATGTCGCGCTCGGCCATTCGGCGTGGACGGCGGTGCACCACGCGTTCACCTCGCCGAAACCGGAATCGCTGGACACCTTCGACACCGACCCCGGCGCCGCGCTCGCCTACGCCTACGACATCGTCTGCAACGGTAACGAGATCGGTGGCGGCAGTATCCGTATCCATCGCAAGGACGTGCAGGAGCGCGTGTTCAAGGTGATGGGGATCAGCGAAGCCGAGGCGCAGGAGAAGTTCGGCTTCCTGCTGGACGCGTTCGCCTTCGGTGCCCCGCCGCACGGCGGTATCGCTTTCGGCTGGGACCGCATCGTCGCGCTGCTGGCCGGTCTCGATTCCATCCGCGAGGTGATCGCGTTCCCGAAGACCGGCGGCGGTGTCGATCCGCTCACCGACGCGCCGGCGCCGATCACGGCCCTGCAGCGCAAGGAAGCCGGACTGGACGCCGCACCCCAGCCCAAGGGGAAGGGGTCGGAGAGTAACGGCGCGGTGCAGGCCGCGGCCTCGGCCGGCGGCGCCTAGACCGCTACACGGGTGATACCGGGCCCCCGGTGAGCGTGCGATATGCGTAGGTGACCGCGATCGTCGCCACCGGGCCCGCGACCAGCAAACCCAGCCCGCAGGCGAGCAGGCCCAGTGCCGTCACCACGACCATGGTGAGCACCAGGAGCAACACCCGTACCGGGTCCCGCAGCACCAGCAGGAAGCTGGACTTGATGGCCTCCACCGGGCTCTGCCCCTGTTCGATCGCGAAGTGCAGCGAGAACATGCAGCCGATTCCCACCGCGATCCCCGGGAGCAGGCACAGCGCGGAGGCCAGGGTGGTCGCGAGGAAGGCGAGCAGCGCGGTCAGGAACGTGTTGGCCATACTGCCCAGATAGAAGTAGGACCCGAAGCCCGGCCGGTAACCGTCGGTTTCGTACAGTGCCCCCCGCACCATGGCGGCCTGCAGCAGCCACAATCCGGCCATGACGGCGGCGAATATCACGAACAGGGCGAGCGCCGAGCGCGGCTCCACCACCCGGACGACCAGACAGACCAGCAGATAGATGATCAGGCCCAGCGAGGTGACCGCGACCCATGGGCCCGGGTTGAGCTTGAACTTCTCCAAGCCGTAGCTGAGGGCGTGGCCGATATCGAGGCGACCCGGGACCCCGGTGCCATAGGCCTGGTAGCCGTAGGCCCGGGTGCTCGGGTCCGGTCCGGTGCCGGGCGGGCCGTACACCGGCTGACCGGAGACACCGCCGGCTTCGGGGGTGCCGTGCGGTGTGGTGCCGGCGGGGCCCGGCGCGCCGGCGGCATCGGGCGGTGGGGTGTGGCCCGGCACGCCGGACGTTTCCGCCACGGTGCCCTGCCGGGTCGCGGGCGGTTTGCCCGCCGGTGGCGGCGCGCCGGGGAGCGGAGTGTCGCTGCTCACCACGGCGCTGCCACCCTGGGGTGCGGGGGCGGGCCGCGGGCCGCCCGGAGTGGGGGGCTGCTCACCTGCCGGATCGCCGGGAGAGGCCGGGGCGGAACGCGGTGTGTCGGTCACGCTGGCATACCTTTCGACGCAGCTGGTTTCCGGTGTGGCGCACAGCAGTTCAGATCGAGAAAACCCGACCGGCACAGCGGTGTCAAGCAGGCCGGTCACGCGGCGGGCAGCGTGGTGGACACGCCGAACGACACGGAAAGGTTGTTCAACCGCTCGCTAGAAGTGACCGATTGCGAGTAACTTGAGATGCGATGACTGCACTACTGGCCGAACGAGCCACCGAAGTCGTATCCGCAGCACAGCAGTTGCTCACAAAGCGAATGGGTGCTCCGGTGAAGCTGAGCGACCCCACCGAACTCAGCGGCAGTGGACGGACGACCGTCCTCCGCGTCCGGGTCGCCGAAAACGCTTTCTCACTACCCCGCACCCTGATCATCAAGCAGGTGCGCGGGTCGGTCTCGGATCCGAAGAACGTGACCGTCACCCCGGGTGTGGCGAGCATCGATTCGGCCTTCCTCCGGGAGGCGGTGTCCTACCAGTTCACCACCGCGCTGAGTCGCGGGGAGCGCCCGGGCGCCTATCTGATCGCGCACAGCCTGCCCGACCGGTTGCTCGTCCTCAGCGATCTCGGGGAGAACACCAAACTCACCGATGTGCTGCGTTCCGGGACCGAACCGGCCACCCGCAATGCCATGATGGCATTCGCGCAGGCGCTCGGCCGGATGCACGCCGCCACGGTGGGCCGGGAACCCGATTTCGTGGCCTTGCTGCGCCGCGTCGACGTCCTGCACCGGGTCGACGGAATCGCCCAGCAGGCCGAGGCCGCGGTCGCGGAGATGCCCGCGCTGCTGCGGCGCGAACTCGGCATGGAGGTCCCCGATGAGGTGAGCGAACAGATCGCGCACGGCGCGCGTCTGTTCACCGGCGGCCGGTTCCGGGCGTTCAGCCCGTCGGACCTATGCCCCGACAATGTGATCCTCAACGACGAAGGCGCCCGCATCCTCGACTACGAATGGGGTGGATTCCGGGACGCCACCCTCGATATCGCCTATGCACTGGTCTCCTTCCCGGGATGCCTCTGCGATATCGAACTCTCCCGCGAACGCGCCCTGCAGATGGTGGAGGCGTGGCGCGCCGAAGTGGTCGGCGTCTGGCCGGCCCTCGCCGACGACGCGCTACTCGCGGACAAGATCCTCGAAGCCCGGCTGATCTGGGTATGGCTGAGCACCTACTGGTTCCTGCCGGCCGACCACGCGCGTATCGCCGCCGCCCGCGAACACGGCCTGTCGGTGCCGCGCTCGGACGCGCTGCTCAACCGGTGGGCCGGCTTGGCCGAGGACGCGCGGTGCCTCGGCAACGACGCCGTCGGTGATTTCGCCGAAGTCGTCTGCGCGGTCCTCGACGAACACTTCAGCTGAGTCGCCCCGCCTCCGGCGGGGCGGGGTCGAGGCCCCCTCGGTCCCGCCGGTCAGGCCACGAGACTCGCGGCTGCGCCACATGCGATGTGCGGTGGGCAGTGCATAGAGTGCGACCATTGAGCATTTTCGGCCAAGGGGCGGGACGGGCCTCGACCCTTTAAGGGGGCCTCGCTGAACTCGGCACAGAGAGGGTGCCGATGTTTGTGAAGGCGATCAGCCGCCAGTCGCCCGGCGGCGAATGCCGACGCAACCGCATGTGTCGAGTTTTACGAGACACCTCAACCCCGCGCGCCGGAGGCGCGCAAGTTCACTCCTACCTTGGCAACCAGGCCCACTCCTCGCATGATGAGCCAAGAGGAGGCCGGTGCGGGCGCCGGGAGGCTGCGCCCCGACTCGGTGTCGGCGGTGGGCGGTACCGTCGCAGGCATGAGTGAGGGTCTGTTCGAGATGCCCGGTGTGGGGGCGGGCGCACCGGATATCGCCTTCGCGGGTGAGGCCGCACGGGACGGCGGGGCGCGCGCCCCGCTCGCGGTGCGGATGCGGCCCGCTTCGCTCGACGAGGTCGTCGGGCAGCAGCATCTGCTGGGCCCCGGATCTCCGCTGCGGCGGCTGGTGGAGGGGTCGGGCGCGGCCTCGGTGCTGCTGTACGGGCCGCCCGGTACCGGGAAGACGACGCTCGCGTCGCTGATCTCCTATGCCACCGGGCGCCGGTTCGAGGCCCTGTCGGCCCTGTCCGCCGGGGTCAAGGAGGTGCGGGCGGTCATCGATATCTCGCGGCGGCGGCTCACCGCGGGCGAGCAGACCGTGCTGTTCATCGACGAGGTGCATCGCTTCTCCAAGACCCAGCAGGACGCGCTGCTGGCCGCCGTGGAGAACCGTATCGTGCTGCTGGTCGGCGCGACCACGGAGAATCCGTCGTTCTCGGTGGTGGCGCCGCTGCTGTCGCGGTCGCTGGTCCTGCAGTTGCACTCCCTCGGGCCCGACGATATCCGGGCCGTGCTCGCGCGGGCCATCGCCGATCCGCGCGGTCTGGACGGGCAGTACACGGTGACCGGCGAAGCGCTCGACCACATCGTGCGAATCGCCGGCGGCGATGCCCGCCGGGCGCTCACCGCCCTGGAGGCCTCGGCGGAATCCTCGCTGGACGGGACGGTGGATCTCGACCTGGTGGCCGCCAGTATCGACAAGGCGGCCGTCCGGTACGACCGGGCCGGTGACCAGCACTACGACGTGATCAGCGCGTTCATCAAATCGATCCGCGGCTCCGACGTGGACGCGGCGCTGCACTATCTGGCCCGCATGCTGACCGCGGGAGAGGACCCGCGCTTCATCGCCCGCCGCCTGATGATCCACGCCAGCGAGGACATCGGTATGGCCGATCCGACCGCGCTGCAGACGGCGACCGCGGCGGCCCAGGTGGTGCAGCTGGTCGGGTTGCCGGAGGCCCGGCTGGCGCTGGCGCAGGCCACCATCCATCTGGCGACCGCGCCGAAATCGGGCGCGGTGGTCGCGGCCATCGGCGCGGCCATGGCCGATGTGGCCGCCGGGAAGGCGGGCACGGTGCCCCCGCATCTGCGGGACGGGCACTACGCGGGCGCGGAGCGGCTCGGCAACGCCCAGGGCTACCGTTACCCGCACGACGACCCGGGCGGGGTCCTCGCCCAGCAGTACCCGCCGGACGAACTCGTGGGGGTGGACTACTACCACCCCACCGACCACGGTCACGAGCGGGTGGTCGGGCCCCGGGTGAGCACGTTGCGCCGGATCGTGCGCGGGCTGCGCCCCGGAAACCCGGCTCGGTGATAATTCGGGTGCACGGCACCGGTAGGCTGGGTATTCGTGCAGACCCACGAGATCAGACGGCGGTTCCTGGACCATTTCGTAAGTGCCGGGCATACAGAGGTGCCCAGTGCATCGCTGATTCTCGACGACCCGAACCTGCTGTTCGTGAACGCGGGCATGGTGCAGTTCAAGCCGTATTTCCTCGGTCAGCAGACGCCGCCGTTCCCGCGCGCGACCAGCGTGCAGAAATGCGTGCGCACCGGTGATATCGAGGAAGTCGGCGTCACCACTCGGCACAATACGTTCTTTCAGATGGCGGGTAATTTCTCGTTCGGCGACTACTTCAAAGAAGGCGCCATCCGCTTCGCCTGGGAACTGATCACCAACTCGCAGGAGGACGGCGGGTACGGGTTCGACCCGGAGCGGATCTGGGTCACCGCCTACCAGGACGACCCCGAGGCCGCCGAGATCTGGCGCCGGGTGGCCGGTATCCCCGAGGAGCGGATCCAGTTCCGCGACGGTAAGGACAACTACTGGGATATGGGCGTGCCCGGTCCCGGCGGTCCCTGTTCGGAGATCTACTACGACCGTGGGCCCGAGTATGGCCGCGACGGCGGCCCGGTCGCCGACGAGGACCGCTACCTGGAGATCTGGAACCTGGTCTTCATGCAGGACATCCGCGGCGAGGACAGCCCGAAATCGGGCTTTCCGCCGGTCGGCGTGCTGCCGAAGAAGAACATCGATACCGGGATGGGCGTCGAGCGCATCGCGCTGCTGCTCCAGGGCGTCGACAATGTCTACGAAACCGATCTGCTGCGTCCCATCATCGATAAGGCCGAGGAACTGACCGGCCGCTCCTACGGTGTCGAACACGCCGACGACGTCCGGTTCCGGGTGATCGCCGACCACGCGCGCACCTCGGCCATGCTGATCGCCGACGGCGTCAACCCCGGCAACGACGGCCGCGGCTACGTGCTGCGCCGGTTGCTGCGCCGGATCGTGCGCTCGGCCCGCCTGCTCGGTGCCGAACAGCCGGTGATGAGCGAGTTCATGCGGGTCGTGAGCGAGCTCATGGCGCCCTCGTATCCGGAGCTGTCCACCGACTACGCGCGGATCGAAACCGTCGCCGTCGGCGAGGAGACGGCGTTCCGCAAGACGCTGAACACGGGTTCGAAGCTGTTCGACGAAACCGCGGAGCAGGTCAAGGCGGCGACCCCGCGCGGCGGCACCGGCACCATCTCCGGCGCCGACGCCTTCACCCTGCACGACACCTACGGTTTCCCGATCGACCTGACCCTGGAGATGGCCGCGGAAGCCGGCCTTTCGGTGGACGAGGACGGGTTCCGCACGCTCATGGCCGAGCAGCGGCGGCGGGCGAAGGAGGACGCGCACGCCCGCAAGCACGCGCACGCCGATCTGTCGGTGTACAAGGAACTGGTCGACCGCGGCGATACCGAGTTCACCGGCTTCGACGAGCTGACCTCCGAGGCCCATGTACTGGCCCTGATCTCCGAGGGGGTCCGGGTGCCGACCGCGCCGGCGGGCACCGATATCGAGGTGATCCTGGACCGCAGCCCGCTCTACGCGGAATCCGGTGGCCAGATCGCCGACCGCGGCACGATCACCGCGGCGGGGACGAAACTTGTCGTCAACGATGTGCAGAAGATCGCCAAGAAACTCTGGGTGCATCGGTGCACTGTCGAACAGGGCCAGATCACCGAGGGCGATGTCGTGCTGGCCCAGGTCGATCCGGGCTGGCGGCGCGGCGCCACCCAGGGACATTCCGGCACCCATATGGTGCATGCCGCGCTGCGCCAGGTGCTGGGACCGAACGCGGTCCAGGCGGGTTCGCTGAACAAGCCGGGCTATCTACGGTTCGACTTCAACTGGCAGGGGCAGCTCAGCGAGCAGCAGAAGGCCGATATCGAGGCGGTGTCCAACGACGGCGTCGGCGCGGATTTCCCGGTGAACACCTTCGTCACCGATCTGCCCAAGGCCAAGGAAATGGGCGCGCTGGCACTGTTCGGGGAGAATTACGGCGATCGGGTCCGCGTGGTCGAGATCGGCGGGCCGTTCTCCATGGAGCTCTGCGGTGGTACGCACGTGGGTCACTCTTCACAGATCGGCCCGATCACCCTGCTCGGCGAGTCGTCGGTGGGTTCGGGCGTGCGCCGGGTGGAGGCGTTCGTCGGGTTGGATTCGTATCAGTATCTGGCCAAGGAACGCGCGTTGCTGGCCGGCGTCGCCTCCATGTTGAAGGTGCCCTCGGATGAGGTGCCGGGGCGGGTCGAGCAGCTGGTGGACCGGCTGCGGGTCGCCGAGAAGGAGCTCGAGCGGACCAAGATCGCGGCCGTGCTGTCGTCGGCGGGTTCCTATGCCGACTCCGCCGAACGCCTCGGGGACGTGCTGCTGGTCGCGGCCGCCGCGCCCGAGGGAGTCTCGGCGGGTGATCTGCGCACCCTGGCCACCGATATCCGGGGCCGGCTGGGTTCGACCCCCGCCGTCGTGGTGTTGCTCGGAAATAACGAGGGCAAGGTGCCCTTCGTGGTGACCGTGAACAAGCCCGCTCAGGCACTGGGCTTCGCCGCCGGTGATCTGGTGGCCGTCTTCGGGCCGCGGATCTCCGGCCGCGGCGGCGGTAAGCCGGAGATGGCGCAGGGTGCGGGCTCGGACCCGTCGGGTATCGACGCGGGTCTGGCGGCGGTACGCGATCACATCGGCGCACACGCCGGCTGATGACGGTGGGCTCGCTGGACGACCCGCCCGTCGACCGGCCCGATCCTGCCACGGATCCGGGCCGGGGCCGGCGGCTGGGCATCGATGTGGGCAGTGTGCGGATCGGAGTCGCCGCGAGTGATCCCGACGGGATCCTTGCGACCCCGGTGGAAACCGTGCCCCGCGATACCGGCTCCCGCCGCGCCGGACGGCCGCCGCGGGGCGTCCGAGCCGGTGCTACCGGCCCCGGCGCGGATATCGCGCGAATCGCGGCGATCGCGGACGAGTACGAAGCGGTGGAGATCATCGTCGGACTGCCCCGCACGCTCCGCGGCGAGAAAGGGACCTCGGCGCGGATGGCGTCGGAGTTCGCCGGAAGGTTGCGCGACTCGCTGCCCGAAGTGCCGATCCGGCTTTCCGACGAACGTTTGACTACGGTGTCTGCTGCACGCGCTCTGCGGGACAGCGGTGTTCGAGCGCGCGGACAGCGGCAGGTGATCGACCAGGCTGCCGCTGTGTCGATCCTGCAGAGCTGGTTGGACGAACGGAGTTCTGTGATGAGGTCGGCCGAGGACGCGGCACGTACCGCGTTGTCCGGAGACGATGAATGACGGATCGATGGGCGCGGGCGGAAGCGCAATTCCGGCAGCGTGAGGCCGAGCGAAAATATCGCCGTGACGACAAGGCCTGGGAGCGGTCCCGCCGGGCCTCCGCCACGCCGGTGGCCGACGAACCGGACTGGGACGACGAACCCGAGGACGGTTGGGATCCCTACGAGGACGACGACACCGCCGTCATTCCCCGCTATGTCGACGAAGACGAATACGACGACGATTTCGACGACGAGCCCGAATCCGAGCCGCGCCCACGCCCGCGAGGCCGTGCCGGTGCCCGGACCGCGCCGGCCCGGGGGGGCCGGGCAGCGGCACGCAAAGCCGCCCGTAAACAGGAGAGCGGCCGTCGGCGGTTGATCTGGGTGGCCGCCGGGGTCCTGCTGGTGCTGATCGTCGGGGCGGGGTTGTACAAGCTGGTCAATCGCTACACCCCGGCCGAGGATTTCGCCGGCCCCGCCGGCGCGCCCGTGGTGGTTCAGGTGAAGTCCGGCGATACCGCCACCGAGATCGCTTCGACTATGGCGGAGGCAGGAATCGTCGCCAGTTCCGCCGCCTTCTACGAGGCCGCCGTGCAGAACGAGGAAATGAACGCACTCCAGCCCGGCTACTACGCGATCCCGGTGCACAGTCCGGCCGCGGACGCGGTCGCGGCGCTCGTCACGCCCGGATCGCGGGTCGGCAATGTCGTCGTCTCCGAGGGCCGGCAACTGCACGATCAGCACGATGTGAACACCGGCGCGCGCAAGGAGGGCATCTACACCAAGATCGCCGCCGCCAGCTGTGTGGGAGCCGAACCCGAACGTCGCTGTGTCACCTACGAAGAACTGGAGCAGGCCGGCGCTACCACCGATCTGGCCGCGCTCGGCGTCCCGGAATGGGCCGTGGAGTCGGTCCGTACGGTGCCCGACCGGGCCCGCCAGCTCGAGGGTCTGATCGCCGCCGGCAGCTGGGATTTCGATCCGAGCGGTTCCGCGCTGGACATCCTGCGGCAGCTGGTGACCGAGAGCGCCCGCAGCTACGAGTCCACCGGGATCCTGGAATCCGGCCGGGTCAACGGGCTCAGCCCGTACGAAACCTTGATCGGTGCCTCCCTCGTGGAACGCGAAGCGCTGCCGCAGGATATGAGCAAGGTGGCCCGGGTGATCGTGAACCGGCTGGAGATCGACCAACCGCTACAGTTCGATTCCACCGTCAACTACGCGCTGGACAAAACCGAGGTGGCGACCACCGACGCCGACCGCGGGCAGACCACCCCGTGGAACACCTACGCCATGGCGGGACTGCCGGCGACCCCGATCTCCTCGCCCTCGATCGCCGCGCTGGAGGCCATGGAGGAACCCGAGCCCGGGACGTGGCTGTACTTCGTGACGGTCGACAAGGAGGGGACGACGCTGTTCACCGAGAGCTATTCGGAGCATCTGCAGAACATCGAATTGGCGTTGGAGAGCGGGATCCTGGACAGTGGACGCTGAATCGGCGGGCCCGCGCCGCGCCGCTGTGCTCGGCAGCCCCATCACCCATTCGAAATCTCCGCAACTGCATCTGGCGGCCTACCGTGCCCTGGGCCTGGACTGGACCTACGAGCGGATCGAATGCACCGCCGACCGGTTGCCCGGTCTGGTGGCGGGGCTCGGCCCGGAGTGGGCCGGATTGTCGGTGACCATGCCGGGCAAGGAGGCAGCCCTCGCGTACGCGCAGGTACGTACCGAACGCGCGGTACTGGTCGGCTCGGCCAACACTCTGGTGCGGACGGCGACCGGTTGGCGTGCCGACTGCACCGATGTGGACGGGGTGCTGGGCGCACTGCGGGGCGGCGGGGTGCGGGAGCTGTCCGAGGCGGTGGTGCTGGGGGCCGGGGGCACCGCCCGTCCCGCGCTGCTGGCGCTGGCCGAACTCGGGGCCACGACCATCACCATCGTCGCCCGCGATGCCGGCCGCGCGGCGGGCGCGCGTGAACTCGCCGAGCGGCTCGGCGCGGCGGTCCGGGTAATCGGATTCGACGCACCCGAACTGGCCGGCATCTGTGGCCGTGCGGGCGCCGTGGTGAGCACCGTTCCGTACGCGGCGGCCGCGGCGGTCGCCGCATCGGTGGCCGCGGCTCCCGTGGTGCTCGACGCGCTGTACGACCCGTGGCCCACACCGCTGGCCGAAGCGGTCGCCGCCGCGGGGCATACGGTGATCGGCGGTCTGCAGATGCTGCTGGAGCAGGCCTACGGGCAGGTCGAGCAGTTCACCGGCCGTCCCGCCCCCCGGGAAGCGATGGCAGCCGCTCTCGCCGACCTCGGCTGATGTCGCCGGTGGCGCACCGGTTCCCCGGCGAATATCTGTAACGGGTTCTAGTCCGGTGCCCGCGGGAGTTATGGTGATCGGCATGACTGCGTGGTTGTTGCGGGCACTGGCGCTCGGTGGACTGGCCGTCGTCCTGCGGGTGCTTCTCGGATTCGCGATGGGCTACATCCCCACCTACGGAGTGTGGTTGCGGCTGCTGTGCCTGGTGGTGCTGATCGGTGCCGCGGTGGCCTGGGGCGTGCGCGACGGCCGGGCCGACCGTAACGAGCACCCGAACCCCGAGCACGGCGCGGACCTGACGATCCGCTGGCTGCAGACCGCGGTGGTCGCCGGCGTGGGCTGTGGACTGGTGTCCTGGCTGCTCGATTTCCTGCCGAAGGTCGACCTCGGGGACGGCGGCCTGCTGTTCGAGGCCACCGCCGCGTCGGCGTTCATCGTCCTGCTGGTCTTCATACCCGGGCTCATCGGAGTGGCTATCGGACGGCGGCTGGGCAGCCGCGACAACGAGCGGTCGGCGGGTGGTGTCACCCCCGCCCTCGGTTCGCCCGCCTGACTGCCCGACCGGCCCGCGCGCGCCGGGAACGGCCTCGCTGCGGCGGGCATGAGGAGCTCGGTCCGGCGGCAACATCGTGGGCGGGCCGAGCTTCCGTACGGAATGCGTGTACCGGGCGGAGGGCCGCGATCATCGCGATCGCGGCCCTCCGCTGCTTCGTCTCATCGCAGGTGCACCGGTTTCACAGCAGGATCGCGCCGCCTCCGGTGGATCCGGAACCGGCGACCGCCGAATACGCGGCGGCGAGCAGGGCGGGATCGGGGCCTTCCAACCGGCCGGGTTTGGCCAGTCCGTCGAGCACCACGAACCGCAGCACGCCGGAACGGGTCTTCTTGTCGGTCTGCATACTCTCCAGCAGTTGCGGCAGGGCGTCGGGATCGTAGGTGGTGGGCAGTCCGACGCTCTCCAGGATGCTGCGGTGCCGGTCGGCGGTGGCGTCGTCGAGCCGACCGGCCAGCCGGCCCAGTTCCGCGGCGAAGACCAGGCCCACCGAGACCGCCGCACCGTGCCGCCAGCGGTAGCGCTCCCGGCGTTCGATCGCATGGCCCAGCGTATGACCGTAATTGAGGATCTCGCGCAGCGCGGACTCCTCGAGATCGGCCGCCACCACCTCCGCCTTGACCGCCACCGCCCGGCGGATGAGCTCCGGCAATACCTCGCCGGTCGGGTCCAGCGCGGCCTGCGGGTCCTGTTCGACCAGGTCGAGGATTACCGGGTCGGCGATGAACCCGGCCTTGATGATTTCCGCCATACCCGCCACGATCTCGTTGCGCGGCACGGTCTCCAAGGTCACCAGATCGACCAGTACCGCGGACGGCTCGTGGAAGCAGCCGACGAGATTCTTCCCGGCTTCGGTGTTGATACCGGTCTTCCCGCCCACCGCGGCATCCACCATGGCCAGCAGCGTGGTGGGCACGTGTACGACCTTCACCCCGCGCATCCAGGTCGCGGCGACGAATCCGGCGAGATCGGTGGCCGCGCCACCGCCGAGGCTCACCACCACATCGTTGCGGGTGAGACCGATCCGGCCCAGTACCTCCCAGCAGAAACCGGCGACGGCGAGTTCCTTGCCCGCCTCGGCGTCCGGGATCTCGATGCGATGGGCGTCCAGGCCGGCCTCGGCCAGCGTGGTGCGCACCACCTCGGCGGTCTCGACCAGCGACGGCTGATGGAACAGGGCGACCGTCCGTACCCCGCCTGCGCCGGTGACCGTCTCGACGAGGTCCCCGAGCAGACCGCGGCCGATGATCACCGGATAGGGCTGTGCGGTGCGGACCTCGATACGCATCGGTTCTGTCACGTGTGCTGCTCCGATCCTGTCTGTGTCTGTTCGGCCTGTTCTCGTTGCTGTCGCCGGGCCCGGGCCCGTCTGGCGCGCGCCCGCCGGGACCGGCCCGGGGTGCGCAGGCCGTTGTCGGCGGCCTGCGCGGGCTCGGCGGCGGGTGCTGCTCCGGTGCCGCTTCCCGTGCTGCCCGGTGCCGCGGCATCGGCTCCGCCGGCGGCCGGAGTACCGGGCTCGGCGGGGGTCGCCGCGCGTTGTGCCGCGGCCCGGCGCGCCCGCGCCCGGGCCCGTCGGCGGGCCCGCGACCTGCTGGTGCGCTGAGTGCCTGGACCTCCGGGCAGCTCTGTGTCGGGCGTGTCGGCGGCCACCCGGACCGATTCCAGTTCGAGCTTTCCCAGAACCGAGCGGACCACGCGACCCGGACTGCGGCCGTCGGTGCGCACCCGGACCGAGCTCACCTCCCGGTAGAGCGGCCGCCGGGTCCGCATGAGTTCCCGGTATTTCGCGCCGGGGTCGGTGCCCCCCAGCAGCGGTCGGTGGGTAGCGGCGCCCGTGCGGCGCAGCCCCTCGGCGATGCTGATCTCCAGATACACCACGGTTCGGTCGCGGAGCAGGGCGCGGGTGCGTTCGGAGAGCACCGCGCCACCACCGAGGGAGACCACCCCGCTGCGTGTGGCGAGTGCGTCGCCGACCACCTCTTCCTCGATCCGGCGGAATTCGGTTTCGCCGTCGTCGGCGAAGATCTCCGGAATGGTGCGGCCGGTTACCTCCTCGATCCCGGCGTCGGTGTCGTAGAGCTCGACGCCGAGTTCCCGGGCGAGTTTGCGGCCGATGGTGGTCTTGCCCGCTCCGGGCGGGCCGATCAGCACTACCAGCGGGCCGTGCGGACCGGTCTGCTCGGTCATTACGCCGGGTCGGCGACGGTATCGCCCGGGTTCAGATGGGGGCGCCCGCTGATCCGCTTCACGTAGCCGTCGAGGTTGCCGACCGTCTCGGCGAGCGAATCGCCACCGAATTTCTCCAGCGCGGCCTGGGCCACCACCAGCGCGACCATCGACTCGGCGACCACCCCGGCCGCCGGAACCGCACAGACATCGGAACGCTGATGGATCGCCACGGCCTCTTCGCCGGTGGACATATCGACCGTGGCCAGCGCGCGCGGCACCGTGGAGATGGGCTTCATGGCCGCGCGGACACGGAGGGCCTCCCCGTTGGTCATCCCGCCCTCGAGACCGCCGGCGCGATTGGTAGACCGCAGCACGCCGTCACTGCCGGGGCGCATCTCGTCGTGGGCCTGGCTACCGCGCCGCCGCGCCGTCTCGAAACCGTCGCCGACCTCGACACCTTTGATGGCCTGGATACCCATGAGCGCCGCCGCGAGCCGCGAGTCCAGCCGGTTCTCGCCGCTGGTGAAGGAACCGAGTCCGATCGGCAACCCGGTGACGACCACCTCGACGACCCCGCCCAGCGTGTCGCCCTCCTTCTTCGCCGCCTCGATCTCGGCGATCATGGCCGCCTCGGCGCCGGCATCGAACGCGCGCACCGGACTCTCGTCGATCGCTGCCAGATCGGCGCCGCTGGGGACCACCCCGGTGGTGTTCACGGCCGTACCGATGGAAATCACATGGGAGACGACCTCCACGCCGAGAGCCTGGCGGAGGAAGGCGCGCGCCACGGTCCCGGCCGCGACCCGGGCCGCCGTCTCGCGGGCACTGGCGCGTTCCAGCACCGGGCGGGCGTCCTCGAAGCCGTACTTGAGCATGCCCGAGTAGTCGGCATGGCCGGGGCGGGGACGGGTGAGGGGAGCGTTGCGGGCCAGTTCGGCGAGTTCGGCCTCGTCGACCGGATCGGCGGACATGACAGTGGTCCACTTGGGCCATTCGGAATTGGCGATCTCGATGGCGACCGGCCCGCCCATGGTGCGGCCGTGGCGGACGCCGCCGATCACGGTGACCTTGTCGGCCTCGAATTTCATCCGGGCGCCGCGACCGTAGCCCAGCCGTCGGCGCGCCAGCTGTGCGGAGATTTCCTCCGAGGTCACCTCGACACCGGCGACCATCCCTTCCAGGATGGCGACGAGAGCGGGTCCATGGGATTCTCCAGCAGTTATCCAGCGCAGCACGCCGACCATCTTCCCATGTCGGCGCGACGGACGGGGGAGGCGGTCGGCCGTGCTCATCGCCCCGGGAAGTACCTGGTGCCCGGGATTGCCGCGCGGTCACCACAGGGCGAGGCCGAGGAGTGTCGCCGCGCACATCGATGGACCGTGTGGGACCGTGGGTCCGGCGTGTCCCGCCGCGGGTGCCCGCGGGTCGGTCAGGCGATACCGGTCGCCGAACATCCACCGGCCCGCCCGCGAGCCGAGCAGTGCGCCGACTCCGACGATGCCGGTACACACCGGTGCCGCGACGGCCGACCAGGCCCAGACCGGACCGCCGCCGAGCCCGGCGGCCGCGCCCAGCCCCACGGCCAGTTTCACATCGCCGGCCCCGAGTGCGGCCGGGCGCGTCAGGTGGATCAGCAGATACGGTGTCGCCAGTAGTGCCGCACCCCAGGCGGCGGTATGGAAGCGCCCGGTCAGCGCCGCGTAACCGAGCACGCCGACGACTCCGGGCACCGTGAGCAGATTAGGTAGGCGCCTGGAACGGATATCACTGATGCTCAGTGCCGCGCACCAGACGGTCAACACGAGGAAACCGAGCGTCGTCATGCTGTCCACGATCGCGGCCGATGGGCCGCGTCGGGGGCGGTGATGGTGATCTGTGGACAAGTCGTGCCACCGGGCCGGGATGTGAACAACGAGTGGTCCTCATTGCGGGGAGGCCTGTCGTCCGGTCGACCCGTGTGCCGAGGCCGGGTCGGCGGTACTTTTATGCCATGTCTGCTGATGCCGGTCGGGGCCCGCGGGTCCGGCCCGATTACGCTGCCCGGCGCGGTGCACTGCGCAACCTGCTCGTCCAGAACGAGATCGACGGCCTCCTGGTCACCGATCTGGTGAATATCCGCTATCTCACCGGATTCACCGGATCGAACGCCGCGCTGCTGGTGCACTCGTGGGATATCCCGGGCGCGGAGGACCACACCGTGATAGCGACCGACGGCCGCTACGACACCCAGGTCGCCGAGCAGGTTCCCGATCTGCGCGCCGAGATCGCCCGGGCGGTGTCGCGCCGGGTGGTGGAACTGGCGGGAGAGTGGCAGTTCGGCCGGCTGGGTTACGAGAGCCATATCGTCACCGTCGATCAGCATCGGGCGCTGCTCGAGCTCGGTTCGGGGCTGGAGTTCGTGGCGACACCGGGCCTGGTCGAGCAGTTGCGCATGGTCAAGGACGAATACGAGATCGACCGGCTGCGCAGCGCCTGCGCCGTCGGTGACGGGGCCTTGGCGGCCCTGCTGGAGACCGGGGCATTGCGGCCGGGTCGTACCGAGCGTCAGGTCGCCCGGGATCTGGAATGGGCGATGTTCGAGCGCGGGGCGGCCGGGATCGCTTTCGAGACCATTGTCGCGTCCGGGGCGAATTCCGCCGTTCCACATCACCGGCCCACCGAGGCGGTACTGGCCGCGGGCGATTTCGTGAAGATCGATTTCGGTGCCGTGGTGGACGGCTACCACTCGGATATGACCCGGACCTTCGTGCTCGGCGACCCCGCGTCCTGGCAGCGCGAGGTCTACGACCTGGTGTACGCCGCGCAGCGGGCCGGCCGCGAGGCGCTGCGGCCCGGTGTGCCGTGTGCCGATGTGGACGCCGCCGCCCGCGAGGTCATCGCGGCCGCCGGCCACGGGCCGCTGTTCGTGCACGGTCTGGGGCACGGGGTGGGGTTGCGCATCCACGAAGCGCCCGGAATCGCCAAAACCGGCACGGGTACACTCCAGTCTGGCGTGGCGGTGACCGTCGAACCAGGTGTGTACTTTCCCGGCCGCGGCGGGGTCCGGATCGAGGACACGCTCGTGGTGCGCGAAGGGGGCCCGGAACTGCTCACCAACACCAGCAAAGATCTGATCGTCGTCGGATGACGACGGTCGCCCGAGAACCGAGGAGACCCGAAGACAGTGGCGGACACCAGCGACTTCAAGAACGGCCTCGTGCTGAAGATCGACGGTAATCTCCAGCAGATCGTCGAGTTCCAGCACGTGAAGCCGGGTAAGGGTCCCGCGTTCGTGCGGACGAAGCTGAAGAACGTGCTGTCGGGCAAGATCGTCGACAAAACCTTCAACGCGGGCGTGAAGGTGGAGACCGCCACGGTCGACCGCCGCGATATGACCTACCTGTACCACGACGGCTCCGACTACGTCTTCATGGACGGCGAGACCTTCGACCAGATCGCCATCGCGGAGAGCACCATCGGCGAGCAGGCCCGGTTCCTGCTGGAGAACATGACCGTGCAGGTCGCCACGCACGAGGGCGCGCCGCTGTATGTGGAGCTCCCGGTCACCGCCGAGCTGGAGGTCACCCACACCGATATCGGTCTGCAGGGCGACCGCTCCACCGGCGGCACCAAGCCAGCCACCGTGGAGACCGGTGCCGAGGTCCAGGTCCCGCTGTTCATCAACACCGGTGACAAACTCCGCATCGATACCCGCGACGGCAGCTACCTGGGCCGCGTCAACTCCTGACGTGCCCGATCAGCCCGCGGACAAGAAATCCGCCTACAAGAAGCTCGGCGCCCGCCACAAGGCGCGCCGCCGGGCGGTGGACCTGCTCTTCGAGGCCGAGGCCCGCGATGTCGATCCCGCCGATCTGGCCGACGAGCGGAGCGAGCTCGCGGCCCGCGATCAGGGGGTGGCGCCGGTACATGCCTATACCCGCACCCTGGTGGACGGTATCGCCGAGGAACTCGACCGGGTGGATGGGACCATCGAGTCGTATCTGCAGGATTGGACGCTGCCCCGGTTGCCCGCGGTGGACCGCGCCATTCTGCGGGTTGCGGTATGGGAGCTGCTCTACGCGCCCGATGTCCCGCCTATCGTCGCGGTGGACGAGGCGGTGGAACTGGCCAAGGAACTGTCCACCGATGATTCCCCGGGATTCGTGAACGGGGTCCTCGGGCAGGTGGTGCTGGTGGCTCCGCAGATTCGCGCGGCTGCCGCGGCCGCCGGGCGTTCCGGCGATCCGGAGTCGGAGGACTGAGATGCGCAAGTACCTGGTGCTGGCCCTCCGTACTCCGTCCTACGACCCGGCAGTGGCCGAACCGCACCGCCGGTTCCTCGCCGACCTGCGCGCGAAGGGCATGCTGCAGGAAAGTGGTCCGTTCACCGACGGCACCGGCGGCGCGTACCTCGTGCTCGCGGATTCGCTCGCGGCCGCCGAGGCGGTGGTATACACCGATCCGCTGCACACCACCGGCTCGTCGGCGATCACGGTCCACGAATGGGAGATCACCGGCTGAACCCGTACCGGATCTCTCCGGCCCCGGTCCGCCGCGCGACTCGATGAGAGGGCGATAGGCTGTTCATCGCAACGTCCCATGATGTCGAGGAGTGCGGACCATGACCGAGAATGCGGGTGTCACCCTGCCCGAGGGCGGATGCACCGCCGCGGAGGCCTGGGAGATCTTCGACCGGTTGCCGGCCGCGCGGGTGGACGAGGTGACCACCGGCCGCTGGCGCGGTTCGGAACTGCCCACCGGTCACCCGATGGACGGTACGCTGTCCGAATCCGGGTGGTACGGCAAACAGTTCGATGCACCCGACCAGGTGCATCCGCTGCTGTTCACCGATGAGTGCGGTACCGTGTTCGCGGTGGATCCGCGCCGGGTCCCGCTGTCGCTGGCGGGCCGAATTCCCGCGCACTGGCTGCGCCCGGTCCGCAATAACCTGCGCACCCTCGGCCCGCTGCTGCGTACCCGCAAAGCGACGGCCCGGTTACGGGATATCGAGTATCGCGGCGTGGTCAGCGCCGCCATGGTCTACGACCATCTGCCCATCATCGATCATTTCCGCCGGCTCGGCGACGACAGGTTGCTCGGTGTCATGGATATGCGCGGTCTGGCCGAACCGTACTTCTTCGTCCTGACGCGGTGATCAGCGCGTCGGGCCCGGCCGCAGGATGATCTTGCCGAGCGGTGCCCGGGATTCCAGCAGCTCATGGGCCGTGGCGGCGCGATCGAGCGGCAGGATCGTCTCCACCGGGGGCGCCAGCGCCGGTACCCGCTCGAGTATCGCGGCGCGGGCGCCGTCGACTCGGTCGTGCCAGGCGGGACCGGAACACGCGGTGAATGTCAGTCCGTGCGGGATCAGATCGGCCGCCGAGATCCGGGCGGGTTCCCCGGAGAGCCAGCCGTAGCCGAGTATCCGCCCGGACCCGGGCGTCATGGTGTCGAGCAGTGCGGTCGCGGAGGTGCCGCCGAGCGAGTCGAACACGATATCGACCGTCCGACCAGGCTCTGTGCGCAGTTGCTCGGGCCAGTTCTCGGCGCGGTGGTCGAGCACCTCGTCGGCGCCCAGTTCCTTCGCGCGTCGCCTCTTGTCCGGGCCGCCCGCGGTCGCGATCACCCGCGCCGCGCCGAATTCGCGGGCCAATTGGACCAGGTGCGCCCCCACGCCCGTGGCGCCGGCCTCGACCAGGACCGTTTCGGAACCGGTGAGTGCCGCGGCTTCCAGCAGCGCAATCGCCACCGAGCCGCTCATCATCACCGCCGCCGCGTCGGCGGCCGTGACGCCCGCGGGAATAGGGGTCGTGGCGTCGGCTCTCGCACGGACCGATTCGGCGTACGACCCCGTCCCGTCGGTCGCGGCCACCACCCGCCGCCCGAGGTATTCGGATCCGACGCCCTCGCCCACGGCGATCACTTCCCCGGCTGCTTGGAAGCCGAAGACGACCGGCGGTGGCGAGGCCATCGGAAACGCGCCGGAACGCAGCTGGGTCTCCGGGTACAGGACCGGAATCGCCTCGGCCCTGATCACTACTTCGCCCGGCCCGGCGACCGGCTCCGGGGTTTCCCGAGGTACCAGCACCTCGGGTCCGCCGGTCTCCGTCATTACGATTGCCTGCATTGGAACTCCATAAGTTGACTGACGGTCCAGATAGCTTCCTTCAAGATATGGACCGTCGGTCAAGTTGTCAACGAAGGTGGTGCGACATTCCGAAGGAACGCGCGGACGCCGCCCGCAACCGGCGCGCCATCCTGGACGCGACCTCGGCGCTACTCGCCGAACACGGTCCGGAGGCGGTCACCATGGATCGGGTCGCGGCGGCCGCCGGGGTGGGGAAGGGGACGATCTTCCACCGCTTCGGCAATCGAGCGGGATTGCTGCACGAATTGGTCGCCGAGAGCGCTGTCGCCCTGATGTCCGCGGTAACCGACGGCCCGCCGCCGCTGGGTCCCGGGGCGCCGGCCGGTGATCGGCTGCTCGCCTTCTTCGCCGCCATGGCCCGGCTGGTGATCGACAATCTGGCGCTCATGGAGGTCTACCGGGTGGTCCCGCCGCATCCGCGCACCGAGGAGTTCCACCGGTTCTGGCGCGCCCACATCACCGCGCTGCTGAGCGAAGCGCGCCCCGATCTGGATGCGGAGACGGTCGGCCGGTTGCTGCTGGACGGCCTTGCGGGCCAAACCGTGCCGGATATGGTCCGTGCGGGATCGACCGATCGGTTGCTGGCGGCGGTCGATCAGCAGGTGCGCGCGATACTGCGCGCGCCGTAGCGGATGTTCAGCGCACGTTGCGCGGCCGGAACTGGATGCTGATCCGTGGTCCGGTCGCCCGCCGGGTCTTGGGCACCGCATGTTCCCAGGTTCGCTGACACGAGCCGCCCATGACCAGCAGATCGCCGTGGCCCGGGTGGAAACGCAGGCTCGGCCCGCCGGTGCGAGGTCGCAGCAGCAATGGCCGCGGCGCGCCCAGGGTGAGGATGGCGACCATGGTGTCGTGCGCGGCACCGCGGCCGATGGTGTCGCCGTGCCAGGCGACGCTGTCACGGCCGTCGCGGTAGTAGCAGAGCCCCGCGGTGCGGAACGGTTCGCCGAGTTCGAGCTCGTAGTAGGTGCTGAGGGCTTCGCGGGCCTCCTCCAGGACGGGGTCCGGCAGCGGGTCGGCTTCGCTGTAGAAGCAGAGAAGTCGTGGTACGTCGACGACGCGGTCGTACATCTGCCGCCGCTCGGCCTGCCACGGCACGGTCGCGGCCAGCTGCTCGAACAGGTCGTCGGCGCCGCGCAGCCAGCCGGGGCGTAGATCGACCCAGGCGCCGTGCGTGAGCGTGGTGCGCCCGACGCCGGTCAGCGGGGCGAGTTCCGCCGCCCCGAAGCCGTCGAAGAGTGAACCCTGCAGAGCCATGCCGTCAGGTTACGCCGGTATTCGAACGTATGTTCCCATGGGGTCGGCAGGGGCCTGGACTCGCCGATCGTCGCCGGCCGGTGCTCGCGGCACACCGTGGGTGGTTGCTCGGCGAGCAACGGTAACTGACCCGGCTCGTTCTATGCCCGCTGAACAGCGCCGATGCCGTATCAGCGGCTGTGTCAGGCCGGCATCAGTGTGGTGTCAGCGCGCCCGGCGACGGTATCCCCATGAGCAACACAGTGAACAGCACACCTCGGACGGACGCAGTACCCGTTCGAACGGATTCCGCCGCAGCATCTTCGAAGGATCACGCCGGCATGTCCGTCATCCTGACCGACCGGGAACAAGCCACCCTGCGGACCGCCGCCTACGGTGCCGTGTCCTTGATCGCCGCCACCGGTGCGGCCCATGCGGCCGTGGCACACGGGTCCCTCGCCCTGGCTTCGGCGACCGGCGTGGTCGGCCATGTACTCGCCGCGAGGTCACCGGACATGGAACTCACCGGAAAGACCGTCGCCGAACTCGCCGACCATGTATTCCCGGCTCTGCGTGCCGCCGTGAACCTGCTGGAAAGCAGGGATGCGGCCGAGTCCGAGAACTTCCGCTCCACGGTCGGCCTCGCCGTCGGCGCCGCCGCCCGGCCCCGCCGGGGCGAGCCCGGTCCGGCGACGGTCGAGATGGCCCGCAAGATCACCGCCGCACTCGCCGGGGCGGGCTCCGTGGCCGGCCCGACCGGGCCGGCGTCCGGTGAACGGGATCGTCCGGCGTTGCGGAAGGCGCTCGGGGAAATCGTCGCGTCCGGTCTCACCGGGATCACAGTGCGGGTGCACGACGAGCGGGGCGAGTGGGCCGGCAGCGCTGGGGTGGCCGCGCTGGGTGTTTCGGCGCCGCCGCCGATAGACGGGCATGTCCGGATCGGCAGCAATACCAAGACTTTCACCGCGACCCTGGTGTTGCAGTTGGTGGGCGAGGGCCGGATCGGGCTGGACACCTCGGTGGGGGACTATCTGCCGGAGTTCGGGTTCGACCCGCGGATTACGGTGCGGATGCTGTTGCAGCACACCAGCGGCCTTTTCAACTTCACCGGGGAGTACTACAGCGACGGAACGGTCGTGGCGGGGATCCCCTGCACCATCTCGGGCAAGGAATGGGTGGACAACCGGTTCCACAGCTATGAGCCGGAAGAGCTGGTCCGGCTGGCGCTGTCGAAGCCGGCCCGGTTCGAGCCGGGGACGGACTGGAGCTATTCCAATACCAACTACGTGGTGGCGCGGCTGCTGGTCGAGAAGGTCACCGGACGTCCGATCGCCCAGGAGATGCAGCGGCTGATCCTGGGACCGCTGGGACTGGCGGGCACCATAGCGCCGACCACACAGACCAGAGTCCCCGAGCCGCACGCGCACGCCTACTACCGCTACGAGGACGCCGGTGCGGAGCGGACGGTCGATGTCACCGAACACAACCCCTCCTGGATCTCCAGCGGCGGTGACATGATCTCGACCAGCCGGGACCTGCACACCTTCATTGCCGCCTTGAACAGCGGCGAGCTCCTACCGGACGACCTGCTCGCCGAGATGCGCACTCCGCGCCCGACGGGTATCCCCGGGATGGGCTACGGCCTGGGGGTCTTCATGCAGGAAACGGACGGCGGCACCCTCGTCATGCACAACGGCGGCGCCGGGGGTCACGCGGCGCTGATGTACAGCACGCCCGACGGCACCGTGACGCTGACCGGCACGCTGAACTATGTGGACGATGCCGCGCTGTCGCTTTCCGCGGCGTTCCAGCAGGCGACGCGACGGCTCGTCGACGAAGTGTTCGGCGGCGGGCAGACCGATCCGGCTCGTCCGGCGGAGTGAGCACAGGCCGCGCGCAGCCGGCCCCGTGGTCGTCCGTGCAATGGATCGCCGGTCCACGACCGCGCCGAGCGTCCGGGCTCGGCGCGGTCTGCCACGGTGCGAACCGTGCTGCCCGATCGGGTGTTCCGTGGCGCGCATCCGTGTGCGGTGGTCGCGGCCCGGCCGGAACCGATGCGTCGGCGAGCGAAATATCAGGAACCGGCGGTGCCGGGGATCGCCCGCTCCACGGCCGTGCGCACCAGGTCGCGGGCCTGCTCCTCGGTGAAGACGCCGGGCAGGGTGAGTCGTTCGAGGATCAGCCAGTTCAGGGCGAGGAACAGCAGGACGACGGTGTCCTCGTCGCCGGGCATCCCGTAGTCCAGGTGGTTGCGGATATTGAAGTCCAGATCGGCGCGCACCCGCTCGGTGAGCAGGGCCTGTAGTTCGGGCCGCCGGGTGGCTTCCAATCGGAGTTCCAGGAGGGCGAGGTAGCCGGTGCGGAAGCGGGTGACCCGGCCGACGACCTCGGTCATGAGCTCGGTGACGGTCTCGCGGGTACGTGGACCGTGCAGGGCGGCCGTGGCCGATTCGTCGGGGATCAAGCGCTCGTAGTACCGGTGGCCCACCTGGACGAGTAGATCGTCGCGGTTGCTGAAGTAGTTGGAGGCGGTTCCGGCGGGTACCCCCGCCGCTTTGTCCACCGCGCGGAAGGTCAGTCCCCGAGCCCCGTCCCGGGCCAGGACCTCGATCGATGCGTCCAGCAACGCCTGGCGGCGTTCGGGGTTCGTGCGGACCACTTGACACCACTCCATCTGTAGTACTATGGTTCAAACCACTTCGAACAGAGTACTACATCTGATGCGGTAAGGGTGGATTGCCCACGCACCGTTCCCTCGAAGGCCCGGTACACCGGGAGACGAAAGGCGCACCCGATATGCGAAAACAGCGCGGCACCTATCCCGTTCGAAACAACCGGCAGCGTTTCGTAGCTCGTCCCGTACCTCCGCGGGTAGCCGCTCGCGGCGCGGGGCCCCGGACCGGCCGGCGCGGCGCCCGCTGAGGCGGAGCCGGAAGTCCGCTCCGCCCGGGGCGGGCGCCGCGAAGCGCACCACGGCAGGAAACAGCATCGGCGCCACCGGTGCGTCTACAGAAAGAGGACACCCCGTGCACAACGTGAATCTGTGGAGTGAAGAGTTCGGCACCGCAACGGATACGCCGATCCTGTTGATCATGGGGTCGATGTCGCAGGGCATGCTGTGGCCGGACGAGTTCGTCGGCCGCCTCGTCGCCGGGGGTCGCCGGGTGATCCGGTACGACCACCGCGACACCGGCCGGTCGGACACCGTCGACTTCGCGGCGGATCCGTACACCTGGAGCGATATCAAGGACGATGTCTATCGGGTGCTCGACACGCACGGCCTACCGAGTGCGCACCTGGTCTGTCACTCGGCGGGTGGGTTGCTCGGCCAGTTCATCGCCGTGGAGCAGCCGGAGCGGGTGCGCTCGCTGACCGTGATCGGTTCCTCCCCGCTCGGCGGCGGTGAAGGCGTGGTACTCATGCGGGCGCTGCTGGGGGAGCCACAGCCCGAAGGGAGCCTCCCGGAGCCGAGGCCGGAGTTCGTCGCGTTCTACCGCGCGCTGATGGCGGCGACGCCACCGGACAACCGGCAGGACCGGATCGACGGCATGGTCGCCGAGCAGCGCGTGCTGCACGGCACCGGGTTGCCGTTCGACGAAGACGCAGCCCGCCGGCTACAGGAGCGGATCCACGACCGCGCCCGCGATCTGTCGGCCGTGGCCAACCACCGGCTGGCCGCGGCGGCGAAGCCGGATTTCGAACCGGTGGGCGTGCTGCACCGGGTACAGGCGCCCACGCTGGTCGTCGAAGGCAGCCACGAGCCGGCCAAACCGGGTCACGGCGCGCTCATCGCCGAGCAGATCCCGGGGGCACGGCTGATGATGGTGCCGGGTATGGGTCATACGCTGCCGCCGGAGGTGCACGAGGAACTCGCCACTGCCGTCCTCGCGCATACGGAGGATTGAGGATCACCGGCCGCCCGCGGCCGGCTCGGCAGGCAGTTCGACCGTGCGATCGTGTTCGGCGACGGTGCCGAAAGTGACCGTCATGAATTCGGTGACCCGGCATCGTCGAGCCCGGCCGCCGCACGGTGTCGGCGAGGCCACGGGTGCGGTGCCGGCCACTCGCGGCCGAGCGCCTGCGGTATTCCGGCGCGACAGATCGAGGCAGAGGCTAACGTCTGGGCTGCCACCGGTTACCAGCCGGTGACGACAGGTAAGCGACAGGGGAGAATCATGAGCGACCCGTCCGTCCAGGTACCCACCGCCGGCGTGGCCATGACCGCGATAGGCGTCGCGCTCATCCGGGTCCGTGAAAGCGCCCGGCCCGACCGGCTCTACGACGATCCACTCGCCGCGGCCTTCGTGGCGGCGGCCCGCCCGGCCTTCGACGAGGAGCGCTGGTCGCGGTTGGAGGCGCTGGCCGACCACTTCTACGAAGGTCGCTCCCTGGCGGTGAAAGCCGTGGACGAGAGCTTCGCCGCGGCCGTGGTCGCGGGATGCGGGCAGATCGTCCTGCTCGGGGCGGGGCTGGACACCCGGGCCTTCCGGCTCGGACTGCCCGGCGGGACCGTGTTCTTCGAACTGGACCTCCCCGAACTGTTCGATTTCAAGGAGCCGGTACTGGCTGCGCGGCAGGCCCGTCCCGACTGCGTGCGCCGGGTGGTCCCGGCCGATCTGCGCGGCGACTGGGCGCGGGCATTGGCGGCGGCGGGATTCCGTCCCGGAGTCGCCACGTTGTGGGTGGACGAGGGGGTTCTGAACTACCTGCCCCGGCGGGACGCGCAGGCCGTGATCGAGACAGCGACCGAACTGTCGGCGCCGGGAAGCCGTTTCGGCATAGGCCGGTTCCAGGTCGACGCCGCCGCCCAGCGGTACCGGGAGCTCCGCGAGCTCGTCTCCGGCGATTCCGATGCCGCGCGGCCGGTCAACGGCCTGGGCCCGGACGCGGAATCGTGGTTCACCGCGCACGGCTGGCACACCACCTTCCGCGCCTGGAACGATCTCGTCGCCCCCTACGGGCGTCCCGGTCTCGGCGAGGTTCCCGGAATGGGCACGGTGCTCGCTGTGCGTGAATGATCGGTCACCACCGCCGGTCACCCCGGTCACGTCCCCGCTGCCCCGCTGCCCGGCGTGGCCCCGTTCACACTTCGAGGCCGGTCCTCACCTGGTGAAAGCCCCCGTTCGGCGGCTGATAGGCTGCTCGGCGTAAGACATCCTTTAACGGACCGTCCAGTGAGGCGGGGAAGGAGGTCGGTATGGCCGTGCCCGAAGAACGCGGTGCTGCCGAGGCGACGTCACCTCCCGAGCGGCACACCCCGGAATGGGTTGCCACAGGGCGCGAACTGCTCTCCGCCTCCGATGTCGGCCGCACGGTCGCGCGGATCGCGCATCAGATCATCGAACGCACCGCCCTGGATTCGGGCGATCCCGATACGCCCCGGGTAGTTCTCATCGGTATCCCGACCCGCGGCACCACCCTCGCGCATCGGCTCACCGACAAGATCGAGGAGTTCTCCGGAGTCCGGCCGGCGCTCGGTTCGCTCGACATCACGCTCTACCGCGACGATCTGCGCACCAAACCGCATCGGCCGCTGGAACGCACCTCGGTGCCGGACGGCGGGATCGAGGACGCGCTGGTCGTACTCGTCGACGATGTGCTCTTCTCCGGGCGCACCGTGCGCTCCGCCCTGGACGCGCTGCGGGATCTGGGCCGGCCGCGAGCCGTCCAGCTCGCGGTCCTGGTCGACCGCGGCCACCGCGAACTACCGATCCGCGCCGATTTCGTCGGCAAGAACGTACCCACCGCGCGCACCGAGGACGTGTCGGTACTGCTGTCCGAACACGACGGCCGCGACGGGGTTTTCCTGCATCAGGGGGAGGGACAGTGAGACATCTGCTGACGGTGACCGACCTGGATCGCGACACCGCCACCGAACTGCTCGACGAGGCCGAACGATTCGAACAGGCATTGCTGGGCCGCGAAGTGCGCAAACTCCCCACCCTGCGCGGGCGCACGGTGATGACGGTGTTCTTCGAGAACTCCACCCGCACCCGGGTCTCCTTCGAGGTCGCGGGTAAATGGATGAGCGCCGATGTGATCAATGTGAGCGCGAGCAGCTCCTCGGTCGCCAAGGGGGAGTCGCTGCGCGACACCGCGCTCACCCTGCACGCCGCGGGTGCCGACGCGCTCATCGTGCGGCATCCCGCCTCCGGCGCGGCCCATCAGATCACCCGCTGGTTCGAGGACTGGTCGCGGCAGTCGGGCAGTTCGGTCCCCGCGGTGATCAATGCCGGTGACGGTACCCATCAGCACCCGACCCAGGCCCTGCTCGACGCCTTGACGCTGCGTCAGCGGCTCGGCGATATCGCCGGTAAACGAGTGGTGATCGTCGGCGATATCCTGCACAGCCGGGTGGCCCGGTCGAACGCGTTCCTGCTGTCCACGCTCGGCGCGGAGGTGGTGCTCGTCGCACCGCGCACGCTGCTGCCGGTGGGCGTCGAGGGCTGGCCGGTGCGGGTGTCGACGGATCTGGATTCCGAACTGCCCGGCGCCGATGCCGTCCTCATGCTGCGGGTGCAGGCGGAGCGGATGAACGGCGGATTCTTCCCGTCGGGCCGCGAGTACTCGATCCGCTACGGCCTCTCGGAACGCCGGCTGGCGCTGCTCGACGAACAGGCTGTGGTGCTGCACCCCGGCCCGATGCTGCGCGGTATGGAGATCGCGTCGTCGGTGGCCGATTCGCCGCGCGCCGCCGTATTGCAACAGGTGACGAATGGAGTCCATATGCGCATGGCGGTGCTGTTCCGCCTGCTGGTCGGAGTGCAGGAGGCCGCGGCGTGAGTGAGTCGGGCCCGGAGGCGGCAGCGGAGCGTAACCACGGAGGGTCTTCGCGCACGCCCCGAGAACACAGCGTGAGCGAGTCGGGCGATAACGTGCTGATCACCGGAGTGCGGCCCTATGGTGAGGGCGAGCCGGTGGATGTGCTGATCGCCGGCGGCGTGATCCGGCGGATCGGGACGGGCCTGCCTGCCGAGGACGCCGAGCTCGTCGACGGCACCGGGCAGGTGCTGCTGCCCGGATTCGTGGATCTGCACACCCACCTGCGCGAACCCGGCCGCGAGGACACCGAGACCATCGAATCGGGGTCCGCCGCCGCGGCGCTGGGCGGCTATACCGCGGTCTTCGCCATGGCCAACACCTCGCCGGTCGCCGATACCCAGGTGGTCACCGACCATGTCTGGCGGCGTGGGCAGGAAGTCGGGTTGGTCGATGTGTACCCGGTGGGTGCGGTGACCGTGGGCCTGGCCGGCGCGCAGCTCGCCGAGATGGGCACCATGGCCACCGGCGCGGGTGCGGTGCGCATGTTCTCCGACGACGGGCACTGCGTGCACGACCCGCTCATCATGCGGCGCGCGCTGGAGTACGCCCGCTCGCTGGGCGTACTCGTCGCGCAGCACGCGGAGGAGCCGCGGCTCACCTCCGGGGCGGTGGCGCACGAGGGACCGACCGCGGCCCGGCTGGGTCTGGCGGGGTGGCCGCGGGCCGCGGAGGAATCCATCGTCGCGCGCGACGCGCTGCTGGCCCGGGACGCGGGCGCACGAGTCCACATCTGCCACGCTTCCACAGCCGGCACCGTGGAATTGGTGAAATGGGCGAAAGCGCAGGGTATTTCGATCACCACCGAGGTCACGCCGCATCATCTGCTGCTGACCGACGCCCGCCTGGAAACCTACGACGCGGTGAACAAGGTGAACCCGCCGCTACGCGAGGGCTCCGATACCGAGGCACTGCGGCAGGCGCTGGCGGATGGCACCGTGGACTGTGTCGCCACCGATCACGCCCCGCACGCCGAACAGGACAAATGCTGCGAGTTCGCCGCGGCCCGGCCCGGGATGCTCGGCTTGGAGACCGCCTTGTCCATTGTGGTGGAGACCATGGTGCGGCCCGGTCTGCTGGACTGGCGGGGGGTCGCCCGGGTGATGAGCGAACGGCCCGCCGAGATCGTCGGCCTCGACGATCAGGGCCGTCCGATCGCCGAGGGAGAGCCCGCCAACCTGGTACTGGTCGACCCCGAGGCCACCTGGACGGTGCAGGGCGACGATCTCGCGAGTATCGCGAGTAACACCCCCTATCAGGCGATGACGCTGCCGGGACGGGTCACCACCACACTGTTGCGCGGCCGGATCACCGCGCGCGACGGGGTGGCCGGCGCACCCGCGGGCGTACGAGTGGGAGAGCGCTGATGGAGCGGACACTGTGGGTTATCGGCTGCGTGCTGCTGTGGGCGCTGTTCGTCTACCTGATGTACCGGGGTTGGCGTAACCGTGCCGCCCGGCAGGCCGACCGCATCGGCGATCTGCCCGCGGTACCGGAAGAGACGGGCGCGCGGGTCCTGGACCCGACCACCGGCCTCTACCTCGGCAGCACCATCGCGCCGAGCTGGCAGGACCGGATCGCGGTCGGGGACCTCGGCTTCCGCGCGACCGCCGAGCTCACCCGCTTCGAACACGGAGTCCTGCTGGAACGGCAGGGCGCGTCCGCGATCTGGATCCCGGAGGAGTCCATCTCCGCGATCCGCACCGAACGCGGACACGCGGGCAAGGTCATGAGCGAGGGCGGAGTCCTGGTGATCCGCTGGACGCTGCCGAGCGGGACCGAGATCGACACCGGGTTCCGCGGCGACGACAAAACGGTGTATCCGGCCTGGGCGCGGGCAACGACGGGAGACGACGAAAAATGACGACAACAACGGACGCGGCCCTGGTTCTGGAAGACGGGCGGGTCTTCCGCGGCACCGCCTACGGCGCGGTGGGCCAGACCCTCGGGGAAGCGGTGTTCTGCACCGCCATGACCGGGTATCAGGAAACCCTCACCGATCCCAGTTATCACCGGCAGATCGTGGTGGCCACCGCCCCACAGATCGGCAACACCGGCTGGAACGACGAGGACGACGAATCGCAGCAGATCTGGGTCGCGGGCTACGCGGTCCGCGATCCCGCGCGCCGCGCCTCGAACTGGCGGTCCAGCGGCACCCTGCCGGGGCAGCTGGAACAGCAGAACATCGTCGGCATCGCCGGGATCGACACCCGCGCGGTGGTGCGGCATCTGCGCAGCCGCGGCTCGATGAAGGCAGGAATCTTCTCCGGCCCGGCGCTCGCCGATACCGGGGAACTGCTCGCCCGGGTCACCGGCCAGCCGTCCATGCTGGGCGCCGATCTCGCCGGCGAGGTCAGCACCGACCGGATCTACACCGTGGAACCGGAGGGCACTCCGCGGTTCACCGTGGTCGCCGTCGACCTCGGCATCAAATCCAACACTCCGCGGATGTTCGCCGCCCGCGGTATGCGGGTGCACGTGGTCCCGTCCTCGACGAGCCTGGACAAGATCCTGGAACTGAAACCCGACGGCGCGTTCCTGTCCAACGGTCCGGGCGACCCGGCCACCGCGGATACCGCCGTCGCCCTGACCCAGGGCATCCTCGACAAGGGCCTGCCGCTGTTCGGTATCTGCTTCGGTAACCAGATCCTCGGCCGGGCGTTCGGCCGAGGCACCTACAAGATGAAATTCGGGCACCGGGGGATCAATATCCCGGTCGTCGAACACGACACCGGCCGTATCTCCATCACCGCGCAGAACCACGGGTTCGCGCTGGAGGGGGAGCGCGGCGAACAGTTCGACACCCCGTTCGGCAAAGCCGAGGTCAGCCATGTCTGCGCCAACGACGGCGTCGTAGAGGGGGTGCGCCTGATCGACGGCCGCGCCTTCTCCGTGCAATACCACCCGGAAGCGGCCGCCGGGCCCCATGACGCCGCGTACTTGTTCGACCGGTTCTCCGGTCTTATGGAGGGAGCCTGATGCCACGCCGTACCGACCTCGAACACATTCTGGTCATCGGTTCGGGCCCGATCGTCATCGGTCAGGCGTGCGAGTTCGACTATTCGGGCACCCAGGCGTGCCGGGTGCTGCGCGCCGAAGGGCTACGTGTCTCGCTGGTCAACTCCAACCCGGCGACCATCATGACCGACCCGGAATTCGCCGATTCCACCTACGTGGAACCGATCACCCCGGAATTCGTCGAAAAGGTCATCGAGAAGGAACGTCCCGACGCGTTGCTGGCCACCCTCGGTGGGCAGACCGCGCTGAACACCGCGGTCGCGCTGCACGAGCGCGGGGTGCTGGAGAAGTTCGGGGTCGAGCTCATCGGCGCCGATTTCGAGGCTATCCAGCGCGGTGAGGACCGGCAGAAATTCAAGGACATCGTGGCGCGGGTCGGCGGGGAGAGTGCCCGCTCCCGGGTCTGCTACACCATGGACGAGGTCCGCGACACCGTCGCGGAACTGGGCTTCCCGGTCGTGGTGCGGCCCTCGTTCACCATGGGCGGGCTCGGGTCCGGAATGGCCTACGACGATACCGATCTCGACCGGATCGCCGGCGGCGGCCTGGCCGCCTCGCCGACCGCGAACGTGCTGATCGAGGAGTCCATCCTCGGCTGGAAGGAATACGAACTCGAACTGATGCGCGACGGACGCGACAATGTCGTGATCGTCTGCTCGATCGAGAACGTGGACCCGATGGGTGTGCACACCGGCGACTCCATGACCGTCGCCCCCGCTCTCACCCTCACCGACCGCGAATACCAGAAGATGCGCGATCTGGGCATCGCGATCCTGCGCGAGGTCGGGGTGGACACCGGCGGCTGCAATATCCAGTTCGCGGTGAATCCCGCCGACGGCCGGCTCATCGTCATCGAGATGAACCCGCGCGTCTCGCGGTCCTCGGCGCTGGCATCCAAGGCCACCGGTTTCCCGATCGCCAAGATCGCGGCCAAACTGGCCATCGGTTACACGCTCGACGAGATCGTCAACGACATCACCAAGGAAACCCCGGCCTGTTTCGAACCCACCCTCGACTATGTCGTGGTGAAGGCGCCGCGGTTCGCGTTCGAGAAGTTCCCCGGCGCCGACCCCACCCTGACCACCACCATGAAATCGGTGGGCGAGGCCATGTCGCTGGGCCGCAATTTCGCCGAGGCGCTCGGTAAGGTTCTGCGCTCGCTGGAAACCAAAGCGGCCGGGTTCTGGACCGCCGCGGACGGAAAGTGGGCACCGGCCTCCACCGATCAGGCCGATATCGACGCCGCGATCGCGGAGATCCTCGCGGATCTGCGCACCCCCACCGAAGGCCGGATCTACCAGGTGGAACGCGCCCTGCGGTTCGGGGCGAGCATCGAGGACGTGGCCGCCGCCTCCGGGATCGACCCGTGGTTCGTCGCCGAGATCGCCGGACTGGTGGATCTGCGCGCGGAACTGCTGGAGACCCCCGTGCTGGACGAATCGCTGCTGCGGCGGGCGAAGTACCACGGTCTCTCCGATCGCCAGATCGCCGAACAGCGGCCGGAACTGGCCGGTGAGAGCGGTGTGCGCGCCCTGCGGCACCGGCTCGGGGTGCGGCCGGTGTTCAAAACGGTCGATACCTGTGCCGCCGAATTCGAGGCCAAGACCCCGTACCACTACTCGGCCTACGAACTCGACCCCGCGGCCGAATCCGAGGTCGCCCCGCAGCCCGACCGCGACAAGGTGATCATCCTGGGGTCCGGGCCCAACCGCATCGGCCAGGGCATCGAATTCGATTACTCGTGCGTGCACGCCGCGCAGACGCTGTCGGCGGCCGGTTACGAGACCGTCATGGTCAACTGCAACCCGGAAACGGTGTCCACCGACTACGACACCGCCGACCGCCTCTACTTCGAACCCCTCACCTTCGAGGACGTGCTCGAGGTCTACCACGCCGAATCCGAGTCCGGCACGGTCGCCGGGGTGATCGTGCAGCTCGGCGGGCAGACCCCGCTGGGCCTCGCGGAACGGCTCACCGCCGCCGGGGTGCCGGTGGTCGGCACCAGCGCCGCCGCCATCGACCTCGCCGAGGACCGCGGCGAATTCGGTGACGTGCTGGTCGCCGCCGGACTGCCCGCGCCCAAGTACGGCACCGCCACCACCTTCGAACAGGCCCGCAAGATCGCGGCCGATATCGGTTACCCGGTCCTGGTGCGGCCCTCGTACGTGCTGGGCGGTCGCGGTATGGAGATCGTCTACGACGAGCAGTCCCTCGAGGGCTACATCTCCCGCGCCACCGAACTCAGCCCCGAACACCCGGTGCTGGTGGACCGGTTCCTCGAAGACGCCATCGAAATCGACGTGGATGCGCTCTGCGACGGCGACGAGGTCTTCCTGGGCGGCGTCATGGAACATATCGAGGAAGCCGGTATCCACTCCGGTGACTCCGCCTGCGCGCTGCCGCCGATCACACTGGGGCGCAGCGATATCGAGGCGGTGCGCCGCTCCACCATCGCGCTGGCCAAGGGGATCGGTGTCAAAGGGCTGCTGAACGTGCAGTACGCGCTCAAGGACGATGTCCTCTACGTCCTCGAGGCCAATCCGCGCGCCAGCCGCACCGTCCCGTTCGTCTCCAAGGCCACCGCGGTACCGCTGGCCAAGGCGGCCGCCCGGATCATGCTCGGTACCACCATCGCCGAACTCCGCGCCGAGGGCATGCTGCCCGAGGGCGACGGTGGGCATGTCCCGCTGGACGCTCCGGTGGCGGTCAAGGAAGCGGTCCTGCCGTTCCACCGCTTCCGCAGCGCCGACGGCAGCCAGGTGGATTCGCTGCTGTCACCGGAGATGAAATCCACCGGTGAGGTCATGGGCATCGACGCCGACTTCGGCACGGCGTTCGCCAAGAGCCAATCCGCGGCATACGGGTCGCTGCCCACCGAGGGCACCATATTCGTCTCCGTCGCCAATCGGGACAAACGCGCCATGGTGTTCCCGGTGAAACGCCTGCACGATCTCGGCTTCCGTATCCTGGCCACTGCCGGAACCGCGGAAATGCTGCGCCGCAACGGAATTCCCTGCGAGCAGGTCCGTAAGCATTCGGATCCGGTCTCTCCGGCGGGTGGTAGCCACACGCCCCCGCAGCCGTCCATCGTGGACCAGATCCGCGACGGGGAGGTCGATATGGTCATCAACACCCCCTACGGCAACTCCGGGCCCCGGGTGGACGGCTACGAGATCCGCAGCGCCGCGGTCGGGGTCAACATCCCCTGTATCACCACGGTCCAGGGCGCCGCGGCAGCCGTGCAGGGCATCGAGGCGAGTATCAACGGTGAGTTGGGCGTGCGGTCGCTGCAGGAACTGCACTCGGCGTTGCGCGGCTGAGGGCGCGGGTGATGACGACCATGACGTTCGGTGAGCGGCTGGCCGCCGCCATAAACACCCACGGGCCGGTCTGTGTCGGGATCGATCCCCATCCCGCCCTCCTCGGCGCCTGGGGCCTGTCCGCGGACGCAGACGGGCTCGAGGCCTTCGCCGAGCGCTGCGTCGAAGCATTCGACGGAACGGTGGCGCTGGCCAAACCGCAGGTCGCCTTCTTCGAGGCCTACGGCGCGGCGGGGATCGGGGTACTCGAACGCACCATCGAGGTGTTGCGTGCCTCGGGCACCCTGGTCCTGGCCGATGCCAAACGCGGCGATATCGGCTCCACCATGGACGCGTACGCCCGCACCTGGCTCGCCGACGGCCCGCTGGGCGCGGACGCGGTCACCGTATCGCCCTATCTGGGATTCGGTGCCCTCCGTCCCGCCCTGGAGCTGGCCCACGCCAACCACCGCGGCCTGTTCGTCCTGGCTGCCACCTCCAACCCCGAAGCCGCCCAGATCCAGCAGGCGACGGTCGGTGGCCGTACCGTCGCGCAGACGGTGGTCGACGACGCCGCCCAGGTCAACCCCGCCGGGCATCCGGGCTCGGTGGGGGTGGTGGTCGGCGCCACGCTCACCGAGATCCCGGACCTCACCATGCTCAACGGGCCGATCCTGCTCCCGGGAGTCGGAGCGCAGGGCGGCACCGCGGAGAAGGTCCGGGCACTGCTGCCGCACCCGCTGTGGCGGTCGGCGGTACCGAATGTCTCCCGGGACGTACTCCGGGCGGGACCCTCGGTCGAAGCGCTACGCGGCCGCCTGGCCGAGTTCCAGGAGGAATTCGCCTTCCTCCGGTGAAGGGGCTGTGTTTGTTGGCGGCGCCTGCGATGTGCGGTGGACCGTCCATAGCGGGCGGCCTTTGAGCACCTTCGGCCGAGGGGCGAGACGGGCTCAACCCATCGAGGTGTCTCGCAAGACTCGACGCGTGCGGTTGCGTCGGCACTCGAGGCCTGGATCGGATGCGCCGAGACGCGGGAGGGTGCCGGGCATCTGATGCTCGCCTCCGTTCCGGATCATTCACGTATGCCCGCCCGGCCATCCGCTGTACGCTGTACATATTCGGACGATACGGGCGCCTGGTGGGCTGTCTCGGGGGGTCCGGGAGGTCCCGTTTTTTGTTGCCGGACCCGCTTTTGCTCGCTCAGCAGGGGCTCGGGCGAAAATTTCCCAGAAAATTCCTGGTAGGGCGGCTGGGAGGTAGCCGGCACGTCGATCCGAAGTGTGGTTATCGCGCCGCAACTCCCGCCGGAGCTCGAAAAGCCGCTGATGACAGGCTGTTTCGTGGGTGGGGGAGTGTCGGTCGCAGTTACGGCAAGCAGGGATGCGGGCGGGTCGGCAAGGGGGCGATACCGGGTCCGATTCATGCCCTGACCTGGGGGGTGGGTTCGCAATCCGGGGGCGTCGTGGGTACGGTCGCTGAGACTGCCGGGTAGTTCGGCAGGTTTTGATGCAGGAATGATGAGACGGAGGAACCCCGTGGCCCTTCCCCAGCTGACTGATGAGCAGCGCGCCGCTGCTCTGGAGAAGGCGGCTGCCGCTCGCCGTGAGCGGGCAGAACTCAAGGATCGCCTGAAGCGCGGCGGCACCGACCTCAAAGAGGTCCTCGGCCAGGCCGAGAGCAATGAGATCATCGGCAAGATGAAGGTGCGCGCACTGCTGGAAGCCCTGCCCAAGGTCGGCAAGGTCAAGGCCGAGGAGATCATGAACGAGCTCGAGATCGCGCCGACCCGCCGGCTGCGTGGTCTCGGTGACCGGCAGCGCAAGGCGCTGCTCGCCAAATTCGATCTCGGCGCCTGACACCCTCGGTGATCGAGAACAACATGACGAAGGGTCGGCTGGTTGTACTGGTCGGCCCCTCGGCCGTGGGCAAATCCACCGTGGTGCGATGTGTCCGCGAACGGCTGCCGGAACTGGTTTTCAGCGTCTCGGCGACGACACGGGACCCGCGTCCCGGTGAAGTCGACGGACGTGATTACCGGTTCGTCAGCCGGGCCGAGTTCGACGCGATGATCGCCTCCGGCGATCTGCTCGAATGGGCGGATATCCACGGTGGGTTGCAGCGGTCCGGTACGCCGGCCGCGCCGGTACGCGCCGCATTGTCGGAGGGGCTGCCGGTGCTCATCGAGGTCGATCTCGAAGGAGCACGCTCGATCCGGCGGGTGATGTCGGAGGCCGTGCTGGTGTTCCTCGCGCCGCCCAGCTGGGAGGAGCTGGTGGACCGGCTGCGCAGCCGTGGCACCGAATCGCCGGAGGTCATCGAACGCCGCCTGGCGACGGCGCGGGTGGAACTGGCCGCACGTGACGAGTTCGACACTGTGATCGTGAACGACACCGTGACCAGCGCCTGTGCGCAGTTGGTATCGTTGTTCGTCAGCACGAATTCCAATTCGTAGCCAGCTGCGCGGCCGGAGAGAGCCGCCGTGCAGCCGAGCCACCGACCCCGCAGGAGCTTCCTCAGTGAGCAGTACGGATACCGCTACACCCGCCTACGACACCCCGGTCGGCCTCACCAACCCGCCGATCGACGAGCTGCTCGACCGCACCTCGTCCAAATACAGCCTGGTGATCTACGCGGCCAAACGGGCCCGCCAGATCAACGACTACTACAACCAGCTGGGTGACGGCATCCTCGAATACGTCGGCCCGCTGGTGGAGCCGCTGCCGCAGGAGAAGCCGTTGTCGGTGGCGATGCGGGAGATCCACAGCGATCTGCTCGAACACACCGAAGGCGAATGACCCGCTAGCCGGGTGATGGGCCGATAGGGCAGGAGGCGCGCGATGGCGCGGGTAGTTGTCGGGGTGGGTGGCGGAATCGCCGCGTACAAGGCGTGCGCGCTGGTGCGGCGGTTCACCGAGACCGGCCATACCGTCCGGGTGATCCCCACCGAGGCGGCACTGCAGTTCGTGGGCACGGCGACCTTCGAGGCGCTGTCCGGCCATCCCGTGCACACCGGGGTCTTCTCGGATGTGCCGGAGGTTCCGCATGTGCGGCTGGGCCAGGAGGCGGAACTCGTCGTCATCGCGCCCGCCACCGCGGACCTCATGGCGCGGGCCGCGCATGGGCGCGCCGACGATCTGCTCACCGCGACGCTGCTCACCGCCCGATGTCCCGTGCTGTTCGCGCCCGCCATGCACACCGAGATGTGGGAGCACGCGGCGACCGTCGCGAATGTGGCGGCTCTGCGCGCGCACGGCGCCACCGTGATGGAGCCCGCGTCCGGCCGGCTCACCGGTACCGATACCGGCCCGGGCCGCCTGCCCGAACCCGAGGAGATCTTCGGTCTCGCGTCGCTGCTGCTCGAACGCCCCGACGCGATCCCGCGGGATCTGGTGGGCAGGCGCGTGGTGATCACCGCGGGCGGCACCCGGGAACCGCTGGACCCCGTTCGTTTCCTCGGCAATCGCAGCTCCGGTAAGCAGGGGTACGCGCTCGCCCGGGTCGCCGCCCAGCGCGGCGCCCAGGTCACGCTCATCGCCGGCAACACCATCGAGATGGCGCCACCGGCCGCGGTCGAGCTGGTCCACATCACCACGGCCGAGCAGCTGAAAATCGCGGTCGACAAGCACGCGGTCGGCGCGGACGCGGTGATCATGGCCGCCGCCGTCGCCGATTTCCGGCCCGCCACGGTGGCCGCCGCCAAGATCAAGAAGGGCAAGGACGAACCCGACACCATCGCCCTGGCCAAGAACGAGGACATCCTCGCCGGTCTGGTCCAGGAGCGCCGGGAGGGCCGGTTGCCCGGAACGGCCATCGTCGGATTCGCCGCCGAAACCGGCGACGCGGACGGCGACGTGATCACCCACGCGCGGGCCAAACTGGCCCGAAAGGGCTGTGATCTGCTGGTGGTGAACGCGGTGGGTGACGGTAAGGCGTTCGAGGTCGACACCAACGACGGCTGGCTGCTGCGCGCGGACGGCAGCGAACAGGCGCTCGACCACGGATCCAAGGCCCTGCTGGCCAGTCGCGTCCTCGACGCGCTGGGACCCCTGCTGAGTTGAGCCGCGGGTAGCCCGCCGAAACCGCGGGGTCCGTCCGTTGCCACGCCCGTGGCGATGCGAGAGGTGCCCGCCGAGGGCGTGAACGCGATACGATCCAGCCCGCTCGGGGGTGCGCGTGCCGGGGAGCGGACACACGCGGTCGGAAACCCGTCCAGGATGGTGTCCGAAACCCCAATTACGCCGCCCGTTCTAATAGTCTGGGAGTCCAGGGGCGAGACCGGAGCCGCGCGCTACGGTCCCTCCGGACACGAGTAACCGTTGAGGAAGAGGGAAACTGTGCGCACGTCCGGTAGCCGGCTATTCACCAGTGAGTCCGTGACCGAAGGTCATCCGGACAAGATCTGTGACGCCATCAGCGATTCCATCCTCGACTCACTCCTGGCCCAGGATCCCCGCAGCCGGGTCGCCGTGGAAACCATGGTGACCACCGGTCAGGTGCATGTCGCGGGCGAGGTCACCACCGAGGCCTACGCGGATATCCCGCATATCGTCCGGGAAAAGATCCTCGAGATCGGATACGACTCCTCGGCAAAGGGATTCGACGGCAACTCCTGCGGCGTCAATATCGCGATCGGTGCGCAGTCGCCCGATATCGCGCAGGGTGTCGATACCTCCCATGAGGCGCGGGTCGGCGGGTCCGACGACGAGATCGAACAGCAGGGCGCTGGGGACCAGGGCCTGATGTTCGGTTACGCCAATACCGACACGCCCGAACTCATGCCGCTGCCGATCGCTCTGGCCCACCGGCTGTCACGCAAGCTCACCGAGGTCCGCAAGACCGGGGTACTGCCGTATCTGCGGCCCGACGGCAAAACCCAGGTCACCATCGAATACGACGGTGACGAGGCGGTACGGCTGGACACCGTGGTCGTATCCACCCAGCATGCCGCCGATATCGACCTGGACAATCTGCTGGCCCCCGATATCCGGGAAAAGGTCGTCGACGCGGTGCTGGCCGATATCGCCATCCCCGACCTGGACATTTCCGATATTCGCCTGCTGGTGAATCCCACGGGCAAATTCGTGCTCGGCGGCCCGATGGGCGATGCCGGCCTGACCGGCCGCAAGATCATCGTCGACACCTACGGAGGTATGGCCCGCCACGGTGGCGGCGCGTTCTCCGGTAAAGATCCCTCGAAGGTCGACCGCTCGGCCGCCTACGCCATGCGCTGGGTCGCCAAGAATGTGGTCGCCGCCGGTCTGGCGGACCGGGTCGAGGTGCAGGTCGCGTATGCGATCGGGAAATCGGCGCCGGTCGGGCTGTTCGTGGAACCCTTCGGTACCGAGAAGGTCGATCCGGCCCGGATCTCGTCGGCGATCACCGAGGTGTTCGACCTGCGCCCGGGCGCGATCATCCGCGACCTGGATCTGCTACGCCCGATCTACGCGCCGACCGCCGCCTACGGGCACTTCGGCCGGACCGATATCGATCTGCCCTGGGAGCGCACCGACCGCGCGGACAAGCTGCGCGCCGCCGCCGGACTGTAAGTTCCGCGCCCCACGTGGATCGACCACCCGCCGACACCCCCGCCGACCCCGCGTCGGTGGGGGTGTCGGCCGAGTCGGGGCCGGCGCGCCGCCGGGGCACACGCGCGAAGAAGGCCGCGGCCCCGGCCCCCGGGCCGGTCGAGAACCCGATCGCCCGGGTGCTGCCGCTGCTCACACCCGCACACCTGGACCGCGATTTCGACTACCTGGTGCCGCCGGAGCTCGACGATATCGCCCGTCCCGGTGTCCGCGTGCGAATCCGGTTCGCGGGGCGGCTGGTGGACGGTTATCTGCTGTCCCGGCACGCCGAATCCGATCATCCGGGCAAGCTGGTCCGGCTGGAACGGGTGGTATCCGCCGAACAAGTGCTCACCCCGGAGATCTTGCGCCTCGCGACGACCGTGGCGGCACGGTGCGCGGGGACCCGTGCCGATGTGCTGCGTCTGGCGATCCCGCCGCGGCATGCGCGGGTGGAGAACGGGGGGCCGGCGAAGAAGAGCGCGGAGACGGACGGACCGACCGTGCCCGAGACAGACACGGGCAGGCCGGGGGTAGATGCCGGGGTGGGTGCGGACTTCGAGCCGGGTGTGGACGCCGGGCCGCAGTCGATCGCCGAGTCGGGCACGGTTGCCGGGCCGGGGGCAGATGCCGGGTCTCGAACGGACACCGGGCCAGGTGCGCATGCCGGCTCGGGTCCGGTCCACGAGCCGGCGACGGATGCCGGATCGGGCAATGACACCAGGTCGGGCGCCGAGCCGGGCACGGACGCCGGGCCAGGTGCGGATATCGCGTTGCGTCCGGATACCGGGCCGGGAATGGACGTGGGGTTGCGTCCCGAAACCGGGGCGGGCCCGGACCCCGAATCGGGCCCGGAGACCGAGTCGAGCACGGACCACGGATCGAACACTCACGCGGGCCCGGACGCTGAGGTGGGTGGGTCGCGTCGCCCCGGCCGAACGGCGGGTTCCGGTTCGTACGGTGCGGCGGTGCCGTTGCGTGTGGTCGATGTCCCGGGAGCGGCGGCGTCCGGCGGTTCGCCGGTGCGTGGCTCGGGTACCGGCAGCGCGGGGGCGCCGGAGGCGAACCGGTCCGAGGCGGCAGCGGATCACGCGGCGCTACCTACGGGAGTGGACACCGGCGCCTGGCGCCGGTACCGGCACGGGGACGCCTTCCTGACCGCACTCGCGGGCCGCCGGGGCCCGCGAGCGGCATGGCAGGCACTGCCGGGAGAGGACTGGGCGCGGCGATTGGCCGAGCTCGCGGCGGTGGTGGCCGCGGACGGCCGCAGCGCGATCCTGATGGTGCCCGATCAGCGCGACCTCGACCGGGTACTGCGCGAATGCGACCGGCTGGTCGGTGCTGCGGCGGTCGGATTGTCGGCGGGTCTGGGCCCGGCGGCCCGGTACCGGCGCTGGCTGGCCGTACTGCGCGGCACCGCGCGTGTGGTGGTGGGTACCCGCAGTACGGTTTTCGCGCCCGCCGTGGACCTGGGCCTCGTCGCGCTCTGGGATGACGGCGACAACACCTATGCCGAACCCCGCGCCCCCTACCCGCATGCGCGGGAGGTCGCCATGCTCCGCGCCCATGACACCGGCGCGGCCTTCGTGGCGGCCGGGTTCGCCCGGACCGCCGAGATCCAGGCCGTCGTGGAAACGGGCTGGGCGCACGATCTGCTTGCCGACCGGGCGACCGTACGGGCCGCCGCACCGCGGATCAGCGCCCCGGGGGACAGCGATGCCGCGCTCGAACGTGATCCGATGGCGCGCGCGATCCGGATCCCCGCCGCCGCCTTCGCCGCGGCCCGCAAGGCGCTCGCCGCTGGGTCCGGGGTGCTGGTACAGGTGCCGCGGCGCGGGTACGTGCCGGCACTGGCCTGCACGAAATGCCGCACACCCGCCCGTTGCCGCCGGTGTGTGGGGCCGCTGTCGTTGCCGGGGTCGGATCGTCCCGCCGGTGACCCGGGGTCGGCGCACAGTCCGGTCTGCCGCTGGTGCGGGCGCACCGAGGCGGCGTTCCGTTGCCCGGCCTGCGGGGGCCGGGTGTTGCGCGCCGTGGTCATCGGCGCGGTGCGGACGGCCGAAGAACTCGGCAGGGCGTTTCCCGGGGTGCCGATCCGCGGGTCCAGCGGCGCGACCGTACTCGACACGGTGCCGTCCGGCCCTCAGGTGGTGGTCGCTACCGTCGGCGCCGAACCGGTGGTCGCCGGTGGTTACGGTGTGGGGCTGCTACTGGACGGATGGGCGCTGCTCGGCCGCGCCGATCTGCGCGCCGCGGAGGATGCCCTACGCCGTTGGCTGAGTGCCGCGGCGCTGGTGCGGCCAGACGGTGAAGTGCTGGTGATGGCCGATCCCGCCGTGCCGACCGTGCAGGCGCTGCTGCGCTGGGATCCGGCCGGGCACGCGGCCGCCGAACTGGCGCAGCGGACCGAGGTCGGTTTCCCGCCGGCGGTACGGATGGCGGCGGTCGACGGCACTCCGGACGGTATCGCCGGGCTGCTCGCCGCCGCCGAACTCCCGGCGCTGGTGGAGGTGCTCGGCCCGGTGCCGCTACCGGCTGCCGCGCGGTTGCCCGCCGGGGCGCGCGGCGACGGCGACGACCAGGGTGCCGAGGTCGAACGGGTGCTGCTGCGTACACCGCGGACATACGGCGCGGCGCTGGCGCGGGCGCTCACGGCGGCGCAGGCGATCCGGAGTAGTCAGCGGGCGGAGTCGCCGCCGCGGGTTCAGATAGATCCGCTGGAAATCGGCTGACCCGCGCGAGCCTGCTCGCAGGCCCGCACGGCAGACCGTGCGAGTGGGCTGCCGGTCGCGCATCGGCCGAGGCCGCTGCGCGAGCGGGCAGCATCGACGCATGGAAGCCGATGCGCGACCGCTCCGCCCGGTCTCGATCCGTCCGGTCCCGATCCGTCCGCCTCTCCTACCGCGCGTTTCAGTTACCCGGCGCGGCCCCGGATCCGGGAAGGCCAGGGCCCTGTGGGCGGCCCCTCGGCATAGATGTGGGTCTCCGGTGGCGTGCGCCGAGGGCACCTCCTGCGCGGGCGGTGCGTGGTGAAGGCGGATCTCCATTCGGTCGGCTCCGTTGACCGCGAGGCCCCGGGATGGTCGAGGAATCAATCGACCAGGGGTTGCGTTGGATAGATTGTCGATATATCGTCGATGCTACGCAAACCGATCGAGTAGCTCAGGAGGCTGCTATGGAGAACATCGAGAACGCAGAATTTCGCCGGAGTCGTGGGCGTCGTGGGCGCGGCCCGCGTCCGGGTGGTTTCGGACCCGGTGGTCACTTCCGGCACGGTGGGCCGCCCGGATTCGGTCCAGGGTTCGGCGGGGACTTCGGTCCCGGTTTCGGCCCCGGTTTCGGCCCGGGATTCGGCCCGGGCTTCGGCCCGGGATTCGGACGCGGGCGCGGCCGGGGTGGCCGGGGTCGGCGCGGCGATGTGCGGGCGGCGATTCTGCTGCTGCTCGCCGAGCGGCCCATGCACGGGTACGAGCTGATCCAGCAGATCCGCGAACGCAGTGACGATCTCTGGCGGCCCAGCCCCGGGTCCATCTATCCGGCGCTGTCGCAGTTGGAGGACGAGGGTTTGATCACCATCGAGAAAGTCGCCGGCCGTAAGACCGCGCAACTGACCGAGACAGGTACCGCTCACGTGACGGAGAACCGGGCCGAGCTCGGAGACCCGTGGGCCGAGGTCAAAGAAGGGGTCGGCGCGCACACCAGCGATCTGCGAGCCCTGATCGGCCCACTCATGGGCGCGGTCGCGCAGGTCGCCGCGGCGGGTACCCCGGAGCAGGCGGCCAAGGCGGCCGAGGTGCTCACTGATGCCCGGAAAGCGTTGTACCGCATCCTCGCCGGAGACGATGACTCCGGAAGGTAACGGGGTGATCAAGACCTTCGCCCCCGGTTTTCCGCCGGGCCGGCAGGGTAGAAGATTGTGTTGTGAAACAACTTCGATGGCCGATGGGGCGGGACGGTTCACAAACCGGCAGGCGTTTCCTGCGGGCGGCGACCGTGGCTGTCGCACTGGCTGGGTCGGTGTTGCTGGCGAGCGTCGAGAGCACCGCCCAGCCGGCCGGTTACCGTCCCGCGTCGGTCCCCACGGACCCCGCGCCGCCGCAACCCGACCAGCTGGGAGCGGTGCTCTACATGAAAACCCATCCGGACGCGGTGCCCCGCGGCGTCAATGATTTCGGATGTGTCCCGGACGCGGCCCATCCGCGACCGGTGATCCTCGCGCACGGCACCGACGCGAGCGCCTACACGGATTGGTCGGTCATCGGGCCGCAGCTGGTGGACCACGGATTCTGTGTCTACGCGCTGAACTACGGCGGTAAACCGGGCGCCGGTACCTACGGCACCGAGGACATCGTGCTCAGCGCCTACCAGATCGCGCAGTTCGTCGACGAGGTTCGCGCCGCGTCCGGAACCCGGCAGGTCGATCTCGTCGGTTTCTCCCAGGGCGCCAATGTCACCCGCTACTACATCAACAAACTCGGTGGCGCGCCCCACGTCGGCAATTGGGTCGGCCTGGCCTCACCCACCTACGGCGGTGTGCTGTACGGCTTGGTCCCGATCGCCGAGCAGCTGCCGGGCGCGATGGATCTGGCGACCCGTGCGGTCTCCGTGGCGGCGGTCCAGCAGGTGCAGGATTCACCGTTCATGCGGGCACTCAACGCGGGCGGCGACACCGTCCCGGGGGTGCGCTACACCACGGTCGGCAGCCGGGTCGACGAAGTGATCCAGCCCTTCGGCAATATCGCCCTGCGCGGTCCGGGGGCGCACAACATCGTCCTGCAGGACCGCTGTCCGGTCGACCTCACCGGCCATTTCCACATGGTCTACGACCCGTACGTGTTCCAGTTGCTGTTCCAGATCCTCGACCCCGCACACGCTCCCGAACCGGTATGTGTACCCGTCCCGCTCGGCACCGGCATTCCCGAGGTGATCATCGGCGGAAACATCTGAGGCCGGGTCGACGGCGGCGCCGCATCCGGGACCCGCGTGACCCCGGCCACGAATATCGACCGTCGGGAATGGATGAGAGGTGTACGCGCACGTGCGACCCGGTCGTGTGGGACGACCGTATGGATCGGACGGAGTAGGAGCGGATGTGTTACGACCGGCCCGAGCGGGTTCACGGCACTGCGGTTGCTCGATGGTCGCCGTTCTCCGGCCAGCCGACCGCACATCGCATACGCTCCAGAACCGGCGCGCGGGATTCGGCCGGGTAGGTCGGCCATTCGGAGGGGAGCGGAGGTGTGTGCGGACGCCCTGAGCACGGTCGGATCGGGCTACCTAGAATGAAGCTTTCCTGCCCTGCCACATGTCTTCGGGAGCTACCGTGACCGTCCAGTCCGTCCGCCTCTTCGGCGATCCGATCCTGCGAGCCCGCGCGGCGGAGGTCACCGAGTTCGGCCCCGAACTGCGGCAGCTGGTGACCGATCTGACCGACACCATGTACGACGACGGCGGGGTGGGGATGGCGGCTCCGCAGATCGGTGTCGGGTTGCGGGTATTCGTCTACGACACCCGCGACGCCCGCGGGCATCTCGTCAATCCGAGCTGGACCGCGCTGGACGAGGAGGAACAGATCGGCCCGGAGGGCTGCCTGTCGATCCCGGGGGTCAATCACGATACGAGGCGGGCCATGCGGGTGCGGGCGACCGGTGTGGATGTGGACGGCAATCCGGTCGAATTCGAGGCCGAGGGGCTGCTGGCGCGCTGTGTCCAGCACGAAACCGATCACCTGGACGGCACGCTGTTCATCGACCGCCTCGACCCCCCCGACCGGAAGCAGGCCATGCGCACCATCCGTGAATCCGATTGGTTCATCGCCGGGCTCACCGTCCGGCCGAGCCGGGCCCTCGCCGAGCGGGACCGCTGATGCGGATCGTCTTCGCCGGCACTCCCGACCCGGCGGTCCCGTCGCTGCGCCGGCTCCTCGATTCCCGGCACGAGGTGGTCGCCGTGGTGACGCGGCCCGACGCCGTCGCCGGGCGCGGCCGGAAGCTGAAACGCTCACCGGTCGGGCAGCTCGCCGACGAACAGGGCATTCCGGTATTCACCCCGGATAAGCCGGGCGATCCCGAATTCGTCGAGGCACTCACGGAGCTGGCGCCGGATTGCTGCCCGGTGGTCGCCTACGGTGCGCTGCTACCGCCGCGGGTGCTCGAGATCCCGAAGTACGGCTGGATCAATCTGCATTTCTCGCTGCTACCCGCGTGGCGTGGCGCGGCGCCGGTGCAGGCCGCCATCGCGGCCGGCGACGAGATCACCGGCGCGTCCACCTTCCGGATCGAGTCCGGCCTGGACACCGGACCGGTCTACGGCGTGGTGACCGAGCGGATCGCGGTCACCGATACCGCCGCCGATCTCCTGGGCCGGCTGGCCGACAGCGGCGCGGCATTGCTGGAGCAGACGCTCGACGGTGTCGAGGACGGCACCCTGCAAGCGATTCCGCAACCGGCGGACGGTGTCTCCTACGCACCCAAGATCACCGTGGAGGCGGCTCAGGTCCGGTGGGATCAGCCCGCGCTGGCCGTCGGCCGTGCCATCCGGGCGGTGACCCCGTTCCCCGGAGCCTGGACCACGGTCGCCGGGAACCGTCTCAAACTGGGCCCGGTGGAACTGGTCGAAGAGGTGCTGCCCGAGCGGCAGATCGAGGTGCGCAAAACCGGGGTGCTCATCGGCACCGCCACCACCGCGGTGCGGTTGGACCAGGTGCAGCCGCAGGGCAAACGGATGATGGCGGCACTCGACTGGGCGCGCGGTGCCCGGCTGGACACCGGCGCGGTGGTCGAATGACCGGCTCGGGTGGTGACCGGCCCCGGGGCTTCCGGCGCCACGCCGAATCCCGCGCGGCGGAATCCGACGCCCAGCGGGACGAATCATCGGAACGCCGGGGTGATTTCGGGCCGGGCGGCCGTTCGGCCGGACCCGGATCGGTCCGGCGGCCGGCCGAACCCCGGCAGGACCGGCGCGAGGAAGGTTCGCGCCGGGGCGAGCGTGCGGGTGATTTCCGGCAGGGCGAGCGGTCGGACGAGACCGGGCGGGACCGGCGCTCGGCAGGTTTACGCCGGGACCAGCCGCCGGCCGGTTCCCGCCGCGATCGTCCGGCCGGAGCATCCCGGGGCAATCCTGAGGGGGTCTCCGCCCCACGTCGACGCCGGGATCGGCCCGAGTCCAGGGCCTCCGACGAGTCCGGTGAGTACCGGGGGCAGTCGCGGCGCCGCGGGGCCGAGCCCGGTCGCGGCGCGGGCGGCGGCCCGCCCGATAGGGAGACCGGTGCGAGCCGGGGCCGCCCGGCCGGATCGTCGGATCGGCCCGGCCGGGGCGGATCTGCGGCCGCGGGCCCGAACGCTGCCCGGAAACGTGTGAATAACCCGGGAGACGACCGGCGCGGGGATCGGCGCCGGGGTTCGGCGCCGGCCACGGGCCGCGGCGCGGGGAAACGGGCCGACACCCCGGGCCGGAACCGGCCCGGCCAGGGGGATCGCGCCACGCGCACGCCGGCGGATCCGGCGCGCACCGTGGCGCTGGAGACCCTGCGCGCCGTCCGCGAACGGGACGCCTACGCCAACCTGGTGCTGCCCGGACTGCTGCGCGCATACCGCGTGGAAGGACGTGACGCGGCACTGGCCACCGAACTCGGTTACGGAGCGTGCCGGGCCCTGGGTGTGCTCGACGCGGTGATCGCCGACTGCGCCGGACGGCAGATCGACGAGATCGACGGCTCGCTGCTGGATATCCTGCGCCTCGGTGCCTACCAGTTGCTGCGAACCCGGATCGAACCCCACGCCGCGGTGCATACCGCGGTCGAATTCGCCCGTGCCGAATCCGGTACGGGGCGTTCCGGTTTCGTCAACGCGGTGCTGCGCCGGGTCGCCGAGCGGAGTCCGCAGGAGTGGATCGATCGGCTCGCCCCCACCGATCCGATCGGCCGGATGGCCTTCGAATACGCCCATCCGACCTGGATCGCGCAGGCATTCGCCGACGCGCTGGGCGCGGACGCGGGCGAACTGCCGGAGCTGCTCGCCGCCGACGACGCCCGGCCGCTGGTGCATCTGGTGGCACGTCCCGGCGATATCACCGCCGAGGAGCTCGCGCTGGTCACCGGTGGTGAGGAGGGCCGGTGGTCGCCGTACGCGGTGTATCTGGAGGGCGGTGACCCGGGCGCGCTGGAACCTGTGCGGGAGAATATGGCCGCGGTCCAGGACGAGGGCAGTCAGCTGGTGGCCTTGGCGCTCACCCGCGCCCCGCTACACGGTACCGACGGCGGCCGCTGGCTCGACCTGTGCGCCGGTCCCGGCGGGAAGACGGCGCTGCTCGGCGCATTGGCCGATATCGACGGTTTCCGGATCGACGCGGTAGAGCCGGCCCGGCACCGGGCCGAACTGGTCCGCAATGCCACGCGCGGGCTGCCCGTGCAGGTGCATATCGCCGACGGCCGTGACAGCGGCCTGACCGCCGGCTACGACCGCATCCTGGTGGATGCCCCGTGCACCGGTCTCGGCGCGCTGCGCCGCCGCCCGGAGGCCCGGTGGCGGCGGACCCCCGGCGATATCGCCGAGTTGGTCGTCCTACAGCGCGAACTGCTGACCGCGGCCTGGGATCTGGTGCGCCCCGGCGGCGTGGTGGTGTATTCCACCTGCTCGCCTCATTTGCCGGAAACTGTTGCCGTAGTGGCGGATATGGTTCGCCGCACCGGCGCCGAACAGCTCGACGCCCGCCCGCTGCTACCCGGGGTCACCGGTCTCGGCGCGGGCCCGGCGGTCCAGCTGTGGCCGCATCGGCACGGGACCGACGCCATGTTCGTCGCTGCGCTGCGCAAACCGGCGTAGCAGCCGGGCGCGCGTGGTGGCGGTTTTCCCGACCTGCCGCGTGCGCGCCCGGCACACTGTCGCTATGGGTATCACCTGGGCGCATGTGGTACGGATGGCCACCGAGCTGCCGGAGGTCGCTGAATCGACCTCCTACCGCACCCCGGCTCTGAAAGCGGCGGGCAAGAGTTTCGCACGGTTGCGCACCGAAGCCGAGGGCGGTCTCGCTCTGCGCTGCGAGATGGTGGAGAAGGAGGCGCTGCTGGCCTCCGGCGACCCCGCCTTCTACACCATCCCGCACTACGACGGCTATCCCTACATCCTCATCGACCTCCACCGCGTCGATCCCGGGCAGTTGCGGGAATTGCTGGACGCGGCCTGGTGGCTGGTCGCGCCCGCGCGGTTGCGGCGCGCCCGCGAGCGGTGACCGTACTCCGAGCTCCCGTCGCGGGGCGAGCCCGGGTCCGCGGTCGGCGCCGCCTATACGGCGTGGACCTTTACCCAGGTGCTGTTGACCGCGGCATTACCGGAGATACGGTCCACCTGTTCCGGATCGTGCAGCAGGTTCACGTTCGCGCCGGGTACCGCGGCCGCGACGGTCCAGCCGACGCCCGGCTCGCCGTGACCCCAGCCGTGCGGGATGGCGATCGTGCCCGGCCGGATCTCATCGCTGATCTCCACCGGCACCACGATGGAGCCGATGGGTGAGCTCACCGTGACCCGGCCGCCGTCGGAGAGGCCGCGGGCGGTCGCGTCCTGCGGATGTATGAGCGCGGTGCAGCGGTCGCGGCCCTTCACCATCGACGGCACATTGTGCAGCCAGGAATTGTTGCTGCGCAGATGGCGCCGGCCGATGAGACGCAGATCGAAACCGAGGTCGCGCTCCGCGCCGCCCGCGCGCGCCTCGTCCAGAAGCCGGCGCGCCTCGGTGACGAACTGCCGTGGTGCCAGCTGGACTTTGCGGTCGGCGGTGGCGATGAGCGAATGCAGCCGCGGCTGCAGCGGGCCCAGATCGATACCGCCGCGAGCGGCGCGCACCTTTCGTACGGTCACGCCCTTACGGCCCCGGCGCAGTACGCCGTGCGGGCCGACCGCGATACCGAGTGCCGCGGCCCGCAGCGGGCTGAACCGGGCGAAGACCGCGTCGAGGGCACGGCCGGTGAGCGAGCGCAGCGGAAGCGGCAGGATCTCGGTGGTCAGCCGCGCCATGATCTCCCAGTCCTCGCGCCCCTCCTGCTCGGGCGCGACCGCTCGCGCGTTGAAACGAATGTTGTTGTGCACGCTGAACATGGTGAGCAGGATGTCGAGATCCTCGCGTTCCAGCGGGGACAGCGGCGGCAGGATGATGTCGGCGTGTCGGGTGGTCTCGGTGATGTACATGTCCACGGCCACATAGAAATCCAGCGAGCCCAGCGCTTTGTCGAGCTGTCCGCGCTGCGGGGTGGACAGTACCGGGTTGCCCGCGTAGGTGATCATGGCGCGGATACGGTCCGCGCCGTCGTCGAGGATCTCCGAGGCCAGTGCGGCCACCGGCAGTTCGAACCGGAACGATTTGTACTTACCGGAGCGGTCGGTCCAGGCTCCGTAGTTCGGCGACACGCGGCGGGCCAGGGGCAGCAGGTCCACGGCCGGGGTGGCATACATCTGGCCGCCCGGGCTGTCGAGATTTCCGGTGATCGCGTTGATGGTGTTGACGAGCCAGTGGGTGACCGTACCGGTCAGCGTTTGGCACACCCCGATCCGCGCGTACATCACCGCGGATTTCGCGGCCGCGTGCTCGCGGGCCAGCCGCCGGATCGTTTCGGCGTCCACACCGGCGTAGGGCGCGGCGTGCTCGGGTGTGAAACCGGCGACCAGTTCGCGCAGCTCGTCCAGCCCGGCGCACTGCGTGCGGACGGCGGTCCGGTCGTACAGATCCTCGGTGATCAGTACGTGCAGGATCGCCAGCAGCAGATAGGGGTCGCCACCCGGCAGGACCGAGACGTGTTCGTCGGCCAGCCGGGCGGTCTCGGTACGCCGCGGATCGATCACCACCACCTTGCCGCCGCGGGCGCGCACACCCTTGAGGCGGTCCCGGGCGCCCGGCATGGTGGTGACCGATCCGTTGGATACCGCCGGATTCGCGCCGATGATCACCATCCGGTCGGTGCGGTCGATATCGGCGATGGGCATGAGGAAATTCGACCCGTACATCTGCCAGGCCACGAATTCCTGCGGGAACTGGTCGATCGAGGAGGCCGTGTAGAAATTGCGGGTCATCAGCGCCATACGGAGCGCGAAGGCGTACATGATCGCCGAATTGTGGGCGGCCGGATTACCGAGGTACATGCCCACCGAATGCGGCCCGTGCTCCCGGCGCACCCGGCGCAGGCGCTCGCCGATCTCGCGGAAGGCATCCTCCCAGCCGATGGGCTCGAATTTCTCGCCGACCCGGCGCACCGGGGTGCGCAGCCGGTCGGGATCGTCGTGCAGGCCCGCCATGGCGGTGGCCTTGGGGCAGATGTAGCCCTTGGACAGCACATCGTCGGGATTGCCTTCGACCTTGGTCACTTTCGTGTCCTCGACGGTTACCAGGATGCCGCAATGCGCTTCGCACAGGGTGCATTGCCGGGCGATGGTTTCAGCGGTCATAACTCACGTCACCTTCCGCCGCGTCGTCGTCGACGCGCGACCCGCAGGAGCGCCGGATTACGGGCTGATCCGGCTGATCGGTTGCTGGGGGAGAAAAGCGGGTTCCCGGAATGGTCGTTTGAGATAAATACCCACTCATACTCTCAAAGATGAGGGTAGACCGAACGGCGAAGCGGGCACAACAGGCGCGGCGGCTACTCCCGGGACGACTGTTCGCGCAACCGGGCCAGTGTCTTGGCGAGAATCCGTGACACGTGCATCTGCGAAATACCCATCTGCTGCGCGATCTGCGTCTGGGTCATCGACTCGAAGAACCGCATGGTGAGAATCCGCCGCTCGCGCTCGGGCAATCCGGCCAGCAGCGGCCGGATCGCCACATACTCCTCGACCCGGTCGAACTGCGCTTCCTCTTCGCCCAGCGTGTCCAGCAGGGAGGCGTCCGTATCCCGTCCCACCGAGGCGGCGTCGATCGAGGTCGGCTGATAGGCGTTACCGGCGATAACGGCCTGGGTCACCTCGTCCGGATCGACATCCAGCTCGGCGGCGATCTCCTTGGCCGTCGGCGAACGGCCCAGTGACTGCGACAGCGAATCCACCGCGGCACCGATCCGCAGATGGGTCTCCTTGACCCGGCGCGGCACCCGCATCGCCCAGGTGTTGTCCCGGAAATACCGGCGCACCTCGCCCATGATCGTGGGCACGGCGAACGACAGGAAATTCGAACCGCGCGAGATATCGAAACGATCCACCGCGTGCACCAGGCCCACCCGCGCCACCTGGGTCAGATCGTCGAACGGCTCGCCGCGGCCACTGAACTTCCGGGCGATATGGTCGGCCAGCGGAATACAACGCGCGATCAACTCATTGCGCAGTGCCGCCTGCTCCGCCGAATCCGGTTCGGCATCGGCGAGCCGGACGAACAGATCCGCGACATCGTCGTATCCGCCCGCCGAGGACGAGTTCTCCAGCTCCTCGCGGGTTTCGGTATCGGCCTCGGCGTCGGCGTCGCTGGTGTCGGCCTCGCTCGCCGATTCCCGCTCCTGCTCGTCCTCGGGCGATTCGAGCGGCTTGTCCTGCTCGCTCACTACGCTTTCCCCCGGACCCGACGGAACTCGACCGTTGTCGGATATCCGGAAACCTGCTGATCGAAAGGGTCCTGCCGGGCGTCCACCGAATCGGTCAGCGTGCGCAGGACATGCCAGCCGAAACTGCGCGCGTCGGGCAGTCCCTCCTGCGCCGCCACCCCGGCGACCTGCACCCGTAATTCGGTGTCACCGATGCTGAACACACACTGCAGGTTCGTCTCGGGCGCCGCCAGGCCGATCAGTGTGGAGCAGGCCTCGTCCACCGCCAGCCGGATATCGGCGACCTCGTCCAGCGTGAAATCACTGAGCAGGACCAGAGTCTCGGCGAGACCGCGCACGATCGGCAATTGCGTCACCGATGCCGCCACCCGAATCTCCACCGGGGCACCGTGGAGCCCTTGTTCCGCCGAAGTATTGATCACGCAGCCGAGTGTATGGGCGCCACGTCACAAAGAGGGGAGCGGGGCACGCCGTAGGCGGAATCCGGCCGGGAAACCGGGCCGCCGGTGCGCACCTGTGTTCCGGACCGTCGGCGACCACGCCGTGCCGGAGGGCGTCACCGACCGATACGGCCCCCGGGACCGCGCCGCCGTGGGCGCCGCCATACACTCCCGCTGTGACTGCGTCCGACCCCACGTTCACCCGTCCCCCGGTCCCGATGATCGCCCCGTCGATTCTGTCCGCCGATTTCGCCCGGCTGGCCGACGAGGCCGATGCGGTATCGACCGCCGACTGGTTGCACGTCGATGTGATGGACGCGCATTTCGTCCCGAATCTGACCTTGGGGCTGCCGGTGGTGCAGAGCCTGCTGAAGGCCACCGATATTCCGCTGGACTGCCACCTGATGATCGAGGATCCGGGCCGGTGGGCGCCGCCGTACGCGGAGGCGGGTGCCTACAACGTGACCTTCCACGCCGAGGCGACCGAGGATCCGGTGGCCGTCGCCCGTGATATCCGGGCCGCCGGCGCCAAGGCGGGGCTGTCGGTGAAGCCGAACACCCCCATCGAGCCCTATCTGGAGATTCTGCGTGATTTCGACACGCTGCTGGTGATGAGCGTCGAGCCCGGGTTCGGCGGACAGTCGTTCATTCCCGAGGTGCTGGAGAAGGCCCGGATCGTGCGGCGTCTGGTCGACGCGGGGGAGCTGCGCCTGGTGGTGGAGATCGACGGCGGTATCAACGCCGACACCATCGAGCAGGCCGCGGCGGCCGGTATCGACTGCTTCGTGGCGGGTTCGGCGGTGTACAACACCGAGGATCCCGGCGCGACCGTGGAGAAGTTGCGGCGGCAGGCGGAGTCGAGCTGGTCGGCGCATCACCTGGCCCACTGAGATCCGCGGTCGTACCGTTCGCCGCGGCGCCGGTCTCGTCCGCAGAGCGCCTTCCGGCCGCGGCCCACGAATCGGGCCGGAAACCCCGAGCCACCCGGCATCGACCCCGTAGGATCGAATTCGTGTCTGTGAGTGGGGGTTCGGTGGATGTATCGATCCGTGTATCGGCCGCGTCGGACTCCGCCGCCGAGGTCAGATCCTTGTTCCGGTGGCTCCAGCGGGAAGAGGACCTACCGAATCCGGCATTCGCACCGGCAGCGCCCGGCCCGGAAGACATGGGCGGGCTGAGCGACGCTCTGGTGGTGGTGCTGGGTTCGGGTACCGGTGTAGTGCTGGCCAGATCACTGAGTGTCTGGGTGCGGCACCGCACCGCCGACGTGAAGGTCACCATTCGCGGGCAGAAGGGGGCCGTCGAGCTGGACGGGAAACGGATCAGGGACCCGCTCGCGGTGGTCGAGGCATTGCGGGAGGCAACGGGAGAGTTGTGATGGTTCTGCCGGACCCGGCTCGGAGCTGGGCCTGCCTCATCGGGGTGGGTAGCTACCCCCGGGACGACGGTCTCGCCGATATTCCCGCCGTACCGCACAACCTCGACGCACTCCACGAGATTCTCACCGATCCGCTGCTCGCCGGTCTACCGGATGAGCACTGTATCGTCATCCGCGACCCGGCGAATGCTCAGGAACTGGCGCTTCGAGTCGAGGATATCGCCGGCCGAGCCACCGATATGTTCTTCGTCTACTTCGCGGGGCACGGGCTCATCGATGCGGATTTCGGCCGCCTCTACCTGGCCACCTCGTATGCATTGGACAGCAAGCCGCATTTCACCTCGCTCGCCTACGACGATCTGCGGCGGGCCATGCTGTCCTCCGGCGCGCGCACCAAAGTCGTGGTGCTCGACTGCTGTTTCAGCGGGCATGCCCACGGCACCATGGCCGGGAATGCCGCGCAGGTGGCCGGGCAGCTCGATATCCGGGGCACCTGTGTGCTGACCGCCACGAAGAGCAACGAGATGGCGAAAGCGCCGTCGGGAGCGGTTTTCACCGCGTACACCGGCCAGCTCGTCGATGTCCTGCGGCGCGGTGTGGCCGACGGCCCCGAGCTGGTCGACATCACCACGCTCCACGAGCAACTGCTGTACCGGTTGCGCAGCGCCGGTCTCCCGGAGCCGAGGATGAGCGGCAGCGATACCGTCGGTCGGCTGTCATTGGTGCGCAACGCATCCTGGCGCCCGGCCGGTGCCGGGTACGAACCGGTCGACCTCGCCGATCCGGCCGGGGTGTACAGCCTCGGCAACCGGCTCGAAACGGAAGGTCGTCCGGAGGCGGCCGCACAGCTGTACCGGCGGGCCATATCGGCCGGCAATACCGACATGATGCTCCTGCTGGGCGCATACCATCAGGAACGGGGAAACGATACGCGGGCCGAACGCTGGTACCGCGAAGCAGCCGGTACGGGACTGCCCAACGGGATGACCCTCCTCGGGACTTTCCTCTACAACCGGGGTGCCGTCGACGAGGCCGAATCGTGGTATCGGCAAGCGGCGGAGGCAGGACAACCGCAGGCGGCCGAACTTCTGGGCGATGTGCTGGAGCGGCGTGGCCACACCGGCGAAGCCGAACGTTGGTACCGTGCCGCGGTCGCCGCGGGCCGGACGCGTTCCATGCTCAGGATGGGTGGGCTGCTCGAGCGCCGGGGAGAGCGCGGACAGGCCGTGTCGTGGTATCGGCGAGCGGCGGACGCGGGTGACGCGGCCGGCTGGACGTGCTTGGGGCTGATGGCCGCGGATCAGGGCGAGACCGCCGAGGCCGACGCATGGCTTCGGATGGCGGCCGCGGCCGGTGAACCCGACGCGATGATCAATCTCGGTATCCAGCACCTGGCGCGAAACGAGCGGGCCGAAGGGGTCCGGTGGTTCGGCGAAGCCGCGGCGGCGGGCAGCACCGATGGGATGGTCCGGCTCGGGAACGAGCTCATGGCGACAGGCGATACGGCCGCGGCCGAGCGGTGGTTCCGGCGGGCGGTCCGCGAGGGCGACGGGCTTGCCATGGTCGAAGTCGGCAAGATTCGGGAGAAGGCCGGTGACCTCACGGAGGCCGAGGATTGGTACCGGAAAGGAATCAGGGCCGGTGCCGGTATCGGCGTGATCGCCCTGGCGACGCTGCTCATTCAGCGGGACGAGTGGGACGAAGCAGAGCGGGTGTGCCGTGTTTCCGCCGAAGCCGGACGGGTAGAGGGCATGAGCGTGCTGGGACTTCTCCTCGAACAACGTGGCGATCCGGCGGAAGCCCGGCACTGGCAGGAGGCGGCCCGGGCAGTGCTGCCCGGGCTGTACCGACGAAAGACCGATTCACCTCCGGCCTGACCGGGTATGCCGTGGGGATTCCGCCGCCGGGAATTCCGACAGCGAGGGGCGGCGCCGTCGGGGTCCATCCGGCTACGATCGTGCTCGGCTCAGCGGTTGTCGGCGGCGCATTCGCGTGCGGCGTCCACCACCGCGTGCTGGGGCGGCCGGGTCCCCTGTACCTCGGGGCTCGCGATCCACAGGCGGTAGCCGCTGGCCTCGTCCGCGGGTGAGGGCAGCACAATCTGGCTGCCGGTACCGGCGACGGTGGTGTAGAGGCGGAAGAGTTCGGCGGCCGCGGTAGCGGCGAATTCCTCGTGCCGGGTGGGGCCGGTGAGAAAGGTCCAGCGCCGGGCCCGGGGATGGGCGAAGACCGGTCCGGCGATCCCTCCTGCCCGCAGTCGCGTCAACACCTGTTCGCCGAGTTCGGTCGGCATGGTGACGGCCCCGTGGGTGGCGCCCACGTGCAGCAGGATCTGCCGGGAGGCCGGATCGACCACCGCGGGCAGCAGATCCTTCTCCCGGTACCGCCGGCAGTGCCGCTCCAGGGCGGATTCGGTGAAAGTGGTCATAGCGGTTCGGCTTCCTCGAGTGGGGGCGTGCCCGGCCGGTGCGTGGGCATCCGCCGGGGCGGATATCGCACGGACCCGCCGGGTCTGGTCACCGCGGGGCTCCGGTGCCCGGATAACACTGCCGCTGGGCCGAGAAATGCTGGGTCACCGCGGCGGTGCGAGGTCTACCCGGCCCGGGCCGGTGTGGGATCCGGTTGTCGTGAAGGCTTGTGGCGCACGGTGTTCCGCGGCGGTGGCCGCCCTCGTACGAATACTGCGCCGGGCCGCACCGCGGGGTGGTCGAGGTGGGCGAGCCGGTCACCTCACAATATTGCGTCAGCCGCTGTGAGCGTGCAAATCGAGGAACATTTCGGGTTTCGATGCGGTATCGGTGGGGCATAGAGCCTGCGGTCGGGTCCGGTCCGGACCGGATCGCTGCCCGTCGGAAACAGTATGGGTGCCTGCCGACCGAATGTGACCGCCATCTCTGGATCGGAAAATTTCCGGAGCGCCTCCCACCGTGTCGTGACCACGCGACCAGGAGTTCCCGCAGGGTGGTCCGCGCCATGGCCGGGCCGGAGAGCGGGAACTAGTCTGGTCGTGGACGGCGAACTGGGAATACTCGGTACCACTCCCGCCGTTCCGTATGCGGAACACCGACGCGAACGGGAGAAGACATGTTCACGGGCATCGTCGAGGAACTGGGCGAAATCGTCGCCCGCGAACAATCCGCCGACGCGGCGCGGCTGACGATCCGCGGGAAAGTGGTCACCTCCGATGCCGGACACGGAGATTCGATCGCGGTCAACGGTGTCTGTCTGACCGTCGTCGATGTCGTCGACGACGCGTTCACTGTCGATGTCATGGGGGAAACACTGCGCCGGTCGAGTATCGGCGGCCTGGAGCCGGGTTCGCGGGTGAACCTCGAGCGCGCGGCCGCGGTGAACAGCCGGCTCGGGGGGCATATCGTCCAGGGACATGTGGACGGTACCGGCACCATTCTGACCCGGACCCCGGAGGACAACTGGGAAGTGGTCCGGATATCGCTGCCCGACGCGATCGCCAGGTATGTGGTGGAGAAGGGATCCATCACCGTGAACGGCATTTCGCTCACCGTCTCCGGGCTGGGCCGGGGCGAGACGCCGGCCGCCGACGGCAACCGGGACTGGTTCGAGGTCTCGCTGATCCCGACCACGCTGAGTCTGACCGATCTGGGCACATCCACCCCCGGGGCCCTCGTGAATCTCGAGGTCGATGTGATCGCCAAGTACGTCGAGCGCCTCCAGCAGCGCGGCTGATGACTGCGGCCGCGCCCGGACCGGCCGAACAGACCCAGTAGTGTGATCGGGACCTATCGAGATGGAGCATTACAGACGTGACCAGGTTCGACAGCATCGAGCGCGCGGTCGCCGATATCGCGGCCGGTAAACCGGTCGTCGTGGTCGACGACGAGGACCGGGAGAACGAGGGCGACCTCATCTTCGCCGCCGAGAAGGCCACCCCGGAGCTCGTGGCGTTCATGATCCGCTACACCTCGGGTTACATCTGTGTACCGCTCACCGGTGACGATTGTGATCGGCTGGGACTGCCGCCGATGTACGCGGTGAACCAGGACAAGCACGGCACCGCGTACACCGTGTCGGTGGATGCCCGCGAGGGCGTGACCACCGGTATCTCCGGTGCCGACCGGGCCACCACCATCCGGCTGCTGGCCGACGGCGATGCCAAACCGAACGATTTCACCCGTCCCGGTCATGTGGTGCCGCTGCGCGCCAAGGACGGGGGCGTGCTGCGCCGGCCCGGGCATACCGAGGCCGCGGTGGATCTGGCGCGGATGGCCGGCCTACGGCCGGCCGGCGTGATCTGCGAGATCGTCAGCCAGAAGGAAGACGGGCATATGGCCCGCACCGACGAGCTGCGGGTCTTCGCCGACGAGCACGAACTGGCGCTGATCTCGATCGCCGAGATGATCGCCTGGCGGCGTAAGCACGAGAAGCATGTCGTGCGGGTGGCGCAGGCGCGGATCCCTACCGTGCACGGTGAGTTCACCGCCGTCGGGTACCAGAGCATCTACGACGATGTCGAGCATGTCGCGCTGGTCCGCGGGGATGTCGGGGACGGTGAGGACGTGCTGGTCCGGGTGCACTCGGAATGCCTGACCGGCGACGTGTTCGGCTCGCTGCGCTGCGACTGCGGGCCGCAGCTGGACGCGGCCCTGGAGATGGTGGCCGCCGAGGGCCGCGGCGTGGTGCTCTACATGCGCGGGCACGAGGGTCGCGGGATCGGGCTCATGCACAAACTGCAGGCCTATCAGCTGCAGGATTCGGGCCACGATACGGTCGACGCCAATATCGAGCTCGGCCTGCCCGCCGATGCCCGCGACTACGGGACCGGCGCGCAGATCCTGGTCGATCTGGGGCTGCGGTCCATGCGGCTGCTCACCAACAATCCGGCCAAACGGGTCGGGCTCGACGGCTACGGATTGCGGATCACCGAACGGGTGCCCATGCCGGTCCGGGCGAATGCCGAGAACCTGCGCTACCTGCGCACCAAACGCGACCGGATGGGCCACGACCTGGTGGGCCTCGATGATCTGGACCTCGGGGAGACAGCGCAGTGACCTCCTCCGGATCGAAAGGCGGAAACCGATGAGCGGCACCGGGGTACCGAGCTTCGCGCTCGCCGACGCCAAGGACCTGCGGCTGGCGATCGTGGCCTCGCGCTGGCACACCGAGATCTGCGACACCCTGGTCGCCAACGCCGAACGTGTCGCGGCCGAGGCCGGGGTGCGCCACACCACCGTCGCGCGGTGCGCCGGGGCGATGGAGCTGCCGGTGCTGGCCCAGGAGCTGGCCCGCACCCATGACGCCGTGGTCGCGCTCGGCGTGGTGATCCGGGGGGATACCCCGCATTTCGACTATGTCTGCGATTCGGTGACCGCCGGCCTGACCCGGGTCTCGCTGGACGAGAGCACCCCGGTCGCCAACGGCGTGCTCACCACCAACGACGAAGCGCAAGCCCTCGACCGGGCCGGACTACCGGATTCGGCGGAGAACAAAGGCGAACAGGCGGCGGCCGCCGCCCTGGACGCCGCCCTCACCCTGCGCGGCCTGCGCGCGGCAGGCTGAGCTGTGCCGGTCGGACGGATCTGGCGCCGGGGGGAAGCCTCCGGCGGTGACTCGGGGGCCGCTGCCGAATGGGAACTGGAGGTGCGCCCGCGGAAATCGCGCCGCACGGCGGTGATCGTCGCGGTGTTCCTGGTGGTGGCCTTCGTACTGTTCGGGGTCTTCCTGCGGACCGACTACACCGGGGTCAACTTCCGGGTCGTCGATCAGTTCGCGATGGCGTGTATCGGGATCTTCGGCGCGGCGGCCGTCCTGCTGCTCACCCGCCCGCGGGTGCGGGCCGGCCGGCGGGGGGTCGTGGTCCGGAATGTGCTCGGCGACAACGAGTTCGAATGGAAACATATTCGCGGGGTATCGTTCCCGGACCGTAAGGCGTGGGCTCGGCTGGAGCTGGTGAACGACGACTACGTGCCGATGCTCGCGGTGCGATCCAACGACGGCGAGCATGCCGCGGCGGCGCTGGACCGGCTCCGCGATCTCGGTGTCAAATACGCCCCGCCGGACTGATCGGGCCAGGTCTTCGACTCCCGGACCGGGTGTATCGCTCGATTCCGGCCGGGGCAGGTCCGGGCCGGTGCCGGGCTCGTGCACCCCGTCGGTGACGGCCGACTACTCCACCCGGACGATCGGTGGCAGCTGGTAGCTGCCGTCGAAAACGGCGTCGAGCGGTTCGTAGATGCGCAGCATCGGCCGGAACGGGCCGGCCGGGGCGGGGAGCCAGTTGGCCCGCCGCTGCGGATCGGTGGGTTCCTCGTGCTGCACCGCCACGGTGAGCGATCCGTCCACCGTCTGGAGGCCGGGTGTCTGGTCACCCAGCGAGTAGCGTCCGATCGGGTTCGCGACCAGGAAGAAATTCGGGGTGTCGTACATGGTCAACGACCAGAACGCGCCGCACGGCGGGGGCTCGGCGAAACGCACCTCGTAGCGGTGGGAGCCGTGCAGCGGCCGATCGTCGCCGTCGGTGAAGGCCATCGCATAGGCGGCCTCGTAGCCGTGGTTGCCCCAGAGCCCGCCGCGGGCCGCGCCCGCACGGAGCAGATAGCGGTCCGGGTCGTCGGGGAGTTTCCAGTGCGGATCGTCGAGGGCTCCGACGCCGAAGAAATCCAGGTTGTAGTCGAAGATGTGGTAGGTCAGATTCCAGCCGTTCTGCCGCGGTGTGCTGCCGTGGGTCGCAGCCGTCTCGAGGCGCTCCGTGCCGACCGCGAGCCCCTCCCGCAGCGCCACCGCCCGATCCGGGTCGAGATCGATATAGGGCGTATGGGCGTCCAGCAACCCCAGCGGCTCGAAACGCCGCTGGTAGCGGCGGTCACGATCGGCGGGCGGAAAGGCGCGGATGCCGACGCGGAGCTCCTCGAAGAAGCGCAGATCTGCCGGGACACCCGGTGCGGGGGCGGGCAGATCCGGCGCGGCGGCGGTCGGCATCAGGTGCAGGGCGTCCTGGAGAGCGCGGACCGCCGGTAGATCCGACTCCGCGTCCACGGCCCACCGGCCCACGATGGTGGCGACCGTGGTCGGGAACTCGATCACCGCGACGCCTTCCGGCGGCATACCGTCCCAGCCGGGTGCCACCAGCAGATATGACCCCGGGAGAGTTCCGGTGGCGCGATGACCGATATAGGCGAAATTGTTCGTCCAGGTGTCGACGAACTGCATGACGTAGTAGCGGCCCGCCGTATCCGGTATATCCAAGCGCACCGGTCCGGCCGCGGTGGAGATGTTGGCGATCGAATAGACGGTGTCGTTGTTGATGGAGACGAAGGTGTCCTGCGGCCCGGCCAGCGCGGTGGCATGGCCGAACACATTGAGCGGTGCCGGCGGCAGGCCACCTATCCCTTCTCCGGTGAACCGCGCGATCTGCCGAAGGTCGTAGACGAGCGGGAAACCGTAGACGAACGCGTCGGCCGCCAGAGTGGTGAGTTCGGCCCGGGACAGCCCGGCGGTATCGGTGCTCGGCATGACACCAGGGGACCATCGGATACCGCCCGGGGGGGGGCCCCGCGCGGGGGGGGGGGGGGGCGGGCCCCCGGACCGGCAGGGCCACCGGGAGACCGGGCGGGGGGGTATTTGAATACAAAACAAGGGTGGGGCGTGGTCCGCCCCCCGCACCG
>JBFARE010000039.1:0-84434 GCA_040674215.1 Nocardia sp. NPDC050193 | reverse complement strand
CCGCATCCAGGTGACGACGATTTCGGACACCCCGCCACGCCATCTGCTGACCCTCGCGCAGCTCGATGGAACGGCGGCCGCTTCACAAAGGGGACGGTGAACCGTCCTGCCCGAGCTCGGTGGGCGTTTCGTCGAGCGTCGTCGACCAGGGATCCGGTGAGGTGATCTCGTGGTGCCCGCGCAGTTCGCGACGACAGCCGCGGTAGTGTTCTCGAGCGGGTATGGCTTCCGCTTCGTGGAGATCGCACTCGGTGACAGTGACGGCGGCCGATTGTGCCTACCGCCGGTCGGCCGGGCCGGCGCCTATGGCGGCGGTCGCCACCCTCGTTTCCACTCACGAGCCGCCACGGATGGCCGAAGAATCCGAGTGCCGCGAGTTCGCCCGTGCTCGCGACCTGGCTCCCGTGACTTCGCTGTCGATCAGGAGCTCCGCGCGGACGACGCTGTGAGCGGCCTGTCGGCGAATGCCCTGTGTGGTGGGTACCGAGGGCCCCACGACGAGGATCGACCCAGTTCTACCGTACGGGGGTACCCGTCGACCACCCCGCTGTGGCCTGGACAGCAGAGTGCTCGTCCCTTGGAGAAGGAAGTGCAATATGAGAACCGATATCGATCCCGACGAGATGGGGCACGGCGGTTTTTACAAGGTCCTGACGAGCGTTGTGGTTCCCCGGCCGATCGCATGGGTGTCGACTCGATCCGGTGCGGGAGTCGACAACCTTGCCCCGCACTCCTTCTTCACGGTGTCGTGTGTGGCGCCGCCCATGGTGCAGTTCACCTCCGTGGGCAAGAAAGATTCGCTGCGGAATGTGCTGGAGACCGAGGAGTTCGTGGTCTGTCTTGCTACCGAATCGATGCTGGACAGGGTGAATGCGACAGGTACGAATTTCCCGGCGGACCTATCGGAGTTCACCGAGGTCGGATTGACACCGGAACCCAGCATGACCGTCAAGCCCTCTCGGGTGGCGGAGTCACCGGTCGCGTTGGAGTGCCGGTTGGAGCGGGTACTCGAACTCGGCGACTCGACGGTGGTGATCGGCCGGGTTCAGCATGCTGCCGTAGACACCGATGTCATGGAGACCGATCGCCGCGGCAGTAGCCTTCCTGCGATCGAGCGACTGCGTCCGCTCGCTCGTCTGGGCCGCAACGAATGGTCCACGATCGGCGAGGTGCTCGACGTCGCCCGGATTCCTTACGAGAAGTGGCCGGGCGATTTCGGGCGCCACAGCTGACGTGTCGTCGAGGAAGCGGCGGGCGGAGGTGCCGTCGGCCGCCGGGGATCCATTGCGATTGCCTCTGGGCCAGGATCAGCTGGGCGAGGCACTCACCCGCTGGCCGGTCCGCCCATGATGTTCCGCTATGGGACCCGCCCGCCCGGTTTGGCGATACCCCGGATGGACAGGCCGCTGTCGGCGGTGACCAGGGCGCCGGTCATGGGCCGTGGCCGCGGTGCGCGATGCCGGCAGGGTGAAGGTCCCGTTATAGGCGTCCACCCCGGGCACCTCCTGTAGGGGCAGCGCTTCCTGGGTGCCGTCCAGTACCGAATCCAGGGGAAGTTCTATCGAGGTCGGCCGTGGTCGCCCGCTCGGGACTCGGCGTGCACCGCCTCGGGACGGTTGCGCGAGACAGAGCCGGTGTCGGCTATCTTCCAGCGTTCGCATGTTGAATACTGTGCGAATGACGCTGTCGGGTCCGCTGTCGCGCAGATCGATGCTCACCTTGGCGGTGGTGCTCCCGTGGAGCGGAGTGGTCTCGGCGCGGGCGGCGGCACCGGTGTCGTCGATGCGGTACACGATGACCACGTTCACCAATCTGAGCCAAACCGACATGTGGGTTTACGAATCCACAGACGCGACGAACTTCTCACTGGTCGCCGCGGCCGCCTACCGTCCGCCGCAGGCCGACCCCGCCGGCACTCCCGCGTCGGGGGTCACCGACAAGAAGGGCCTGTGCCGCGACCCCAGCGTCTTCCGTCACGTCGACGGCGCCTACTATGTGGTCTATACCACGGCGTGGGACGGCAATACCATCGGATTCGCCCGCAGCGTCGATCGCATCGTCTGGACCTTCCTGTACGAATACACGATTCCGCTCCCCGGGGTCTCGCATACCTGGGCACCGGAGTGGTTCGTCGACGGTGCGGGCACCGTACACATCGTGGTGAGCGTCCACGACGGCACCGCCTTCCGTCCCCACCTCATGACCGCTACCGATCCGTCGCTGAGCGCCCAGCAGTGGACCGTACCGACACCGCTGCCGGGTATCACGCCGGCACCGGACACCCCCGGCTACATCGACACGACGGTCGTCCTGGCGCGGGGCCGCTACCACGCCTTCGTCAAGAACGAATCGACCAAGTACGTCGAGGTCGCGATCGCCGACGACCTCGCCGGCCCGTATGAATTCGTGCGGACCGGCAACTGGGCACGGTGGGGCGCGCCCCGCGAGGGCCAGTGCGTGATCCGGCTTCCCGACGGCCGGTGGCGGATCTACCTGGACGCCTACAATCTCGACAACCCCGAATACGGTCGCTACCTCTACAGCGACACCGTCACCGATGACCTGCTCGGCGCCTGGACCACACCGCAGGACCTGCCCGGTCTCTCGGGATTCGTCCGCCACTTCACCGTGCTCCCCGAGTAGTTCCCGGCCGCACCGCAGTACCTTTCCACGCACCGTTCCGATTCTGCGAAGGCATCCGAATACGGACATCGCGGGCACCGCGACCGTAATGTGAGCATTCATGAGCGAGACCGACCCATTCCTATGGACGGCTGCGGCCACGCCGAGATCACGATTCCGGCCGATGCTGGTAACGCTCCTCGTCGGCGCCATCGGCATTGCCGCGACGATCCCGATCGCCGTCGTGTGGGCTCGGGACTTGCCCAAGACGATCGCCTTCGCGATCGCACGCGAACCGTTCGGTGAGCGGTCGATGCTCAATGTGGGCAATACGACTGCGGGGTTCGACCGGATCGTGCCGCTCGTCCCGGACGGTGACCGGATCGCCTCCGTCACGATCACCACGGAAGAGGCGTCCATCCGTTCGACCGACCGGAACGGGCACTACATCGTGAACTCGACCGGCATCACCGGTGCCACCGACAGCCACCGGTTCGAGCTGGTCGAACCCGAGATCGTCGGCATCACCGCCGATCAGCTCGCGAGGATAGACCTAGAGGTGGCTCTGGATGCCGCACAGGAACGAGTGCACACCCTCGAAACGACCCTGGTTCCGCCGATAGAGCCGATCGATTGGGTGGTGGTGCGCCTCGAGGCCGCCAGTGGGGACCCGCACTGGACCATCTCTTTCCCCTCCGCATCCGCGTCCGATGTGCCTCATGAGGAAAGCGAGATCGCGCTGGACCTGAACGGGCGGCCGATCCGATGATCTACCGGATTCTGTCCGCGCGGGTTCGCCTGGCGATCGCCGTCGTCCTGCTCGCACCCGTCGGGGCTGCGCTCGCGGGATTCGCATTCGTGGAGGCGCGTCTTGGGCCCGGGACCTGTGGAGGAACAGACGGGCCACCCTGCGCGCCCGGGACCGGGCCGGCATTCAGCGCGATGTTCGTGGCGCTGATGGTGCTGGTTCCACTCGGTGTCATGATCGCGTGGAAGGAACACCCCGAGCTGCTCCCGACTGCGGTCGCGTTGGTCTTCGGGGGTATCGCCGTCGGTGTTTTCACCTCGCGTTTCATTGCGGATCCGATCACGGAAAGGACCACACCGACGTGGTGGTGGGTCGGTGTCACCGGCGGCCTCGCAGCCATCGCGATCGTGGCAGCCATCAGTGTTGTTGTACTCCGAGGCGACACCCACCGATGACCCGGCCGCGGTGATGACCGGCGGTCTGCGCGACAGCGACCGGATACCGGCCCGCGACACAGACTGCACGGTGTGTGAGGGTGCTCGGGTCGCCGAGCTCGCCGGTGCCGCCGACCTGTCGAGCCGGGCTGGGATGTCGATATACCGAGAGATCTTGCCGGCGCTGTGGCACCCCGACAAAGCCATCGTCGACGCCCTCGACGGGCACCCTGGTGACCTGCTGTTGGCAGGTCAGCGGGGGCTGGTGCCGATCACCCGCCCCGGCGACGGCAAACCCGGCGTCAAAAAGTATGACCACATCTCGATCCGTTATGTCGCCGGCGTCCGAATTCGTAAGCGCAGTCTGCTCCCCGCCGGTCCCGACCACGTCCTGCCGACCCGGGTTCGGTGTCCAGGTCGATTCCATGACCCCGACGCCCAGGGGTGCCACTATGGGGAGAGCACACCCGGTTCGGAGGCAGTCATGACACAGACAGGCAGCGCGGCGTCCACGCGGCCCCATCATGAGGTCGATATCTCCAGTTATGAGTTCTGGGAGAAGGACTTCGACGGCCGGGAGGCGGCGTTCGCTCGGTTGCGCGCGGCCGAGGGCCTCACCTGGCATGCCCCGCCGGATTCGCTGATCTTCGCCGATCCCGATCCGGGTTTCTGGGCTGTCACCCGGTACCGGGATGTCGTGCAGGTCAGCCGGAACCCGGAAATCTTCTCCTCGGAAGACGGCACGACCCTGGGGTATATGCCGCCCGATGTCGAATACCGCACCAAATTCTTCATCGCCCTGGACGCGCCTCGGCACACCCGCTACCGGAAATTGATCAGCTCGGCGTTCACTCCGCGCCAGATCCAGCGGGTGGAAGAGCAGGTCCGCGCCAATGCCACCCGGATTGTCGACGATTTCGTCGCCGATCTGCGGACCGGCGAGACCCTCGATTTCGTCGATGCGGTATCGCGGCAGCTGCCCATGCAGACCATTTCGCAGATGATCGGCATCCCCGAGGCCGACCGTGAGGCGGTCGCGTTCGCGACCGAAGCCCTGTTCGGCACCACCGACCTCGAGTACACGAGCCTCGAAGAGCGCGCCGAGTTCTTCTACAGGCAGATCGGCATCCTCCACTCCGCCGGCACCGACCTGGCCCGGCGGCGCCGCGCGGTACCGCACAACGACCTCATGACCGCGATGATCGACGCCGAATTCGACGGGCATCGCCTCAGCGATGAGGACATCGGCGCGTTCATGGTGCTGATCTCCGCCGCCGGCAACGACACCACCAAACAGACCACCTCCCATGCCTTCAAAGCGCTCGTGGAGCATCCGGGCCAAATCGAGTGGCTGCGCGAGGATCTCGATGGACGGATGAACACCGCGATCGAGGAATTCATCCGCTGGGGCAGCGTCGTGGTGCACTTCGCCCGCCGAGCGACCCGCGACACCGAGATCGCCGGAACCCCCATCGCGGCAGGTGAGAAGGTCGTGATGTTCTACAGTTCCGCCAACCGCGACGAGTCGGCGTTCGACAATCCGCACGCTTTCGATGTCACCCGCGACCCCAACCACCACGCCGGATTCGGTGGCGGCGGCCCCCACCACTGTCTCGGTGCCTGGCTGGCCCGTATGGAATTGAAGCATCTGTTCCGGGAGCTGATCACCAAGGTTCCGCCGGTCGAACTCGGCGAACCAGAGTACGGGCACAGCGCGCTGATCCACGGCATCAAACGTATGACGGTCCGGCCGGCCACCCCCTGACCCCGGCCGGTTACCGGAGACCTTCCGTGCAGGGGCTTGCAAACCGAACTTACGAACACACTGGGCGGACTCGACGTCCACCGGCGGCGGTTGACGGAACTGGACGCCGCGCTCGAAGACCGCGACTGCGATTTGCGTGAGCTGATCGACACACGGGCGATCATCGAGCGCAACCCGGGACTATATGACCAAATCGCCATGCTCGAGAAGATGGAGTAGATATCGCTGACGAGGGCGCTGCGGCGACCTCGGCTGCCGGCACCGGTATAGGCCTTCGAGCTCGGCGAGAGTTCTCCCGCCGCGTTGGCCGAGCGGCTCGGCGGTTCCCTCACCCAGAGAGCGTTCGCTACGACACCTCTGGTGAGAACGAGAGTTCGACCGGACCCGCAGGCCGCGGTTTCACCGGCGACCTGCGCAGCGTGACCGCTCGAACTCGCGTGGGAAGCACTCGCCGGGGCTGCCGCTCTCGCCGGACAGAGCGGAGAAGCCCGGCGGTTGCTCTCGGCCGCGGCCGTAACGCGGGACGAAGCGGGAACACCGCTACCGGAACAGGAACGTGCCGATGTGGACCGCATCGGCAGCGATCGCGCGGTCTCCGATCGCGACGGCTGAGCCACAGCACGGCGGCCGTACCGCCGGCCTCGGTGACCGTGTCGGCGCCGAGTGCGAAGATCGACCGATCATCGAGGACCGCTCCTACCTGCTCGATCTCTCCTTTGCGGCTGCAGCGAACAGCAGTAGCGGGTATCCGTTGCTTTTCGGCGATCACTACCGGAACCCCAGCTGGGAGAAAGGCATCGTGCCAGGTCTTGTTGAAGAGGTGGTCGACACAGTACTGGTCCGTCTCCTATCTCACACCTGGGTTTGTGACGCCCGATCACTCAGACCGCGACCGGGTCGTAGGCAATGTGCGCACGCTGCGCCATCGCGACGCCGATTGTGTATCCCTGAGCGATCAGTTGCTCGTGGACGACCGAGTCCTTGGACTCGGCGTCGTAGAGAAACTCGATGGATGCGTTGCCGATCTGCGAGTAGTCGGCGATGCCGTGCATCGTCTGTGTCGTCAACGCCGTCTTGTATCCGTGCCGGGCAAAGGTACCTTCACCGAGACCCGCACTTGCGACGAGATGTAGTTGCTTCACCACGCTCGGTTCACCGTGCGAAATATCGTCGTAGGCTCCGAATACCCGGTCGAACCAGCCTTTGGCGAGTGCGGGCATGGACCACCAGTAGACCGGAAAGAGGACGACGGTCACCTCGGCCGATTCGAGCAGTTCCTGCTCACGCCGGACGTCGGCAGGAAGTTCCGAAAGCCCTCGGTGGTGCGCCAGATCTGCTTTTCGATAGACCGGATCGAAACCGGATGCCACCAAATCATGGGTTATGGCGGTGGTATTTCCATCGGACTCGATGCCCTGCTGGATGGCCCGGGCAATGGCCCAGGTGGCCGAGTCGTGGTCCGGATGCGCAACTACGAGCATCACCTTCGGTCGACTGCTGTCGTTCGTCATGCCGGCCAAGTTAAAGTATGACACTGATGTGAATGTCAAGGCGAGGGTGGTTGGATGCGGATACGCGAATTGAGCCAGGCCACGGGGGCGAGCCCCCGAATGCTCCGGCACTACGAGGGTGCCGGGATTCTCTCGCCCGAACGCGACTCCAACGGGTACCGGAACTACCGCCCCGATGATGTTCAGATCGTGGAACACATACGCTGCTTGCTGGCATCCGGCCTGTCGTTGTCGGAGGCATCCACGATTCTTCAGGTCGCATGCATCGATCCTGCCGGCGCTTCCGCTGCCGACCGGAAAGCCGCGTTGACGCAACTCGACGAGCGGGCAAGCCAATTGGACGCTGGAATCGCCCGCCTCAGGGCCCAGGAAGCCGAGATCCACCGACTTCGCGCGAGTATCGAGACCGGTCCCGCATCGGATTGATGCGGTAGGGGCACGGCCGGTACCACGCCGCGATCGGCCCGAATTGTCATCGCCAACGGCGATCACACCCTCACCCTTACACGCCGCGCTCAGCACCGGAGATCTCAACCGAAGGGTTAACCTCGATCTTTCGTGAGGGTGGGAGTTGGCCCGAAGGGGTTCGAGGTGGTTGTTTTCGCTGGTAGGGGCGGCGTCAGCCGCCCCTACCAGCGGGTGGGCTGCCGGGTTCCACGAGCCCGGAGGGAGTCTTTCTCGATTCGCAGGAACGGGTTCCTGCTGGTCAGGGGGCTGCGAGGCGGGTGAAAGCGGTGAGAGCGAGCCCGGTCCACGGGTTGTGAGTCGGCAGGCGCAGGTGGACCCGGCGGGCGTGACGGGCCAGGCGTGCGGGGATCGAGAACAGTCGCAGTCGTAGTGTTTTCGGTTCCCATCGGCGTGCGTCATGGCCGTGCAGGGCCAGCGTTTGTGTCCAGGCGGTCAGGTCCATGGCGAGTGCGACGATCGCTGTCCAGATGCGGTTGGCGTTGTAGTTGTGGAACGGGAGATTACGCAGGCCGGTGTCCTTCGCGGCGCGGATCCGGTCCTCGCAGCGGGCGCGGCGGCGGTGCCGCAACTCCAACTCCGGCAGCGAACCTGTCGTGCTGTTGGTGACGAACGCGGTCAGCCGCAGCCCGTCGTGGTCGGTGAACCGCAACTGCGCACCAGGGTGCGGGCGTTCTTTGCGGACGACAAGCCGCATCCCGGGCGGCCAACCCGACAGATCCAGCAGACCGGTGACCTCGGCAACCCACGCCCCGGGCCGGGTTTCCCCGCCGGCGTCGCAGGCGGGGATCCAGTCGCCGTCGCCGAGTTCGTCGAGGGCAGCCACGATGTCGTCGGTGAGGACGAACCCGATCGAATACTGGACTCTGCGGCGGTGGCAGTAGTCGAGGAATTCGTGGGTGCCGCCACCGGAATCGGCGCGGACCAGGACTTTCCGCCCGACCCGCCATCGGCTGACCTGCGGTATCTGCGCCAAAGCATCAGCCAGTAGTTGCTTGTGGTCATGGGCGGTATTGGAGCCGGCGTTACCGGGGCGCAGCATCACCGCGGCCGGTTCCCCGGTCCCTGTCTCGCCGTGGTCGATGAACGCCCACAACGGGTGGAAACCGAAACCGCGTTTGAACGTCGGTGCCGCGTGTTGTTTCTCCGAGTGCGCCTCGGTCAAAGTGGCATCGAGATCGATCATCAACGGCGCCGCCGCGTCGACCCCGTGATCAGGGGCAGCCGTTCCCGCCGATTCCCACGCCTGGGCTCGTGCCTGCGCGCGAGCTGATGCAATCCCCGCCAACGCCTTGCGCGGATCACCGGCCAACTCTGTGATCAACCGGGACACCGTCGGATCCGAGGCCACCGCACCGAACACACCGGGCTCGGCCCGCAACAACGCCAGATCCGAGACACAATCCCCACCGAGCGCGAGCATCACCGCCAGATCACCCACGATCTTGCCCGGATCATGCACCGCACCCGATCTACGCCACGGCGACAACCTCTCGGACAACTCCCTGCTCAGCCCGGTTTTCTCCATCGCCCGCAGCAGCAAACCCGCCCCGGCCTGCGACACGACCGGCGACCCGCCGTCCTCGATTTTCAGCGACGGATACCACGACATAGACTCACTCACCGAAAAGGTGCTCCTGGAACTGCGCGATTCGACCTTAGACAAGCCGGATTATCGCAGTTCAGAGCACCTTTTCGCCAATTCCGGCACCTTGTGCCGGAATTGGGTGTGGGGAATTGAGGTTAAAGGTAGCTGACGCCGGTCAAATTCTCGGAGGCCGCCCAGAGTCGCTTTCCGATGACCGGATCGGCTGCTTCCCGGCCGATCCGGGCGTCCGTGACCTGGCCCCGGGTCTCCCAGAGCCTGGAGGGGCCCAGAAACCGGCCCCCTCGCAAATCGGGTTCGGTCGCAGCACGTAATTGCGGAAGCACACCCTGTTCCACCGACTGCGTGACCAGCAGGCCGCCCCATGCGATCAGTCGCCCCAAACGGCCACGGTGCGTCCAGGCTCGCGGAGTGAGATTGGTACGGGTGAGACCGGGGTGGGCCAATACGCTGATGACCGGCGATCCGGCTGCGCGCAGACGGCGGTCCAGTTCGATGCCGAAGACGGTGGTGGCGAGCTTCGACCGGCCGTAGGCAGGAGCTGCTCGGTACGAACGTTCGAACATCAGGTCATCGAAGTCCAAGTGCGCGTTCTTGTGGGTGATCGAGCTGAGGCCGACGATGCGGGCTTCGCCCGCTGCGGCCAGGTTGTCGAGTAGCAGGCCGGTCAGTGCGAAGTGGCCGAGCATGTTGGTGGCGAGCTGCAGCTCGAAGCCGTCGGCGGAGGTACGGCGCGGTCCGAGCAGTACGACGCCGGCATTGTTCACCAGCAGGTCGATAGCCCGGAAATCGGCGGCCAGCTTCGCCGCGAAGGTCCGCACGGAAGCCAGTGAGGCCAGGTCCAGCTCCCGCACCTCGACCTCGCCGCCGATCCGGCGGGCGGCCTCCGCACCGGCATCGGTGTTGCGGACGGCGAGTACGACGTGGGCGCCGCGGCGAGCGAGTTGGGTGGCGGTCACCAGGCCCAGGCCCGAGTTCGCACCGGTCACCACAGCTACCCGGCCGCGTTGGTCGGGAATACGGTCGGCGTTCCATTCGGTCATCTGCTGCTCCTGGGGATGTCGGTGTGTGGGACGGTCGACGCTACGGAGGATCCGAGCCGTCACGGTCGTTCTCGGTTTCCTGGGTCTGGCAGACCTACCTTCAGCGGTCGGGGCCCGAGGCACACTGAAGTAGTGACCAACTCGCATCCGTATGCTCGTGAACTCGGTGGTTTCTTGCGCGCGCGGCGCGGCCGGTTGCATCCACACGACGTCGGCCTCGAGCCGGGCGGCCGGCGTAAGGTCACCGGGCTGCGGCGCGAGGAGCTGGCCATGCTCGCCGGTCTGAGCACCGATTACTACCAACGGATGGAGCAAGGTCGCGAGGTACGCCCGTCCGACGACGTCCTGGACGCGCTCGCCGCCGCGCTCGACCTCGACGACGAGGAACGTCGCTACCTGTTCGGCCTGGCCCGCGCCGCCCGTAGGCCGATGCGCACCCGAATGAACCGTGCTCCGGAACAGGTGCCGGACAGCACGTGTCGGTTGCTTCGGGTCATGAACACCCCGGCGGTCGTCCTCGGCAGGCATCTCGACCTGCTCGACTGGAATCCGATGGCGGAGGCGTTGCTCGGCGACCCGGGCACTTACCCGCCCGACCGGCTCAACATGCTCCTGCTGATCTTCGACGATACGCTGACCGGCGAGCGGAACTGTCCTGGCTGGGAGCAGCAGGCGCTGGATTACATCGGCATGATGCGGGCCGCGGTCGCTATCGATCCCACCCATCCTCGTGCTACCGAGATCGTCGGTGAACTGAGCATCCACAGCGCTGAGTTCCGGCGGCTCTGGGCCCGTCACGACATCCGCGAGACCGTGAGCGGGACAAAGACTTTCCGGCTCCCCGAGGTCGGCGATATCGTCTTGGACTGGGACACATACCCACTCCCGGGAAATCCCGGTCCGGTAATGCTGGTCTTCACCGCCGCGCCGGGGAGCGCCGACGCGGACCGGCTGCGGCTCCTCTCGGCGCTACCGGCGACCCGCGCAGAGCTCGCCGGCAAGGATCCCGCGGGGCGCCGCCGCGTATCGGCCATAGACGAAACCTGATCGGTTGCCCGAGCCGATACAAATCGAACTCACTCGGCCTGGCCATCACCGAATGGTAGTTATCTCGCCGGGCCCGCCGCCGTCTTCATCACCGGTTCCGGTCTCAATATCGATGGCGGATTCACGGCGTGACAAACCCTCGATCGAAGCGCGATTCGGTCGGTATCGGTCGCGACCCGGCGGACCGTGGTTCGGCGCACTTTCCGTCCGAGAGGAGCGCAGACTCCGGGCACCGCGGCTTTATTGTCGGATACGCCCCCCTCCGCCGCGCCGGCCCGCGACAGATTCTCCGACCGCGGAGCGGGTATACCCCGAACCTCGGTAACGCTGCGCCACAGCGATTTTGGCCCATACGATGGTGTTCCGGTCACCTACCCGGCCGGGGTCGGCGGGCCGGGGGCACGGCGTGACCCTGTCACTGCGGGAGAAACAGCATGGAAGAGCAGCAAGTCCTGGCGATTCTGGGCATCGAGAGCGAGACCTCTGTTCAGCAGGAGATCCGGAACCGCTACGTCCCGGACCCGGAGGCGCACGCCGACTTCGGGCTGATCGAGGTATGGCAGTGGGCGGAGTACTCGGCCGCGGCCGCCGCGACGGGAGTCATCGGCAACATGGTCTACGACGCGGCCAAGACCTCCCTGACCAAGTACGTGAAAAGACTGCGGTCACGGACCGGCCGGAATATCGATCTGACAGAGGACGAGGCCATCGACTTCGCTCGCTACGTGCTGGCCTGCGCCGGAGAACCCGCCGAACTGTGGAACCGCAGCCATCGGCAGCGATGGGCACAGATGGCTGTCGAGACCGAACCGCAGGCCCAGGGCCGCCTCGTACGCTTCATCGACTCGATCGACACCGACTGCGCGATCTCCATCACCGGCATCGACGGATGGCTCAACTGCGCGGTGACCTGTGAGGTACTCGTCCCCGCCGGCCCGCCCGACAAGGAATCGGTCAGCTGGCGCTACAAGACCCACTACGAACCGGCCACGGGCGACCTGAACTCCGGGCTGAGCGCTTCGGCCCGCGCGAGAACACGCGAGCAGATCCGCTCGGTGCGGCCGCCGGAGTTCGGTGCCTGGCGCGACCTCCACACCGTAAGAATCGAACGGAACCCGAACACGGCGTGGGGCGCACACTGATCACCCCCGCCGTCGGCCCCGGAGTGCGATCCTCGAGCCGACCAGCGCTGGCCGAGGATCACCGAACGCCTGTGCCCGGTGCACGCCGCCCGGCAGCTCTCTCCCGCCGGGAAGAGCATCGACAGCACGCTGGCATCGAGCACCTGTCCGGGCTCGGCCTGCGAGCCTTGTCGGTTGTTCTGCACCCCAGGCGCACCTCACCGATCAGATCGGCGCGAACCCGCCGAGGGTGATACCGGCGGTGCGCCGACTGACTCGGTGAACCCGTTTGTGCCCCATAGCCACCGGCAGCCCCGTTCCCGCCCGGGAACGGGGCTGCGCTGCACCGTCGGGGATGGAAAGATGGACTGGAATATTCCCGCGGTCGATCACTGGAGCTCAGGAGAATCCATGCCTACATCAGGAGAGTTCCCCGGCATCGGTATGCCGAGTTTCGAAGCGTCCTCGTCCATGGACGGGCTGGGGCCGGTGGAAATGGAATCACCCACCCAGGACCTCGTCGTCGACGGCATCCTCGACACCTTCGTCACCACCGGTCCGGAATCGATGAGTGTCTGGACCGATACCGACCTCGACGGCTATGCCGACCGGCTGAGCGTGGTGGAGAACGACGGCGACTACTCGGCTTGGGAATACCACCGCAATCCGGACGGGACTGGCGAGTGGCGGCAGACCGATCGGGGGACAGTGGGGGAGTGATCGGGGCGCCGGCCGCGCGGAGCGCACCTGCAACGGCCCTGAACTCGGCCCGAAAGCCGAGCGCGAACCCACGGGTTATCGCACTGGGCAGATCGACGCTCAGCGGGCCCGCGGACAGCGCATCGTCGGCTACGCGCTCGAGCCGGCCCTGGATCGTCGTGACGGTCCGGGGCCGGCGGCAGGCGTGACGGGCCGGTGGCAGGGCGATGCCACCCCAAAACTCTTGGAATGCCACTGCCCGGTCGACCTCCGCAGCGGGTCCCGGGTGCGCGGTCCATACATTCCGATAGCGGCGGAGATCCCGGTAGGGGAAGACGTACCGGGTGTGCTTCGAGGAAGTACCGGGTCGGCGGCTCAGGGATCCCGGCGAAAGGGCAACGGCGCTCGCGCCTCATCCCTCATGGCCGGTTGTCGTCGCGGGCGGTGTGCAGCATCGCCTCGGCGATCTCGCGTACCCGGTCGCGGGTAATTCCGGTGCGCTGTTCGACGGCGAGGGGGTGGTCGGTGGGTTCGAGTTCGACGAAGGGGCGTTCACCGACCGGGCGGGTGTGGACTCGGGTCTTCAGCTCGAGTGTCGTAGGCGAGTAGACCGCGAGGTCGGTGGTGAGCCAGCCGAAGTAGGGCCGTTCGGCTTCCCGGCCGATGGTGTTCCACAGGTCGGTCGCGCGAGAGAAGTTCTCACTACTGAGTGAGACCCAGACAGCCCAGGAGAACACTTCGTCGCTGCCGATGACCGGTATCTCGATCAGGCCTTTGACGAAGAAGTGCTGTGCCCGGATAACGCATCGGTCCGAGGAGAGCAGGCAGTCGTCGTCGGTGGCGAAGTCCGGGTCCCATACGGCGGGGGCGTCGGTGGTGTAGTTCATGGGCAATTCGCAGTGGTGTGCTCCGCAGCGCGAGCAGCGGAAGCCGGGATCACCGATCATGACGCGAAGCCTAGAGCGTGGCCGGCCAGTGCTCGTCGCGGAGATGCTCGACCGCTGACTACATCGCCGCCCATGGAGGGAGAGACTCGCGTGCCTGCAGCCACTGCGGCGCGATCCCGCGGACGTTGTCTCGATTGCCTGTCCCGGTACGAGCTGCCACGATGCCACCGACGATCGCGGCCGTGGTGTCCGCATCTCCGCCGGCCTCGGCACATGTATAGACCGGACAGGCCATTTCCGTATCGCCGGTCCATTGCCACGGGGCCTTCGGCGGGCGGCCGGCGAGAAGGTCGGATAGAGAACGGCCGGGAACGAAGAATTGGGCACCCAGTGTGTCGCCAACGGATAGACCGTCGAGGCTGTCGGAAGCGATATCAGGGGTTGGCGGCATACAGAGACAACGGTGCCAATGTTGACCTGCTCCGGCAAGGCGCCGTTGTGCGCGACCCGTGCCCTGCCGGTCGATACGACAACTGTGCGTATTCGGGGCATACCCGAGGGAGAAAACTTCGGGGTCAAAGGCTCACCGGGCGATAGCGGCCCGGCTCTCGTGTACAAGGCCCCGGGGTTGCCGGCCCACGCTCCGGAATCGGTGTGTGGGCCGGCAGGAGTGATGGCAGCTCAGCTGAGCCCGGCGAAGAATTTCTGGATATCGGCGACGAGGACCGCGGGCGCCTCATGTGCCGCGTAGTGGCCCGCCGCATCGTTGGCGCCGCCCTGAGCTGCGCCTACGCCGTAGGCGTTCCAGCTGACTATATTGCTGTGATCGCGTTCGGCGAATCGGCGGATCGACTGGAAGTCGCCTTTGAACATCGCCAGCGCGGTCGGTGTGGTGGTCGGGCCGGTCGGCTGCTGCGCGGAGTGTGCGTCTTCGTAGTAGAACCGGATGGACGAACCGCCGGTGCCGGTCAGCCAGTACAATGCCACGTTGCCGATTACGAAGTCCTCGTCCAGGCTTTCGCTGAACAACTGCGCGTTCCAGCCGAGCAGGCCGAGTGGGGAGTCGCTGAGCGCGAAGGCGAGGGTCTGCGGCTGCTGGCTGTGCAGGGTGTTGAACGCCATCTTGTTCTCGTGGAACCACTGCAGATGCGCGAGCGCCGCCAGATCCGCCTCCGACATTCCCTCGAACTGCGACGGATCATCCGTCGGAAATGAAAAGAGCTGGGTCACATGAACACCCACGACGTGCTCGGGATCGATCCGGCCGATCTCGGGGGAGATCATCGAGCCGCCGTCGTTGCCGATGGCGCCGTAGCGCGTGTAACCCAGTCGGCTCATCAGCTCTGCCCACGCCCGGGCGGTGCGGTGGCGGCCCCATCCGGTGCTGCGGGTCGGCCCGGAGAACCCGAACCCCGGCAGAGAGGGAATGACCAGGTGAAAGGCGGGATCCTCCAGTGATGCCGGCTCGGTGAGCGGCGCGATCACATCGAGATACTCCAGTATCGAGCCGGGCCAGCCGTGGCTGAGGATCACCGGAAGGGCATCTGCCCGCGAGGACTCGATGTGCAGGAAGTGGATGTCTTCGCCGTCGATCTCGGTGATGAACTGGGGGTAGGCGTTCAGCTTCGCCTCCAGTGCGCGCCAGTCGAATCGCTCCAGCCAATATTCGGCCAGCCCGCGTACCCGATCGTTCGGAACACCGTAGGAATCGGCCACGCCGCGCAACTCGTTCGGCCAGATCGCGCGACGCAGCCGGTCGTCCAGATCGTCGAGCCGGGCCTGGGGGATGTCGATGCGGAAGGGTCGAATGGCGGTCACGGTGTCCTCCTAGTGAAACGGAATGCTTCGTTCTGACCAGAAGATATCAGAACGGACTATTCCGTTTCAAGTGGTAGTCTGAAGTCATGCCGAAAACATCCGAACACTCAGCACGTAAGGGGCTACCCGGGCGAAAGGCGCAGGCCGCGCGCAACGACGGGGTCATTTTGCAGGCCGCCCGCGCGGTCTTTCTCGCTGATGCCGCCGCGCCGATCGCCGCCGTCGCCGAACGTGCCGGAGTGGGAATCAGCGCGCTGTATCGCCGCTACCCGAGCAAGGAGGTGCTGTTGCGCACCCTCTGTTACGAGGGACTGCGGAGCTATAACGCGGAAGCCGATGCGGCACTGGAGGCTTCGGATGGATGGGACGGACTCGTCGGGTTCCTGCAGCGAATCGTCGACACCGATGTGCACTCGCTGACCGTGCACCTGGCAGGCACCTTCACTCCGGACGAGTCGATACTCCCCGATGTCGAACATTCCGCCGAGGTCACCGCGGAACTGGTACGGCGCGCGCATGCCTGTGGTCGGCTTCGCGCGGACGTCACCGCATACGACATCGGTCTGGTCCTCGAATCGTGTGCGGCGATCACCCTGCCGGACCCGGAACGAACCGCGCAGCTACGCCGGCGAATCCTGGCGATCCTGGTCGCCGGGCTGTCCGCCGACGGCGACCTTCCCGGCCCACCTCCGGCGCCGAACGAATTCGCCTGGCGCTGGCAGCGCCGCTGACCCGGCCGCCGACGCTCAATGCAGGCACCGTTGCCATTGCGCGCGAATCTCCGATGGTGTGCCCGCCGGATCGACGGGCAGGACCCGAACCCGATTACATCCCCTAAGTTCTTGGAGATGGATAATGACGGACCCAGTCGGACTGCGCTCATCACCGCGTATGCCCGCGCCTATCACCAGATCGCTGACCGCCCCCTGATCTTCAGCGATCCTTTGGCACTACGTCTGCTCGGTGCCACCGCAGAGAAATTGATCGAATTGGGCACGACCGACTCCCTCGGTCCCGCGGTCAGCGATCGGTCCCGCCGCCTGTTCTTTGCCTCGCGGGCCCGCTTCGCCGAGGACGCCGTGGCCGCGGCCGTCGCCACCGGTGTGCGGCAGGTCGTGATCCTCGGCGCGGGCCTGGATACCTTCGCCTACCGCAATCCGCTCCCGGACTTGCGTGTTTTCGAAGTAGATCACCCCGCCACCCAAGCGTGGAAGCGCGAACGTCTCATTGCGGCCGGAATCGACCCTCCTGAAACGTTGACCTTCGTCTCGGTCGACTTCGAAACAAGCACGCTGGCAACGGCATTGGAATCGAGCGGATTCGAACGGACGGACTCGGCCGTATTCGTGTGGCTCGGCGTCGTGTTCTATCTGACCCCGGACGCTGCCCATGCCACCCTCGAATACATCGCCGGCCAAGGCCGGCGGGTCGAGGTGATCTTCGATTACCTGCAGCCTGCGGCCGGCGACGAGGACCGTGCGTACCAGCAGATACGTGCCGATCGGCTGGCCGCCGCCGGCGAGCCCGTGTGCAGCTACTTCACCGCCGACGACCTCGCCGCACAGTTGCGCGCCCTCGGTTTCACCGACCTCGAGGACCGCTCCGCCCCCGACCTCGTCGCCGGATATCTCGACGGATCCGCGACATTCGGGGGTGAACCGCCCCGCGCGCTGCGCGCCAACCGCATACTGCGCGCGAGCCGCTGAGGATCGCGGCGGCTCGGGCCGGTAGTGGGGCGGTTACGCCGGCGCCAGCAGCTCGTCGACGGCCTGCGCGACCCGCGCACCGAAATCGGGACCCATGAGCTCGCTGAGCGTGACGATACCGCTCGCGCAGGGCGGGCCCTGTAGATTCCGAGACCGCGTCGGCGATACCACTGGCGCCCGCGATGAGTTCGTCCTCGGTTTCGAACAGGCCCCGCTCGTCCCGGGCGGCCGCCTGTAGGGCGCGGCCGATCACGCCGCGGCCCAGACGATGACGGACGCCGACAGTCGATTCCCCCTCCGGACACATTTGTCACGCTGCACAGCTCCGGGCTACCCTGCCGCTAATAAATACTAATTTAGTATTGACACCGTCGGGTGTGGTGGGCGACCCTGATCGAAGCGAAGTTGCCCAGGCGAGACATCGAGGTCACATGCAGGTTAAGAGGAAATGGGGAGCCATCCTCGGTGCGGTGCTGATCGCCGCGACCGTCGCGGGCTGCGCGGGCAAGGTTGGCGAGAATGGCCGCGTCGGGGTCGTCTACCTGAACGCCGAGGGGTACTACGCAGGCGTCGCGAGAGGTCTGAACGAGACGTTCGCCGATATGCCGGCCGCGCCGCAGCTGCTGGCGTCCAACATCCAGTCGGACGCGTCCAAGGAAAGCACGTTCGTCGACACGGTCGTCTCGGTGAAGGCCGACGCGCTGATCATCTCGCCGGCCTCCGCTACCGCCTCCGTCCCCGCACTGCGGCTCGCGCACGACGGTGGCGTCCCGATCATCTGCTACAACACCTGCGTCGAGGACGAGGTCGCGCGGGACCTGGTTTCCGCCTACGTGCTCGGCGACCCCAAGGAGTTCGGTGCGGCTTCGGGACGCCAGATGGCGGCGTACTTCCGGCAACAGGGCATCACCGCACCGAAGGTCGCGGTGCTCAACTGCGAACAGTTCGAGGTGTGCATCCAGCGCCGGATCGGGTTCGAGGAAGCGCTCACCGCAGCAGCTCCCGGTGCCACAATCGTGGCCAATCAGCAGGGGCTGACTCTCGATGATGCCGTTCAACGCGCCGAACAGATCCTCACGGCCCAGCCCGACGTCGACGCCTTCTACGGCGAGGCCGGCTCGCAGATGATCGGCGCGGCACGCGCTGTTGCGGCCCGCGGCAAGGCCGGTGCCGTGGTGGTGTTCGGCGGCGATATGTCGACACAGGCGGCCGGGATGTTGCGGGATGGCACCATCCTCAAGGGCGTCACCGACATCTCCGGCATCAAGGTCGGCGAACTGGCGGGCCGGGCGGCCGTCGACGTTATCGACGGCCGCCCGCCCGCCGAGTTCGTGATCCCGGCCCCGGTCGACGAGTACGTCGGAGCGCAGGCCGCCGCGGATTGGATCGCGGCGCATCCGGACGGAATCCCGTGACCACCGAACCCGCCGCGAACCCGCATCACGCCCGGAAGGACACCATGGATCACCGCGCGGACGATCCCGCCGTTGTCGTCGAGATCGAGGGATTGACCAAGCATTACGCCGGCGTCCAAGCGCTGACCGATGCGTCCGTGAGCATACGTGCCGGCGAGGTGCGGGCACTGCTCGGCCGCAACGGTGCGGGTAAGTCGACGATGATCCGACTGCTCGCGGGCGTCGAAACCCCCGATCGGGGGACCATTCACGTCGGCGGCGAACTGCTCGGCCACGGCGGTGTCCGGCGGTCGACCGCGCTCGGCATCGAAACCGTGCACCAGGAACTGAGCCTGGTCCCGGAACTGACCGTCGCGGAGAACATGTTCCTCGGCGTCTGGCCGCGCACCGCCGGTCGTGTCGATTACGACACCATGCGCCGCGAAACCGCCGCCGTGTTCGAGAAACTTGCCCTCGATATCGACCCGCTCAGCCGGGTCGAGTCGCTCCCACTCGCCGAACAGCAGCTCGTCGAGATCTGCCGTGCCGTCCGGCGGCAACCCCGGCTGCTCATCCTCGACGAGCCGACCAGCGCGCTGGCCGCCGCCGAGGTCCAGGCTGTCCTGAAGACCGTGAACCAGATCGCGGCGGCCGGGGTCGCCGTCGTGTACGTCAGCCATCGCCTCGACGAGATCCGACAGGTGGCCTCGACCGCGACCGTCATGCGCGACGGCCGGGTCGTGGAAACCGTTTCACTGGAGGACGTCGACACCGCCCATATCGTGGCGCTGATGGTCGGCTCCGTCGAGTCGGCTGTGGAGGAACGCGCCGAGCGCGTCGTGGATCGCTCCGGGACACCGTTGCTTTCCGTGCGGAACCTGATGCTGCCACCGGTGATCCGCGAGGTGTCGTTCGACGTGCACCCGGGCGAAGTGCTCGGGATCGCCGGCCTGATGGGCTCCGGTCGCAGCGAACTGCTCCGCGCCGTCGCGGGATTCCACCCGATCTCATCCGGGTCCGTCGCGGTGGCCGGGACCGAGGTCCGCGGCGTCAGCGCGGCCCGGATGAAGGCGTTGGGAGTCGGTATGACGCCCGAGGACCGCAAGGGCGCGGGCATCGTGCCGATGCTCGGTGTCGACGAAAACATGGTCATATCGGACTATCGGGCGGTCAGCTCCGGACCGACCATCATGTATCGCCGCTTCCGCGACGTCGCCGCCGGTCTGATCGCGCGGCTGTCGATCGCGACCGCCCGCGCGGAGACACCGATCGTCAACCTCAGTGGTGGCAACCAGCAGAAGGCGGTCATCGGTCGCTGGTTGCACGCGGGCAGCCGGATTCTCCTGCTCGACGAACCCACCCGCGGCGTAGACGTCGCCGCGAAGTCCCAGATCTACCGTCTCGTCAGGGAACTCGCCGACGGTGGTACCGCCGTCGTGTTCGTCTCCGGCGAACTCGAGGAGCTGCCCCTGGTCTGTGACCGGGTGATCGCTCTGCGCGGTGGCGAGATCGCCGAGGAGCTGACCGGCTCCGATATCACCCTCGCCGCCGTCCTCGCCGCCGCGATGGCGGCCTGACCACCACGAAGCCAAGACGAGAAGAGGACCCCGTGGTCATCACCAAGAACAGTCTCCAGCCGGGTGATTCCCGCACCGCGCGCGGCCGGCTGGGCTCGCGTAGCCATCAGCTCAACGAAATCGGCCTCGTGGTGGCGATCGCGGCACTCTACGTGGTGCTCGGTCTGACCGCGTCGGGCTTCATGGACGGCTCGAACCAGCTGGGTATCCTGCGCGACGCCGCGACGATCGGCATCGCCGCCTGGGGCGTGACGCTGGTGATCATCGCAGGCGATATCGACATCAGCATCGGCCCGGCCGTCGCGTTCGCTTCGGTGCTGGTCGCGATGGGCAGCGCCCAATGGGGATTCGGGGTGTTCGGTGCCGTGCTCCTGACCCTCGTGCTCGGTGCGGCGTGGGGCGCGCTGGCCGGCTGGCTGCGCGCCAGCTTCAATGTGCCCTCCTTCATCGCCACCCTCGGCTTGTGGAGCGTCCTCGGCGGTCTCGGCCTATATCTCACCGACGCCCTGCCCGTAGTGCTCCCCGAGAGCGGCCTGTTCGACCTGCTGGGCGGTTCCGTGTTCGGTGTCCCCACGTCCGCTGTGGTGATGCTGATCCTGTTCGCCGTGTTCGTCTACATCGCCAAGTTCACCGCGTACGGTCGTTCGGTCTACGCGATCGGTGGCAACGCGGCGGCCGCCCAGTTGGCCGGTATCAACCTCACCAAGGTGCGCATCCTGCTGTTCGCCACAACCGGTCTGCTCTCCGCGATCACCGGGGTGCTTCTCGCCTCCCGGCTCGGCGCGGGATCGGGCAGCGCGGGAGCCGGACTCGAGTTCGACATCATCGCGGCCGTCGTCATCGGTGGTGCCGCACTCGCCGGCGGCCGGGGTACGATGCTCGGCACCCTGCTCGGCGTCGTCTTCATCACCGTGATCGGCAACGGGCTGGTCCTGCTCGGAGTGAACTCATTCCTCCAGGACGTCATTCGTGGCGTGATCATCGTCGGCGCCGTCCTGATCAACTCGCTCGTCGTCCGCCGGGGCGGCGCGGCCACTCGCACCGCATGACCGGCTCCCGCATCCGTACCTGCTCCGTACCGTCGTTCACCGCTCGGTCCTGACCCGGCCGCGCACAGGAGGAATTGTGACCACCACCGAGCCGGGCACCCGGACCGTTCCCGAGACGATGCCGGGCATCTACCTTCCCGGCGACTCCACCACCGAGCTGCGGCAGGTCCCCGTACCCACACCCGGTCCGGGACAGCTGCTCGTCGAGGTCGGCGCCGCCGGCATCTGCGGTACCGACATCAGCTACATCTATCGTGAGTACAAGACGCACCGCGGTATCGACGGCCCCGCCTACCGCGGCGTCGTCTCCGGCCACGAGCCGGCCGGTCGCGTCGTCGCCGCCGGACCCGGCTGCGCCCGTTTCGGCGCCGGTGACCGGGTCATCGTCTACCACATCGCCGGCTGCGGCCTCTGCGACAACTGCCGCCGCGGCTACTACATCAGCTGCACCTCACCGTCCCGGGAGTCCTACGGCTGGCAGCGCGACGGCGGTAACGCCCGGTACGTTCTGGCCGAGGAACGCACTTGTGTGCCGCTGCCCGCGGAACTGTCCTACGTCGACGGTGCGCTCATCGCCTGCGGGTTCGGCACTGCCTACGAGGGACTGCGCCGCATCCGCGTCAGCGGGGAAGGTGAGCTGCTCGTCGTCGGCCTCGGACCCGTCGGCCTCGCGGCCGGCATGATCGGCCGCGGTATGGGTGCCCGCCGCGTCATCGGCGTCGAACCGTCCGCCGTGCGCCGGGAGTGGGCCGGCTCGCTCGGTGTCTTCGATGCCACCGTCGCACCGGAGGAGGCGGACGCCGAACTCGACCGACTCACCGGCGGGGCGGGTTTCGCCTTCACCATCGACGCGTCCGGATCGGCGCCCGGCCGGTCCACCGCCGTCGAGCACGCGGCCGAGTGGGGTCATGTCTCGTTCATCGGCGAGGGCGGCCGCTTCGACAGCGAGGTCTCGGACACGCTGCTGCACAAGCAGTTGACGCTGCACGCGTCGTGGGTGACGTCTCTGCAGGCGATGTCGGAGCTGGCGACCAACCTGGTCGCGTGGGGCCTGCGGCCCGAGGCCGTGGTCAGCGACCGGTTCACCCTCGACGAGGCGGACCAGGCCTTCGCGCTCGCCGCGGGTGGCAGCCGCGGTAAGGTCGTCTTCGTCTCGGATTCATTGCAGTGACGCCGCGGCAGCCCGCCACCGGAACCTTCGTCGAGATCGATGAGGGAGCCGGGCGTCGTCCCGATATCGTCTGGCTCGACAACGCGGTGTTGCGGCTCGGGTTCGTCGCCGCGCTGGGCGGGCGGCTGCTCTCGGTGCAATTGCGCGGCAGGGAAACCCTGTGGCGTAACCCCGGACTACTCGACCAGAACCTGCACCCGGTGCCGCCGCACGTGCCCGCGCCGGTGTCGGGGCCGATGAGCGTCTGGAACAACTACGGCGGTGACAAGACCTGGCCCGCGCCGCAGGGATGGTCCGGCCCGGCCGAGTGGGCGGGCCCGCCGGATCCGGTACTGGACTCCGGCCGGTACGACCGGCGGGTGGAGCGCACCTCCGGGGCGGTGACCGTGACGATGACCAGCGGACACGATCCGCGCACCGGCCTGACCCTGACCCGGGCAGTCACGCTGCGGGACGGGCAGAGTGGATACGACGTGCGTCTCGAAGCCCGCAACACATCCGCGAAGCCGGTGCGGTGGGCGCTGTGGAACGTCACCCAGCGCGCCGCCGGCGCCCCCGGCAGCGGTGGTGTGTACGTCGGTGTCACCGACGGCGACCACCGGGCGGTGCCGCTCGCGGTCGGCACCGGAGCGCCGCGGCACGAGGTCCTCGGCACCGATCGGGTTCTGGTACCGCACCAGGATATCGTCGGCAAGGTCGGATTCCCCGGGGCAAGTGGATGGCTGGCACACGGAGCGCACGGCCTCACCACCACCCAGACCTTCACGGTCGATCCGCACGGCGATTACCCGGACGGGGGATCCCGCGTGGAGGTGTGGATGGAACACCCGCTGAGCGAACCGATCGAGCATCTCGGCGGTCTGCACCCGCGGGCGCGGATCGTAGAGATCGAACTCCTCGGTCCGTCGACGACGCTGGCGCCCGGCGAACACACCGCACTCGGGTACCGATGCGCGATTGCCGCCGGGGAGGGTGAGGTCCGCGCCGTCACCCCGGCCGGGCACTGGGAGAGCGACGCCCGGTTCGCCGCGTACGTCAGCGGCGACCTCCTGGCCGGCGGCGGCGTCGTCGGCGCCGTGCGTGCCGGTGCGGCGATCACCCTGGACAGCACTCTGATCGGTCGCCCGATCATGCTGCGCGAGAACGGGACCGGAGCCGAATACGACCTCGGTACCGCGCCCGGCACCGGCCGGGCACACGACCAGAAGGAGGAGCTGTGACCGCAGGTCCCGATACCGGCACGGTGCTGATCACCGGCGCCGCCCGAGGGATAGGTGCCGCGACCGCCCGGCGCATGGCCACCTCCGGATGGTCGGTTGTGCTGTTCGACCGCGACGAGAAGGTCGGCGAGACGGCCGCGTCGATCGAATCCGCGGGCGGCCGGGCACTGGCCTGCCACGGCGATGTGACCTCGGAATCCAACTGGGCGACAGCGATCGAACGCACCCACGCGACGTTCGGTCCCATCGACGCGCTCGTCTGCAACGCGCTGGCCACCGATCACACCCCGCTGCACGAGATGACGCTCGCGTCGTGGCAGCGGCAGCTGGACGTCAACCTCACCGGCACCTTCCACGGGGTCCGGGCGTGCCTGCCCGACCTGCGCCGCGACCGGCGCGGCGCGCTCGTCATCGTCTCGTCCGTCCATGCCGGTTTCGGGCTACCCGGGGTGCCCGCCTACGCGGCGACGAAGGCCGGGCTGACCGGCCTGACCCGGCAGCTGGCCACTGAATACGGCGGTGAGGTTCGGGTGAATTGTGTGCTGCCCGGGCCGATCCTGACATCGCAGTGGGACGGGATCGACGAGGAGGATCGCGCCGCGAGCGCTGCGGAGACGGTTATCGGACGGCTCGGTGATCCCGATGAGGTGGCGGGTCCCATCGAGTTCCTGCTCGGTGCGTCCGCGTCATTCGTCACCGGCGCCACCCTCACCGTCGACGGCGGATGGAGCATCACCAAGAATTCGTCCTGACCGCATCCACGAGGGGTGTGACAGCTATGCACGGAGAGTGGGGTCGACGAAAGAGATGACAGGCTATGCGGGACGCGGGGTCCACGGTTCGACGGTGGAACTGCTCGGTTCCCGAATCGTGGAGGGCACGATAGCGCCCGGCGAGGTCCTCGATCTGCGGGAGATCGGCTCGCGGATGGATCTGTCGTTGACCGCGCTGCGCGAGGCGATCAAGGTGCTCGCGGCCAAGGGGCTGGTCGATTCCCGTCAGCGCCGCGGGACGTTCGTCCGGAAACGGGCCGAGTGGAACGTGCTCGACCCGGACGTGATCCGCTGGCGGCACTCCGCCGGTGACGCCTCCGCGATGCTCGACGAACTCGCCGAGGTGCGGGCGATCATCGAACCGTCCGCCGCGGGACTGGCCGCGCTGCGCCGTACCGACGAGGACCTCGCCGACTTCGAGAAGTGCCTTACCGACATGGCCGCCGCCGCGACGGGAACCGCGGAGCAGGCCGCCGCCGCGGACCTGGCCTGGCACGGACTGCTGTTGCGGGCCGCGCACAACGAAATGCTGGCCAGTATGAATGTGCTCATCAAACCGGCGCTGATGGTCCGGGATTCCCTCGTCCACAACCACACCACCGACGATCCGGTGCCGATTCACCGTGCGGTCGTCGACGCCATCCGGGCAGGCGATCCCACGGCCGCGGTGGCGTCGACCCGCGCGCTGCTCGACAAGTCCGTAGCCGACCTGTCGCATGTACTCCAGCTCCTCGACAGTAAGGAATCAGGGTGAAGATCACCGCGATCGATACATTCGCAGTCGCGCCACGATGGCTGTTCTGCCGTATCGACACCGATGCCGGAATCGTGGGCTGGGGCGAGCCAGTGGTCGAGGGCCGGTCCGATACGGTTCGCGCCGCGGTCCACGAACTCGCCGAATTGCTCATCGGGAAGGACCCGCGCACCGTCGAAGCGCACTGGCAGGTCCTGACCAAGGGCGGCTTCTACCGCGGCGGCCCGGTGCTTTCGAGCGCCGTCGCCGGAATCGACCAGGCGCTGTGGGACATCCTCGGTAAGTCGCTGGGCGTCCCGGTGCACCAACTACTCGGCGGGGCGGTGCGCGACCGGGTCCGCGTGTACGGGTGGGTCGGCGGCGACGAACCGAACGAGGTCGCCGACGCCGCCCGCGCCCAGGTCGAGGCCGGTCTGACAGCGCTGAAGATGAATGCGTGCGGACGATTCGACCGGATGGCGACGCCCGCGGAACTGGACGGCGTCGTCGAGCGCGTCGGCAAGGTCCGGGCTGCGATCGGCGACCGGTTCGACATCGCGATCGACTTCCACGGCCGGGTCGGGGTCGCGGACGCGCGCCGGCTCGTGTCGATGCTCGAGCCGATGCGTCCGCTGTTCGTCGAGGAGCCCGTCCTGCCGGAACTGAGCCACCGGTTGCGGGATGTGGTGGAGTCGACAACCGTGCCGATCGCGACGGGCGAACGCCTGTTCTCTCGAACCGAATTCCTGCCCGTGCTCGAGTCGGGCGTCGCGATCGTGCAACCGGACCTCTCGCACGCCGGGGGTATCTCAGAAGTCCGGCGTATCGCGTCCCTGGCCGATACCTTCGGTGCGCTGCTCGCCCCGCACTGCCCGCTCGGCCCGCTGGCGTTGGCGGCCAGCCTGCAGGTCGCGTTCGCGACCCCGAACTTCCTGCTGCAGGAACAGTCCATCGGCATCCACTACAACGAGGGCAGTGCCGAGCTGCTCGACTACGTCCTCGACCGCTCCCCACTGCGGTTCGTCGACGGGCACATCGAGCGATGGGACGCACCGGGACTCGGGGTCGAGATCGACGAGGACGCGGTCCGCGCGGCCGACGCGGTCGCCACCAGCTGGCGCGGGCCGATCTGGCACCACCCCGACGGGTCGTTCGCCGAATGGTGATCCCACTCGGCGACAACCGACGGCACGAGAACCGACGAAATCGAGGCATCTCATGACACTGCTCGACGACCTGCGTGAACACCGGCTCCTCGGCATCATCCGTGGCACCGATGCCGCCGCGTCGATCGGCACCGCACTGGCTCTCGCCGACGAGGGCGTCCGGCTGTTCGAGGTCTCCCTCACCTCGGCCGACGCGCTGCGGGTGATCGAGGAGGTGGCGACGAGACTGGACGGACAGATCCAGCTCGGCGCGGGCACCGTCCTCACGCCCGACGAGGTGATCCGGGTGCGGGACGCCGGCGCCACCTATGTCGTCACCCCGGCCGTGGCGCCTTCGGTGTCCGCGGCGATCGAGGGCGGCCTGCCGGTGCTCTGCGGTGCCCTCACTCCCACCGAGATCGTCACCGCGGTCGGTCTCGGTGTGGACGCGGTGAAGATCTTCCCGGCCTCCACGATGGGCCCCGGATACTTCGAGGATCTGCGCGCACCGTTTCCCGATGTCCCGCTCATCCCGGTCGGCGGTGTCGGCGCGGACACCGTGCCCGCGTATCTGACCAACGGCGCGATCGCGGTCGGTGTCGCGAGCCCGCTGTGCGGCGATGCCCCCAACGGCGGCGACCTGGACGCGCTGCGTCTGCGGGCGCGGTCGTTCCTGGAAGCCGTGCGGGTGCGGGCATGAGCGGGTCAGACCCGGAGGCGGTAGTGCGATACCTCCGCCTTCGCTTCGGCCTCCGCGGCCGGATCTGGACCGACCGCCGGCCCCGCTCATGCCCGGGGGACAGGGCATGAGCGCGGCGCCGGGGCGGGCGCTCGACGTCGTCACCTTCGGGGAAACGATGGTCGCGGTGCGTGTCGCAGGCCGGATCCGGTTCGGTGGCGACGCCACGCTGGCCGTTGCGGGTGCGGAGTCCAATGTGGCGATCGGTCTCGCCCGCCTCGGTCACCGGGTGCGGTGGGGCGGCAGGCTGGGCGCCGACGAGTCCGGTGAACTGGTGCTACGCACTCTGCGCGCGGAGAACGTGCTTGTCGACACCGCCTTCCGCGACACCGAACGTGCCACCGGTTTGGTGATGTTCGAGCAGCGGCTGCCGGACGTGACCCGCGTCGAATACCACCGCCGCGATTCCGCGGGATCCCGGCTCTGCGCGGCGGATTCCGTTGCGGCACTGACGGAGATGCCGCGGATCCTGCACCTCACCGGTGTGACGCCGGCCGTGTCCGCGAGTGCCGCGGAGGCCACGACCGAGGCCGTGCGTATCGCTCGCGAAGGCGGCGCGCTGATCTCCTTCGACGTGAACTTCCGGTCGCGACTGTGGGATTCCGACACCGCCGCGACCACGCTGCGACCGCTGGCCCGCGCTGCGGACGTGGTGGTCGCGTCCGAGGACGAACTCGGTCTCGTCGCACGTGACCCCGCAGAGCTCATCGACTGCGGGGTGTCGGAGGTGGTGATCAAGCTCGGCGCGGACGGCGCCGCCGTGCACACCGCCGCGGGTGTGACCACCGCCGCGGGGCACCGGGTGAGTGTCGTCGACTCGATCGGCGCAGGCGATGCCTTCACCGCGGGATACCTGTCCGCGCTCCTCGACGGTGGCGGTGTCGCCGAACGGCTCGCGCGTGGAAACACCCTGGGCGCGTTCGCGGTGTCGAGCCGCGGTGACTGGGAAGGGTTGCCCAGTCGCGACGAGCTGGTCCTGATCGCGGCCGGCTCGGGGGCGGTACTGCGATGAGCGCGGTGGGCGAGTGGACCGCACTCGGTGCGGCCCGGCACGAACTCGGCGAGGGCGCGCGAGCGACGGACGGCGGATTCGTATTCGTCGACCTGCTGGCGGGAGTGTTGCTCGAGACCGGCGGCGAGCCGTGCGTCGGAACCGAGAGCGATTCGGCGGATGCGGACCGGGAACAACTGCGGCTCGACGTCCCTCTCGGTGCCGTCGCGCCGCGCGCCGGTGGCGGTTGGATCGCCGCGGCCGGCACCGGGATCGCGCTGCTCTCGAGCGGTGCGGACTCGGACGCCGCCGCCGGGATCGAGTGGCTGGCCCGGCCATTCGACGACGCCCCGGTTCCGATGCGGATGAACGACGGTGTCGCCGACCCCCGCGGGCGGTTCTGGGCCGGTGCGATGCCCTACGACGGCAGCCCCGGCGCCGGGCGGCTCGTGCGGGTCGAACCCGACGGCAGTGTCCAGGTGGTTCTCGACGGGCTCACCATCCCCAACGGTCCGGCGTTCAGCCCCGACGGCGCCATTATGTATCTCGCCGATAGTGCCCGGAAGGTGATTCTGCGGTACCGGGTGGGCGCGGACGGCGGAATCGACGAGCCCGCGACGGTCTTCGCTACGGTCGACGACGCGAGCCCCGACGGTATGACCGTCGACGCGGATGGATGCGTATGGTCGGCGCTGTGGGGTGGTCGCCGACTGCACCGGTACAGCCCCGACGGCAGGCTGATCGATGTGGTGCCCGTGCCGGTGGCGCAGCCGACGAGCATCGCGTTCAGCGCCCGTGCACCGCAGAAGATCTTGGTCACCACCGCGACGCACGGGCTGACCGAGCCCGGTCCGTTCGATGGCGCCACCCTGGTCGCGTCGACAACGATCGCGGGGCTCCCTACGGCGACCTTCGGGGGATGAGAGGTCGGCACGTGCTGCGGCTGGTTCAGGACCACGGCGGCGCGCGAAACGGTCCTGCTGTTGTGCTGGACGGGGCCGGCGCCGACGTCGTCGGCGGATTCCCAGCCGGAGTGCGGTGCCGTCCGGCGCGCGGAGCGCGGCAGCCCGGCCGCGTACGCACGGCGGTTCGCGGTGCGCGCACCTAACCGGGGTCGGCCGCACGGATATCGGTTCAGGACTTGATCATTTCGGCCAGCCGACCGGGCTCGATCGGGGTGCCGTCGAGGAAGACCGACGGTGTCGACCGGATACCGCTGTCGAGTACGTCGAGCGTGTGGGCCCGGACGAGCTTGCCGTAGGTCCGATCGGTCACGCACTGCGCGAATTCCGGGTCCGTGTAGCCGGCGCCCTCGGCGATCGCGACGAGTGTGCTGTCCGGGAGGCCGTCACCGCCTTCTGCGGGCTGGTGTTCGTACATGGTCTTCAGCCAGCCGGGGTAGGCGATGGGATCGGCGGAGGCGGCGCAGAACGAGGCATTGGCGGCGCGGGTCGAGTATTCGGTGGAGGAGGCACGATCCAGGAAGGCGATGATGTCGTATTCGGCGGCCACGGTGCCCGCGTTCACCGCATCGGTCAGCAGCGGACCGTAGGCCGTTTCGAATTGCCGGCAGGCGGGGCATTGCAGATCCGCCACCAGCCGAACCGTTTTCGCCGCCGACGGTTTCCCGATCCTGATCGTGCCGGCGTCGGTGAGGGTCACGGCGAGACCGTTCGGGTTCGACTCCGGTGCGGCGGCGATGGCGGGGGAGGGGCCGGGGTCGTCACGCGCGGCCTTCTTCATCGCCACATTGATGCCGATGGCAGCGATGAGCCCGACGAGGACCGTGGCGACCGCCAGCTGTACGAGGATCCGCCGGGTGCGGTCTTGTCGGTGCACCGACGACAGCGAATTCTCCCGTTTTTTCTGTGCGCTCATGAGAAGCTCCTCTTCTCTGCTTCGGGTGGTGGGTCTGCTGGTCGAACTCCGTCCGGCTACGCCGGATCCAAAAGTTGCCGGGCGATACGGAGTCCGGTCGGATCGCGCCGGGAAGCGCCCGGCTCCGGAGCAACCGGTGAGCGGCAAGCGCCGCCCACCGGTTACTCCGGGCCCGGATCCGCTGGTCAGCGTGCCCGGGCGAACTGCACCGGCGACGCTCCGCGCCGATTTTCGCGGGGTAAGGCGTAGACCACGATCGAATCCGTGTCCATGCCCTGCCACAGTTCGACCAGTGTTTCCCGCGCCCGCGCGACCCGCGAGCGGATGGTGCCGACCGGGCAATCGGCGGCCTGCGCGGCCTCGGCGTAGCTGAGTCCCAAGATCTGGGTCAGCACGAACGCTTCGCGGCGGTCGTCCGGGAGGTGGCGCAGGAAGTCCGCGACCACCATGTCCTCGGCGATATCGCCGTCGTGCCGGTCGCGCCGCTGCTCAATCGCGGTCTCCCAGTCGGCACTGCCGGTGGTTCGGGGACGGGCCGAGGCGTTGCGCAGCCGGTCGATCACCGCGCGCCGGGCGATCGAGAGCAACCAGGTACGGGCCGTCGAACGTCCGGCGAAGCGTGGCAGGCTGCCCATCGCGCGCAGGAATGTCTCCTGGGTCAGATCGTCGGCGGACTGCACATCGGTCAGGTGGGCGATGAAACGCCACACATCGGCCTGGGTACACCGGATGAAGTCGGCCAAGGCGGTCCGGTCGCCCGCGCCGGCGGCCAGCGCCAGCGCGGTCAGCTCGTCATCCGAGGATATGACGGCGAACCGAGCCGGGGCCGGAGGGTGGTCGGTAGTGCTGTCCGGGTCCGGGCAGCACTCGAGAGTCGTGTTCATGGCGAAGAATTTCCTGGTCGGGACGCATGCGCGGTCACGCGGTCGCACCGGAATCCGTGCGCGTGCACGGTGGGCGCGCGGACGGAATCGCAGGACCGCGTCACCGCCGGCGGTGCGCCGGTGACGGGACACCTGCCGCGCACAACCGAGCGTCCGGCGGCGTCCCCGGAGAATTCCGGAGGAGCTCAGCCGGGCACTGTGGCACGACGGGTTCTGGAAAGTGCTGGAATCCGCCCCCGGGGGCCTCGGCGGGCCATCGCGTGGCGCAAGAATTCGACGGTGGCGGCCGGTGTTCGGAGTTCGATCAGGGGGCGTGGGACGCCTGCGGCGGCCGGCGCCGGTGACGGCGGGACGAGCAGCAGCAGGGGCAGCACTATCCGGGTGTACAGCGCCGCGGCGAGTGTAAACGCGGTGCGCTCACCCCACCACAGCCAGAGGCCGCACAGCAGGGCGGCGAGGCCATGTGCTGCCAGCATGGCCGGTGTGTCGGCCTCGGCCGGACGGGCGGCCGCGGCGGCGTGGCCAGTATGGCTCCCGGCCGGGTCGGCGGTGAACCACAGGTGCAGGACACCCTGTCCGGCCAGCAGCCCGGCGGTGATCGGCAGCAGACCGCGCTGCCGGTCGGCGACGGACCAAGCGAAGGCGGCGAGGAAGCCGGTCGCGAGACCGAGTGTCGACAGGGATATGGAATGAGCGGAAGTCAGGGCGTGGCCCGATGCCGAGAGCAGGACACAGATCAGCGCGAAGATCCACGCACGGCACGCTCGAGCGAGCGGAGAGCGGTGCGCTGGACTGATCACGGTGCCCTTTATCGTCGCACCCCTTCCGGAACAGCGGCGGGCCGGGGCGGGGGACCGCCGGTTCGTACGAACCCGGTGCGTGCGGCGGGGAGCGTGACAACACTCGGTGTGCCGGGGCCGGTGGTCCGCAGTTGCGGCCGTGCAATACGACCCCGAGTACGTCCAGGATGCCGGGCGCGTGCTCCGGGCTGCCGGGCAAGCGTCTCCGGAGCACGGATGGCCGTCACGGGTTGATTGTCCCGGCGGCTGTCGTGTACGGCCGCGACGGTCCGGGACCGTGCGGGGTGGAAGAAGTAGGGACATCGTGCTCGGCCGGCGCACGCCATGTCCGGCACTGTGGGGAGAGTTCCAGGTGATCGCGCAGCCGGCCGACCAGGACGGCAGGCCTTTCTCCGTCCATCAGCGCCGATACCGCTCCGGGGGGCCGTCTCGCACCTCATACCTGAGTGGTCGGACGGCGGTGGCTGCTGGTTCCCGGAAATATGGACCGACTCGGGCGGTCGGTGGGTGTGTTGGGGGGAGTCGCCCGAACGGCCGCGCCACGCTGTGGGCGTGTCTTCGACCCATCGGTTCACGTCCGGGTGCGTCGCGCCGGACGGTGTGTCGGTGGCCCGGCCCGGTGATTCCGGCCTGCCGTGCTGGTCGTTGCGGGCACCGATGTGGGCGGTGTCGTACTCCGCCCGCGGGTCGTAGGTGCCGAACCGCGGTGGGCGCTGCCCGTTCCGCAGATCCTGGTGGTACCGGGCGGTACGGCACTGTGCGTGGCGGCGATCGCCTGGCACAACGGTTGTCGGGCGCCGCCTCCGCGCCCGCGATCGCGATCCTCGGGTTGTGAACCAGGCCACGGGAACCGAATGCCGATGCGCCACGACTACTCCGAGGTAGTGGGCCCCCGGCGGCCCGCGATCGGTGAACCATGGAGGGTGGATACGCGGCGTGCGCACACGACGACTTTCCCGGCCGGCCCTGTGCGGCCTGCTGATCGCCAGTACCGGGCTGCTCGGCGCCTGTGGTGACCCGGCGACGGAGAACGCCGCCGGCCCCGGCGATATTCCCATGGGATATCCGGTAACGGTGGACAATTGCGGCTTCCGTCAGACCTTCGATCGACCGCCTTCCCGGGTGCTGCTGTTGCAGGGGGCGTCGGTCGGTGAGGCGGAGACTTTCGTCTCGCTGGGGCTCGAAGAGAGTATCGCCGCGAACACGCAGTTCTACGGCGTCTCCGATATCCCCGGGATGGCGGAGAAAGTGGACGCGCTACCCAAGGGTGACCTCACGCTCAACGCCGCCGCCGATGTCCCCGCCGAGCAGGCGCTGGCCCTGCGCCCGGATCTGGTCGTCTCCACCTGGTCGGGCGGGTTCGACCCGAAGTTCGGTTTCGCGAGCCGGGAGATGCTGCAGCAGGCCGGCATCCGCACTCTGGTCAACCCGGTGAACTGCGCCTACGGTAAACCGGCGAATGTCACACCGGAAGAGGAACAGGCCTACCGCCACGGCTCCACCGAAGCCTCGCTCGAATTCATCGAGTTGATCGGCCGGGTGTTCGGCGTCCCCGATCGCGCCGCCGATCTCACCGGCCGGCTGCGTGACCGTATCGAGGCGGTGAAATCCGCTGTCGCGGACCGCGAGCCGAAGCGGATGCTGATCGCCTTTCCGGATATGAGCGTGATGAACGCCAACGGGCTGCCGGCCGTTTTCTCCGGCACCATCTACGACTCCGTGGTGCGTGCCGCGGGCGGGGAGCCCAGCTTCCCCGATGGTGGCTGGGACCTCACCGGCAATCTCAGCGCCGAACAACTGGCCGCCGCGCCGGTGGACGTGCTGGTCCTCGGCGCGTACCGGCCCGGTGAGGACTTGGACGCGGAAGCCGCGAAACTGTTCGCCACCTACCCGCAGTGGAACGCCTCGAAGAACAAGACCTACGTGAAAGTTTCCGATGGCATCTATCTCGGGCCCGCGAATGCCGACGCGATCGAGAAGATCGCCCATATCGCGCACCCCGGCGCCTTCTGACGACGAACCCGCACATTGGAAGAGCTCGGGGCGGCTCGGTTTCGCCACCGTGCTGACCGGAGGCGGGATCGCGCTGCTCCTGGCCTGCCTCGCCGGCGTGACGCTGGGTTCGGTGACCGTTCCCGTCGCTGATGTATGGGCGGCCCTGCGCTTCCACATTCTGGGGGCCGGACCCGCGCCGGACGACCTGTACGCGATGATCGTGTGGCGATTACGTGTTCCCCGGGTGCTCGCGGCCGTCCTCGTCGGCGCCGCGCTCTCGGCCGCGGGCGCGGTATTGCAGGGCATGGTGCGCAACCCGCTGGCCGATCCGTTCGTCCTCGGGGTGTCCTCCGGTGCGTCGCTGGCCGCTGTGGCGGTGATGTCGTCGGTCTCGGCGCTGTGGATGCGCAATCTGAGTGTGCCCGTGGCGGCATTCGCCGGGGCGATCGCGGCGCTGCTGCTCGTTCTGCTGTTCGCTCAGCATCAGGGCGAATTCACCGGTCCGCGTATTGTTCTGGCCGGTGTCGCGGTCGGGCAGGTGGCCGCGGCGGCGACCAGCTTGATCCAGCTCCGTTCCGAACCCGCGGAGATCCGGGGCATCCTGTTCTGGATGATGGGCAGTGTGGCCGGCGCCGAACTCGGTGCGCTGACCCTGCCCGCCGTGCTCGCCGTATCCTGTCTGGCCTGGCTGCTGGTGCAGGGGCGGGGACTCAACGCGTTGTCGATGGGGGATGATGACGCGGTCGCGCTGGGTATCGATGTCAACCGGCTGCGTATACAGCTCATCGTGATCGTCGCGGTCCTCACCGGCCTGGCAGTGAGCGTCGCGGGCGGTGTCGGCTTCGTGGGCCTGATCATTCCGCATATCGCCCGTTTCGCCGCCGGGTCGGACTACCGCCGGTTGCTGCCCGCGGCCGCGGTGCTCGGCGCGGCATTCCTCGTCCTCATCGATCTCGCGGCCCGGGCGATCGATCCGCCCAACGAATACCCCCTCACCATCTTCACCGCGGCCCTGGGCGGCCCGTTCTTCCTGTGGTTGCTCGAGCGCAGTCGGTCCGGGGGCGTGGTGTGACCGGCCGCGGAGACAGTGCGCGCGTGGGGGCGCGGGTCGAGGTGACCGGGCTGCGAGTCGATATCGACGGCGCCACCATCATCGACGATGTGGGCTTGATGGCCGCGCCCGGACAGGTGACCGCGCTCGTCGGGCCGAACGGTTCGGGCAAATCGACGCTGCTGCGGGCCGTCTACCGGGCCTGCCGTCCCACGGCGGGGGTGGCGTTGATCGACGGCCGCGATGTGTGGCGCTCTCCGGCCAAGGAGATGGCCAGGATCCGCGCGGTGGTAACCCAGCATCAGGGCACGACAGCGGATTTCACCGTCGGTGAGATCGTGGCGATGGGCCGGTCGCCGCACAAGAAGTACCTGCAATTGGACTCCCGCCGCGACCGCGAGATCGTCGTCGCGGCAATGCGCCGTGTCGGAGTGGACACCTTCGCCGACCGGCCGTTCACCGGTCTGTCGGGCGGGGAGCGCCAGCGGGTGCTGCTGGCCCGCGCGCTGGCGCAGCAGGCGCCGGTGATCCTGCTCGACGAGCCGACCAATCATCTCGATATCCACGCCCAGCTCGCACTGCTGCGGCTGTTGCGCGAGCTGGACGCCACGATCGTGCTGGCCGTGCACGATATCGGGCAGGCACTGGCCTACGCCGATCACGTGGTGGTGCTCGCGGGCGGCCGGGTGGCGGCGGCGGGTGAACCCGCGGCGACCCTGACCCCCGGACTGCTGCTCGAGGTCTTCGGGGTACGCGCGCAGATCTCGGCGAATCCGCTCACCGGGCGACCGCAGGTCGCGCTCGCGCTGCCGCAAGAAAACGAGTCCGGCGCAGCGGATATCGTGCGCGCGACCGGCGCCGGGTGAGCCGCGGCACAGCATTCGCCGGTGCGGACGGGAACCACAGCGCGCCACGGTCCGACTTGTCCGGTGAGTCGGTCGGCAGGTGGCACCGTCGGCGACTCCATTCACCCGCGGTTATTCGGGGCGCAATCCGTCGGACCGCACAGCTGGACAGAGGACACCATGAGGATCCACACCCGGAGCGGGGACGGCCGCGGTATCGAGGTACGCGGTTTCTCGGCAGCGGCTGCCACCCCGGACGAGGTGGCACTGCTGCGGCGCCACATCTATCACGACAAGATTGTCGTCCTCGGGGAACAGACGCTGGGAGTCGCCGACTTGGTCGCGCTCGGTTCGGCGCTCGGCACCCCGGTCGCCTACTACGAGCCGATGTATCACCACCCCGACAGCGAATATGTCTTCGTCTCCTCGAATATCGACCGGGACACCGGACGGGTGGGTGTGCCGAAGACCGGCGCGTTCTGGCATTCCGATTACCAGTTCATGCCGCAACCATTCGCCGTTACTTGTTTCTACCCGCGGCGATTACCGGCCGCCGGGCGCGGCACCTATTTCATCGATATGGCGCAGGCTTACCGGCGGCTGAGCCCGGGGCTGCGCGCCGCGATCGAGCAGACCTACTGTCTGCACAGCGCGCGCCGCTATGTGAAGATCCGCCCCGAGGACGTCTTCCGCCCGCTCGGTGAGGTCGTCGCCGAGGTCGAGCGCCGGACCCCGCCGCAGCGCCGGCCCACGGTGCTGTGCCATCCGGTGACCGGCGAGCGGCTGCTCTACCTCTCCGAGGCGTTCACCTACGCGATCGAGGATGCCGCCGGGGCGCCGCTACCCGACGCGCTGCTGTCCGAGCTGCTGTCCGAGTCCGGGCAACTCGATGGCACCTACACCCACCCGAATATCTTCCTGCACCCCTACGAGCCCGGCGATCTGGTGCTCTGGGACAACCGTACGCTCATCCACCGGGCCCTGCACAACCCCGGTAACGAGCCCACCGAGTCCTACCGGGTGACCGTCGTCGACGAATATCCGCTCACCACCGAGGAAGCCGCATGACCGGCACCGATTCGGCACCCGCCGTCGCCGACGCCGCCGAAGACGATATCGCGCTACTCGTCCGGACCATGCGACCCTACGCGAGCAAGGACACGGTCTACCTGAAGCGCGCGCACGTCGGCCGGCGCGGTGAGACCGTACTGGCCACGGGAGAATTCGCGCTCGAGCACAGCTGCTATATCGAGGACACCGGACATTTCAACGCGGTGGAGTTCACTATCTCCTGCAACCAGCTGATCTACTACACGCTGGCCGTGGCCATCCGCGACCGGCTGATTCCCGAACTGGCGGACTGGTCGATGGCCGACTACTGGGCCCGCCAGCTGCCATCGGTGCTGATCAGCAGATTCGCTAGCCGCTACCGACGCCCGATCGACTCCCGTTCCTACACCGCGCGGCTCACCATCGGCGCGGTCACTTTCCGCAACCGGTCGCGGCCGCTGTACGCGCTGCAGGCCGGCGTGGAATTCGCCGACACCGCCGGGGGCAGCGCGGTAGGCGATATCGAAATCGTGCTGCTGGACCCACCCGGGTGTCCGGCGGCCGGTGCGGCGCGATGAGGGGCCCGCACACCCTGGTGGCGGCGTTGGCGCACAACGCCGCCACCGGCGCCCGCCGCCCGGCGCTGATCGACGGTGCGGGTCCGGTGGATTTCGGAACGCTCGAGGCACGTTCGATGGCCGTCGCGCGGGCCCTGCAGGCAGCGGGGATCGGCGCGGGCGACCGGGTGCTGTACCTGGCTCGGGATACGGTCGCGGTCTATGAACTGCTGTACGGATGCGCTCGCATCGGGGCGGTCCTGGTGCCGGTGGACCCGCGGCTGACCGCTGCCGAGGCCGGCTATATCCGCGAGCACAGTGGTGTTCGGGTCGTCGTCACCGACGACCCCGGCCGGTTCGGCCCGATCCCGGTCACGGTGGTGCCGCTGGCGGACTATCCGGCCTGGCGGGATGGCGCCGGTGGTCCGGTGCCGGCCGAATTCCCCGCTACCGCCGATACGCCCGTAGTGCAGATGTACACCAGCGGGACCACCGGGCGCCCGAAAGGCGTGGTCCTGGCGGATCGGACATTCTTCGCGGTCCGGTCGCTGCTCGACGAGGCCGGGCTCGACTGGATCGACTGGCGGCCCGGCGATGTGAGCCTGATCGCGCTGCCCTCCTTCCACATCGGTGGAATGTGGTGGGCCCTCCAGGCTCTGAACGCGGGTGTGGCCTCGGTGGTACTGCCGCGCTTCACCGCCGCCGCCGCGGTCGCGGCGGTGCGCGAACACCGCGTCACAACCTGCTGTTTCGTTCCCGCGATGCTGCTGCTTATCCTGTCGGAGCCCGAGGCCGGGCGCGCCGATCTGGCCTCGCTGCGCAAGATCGTCTACGGCGGATCGCCGATCGGCCCGGATCTGCTCGCGCGCGCCGTGGACACCTTCGGCTGCGAGTTCGCCCAGATATACGGCCTCACCGAGACCGGCAATACCGCGATCTGCCTGCCGCCTGCCGACCATCGGCCGGGCGGGCGCCTGCCGCACGCCGCCGGGCGGCCGTATCCGGGGGTCGGCGTGCAGATCCGGTGCCCCGATGGGTCGGTCGCGCCGCCCGGTGAGACCGGTGAGGTGCTGCTTCGTAGCCCTGCGCGCATGGTGGAATACTTCGCCGACCCGGACGCCACGACGGCCACCGTGACCGTGGACGGGTGGGTGCGCACCGGGGACGCCGGATACCTCGACGATGAGGGATATCTCGTGCTCCGGGACCGGGTCGAAGACCTCGTCATCGTCGCGGGGGAGAACGTCTACCCGGCGGAGGTGGAGAAGGCCATCGGCGCGCATCCGGATGTGCACGATTGCGCTGTGGTCGGGGCCCCGGACGACCACTGGGGCGAGCGGGTCCACGCCTTCGTGGTGCCCCGCCCGGGCGCCGGGCTCACCACCCGGGAACTTGGGCGCTTCCTGGCCGGGCGGCTGGCCGGGTTCAAGGTGCCCGCCCGTTACGAATTCCTCGATGTGATCCCGCGCAATCCGAGCGGGAAGATTCAGCGTCGCCAACTGCGCGAACGGTTCCGGGCCGATCGTGACCGACGCGTCGGCCGAGCTGCCGGCCATCCGCTCGCGTGCGGGCCCGCGGGCTGGGAAGGGGCCGGTCCGATGACGTTGACCCGGCAGGGCATCGTCGACGATATCGCGGAGCTGCTGTGCGCCGATCCGGACGTACTCACCGCCGAAACCGATCTGGCCGACCTCGGGCTGGACTCGCTGCGGCTCACCACCCTGGTCGAGCGCTGGCGCGGTGCCGGCGCTCGGATCGGTTTCGCGGAATTGGCCGAGGAACCGGTGCTCGGGACCTGGTTCGCACGGCTGGGCATATGACGGCGGCTCGGGGTATGGCCCTCACCGCGGCCCAGCACGGTATCGCCGACGCGCTGCGCCTGTGGCCGCGGAGCCGCGCGTTCGTGCTGGCCGAATACCTCACGGTGCGGGGACCGGTCGATCCGTGGGTGTGGGCCGCCGCCGTCCGCCGTATGATCACCGATACCGAAGCGCAGCGGATCCGGCTGATCCACACCGCATCCGGGCCACGGCAGGTCGTGGACCCCGCCGACCGCGTACCGGTGACCGTCGTCGACCTCTCCGGTTCGCCCGCGCCGGAGGCGGCGGCGCGGGCGTCGATGGATGATGATCTGCGCGGACCGTGCGATCCGTACACCGGGGGGAGCACCGCCGCGCACCTCGTCCTGATCACCGGGCCGGATACGCTGCTGTGGTACCACCGCGCCCATCATCTGGCCCTCGACGGATACGGGTTCGCTCAGTGCGCTCGCCGGGTCGCCGAACACTATCGGGCCCTGTGCGGTGGCGCGCCGGTTCCGCCGCCCCCACGGGGTCTCGACGAGGTCCTCGCCGAGGACCACGCCTACTCGGTATCGGCCCGGCACACAGCGGATGGCCGATACTGGCATTCGGTACTACCATGCCGCAGCGCTCCCACTCCCGCGGCCCGCCCGGCCGCACCGGTCGCCGAGCCGCTGCGGGCCCGGCGCGCCCTCGCGCTGCGGCCGCATCAGACCGGTGCCCGCCACGGGATCGGGGAGTCGGTCCTCGCGGCCGTGGCTGTCCATCTCAGCCGCCATCTCGGGAAACACGATGTGGTGCTGGGTGTTCCGATGATGAACCGGATCGGTTCGGTCGCGGCGACCGTACCGGCCATGGTGCTCAATGTGGTGGCGGTACCGGTCACGGTCGACCCGGCCGATACCGTGGCCGGGCTCGCCGGACGGATCGGGCAGTTCCTGGCTCACGCCCGACGCCGTTCCCGGTACCGGCACGAACGGTTGCGCGCCGAACTCGGCCTGATCGGCGCGGGCCGCAGTCTACTCGGCCCCATCGTCAACATCATGCCGTTCGACTACGATTTCGGCCTGGCCGGTATCGAGATCACCGCCCGCAATCTCAGCGCCGGTCCGGTCGAGGACCTGTCGATCAACCTGTACCTGCGCGGTGGGACCGCGGAACTGGTCGTCGACGCGAACCCCGGACGCTACCGCGCCGCGGAACTCGAGGCGCACACCGATGCCGTGGCCCGCACGATCGAGGCCGTCACGGCCGACGGCACCACAACCATCGCGGACCTCGGCATCGACTATGTATTACTGCAATCGCCACGGACAGCGCCCGCCGGCGAACCGATGGAACTGTTCGCCGGGCATGTCCGCACGGACCCGGACGCCCCGGCCCTGATCGACGGCGACCACGTCCGCACGCGTGGCGAACTGCTGGCCGCCGCGACGACCCGGGCGCATACGCTGCGCGCGCACGGGGTGCGTGCGGGTGACCTGGTCGCCGTGGTACCCGGCGGCGAACCGGACGATATCGTCACCGTGCTCGGTATCGCGGCCGCCGGTGCCGCGCATGCGGTCCTGGATACCGCGCTGCCCGATGACGAACTGCGCGCGCTGGTCACCGCGCTGGCCCCGGCGGCACTGGTATACGACAGACGGCATCCGCCCCGCGCGGACCTCGGCCTCGCGCCCATCGCCACCTCTCCGGAAAATGGTCCAGCGCGCAGCGGTACGGCCGATTCGCTACCGGCGGGGGCGGGCTACGCCGTGCTCACCTCAGGGTCCACCGGCCGGCCCGAAGCAGTACGTGTCGGGGGCGGGGCCTTGGCCGTGTTCGTCACCGACGCGCTGCGGCGCTACCGCTGGCGGCCCGCCGACCGGGTCGTGCAGTTCGCGCCGCTACACGCCGATACCAGCGTGGAGGAGATCTTCGTGACCCTGGCCGCGGGTGCGGCCCTGGTGACCGCCCGCGCAGTCGACCGTCGCTCTCTCACCGCGCTGCTCGGGCTGGCCGCCCGTACCGGCGCCACAGTGCTCGACCTGCCCACCGCGATATGGCAAGAGCTGGCGGTGGCCCTGGGCTCGGGGACCGTAGCGATCCCGTCGGCGGTGCGAATGATCGTGATCGGTGGCGAGGAGGCCTCCCCGCAACTGGTAGCGCGCTGGTATAGGCACGGTGGTCCGCCGCTGCACAACAGCTACGGTCCCAGCGAGGCCGCGATAGTCTGCGCGAGCGCCGATCTCGTTCCCGGTGCGCTGCCGCCGGTCCCGCTCGGGCAGCTGTTCCCGGGTATCGGCGCGGTACTGGCGGTGGATCGGCTCGCCGCCGAGGCCGACGACCGCTGCGGGGTCCTGTATCTGTACGGCCCGATGCTCGCCGACGGCCACCTACCGGCGCATGCGGGCGACGGGTTCCGCGAGATTCCGCTCGGCGGGAAGACCGTGCGTGCCTTTGCGACCGGCGACCGGGTCCGCGTCCGTGAGGACGGCGTACTGGAGTTCCTCGAGCGGACCGACGGCACGATGAAGATCGGCGGGCGGCGGATCGCGGCGCCGACGATCGAGGATCTGCTGCGCGGTCGATCGGGTATCCGGGATGCGATGATCACCCGGAGCGGCGAATTCGCGTTCGACGCGCTGGTCACCGTAACCGGACCCCGGCCCGCCGGATGGGCGGCGGCCGTGCGGCAGGGGCTGGCCGGTCAGCTGCCGCACGACTGGGTCCCGGCGCGCGTCCGCGTGGTCGACACGCTGCCGCGTACCCGTAACCTGAAGGCGGACCGCCGGGCCGCCGTCGCGGACGGCCCGGCACCCACTGCCGGGATCCGATGCGTACTGGATGTTTTCGCCGGGATACTCGGCCGCGACGATCTCGGACCCGATGACGATTTCTTCGCGGCCGGCGGCACCAGTATGCAGACTGTCGCCCTGGCGAACCGCCTCACGATCGCGCTGGGCGCACCCGTGACGGTCGACGATGTGCTCGCCCGGCCCACCGCCGCCGAACTGGCCCTCCTCCCATGTCCGGTCCGGGACGCCGCGCTCGGTTCCGTGGTCGAGATGCCGCGCCGGGAGCCCCGCGCGGGTTCCGATCCCGAGGCGCAGCCGGTACGTCGCAAACCTGGGCGCGGTTGCGGTGGTACGGCCGGACCGCCATCTCGTGAGCCGGAGGACCGGACCGATCGCACGGCCGGACCGCTGTGCCACGAGCCGATAGGCGGTTCCGATCCGGCGGCCGGGTCGCCGCACCGGGTGCGATACGACGGTCCCGACCTCGCCGCCGAATGCGCTGCGCTCCGCACCCGTCTGGCCGCGACTTCGCCCGTCACCGTAACCGCGGGCCCGGTACTGCTGACCGGCGCGACCGGCTTTCTCGGGGCGTACCTCCTCGCCGAACTACTGAACGCGGCCCCGGCCGACATCGTGGTGCCGGTCCGGGCCGAGAACCTCGAATATGCCCGGCACCGGCTGCGCTGCGCGTTCACCGCGATCGGGGAACCGGAGGTGTTCGACCGCGCATGGCAGTCGGGGCAGGTGCGGGCCGTCGTCTGTGATCTCACCGAGCTCGACGATCACCCGGGGGCATTCGGTACGCCGAGCCGGATCGTGCACAGTGCGGCCGAGATCAGCGCGGTCCGGTCGTACCGCGGCCTGCGTGCCGCCAACGTCGCCCCGACAATGGGTCTGCTGTGGCTCGCGCGCGCCACGGGGGCCGCGCTCACCCTGATTTCGACTGCCACCGCGGCCGGCCCGCGCGGCGCTCTGAGCGATCCGTGCACCCTGCCAACCGGCTACGCGCAGAGCAAATCCGTCGCCGAACATCTGCTCGCGACCGCCGCCGGCGAGTTCGATCTCGCCGTGACGATCGCCCGGCCGGGCCGGGTACTGCCCCACCCGGCGGACCGCCGGGGCGCGCGGAGTGATTTCCTGCACGATCTGGTCGCCGCCGTCGCGGCCGTGGGAGCGGTGCCGCAGACCACGTTGCGCGAACCGGTGATCCGTGCCGACGACTTCGCCCGGCTCGTCCTCGCACCCGCACCCGCGCCAGCTGCTCGCAGACCCCGCATCCTCGACTTCTTCGGTCCCGAACCGATCGCGATCGCCGACGTACTGGGCGCGCTCACCGCAGCTCCCCCGGTGCCGCCGGCGCAGTGGCGGGAACTGGTCGCCGCCTGCGGTGAGCTCCCCGCGCCACGCCGGGCCGCGGTACTCCGATGGTGTGATATCCAGCTGGCCGGTTTCGATCACGACTGGATCTCCGACCACTCGGTACCCGTACCCGCCCGATCGGCGACGGAGGTGGCCGGGCTGCTCGGGCTCACCCGTGGATGAGTCCGGTACCGTGGGCGGCCGAGAGCAGGTCCGCGGTGAACAGCCGCTGCTTTTCGGGTGCCCACCGCATTCCATCAGGCCGCATGACTCCGAGCCGGGTTTTTCGGTGCCGGGGCGCCGGGAGCGGGGAACCGTGACACAGAATCTCGTATTCCCGCGGTGCATTGTCACCGGGATCACCGCGACCCCCGGGAACCGGCCGGCGGTTGTATCCGACTGCTCGACCGTGCCGAACCTACCGATCACCCGTGCGCTGCCCGGCTCCTGCCACTCCTGTGGAACGGTGCGGTGATGCCGGTCCGGCCCGATACCGTCGCGCCCGAGCGGGCCACCCGCATCCGCCTCACCGTCGAGGGAATGAGCTGCGCGGCCTGCGCCGCCCGAGTGGAACGCCGGCTCAGCAAACTCGCCGGCGTCACCGCGGCCGTGAACTTCGCGACCGGCACGGCGACCGTCGACGCCGATCCCGCCATTACCCCGGACCGGCTGTGTGCCGAGGTCACCGCCGCCGGTTACTCCGCCGAAGAGGCCGCCGCGGACCGCCCCGCCTTCGCCGGAACGGGCGCCGAGGATGCGGAGGTCACCGATCTGCGGCGCCGGCTGTTCGTCGCGCTGCTGGCGTTCTTCCCACTGGCCGATCTGTCGGTGATGTTCGCGTTCATCCCCGGTGCCCGGTTCGACGGCTGGCAGATCCTGCTCACCGCGCTGGCCCTGCCGGTGGTGCTGTGGGCCGCCGCGCCGTTCCACCGGCGCGCCCTCACCAATGCCCGGCACCGCGCCGCCGGTATGGACACCCTGGTGTCGGTCGGGGTGCTCACCGCGACACTGTGGTCGTTGCACACCATGTACCTCGCGCCCGCCCGCACCGAGACCCCGGAGGGTGTCTGGGCGGCGATCTGGTCCAGTGATTCGATCTACCTCGAGGTGGCCGCCGGCATCACCACCTTCGTCCTGGCCGGCCGCTATTTCGAGGCCCGGGCCAAACGCGCCGCCGGTTCGGCGTTGCGCGCCCTGGCCGCGCTCGCCGCCCACGAGGTCACGGTCCTCACCCGGGACGGCCGCGAGATCACCGTACCCGCCGGCGAACTCGCCACGGGCCAGCGGTTCGCCGTCCGGCCCGGCGAGACGCTCGCCGCCGACGGCACCGTGGTGGGCGGCGCCACCAGTCTCGACGTGAGCGCCATGACCGGCGAATCGGTTCCGGTGGAGGTCGCCCTCGGTGCCGCCGTGGTCGGCGGCACTGTCTCGCTGACCGGGCGGATCATCGTGGAGGCCACCGCCGTCGGCTCCGATACCGCGTTGTCGGGCATGATCCGGCTGGTCGACGAGGCCCAGCAGGGTAAGGCTCGGATGCAACGTATCGCCGACCGGGTGTCCGCGGTGTTCGTCCCGTTGGTCTTTCTCACCGCCGCCGTGACATTCGCCGGATGGCTGCTGGTCGGCGAGGCGGCGGACCGTGCCGGTGCCGCGGCCATCGCGGTGCTGGTGGTGGCCTGCCCGTGCGCGCTGGGGTTGGCCATCCCGACCGCGCTCATGGTCGTTTCGGGCCGCGGGGCCCGGGCGGGGATCTTCGTCAAGGGATATCAGGCGTTGGAAGCCAGCCGGGATGTGGACGTGGTCGTCTTCGACAAGACCGGCACCATCACTCACGGCGTGATGCGCGTGGTCGGCGTGACCGGTCACGGAATCGACGACGGGGAAGCGCTGCGGCTGGCGGGTGCGCTGGAAGTGGCGTCCGAACATGCCGTCGCCGCGGCGATCGCCCAGGCCGCCCGCCGGGCCGGGCCGCTGCCGGAGGCCGAAGATTTCGAGGCGCTACCGGGGCTCGGGGCGCGGGGGCGGGTGCTCGGCCGGAAGGTGATCGTAGGGCGGCCTCGACTGATGTCCGACGAGGGCCGGGTCGCGCCTCCTGAGCTCGCGGCCGAACTCGACCGGCACGTGCACGCCGGACGTACCGCGGTATACGTGGCGGTGGACGACTCCGTGGTCGCGGTGATCGCGGTGGCCGATACCGTCAAAGATTCGGCACCTGCGGCGATCGCCCGGTTGCACCGGCTCGGCCTGCGCACCGTGCTGCTCACCGGTGACAATCCGGTGGCCGCGCGGTCGGTCGCCGCCCACATCGGCGTCACCGAGCTGCACGCCGACCTGCTCCCGCGGGACAAGGTGGCCCGGATCGCCGACCTGCGGGCGGCGGGCCACCGGGTCGCCATGGTCGGCGACGGGATCAACGACGGCGCGGCGCTGGCCACCGCTGATCTCGGGCTCGCCATCGGCGCCGGTACCGATGTCGCCATCGCCGCCGCCGATATGATCCTGGTCCGGGCCGATCTGGACACCGTGCCCGACGCCATCGAGTTGGCACACGCGACGCTGCGTACCATCCGGCTGAATCTGGTGTGGGCCTTCGGCTACAACGTCGTCGCCATCCCGGTGGCCGCGCTGGGTTGGCTCAACCCGCTGATTGCCGGTGCCGCGATGGCCTTCTCGTCGTTTTTCGTCGTCACCAACAGTCTGCGTTTGCGCCGGCTGCGGCTGAGCTCACCGGCGTGAGCGGGCCAGTTCGGCCAGCATCGCATTGTAGGCCGCCAGATCGGAATCGCCGTAGGTATCGTCCTTGCGGTCGGTGCGTACGGCGGTCCGCCGGTCCTGGGCGACCCACTGGGTGAGCAGGGCACCGACCACGAGCAGAAGGGGTACTTCACCGGAAACCCAGGCGATACCGCCGCCCTGGTGCTGATCCGCCGACAGATCCATCCTCCAGGGCAATTCCAGGTTGGTGTAGAAACGCCCGCCGATCACCGTCGCCGTCGACATCACCACCACCCCGAAAAACGCGTGGAACGGCATGATCGCGAAGAGCATCCCGAGCCGGCCCAGATGCGGGAGCCGCTGCGGTCCGGGATCGACACCGACGATCGCCCAATAGAACAGGTATCCGACGATCAGGAAATGCACGTTCATCAGCACGTGCCCCCAGTGATAGCTGATCAGGTTCTCGAACAGCGAGGTGAAATACAGCCCGTACAGCGTCACCACGAACACCGGGATCGAGAAACCCGGATGCGCCAGCACAGCACTCGGCTTGGAGTGCAGGATCGCCAGCACCCCTTCGCGCAGCCCGCGCAGTTCACCCCGGCCGGCCGGCGGCACCACCCGCAACAGCAGTGTGATCGGCGCACCCAGCACCATCAACACCGGCACCACCATGTTCAACGTCATATGGGTGATCATGTGCAGGCTGAACATCGCGTACCCGTAGGCCCCGACACCCGACGAGGTCGCCACGAGCAGCGTCAGGCAGCCCAGCACCCACGACAGGGTGCGCAAGCGTGGCCAGTGGTCGCCACGGCGGCGCAGCCGCAGGACTCCCACCGCGTAGAGCACGATCCCGGCGAGCGCGGCACCGCCGAGCACGATATCGAAACGCCAGCAGGTCAGCAGCCGCAGCGCTGTCGGCGGATGCACGATATCGAATCCGATGAACGCCTCGTGCGCGGTGAACGGGCGTCCCGCGAAGGCCGGCGCCGGCCGGACCCCCGCGGCGGCGAGCAACGCCACGCCGACCAGTGCCGCCGCCGCGGCCGTCGTGAACAGCGCCGCGGCGCGTTGTCGCTGTCGTCCGGCCCACCACACCAGCAGGGCCAGGACCGCGTCCGACAACACCGTCGCGAGAACGAGACGCCCGTAGCCGGTGGTGACCAGCCGATGCGGTGGAAGCAGCAGAGCCATCAGCAGTGCGCCGGTGAGCGCACTGATACCCATGCAGATACCGATGAGGATTTGAACCCGGCGGATCACGGTGTCCCGGTCCGCGCCGCCTCGCCGCAGATGCCCACCCGCGCACCACAGCAATCCGCAGCACACCGACAGCGCGGGCTGGAACAGCAGCACCGCCCCGGTCGCGTAGTCGTGGCCGGGGCCTTCGCCCGCATTGCCGACGACGACCGGTGGCAGCACGCCGATCACGGCGAAGAGCAGCGCCGCTGCCGCACCGAGCCACGACAGTGACAGCCGCGCGATCAGCGCGACTCCGGCGGCGAGGCACGCGACGACCACCCACGCCTTGGGTTTCTCGCTCGCGTCCAGCAGCGGCCCGAGGGTGCCGTCGCGCACCAGTTCCAGGGTTGTGGAACCACCGATATCCGCCGCCGTCACCGGGACCAGCGCGACCGCCGCCATCGCCCACACCGTGGCGGCGCGTTCGGCCATTCGCAGGCCGGCGTACCCGTCCACCCCGACCTGTCCGCGGCCGGTGGTCTCGGTGCAGCACACGATGTACGCGAGCGCGCCGGCGGTGACCGCGCCGGCCACCATGGCGAGTGCTCGGAGCAGGGTGTAGCAGAGTGCCTGGACGAGCCCCGGGTACGCGGTACCGGCCGCGGTGTAGGGCATCTCCCCGGCCGATATCGCGGCACCGGCCACCGCGACCACCGCGATCGCTGTCGCGCCGGCCCATACCGTCCGCGCCGAGAGCATCCCGATATCCGTCCTGTCTCTCCGAGTCTGCCGGGCGTCCGCCCGCCGCTGATCAGTAGTCGGTGCGGCCGGGCGGGTGGTTCCACGATCAGGCGGTCTGTCGCTGGGGGAGAGGCTTTCCGAGTGGCTCGGCCACCTGCTTACGGAACCGTTTGCCGAGCACCACGAGACCACATCTCACCTCGAAAACCGCTGGACAACAAGGTCACCGATTATTCCGGGGCAGAAGGACTCACACTGATTCCGGGTTGTTGCGGCGATGTCTTCTCGGCCGCGTCGAGTGCCGGTACGAGTGGGGCGAGCGCGGCGCGAAGCATATCGGGCAGCGAGCCGCACACGACGACGAGACCTGCGGTGGCGGGCGCGCCTGTCGGCGGCTGTAGCCATTGCTCGAGTGCGACACGGATGGCGGCGGCCACACTGGCCGCGAGTACGGCGGCTGTGGGGCCGTCGAGAGCACCGAGACGGTCGGCGATCACGGCGGCGAGGGGTTTCGACATCGTGCTGGTAGCACCGACAAACGCGTCCCGCAGTGCCGGATGCGTGGTGATCAACAGCAGTGCCTCGCGACTGTGTTCGCCCGGGCCGGTGTATTGCGCCAGGATCGCGTCGATGACGGCGTCGGCGAGGCGAACCCCCGCGGGCCGAGCCGCTACCGCCGCGGCGACTCGCGCCTCCCGCTCGGCGGTGACGGCGGCGACGATCGCCTGCTCACGACTGGAGAAGTAGTTGTTGTAGGTCCGCGGCGAGACACCGGCCGCCGCGGCGATGTCCTCGACGCGCACGTTGTCCGGTCCGTGTTCCAGGGCCAGTCGCAATGCCGCTTCCCGCAGCGCCTCGCGGGTGGCCTGCTTCTTACGCTCGCGCAAACCTGTCGGTCTCGTCGTCACGATCTGATCGTGCCACGAGAACGTGCGTGCACGAAATATTGCGTGCACGCATGTTCTGCCTCTAGTCTGCTGTCGAACGAACTCCGCTCGGCAGAAGGATCAGCACATGCGCGGCAAGGGGATGACATATGACACCGGTTTCGTCCGGAACGGCCGGACGTCACGGGAGGACTTCGACCCCGAGGTGGTCCGGCGGGAGCTGGCCATCATCCGGGACGATCTGCATTGCAATGCCGTCCAGATCGTCGGCGGCGACGCCGACCGGCTGGAACTGGCGGCCCGGCACGCGGCCGAACTCGGGCTCGAAGTGTGGTTCTCGCCCTACCCCCTGGAACCGGAAGCCGCCGAGATTCTGACGCTGTTCGCCGATTGCGCGCGCCGGGCCGAGCGGCTCAGGCAGTCCGGGGCCGAGGTCGTATTCGTCACCGGTGTCGAACTGAGCTTGATGAACCGGGGATTTCTGCCCGGCGACACGGTCTGGGAGCGGCTCGAATTCCTGCTGGGGAACCCTGCCACCCGTGGCGAGCTACTCACCGAGCTGATCGCACGCCTCGACGACTTCCTCGGGCAGGCGGTAACCGTGGTCCGGGAAGCCTTCGGCGGCAAACTCACCTACTGCGCCATACCGTTCGAGCGGATCGACTGGACACCTTTCGACGTCATATCGATCGAACTAATCCGCTCCGCCGAGGTGGCCGACCGGTTCCGTACGGGCGTGCGCGATCTGGTCGCGCAAGGAAAGCCCGTGGCTATCACCGGTTTCGGTACGGCCACCTGGCGCGGCGCCGCCGATGTGGCGCCGCGCAGCAACGAGATCGTCGAATACGACGCAGTTACCGGCGACCCGATCCGGCTGAACGGGCACTACGCGCGGGACGAGGCCGGGCAGGCCGCATACCTGAATGAGCTGCTGGAAATCTTCGCCGGCGAAGGCGTCGACAGCGCCTTCGTCTTCCTGTTCGCGCTATACAGCCACCCGCACCGTCTCGGCGGCGACCAGCGCGACGACCTGGATCTCGCCAGCCTCGGCATCGTCAAGGTCCTGGAGGGTCGTCACGGCGACACCTATCCGGACATGGCATGGGAACCCAAAGCGGCGTTCGCCGCCGTCGCCGAGTACTACGGCGGCGGCGGACACGCAGACCGTCGCCACACCGGCCTTCTGAACGAAAACGATACGCCCACATGATCGTTCATGAGGCGATGCGGTGACCGGTTCGAGCGCAAGATCAATAGATGAACACCTGTCTGCGCATCGACCCCATTGCTGCTCCGGTCCGGAATCCTCGTCGGTTCGCGCCTGGATAGGGTGCGCGGGTGGGTGTATACCGCGAGTACCGCCCGCCGACCGGGCTGGAGGCAGTGGCGGCCTGTATGTGGGAAAGTGACACTCTGGTCGGCGGCACGCAGCGTGTGGTTCCGGATGGGTGCGTCGACCTGGTCTGGCTCGGTACCCGGCTTCTTGTGGTCGGCGCCGATACGAAACCGGTGGTGTGGGAGGCGACCGGCGAGTCCGCCGGCGGCATCCGGCTCCGGCCGGGATCGGCCGGAGCCGTCCTGGGCATCCCGGCCGATGAAGTACGCGACCAGCAGATCCCGCTGTCCCTGTTGTGGCCGGCGGTCGCGGACTGGACCGATGACCTCGCGGCCGCGGACCCGTCGGCTCGTCTTGGATTGCTGACCGAGGCCCTGCTGCGCAGGAAGGCCGGCCCGGATCCGCTCGTCGCCGCCGCCATTTCCCGGTTGAGCAGCTGTGGTGCACGTGTCGCGACTGTCGCCGATGACCTGGGTGTCAGCGAGCGTCACCTGCACCGCCGAGTCACCGCGGCGGTCGGTTACGGTCCCAAGTTCTTGGCTCGTGTGATCCGCCTGCGCAGACTCGTCGCGATGCAGACGGGCTCGCTGGCCGACCGTGCGCATGTAGCGGGTTATGCCGGCCAGGCACATATGGCGGCGGAAGTGCGGCGCCTCACCGGCCTCACGCCTGTCCGTTTCTTGAAAGACGCCACGCTCACCGCCGCCTAGCCTCCGGTACATGAGTATCGACCTGGAAGCTGCCCGGCAGTTCATCGAATCCGGCGCCCGTGTCCTGGAGCGCCACCGGCTCGCCGTGCTTCTCGACAACGGACCCGTCGAGCCCGTACTGACCGCGCTGGCGGCGTATCAGAACCATGACGGCGGATTCGGCCATGCCCTGGAACCCGACGTGCGGTGCCCCGGCAGCCAGCCCGCCGCGGCACTGGCGGCCCTCGACATCCTCACCGACCTCAACGCCACCCACACCCCCATGGTCACCGAGGTCACCGACTGGATCGCCACCATCGCCCACCCCGACGGCGGCATCCCTACCGTGCTGCCCTCGGCGGACGGCCACCCCCACGCACCCTGGATGACACCGAGCGCGGAAGCGGGCTTCCTCACCTACGCCCTCGCAGCCCGACTGTGGCAACTCGGCGCCCGGCATTCGTGGCTCGACACCGCGACGACCTGGTGCTGGGACCAGATCGAGGCGATCGACATGCCGGTCGGCTATACCGTGAAATTCGCTGTGCAGTTCCTCGACGCGGTCCCCGATCCCGCCCGCGCCGCCGCGGCCATCGAGCGGCTACGTCCGGCGATCCGCGCCGACGGCACGGTGCCCGTCGAAGGAGGAATCGAGAACGAACACATCAAACCCCTCGACCTTTCCCCACGACCCACCGCACCGAGCCGGGCCCTGTTCGACGACTCCACGATCAGCGCCGAGCTGGAGCGACTCGAACGCGAACAACTGGCCGACGGCGGCTGGGACTTCTACTTCCTGCACTACTCTCCCGGCCAGACCGTGGAATGGCGCGGCCTGACCACACTGGCCGCCCTCCGAACCCTGCGCGAACACCGAAAGATATGACCCCGCATCGACCGCTGCGCAGCCCCGGCGGACTCCGCAGGGGCTGCTCTCCTGTCTTCGCCTTCGCGGCAACACCTCGCGGTGCAGGGCCTCCCGGAGCGCTCAGCCCTCGCCGTCGAGGGACAGCACGACCAGCGGAATGGGCCGGTCGACCTTGGACTGGAAGTCGGCCAGCAGGGGGTTGTTGGCCAGCACCCAGGCCGCGAACTCGTGGTAATCCGCGCCTTCGAGCACCTTGCCGGTCGCCTGGTGGGTCTTGTCCCGGAGCTCGATGGTGACCTGCGGGTTCACCTTGATGTTGTACCACCAGGCCGGGTACTTGTCTTCGATGAACGAGCTCACGTACATGGTGTCGTCCCGGTACAGGGGCCCCAGCGGAGTCGTGTGCCGCTTGCCGCTCTTGGCTCCCGTGGTGGTGAGCAGGATGAGGTCCCCGCCCGCGTAGGCACCGCCCACCTTGCCCGAGTTCTCCCGGAACTCCTTGATCACATCATCGTTCCAGTTGGCGATACCGCCCTCCTGGTCCCAGGTCTGGTTCCACGGCGCGTCCGGATCGTTGTAGTCGGTGATATCGGCCTGCTCCGGCTGTCCCGTAATCGAGTCGGTTTCGCTCATGATTCGAGTGTGTCGCAGAATCAGGACAGTTACCGTCCTAATTCGACCAGAGGTTCAACCAGACGCTCGGCCCGGTCCTGGTTCAGGGCAGGCTTGTCACTCCACTCTTTCGTACGCTTCTGCGCCGCGTGCCGAAACGCCTGAGCAAGCCGGTTGTGACCAACCCGAATATGGATCGTCCACCGCCTCGGGCGGGAGCGTCCTTCTCGGACGCGAACCAGACTTGGAAACTTGCCGGGTTGACCGGGAGTGAGATGTGCTCATGCGTTATCGCCCAGGCGTCGTCCGTCCGTCGCAGGCAAACCGTCTCCCGCACCCATATCGGCAGCTCGATCCCGCCGCGGCGCTTTCCCGAGTCCAGGTGGAGCATGTGGGCAAAAGCCGTGTCGCCGGCTGTGCTGAGGGTCAGCTCATGTGTTTCCAAGCCGATTGGGCCGATGTACCCGTCGAACCATCGCACGAAGTTGCGGCGCACCTCATCGGAACCCGTGAACCGCAGGGGTGCCACGGCGTCGTAATAGACGATGTCCGGTGAGTAGAAGGACATGAGGCGATCGATATCCTTGGACCGCTGTGCCTCGGTGCGGCTCTCCAGCACTGCCCTGATCTCGGCTTCATTCGAGAACATCTGTCTCCGTTCGAGGTTGCGCGGCTGCACCCGTCTACCCGGCAGCCGACCCTGCGCTTGCAGTAATCCGACGAAATAGCCCGGACGAATGTGAGGCGCCACCCCGCATGCCCCGACTCGGGGCGGGCCCACTGGCCGAGCTCGCCCGGCCCTTTCCAGCGCTGGACCGCGTCTCTTCCCTCCTCCTGTGCCACCAGGGCCACCGTCGTCCGTCGCCGACCGGGCGGGCGACCGCCGCCGCCTCGGCGCGGGCCTGGATCTGTGGCCGTGCCCGTGGCGTGAGGTCAGGGGTGTTCGGCGGCGTACCTCTCGCGCCATCGGTCGATGAGGGGGACCAGTTCGTTGAGCATGAACGTGTAGAAGTCCTGCATCTCGTGCAGGCGCCGGGCGGTGACGGTGTCGGAGCCGGTGGCGTCCAGGCCTTCTTGTGCGGAGTCGCGCATGGTGGCGAGCAGGCTGTTCTGCTGTGACATCAACGCGGCCCATGCCCCGGACCGGAAGCGATAGTGATCGCGGCGGCTGCCCGGCGCGGGGACGCGTTCGATCAGCCCGACCGGGGTGAGGTGCTTGATCGCGGTCGACACGGCGCCCGAGCTGATCGAGAGCTCTTCGCACAGGTCGGCGGCGGTCATGGTGTCCTGCTCGGTGTAGAGCAGGGCGGTCAGCACCCGCGCGGTCGAGCGCTGCATCCCGCCGCCGGCCGACAGGGTCAAGGCCAGTTTCTCGGCGGCTTCACGCAATCGCTCGTTGGTACCCATGCCCGTAAAAATATCAGAAGTATGAACGTTCTGAATATTTACAAATCTCTGAAAACTGGATAGCTTCTGCGCATGGTGAAAGTAATTGAGCTGCACGGGCTCACGAAGACCTACGGCTCGGCCCGCGGTCTGACCGAGTTGTCACTAACGGTCGAGCGAGGGGAGGTCTTCGGCTATCTCGGACCCAACGGCGCCGGGAAGTCCACCACCATCCGGCTGCTGTTGGATCTGATCCGTCCCACGGCCGGCACCGCTCGGGTCCTCGGTGGGGATCCGCGTGCCGATGCGGTGGCGCTGCACGCGCGGATCGGCTATCTGGCCGGGGATTTCGTCGCACCGGGGCGCCAGCGGGTCGGCACGGCACTGCGGTTCCTGGCCGCGTTGCGTGACGGGGCGGGAGCGGACCGCATCGACGAACTGTGTGAGCGGCTCGAGCTGGATCAGGATGCGCAGATTTCGACGCTGTCGAAGGGCAATCGGCAGAAGGTGGGGCTGGTGCAGGCCTTCATGCACGCCCCGGAACTACTGATTCTCGACGAACCCAGCAGCGGGCTGGATCCACTCGCGCAGCAGACATTCCTGAACATGGTGACCGAGGCGGCGGCCGGCGGGCAGACGGTGTTCATGTCCAGCCACATCATGAGCGAGGTCGAGGCGGTCGCCGATCGGGTCGCCATCATCCGCGAAGGACGCCTGGTCGCCCTCGACACCGTTGCCGGCCTGCGTGCCGCCGCGGTACGCGAGGTGGAGGCCGACTTCACCGACATGGTGGAAGCCGTCGAGTTCGCGGCTCTGCCGGGGGTTACGGATGTGCGGGTCGAGGCGAATACGCTGCGCTGCCGAGTGACCGGCAGCCCCGATGCGCTACTGCGCGCGCTGGCCGGACACCACGTCGCCGGCCTGGTGGTCACCGAACCCGCCCTGGAGGACCTGTTCCACCGCTACTACACCGGAGAAGCCGATGCTGCCTGAGCTCTACACCCGCACCCTGGCCGATAACCGCCGTGCCCTGCTGGCGTGGTCGTCCGGTATCGCCCTGGTGGGGTCGATGTATGCCGCGTTCTACCCGCAGGTCTCCGAGGGCGGTGTGGCCGACACGGTGGCGAACTACCCCGAGGCGCTTCGTGAAGCCCTGCGGATGCAGGACATGGGTTCTGCGGCCGGGTATCTCGGGTCCACCGTGTTCGGGTTGTTGCTGCCGCTGCTGGTCACCGCTTTCGGGATCACCTTCGGTGCCCGCTTGATCGCCGGGGACGAGGAAACCGGATACCTGGACCTGCTGCTGGCCCACCCGCTGGGCCGCATCTCGCTGGCGCTCCAGCGTTTCGCCGTCCTGGCCACCGGCGCGGCCGCCATCGCGCTGCTGGTCTTCGCCGCGATGATGGCGATCCGATCCGGCGCCGACCTCGACACCGTCGGTATCGCCGGGTTCGCCGGCCAATGCGTGCACCTGGCGCTGCTCGGCACCACCTTCGGGGCGCTGGCCCTCGGTCTGGGTGCGGCGATGGGCACCCGCGGACCCGCGCTCGGTGTCGCCGCCGGTATCGGTGTGCTCACCTACGTGGCGGGCAATCTCGCCGGTGTGATCGGCGCCGACCGGCTGAAGTACCTGTCACCGTTCCACTACTACATCGGCGGCGAACCCCTGCGCCACGGCCTGCGGCCGGGCGATGTCGCGGTCCTGCTCGCCCTCACCCTGGTCCTGCTCGTCCTCGGAATCTGGCGGTTCGACCGCCGCGACCTGCGTTCCTGACCAGGCGTCCGGGATGCCCCGCAGCCGGTGAACGGCCGGGGCCCTCCCGTATCGGCGGCTGCCTGTATGTCGCACCGAACACCATCTACCTGTTCGGTCCAGGTTCGGCACGTGACCTGCGGCAACGGGTAGGTGCCGTCGAATCGGGCCGAGCCGATCTGCCCGATTACGGCTCAGTCGAGTAGTTCGGCCACAACACCTGCCGTGCCGAGCGGCGCCGAGAGTCGCGACCGGCCCGGCCGAGCGCTGGTATCTCGCACAGCGGGGAAGCGAAGCATCGGCCGGCGCGGGCTCGCGGCAGTAGAAAGGCCGTCCGGTGCGTCGGGGGAGTCGCAGGTGTAGTCGTTGGCCGTCATGAGGACGCTGAGTCCGGACCGAGATGCGTAACTGCGCGGATTCAACCCCGGTCGGTCCGCGGCACCGTCGTAGGAACCACGGCGTCCGGGAACTCCCACGCGCCGACCGCGGGGCTCTCCGCCCGGACGCGAACTCGCCCGTTCTGCCCGCTCCGCGGCACAGTGGGGGCGATCTCCGGGGCCCGGTAGGGGCGCCGCCCGGTGAAGGGCGTCGTCCGCCGGCGCAGCTGGATCGCCGTCAGCGCGCTGACGACGGTGTAGTGAACCGGTAGGGCGGCGGTGCGGGTGTCGCCGGCGGCCAGGCGAGCGAGCTCCGGATCGGGACTCACCAGACACACCTCCACGCCCTCGCCCCGATAGCGGTACGCGTCCTCGGCGGTAGCGGCCAGAGTGCGCAGCGACAGGAACTCCAGCCGGGTCGCGTCGATGATCAAGGCACCCTCCCCGCCGGCGGCCACCTCGGCGGTCTCGGCTACTTGTTCGCGCCACAGCGGCAGAGTGAAGGCGTCGGCGTGGCCACGCGCAGCCAGGACAACGACCCCGCCGCGGAACCCGATCCGGAATACCAGTTGATCGCCAGGAGATCTGCCCGGCGACGCCGGAGGATCGGCGGAAATCGATACAGGATTGACAGTCGGTTTCATAGTGCACTCACATCGGTCGATATGCGCAACGTCAAGGGCCCACCCCGGTGGTTCCGAGACGACTTCTGGGCCTGCTCTGGGAGGCTAGGCGATCGCGTCCACGCCGCCAACAGCTCGCCGGAAATGTTCGCGTCGTGAAACCCGGCCGTTGCGCGATCCGCCGTTCGATCACGCCGCGGTATCGAAATCGGCCCGTAGGTAGGTATGTGAGGGGTTGGACTCGAAGTTGCCCCCAGTCGCCGACGGTTGCTCTGCGTACCCGTTGCGGGTGCTCGGAAGTGCACCCTGGCCTTCGGTCGGTGATGCGAGGGGGTTGACCGCGTCACCATTCAGGCCTTACGGTGGCACCGCTCACGAATTGAAACGTTTCAACGACGAGGCGGAACCCGATGCCCGATACCATCGAACGAGTCTGTTTCCTGCTGACCCTGCGTCCGGAACGGACCGACGACTATCTGGCCGCCCACGCCACAGTGTGGCCGGACATGCTGGATGCGCTGCGAGCGGCGGGTTGGACGAACTATTCGCTGTTCCTCCGGCCGGAAGACGGCCTGGTCGTGGGCTACCTGGAGACGCCGGACTTCGCGCGGGCCCAGGCCGCGATGGCGGCCACCGAGGTCAATACGCGCTGGCAGGCGACGATGGCCGGGTACTTCCAGGCGCCCACGCGCGCGCCGGGGGAGCAGGGTGCGCGGCCGGACCAGACGATGCACCGCCTCACCGAGTACTTCCACCTGGACTGAGCCGACGGCTCGCCCCGACTTCCCCCGAGAACCCAGCTAGACCCGAGGAAGACCATGAAGGTAGGCGCACGAACCACCACCGGGTGGAAAGCGACGATATCCGTCGCGATGTCCAATTACATCGAGGCGGGTTCCATCATCGCCATCGCCACGAGCCTGACCTTCTGGCAGGGCGCGTTCGGCATCAGTAACTTCGCCGTCGGATTACTGGCCGCATTGAGTGCCAACGCCTTCGGTGCGGCGATCGGCGCAGGCATCGGCGGGCCGCTGTGCGACCGATTCGGACGTAAGGCGATCTACACCTACGACCTGCTGGTGTACATGGCGGGCGTACTGCTCGCGACGTTCGCGATGAACTTCGGCATGCTGCTGGCCGCGTTCGTGATCACCGGTATTGCGGTGGGTGCGGGGGTACCGGCCTCCTGGACCTATATCGCCGAGCAGGCGCCCACCACCGACCGTGCCCGCCATATCGGCACCGCGCAGCTGGCCTGGTCGGTCGGGCCGTTGGTCGGGTTCGCGTTGGCCGCCGCGCTGGCGCCGATGGGGTTGCTCGGGTCGCGGTTGATCTTCCTGCACCTGTTCGTGGTGGCGGCGGTGGTCTGGTGGATCCGGCAAGGTCTGGCCGAATCCAAGATCTGGCAGGACGAGGCGGGATCCGGCGGGGTGGCGCCGGTACGGTCGGCCACCGGCGGACAGGGGTTGCGTGGGCTCTTCTCGCGCCGGATCAACATCACCGCGTTGCTCGTGCTGATGGGCATCTACGGTTTCTGGAACACCGTCGCCGGTCAGGCCGGTATCTTCATGCCGCGGGTCTACGACAGCGCGGGGGTGCACAGCGCGGTTCAGCAGAATCTGCTGCAGGTGCTGGTGTGGGGCTGCACCGTCGCGGCGACCTACTTCGGGTTCATGGCCTACGCCGACCGGATCTCCCAGCGACTGCTGTATGTGATCGGCGCGGCGCTGGGTGTGCTGGCCTGGTGCGTACTGGTGTTCTTCACCGATGCCGGGATGCCGACGCTGTTGATCTTCGCGGTGCTGTGGGGTATCTCCAGCGGTATCGGTGCGCAGGCCTTCTACAGCCTGTGGACCAGCGAACTCTTCGCCACTCCCTACCGCGCCAGCGCGCAGGGCTTCATGTTCTTCGTGGTGCGCTCGGCGACCGGCCTGCTGAGCTACTTCTTCCCGACCATGCTGGCTGCCACCGGGCTCACCGTGGTCGGTCTGCTGCTGATCGGCCTGCTCACCGTGGCCCTGGCGATCGGCGCGATCTTCGCCCCGCGTACGCAGGGCAAGACGCTGCGCGAGATCGAGGAGGAGCGCTACGGCAGCCCGGTCACCGGATCCACGAGCGCCGGGGTGCTCCCGGACACCGGGCTCGGTCGCGGTCTCCAGGGTGCTCCGGTGAGAGGCCACTGAGATGCCGAATCCATCCGTTGCGAAAGGAACATCGCCCGTGTCCCTCGACACTGCCCTGGAATCCCTCGCGATCGAACTGCCGTCCTGGGCCTTCGGTAATTCCGGTACCCGGTTCAAAGTGTTCGGGACCCCGGGTACGGCCCGCACGGTCCAGGAGAAGATCGCCGACGCGGCAACCGTGCACCGGCTCACCGGTCTCGCACCGGCGGTGGCGTTGCACATCCCGTGGGACACGGTCGGTGACTACGCCGCCCTCGGCCGGTACGCCGCAGACCTCGGCGTACGGCTGGGCACGATCAACTCCAACACCTTCCAGGACGATGACTACAAGTTCGGCAGCCTGACCCATACCGACAAGCGCATCCGCCAGAAGGCGATCGACCATCACCTGGCCTGCCTGGAGGTGATGGCGCAGACCGGCTCCCGGGACCTGAAGATCTGGCTCGCCGACGGCACCAACTACCCGGGGCAGGGCGATATCCGGGGCCGCCAGGACCGGCTCGCGGAATCGCTGTCGACCATCTACCAACACGTCGGCCCGAACCAGCGGCTGGTGCTCGAGTACAAATTCTTCGAACCGGCCATGTACATGACCGATGTGCCGGACTGGGGTACCGCCTACGCCCAGGTCAGCGCGTTGGGGGAGCGGGCGGTGGTCTGTCTGGACACCGGCCATCACGCACCGGGTACCAATATCGAGTTCATCGTGGCGCAGCTGCTGCGGCTGCGGAAGCTGGGGTCGTTCGACTTCAACTCCCGTTTCTACGCCGACGACGACCTCATCGTCGGCGCCGCGGACCCCTTCCAGCTGTTCCGCATCCTGTTCGAGGTGCTGCGCGGCGGCGGGCTGGCGCCCGAGAACGGGGTGGCCCTGATGCTGGACCAGTGCCACAACGTCGAGGACAAGATCCCCGGTCAACTCCGCTCGGTGCTCAATGTGGAGGAGATGACGGCGCGGGCCGCGCTGGTCGATCTCGACGCACTCACCGCCGCGCAGGAGTCCGGGGATGTGCTCGGCGCCAATGCCGTGTTCATGGACGCCTTCTACACCGATGTCCGGCCGCGACTGGCGGCGCGGCGCGCCGAGCGCGGTCTGCCGGAGGACCCGATGGCCGCCTACGCCCGGTCCGGGCAGCAGCAGCGACTCGCCGCCGAACGCACTGGGCCCGCTGCCTCCTGGGGCGCCTGACCACACCGACCACCAGAAAGAGGAAATAGCTGTCATGACCCACCCCACGGTCGCGGAACTCCTCGCCCGGTCCAACCGGCTCGGCGCCGACCCGAAGAACACCAACTACGCGGGCGGCAACACTTCCGCCAAGGGCACCGACACCGACCCGGTGACCGGCGAGCCCGTCGAGCTGATGTGGGTCAAGGGCTCCGGCGGCGACCTCGGCACACTCACCGAGGCCGGCCTGGCGGTGCTGCGGCTGGACCGCCTGCGCGCCCTGACCGGCGTCTACCCGGGCGTGGACCGTGAGGACGAGATGGTCGCCGCGTTCGACTACACCCTGCACGGCCGCGGCGGCGCCGCCCCTTCCATCGATACCGCCATGCACGGCCTGGTGGAGGCGGCGCATGTGGATCATCTGCACCCCGACTCCGGGATCGCGCTGGCCACCGCCGTGGACGGCCCGGAGCTGACCGAGAAGATCTTCGGCGACCGGGTGGTGTGGGTGCCGTGGCGGCGTCCCGGTTTCCAGCTCGGTCTCGATATCGCCGAGATCCGCCGGCGCAACCCGCAGGCTGTCGGCACGATCCTCGGCGGGCACGGCATCACCGCGTGGGGTGACACCTCTGACGAGGCCGAGTCGCACTCGCGGGAGATCATCGACACCATCGAGCGATTCCTGGCGGCGTACGGGAAGGCGGAGCCGTTCGGGCCGGTGCTGCCCGGATACGAGGCGCTGCCGGAGTCGCGGCGCCGGGCGAAGGCGGCGGCGCTGGCGCCGTTCCTGCGCGGGCTGGCCTCCACCGACCGCCGCCAGGTCGGGCATTTCACCGATACCCCGCCGGTGCTCGAATTCCTGTCCCGCGCCGAGCATCCGCGACTGGCCGCACTGGGCACCAGCTGTCCAGACCACTTCCTGCGCACCAAGGTGGCGCCGTTGGTGCTGGACCTGCCCGCCGACGCCTCGATCGAGCAGTGCAAGCAACGGCTCACCGAGCTGCACGAGACCTACCGGGCGGAGTATCGCGCCTACTACGAGCGACATGCCGACCAGGATTCGCCGGCCATGCGCGGCGCCGACCCGGCGATCGTGCTCATCCCGGGTGTCGGCATGTTCAGCTACGGCGCGGACAAGCAGACCGCGCGGGTGGCCGGTGAGTTCTACCTCAACGCGATCAATGTCATGCGCGGCGCCGAGTCGGTGTCCCGGTACCGGCCGATCGACGAGTCGGAGAAATTCCGCATCGAGTACTGGGCGCTGGAGGAAGCCAAGCTGGCACGGCGACCGGCGCCCAAGCCGCTCGCCACCCGGATCGCGCTGGTCACCGGCGCGGCGTCCGGTATCGGCAAGGCCATCGCGCGGCGGCTGGCGGCCGAGGGCGCCTGCGTGGTGGTCGCCGACCGCGACGCGGCGAAGGCCGTCGAGGTCGCGGCCGAGATCGGTTCGGCAGACGTGGCGGTCGGTATCGGCGCCGATGTCACCGATGAGGGACAGGTCCGGGCCGCGGTGGACGCGTCGGTGCTCGCGTTCGGCGGCCTGGACCTGGTGGTCAACAATGCCGGTCTCTCGCTGTCGAAATCACTGCTGGAGACCACCGAGGCGGACTGGGACCTGCAGCACGACGTCATGGCCAAGGGCTCGTTCCTGGTGTCCAAGGCGGCGGCGCGGGCGCTGATCGATCAGCGCATGGGGGGCGACATCCTCTACATCTCGTCGAAGAACTCGATCTTCGCCGGGCCGAACAATATCGCCTATTCCGCCGCCAAGGCCGATCAGGCGCATCAGGTGCGGCTGCTGGCCGCCGAACTCGGTGAGCACGGCGTCAAGGTGAATGGCATCAACCCCGACGGTGTGGTGCGCGGCTCCGGAATCTTCGCCGGCGGCTGGGGCGCGCAGCGTGCCGCCGTGTACGGCGTGGCAGAGTCCGAACTGGGCGCCTTCTACGCCCAGCGCACCCTGCTCAAGCGGGAGGTGCTGCCCGAACACATCGCCAATGCCGCGTTCGCGCTGTGCAGTCCCGATTTCTCGCACACCACCGGGCTGCACGTGCCGGTCGACGCCGGGGTCGCCGCGGCGTTCCTGCGATGAGCGCCACCGGCGCGGTCGCCGCCGTCGATCTCGGTGCCACCAGCGGCCGGGTCATGCTGGCCCGGGTGGGTCCGGGTCGCATCGCCATGCGGCAGGTCGCCCGGTTCGCCAACAACCCACTGCCGCTGTGGCACGGCGAGCGAGAGGCGCTGCACTGGGATCTACCCGGTCTGTACCGGCATATCGGACGCGGCCTGGCCGAGGCCGCCCGGCTGGACCCGGCCCTGCTGGGCGCCGGGATCGACTCGTGGGCAATCGATTACGGTCTGCTCCGGCACGGCGCGCCGCTCGGACTGCCCTACCACTACCGCGACACTCGTTCGGCCGCCGGTGTGGCGGCAGTGCACGCGGTCGTGGACCCGGAGGAACTGTACCGCCGGAACGGGCTGCAGTTCCTCCCCTTCACCACGATCTACCAGCTCGCCACCGATCGACTCCGGGGCGCACTCGAATGCGCGGACGAGGCATTGCTCATCCCGGACCTGCTGGGCTACTGGCTGACCGGTGCCCGCGTCACCGAACGCACCAACGCCTCCACCACCGGACTGCTCGGGCCGGACGGCCGCTGGGACGACGAGGTACGGACGCGGCTGGGTCTGCCGGATCTCTTTCCGCACGTGGTGGAACCCGGCACGACGCTGGGCCCGGTACTGCCCTCGGTCGCGGCGGCTTTCGGGCTGGATCGAGCGTTGACACTGAGCACCGTCGCCTCGCACGACACGGCGTCCGCGGTGGCCGCGGTACCGATGGCGCCGGACGCAGCCGCCTATATCTCCTGCGGCACCTGGGGGCTGGTCGGTGTGGAACTGCCCGGGCCGCTGATCTCGACAGCCGGGCGGGAGGCCAACTTCACCAATGAGGCCGGCCTCGACGGGCGCACCCGCTACCTGCGAAATGTCATGGGTTTGTGGCTGCTCAGTGAGTCGGTGCGGCACTGGCAGCGCACCGATACCACAGTGGACCTCGTCCGACTGCTTGCCGCGGCCGCCGACGCCCCCGCTCCGGTGGCCGTATTCGACGTGGACGACCCGATGTTCCGCACCCCCGGCGATATGCCCGCCCGGATCGCCGATTGGTACACGGCCCGGGCCCTGCCGGCGCCGGACGGTCCCGTCTCGATGGTGCGTGCCATCGTGGAGAGCCTCGCTGCCGCCTTCGCCGCCGGAGTGCGGACCGCCCAGGAACTGACCGGCATCCCGGTGCGAACGATCCACCTGGTGGGCGGTGGCGTCCGCAACCGGCTGCTCTGCCGGTTGCTGGCCGAGCACGCCGGTGTCCCGGTACTGGCCGGCCCCGTCGAGGCGACCTCGCTCGGAAATATTCTGGTGCAGGCCCGTTCCCACGGCCTGCTGCACGGCGATGTGGACGCGTTGCGTGCCGAGGTGATCGCCGCGTTCCCGCCGCAGCGGTACGAGCCGCGCACCGAACCCGTCAGGAAAGCAGGCTGATGAAACGACAGCTACCCAAACCCCGTGATCTCGCGCCGCTGATGCAGTTCAAGAAGCCGCGCGTCGGCGTGCAGCGGCGGCTCGACGCCGCGCTCACCATCGAGGACCTCCGCCGTATCGCCAAAAGACGCACCCCGCGCGCGGCCTTCGACTACACCGACGGCGCCGCGGAAGGTGAAATCTCCCTGGAGCGCGCGCGGCAGGCGTTCCTCGATATCGAATTCCACCCGGCGATCCTGCGCGACGTCTCCAAGGTCACCACCGGCCGGGAAGTCCTCGGTGGACCCGTGTCGCTGCCGTTCGGTATCGCCCCCACCGGCTTCACCCGGATGATGCAGACCGAGGGCGAGTACGCGGGCGCCCGGGCGGCGGGCCGCGCCGGAATCCCGTTCTCGCTCTCCACCATGGGTACCGCGTCCATCGAGGATGTGGCCGCGGCCAACCCGCACGGCCGTAACTGGTTTCAGCTCTACATGTGGAAGGACCGCGACCGCTCCATGGCGCTGGTCGAGCGCGCCGCCGCCGCGGGCTTCGACACCCTGCTGGTGACCGTGGACGTCCCCGTGGCCGGCGCCCGCCTGCGCGACACCCGCAACGGCATGTCGATCCCTCCCGCGCTCACTCCGGCCACCGTGCTCGACGCATTACCCCGGCCGCGCTGGTGGATCGACTTCCTGACGACCGAGCCGCTGGCCTTCGCCTCGCTGGATCGCTGGTCGGGCACTGTGGCGGAACTGCTCGACTCCATGTTCGACCCGACGGTGAACTTCGAGGACCTGGCGTGGATCCGCGACCAGTGGCCCGGCAAGGTGGTCGTCAAGGGCATCCAGACCCTCGCCGACGCCCGGGCGGTGGTGGACACCGGCGTCGACGGCCTCGTGCTCTCCAACCACGGCGGCCGCCAACTCGACCGGGCACCTGTACCGTTCCACCTGTTGCCGGAGGTCGCCCGGGAACTCGGACGTGACACCGAGATAGTCCTCGACACCGGCATCATGTCCGGCGCCGATATCGTGGCCGCGATAGCGCTCGGCGCCCGCTTCACCCTCATCGGCCGCGCCTACCTCTACGGCCTGATGGCCGGCGGCGAAGCCGGGGTGGACCGCGCGGTGGAAATCCTCACCGGGCAGGTCGAGCGCACCATGCGGTTGCTCGGCGTCACCTGCCTGGAGGAACTCACACCGCGGCATGTGACCCAGCTGACCAGGCTTGCTCCGCGCCCGATACCCGGCCAAGATCGAGGGTGAGCAGGCGGCGGCGATGCCTGCGCGGACAGAGGAGGTGCCGGGGCCGGTGGTGAGCATGCGGGAGGTCGCCGCCGCGGCGTCGGTATCGGTCGGCACCGTCTCCAATGTGCTCAACGCGCCCGACAAGGTCGCACCCGCCACCGTCGACCGGGTTCTCGCCGCCATCGATCGCCTGGGTTTCGTCCGTAACGACGCGGCTCGTCAGCTCAAGGCGGGCCGCTCCCGCTGCGTCGGCCTGGTGGTGCTCGATATCGGCAACCCCTTCTTCTCCGATGTGGCCCGCGCCGCGCAGCAGCGCGCCACCGAACACGACCTCGTCGTGCTGCTGGGCTCCAGCGACGACGACCCGCACCGCGAACGCCGCTACCTCGAAACCTTCGACGAGCAGCGAGTTTTCGGGCTCCTCATCTCACCGGCGGGAGAGGAACAGCACCGGCTCGTCGCCTTGCACAATCGCGGAGTGCCAGTGGTACTGGTAGACCGTGACGGGCACGGCACGCCGTTCTCCTCGGTCGCCGTGGACGATACCGCCGGCGGTGAGCTGGCCGTGCGACATCTCTGTGCCCTCGGCCGCCGGCACATCGCCGTGCTCGGAGGTCCGGCCTCGCTGACGCAGGTGGCGGATCGCCGGGCCGGTGCCCAACGCGCCGCGGCCGAACACCCCGGCGTCACGCTCACCGTCGTCGACACCCCGGCCATGACCGTGCTCGCCGGTCGCGCCGCCGGCGAGCGTATCGCCGCACGGCCCCCAGAGGACCGGCCCGACGCCGTGTTCTGCGTCAACGACCTGCTCGCGATCGGTGTGCTGCAGGCCCTCACACTGCACGGTGTCGAGGTACCCGGCGACATCGCACTGGTCGGCTACGACGATATCGACTTTGCCCAGTCCGCGGTCGTCCCGCTCACCTCGATTCGTCAGCCCCGGGCCGATATCGGCTCCGTCGCCGTCGACCTGCTGGTCGCTGCGGCGGATGATGGGGAAGCACAACCCGAGCACGTCTGTTTCCGTCCATATCTGGTCGAGCGCGCCTCCACCGCCGGCTGAGCCGGTTCGACGGCGGCGCGGCCTCCTCGGCCGCTCGGTAACCGAGCGATTCGGGATTCCGCGCCGGAGACCACCGGCTCGACGCCGACGGTCGGGCCCGCCCCACCACGGCGTTCTCGGGCCCGGTCCGGTGCGAGAACACCGCGGGACACCCGCAGTCCGGCCGTCGGTGTCACACACAGCACTCCCCGCAGGCGGCGAGGCCGTGCATATCGAGCGGGGGACGTATCGGGCCGCACCAGAACGACCGGACCGGCGGCCGTTCCCCGTAGCGCGGCGCGCACCACCGCCGCGTGGGGGTCGCCGGCCAGATGCGGTGAACGTCGAAGTCCTTCGATACCAACATCTTTGCGCGCGGGTGGTGACAGACTGACCGGCGGTGTTCGTAGATGACCGATCCACCAAGTCAGGAGCGCGCTCGTGCCACGTGAAATCGATTCGGCTGTCTTCCCGCATCTGGAGGCGGACCTGGACCGCGTCCGGGACCTTCTCGGACCTGTTCGACTGCAGAGCAGACCGGAACTGACCGCACTCACAGACGAAGGGCCGGGCACCTCTCGCCGCCTGGTCCGCCCGACTCTGACCCTACTGTCGTACTACCTGCTCGCCGACCCCGATACGCCGGCCGCCGACCGGGCAGTGCGCGCCGCTGCCGCCGTGGAGATGATGCATCTGGGGTCGCTCTACCACGACGACGTCGTCGATCACGCGGACCAGCGGCGAGGCCGTCCCAGTGCCAACGCGGTGTGGGGATCGCATATGGCCGTATTGGGTGGGGACGCGGTGACATTCTCGGGCCTGCGCATGCTGGCCGAACTCGGCCCGCGCGAAGTGCTCGCGGCGACGATCGCGGGCGAGCAGATGTGCGCCGGCATGGTGATCGAGGCCGCCGATCTCTACGTGGCCTCCCGCAGCGAACAGTCCTACCTGGACACGATCGACGGTAAGACGGCGGCGGTGCTGTCGCTGGCGTGCCGGGTGGGGGCGATGCAGGCCGGCCGCTCCACGGACGAAGAAGAGGCGTTGGCGCTGTTCGGCCGGCACTTCGGACTGGCCTACCAGCTGTATGACGACATCCTCGATCTGACCTCGACCGCCGCGGAAATGGGCAAGCCCGTCAATGCGGATCTGCCCGAAGGTATCTACACACTTCCGGTGATCCGCGCGGCCGCCCACGACAGGGAACTGGCCCGCCTGCTGCGCGGCAGAATGACCGGGGAGCAAGCCGCACGGGCCCGGGAGCTGGTCATCGCCTCCGGTGCTGTCGACCAAGCCCGGGCGGTGGCCGAGGAATTCCTCGACAAGGCCGCCGATCGGCTCGCCGACCTGCCCGTCACTCCGGATGCCCGCCGGGCGATGACCGCCTACATCCGGTCGATTCTCGACCGGCGCCCTTCCCGTCGCGCGGTCACCCAACCCCTGACGCGGGCCCCCGAGGCTCCGGTCGACGACCTTCCACCGCGGGTCGCGGAATGGTTGACGAACTGGTTGGTCGATACCGGCCTCGCTACCTCCGCGGCCGAGGCCGACTACCACCGGTGGACCGGAGCGATCCGCAGCCGGGCACGAATTCTGGCCCCGGCGGCGGACGTGTACCGCGAACAGACCGCCTACGGCATGGCCGTGCTGGCCCTTGTGTGGGACGACCTCTTCGAGGACCCGCGGCTGACCGATCCAGAAGATGTGACCGCGCTACGGCGGGGCATGGTGGCGACACTGCGCCAGGACCCCGCGGCACCGTGGCGGTCGGGCGCGATTCCGACGGCGTGGGCGAGCTTGTGGCCGCGCCTGCGCGAGGGTCGCACCGCCCGCTGGCAGGAGCGGTTTCTCGACGGCATCGAGGAGTGGTTCGAAGCCGCCGAACGCGAAGCGCACGATCGTATCGACGGCTACATTCCCGCCACTGCCGACTACCTGCCACTGCGGATGTCGACCAGTGGGCTGGAAACCGCCATCGCCGTCATGGAGATGTACCACGACCGGGAACTGCCCGTGAGAGTGCGCAACCACCCCGTCGTCCGCCGTCTCAAGGAACTCGGCTTCTGGGTGACCTTTGTGGAGAACGATCTGGTGGGGTTGGCACAGGACGAGGCCGACCGGGTCCCCTACAACCTGGTCAGGGCGGTCCGTCATGAGACGGGCTGCACCCGCGGCGAAGCCGTCGAGCAGGTGCGCCGCCAGGTCGCCGAGCATCGTGCCCAGTTCGAGTCGGCGATCCGTTACGTCCCCACCCTCTTCCGGGTGCTTCCCGGCCTGTCGGATAAGGGGAAGGACTACGCGCAGATGTACGGAAGTATGGCCAGAATGGGGCTTTGGGGACGCGAGAGCGATAGGTACACGCCGACGGATTCCGCGATTTCTGCGGCGCCGGACCTGGAACGCTTGCGTCGTGAGGTCTACTACCGAGCCGCCGAACCGGCTCCTGCCGTGCTGTAGCTCCCGCAGTCGGCACAGCCGGGGTGTGTCCGTCCCGGGTTGTCCGCCATTGCGGACAACCCGGGATACACGCTCGGTGAGCGTCCGGGAACTCTTGTCGAGGACAGGTTCAGCCGTGGCAGGTGAAGTGCCTGCAGATTCCGCCGCGTCGGGTACGGTGGTGCCCAGATCGGCGAATGTTGCTGCAGGTCCAATGGCTTTGGGCGCGGCATGAGCTCATCCCGTCGGTACGGGGTGCCATGAGCCTGTCTCGGGATTCCATCCCTTGACCAAGACGGCCTCGGCGGGTTCGGCAGGCCGGCACTGAATCCGTACGCGTTGCCTATCGGCGGGATCATCCGATTCCTGACCATATTCCTGGCTCATGGGCGAAGTCGTCAGGGACACACGCAACCGCAGCCAACCCTTCGGAACCGTCACCAGGGCACCGTCGTCCTCGCCACAGGTCGGAGAGGTGAGCCTCAGGGTGCCGGAGCCGGCTCGGAGGCTGCACTCTGTCACCGTGTCGAAGGCGTCGGTGTCATCGACAGGAGCGGCACCACTCACCTCGATAACCACGGTGACGACACCGTTGACCCCGGTACAGATACCGACCGCGTCGTTCGTCGACGCCAAGTGATCGAGCAGTGCGGAATCCGACCACTCGCCCGCCGGCGCGCTCCTGGACTCGCTGTCGAGCAGATAGATCTGCTGATAGTCGGAAAACACAGTCAGCTCTGCTACCACAACTCCTCCTACCAGGCCCCCAGGCACCCCGCTCGAGCGACAATGGTCCAGCGGGCGCTCCCGGACCTCCAGTCAGTGTTTCGCCGACTGTCCGGACTTCGCCGGCCCCACGAGGGTGCGGAATCCGGAGAGGTGAATCCACCGCGCGGGTCCGAGAGACGAGCGGGTGCGCAGATGGAACGCGACCAGTCCGGCGAGGGCGCTCGCGGTGAACCAGACCAGTTGCACGGCGAACCCCGCGAACGGGATGGTGTCGGAGAAACCGGCCGCGGTCGAAGCCTGCATCGCACCGTAGGAAGGCAGCCAGCGCACGAATTCGCTGTCCGCGCCGCTGCTGGCGATGGGGTTCTGCACAGCCAGGTCGAAACAGCTGATCATCGCGATGGCGAACATGCCCTCCACTTCGCGGCGCAGCAGTGCGCCGAGGGCGACACCGAGCGCCCCGTAGGTCATTGCCGCGCAGAACAGGGCCGCCGCGAGCTGGACCGGCCGTTGCGGCGACCAGTAGCAGCAGATGACAGCGGTGGCATAGGCGCAGACCCCCAGCGAGGCCACCACCAGGCAGGCGATTTTCGCGAGAGCCGATGCCACCCGGGGAAATCCGGCCATCGACAGCCGCCGGTCGAAGGCTCCGCTGCCGAAAGTCGCCGCGAACATCATGAACCCGATGATCAGCGAGACCGCGGTGAGGGCGCCGCTGATCTGGGCGAGCTCATTGCCATCGGCGCGCAATACGAGACCGGTGTCCCGGAGCCGGAACGGTACCTCGATATCGGTGACGGCCACGCGCACCAGAGTGATCAGAACGGGAACGAAGACGGCCACCAACACCATGGCGAACCGGTTACGCGCGTGCTCGACGAGGCCGTAGCGCGTAGCGATCAGGAACAGCCGCACACCGTCGCTCATCCGGCTGTCTCCTGTCTGCTTCGGAGTACGCCCTCGTGCAACCGCCACACCTGATCCAGCTTGTCGGTGTCGTGCGCCAGATGCGAGACGACCAGCACCGATCGGCCGGTGTCCCGGAATTCCGCGACCAGATCCCAGAAACGCAGATACGTCTCCCAGTCGAAACCCTGATACGGCTCGTCGAGCAACAGGACCTGCGGATCGTGCATCACCGCGAGCGTGAGGTTGAGCTTCTGCCGGGTTCCGCCGCTCAGTGTGCCGACTCGCTCACCGGCATACTCGGAGAAGCGCAGGATCTCCATGGTCTGCTCGGCCCGTCGCAGGTCCGCGACGGCGTAGGCCGCGGCGAAGAAGTCCAGGTGCTGGCGAACTGTGAACGCGTCGTTCAGAACCACCTGCTGGGGGCAGTAACCGAACCGTCCACGGTGCCGGACCACCCCGCGGTCCGGTCGCAACTCGCCGGAGAGCACTTTCAACAATGTCGACTTGCCGACGCCGTTCTCGCCGACGATTCCTACGAGCGCCCCGGCGGGCAACACGATGTCGATACCGCGTAACACCGCCCGCCTGCCGTACGAATGGTGGACGTCCTCCACTTCCATCAACGCCCCTTGTCTTCCGCCGACATGGTGGCCGATTCGCCGCACGCATGCTATCAGCGAACCGGCAGGGAAAAGGCGAAATCGTCCTCCGCGCAAGACATATGCGACCGTACCGATTGCGGGAGGCGTGGCTTCCGCTGGGGACAGGTGCATATTCACAACGCCCGCCGCCCGGGCGCAGTCCCCGCGTGAGAGCGGCCTTCTACATCCGGTCAGCGAAGACGGGGCTTCGACCGGCCGCGCTGTGGCCTGCGCGCGGCTTCCTCGTTCACCTGGTCCTGTCGATCGGCGGGTACGAGGGAGTGGATGGCTGCTCGGGAGCCGATCATCAATTTGTGGAGTACGGAGGCCATTTGGGCGTCGACGGTCTTGGAGGAGCTGCCGCGCCGGACCGCGATGGCCGTGTTGGTCCACCCCGCCGCGGCGAGTACGGCGACCTCCTGCTCGGCCGTCGACAGTTGCTGCCACGGTGAGGGGCGGCTGCGCCGGACCGGATGTTCGACGGGCAACCGGTCCATGGACAGGTTGCCCAGTGCCAGTTGCTCCACTTCACCGAACTCCGGCCGCAACAGCGCACCTTCCCGCTCCGCCTCCGTGAAGGCATCGTTGCCCAGTACTGTCCGGGCAGCGTCCGCGGCGAGCTCGGTTTCGGTGGCGAACGGGCCGAGGTGGGCGATATCCACGCCGAGCCCTTCGCGGAGTGTGGCCCCGCCGCCGAGCAGGCGTGCGATATCGCGTGCCCAGGCCGTCGCGGCCGCGGAGGACTCGGCGCCGGCGGCATCGACCAAGCGGGCCAGGGTCCATGCCTGGATGTGCACGGCCCACACCGCGCCCCACCGGTCGCGCATCGCGAGCTGATCGGACAATGTCGCACGTCCCACGGCGAGCGCCTCCTCCGGGTCGCCGTGTTTACTCGACGCGATCACCCATGCCAGCCTTGCCCAGCAGGTCACCCACTGGGCACCGGAGCGCTCGGCGTTGTGGAGGTGGGCGCGGCAGGTTTCCAGCGCCTCTTCGGCGGTGCCGAAGAACGCGGCGGCCAGCGCTTCGAACAGCTCGCTCATCGCGGCACCGCCCGCGTCGCCCTCGGCGGTGAAACGGGCCCGCGACCGGGCCAGGACGGCGATCGCCCGCGGATCGCGGCGGATCAGCATCAGCTCGGCACCTCGGGCGTATTCGACCGCGGCGGGGAGCCCCAGATCCACCTCGGGTTCCGCGCGCCAGCGCGCTCGGTCCGCGGCGTCGGGCACGCAGCGGGCGACGCATTCGTCGAGCATCCGTTCGGCCTCGCGGTGCACTCCCTGGCACATGCTGATCCAGGCGATCAGTGACATCGCCACGACCTGCAGCGGCACCGGCTCGGGGTCGAGGTCCCGGGTTGCTGCGAGTGCGCGCTCGGCCCACCGGCGTGGTTCGCGCAACGAGCCGGTCAGAAACGGGATGCGCAAGGCAATGAGCCCGGCGGCGATCTCGAGTCCGACCGCTGCCTCGCCCGGCGTCGCGATACTGCTCTCCATGGCCGACTGCAGGTTGTCCCAGGCCACCCGCGCCCAATCGAGCAGCGCCTGCTCGTCGGGACCGAACCAGCCGGCCTGGGCCGCGGCTACCTTGTCGCGGTAGTAGCGGCGATGCCTGCGCGCCAGCCGGTCGGCTTCCGCGCCGTGGTCTCGCAGGCGTTGCTGGGCGAAGAGCCGAATGGTTTCGGCCATGGAAAAACGCACGGTGGTCTCGGTCAGATGGATCGACACCAGAGACTGATCCACCAACCGCAGCAGCAGGCCTTCGATCTCGGTACGGGCCAATCCGTCCGCGCGGCCGGTGTCGTCGTCGGCGCAGACCGCTTCGATGGCTTCCAGTTCGGCACCGACGTCCTGTCCGGCCGCGTCGGCGCTGTCGGTGCCGCTGTCGTACCCGGCCGCGAACACCGACAGGCGGTCGAACAACAGCTGTTCTTCGGCCCGGCACAGTTCGTAGGACCAGGCGATGACATCGCGGATGCCCCGATGCCGGACGTCGGCTCCGACTCTGGGTCCGTTCTGCCACTGCAATCGCCGGTCGTCGCCCGCCTCACCGCTGAGATCACGCAGGATCATCGGCAGCGGCTGACGCGACAGCCGTGCGGCCGCCAGCCGGATATAGAGCGGGTGATTGTGTACACGCCGGCAGGTCGCGGCGGCCAGCTCGCTTTCGGCGTCGGCGAGGGTATGCCCGACGAGGTCGGCGCGGGCACGGAACAGGGCCAGCGCCTGCTCGTGCGACAGCGCGGGCACCGGTACCAGCTGTTCGTCGACCCACCCGATCGCCTCGCGGCTGGTGGCCAGCACGGTGAGCCCGGGTGCCGCGTCGAGCAGGCCGGCGATCACCGCGCCCGCACCGTCGAGCACATGTTCGCAGTTGTCCATGACCAGGATCGTCTGTGCACTGCGTCCGGCCGCGTCCCGGCGGCGCAGCGTATCCAGCACCGCCTCCCAGGCCGACCTCCCGGAGAAATCGGCCTCGATCACCGAGCCCGCGACCTGTTCCTCCACCGCTGTCGCTTCCGCGCCCCGCGGCAGTACAGCAAGCCGCACCCAGTGCACCGGGACGCGCCGCGCCCGTTGGAAGCGCTGCACGGCCTCGAACGCCAATCGGGTTTTTCCGATGCCACCCGCACCGATCAATGTCACCAGACGGGCACTGCCCAGCAACGCCATCCCGATTTTTTCCAGCTCCCGATCACGGCCCACGAAATCGCTGGCGGCCGCTGGCGGCGATCCATTGACAGACGTTCGTCCTGCCGACACACGGGTAGCCTAGCGGAGCGGGCCCCCTGAACCAGTCGACCACGGTTCGATCGTCGACTGTGTAACGTTCTCCATCGAGTGCCTGATCGAGATTACCGCGGACCACGTGCCGCAGGCCCTCGAGATAGCGCCGGGTGTCTGTGCTCAGCCCCCGACCCGTGCGCCCGCGACGAGGAACATCACAGGCTGTATGGTCAGGCGCAATGCCGCGGCCCGCATATCCACGACTTCACCGACGTTCCAGGCGGCGGTCCTGGCATCGGCCTCGGCTGTCATCGCCCGGCCGTAGTTCGCGAGTCGTGCGCGGCCGAACGTCGGCCGGAGCAACGATCGCTGCCGACGATTCCTACGGTGCGGACCGGTGATCACGTTGTCACCCACCCCCTTCCGGGCTGTGTCGAACAGCGGGCCGCCCTTGTCGAAGGTGCGATCATCAGGGAGGACGCGACCGGTGAGGTCCGGGTCGCACACCACGACAGCGGACCCGGGACCGAGCCGTATTCGCATGAGCTCACTGCCGTCATTCGCCGGCGACGACAGAAATGCCGGCGGATCTTTCAGCAATGTCACCGTATGACCGGCCGGCCAGATCGCGCCCGAAGCCGGTGAGACCCGGGACTCAGCCATTGCACGCCGCCGGCATCAGGAACCGACCTCGTGCACGACCAATTCGCCATGCGTTACCAGGGCCGTTTGCAGGACGGTTCGAGATACCGTCTCGGACAGATGGCCGTGCGGTGTGATCACCGCGTCCGCGGCAGCCCGTCGGCATTCCATGAGCAGATCGACGAATGCGGGGGGCAGGCCCTCGCTCCACGGCCGCGGCTCGTGGAAGACTGTGCCCAGTTCGTAGCCGAGCGCTTTCGCGGCAGCTTGTAGCATTCCTTCCGCCGAGCCGCGTTCGCTGAGCAGATCGTCGCGCAGGTACCCGTAGGCAAGTGGCAGTACTTCGGTCATCGCAGACACCGTTCTTTTCGTGTCGGTCGGCTCGGAGAAGCTTCTGCCTCGACCGACGGCAACCCTTTCCACCGATCTCCCTACCGCGCGGAGGCCGGCCTTCGATCTTCCGAGTCCCGGCCGGGGCGGCCGGCCGTTCTCGTCGGCTCACCACGCGTTCCGTGGTGCGATTCGCGACCGCGCTCGGCGAGAACCCCTCGCTCCCGCTGTGTCGTAGCCGCTGATCGCCGACGAATCGAGAATCGCCGGATAGGTAGAAAGGACACATCGGCAGCTCGTTGTCGGCCACGGGTACGACGAGACCGCGACGGGCGTCGCGCCCCGCCCGGCCACCCCCTCCGGTTACGTCTGCCCGTATACGGTGGAGTCGCTGCGCACCGCCGTCCCGGCCCGCCCATGGTGCAGTTCACCTCGGTGGGCAGAAAGGATTCGCTGCGCAACGTCCTCTGCACCGGCGAGTTCGTCGTCTGCCTCGCCACGGAGTCGATGTTCGAGCAGGTGAATGCCACCGGCACGGATATCCCCGCCGAGCTGTCGGAGTTCACCGAGGTCGAGCTGACGCCGGAGCCCAGTGTGACCGTGGCGCCGCCGCGGGGCGCGGAGTCACCGATTGCACTGGAATGCCGGTTCGGACATGCCCTGGCGCTCGGCGACTCGACCGTGGTGATCGGCCGGGTTCTGCACGTCACGGTCGATGCCGCCATGATCCGCACGGATGCCCGCGGCAACAGTCTTCCCGCGATCGATCGGCTGCGCCCACCGGCGCGTCTGGGACGCAACGAATGGTCGACGATCGGTGCGGAGGCGCCGGCGTTCGATGCCGCTGGTCGGCAGCTCACCAACTTCGGTCGCGTTCTGTCAGCGGGTGGTGTCAGGACCGGAGCTCGGCTATAGCGTGGACCCGGCGATCAGTAGATTCATCACCGAGCACCTTCGGAGGGGTGAGAACAACGCTATGAACGGCGTCGACGACATCACGCCCGCCGAGGCGCGCCTGCACAGCACACCGAAGCTGCGTTCGGTTCATATCGGCGATATCCGGGTCGGCTATGTCCATGACGGATGGGTGCAGCTCGACCCCACATTGTGGCTGCCGGACAGTTCGGCCGAATACTGGGCTCACCACCCCCAGTATCTCGACGAGGACGGCTACCTTCGGGCGGGAATGGGCGGGGTGCTCGTGGAGACCCCCGACGGCACCGTGCTGATCGATGCCGGCTTCGGTCCACGTCGGATACCGGCCGATCCGGCCGTGCCTCGAATCGGGGCCACCGCGGGCGGGTCCTTCCTCGCGAGCCTGGCAGCGTTCGGTGTCGGCCCCGATCAGGTCGATGTACTCGCCTTCACCCACCTGCACCTCGACCACATTGGATGGGTCTGTGCCCGCGACCCCGCGACCGGACACACGCCGTTCGCCCGCGCGCGAGCGGTGATGACCGCCGCCGAATGGCACCACGGAACCTCCGACGTGCACGGACCCTTCGACGAGACGATGAGAGTGCTGCGTCCTCGACTCGAGCTCGTCGAGGACGCCGGCGAGTTCTTTCCCGGAATCACGCTGATCCCCGCACCGGGGCATTCGGCCGGCCATGCGGTCTACGAGATCGCCTCGAGGGGCCGGCGCCTGATCGCTTTCGGGGATCTGTTCCACTCACCGGTGCAGATCGAGAACCCGCACTGGTCCGCCCAGCCGGATATCGATACCGTGCTGAGCGCTCGAAGCCGCCACGCAATTCTGCAGCAACTCGTCCAGGACAACACACTGGGGTTCGGAATACATTTCGCCGATGTCACTTTCGGTCGTGTTGTGGTGGAACAGGGTCGCCATCGTTGGCAGCCCGTCGCCACCCATGTGATCGACTAGAAACTTCTGCCTCGGGCCGAGGCTTGTAGGCGTGCTCGTCGCCGCACATGTGGTAATCGCCGGAGAACGCGGACAGCTCGGATTCATGGGTGCGGCAGCGGGGGTGTCGGCTTGGCCGTCGTGACTCCGGCGTTCGCCACAACACAGTGCACGTCCGGGTCCCGTTACAGCATCGATGAGGCCGTCAAGAATGCGTGTCGCCGGAGTGTTCCACGACCCAGGCCGCGATCTGGGCGCGTGAGTTGAATCCGAGTTTGGTGAGTATGTTCTCCACATGTCCCCGCGCGGTGCGCTGGGAGATCGTCAATCGCGCGGCGATCGCTTTGTTGGTCATTCCCTCGGCGATGAGGTCCATGACTTGCCGCTCCCGCCTGGTGAACGGCACCTCCTGGTGTGTCGACGCCACGTCTCGGTCCTGCTCGCCGAGGGCGAAGTCGACGGCCGATTCCAGCGTCATGGCAGAACCTTTGCGGTGGGCCGACTCGAATCGCCTTTTGCCGAGGGAGTCCTGGGTTCTGCGTGCACAGTCGGTATGGAAGGCGGCCATGTCGGGGAACACGATGCTGGTGCCGATGGAGTGACCGAGCCCGTCTGCTGCGCCGAGTAACACCGCTGTTCGCTGGGCCTGGTTGTGCTCGATCGAGATCCACGCCAATATCTCGAGCGCGATAACGGCGACGAGCGGATCAACCAGTCGGCGTGAGGTGGCGAGAGCTTCCTTCAACAGCCGCATCGCTCGCCCGCTGTTCCCGTGACGCCAGAGTGCGAGCGCCAAGGGCCGCAGTGCCAGGGCTCGGATCTCTGCTTCATCATGGGCGTCGGCAAGTGTCAGGGTCCTTTCGAGGCAGTCGATGCCGCTCGGCAGATGGCCGCGGAGGACGAGAGCCCAGCCGAGGACGACCAGGGCCCTCAATTCGAACAGGACATTTCCTCGGGCACTGAATGCGTCGACAGCATCGTTCAGCCGTATACAGGCGAGATCCGATTCGCCACTGTGGAGTGCGGTGCATCCGGACGCGTAGGCGAGGAGAGCACCGATCGAGGGGTCGGCAGTGTGTTCCGCGAGGATTTCGAGCTCGGCGACGCGCTCCGTCGCCGTCCCGAGATCGCTCATCTGGCCTGCGAATACGATCGCAGTGTTGAGCACTGCGGCTCGGTCGGCGGCCGGTGCCTCGGATACAGCGTCGAGCAGGCGAGCACACCAGCGGCGTCCTTCATTGATCCGCCCGGTCGAGAACCAGAAGCTGAAGAGGTGGGCAGCGGTGTGCAAGCCGCCGGCGTCGCCCTCCGAGACGCTGTGCTCCATGCTCTTACGGAGGTTCGGTAGTTCCCGCTCGAGCAGGGTGATCCACTGGAGTTGCCGCGCACTCACCCAGTCGGCCTCTGCCCGCGAGACCAGACGGTCGTACCAGCTGCGATGGCGTTGGTCCAGTTGTGCCTGTTCGCCGGACTCGGCCAGCTTCTGTACGCCGTATGCCTGCACGGTTTCCAGCATCCGGAAACTCAGGTCGGCGCCTGATTGTTCCCGGACGAGGATGGACTTGTCGAGTAGTCCGGAGAATGCGTCCAGGAAGCCCTGGTCGGTGAGGCCGGTCCCGCAGACGTCCTCGGCGGTGATGAGATCGAAGGTTCCGGCGAATACCGATATCCGGCGCCACAGCTGTTGTTCGGTAGCGGTGCACAGCTCATAGCTCCAGTCGATGCACCAGCGCAACGTCTGCTGCCGTGTGGGAGCACTCCGGCTGCCACGGGTAAGCACGGCGAATCGGTCGGACAACCGCTCCGAGATCTGGTCTGTGGACAGGGTGCGCAGTCGCGCCGCGGCCAGTTCGATCGCCAAGGGCAATCCGTCCAACCTCGCACAGATAGCGGCCACGGTGCGCTGATTGGTTTCATCGAGATGGAAATCCGGCACTACCGCGACAGCACGCTCGGTGAACAACATCACGGCCTCGTTACCGGTCGTACCCGGACCCGTCGGTTCATCGAAGCTCAGCGGCGGCACCAGGACGACCACTTCACCACCGATTCCCAAAGGTTCGCGACTGGTGGTCAGAATCTTCAGCCGCGGTGCCGATTGCAGGAGGATCTCTACGAGTTCGGCCACCGCATCGAGCATATGCTCGCAATTGTCGACGACCAAGAGAACCTCGCGACCGGACAGGTGTTCCACCAGGGCTTCCAATGCCGGCCGGCCGGCCGGCCGGAGACCGAAGGTGGTGGTTACCACGTCGACCAACAACAACGGGTCGCGCAGCTCGGCCAGCTCGACCAGCCAGACGCCGTCGGCGTAGCTCCGCTGTAGCGTGTGAGCGGCCCGTAGTGAGAGGCGCGACTTGCCCACCCCGCCGATCCCGGCCAGCGTGACCAGAGGCGACTGCGACAGCAGGTTCTTGATCTCTGCGAGCTGGCTGCGCCTGTCGACAAAGCTGGTCAGCTCCTGCGGCAGGTTCCCGGCTGCGGTCCGCAGCCCGGTCCCTCCACGGTTCGGGCCGGGAGCAGCAGCGGGCGCAGTCGCGGCCATCGGCCCGGGTTGCTCGCCGGGCTCGCCACGCAAGGCCATGTGATCGACGGTGAATCCATGGGCGGCTTGAATGTGCCGCAGCTGCTCGCCGAGCGTTTCCGCGGTGGGACGTTGCTCGCTGTCGCGCGACATGGCCGTCTCGATCACGGCGGCCAGATCCGCCGGGATTCGGTGTCCGCGCAGGTCCGGCACCGGCTCGGTGGTGATCCGCACGAACTGCGCCATGACCTGTTCTCCGCTTCGGCGCTCGAACGCGGTGTGCCCGGTGGAGGCGCAGAACAGTGTGGCGGCCAGGCTGTACACATCGGACGCCCGAGTCGATGGAGTGCCACCGAGGACTTCGGGTGCGGTGAACGCCGGTGCAGCGGTCACCGTACCGGTGGCGGTACAGAGGCCTTCGGCGAGGTGGGCGATGCCGAAGTCGGTGAGCGCCGGTTCGCCGTAGTCGGTGAGCAAAATATTCCTCGGTTTGACGTCCCGGTGGAGTATGGCGGCACGATGCGCGGTTTCCAGCGCGCCCGCGAGCTTCACCCCCAGTCGCAGCAGTTCGTCGAGTTGTAACGGGCCATCCCGGTGTATTCGGGCCTCCAGCGAGCCCTGCGGGTGGAACGGCATCACCAGGTACAACCGGCCGGACCCGGTCTCGCCGACCTCGAGCACCTCGACGATATTGGGATGCCCGGTCAGCCGGCCCATCGCCTGCTGTTCGCGGAGAAATCGCTCCCGGTCACCATTCAGTTCGAAGGTCAGAACCTTCACGGCTACCACGCGGTCGAGGAGGGGCTGGACGCAGCGATACACGATCCCCGACCCACCCCGGCCGATCTCCTCGGTGGCCTCCAGCCCGACGCCTCTCAACTCCGCGACCGCGTCTACATTCAGGTTGCGTTGCGTGGCGAAAGGGTCAGATACCATCGACAGTCATTTCATGCCGTACCACCCGCCCCAGGCAAAGAATACACGCGGCAGCGCCTGGCGGCAGTTACCGGAAGAGGGCTGCTCGATCGGAGGCGGCCTCGGGCGGGCGGTCCCATATCGCGACGGCCGTAGTAGGTGCCGCGCTCTGTTCCGAGGATATCGGCGATCCGGCACACGACTCTCCGCTCCCGCGGTCGCCCGGATCGTTATGTCCGAGGAAGTGGATTCGGGATGTCGTGTTCGAGCGGTGCCGTCCGGCTTTCCTCGGCAACCCGCCGCGGTATGACCACAAGCAGGTCACCTGGCCTGCGATGCGGGTATCGGAAGCGTTACCGGTACCGGGCCCCGAAATCGGGCGGATATGTCGATGGCGCTTTCGGTCCGACCACGCACGGGTCGCTGTCTCCCCCGCGGCGAGCTGCGTCGACAACGACTCACCGGTGCGACACGATGGGAACCGATGACGACGGTCGCTGCGGTGGCGAGCACGAACGCGCAGGGTGCGGGCCAGATCGGGCACCTCCTGCTGGCCTTCGCGTTGTCGTCGGTCATCGGATTGGAGCGGCAGTTCCGCGGCAAGAGCGGGGGCTTGCGCACGCAGGCGATTGTCGGCACGGCCTCGGCGTTGTTCCTGATCGTCAGCAAGTACGGATTCGGTGATGTCCTGTCGGCGGATACGGTCGTCCTCGACCCGTCGCGCGTCGCGGCCCAGATCGTCTCCGGTATCGGATTCCTCGGTGCGGGCTTGATCATTACCCGGCGTGGCGCCATTCACGGGCTCACCACCGCGGCGTCGGTGTGGGAGACCGCCGCGGTCGGTATGACGGCCGGCGCCGGCCTGGTGTGGCTGGCGCTGCTGGTCACCGGACTGCACTTCGTCATCGTGCTCGGCTACACCCCGCTGGGGCGTTGGATTTCGCGGCGCGGTAGCGCCGAGCGCGGGTACATCATCACCTACGAGGACGGCCGCGGCGTGCTGCGTGACGTCCTCAGCACCTGTACCAAGCGTGGATGGGCGATCTATTCGATGGCGGTGCTCGCGCAACGTGCCGACATCGGTGTTCAGCTGCCGCCGGATCGGCTGGTCACGGTCGCGCTGCGGCTCAGCGGGCCCGGTGCGGTGGATGCGAGCGCGGTTCTCGGGAGTATCGACGGGGTCGTGCGCATCGACACCGGAGACGACGAGAACGACTGATCGCCGAACCTGGCTCTCGCGCCGGGTGAGACGCACAGAATCTCCACAATTGACGCCTGTTCTCTCCACACCGGGTCGCTAGGCTTCCCGACCATGGAACAGAACGCACCGGCAGGGGGAGCGATGGCGCGGCGGATCCTCGTGGTGGACGACGAACTCACCATCGCGGAATCGGTGGCGGCGCGGTTGCGGGCCGAGGGGTTCACGGTGGAGCTGGCCCACGACGGGCCCGCCGCGGTAGCCGCCACGAGCACTTTCGCGCCCGATCTCGTCGTCCTCGACGTCATGCTGCCCGGCTTCGACGGACTGGAGGTCTGCCGCCGGATCCAGGCGCAACGTTCGGTGCCGGTCCTGATGCTCACCGCGCGAACCGATGAGACCGATCAGCTCGTCGGCCTCGGCGTCGGCGCCGATGACTACCTCACCAAACCGTTCTCCCTCCGGGTCCTCACCGCCCGGGTGCACGCGCTGCTGCGCCGGGTCGACCGCGCCGCGGCGCTGCCCGGCGCGATCACCGTGGTCGGTGATCTGCGAATCGACGCCGATCAGCGGCGGGTCTGGCGCGGCGGGGTCGAAGCACAACTGACGCCGCTGGAATTCGATCTACTGGCCCGGCTGGCGCAGCGGCCCCGCGCGGTGCTGGCCCGCGAGCGGCTCCTCGAGGAGGTATGGGACTGGGCCGATGCCGCGGGCAGCCGGGCTGTCGACAGCCATATCAAGGCCATACGCCGCAAACTCGGCGCCGACCTGATCCGGACCGTCCATGGTGTCGGGTACGCGCTGGAGAACAGATGAGCGGGCACACGATCACCGCCGCCGACGCCCGCGGCGGTGTCGTGAGCGGGTTGCGGCGGGTATCCGACCGGGTAGCGGCAGTATTGCCGCGGCCGCTGGATCGGGTCCGCTCCATCAAACTCAAATTGGCCGTTCTGATGACCTTTGCGGGCGGACTCGCCTTCGGCTATTTCCGTCTGCAGATCGGCTGGCTGCCACCGATGACCACGCTGGCCGCGATGGTGATCGCACTGGTGTCCTCCCAATTCCTGGCGCACGGCATCACCATGCCGCTGCGTGAGATGACTGCCGCCGCCCAGCGGATGGCACGCGGGGATTACACGCGCCGGGTGCGCGCCTCCTCCCGCGACGAAGTGGGCCAGCTGGCCCAAGCGTTCAACCGGATGGCCGACGACCTCGCCGCAGCCGACCAGCAGCGCCGTGACCTGATAGCCAATGTCTCGCACGAATTGCGCACCCCCATCACCGCGCTGGGCGCCATCCTGGAAAACCTGGTGGACGGGGTTTCGAAGCCCGATCCGAAAACACTCGAAACGGCGCTAGCGCAGACCGAACGGCTCGGGCGGCTCGTCTCCGAACTACTCGACATCTCGAGTATCGAGGCGGGCGCCGTCTCGCTCGACCGTGGCGAATTCGCCATCGCCCCGCTTTTCGCGGAAGTAGTGGCCGAGGTGGAGGTCATGACGGCCGCATCGGGCCGCGGGATCCGCTTCCGCAGCGAGGTCGAGCCGGTGACCGCGACCGTGTACGCCGACCGCGCCCGCTTCCACCAGGTGGTGCTCAACCTCCTGGACAACGCCGCCCGGCACGGCCCGGCCGGCGGCGAGGTCCGGCTCCGCGCCCACACCGTGGGCGACGACCTTGTCATCGATGTCGAGGACGACGGTCCCGGTATACCGCCTGCCCAGCGCGAGCGCATCTTCGACCGGTTCACCCGCGGTGGCCGTACCGACGGCGGCGGCACCGGGCTCGGACTCGCTATCGCACGCTGGGTGGTCGATCTGCACCGTGGCGCCATCGGCGTCACCGACCCGGGCTCCCGGATCCGGGTGATCCTGCCGGCCACCGCGCCGCCCGACCACTGACCTTTCCCGCTGCACAGCCCGGCCGCCGATCGGCCCCGGGGCGATAACGCACACCTTCAGGAGGGCCCTATGCCCAGACCGGCTACACCGAACGACGACAACTCGCAACGATCGACCGCGATGAAATCGACAGAATCCGCCGAACTCGGAACCACACCGGCCGCCGAGAATGCAGCGAAGCCGCCGGGAACACCGGCAACCGAAGGAACGGCGCCGAGTATCGAATCAGCAGCTTCTGCCGGACCTGGCAGCACCGGGAAATCGGGCGGGTCGGGCGCAGCTGGGAAGGAAACCGCCGCTGATCCGACTTCCGAGGCTGCACTCCGGGGGTCCGGCAGCCGGATTCCAGTGCCGCAGCCGAGCACGCGAAGTGCACCGGACCACCCGAATCCGCCGGCTGTTCCACCACACCGGCACCTGGTCGCCTACCCGGCGGGTGTCCTGCCCGCGGCGGGAATCGCGGGTCTGGTCGCGGCGGCGACCGTCCCGCTCGACCGGCCCGGAATCGGCTGGTTGCTCGCGGGTTCCGCGGCGGCGGCCGCGGTCGGTGCGGTCCATCGCCGGGCACGTCGTACCGCGGGGCCGGAGCATGGACAGACCCGGAACCGGGAACGCCTGTGGTGGGCGATCACGGCGTTGGCATTGCTGGCGGTCGGCACCTTCCGCGCCGCGGAGTGGTTGTTCGTGCTGTGCGTGGTGGCGGCGGCCGTGGCCGGGTCGCTGGCGGTGGTGGGCGGGCGTTCCGTGCGCGGGATAATCCGGGACGCGCTGGCTGTGCCGCTGGCGTCGGTCGGCGCCGTCGCCTGGGTGTATACGGCATGGGGAGAGCGGCCCGACGGTGCCGGGGCGCGTAATCGCCGGCTCGGGGTGTCCGCCGCCGTCACGGTGGCGTTACTGGCGGTTTTCGTACCGCTACTGGCCGGTGCCGACCCCACGTTCGCCGCGCTCATCGACAGTGTGGTGCCGCGAATGGACGGTGGCACTCTGACCCGCTGGGTCGTGGTGTTCGTGGCAGCGGGTAGCGGGACTCTGGGCGCCCTGTACCTGCTCGCCGGACCCCCGCCCCCGGCCGACGGGCAGCCGAAAATCCGGCGTCGGACGTTGGCGCGGCTGGAATGGAGTCTACCGGTCGGCTCACTGACAGCGGTGTTCGCGCTGTTCCTGGGGGCGCGGTTGGTGGCCCTGTTCGGTGGCGACGATTATGTGCAGCGCACCGCCGGCCTGACCTACGCCGAGTACGCCCGGGGCGGCTTCTGGCAGCTCTCCGCGGTCACCGTGCTGACGCTTGCCGTCATCCTGCCCGTCCTGCACCGGGCCGCCCGGGAAAACGCCGCGGACCGGTTGTGGTTGCGCGGCATGTTGTGGGCGTTGTGCGGGCTCACGCTGGTGATGATCGCCTCCGCGCTCGGACGTATGTGGACCTACCAGCAGGCGTACGGATTCACCGTGCTGCGGTTGCTGGTCGGTACGTGCGAACTCTGGCTCGGCGTCGTCTATGTGCTGGTGATCATCGCCGTACTGCGCCTGGAAACGGCGTGGCTGCCACGCAGTGCGATCGCGACGGCGACGGCCGCACTATTGGTCCTTGCCGCACTGAATCCCGAGGGCTTGGTCGCCGCCGAGAACATCGACCGCTGGGAGCGCGGCGGGGATATCGACCTCGACTACCTGGCCGGTCTGTCCGTCGATATCGTCCCCGCCCTCGACCGCCTGCCCGGGCCGATCCGCGACGGCCTGCTCGACCGGCTCGGGAACCAGCTCGACGACGACACCTGGAACAGCTGGAACCTGGCCCGCAACCGGGCGCGCTGAGCTGTGAAGTTTTTCGATGAAACAACGACATTTCTCATCTTTTCTGGGCTAGGTTTCCTGCTACGCCGGACAGTCGGCGATGAGAATTCGGAGGAACACCGTGGAATTTCTAGTACTCCAGCCGCACTTGGTTATGTTGTGCGGTAGAGTCTTTCGTCGTGTCGATCGATGGAGACCTGGCTGCGTGGGTGGCCGGGCTGGATGACCT